>CAJOHD010000003.1 GCA_905234275.1 uncultured Bacteroidales bacterium | reverse complement strand
AATTTACTAACCAACAATAAACAAGTTGCTTCCGCGTTTTGTGAAAGCAACTTGCTTTCGTTTTATGGAAACAGAAAAACTACATAAAGCCTTACTCGAAGCCGATGCTATCGTCATCGGTGCAGGCGCAGGCCTCTCCACCTCCGCAGGTTTCACCTATAATGGCGAACGCTTCCAAAAGTATTTTTCCGATTTTATCGAGAAATACGGTTTCACCGACATGTACACGGCAGGATTCCATCAGTTCCCGACCGAGGAGGAACATTGGGCCTACTGGAGTCGGCATATCTACTACAACCGCTACGTGCCAGCCCCGAAACCCGTTTACGACAACCTCCTGAAGCTCGTACAGGACAAGGACTATTTCGTCATCACCACCAATGTCGATTACCAATTTCAAAAGGCAGGCTTCGACAAACAACGATTGTTCTACACCCAAGGCGACTATGGGCTGTTCCAATGTTCGAAACCTTGTCACCAAAAGACCTACGACAATGAGGAAACCATCAGGGAAATGATTGCGGCGCAAAACGATATGAAAATCCCGACCGAATTGGTTCCCCATTGTCCCGTCTGCGGCGGTCCAATGAAGGTCAACCTGCGTTCCGATGACACCTTTGTAGAGGACGAGGGCTGGCACAAGGCTGCACAGCGTTACCTCGATTTCGTGAACGGCCACCAGCACGGTAAGATTCTGTATTGGGACCTCGGCATAGGGAGCAACACCCCGACCATCATCAAACTGCCTTTTATGCAGATGACCTACAAAAACCCCGAGGCGACCTACGCCACCATCAACCTTGGCGAGGCGTTCACGGTGGAACAAATCAAGGACAGGTCGATTGTGATTGACGGGGATATTGGAGAAGTATTAGAGGAATTGTTGAAGTGTTGATTGTTTAATCGTTTAATTGTTGATGATGAATCGTTTGGATTATTTGATAGAATACCTTTTGAAAGAAGACCCGCAATATTCCGAGATGGAGATTCCATCGGATTTGCAAGGCAAGCGTGACCTGTTTCGCGCCTTGCGCAATGTGCGTTGGCCCAAACCTATCAGCGATGAGTTTCTGCGTTTTCAGGACGAGGAATTGCAGGAACAACTGAAAGAAAAAGGGGTGGTAACATTAACAAACATACGCCGTTCATGTAAAGACGCACGGCCGTGCGTCTCTATCTGGCAAGGGGATATTACCCGATTAAAGGTTGACGTCATCGTCAACGCCGCCAACAGCCAGATGTTAGGCTGCTTCCATCCTTTGCACAAGTGCATCGACAATGCCATCCATTCTGCAGCCGGTGTGCAACTGCGCGAGGAATGCCACCGACTGATGCTCCAACAAGGTCACGAGGAGCCGACGGGGCATGCTAAAATCACGAAGGCCTATAATCTGCCCTGCAAGTATGTTATCCATACGGTTGGACCTATCATCCCCAACGGCATCCCTACAGAGTTCCAAAAGGAACAATTGGCCTCTTGCTACCGAAGCATCATGGCTTGTGCTGAGGAAAACCGTCTTGAAAGCATCGCCTTCTGCTGTATTTCCACGGGCGAGTTCCGCTTCCCGAACCAGTTGGCCGCCGAAATCGCCGTGCAAACTATTAAAGACTACTTGACTACACACTACGATAGCAGTATTAAACAATTGGTTTTCAATGTGTTTAAGGATGTGGACAAACAGATTTATGAAGGACTACTGAAAATCGAAAGAGTTTAACCCCTTGCGGCGGATTTTTTTCAAAAAAATCAAAAAAGTCGTACACGATATAAAAATATTTTGTAATTTTGCATCGTGAACGATATAAAATTGACATGGCATACGAACAACTGAAATTGGAAAATCAACTTTGCTTCCGGCTCTACACGGCGGCGCGGCTCACGATGGGCGTGTATCACCCCTACCTTGACCCGCTGGGTATCACTTACCCGCAATACCTTGTTTTATTAGTGTTGTGGGAACAGGACAAACAGCCCGTCTGCGACATCGCCAAGAAAATGATGCTCGACACCAACACCGTCACACCATTGCTTCAGCGCATGGAGAAATCGGGACTGATAAACCGCACCCGTGGCAAGGAAGACTCGCGCCAACGCATCGTCTCACTGACCGAAAAGGGCAAAGCCATGCAAGAACAGGCTAAGCACATCCCCGAATGTCTCAGCAACGACGTGGCACTGAAAACAGGCGACGCGGAAGAGATTGTGAAAATGATTCCCACGTTGGACAAATTAATCGATGGATTGAAAAAAGTAGAATAACAAACACAATAATTTATTAACATATAAACTATCACCATTATGACTAAAAAAGAAGCATTAAAACAGTTCGCCTACATGGGCGCGGTATGGTTTGGAAACTTATTTATTGAAATGATGTAATTGTTTTGTATTATGGCAACGATATATGATTTTAAGGCCCTGAACAACAAGGGCGAAGAGGTGGACATGGCACAATACCGTGGCAAAGTCCTCATGATTGTCAACACTGCCTCAAAATGCGGCTTCACTCCGCAATACGACGGCTTGGAAGCCCTTTATCAGAAGTATAAAGAACAAGGTTTGGTAATCCTCGGCTTCCCATGCGACCAGTTCGCACATCAGGAACCGGGCAGCGACGAGGAAATCGCCGAGTTCTGCCGCATCAACCATGGCGTCACATTCCAGCTGATGAAAAAAATTGACGTCAACGGCGAAAATGCGCATCCAATCTTCGAATATCTGAAATCGCAAGCTCCTAAAGAGGAATACAAAGGCCTGAAAGCAAAGGCCACTCACACCATGCTCAAAGGCATCAGCAAGAGCGCGAAGAAAGAGGGTGACATCCTATGGAACTTCACCAAATTCCTCATCTCGAAAGACGGCAGCGTCATCAAACGTTTCGCGCCAGTGGCGGAACCGAAGGATATGGATGCTGAAATTGCAACAATGTTGAAATAAAACACCATACCATGAAAAAAATAGCATTATTAATTGTGGCACTGCTGACGTTAAGTCTCAGCGTCTGCGCACAAAACAAACAACAAAAGGAGGACAAAGAAATGAAAAAGACCCTTATCGTTTACTTCTCGGCCACCGGCACCACCAAGGTCGCAGCCCAGAAACTCGCCACAGAATTCAACGCCGACCTCTATGAGATCACGCCTGAACAACCGTATACCGCCGCCGACCTCGACTGGCGCGACAAAAACTCCCGCTCGACCATCGAGATGAAAGACAAATCGTCACGTCCAGCCATCAAAGGCCGTTGCGAGAACATCGCCGATTACGATGTCGTGTGGATCGGATTCCCAATCTGGTGGTACACCGCCCCGACCATCGTCAACACATTCATCGAGGCTCACGACCTGAGCGGCAAGACCCTCAACGTCTTCGCCACCAGCGGCGGCAGCGGAGTCGAAGGCTCAGCTAACGACCTCAAGAAGGCTTATCCGCAGTATACTTGGGGCGAAAACAGGCTGATGAATAAATAAGGTATAAAATGGGCATCACTATAGGTCTATTGATACCACTTCTCGGCACCATGCTCGGTGCGGCGTTTGTCTTCTTCATGAAGAAATACATGTCGCCGAGGCTGCAGAAGTCGTTGCTTGGCTTCGCCATACAAAACATCCCCGAAGGCGCCATCATCTCCATGCCGATGTGCGCCGAAGGCAACAGCAAAACTCGTTCGTTCCTCATTGGCTCACCCCTATCTTGCCCTATATGCTCTCATTTGCCGCTGGCGCAATGTGCTACGTGGTTGTCGAAGAACTTATTCCCTAAGCCTCGTCCGGTGAACATAGCAACCTCAGCACTATTGGCTTCGCCATAGGTTTTATCTTGATGATGGTTTTGGACGTGGTGATGGGATAAAATTTTTATCCTTCAAAATGTCTATTAGCCCCCAAAAAGTTGACGAAAATAGCATTAAAAAGTGCTAACTCATTGAGAATCAGTACTTATTTGAGGTATCAGACGTACCACGCAATTTGACTCCAAACCACCTGTCATTTTGAAAAAATTTCAAACTATTAAAATGTTATATATATTTGCACTGCAAAAATAGTAGTAAATGACACCTGTTTTTGCAGTATAAAAATTCAAAAAATGATGTCGAAACCTTGGATGGATGATGACGGTATTACTTACATGGGAGTTATTCCATTTTTATTGGAAAACTAGTTGCCACAAATAGAGTGTCTAAATCATTATTTTGATCATTTCGCAAAATGTAATAATATTTAATTAATCATTAATTTTTTATATTTAATAATTCTTTATCTTTGCGCCTTGAAAATCTTAAGTTAACCATTTAGGCTTAAAGAGATGAAATATTTTGATAAACTGCGTAACAGCATGACAGTCATGCTGTTGATGGTGATGTTTTCACCGGAAATGTGGCGTTTGCCACCGATTACATTAAAGAAGTGATGGTCATCGGTCACGACGACGAAGACCAGTTCAATGCGCTTCAAGCAAGTCTTGTACAGCAAGGATGGATAGCCATCAACAAGGACTTGAACGCCGGATGCGGCAGCAGCAGTGACTACATTCATTTGCTTTATAAAAAGGAAAGCACTGCCAACAACTTCAACTGGGATTACATCACCGACTTCTTCATCAGCAACACCTACGAAAGCTCAAAAACCTACGGAGACCGCACCTATTACCCCGTGCCTTGCCAGGGAAGCGACGACTTTGTGAATGGCCACGGCGACCTCAACAACAACGCTGGCGGCAAATACATTTACCTCTACTACACAAGAGACAACTTTTCGAACCGCCGCGTCGTTAACGGCATCAGCTTCAACGATACCCAAAGCGGCGCAGTGCCCTTGGAAGGCAGTGGCGACGGCTACGACTTGAACAAAGGAGTAAACGGCAGCGACTACATCTATATGCACCTCACCACTGGCACCGCCACTCTTACATTGCATGGCAAGGGCACCGCAAACGACCCCTACATCATCAGTAACAATAACGATTGGAATCATTTCACCTTGATGATTCAAGACGCGCAGGGTTCAAACAAATGCTACCAGCTGAGCAGCAACTTTGGAAACGTCACGACGATGGCTGGCACCAGCAGCCTTCCTTTCGGCGGCACCTTCGACGGCAACGGTCATCTCATAGAAGTGCAAATAGGCAGCTCGGAGTCGTACACGGCACCGTTCCACTATATCAACGGGGCTACGATTAAGAACCCCACCGTACAAGGTACAGTAACGTCATCGGCGTATTGTGCCAGCGGCTTGGCGGGATTATGCAACGGCACCAACACCATCAACAACTGCACCGTGTTCACCAACGTCAATGCCACAGGCTATGGCGGCGGCGTAGTGGGCAACGGCGGCACCAGCACGCTCAATCTTCTCAACAGCAATTATGCCGGCACCATCAGCGGCTTCACCGACTATGCAGGCGGTCTCCTCGGCTGGTGCGACGCCATGACGCTCAACTTGAACAACTGCCTGTTCAAGGGCTCGTTCTCGCCCGCATCGGGAGGCTTGTACCACCCCATCGCCTGCAAAAACAGCGTCAAGACAGTCCAGGTCTCCGCCAACGACATCTATTATCTCCTAGATTTTGCTCCAACGGTTACCAGCGACAATGTCATTCAAGGAGCTGAAGGCGTTGCAGTAAGCCCCACCTTGATAGAAGGTTCATGGGATTTACCTGTGACGGCAGCCGACGGTCTCACCTATTATTTATATTTTAGCGGCAAAAGACTCCCTTACTCCTACGGCTTCGAGAACAACGATCTGGCAGCGGAAGGCTGGACTAAAACAAGTTATATGAGTGATATAAGATGTTATAAACCAACTGCTCATTCCGGTTCTTATTATATGAGTATGCAAGATTATCGTAATGAATACTTGATATCCCCGGAGCTTGACGACAGGTCTGCAATGACTATATCTTTTTATGCTCAAAATTACTATTCAGATTATCCTGTGTCTTATCAATTAGGCTATTCACAAACGGAAGAACTCGACGACTTCATCTGGAGCAATACGATTACCCCACCAGCAACCTATACTCTTTATGAATTTTTCGTACCTAAAGGCACAAAATACATTGCCGTCAAAAAAAACCAATATGGGTACTCTGTTTTTGCAAAATTGCATGTGGATGATATCTGCATCACGGCTAGTTATGAGCCAACTCCAGTCAACCTTGCTGCAAGCAACATAACCGACCATAGCGCTACGGTGAGTTGGGAAGCTCCCGAAACCAATTCAACCATCACAGGTTATACCTATCAATACAAGAAGAAAAGTGATTCCAATTGGTCGACCGCAGTAACGGTGGGCTCCAACACCACTTCGGTGACCCTCAACAATTTGACCTGCTTAACAACGTATCAATTCCGCGTTAAGGCACTTTACGGCAATAATGAAAGCATATATACCAACATGTCATTCACTGCCGCAACACCATTGCCATACGAGTACGGTTTTGAGAATGGTATTGACGGATGGACCGAGTGGAACATCAAGGTGACCAACTCTTCAATTGATTCAGGAATTAATGAATACGCCGGTCATAGCGGTAATTATGGATACAGATTTATAAACTATTCTTCAACAGCACAAGGCGCACAATATCTTATTGCTCCTCATTTTTCAGGAGACCCTATAAACATGTCATTCTATTACTATGTCAGTTCACAAACCGGTGGCAGTTTTTTCGTTGGTTACTCTCTCGGTGGCTGTAACCCCGAACAAGACTTCACCTGGGTTACTGAAATTAAGCTTAGTAACAGCTATCAAACATGGATTAAGCACGATGAGAATTTCCCGACAGGCACCAGGTGTATTGCCATTAAATTCAACAATAGCAGTTCTGCTGTAATACGTAGGCTATATATTGACGATTTCTCTTTTGAAGAGAATTCAACATACGCGAAACCAACCGACATCGTTGCAAGCAGTTTGACCACCCATAGTGCCACTATGACATGGACAAAACCCAATAACCAAGTCACTGGCTTTAAATACCAATACAAAAAGCAAACCGATGTCAATTGGTCGGATGAGATAACGACAACCAGCACCTCTGTCACGTTAAACAACCTGCCAAGCAGCACCACCTACGATTTTAGGGTTAAGGCACTATACGGAGGAAACAATGCCAGCAATTATGTTTACACCACATTTATTACTGAAGGTGATACTGAAACTCCTCCTATTTATCAAGGTTTCGAAGACGGCATGGGAGGTTGGCGTGCTGTGACTGATAATCAAAATACAGGATTATATACTGGAGACTACGTACACGGTGGTCATAGCGGTTTCAGATTTGGTTTTGAAACCGACGACTTTCAATACCTAATTTCCCCTCTATTGGAAAGCAACAGCGACATGTTGTTTTCTTTCTATTGCATAAACCGTTCGGATGAAACCTACAGCTATACAGCAGGTTTCCAAGTAGGTTACTCCACTACAACCAAAGACCCAAGTGCTTTCACCTGGAGCAATATGATTGTGAGCAGTCACGAATATAGGCGTTATCCAGCCATTGTTCCAGAGGGAACCAAATATGTCGCCATCAAATGGGTTGGCGGTCATATCATGTACGTTGACGACATCAGTATCGAGCCGGCTGTCACACAAAACGTTACAGGCTATGGCACAATCGCAACAAACGGCAATTGGATATTCATAGCTTCGCCGGTTGTTGGAAACCTTGGCCCTGAATCAGTCGGCAACCTCATGTCGAGCACTGCGAGCAACTACGACCTATACCGTTTCAACCAGAGCGCGGCGGCGGAATGGGAGAACTACAAGGCACACACCGGCAGCTTCGTATTGGAAAACGGCAAGGGTTACCTCTATGCCAACACGAACAACGTGACGTTGTATTTCGCAGGCGCGATGAACAACGATGCATCTAAAACGGTGAACCTCGTTTACAGCAACAATTCGCCTCATGCCGACACGCGAGGCTGGAACCTGGTGGGCAACCCGTTCCCGGTGATGGCTTATTCCAACAAGTCGTATTACAAAATGAATGCGGTGGGCACCGACATCGAGGCAGTGACCAACACCTCGACGGGCATCCCCAAATGCCGAGGCGTGCTGGTGAGAGCCACAGGTCCAAACCAGACGGTCACGTTCACAAGATCGGGGGCGAAATCGGGCGACCAACCCGAGAGCAAGGGCAGCCTTGAGCTTACACTGACGAAAGGCGGCACCCGAGGCGAGGACTTCCACGACAAGGCCATCGTGAGCTTCGACGAGGGCACACAACTGGAGAAGTTCATCTTCAACGAAGAACATGCGAAACTGTATATCCCGCAAGGCAACGAGGATTACGCCATCGCGTTCAGCAACAGGCAGGGCGAGGTGCCAGTGCATTTCAAGACGAAGGAGGTTGGGACATATACAATTACCGTTGTAGAGACGTTTCCTGAAACGTCTCCAGAGACGCACGGCCGTGCGTCTCTACAGGGCGTCCACCTGATTGATTTGTTGGCAAACGTAGACATCGATTTGGGTGTTGAAAACAGCTACACCTTCATCGGCAAACCGTCCGACAGAAGGGCAAGGTTTAAAATCGTGTTTAAAAACGTTGAAAACGAAGGCAACGACATCTTCGCCTATCAGAATGGCGACGACATCATCGTCAGCGGTGACGGCGAGCTGCAGATATTCGACGTGATAGGGCGAATGGTGATGAACCAGCACATCAACGGCGTTGAAACGATTAACAAACCATCGCAATCTGGGATTTATATTTTGAGATTAAATGGAAAATCACAGAAAATTGTCATTAAATAAAAATAGGAGGAAAATACCATGAAAAAGATATTCATAACAATAGCGATTTTGATGACAATGGGATTGTGCGCTAACGCTCAATTCGATGCCTTCGTCACTTGGGACGACAACGAATTGGAGCGCTATGATGACAACGGTGTCATCTTCAACCTTCCCGCAATGCACGGCAACGCTTTCGACGACCAAGCACCATTAGGCTGCGGCTTACTTATCCTCACAGCCCTCGGCGTAGGATATACAGTGAAAAGAAACAAAAAGCACTGACTATCTTAGTCAGTGCTTTTTTTGAGGTACCAGACGGAATCGAACCGCCGTAAAAGGTTTTGCAGACCTTCGCCTAGCCACTCGGCCATGATACCTTGTCTTTGGGACTGCAAAAATACAACTTTTTTCAATATTCCAACGTTTTTTGAAAAATTATTTTTTGCGACCTTCATTGCGGCTTTCAACCCAGAGCCACAAACGCCACATCAACCAGCCCCAGGCAAAGAACAAAACATAGTAAACCCACTTCGGTGTCGTGGGCTGGTAAGCGCTCTCGTTGACAATCTCAGTGTACTGCTCCGTCGGGATGTCAGCGTAATAATAAGCACCCGCGCCGAAGTCGTAGTCTTCGACTACGCCCTTGCGGTTCACCATGATATAAACCGCCAAAACCAAAGTGATTACCACCACAACGATGGTAATCACCTTGAAAATTATGTGTTTTTTGTCCATTATTTAAACAAATCGAGATTCGGGATATCGAACACCACACCTGAGAGCAGGAACCATACGGCGAACAACGTCAAAGCGATGTTGAACAGCTGTCCGACGATGTACAGCCACAATACCTTGCCATCCTGCATCTGCTTGAAGAGAGTCTTGAAGTTGGTGTCCAATCCGATGCTGGTGAATGCCAAAACGAAGGCCCAGTTCTTGTATTGGTCGAGGACGCCCTTGTTGATGGCGCTCACGGTGGCGCCGTCAGTGAGCGGAAGAATGATGAACGATGCCACCAGCGATGCCACAAAGAAACCGATGATGAACTTCGGGAAACGGTTCCAGATCTCGCCTGCGCCAACGTTCTTGTCGCCAGTCTTATCGACTTTCAAAGCGAAGAATACCGCCACGAAGAAGGCGATGAATCCGATGAGGATGTTCTGAATCATCTTGACCATCGATGCCACCTGCTCTGCCTCAGGTCCGAGGGCGTTACCTGCCAAAACCACAGCGCCTGTCGAGTCGACAGTGCCACCGATGAGCGCACCGCCCATCATCTGGTTCATGCCTGCCCAACGGATGATCATAGGCTCAAACACCATCATCAAAATGGTGAAGATGATAGAAATGGAGATTGCCAGCGAGAGGTCTTCTTTCTTTGCCTTTGCAGCGGCTCCTGTGGCAATGGCGGCCGATGTTCCGCACACCGAAGTGGCTGATGCCAAAGTGATAACCAACGGCTTGTTGCCGATTTTCAACACCTTGGTGCCAAACCACCACATGAAGATGATGACGATAGGTGTCACAATCCACGCGATGCCGAGACCGTAACCGGCAAATTTATAGATGTTGCTGAACAACACCGAGAATCCCATGATGACCAAACCGGTCTTGATGTAAAACTCAGTCCTGATTGCTGGTTTCAGCCATTCAGGCGTGCCGACGGTGTTGGAAATCAACAATCCGATGAGCAATGCCCAGAATGCCCACTCGAGGTAGCGGTTCAAGGTGAACTCCGCGCTCACAAAACGCACGAAAATAGCAATTATAAACAGCACGATGAAAGCCGGGACGAATTTCTTAACACTTTCGCCCTGAAGTTTGATACCTATTGTAAATAATATGCCGAGTGCGAGAACCGTCACGATGAGCTTGCGCCAGAAAATCCACTGTCCGAACTGTTCAGCGAGCGGCACAGCTTTCTTCACACCTTCTTCTCCAATGACCCATGTGCTGAATTTCATTGCCGAGAAGTCAAACCAGCCGGTCAAAACCGACAAACAACCGATTGCGATGATGATAAATCCAATCCACACCGCCAACCAGTCTTCTTTTTTCAAAAGATCATTCTTTGCCATAATCTTAAATTTTTAAATTTAGAATTTATAATTTATCATCGCAACAATGCGGTGTGATTCTTTACCTGCTTCAGGCTTGATATAGCTGTAATCAAGCTTCATGTTGAGGAACTTCCATGGCCAGTAGCTGATGCCGACGCTGTAGGTGTCCTTGGCGCCCTTGTCGATGTCGGTGTCGCCGTTGAAACGGTCATAACGCAACACCGGCATGAGGACTTGAGACTTCTCTTTGCCTAATTTGAAGTTGTATCCTGCCACGGCATAGAGACCGTTGCTGTTGTAGTTGCTGATGGTGTCGTTGACACCTGTCTCGCCTGCCACAAACTCTGAACGGACGACAAATGACTCGTTTTTAAACTGTAAACCGCCGCTGTAACGATTGCGAGCACCGTGGGTGTCGTTGTTGGTGTTGAGGAACTCTCCGTTGTAGATGGAACCGGTGAGGGTGAGCTCCTTGAGCCATGGATGGAACTCGATGCGACCCGCAATGTCCTTGCGGTTGTTGTTGTCAACCACGTTGGTGCCGTTGCCGTTGAACACGCCGACAGAATACTCTAAGAGATGGAAGCCCTTGCCGTTGGTCTCCACTTTGAAGAGCTTGCCCGATGCCATGACACCGATGTCACGACCAAGTTTGCCAACACCGCAAACATCGTTGTATCCCACAAGCTTGGTTATGACCTCTCCATAGTCGTAAAACTCAAGGTTGACAGGGTTTATGGCTGTTTCCATCGTGAACGGAATCTTAAATTGACCTGCCTGAATCGACAAAGCGTCACAGAAAGTGTATTTTAAATATGCGTCAACAAGCATTGGAGAATTGAGGAAGTCTCCCTGAATCTTGTACGACAACTTGTCGGTGAGCTTGCCGTCAATCGACATACGTACACGGCGCATCCTGAATGTGCTTGTTGTGAGGTCAAAGTCACTGTTGAAATCAGCCTCATACATTCCCTGTACAAATCCTGAAATCTTCGGAGTCCTGTCAACATCCTCTTGTGCAAATGCTAATCCGCTGAATATCAGCATGATAGCCAATAATGTAAATTTTGTTTTTTTCATTTTTTAATGATTTATTTAATATTTCTATTCGTTTTTCGGTGCAAAGATACAAAAAAAGTAAAAGCTTTTACTATTTATGAAAAACTTTTCTCCCGCAGGAGAACTTTCCATGAAAACACTATTAAAATCTGTAGTTTAAAATTGCTACGATATGGTGATCTTCCTTGCTGTTATTCCAATTTATATATTGATAGTCGAGCTTGAAATTGAATTGTGGTATCGGCAAATAATAAATACCGGCGGTATAATAGCTTACAGCATCTTCATTAAAAGCTTTGCCTTCACCAACACGGTCGTAACGCACAACAGGCATGATTTTCTGTTTGCCTTTGCAGATTTTGAACCAATATCCGGCCACTGCGTAAAAACTGTAGTTTTTCACATGCTCATTTACGGTTGTTGTCTGATAAACATGTGATGGATATTGAACCTCTTTTCCTGTTTCAGCTCCGATGTATTCCGAGCGGACGACTAATCTGTCGTTTTTGAACTGGGCGCCAATACTCCAACGGTTGAACACACCTTTATTAATGGTGTCGCAATAGTAGTTGCCGTTACGAATTGAACCTGAGAATGTCAGACTTTTTATCGGATGGAAATCCAGACGGCCGACGAAAATCTTATTATTGTTGTTGTCAATATTATTTATGCTGTTGCCGTTAAAGATACCGGCTTTATATTCAATGACATTGTTCTCCAGTTTTCCGCTTGCCATCACACCTATATCGCAACCGAGAGCACCGAGAGGGGAGATATAGCTGTATTCATATCCCACAAGCTCTTTGATGGCTGAGCCATAGTCGAAAATCTCGCAGCCGAATGCCGGATTCATATCGTTTTCGATGGTGAAGGGCGTCTTGAACTGTCCTGCCTGTATAGCAAAAGCATCGCAGAAATCATATTTGACGATTGCGTTTACCAGCATGGGTTGCCTCACGAAATCGCCGCTTATCACCCAAGAGAGTTTCTCGGTCAGATTACCCGAAAGACTCAGGCAAACACGATGGAAACGAAACGAGTCGTTCATCAGTTTGAAATCATTGTCGAAGTTCGCATCGAAACGAAATTGTGCGAAGCCGGAGACCTTCGGAACCCAATCGAACTTTTTTTCTTCTTGAGCAAATGCTAACACGCTGATAAACAGCATAATGACCACTAATGAAAATCTTATTTTTCTCATTCTGCCAACACTGTTATCTTATTTTCCCTCACCTCGCAAACACCGCCACGGATTTCGAAAAACTGCAGTTTTCCTTCTTGATCCTGCACTTTGATCTTACCTTTTCCTAATGCGGCAATCATCGGGGCGTGGTTGTGCAAAATCTCAAACAAGCCGTCGCTGCCTGGCAGCTGCACCAGGTCAGCATCGCCGCTGAAAATCTGCTTGTCGGGAGATGTTATCTCAAGTTTCATGGCTTACTCCTTGCTTTCTTCCAACATCTTCTTACCTTTCTCGATGGCTTCCTCAATGGTTCCCACGAGGTTGAACGCTGCCTCCGGATACTGGTCGACTTCACCGTCCATAATCATGTTGAAGCCCTTGATGGTGTCTTCAATTTTGACGGTGGCGCCTTTCAAACCGGTGAACTGCTCAGCCACGGTGAACGGCTGCGAGAGGAAACGCTGCACACGGCGTGCTCTGCTGACGATGAGTTTATCTTCTTCAGAAAGCTCGTCCATACCGAGGATGGCGATGATATCTTGCAACTCCTTGTATCGCTGGAGGATGTTCTTCACGCGCTGAGCGGTGTTGTAATGCTCCTCACCGACGATATCAGGGGTCAGAATTCTTGATGTTGAATCCAATGGGTCAACGGCAGGGTAGATACCTAACTCAGAGATCTTACGGCTCAACACGGTCGTTGCATCCAAGTGGGCGAATGTCGTTGCAGGTGCCGGGTCTGTCAAGTCGTCAGCAGGCACATAGACAGCCTGCACTGAGGTGATGGAACCGCTCTTTGTTGAAGTGATACGTTCCTGCATCAAACCCATCTCCGATGCCAGTGTAGGCTGATAACCCACAGCTGAAGGCATACGTCCCAAAAGTGCTGACACCTCGGAACCTGCCTGGGTGAAACGGAAGATGTTATCGATGAAGAACATGATGTCACGTCCTGCTGTCTCACCGTCGCCGTCACGGAAATATTCAGCCATCGAAAGACCTGATAATGCCACTCTCGCACGTGCTCCAGGTGGCTCGTTCATCTGTCCGAACACCAGCGTAGCCTGCGATTTGCCGAGTTCTTCATAGTCGACTTTATCGAGTGGCCAGTTGCCTTTTGCCATTTCTTCCTGGAATTCTTTTCCATATTTGATAACGCCTGCCTCAATCATATCACGGAGAAGGTCGTTGCCCTCACGGGTACGCTCGCCAACGCCAGCAAACACTGTCATACCAGAATACAGCTTTGCTATGTTGTTGATGAGCTCCATGATGAGCACGGTCTTACCGACACCAGCGCCACCAAACAAACCGATCTTACCACCTTTTGCGTAAGGCTCGATCAAGTCGATGACCTTGATACCTGTGAACAGAATCTCTTGTTTTGTCGAGAGGTTCTCAAACTTTGGAGGGTCGCGGTGGATGCTGTTACGCTTGCTTTCTTTCATCGGTTTCAAACCGTCAATGCTGTCGCCAATGACGTTAAACAGACGTCCTTTCACCTGATCGCCGGTAGGCATGGTGATAGGGTGTCCAAGGCTGCGCACCTCCATACCACGGCGCAATCCGTCGGTCGAGTCCATAGCGATGGTTCTCATCGTATTCTCTCCGATGTCCTGCTGCACCTCGGTGATGAGCTGTTTGCCGTTGTCACGTGTGATTACAAGCGCATCCAACAGGTTTGGCAGATGCTTCTCATCTTCAAAAGCTACGTCAATGACAGGTCCGATGATCTGCACAATATGACCTTTAATCTCTTTCTCCATTATGTTTTTCAACTCCTATGATTGATTCAAAATTTTTGATAAATCCCCATTGGAATATTATCAGGTAAAAAATCCCGATGGTTATAGCGCTGTCGGCGATATTGAACACCGGACTGAAAAATATCTCTCCTCCGAACCACGGCACCCATTCCGGAAAGGTGAAAAGCGGGAAATAAAGCATGTCAACAACTCTTCCCTGCATGAAGCCCGCATAGTCGAATATCAGGCCGTAAAACATGCCGTCGATGATGTTGCCCAAAGCCCCAGCGATGATGAGCGAGATGCCGAACAATGGGCCGAACTTCACACCTTTCTTCACTAATCTAAAGAGCAGCCAGAACATGAACACCACCGCCACGATGCGGAAGAGGCTGAGGAATATCTTTCCCCACTCTGCTCCGGAAATCTCCCATCCGAACGCCATGCCGTTGTTCTCGATGAACAGAATATAAAACCATTTCCCGAAAACAGGTATGGCTTCACCGATTGCCATTGTCGTCTTGACCAAAATCTTTGAAATCTGGTCAAGCAGAAGAACCAAAAAGATGACAATCAGCGGTTTTTTCATTTCTTCTTATTCTGATTCATCTTTGCCTCTACGCTGAGAGTGGCATGCGGCACAGCGCGCAGACGCTCCTTAGGGATGAGCTTGCCTGTCACACGGCAGATGCCGTAAGTCTTGTTCTCAATGCGAATCAAAGCATTCTCGAGATTCTTGATATATTTTGCCTGACGGACAGCCAATGCGCTGTTTTCTTCTTTCGATAAGACAGCTGCGCCTTCTTCCAAAATCTTGAATGTAGGTGCTGTGTCGTCAGAATCGCTGCCACTGGCAACGTTTTCCTGTAATAATGCAAGGTCCTTGCGAGCCTGAGCCAAACGGTCCAGTATCAATTCCTTGAATTCAGCCAGTTCTTCGTCAGAATATCTGGTCTTTTCTGATGTGTTGACTGTTTCTTCCATATCGTAATAATTTGTTATGCTTTCTTAATACTTAATTTCACTGAGATCTTGTCCACAAGTTCTTGTGCTTCGACGCCTTCGAGCTTGTCGACCATCTCGAGTGTCGCCAAGGTCTCAGAGCAGATGTATTCTCCGAAACGCTCCACCGGCTTCATGATGTCGGCGTTCTTCTCAATCGTCAAGATAATCTTGTCGGTGACCTCGAAGCCGCCGTCTTTTCTCATGTTCTGCACTCTGTTGATGATTTCTCTTGCGAGACCTTCCTCAAACAGCTCCTGCGAGATGGTGATGTCGAGGGCGACGGTCATGTTGTCCTGTGTGGTCACTGTCCAACCCGGGATATCCTCCGTGGTGATAAGCGCATCCTCAAGAATCAGGTTCACTTCCTGACCTTCAACGGTGATGTTGGCTCCGCCGTTCTTCTCGAAGTTGCGGATGTCTTCCTGGCTCATGGTGTTGAAATACTTCGTGAGCTGTCCCATTAGCTTGGCGTAACGTGTCTTCAACGAAGCGAAGTTCGGTCTGACTTTCTTCACCAAGATGTTGAGCTCGCCAGTGAGATATTCCACTTTCTTCACATTGACTTCCGAAAGGATGAGGCCTTCGACCTTTTCAAGCTGCTGCTTCATCTCGTCGCTCAGCACCGGAATCATGATTCTTGACAATGGCTGACGCACGCGGATGTTGGCTTTCTTTCTGAGTGAAAGCACCATTGATGCGACGAGCTGAGCCATCTCCATGCGCTCCTCGAGCTTCTTGTCGATGAATTTCTCGTTTGCCTTCGGGAACTTAGTGAGATGTACTGATTCTGCGCTGTCGCGATGTGTCACGGCGTTGAGGTCGCGGTAGAGCTGCTCGCTGAAGAACGGCGCGATAGGCGAGATCAGGCGTGCCAAAGTGTCGAGACATGTGTACAATGTCTGATATGCCGAGGTCTTGTCGTCTGAGCCGTTGCTCTTCCAGAAACGGCGGCGTGACAAGCGCACGTACCAGTTGCTCAAGTGAGCGTCGACGAAGTTACCGATGGCTCTGCCAGCCTTTGTTGGCTCGTAACTCTCGTAGTCTTTCTCAACCTCGATGATGAGTGAGTTGAGTTCCGAAAGAATCCATCTGTCGATTTCCGGACGTTTCTCAAACGGAATGTCGGCTTCTTTGTACTCAAATCCGTCGATGTTGGCGTAGAGTGCGAAGAATGCGTAAGTGTTGTATAATGTTCCGAAGAACTTGCGGCGCACGTCGTCCACTCCGTCTTCGTCGAATTTCAGGTTGTCCCAAGGCTGCGAGTTGGTCATCATGTACCATCTCACTGCGTCGGCTCCGTATTTGGTGATGGCTCCGAATGGGTCGACAGCATTGCCAAGACGTTTCGACATCTTGTTGCCGTTCTTGTCGAGCACCAAACCGTTGGAAATCACGTTCTTATATGCCACCGAGTCGAAGCACATTGTAGCGATTGCATGCAAGGTGAAGAACCAACCTCTTGTCTGGTCAACGCCTTCTGCGATGAAGTCGGCAGGGAAGGTCTTGTCATTGAGCTGACCAGGCTTGCCCATGTAATGAATCTGTGCGTAAGGCATTGCGCCTGAGTCAAACCACACGTCGATGAGGTCTGGCTCACGGAACATCTTCTTTCCTGATTTTGAAACCAAAACCACACTGTCGATATATGGTCTGTGCAGGTCGAACTTGGTGTAATCCTCTGATTTGTAAGGATTTTCCTTCATAAATCCTGCCTTGACAGACTTCTCAATCTCTTCGCGAAGCTGTGCCACGCTGCCGATACAGATCTCTTCGTTGCCGTCTTCTGTTCTCCAGATTGGAAGTGGAGTGCCCCAATAACGTGAACGTGAGAGGTTCCAGTCGACGAGATTCTCGAGCCAGTTGCCGAAACGACCGCTTCCTGTTGCTTCAGGCTTCCAGTTGATGGTCTTGTTGAGCTCAATCATTCTGTCTTTCAACGCTGTTGTCTTGATAAACCAGCTGTCGAGAGGGTAGTAGAGGACAGGTTTGTCTGTACGCCAGCAGTGCGGATAGTTGTGGGTGTGTTTCTCACTCTTGAAGAGCTTGCCTTGTTCCTTCAGCATGATGACGATCTCGACATCCAACGACATGTCTTTGTCGGTCTTTGTCGCGTCATAGGCGTTTTTCACGAACTTGCCTGCGTATTTTGCATATTCCTCAGCGTCGACATGTGTCTTAACCCATTCAGGGTCAAGGTCTTCGAGGAGGAAGAACTTACCTGTCTTGTCAACCATCGGCTGTGCTTTGCCATCTTTGTCGATGAGATGCAGTGGCGGGATGTTGGTCTGCTTTGCCACTCTGTTATCGTCAGCACCGAAAGTAGGAGCGATGTGGACGATACCTGTACCGTCTTCTGTTGTGACATAGTCGCCAGGAATCACGCGGAATCCGTCGCCGTCAGGTTTCACCCATGGGATGAGCGGCTCGTAGTCCAAACCAGCGAGTTCTTTACCTTTGCAGGTGCCCAAAACTTCGTATGGGAGTTTCTTATCACCGACTTTCCAGTCTTCAAATGCCGGTTTTTCAGCCTCAGCAGGGAAGAATGATGCCATCAACGGCTTTCCGATGATGATATATATCTGCTCGCCGCTGTTCGGGTTCACTGTCTTCACGAGGTTATACTCGATGCCAGGACCCACTGCCAATGCTGTGTTCGACGGCAATGTCCAAGGTGTTGTGGTCCAAGCCACAATCTGCACATCGTGGAAGTTCACATCAACGCCAAATGGCAGCTTCTGGAACTTACGCTGCTCGGCTTTCAAGCGGAACATCGCCACGCAGGTGAGGTCTTTCACATCACGGTAGCAGCCCGGCATGTTCAACTCATGTGAGCTCAAGCCTGTTCCTGCAGCCGGTGAATATGGCTGGATGGTATATCCTTTGTAAAGTAAACCTTTGTTATACAAGTCTTTAAGCAAGAACCACAAAGTCTCGATATACTCGTTTGTGAAGGTGATATACGGATTGCTAAGGTCAACCCAGTAGCCCATCTGACGGGTGAGGTCGTCCCAGCGGTCTTTGTATTTCATCACTTCCTCGCGGCAAGCTTTGTTGTACTCATCCACGCTGATCTTCTTGCCGATATCTTCCTTCGTGATGCCGAGTTTCTTCTCAACGCCAAGCTCCACTGGCAGTCCGTGGGTGTCCCATCCTGCCTTGCGGCTCACATATTTTCCCTTTAAAGTCTGAAAACGGCAGAAGGTGTCCTTAATGGTACGAGCCATCACGTGATGGATGCCCGGCATGCCGTTTGCTGACGGTGGACCTTCATAAAAAACATACGCTGTGCCGTTCTTGGTATTCTCCAAACTCTTGTTGAAGATATCGTTATCTTCCCAATACTTGCGAACCTCATCTGCTATGTTGGTGAGATTCAAAAACTTATATTCGCGATATGCGTTCTTCATAAAACGTAAGAATTATTCTAAATAATCTGCAAAGATAAAAAAAAGAATTGATTTTCATAATAATATTTAAAGTTTTTTTAATTTTGCGGTGAAAATTATATTTTTGAAATAAAAATTAACCAATATGAAATTAAATCATTCTATCGGAATCGATATCGGAGGCACAAATACCGACATCGGAATCGTCCGTGCTGACGGCAAAATCATCGACAAGGAAAACCTGCATACCAACGAATATTATGATGCAGCGCTTTATGTGAAAGACATGGCTGATAAGATCAAGATTTTGCTTGAGCGCAATCATATCACTGAAATCGATGGCATCGGCATCGGCGCCCCGAATGGAAATACATATACCGGAAGCATCGACAAGGCGCCGAACCTCAACTTCAAAGGTCAGGTGAAGCTTGCCGAGATGATGAAGCAACATATTGATACTAAAGTAGTTGTGTCGAACGATGCTAACGCTGCAGCATACGGCGAGATGATCTACGGTGGTGCCAAAAACCTCGACCATTTCATCACTTTCACCCTCGGAACAGGTGTCGGAAGCGGCATCATCATCGACAGGAAGCTTATCCTCGGCTCGACAAGTACCGCCGGTGAACTCGGTCACTCGATTATCATCATCAACGGTCGTCAGTGCGGCTGCGGACGTAAAGGCTGCTTGGAGACTTACACCTCGGCAGGTGGCATCCGTCGCACAGCTCTCGAGCTGATGGAGCAGAATCCTTTGTATAATGGCGTTTTGAAACAGGTGGCACCTGAAAATCTCACTTCAAAAATGGTCGGTGACGCTGCCAATGCCGGTGATCCAATCGGCATCCAGACCTTCGAAAATGTTGGTTATCTGCTCGGTATCGCGATGGCAAATGCAGTGACCTTCTCCGCTCCGCAGGCTATCTTCCTCATGGGAGGTCCTGTCCACGCCGGCGAGGTGCTGATGAAGCCTCTGCGCAAGTCATTCGACGAGCATCTGCTGAATATCTATCAGGGAACAGTTGAAATCCGCGTTTCAGAATTGAAAGACAACGAGGTGGCGATCCTTGGCGCCGCCGCCCTCTGCCAATTATAAATATTGTATCGGCGAAAAAACAAGACATCCAACCAGTGCGAACATTATCACAGTAAAAATCGATAATGCGAACACTGGTTTGTTGTGATGGAAAAATCGTCTGACGACAACCGCCATAACGGGTATCGACATTATTGGAAGCAGCGGCACGAACAGCCAAACCGGGTATTTATGCCTCATCGTCACTATCTTTCTCGCCCGCTTGATCTTTTTGGCAGTTATCTCTTTTTTCCTGTTTTTGTAATAGAAATTTGAAATCTTGTCAAACAGAAAGTAGAAAAACACGAAACCGAGTATCGCTCCTATGGCGGTGGCGGCAAATGTAGTGCCAAACGACAATCCTGCCGCGAAACCTACAGTAGGCGCGAAAAACGTCTTCACTATCGACGCCAAAACCACAGAAAAAATCTTCCAATGCATGCGTTATATTCAAAAAATTTGTATTTTTGCCGTCTCAAATACGCCACTTTAGCTCAGTTGGTAGAGCAACGCATTCGTAATGCGTAGGTCGTTGGTTCGAGTCCGACACGTGGCTCTAAATCAGCTGATACTCAGCGACTTATACCCCCCCCCATTTGTTTGTCTAATATTTGATAGATTGAATTATTAGACTTAAACTCCGGTACTATCACCTTCATCTGTCTCACAATGTCAAAGTCCTGACATGTTGGGAGTATCTCCAACAGCTTGGCAATTTCCTTGTCGACTTCTTCCTGAGTGTATTCACGAACCTTTGCGCGCATTATTTTCGGATGCTCGGTCGGGATGGTGTTTTCCTTGGTTGCAAGGAGCTCCTCATAGAGCTTCTCACCAGGTCTCAAACCAGTGATTTCTATCTGAACATCAGGCATATGCGACAATTTGATCATCTTGCTTGCCAAGTCGTAAATCTTGACAGGCTTGCCCATGTCGAACACGAAGATATCGTCGTCATCACCAATGGCGCCAGCTTCCAAAACCAAGCTGCATGCCTCTGGAATGGTCATGAAGAAACGGATGATGTTTCTGTCAGTGACTGTCAAAGGTCCGCCGTGTGCTAACTGCTTCTTAAACAACGGGATAACCGAGCCGTTTGAACCTAAAACGTTACCGAAACGTGTGGTCACGAACTTGGTGTTGCTGTGACGGCTCTGAGTGTAAATCTCGGCGATACGTTTGGTTGCACCCATCACGTTAGTCGGGTTAACCGCCTTGTCGGTTGAGATCATCACAAACTTCTCAACGCCATATTTTATTGCCAAATCCGCCACAAGTTTAGTTCCTAACACGTTGACGAATACAGCTTCGTATGGGAAGCTTTCCATCAACGGGACGTGCTTGTAAGCCGCGGCATGATAGATAATCTGAGGCTGATATTTCTCAAATACCTCCGTCAACTTGTTGATATCCTTCACGTTACCAACGACGAACTCCTTCGGCACTGCGATGTGTTTATATGGCTCTTCGTTGTTCAACTCAAACTGCAAGTCATACATCGGCGACTCAGCTTGGTCGAACATTATCAGGCACTTAGGGTTGTGATGCAACACCTGACGGCAGATCTCGCTACCGATTGAACCTGCTGCACCTGTCACCATGACGACCTTGCCTTCAAGCTCGTGTTTCACATTCTCTTTGCCCAAAACGATAGGATCTCTCTCGAGCAAATCTTCAATCTTAATCTCCTCAATCTGATTGAAATTCAAACTATCGCCATCAATGAAATTCTCGACATGCGGCACCGATTTCACCGTGACACCGAGGTCGAGCAGCCTGTTAACAATCTCGTTACGCCTATCAATCTTCAAACTTGGCATTGCCAAGATAATCATATCTATTTCATACTTTTTGATAAACTCTTTGTTAAATACGGCTTCAGGCTTACGGATTTTCACTCCGTTGACTGATTTTCCGATCTTGTCTTTTGAGTCATCAACAAAAGAAATAACATTATACTGTGTCGAAGTGTCCTGATACAGAGCGTTTTGCGTGATAGGACCGGCATCACCGGCACCGTAAATCACAACATTTTTCTTAATTGGCTGAGGACGCAGATATTCGTTATAGATACGACGGATAATCAATCGGCCGAATATTAAGAAAACCAAAATGACGACACATGTCAGCAAGATCGAGAGATAATTGAGGAAAAACATGTTTAAAACCCGTAATCCTTCAATATTGTTTATAAAATACTTGCAAAGACATAATGCAACAAACACTCCGATTGTCGTCCTTGAAATACGCTCAATGTCTCTAAAACCTGTGTATCTGATAAGTCCTTTATATGAACCTGTCACTAAAAAACCTATGATGAAAAACAGCAAAAGTGAGGTTGATTGCATGAAGAACAACATAACGTTCGATTTGTTGTAGTCGGGATAATAACCAACCAAAGGCACAAATGCTATTGAGCATAATACGATAAAAATGTCAAAAGCAAGAACGTAACCTCTTGATAATGAGCCTGAATTTCGTCTTCCGAAAAACAATCTTGCGATATTCATAAAAAGCTTTTTCATAATTATATGATTTTAGTCCAACTAACTATTTTTGCCATTCTTTAATGAGTTGTTCGTCTTGCATTTTGCAGATGAGGAGACAGTTGTTGTCGTCCACAACTATATAATTATCAAGACCTTGCACTATCACTTTCTTTCTTCCGTATGAGCGTACGATGCAGTCTTTGCTGTCGACCATCTGGATGTTTTCACCGATGAGCGCGTTTTTGTTTGCATCGTAAGGGATGTGGGTGTAGAGACTGCCCCAGGTGCCGATGTCGCTCCAGCCGAAGCTTGCCGGATAGACGAACACATCTTTCGATTTCTCCATCACAGCATAGTCGATGCTGATGTTCGGGCATGTCGGGAAAAGCTCGTCGATGACTTTTTGCTCATCTTTTTGATAGAAATGCGGCTCGATTTTGTCAAAGACTGCAGCCAGATCCGGCACGAGTTTTGCGATGGTGTTGACCACCATCTTCACGTTCCAGATGAAGATGCCGGCATTCCAGTAATAACCGCCGTCAGCTAAGTATTTCTTGGCTGTCTCGAGGTTAGGTTTCTCCTTGAAAGCCTCCACTTTCTGGATTTTTTCCTTCGAGTTGGCGTCCAAAGATTTGATATATCCGTAGCCTGTCTCAGGTCTTGTCGGCATCATGCCGAGCGTCACGATGACGTCGTTATTCTTAGTATATTCAAGCGAATCCTTAATCACCTCCTGGAAATGCGGCACGTCGAGCACGAGATGGTCGGCAGGTGAGAACACGAGGTTCGCGTCAGGATATTTGGCGTAAATCTTGCGGCTAACATACTCGATGCAAGGTGCTGTGTTGCGCATGATGGGCTCCATAAGTATCTGTGTCTCAGGGACTTCCGGCAACTGCTCCATCACGATGTCCTTATATTTCTTCGATGTCACAATCCAAACATGGTCAGGGGCGATGATGCCTGCAAAACGCTCAACGGTGAGCTGAATCATAGTCTTTCCGATGCCCATCACATCAATGAACTGTTTCGGCTTTTCCGGTATCGACATCGGCCAGAAACGTGAGCCGACACCGCCTGCCATTATAATAAGGTGATTATTATTCATATTTTTAGTTTTATTTTTATTCATTTACTTTAAAACAAGTCTTGCCTTCGCGATATGCTTTTTCCCATTCCCAGGCGCTGCGTGTCATGTCGTCGAGGCTACGCTCGGCTTTCCAGCCCAACTCCTTATTAGTATATGTAGGGTCAGCCCAGATCTTCACGATGTCGCCGGCTCTTCTGCCCACGATTTCGTATTTTAACTTGATATTATTACTTCTTTCGAACGATTTGATGATGTCCAAAACCGAATAACCGGTGCCTGTTCCCACGTTGAAAACTTCAAATGGAGCCTTCATCTTGCCTTGAATCATGCGCTCAATAGCTTTGACGTGTGCCTTTGCCAAATCCATGATATGGATGTAGTCGCGGATTGGAGTTCCGTCAGGGGTGTCGTAGTCGTTGCCGAAAACTCTCAGGAATGGACGAATGCCGTAAGCTGTCTGCGTGACGTATGGCATAAGGTTTGCCGGCACTCCGAACGGCAGCTCGCCGAGTTTCGCGCTCTCGTGTGCCCCGACAGGGTTGAAATAACGTAATGCGATGGCGTTCAATCCTTTATATGCTGTGATGCAATCCTGCATGATCTCTTCGGCAATCTGTTTTGTGTTGCCGTAAGGGCACTCAGCCTTCTTGATAGGAGCTTTTTCCGAGATAGGCAGGTTTTCCGGGTCTGGTTCGCCGTAAACGGTGCATGACGACGAGAAAACAAGGTTCTCCACACCGTATTTGTTCATCGATTCGAGTATGTTCATCAACGAATCGAGGTTGTTGCGATAGTATTTCAATGGCTGCTCCACCGACTCGCCCACTGCCTTGTGTGCCGCAAAATGAATAACGCCTTTTATGTCCTGATGACGACGGAAAAAATCGTCGACTTTCTCTCTGTCAGCAAGGTCAAACTGCTCGAACTCTGGACGTTTTCCAGTGATAGAAGCAATCGCGTCAAGAGCCTCAATCCTCGAGTTAAACAAAGCATCCACAATAATTACATCGTAGCCTTGTTGCTGCAGTTCCACTGTGGTGTGCGAACCAATAAACCCGGTACCTCCGGTAACTAATATCTTCATCTCTATTCTCTGTTCTCTGTTATCTCCATCCAAAAGGATGTTTCGCCAACGGCAATTTCGCCAGCGGATGGTAGTCTCCAACCAATCCAATCGGCGTTGCGTTTCTAATCTGATAAACTATATCGATGCAGTTTCTTGCCTCCGAGATGCGGAAGCCTTCGCCTGCAAGTATCTTTTCGTAACTCTTGGTATGCAATTCGTTGAATCCGACGCTGAACTCAAATTCAGAGCCGTCAATCATGAGGGTGCGATACGTTCTTTTTTCACCCTGCACAGCATTCGGAGGAAGTGTTTCTGCGTTGATACTCAGGAAATAGCGTACTCTGGCTCGTTTCATCTCGAGATAACCTGCCACGCGGTCGTGTGTCGAGATGTGCACCACGTTTTTGGTCACCGGACCGAAAATCCACAAAAGCATATCATAGAAATGTATTCCGATGTTGGTTGCTATACCACCGCTCTTGTTGATATTGCCTTTCCAAGATGTGTAATACCAGTCGCCTCTCGCTGTTATATATGTCAAATCGATATCGTAAATCTTGTCTTTCGGACCTTCGTCGATTTTCTTTTTCAGTGCGGCAATCGAATCGTGGAGACGCAACTGAAGTATGGTATATGCTTTATGGCCGGTGTCGTGTTCAACCTTCTCAAGAGCATCGATGTTCCATGGGTTCAAAACCATAGGTTTCTCGCAGATTACATCAGCTCCCATACGCAATCCGTAACGGGTATGAGCGTCATGCAGATAGTTTGGTGTACAAACACTGACGAAGTCGATTTTGTTACCGCTCTCAATCAAACGTGTGTTATGACGGTCAAAAAGCTCATATTCCGTAAAAAACGCGACATTTGGGAAATAACTGTCTAAAATACCCACCGAATCACTTAGGTCCAATGCCGAAACAAGGTTGTTTCCTGTATCTTTAATAGCTTTCAAATGTCTCGGGGCAATATACCCTCCAACACCCATAATCGAAAAATTCTTCATATTTTGCTTAAATCATTATTGTCAAATTTATATTCCCTCCCGCACTCACATTTCAAATCTTTATTCAGTTTCTTTCCGCACTCACATACCCAGCCTATCTGCTTTGCCGGCACTCCTGCCATCAAGGCGTAGTCTTTCACGTCTTTTGTGACGACAGCACCAGCCGCTATCATCGCGCTCTTTCCAACGGTGTGGCCGCAAACGACAGTGCAGTTGGCACCGAGTGACGCACCTTCTTTTATTAGTGTCTTCGCATAAACGCCGTGCACCGGAAAGTGCGCCCGTGGTGTCACGACGTTAGTAAATACGCAGCTCGGACCGCAAAACACGTTGTCTTCAATCTCCACGCCCTCGTACACCGACACGTTGTTCTGAATCCTGACGCCGTTTCCAATCTTTACATTGTTTCCTATGTTGACATTCTGTCCCAGCGAGCAGTTCTTACCTATCACCGCGCCCTTCTGGATATGACAGAAATGCCAGATTTTGGTGCCGTCGCCAACGACGGCACCATCGTCTATATAACTCGATTCGTGTTTAAAAAACATTATAAGTTAGCTTTTTCAATGTCTTTGAAATAGTTCACCGTGCCGACTTTCAGCTCGTCTGTCGCTGCGTCGTCGCACACGATGATGCCTTTCGGATGCATCTGCAATGCGCTCACAGTGCAGAGGTGGCAAACGCCGCCTTCAATAGCTGCTGCCAAAGCGCGTGCCTTGTTGTGACCGTTGGCGAGAATCATCACCTCGTCAGAATCCATCACTGTGCCAACGCCGACTGTCAAAGCGGTCTTCGGCACCTTGTTGATGTCGTTTTCAAAGAAACGTGAGTTGGCAATGATAGTGTCGGTT
The DNA here is from genome assembly GCA_905234275.1 of uncultured Bacteroidales bacterium. Taxonomy (GTDB): domain Bacteria; phylum Bacteroidota; class Bacteroidia; order Bacteroidales; family F082; genus Limimorpha. The sequence continues at coordinate 230,022 of CAJOHD010000003.1, read as the reverse complement.
GTCAACGATTTCACTCTTGTGCGTGAAGTCAGTGATGAACCTGGCTCGTTGAAAGCGATATGACCATCAGGACCGATGCCGCCCATGAACAGATGGATGCCGCCGTATTTCTTGATCTTGGCTTCGTAGTCTGCACATTCTTTCTCAAGATCTTTGGCGTTTCCATTGAGGATGTTCACGTTTTCTTTCTTGATGTCAATATGTTTGAAGAAGTTATTCCACATGAATGAATGGTAGCTCTCAGGATGATCCTCAGGTATTCTGACATATTCATCCATGTTGAATGTCACCACATTCTTGAACGAAACCTTGCCGGCTTTGTATGCCTTGATAAGGGCTTTGTATGTCCCAATAGGTGTTGAGCCTGTCGGCAATCCGAGGATGAAAGGCTTCTTCGCTGTTGGCTTGAACTCATTGATTCTGCGGACAATATGATTCGCTGCCCACTGTGACATCTTGTCGTAATTAGGTTCAATTATAACTCTCATAACTATAATTTTTTAGGTTTTTACTTAATTAATTCTCTTGCATCTTTGATATACTGCAACGCTTGATCCGTCTCTTTTTTGATTTGTTTGACGAAGCTGTTGTCTTCAAGTTTTCCATTCACTGCATCACGTTCTGCCGCGTTGCGGAAGGTTGAGTTACGTATGACGTTTTCATAGTCTTTCTTTCTTGACTCATAGACCTGATCGCAGACGTAATGAAGCACTTTTTCGCCTTTGTCGAGGGCATCTGAGAAGATTTCTTTGGTCAAAGAAGGACATTTGTTGTAGATGAATCTCAAAGCCTGATAGCTGTGTAACAGCTTGTCTGTCTGATACTTTTCCCACAAATCGTTATAGCGTTTATGGATGTCGTCCCAGCTGTTGAGAGTGCCGTCGCAGATATCGTCGATGAGTTTCTCGAGGTCGTCGCCAGTCACAAGCTGACCACCTAAGTTGATCCATTCACGCTGACGCACGTTGGTAAGACGCTTGCACATCTGTTCGAAAGTCTCCTTCGGATGAATCTCCATGTGATAGATAAGGTTCTTCACCGAGTAGTAGATAATCATGTCTTCGTAGGCGTGATATGCCTCGTAAGGCTTGAGAATCACTACTTTACGATGTGATTTCTCCATCTCTTCGCCTAATACTTCGAGACCTTTCACCACAGCTTTGTCTCCGTTTAGGAGTTTATTTCCGAGTTCGCGCAACTCGTAGTATTCACGTTCAGGATCCTCGCCTTTCGAGCGCAGATAAGCCTTGGCTGTCCACACCTCGAGAAGCTTGCGTCCTGCGATGACTTCTTCCATTGTGTCTGGCGCAAATGTCTCAAACTCAATGTTTTGAATCTTACGCAGACGTTTGTCGCGTTTCATATATTTCGAGGTGTTACGTGCAATGGCGTACATGTTATACATCCACCAGTATGCCGGCATCACTTCGAGCTGGTCTTTTGCCACGTTGTTGTTTACCAAGGCAAAAGGCAACTTGATGTTCATCTCGTTCGGATAATCAGCCTTTGAAAGCAGAGTGAACGATGCGAACTGTGACGAGTGCTTGACACTGGAGCAGAGACCTGGCCAGAAACCACGTTTTGCTACGATTTCACCATCGGTGGCGCGGCTGTTGTGGTTGGAACCTAAGGTGGCGCCTGCTGCCATATTGCTCTGTCCCATCACACAAGCTGCAATCAAGAACGAGTTGTTATGATGCTGCTCATGTGCCGGGAAGATAAGGTTATTCAACACTTCGCAGCATGAGATGGTCGAGTTGTCGCCCAAGATAGAGTAGATGACACGAGCGCCGTATTTCAGGTTGCAGTTGTCGCCGATGACGAAACGTGTCGCCACCACAGAATAAAAGATATGGCAACCGAACCCCACGATGCCGTTGACCAAAATCACACCCTCGCCAATCTGTGTCGGCTCTTCCTCCGATGAGTTGATGGTGATGTTTTTCAGCTTACTTGCACCTTTGATATAACAGCAAGATCCAATCTTCGCATCCTTGATAATCCAAGAATTCTTGATGACACAGCCTTCTCCTATGGTTCCATAGTAACCTCTGCTGCTGTCGTGTTCTTTGTTGGTAATTTCAAACAGTCTGTCCTGAAGTTTCTGAATATCAGTGTATTTTGCCCAAAGATATGCGTCGGCAGTGATCATTCCGTCGAAAGGAAGGATCTTGCGGCCGCCTGCCTCGTTCATGAGCTCGAGCCACACACGGACGTCTTCCGGCTCACCGTCTTTGATGATACCGTTTCCGAACTTAGAGTGGTCGGTACAAGAAACTTCGTGGATGTTAAAGAGAATACATCTGTCACCGACGATGTAGTTAGCCATATAACGCACGCCGTGAATAGCCACGTAATCGCCGATGTCGCAAGAGATAATAGTGCTACCGGTAATACCGCACGCCATCTTCAAATCGTGATACTGAAGCACGACTCTTTTGATGGCTCCGATACGCACCATACCGTAAAAACGATTGTTTTTCACCAAATTGGTGTCGAAATCATCAGTGACAAGAATGGTATCCCAACTGGTGGCAGTGTTGTTGTTCTTCACAAGACGCTCGATCTCGTCGGAACGCAGATGACGCCAGCCGTTTTCCGGCTTCTTGACCTGCTGATTTCTGAAAAAGTATTCATCGTGACCATCTTTAAGATATTTCTTATCGATGAAGTTCTCGTAAATACTTTCGTATGGTAATAATGTTACTTTATCCATATGACGCGCATTTGTTTTTATCTGTTTTTATACATTTCTTCGTAATATTTCTCATATTCACCGGACGTGATATTATCCATCCAAGCTTGATTTTCGAGATACCATTTCACTGTCTTTTCAATGCCTTCTTCGAATTGCAGACTCGGCTCCCAGCCGAGTTCTCTCTGCAGTTTCGTTGAGTCGATGGCGTATCTCATGTCGTGTCCCGCGCGGTCTGTCACGTAGGTGATGAGGTTCATGTCTTCGCCTTCTTTTCTGCCGAGAAGTCTGTCGACGGTATTGATGACAACCTTGATGATATCTATGTTTTTCCACTCGTTGAAGCCGCCGATGTTATATGTCTCGGCTATCGTTCCCTTATGGAAAATGAGGTCGATGGCACGCGCGTGGTCCTCTACATACAACCAGTCGCGTACATTCTCGCCCTTGCCGTAAACTGGCAATGGTTTGCGGTGACGTATATTGTTGATAAACAACGGGATAAGCTTCTCCGGGAACTGGTACGGACCGTAGTTGTTCGAGCAGTTTGTCACGATGGTCGGCATGCCGTAGGTGTCGTGGAACGCTCTCACGAAGTGGTCGCTCGATGCCTTTGATGCCGAATATGGTGAATGCGGCATGTATTTCAAATCTTCTGTGAAGAACTTGCTTCCGTATGCCAGATGGTGCTTGCCTGACGATGCTTTCGTTGTGAACGGAGGCTTAATGCCTTCAGGGTTGGTCATCTCCAATGCGCCGTACACCTCATCGGTTGAGATGTGGTAAAAACGCTTGCCTTCCCATTTCTCAGGCAGGTTTTCCCATGTCAGCTTGGCTGCCTGAAGCATGCTGAGTGTGCCCATCACGTTGGTCTGCGCAAAGGTGAACGGGTCTTTGATTGAGCGGTCGACATGGCTCTCCGCTGCGAGGTGAATCACTCCGTCGACGTTGTATTTCTTGAAGATTCCCATTATCGTCTCGAAGTCGCAGATGTCGGCCTTGACGAAAGTGTAATTCGGCTTGTTTTCGATGTCTTTCAAGTTCGCAAGATTGCCTGCGTATGTCAGTTTGTCGACGTTAATGATATGATAATCAGGATATTTGTTCACGAAAAGTCTGACTACATGGCTTCCGATGAATCCTGCGCCGCCGGTGATGATGATGTTCTTCATAGTTTACTGATACATTTTTTTAATGACTCCTTCCAATGCGGAATCGTGATATTTAACGAATTTTTAATTTTTGTCTTGTCCAAAACGGAGTAGCTCGGGCGCTTGACTTTGCTCGGGAACTCGTCGCTGTGGCATGGTTGTATATCGCACTTGTTGCCACTCAGCTCACAGATTTCCTTCGCGAAGTCGTACCAACTTATAACTCCTTCATTGCTAAAGTTATAAATGCAGTTAGAAGTTGGGAGTGAGGAGTTAGGAGTTTTTATTTCCTCAATAAATCTTTTAATTATTTCTGCCAAATCCAATGCATAAGTAGGGGTTCCTACTTGGTCGAAAACGACTTTCAAATTATCTCTTTCGGCAGTCAGCCTGCGCATTGTCTTCACGAAATTGTTTCCAAACTCGCTGTAAAGCCATGCAGTTCTGATTATTATATGTTTGCATCCGACTTTTTCAATGGCTTGTTCGCCATGGAGCTTGGTTCTTCCATAGGCCCCCGTAGGGTTCACAGGCTCATTCTCCTTTCGTGGAGTGTTACCCTCGTTGCCTCCAAAAACATAATCTGTCGAGATGTGGATGAGGGTGGCTTGGTTCTCTCTGCATGCCAATGCAAGATATTCAACTGCTTGAGCGTTAATGATTTCTGCCAATTTTTCTTCGTCTTCAGCCTTCTCCACATTGGTGTATCCTGCACAGTTGACAATGACTTTTATATCATTTTCTTTGACGAAATTCGCCACAGCATCACGGTTGGTGATGTCGAGCTCCTCCACATCGGTGAAGATGTAGCGGTCGGAGCTTCCTTTGGAAACTACCCGCATCTCGTTGCCGAGCTGACCGTTGGCACCTGTGACTAATATATTCATCTTTTACTTTCAAAAATTAAACGGTGATTCAAATCCTTTAAACCCAGGATGATGCTTGTCTTTTTCCGACAAGATGACGTGCTTTTCTGGTATTAACCAGTTGATATTCAAATCTTTATCATCCCACTGAAGTGCTCCTTCGCTTTGCGGAGCGTAATAGTTGTCGCATTTGTACTGGAAGATTGCCGTCTCGCTCAAAACCGAGAATCCATGGGCAAATCCGCGTGGAATGTAAAACATCCTGTGATTATCTTCTGAAAGCTCGCAAGCCACATGTTTGCCGTAGGTAGGTGAGCCTTTGCGGATATCGACAGCCACGTCGAGGACGCGACCTCTCACGCAGCGCACCAGCTTGGCCTGAGCGAAAGGAGGCATCTGAAAATGCAGACCTCTCAGCACGCCGTAGCACGACTTCGATTCGTTGTCTTGCACGAAGTTAGTGTTGATTCCAAACTTCTCTAACTCTCTCTGTGAGAATGACTCAAAGAAATATCCACGCTCATCGCCGAACACCTTCGGCTCAATAATTAAAACACCTTCTATATCTGTTTTTACGACTTCCATTTCTCAAAATGCACAATTAACTTGCAAAAATACATATTTAAAAATTAATATCAAAGAAAAAAATGAAATATTATGGGTCTCGTCTTTAGTCGTCATTATCAAGCTGGCGCCTCACTGCGTTCGCCGAGGCTCTCTAATTGACGACTAAAGACTAAGGATTCTGCGAAATCGGTGAGCGTCAGCGAACTAAATCATTGTGGAAGAAAAGTATGGGAGAATAATTCTGCGTTTTTCTGCGATATCTGCGAGAGATTTTATATCTTTGCAAAAATTTTAAAGAAATGATTCTTTGTTTGGAAACTGCTACGCCATCTTGTTCGGTGGCTCTCGTGCATAACGGCGAGGTTTTGGCTTGCGAGGAAGACCCTAAAGGTCAGAATCACTCAGAAAAGATTACGCTTTTCATCGACTCGGTGATGAAAAAAGCTGGTATTTCTTACGATCAGCTTGATGCCGTTGCCGTCAGTATGGGACCAGGTTCATACACCGGCCTCCGAATCGGTGTGAGCACCGCCAAAGGCATCTGCTACGCCGTTTCCAAACCTCTCATCGCAGTGGAGACACTCGAAGCTATGGCTTATGGAGGCAAGGTTGTCATTTCAACCGAGCGCAGCGAGCGGAGAAATCTCCTGCTGATTCCCGCCATCGACGCCCGCCGCATGGAGGTCTACGCCGCCATCTTCGACGAAAACGTCAATAAAATAAAGGATACCGAGGCTGTCATCATCGACGAGAACTCATTTTCAGACCTTAAAAAAGACCATCATCTCTATCTCTTTGGCGACGGTGCCGACAAATGCGCGGATCTCTTTGCCAACGACGAGAAAATCACCGTGATCAAAGACTTCTATTGCTCGGCTAAATATATGAATACTATTGCACAACAAAAACTCAATAATAAAGATTTTGTTGATGTAGCATATTTCGAGCCGTTCTACCTCAAAGATTTCGTCCCAGGAACTCCAACGGTTAAGGGTTTACACTAATTCTTGCACCATTCGAATAAGCACCAAACTCTGGAGCATACTGGCACTGGATGTACGAATATCCAGCGCTGAAACTGCCGTCTTTTGTCACGTACAACTCATACGAAACCGTGTGTTTCCCTTTTGGAAGATACTCGAAGAAATATTCCATCGCAACGTCAGTGGTGCTTTGATAATACCACAATCCGTCATCCCAATGATATCTCGAAAGCTGCTCCGTCGGCTCGAAACAGGCACCGCGCAAGTCTTTCAAATACACAAACTCCATGTCCTGACTGTTCTCAAACGTGATTTTCACTGTGACTTTATCGCCAACTTTGACGTTTTCAGGAACGATAATCTCACGTCTGATCTTCATCGCATTATTATGTTTCTGCACCTTGTCGATTGGCACGAAATATTGTCTGTACAAACCGCCCCAAACCACGTGATTTGATGTGTTATCGACCACAACTTTCACGCTGTCATCATCAACAATCATTGAGGCTTTGGCTTCTTCAACACTCCAATCAGTTCCTCTATTCATGATGGCGAAGATAGCCTCCACGGATGCACGCTCATTCTCCCACATATTGGTTCGTTTCTGGGTCAAAATCCAAAGACGCATGGCGTCTGTTTCCTCAGTTTTAGGATCGATTTCGTTGAATGCCTCCAAAATCCTTGCCTCGTTTTCCACATTAAGGTTGCGCCAATACATTCCGAGTTCGTTTTTAATAGCGCGCTCACGTAACGATTTGATAATCAACAAAGCTTTATCTCTATAGCCATTTCTGTTGAGAATCAAAGCGATATAAGCCTGCTCTTCTTGGCTGTAGCGCTTCCAATCGTTATGTAACTTATTGATATAAAATGCCTTGGCTTCATTAAACTGCTCGCTTGTCTCGTATGAGAAATCACTCATCGCAAACAAATCCTTCATTGTCATGTAATCACAAATGGCATTGCCTTTTTTCTTCTGAGTGTCAAGTTTCTTGTATCTCGTAATCACTTCATTTTCAAGGAAATGGCAAGCTTTTTCTGTCATCTCTGAGTTGTTGCCGAGACGGCCTAAACCGCACAAAATATGTTGTGTGATGTATTCACTTTCAGGCATTCCGTCAATCCACGACCAGCCTCCGTTGACAGTCTGTTTCTGAGCTAAAATATCGTATGCTGATGCTATGTTTTTGTCAATTGCTTCAGTATCAAACAATTTCGACACATTTGCGCGTTGCTGAGCCTCGTTTTGGGCATCCAATACCCAAGGTGTCTCCTTTAATAATATAGCCTTCACTTCTTCATTTTTCTGCAACTCCGACAAGGTGTCATCTTCGTGTCCTGCCAGCATTTCCTCAATATTCGGATTGCTTTCAATGATTTGTTTTGCCATCATGTTGACAAAATACCTGTTGAACGCTGTCGTCGCGTATTTTTCGTCTCCTTCAGCAATATATGGCAATGCCTGAATCACATAAAACACCGGATTCGCTTTGAAATCCAACTTGATGGCGTGATTTCTCTCATCCTCTTTGCTGATGTTGAATTCGTATTCTTTCAATGTGTTGGCATCGACAGTCAGAGAATAAGTCTGTGTCAAAAAGACATCAGTACCCAACACCGGCAGCAGATGCTGCTCTGCGTCGCTGAAACCATCAGTGATTGCTGAGAATCTGAAAATAAGCGGGTTAAGGTCTTTCTGCATCGCCACTTTCCATCGCACACTCTGACTGCGACTGGCTGGAACCGACTCCATATTTATATTATTATCCGATAAAATCAATTCTATTGGATTATTGTTCTCGTCAAAAATCTCGAGTTTGGCGGTTGGTGAAAGCGTTTCTTCAGACAAATTTATGACATTTGCTGCAATCCACAGCGTGTCTTCATCGTAAACGAAACGAGGCATATCTGCCATAATCATCAGCGGCTGCTGCGTAACGATTTCTTTTTCAAAATTTCCGACTTTCAAATCTTTATCGTGTGCCAACAGCCTTAATTTCCAACGAGTTAGCGCGTCAGGCATTGTGAAAGAAAAGCTCACATCACCGTTTTTGTCGGTGCGCAAATCAGGATAGAAGAATGCTGTCTCGTTGAAGTCTTTACGGATCTTTGCCGGCTGAACATCTTGTTTCTCTTCTGTTTCGGAAGCACGGACCAACGACTTTTGATTGCTATCTGCTTTATAATAGACAGCTTCTTCAATTTCTTCAACCTCATAATCTGCGGTAGATAGAGCATCAAGAATGGCTGCAGATCCTGCCCGTCCTTCCAGATATGGCAGTAAAGTGTTATCGGAATAGGTTTTATTTTTTAAATAATCCCAATAGAAATATGAACTGAGATACGATTCTTTGCTTCTATCGCTTTTTGTCATGAAAGTATAGTCGGCATCCTTTAATCCGCTTCTATAATAATTGACAGGAATGTTGTTGAAATCCCAGTTGTTATTTGCGTACCAGCGTTTAGCGGTGAATTTGTCAAGTGAAGCGTCGTACATTCCAGCCATCAGAGAGGCGACGACGGGTTTGTTTTTGTAATCCTTAATCGTCACGCTCCATGTCTCCGTTTCACCTGGCAGCATCTTGTTACGCTCGGTGTTCAAAGTGATGTCCAGCTTCCTGTTGTCGAAAGGTATTTCAACTCTTTTTGAGACACTCATTTCACGGTTGTGTTTCACAATCCTCATTGTAAAATGAACATATCCCAGGTCAAGGTCCTTGATTTTATAGGAGAACTTGTAAACGTTGTTATTCAACTTGACTCGCTTCATTTTCAGTATCTTGTCGCCTGACGACACCAGTATTATCGCTGAGGCGTTTTCCAATGACGAGCCTACATAAAAATTGACAGTCTCTCCTTTGTGTGCCGTTGTCTTGTCGACGTGCGCCCAATACATCGATTTACTTGGCATTTTCTTTGATTTCAGGTTGTAAACCAGATATTCCTTCGAAATGCTTGAAAGCGTGTCGTCAACCGATTGCAGTTCGATAAGATATTGCGCAGGGTTTAACTTCAGGTCTTCAGGCAGAAGCTTGGCCTTGCCATCGACGTTTATAACACCTTGATATACAAGGTCTTTGCTGAGATGCTTGTCTGCATAGTAGTCGAAATTCGGGAAATATTCCGCAAGTTGCTCATCGCTTAAAATCTGTCGGTCGAAGTCTTCAAGATATCTTTCAAATCTATCTAAATCGTTGAATTTGAATATCTTATATTCGATATTTGTATTTGTCGGCTTGCCCACAATGTTAGTAACCGTCACATCGAGGTTTTTCAAATCTGCAATGTCAATCGACTCACCGTTTTTTGTTAAGTTGATGCTGTATTTATTGTATGCAGCCACCACCGTGGATGTTCCAGCTTGCGACTCGCCCTGCGCGTTTGTCGCCGTCACCTCTATTAAATATGTATAAAAAGGTCGCTCGTATTTTTCTATTTCATCGTTCGGAAGCAATTGAAAATCAATGGTAAAACTTCCGTCGTTGGCGGTTTGACCTTCTCCCGAAGCGATTGTCTTGTCTAATTTCTGTGCCACGACACCCCATCCCTGTCTTCTCCATGGGAATTTATACTGTCGGGAAACAGTGTATGAATACTTCACATTGTCGAGACCGAAGCCCGAAAGAGCCATAACTTTGCCCGTAACTGTCACGCTGTCACCGATTTTATATTCTTGTTCAGGTGCGTTGAAAGTCACTTCAAAAGTTGGGCGTTTGTACTCCTCAACGCTGAAATTAAGTGAGCCATAATCGTTTCTGATACAGAACCTGCCATTTAATACATCGTTCGGAATGATAAAACTTCCAGAAATAGAACCAAATTCGTCAGAAATAAGATTCAAACTGTCAAAAAGGTGGTAGTTGCTATACATACTAACCGTTGTCTCAAAATCTGTAAGTAGTTCTTGTTTGTTGCCGGTTTGCTGATAGACAATACCCTTAAACTGCACTGTCTGACCTGGACGATAAATGGCACGGTCAGTGTAAAAATTCGTTTTTATGACAGGTTTTTCAGTACTTTTTTCGCTATAAAATCTATCAGGTTTAACTGAAAGCATAGTGTCGCCTTCATGATATAATTTTACATAAGTGTTGTAGTCCAAATCGAGCGTGGTGGCGCAAAGTCCTTTTTTGTCACTGACGGCTGAGCCGATATTTTCTAATATATTATCTCTTGCAGAATAATTATATATTTGTCTTGCAAAATCTGCGGTGACTCCCTTTCTAGGCAATCCAGTCTCACGGTCAACGATGTGCATTGTTACCACACCCTCGCTTTCCGAGTAGAAATAGCTTAAATTGGTCACCTGAAATGCCATGAAAACCATATCATCGAGGTTGTCGAATCTGTCGGTTGTTGAGAAAACCGTGTAATAGAAACCTTTTTCCAATGGAGGCAGAGCGATGAGCGTCGAATGCTCGTTATAGTCGGTTTCCTCAGGCAAAGAAATGGTGGTTTCCAAAGCTATCTGATTGGCAAACAATGCGTTAAGGAACTCTTTGTCGTACATTCGTATTAGTCTCTCAAACTCTTTTGCCGACACCTTAAATATTTTATATGACGGATTTGTTGTGTTCCGATAAGTCAAGGCTACTGGAATGTAAGTGTTTGGTACATAGGCGTTTTGCATCTTGACTCTTATCGTTTTTTGTTCGATGAGTTGTAGCGACTCTACGACAAACTTATAATATTGATGTTCTGCATCGACCAGATCCATCACTTCTTCACAATATTGTTTTGCCAAGACATAATCAGGTTTGTGTCCCCAATCAGTCGTTGAAAGATATATTATTTGATGAACTCTTATCCTTGCAACTAATTCATTATCAGGACATTCATTGGCAAGTTTTTCAAATTCCCTGAAACCGTCTTCGTCAAGAATAGTTTGACACAAATGGTTGATTCTATTGTTGTAATATGCTTTGATATATCCGTTTTCGATGTCAAAATCAAGTAAATCCTGATATAATTTGTCTTTGTCTTCGCAAGAATAACAATTTTTGATAATACTATTCAATACATAATCGTAGAGAGTCGGCTCGAGGTCGAGATCGTAATCGCTTTCTTCGTGTTCACCAAAAACCGTGTAATCTTTAAAAAGAGCCGCATAATCTTTCATCGAGACGGTTTTTATAAAGTCGTCGTCAACGTATTTCAACACCGTTTCATAATTACGGTTGTGTTTTGCAAGTTCAATATTTACAAACACTTGCGATGTTTTTGAAAGCTTGGGCAGATATGCTACGCAATAGTTTTGGATGGTGTCTCTTGGAAATTCAGCTGACATAGTGAAAAGCTCGCATCTTGCTGCCATCATCTTCAGGATTTGCACCTCGTTTTTCTCTTTCAGCGCCTTCTTTTCAATCTTGTCAAGGATTATTCCTGCTGATTCTGGAAGCAGATTCTCGATATTATCATCAAATTCGTTCCAAAGTTTTTGGTAGTCTTGAGCGTTGACACTCAACGATATAGCTAATGCTATTATGAAAAATGCAATTCTTTTCATAGCAATATGATTATTTCTTTTCGACCACGAATCGCACGAATTTACACGAATTTGTTCTTCCGCAAAATTATTTATTCGTGAGAATTCGTGAGATTAGGGGTATAATATCCGTGTAAATCCGTTTAATCTGTGTTCTTTTTATTACTGTTCTTTGGCTTTTTCAGCCATGGCTTTGTTGTAGCACTCGCGGCAAAGCGGCTCATAGCTTTCGGTCTCGCCCAAAACCACGAGTTTGTCGCCTGCAATTGTACGGTGCGAAAACTGCGCCAAGCTTCCGCAGCGCATGCAGATGGCGTGCACCTTGGTAACGTCTTCAGCTATCGCCATGAGCTGTGGCATCGGACCGAAAGGCTTGCCCATGAAGTCCATGTCGAGACCCGCAATGATAACTCTAATCCCTTGATTAGCAAGCTGTTGACATACATCAATAAGCTCATTTCCGAAAAACTGTGCCTCGTCAATGCCGATCACATCGCACTCGTTAGAATAGAAGAGAATCTGCTGCGCGTTTTCCACCGGAATGGAATGCAGAGCGTTTGAATTATGCGAAACAACGTCTTCTTCAGAATATCTCGTGTCGATTCCCGGCTTGAAGATTTCGACTCTTAACTTGGCGATTCTGGCACGGTTAAGACGACGAATCAACTCTTCGGTTTTGCCTGAAAACATTGAGCCACACACCACCTCAATCCATCCCTGTGACTTATTATGAGAATCTTTTTCGAGAAACATATCCGACGTATTTAATTTTTTTATAATTTTGTTGACTACAAAAATATTAAAATATTCGTTATGGAAACACAAAAAAATTCAGAAAATAATATCGTGCTGGAAATGAAGCGTTTGCTCGGCCGCATGATGGTCCAGGTTGATTACATGTATCGCAACGACCGTGAGATGAGCCGTCTCGACCTCGACATCATGATGGAACGCACACGCGAATTTTATGAGTTACTCTGTGATTATCAATCAGATAAGGTTGCAAAAGAAGTTGTAGAGCAAGAACCGGTAAGCACAGAAATCAATGAAGGTGGCGAGTTAATCAACCGTGACGTGGAGTTTGAAATTGAGACACCTGCTGTAGGGGTGGATGGTGATGCGCTCGCTGATGATAGCGACGAGGATATAGAGGATAAAGAGGATAAGAAGGATAAGGTGGATAAAGAGGATAATGAGGATAAAGAGGAGGAGATGGAGGAACAGGCTGTAGAGGCAATACATGTATTGCCTGTTGATGATAATGAAAACAACGAAATCCTTGCTGAAGACGAAGATGATGAGGATTGGGAAGACGAGGACGACGAGGCGTTTCATGTTGAACCGGTTGTCAAAGAGCCTGAAGATAACAGTCTTGCAGCCAGGTTTACTCGCGCTCATGTTGACGATATCAGATTAGCATTGGGTATCAATGATAAGGTAATGATTATCAATGATTTGTTCAATGGTTCTGTGGACCGTTACAACAAATCTATCGATGCCTTGAACGACTTCCCGACTTTGTCAGGTGCGAGAGTCTATATGAGTGAACTGCAAATTGAACTTCAGTGGGATACTGAGTGTCAGTCATATAAGATGCTTAACGACCTTGTTGAGAGAAGATTCGTATGAAATTATTTTTAGTTCCAACACCAATTGGTAACCTTGAGGACATCACTCTGCGAGCGTTGCGTGTGCTGCGCGAAGAGGTGGATGTGATTCTTGCCGAAGACACCCGTACAAGCGGTAACTTATTGAAACACTATGAGATAAGCAAGCCGATGCAGGCGTTTCATCTGAACAACGAACATGTTGTCGTTGAGCGTATTGCTGAGCGTATTGCTAATGGCGAGCGCATGGCTTTGGTCACTGATGCCGGCACTCCGGCTATCTCCGACCCAGGCTTCATGCTTGTGCGTGAATGCATTAAACGCGGTGTGGAAGTGGAGTGTTTGCCTGGTGCCACAGCTTTTGTCCCTGCCTTGGTAAATTCAGGTCTGGCAGCCGATCATTTCATTTTCGAAGGATTCCTGCCGCATAAGAAAGGTCGCCAAACAAAGATCAAGCAAATCGTTGATAATGAATATACTACGATTCTTTACGAGTCGCCGTTCCGACTGGTGAAAACATTAGAACAACTCGCAGAGGTTGCTGGTCCTGACCGTAAGGTCTCTGTGGCTCGCGAGCTGACGAAGATTCATGAGGAAAACGTGAGAGGAACGCTGGAGGAGGTGATAAGGTATTTTAAAGAGAAAGAGGTTAAGGGGGAGATTGTAATTGTTTTAGAAGGAGTAGAGAGTAAAGATAACAGATAATAGATAACAGATAACAGAGTTGGGAGTTTGGACTTTTAGATACTGTTTTGTGACGAAAATCGTCTATTTGTGATGAAATTATTAAAAATTCGACTTTTAGATACAAACCGTCATTTCGACTGAGATTTCTCGACTCCACTCCGTTTCGCTCGAAATGACGAAAAATGATGAAAAATGAAAAAGTTATTTTTTACAATTATTGTTTTGGTGATGTCCTTTAGTTTGATAGCTCAGGACAACGGCAAGACTCTCAACGAGAATGGTGAAATCATCAAGAAAGGCTGGAACTTCGGACCGCTGCCAGTGGTGGGATATAATAGCGATTTGGGATTCCAGTATGGTGCATGCGTTGATATTTTCAACTATGGCGATGGCTCGAAATATCCGGGCTATGATTTCAAGATAAACTTTGAAGTCTCGGCATATACCAAAGGTTCCAGCATATTCCGCACTTATTCTTATTGGAATAATGTTATCCCAAGAGGCAAACTCTTTGTGGATTTGGGTTATTTTGTCGACAAGAAGTTCGAGTTTTACGGCTTCAACGGCTATGCTGCACCATATTACAAAGATGTGGCTGTGATGATAAATCACAATACGGTATTTACTGATTATGAACCTGGTATTGTCACCGAGCCAGGCATGAGTGAAAGCGGTTTTTACGATATGGACAGACGCCAGTTTCGTGCGGTTATCAGTATGCAGCAACAGATTGGAAACGTGAATAATCTGTATTATGGACTTGGATTTGCCTATTATCATTACAATAACAAAAGTCTGAGCCTCAAAAAATATGATGATCAATACACTTTGTTTTCATTATATAGATTTGCAAACCTTATTCGTTTCGATGAGGAGGAAGGCAACGTGACGGAGTTTAAGGCTGGCATTATCTACGATTCGAAAGACCTTGAAAACGACCCGACAAGAGGCATATATTTTGAAGCTACATTAATGGCGGCGCCAGATTTTGTTGACAATCACAATTATGGACACATGACATTTACCGGAGTGTTCCATCATTATATTCCAGTGGTTAGCGACAAACTCACATTCTGCTATCGTTTGGGCGCTCAGAATGTGATAGCAGGCGACATCCCATACTATGCGATGATGAACACTAACCTGATGTTTTACAAGAAGATATACACCGAATCATACGGTGGCTCCACTACCGGACGAGGCATCAAGAGAAACAGCGTTATCGGTCAGGGAGTGGCTTGGATGAATGTGGAGCTGCGCTGGAGAATCGCTAATTTCAAGTTTATCAACCAGAACTGGTGTGTCGCTTTGAACCCTATGTTCGACGCTGGTATGGTAACTCAGACCTTCCGTCTTGAAGAACAGAAAGCGGCAATGGAACTCATGAAAGACCATCTCACCTTCGAGACCGAAGAAGAATACGACCTGTTTTACAGCGGCAAAGACGAGAGTCTCCACACCTCAGCTGGATGTGGCTTGAAAC
The DNA here is from genome assembly GCA_905234275.1 of uncultured Bacteroidales bacterium. Classification (GTDB taxonomy): domain Bacteria; phylum Bacteroidota; class Bacteroidia; order Bacteroidales; family F082; genus Limimorpha. Next base: position 214,498 of record CAJOHD010000003.1, on the reverse strand, counting down.
TCATCATGAACAAAAACTTTGTCGTGTCTGCAGAATTCGCCAAAGCCTTCAACAAACTTGATGGTGAAGGCATGAAGGCTTACATTGGGTTTAATTATACTTTTTAATCAAGTTTTCTTCTGCAAATGCTAAGAATGCAGAGCACTACGGCACATCCGATGATGCCGAACAACTGCCATGTCCAAGGACTTGGGCTCATCTCTTTTTCGTAGATTTCCATACGGGTTTTCACCGATTTGATGATGGCGTTTGAGCTATATGTGGCACCACTCACGGCATCAATATCAAGATTTATAGCCTCTTCTGGAGTCAGACCATAGAAATTTTCAACGAGTTCTTCATCAGTGACTTTTTGGAGGAAACGAGGAGTTTCTTTGTTGTCAAGAATGTTGATATTGGCAATTTTACCATCTACCATATTGATTTCCAATGGGATAATGTCGTTAAAACCAACGATATCCTGACAATACTCCTCAGTGTAAAGAGTTACCTTGGAAGTCTGATATTCATTGTTGTTTCCGAAACGGTCAATGCCGAACATCACAGCGAAAAAGCCGAGGGCGGCAACGAAGATGTAATTTAAAATTTTGATAGTTTTCATATTAGTTTAATAGTTTAATAGCTTAATAGCTTAATAGTTTAGCAGCTTAAGTGCTGTTTTGACGGGAGCAAAATTACAAAATTATTTGTAATTGACTAAATTTTTGTAAATTTGTGCTTTCAAAACAAAGAGAAAATGGGCAAGATACAAGATGACAATTGGCTGTATTCGTTATTAAGACCATACGTGGATCATCATACTTTCCGAGGCTTTCGGAGGTTTCAGATAGTCGGGAAGGAAAATATTCTGGAAGGCGCATGCGTGTTCGGCTCTAACCACTGCAACACATTGATGGATGCCATGGTGATTCTTGCGACATCGCGTCAGAAAAAAGTGTTCATCGCAAGAGGCGATATCTTCCAAAATCCTAAGACTGCCAAGATATTGCGTTGGTTGCGTATCCTGCCGATTTTCAGGATTCGTGACGGCATCGGGGCGGTGCGCGACAAGAATGGCGACACCATGGACCAAGCCATCGACGTGATGCATGACGAAGTGCCGTTGTATCTGTTTCCCGAGGCAACACATCGCACGAAACATTCGTTAAGACCTTTAAGTAAAGGCATTTTCCACATCGCACTTGACGCAAATCGTCAGTATGGAAATGAAAAACCGGTTTTTATCGTGCCGGTAGGCTTGGAATATGGCGATTATTTCCGTTATCGTTCAACAATAGTCATAACTTACGGCGAGCCAATCAACGTGACGGAATTTATGAAAGGCCGTGAAGAAGAAAATGAGGCAGTGATACTCAATGAGTTAAAAGCGCTCCTTAGAGAGAGAATGTCGAAGCTTATCTCATTTATTCCTGACGAAGACGAAGATTACGACGCCATCTGGGAATTGGTTAAGCTAAGGACCAAAAAACGTCCAAGTTCGCTTAAAAAACGTCTTGAAAACAATCAAAAATTAATCTCGGAAATCCTTGAATTTAAAGAGAAAGAGCCTGAGAAAGCCAAGCTGGAGTTTGAGCGGGTAAGAGAGTTGACGAAACGTAGAAAAGAAGCAAAAATTTCAACAAGAACTATCGCCAATAATCCTTCTTTTGGCAAGACTTTGCTAAAAACCTTGCTGGTGCTGCTAGGAATGCCGCTCTATCTCGCCGCAGCTGTGGTGACATGTCCGATTTGGATTATAGCTTATTTTATACTTAAAGGATTGAAAGACAATGCTTTCCGCAATACTGTCAACTATGGAGTTGAAGTGGCAATGCATCCGTTGATTTCAATAATCGGAGTGACTTTGCTGTTCTGCCTCGCGCCATGGGAAATCGCCGTTTTGGGAACGATTTTCTTGTATTTCAGCTATGTTTATTTCCTCGATTTTAACGAATTTTTAAGAATTTGGATGTCAGACTGGAGATGGCTTCTCAATTCGGGTATCCGACAACAAGTTTAGGAAATTTTCACATTATTTATATTTATTTAAAAAAAAGTCTTATTTTTGCTAATTGGTAGAAATAAGGCTTTTTTATTTGCCTACTAATGTAACTATATAATAATCAATAGGTTAAAATGAAGAAAGTTTTTGAAGGATTACGGCCGTTTCAGAAAGCAGAGCTTTTGATAATGATGCTTTTGGCTTTTGCTATACCGTTTAGCTGGCTTGCAGCGCAATATTGCGAGGTGGCATTGCTGGTTTGTGCGGTTTTAAAGCTCATTTTTGACCAGAAATTTAAGCTCAACGAGCAACAGATGAAGTTCAAATGGGCATATATCATCTTCGCAATGACTTGGCTGATGTATCTTGTCGGTATGATATACACTGATAATCAATCGTTTGGCTGGATGCAGGTAAGTAAAAAACTCGGTTTCCTGATCTTCCCGATGATTTTCCTGTTTTCCGACATGTCGTATATGACCAAACAGCGTCTGAAAGCTATAGGAAACGCTCTGGTTTTGGGCACTATCTTGTTTTTCCTGATGAACCTGGTTTATGCTGTTTATGACGTGGTTTTCAATGGCGAGACAACAGCAAGATTTTTCGACCAGGAGCTGATGAAATGGTACTATGTGCATCATAGCTATTTATCAATGTATGCCAGCCTCGGCTTAATGTTTTGTTTCCTTGGAATATTTGAAAATGAAAGTCGTAAGATAAAGACTATCAACATTATAGCGTATATAATCCTTGTTGTTTGTATCATTTTGGTAAGGTCGCGTGCCGGTTTGATCTGGATGGTTTTGACCTTCGTTTTGCAATGGATTTGGCTCACTTTCATCATGAAAAAGAAGAAAATGGGCTGGATAATGGGTGGAATTTTCATACTCGGATTGGCTTGTGCCATCGTGGCTTTCCCGCAGAGCGTGGCGAGAATAACGAAAACCATCACAAACATCACTTCAGAACATAATTCTGACCATAGACTGGTGCAATTCAAGGGATATAAGTCGGTTTTGACTGACAATTGGCTGTTTGGTGTGGGCACTGGCGACAGGTCGGATGAAACCATGGCTTCTTACTATAGATATAAAGCCGACATTACTGAAAAGATTACACCGGAAATGGCTGAAATTATCGATAAAGTCATTGATAATCAATGGTATGAGCCTGAAGAGTCAATGCGCAGAGACATGATGAAAGAGGCTGAAAAACGAGGCGTTGATCCGGAGGTTGTTTCGACATATCTTGTTGAATATCAGTTTATTAGATACGCCATTGACAATGAAATCAATGCGCACAACATGTTTTTTGAGACAGTGATAAGCATCGGAATCATTGGATTGCTGTTGTTGCTTGCCTATTTCGTGATTCCGCTGGTGCTCTGGATAAAAACGAAGACGTTCGACATGCTCTACTTCTCGTTTTTAATGATGATTGGCTTCAACGCGCTTTTCGAATCGATTTTCGAAGTGCAACTGGGAATCATTTTCTTCTGTTTCTTTAACTCATTGCTGTTTACCCTGTCATTTCGACCGAAGCAAAGCACTCCCGTCATTTCGACCGAAGCGAAGCGTAGTGGAGAAATCTCATTCAAACAGAGGAGCTGCAAATTTGTATGAGATTTCTCCGCTCACTACGGTCGGTCGAAATGACGGGAAACAAGCTCGAAATGACAATATTTAATGAATAAAATTGAAATAAATATGAAAAAGCTTTTAGTAATCGTTTTCCTTTTGTTCCTCGGCTTTTTGGGGAAGTCTCAGGAGCTCCTCATTCCTCTCAACGACGACTACGAGATGGAGGTCCAGGCTGCTGCTTACAGCTCGGATTATCTATTCCATACCGCCATGCGCGGCTGGAGCTATTCGATGTTTGACGGGATACTTAACCTCGACAGCATCAACGAGCTGTATCGCATACAGATTAACAAGAAAGGCAAGTTCGCAAACTACATCTTGAATTCGTTGTTAAACGACGACTTCATCAGACTGAGAGACGACAACTATTATGTGGCTATTAACCCATACATCGATTTTGAGTTGGGCTCGGATGGTCATCGGACCACTTGGGTGAACACCAGAGGCGCTGAGATTAAGGGAACGATAGGAAAACAGTTCGCTTTTTACACCAACATCAAAGAAAACCAGGCGGTTTTTCCTGAATATATTGAAAACTATTGCGCAACAATCGGTGTTGTGCCCGGACAGGGTTTTGCTAATCGTTTCAAGGAAAACGGAAGAGATTTTACCAATGCTTCGGCTTATTTGGCTTACCGACCGGTTAAATGGTTCGATGCCACCTTGGGCTATGGCAAAAACTTCATAGGCGATGGCTACCGCTCGATGATGCTGTCGGACAATTCGGCAAATTATCCTTATCTCAAATTGAAAGCCGATTTCTGGAGAATACAGTACACATGCTTGTATGCCCAGTTGACCGACCGCCATACTATCATGGCCGACAACACTTACGCTCGCAAATGGGCTGTGTTTCATTATTTGGATTTCGCTATCACAAAACGATGGAATGTCGGCTTTTTCGATGCTGTGATGGCTGCTGCACAAACCCACCAGCAGGTGATGGTTAACGATACTACGTATGCCACAATTGACATGAAAAGAGGCTTTGATTTTCAATACATTAACCCGATAATCTTCTTGCGTTCAGCAGAATATTACGCTGGAAAATCGCCCGATAATGCAATGCTTGGCATCAACATGAGCTATATCATCGGCAATCACACAACCATCTATGGTCAGTTTGTGCTCGATGAGATGACATTCCACAAATTCATAGCGATGAAAGGTTATTCCGGAAATAAGCAATCGTATCAACTTGGTGTGAAAAGTTATGACTGTTTTGGTGTGAAAAACCTGTTTTTGCAGTTGGAAGGAAATATCGTGAGACCTTACATGTATTCTCATACACCACAAGGCAATGAAATTGCTGTTGGAGAAGACAACTACGCCCATTACAACGAGCCGTTGGCACATCCTTGGGGCGGCAACCTTTGGGAGATGGTCGCAAGAGCGCAATACAACCGTAACCGCTGGTATTTCCAGTATAAACTTAACTATGGTCAGTACGGTGATGACTGGGATGTGGAGAACAACGTTTGGACAAATTACGGTCATAATGTGTACAATGACTATACGACAGCTATTCAGATTGATGGATATGACCAGTATGATGGGCATTTCCTGCTTACAGGACGTAAGACTACGGTAATGATGAACGATGTCATCTTGTCATATCTTGTTAACCCTGCTTATAACATGAATGTTTTTGCAGAGGTGACACATCGTCATTTTGCAGCAGAAGGTCTTGATACTCAGAACGATTTCATTTTCAGTTTTGGCATCAGGACAAGTTTGGATAGAAAATATTACGATTTTTGATGTTTAACAAATCACAATTCATATCAGACAATGTCACTTTCCGCAAGGAGAGCATGTTTTTGGCAGACATCAATGCCAACAGGGAACGACTTTCTGCGGAGATAAAGGATAAAAGCGTGTGCGTTATTGGTGGCGCAGGCTCGATAGGCTCGTCGTTTATCAAGGCTGTATTGCCTTTCAAGCCTTCGAAGCTGATAGTCATCGACTTGAATGAGAACGGCTTGGCTGAGTTGACACGCGATCTGCGCTCCACTTACGGGATGTATGTGCCGGAAGAATACCGCGCCTACACCCTCAATTTCGCTGACCCTATTTTTGAACGTATTTTCCGTGAAGAGAAGGGTTTCGACATCGTTGCCAATTTCTCGGCACACAAACACGTAAGGAGCGAGAAAGATAAATATTCAGTGCAGGCGTTGATTGAAAACAACGACATCAAAGCCAAGAAACTCCTTGATTTGCTGGCTGTTTACCCACCGAAGCACTTCTTCTGCGTGAGCACCGACAAGGCTGCAAACCCAGTAAATATCATGGGAGCTAGCAAGCGCATCATGGAAGACATGATAATGGCGTACACCACCAAATTCAAGGTGACGACAGCTCGCTTTGCCAATGTGGCGTTCTCTAACGGCTCCTTGCCCGATGGCTGGATTAATCGTGTTGACAAGAAACAACCGTTGGCAGCTCCAAACGACGTGAAACGCTATTTTGTGTCGCCGGAGGAAAGCGGCCAGATATGCATGTTAGCCTGCATTTTGGGCAAGAACGGCGAGATTTTCTTTCCGAAGCTCGGGGAGGAGCAGATGCTCACATTCTCAAGCATTTGCGACAAGTTTGTTGAGGCACACGGTATGAAGGTTGATTTGTGTGAAACCGACGAAGAAGCAAAGCTTAAAGCCTCTCAACTCTCAACTCTCAACTCTCAATTAAAATATCCGGTAGTGTATTTCAAAAGTGACACAACAGGCGAGAAGGCTTACGAGGAGTTCTATGTACCGGGCGAGAAACTCGACATGAATCGTTTCAAAAGCCTTGGCGTGATTGAGGAAGTGGCAAAACGGCCGATGAATGAAATCGACAGCTTCTTCGCAGAGATGGAGCACATTTTCGCGAAAGCGGATTTCACAAAAGAAGAGGTCGTGCAGGCGATAAAGAAGTTCATCCCTAACTTCGAGCACGAGGAAAAAGGGAAAAATTTGGATCAGAAAATGTAAAAAACTAGCGATATGGGCTATAAAATACCTTTGTTTAAGCTGAATTTCGACGAGAAAGAGGCACAGGCGGCATTCGACACCATCAACTCCGGCTGGATTTCAACAGGTCCGAAAAACGAGGAACTGGAGCAGATGTTCATCGACATGTTTCATGTGAAATATGCCGTCACGGTGACAAACTGTACGGGTGCTCTGCATCTCGCATGCATGCTGTGCGGACTCGGTCCCGGTGATGAGGTGTTGTGCCCGTCACTTACGTTCGCGGCATCGGTAAACTGCATCAGATATGTAGGTGCGACGCCGGTTTTCTGCGATATCGTGAGTCCGGAGCACTTGAATATCGACCCAAAAGAAATCGAGAAGAAAATCACCCCTCGCACAAAAGCTATAGTGGTGGTTCACATGGCTGGTTTTCCTGCAAAGATGGACGAAATCATGGCTATCGCAAGGAAAAATAACCTGAAAGTGATAGAAGATGCATGCCACGGACCGCTTTCTGAGTATAAAGGCAAGAAGCTGGGAACAATTGGCGATGTGGCTGCTTTCAGTTTCTTCTCAAACAAGAACATCAGCACTGGCGAGGGTGGAATGCTCATCACCAACAACGAGGAATTTGCCAAGAAAGCAAGGCTGTTGCGCTCACACGGGATGACGACGATGTCGTATCAGAGAGCGGGCGGACATGCCACCACTTACGACATCGTGGAGCTCGGCTACAACTACCGTTTGGACGACATTCGCGCTTCGATAGCCATCGAGCAGATGAAGAAGCTGCCCGGCGACCTGGAACGCCGTATCGCGGTGCGTAGGAGGTACTTGGAGAAGCTTGCCGATGTGAAAGGCGTGGTGGTCCCGTTTGCCGACTGCACAGAGTTCGTCAGCAACTACATCATGCCAGTGGTCCTGACCAACTCCACAAAAGAGAAACGCGACGCTGTGCGCGACAGGATTCATGAGGGCGGAGTGCAGACCAGCGTGCATTATCCCGCCATCCATAGGTTCTCCATCTATAAAGATTATAAGGCTGAACTGCCTGTCACTGAATATGTTACAGATAATGAGATAACTCTCCCGATGTATGCCTCATTGACAAATGACGACGTTGATTTTATTGTTGAAACCCTTGACAAAGCATTAAATGAATAAGAAATCGATATTGATATTCGGTCTTGGTTTCTTGCAGAAATCGTTGATTGCTAGGTGCAAAGTGAAAGGTCTTTACACCATTGGCATCGACCCTTGTGATGATGCTGTTTGCAAAGACGATGTTGATGTTTTTGAGGTTGTTGGCGGTCAGGATTACGAGAAAACGCTGGAGGTTGCGAAGAGGTATGACGTTGCTGGAGTGATAACGACAGCAACGGACAAACCGCTGGTGATGATGGCAAGAGTTGCAGAGGCGTTGCATCTGCCGTTTTATTCTGTGAAGACGGCGCAATGGTCGACCGACAAATACCAGATGAAGCAACGTTTTATGCTTGGCGGCGTGCCGTTTGCCAAAGGAAAACTTGCGAAAACCATTGACGACGTTAGCGATTTCGTGTTTCCTGTCATAGTGAAGCCACGTGACAACTCCGGTTCGAGAGGCGTGAAGCTGTGCTGCGACAAACAAGAGCTGCAGGAATGCATCAACGAAGCGCTTGAATTCTCGCATTTAGACACTGTTTTAGTTGAGGAATTCATTGAGGGTCAGGAATATAGTATTGAGAGCATTCATTTTGACGGCAAGTCGAAGGTTATACAGTTCACTGAGAAGAAAACAACTGATTTCCCATATAACGTGGAGCTCGGACATATGCAGCCAGCTCGTTTGTCGGATGAGATGAAAGACGAGATACGTGAGATTATTGAAAAAATCGCTAAGGCATTGAATTTCAACAATTGTGGTTCACATACCGAGTTGAAAATCGGTAGTAGAGGCATCACTGTAATAGAGACAAGTCCGCGATTCGGTGGCGATTTCATAACCTCGACCCTGGTACCGCTCTCAACAGGTTTGAACATCGATGATTTGCTAATCGAGATTTCGATAGGTAACAAATTGTCAGACAAGGACTTACAGCCAGTCAAAAACAGATGTTCAGGCGTGGTTTTCTTTAATCTTCCGGAAGGAAAAATCGAGAAAATTGGCAATTTGGACGAGCTGAAGACGATAAAAGGGCTGCATTTTTACTATTTTGGTCTGAAAGAAGGCGACAAAGTCAAGAAAATAAAAAACAGTCTTGACAGATACGGCGATGCGGTGTTTGTGTCCGACACGAGGGATGAACTAGAGAAAGAAATTGAAAAATTTAATAAAATTATTGAAAATCAAATAGTTATAAAATGATAATTGTAATCGGAGCATCGAGTTTCATTGGCGTACACACTGTTGATTATCTGTTGAGTCAGGGATGTGAGGTCGTGGTGACGGGCAGAAACAACAAGTTTAAGTCGCATTACGACGCTCTTGGCGTTCGATATGTTAACCTTGATTTGCGTAACAATTCCGACTTTGAGAATTTGCCGAAACATGGCGTGGAAGGCGTGATATTGCTTGGCGGGCTGCTTCCGGCCAACACAGCGGTTAATCTTGACACCGACGAAAATGCCGCCGATTATTTCGAGATAAACACCATAGGTACCATCAATGTGCTTGAATATTGCAGGAAAAACGACATAAAAAAGGTGATATCGACATGCTCTTACGCCGATGTGATAAACTCGTGGAATGCCGAGCATCCGGTGACGGAAGACGAGCCTCGCTCATATCGTTACAATGGCGACCATGCGGTGTACGTGTTTTCGAAAAACGCCGCAAACGACATGCTTTTGTATTACAACGCCCAGCATGGCATGTCAAACTCGATTTTTAGGTTGCCTCCTGTTTATGGCGCCGGGCCGCACGGTTTCTATCATGTCAACGGCGTTTTGATGAAGTCGGCGATTCAGAAATTCATGGACAAAGCAAGGGCAGGCGAGGATATCCTTGTTTTTGAAGGTGATGAGCGTTTTATACGCGATTTTGCCTATGTGAAAGACGTGGCCAGAGCTTTTTATCTTGCAATAAAGTCAGAAAATGCTAAAGGTTTATACAATATGACATCCGGTGTTGGCGTGTCGATGAAAGATCAGGCCGCCATCATTGCTGATGTGTTTTGCGAAGGCAAGAAATCGAATCTCATAAAGGTGGATAAGTCGAACGGAAATCCGCGCTCGTTCCTGTTTTCGATGGAAAAAGCAAAGCGCGACTTCGGTTTTGAGCCTGAATTTTCATCTTTCCGAACGATGATGATTGACTATAAAAAAGACCTCGACAGAGGGTTGTATAAAGAGTTGTTTAATTACTAAAACAATGATTATGAATGTTTTAGACAAAATCAAAAATAGAGTCATATCGGCCGACACCACAGTAATCCAGGCGTTGACAAAGATGGATGTGGAGATGGTGAAGATGCTTTTTGTCTTCGAAAACGATAAGTTTCTCGGCATTTTGACGATTGGCGACATCCAGAGAGCGATTATCAAGAACGTCGATATGAACACTGCGGTTTTGTCGATTCTGGATAAGAACAAGATTTACGCGAAAATCTCGGATAGCCTTGAAATCATTAAGAAAAAGATGTATGAATTGAGGTCGGAATGCATGCCTTTGGTGGGTGACGGTAACAATCTGCTCGACGTTTATTTCTGGAAAGAGATGTTCAGCGATGGAAAGCACGCTCGTCTTGACAAAATAGATGTACCGGTAGTCATAATGGCAGGAGGTTTGGGCACGAGACTGAAGCCTATAACAAACATCATTCCAAAGCCGCTCATACCGATAAATGAAAAGACTATCTTGGAGACCATAATCGATCAGTTTAAAGAAGTAGGCTGTGCAAAGTATTATATATCAGTGAATTACAAAAGCGAAATCATTGAATATTATTTTGAGCATCTTGATAAAAAATACGACATCACTTTCTTGAAAGAAGACAAACCTCTCGGAACGATTGGCAGCGTGTCGCTTTTGAAAGGCAAGATCGACAAGCCGTTTTTCGTGTCGAACTGCGATATTATCGTTGACCAAGATTATCGCGATGTGTATGATTATCATGTCAATAACAAAAACGACATCACTGTGGTGACGGCTATCAAGTCGTTCCATATTCCATACGGTGTCATTGAGACTGGTGAAAACGGACTGATGAGAGGCATTTCGGAGAAACCTGACATCAGTTATATGATAAATACCGGAGTGTATATCATTGAACCTCAATTGATTAACGATATTCCTGAGAACACATTCTATCATATTACAGATTTGATAGAGAAAGTTAGAAGCAAAAACGGACGAATCGGTTGCTTCCCGGTGAGCGAGAAATCGTGGACCGACATCGGCGATTGGAATGAATATTTGGAAACCATCAGAAAATGACAGACAAAAAGATAAAAGTGGCATGGGTTTGTCAGGTTTCCAACCCTGAGATCAGGGCGAATCTGACATATTCGAAGAACATCATCGATTTGGTGTCGCGGAAAATCATGCATAAACCGCGTCATCTGGATGATTACGGGATGTGGATAACTAATTCTATTGAGGAGTTTAAGGCTTTTGACGACATTGAGGTTCATGTCATCTCGCTGCATTCGCATATCAATAAGAAAATTATTGATTTTCAGAAAGATGGGATATGTTTTCACTTCTTTAAGTCGGAAGATGACTTGACTGCGGCAGGCAAATTTTTCAATAAGCTGACTGGGAAATATGTCAGTTCGAATTATGACAAAAACAGGCAGATTATCAATGAAATTTTGGCAAAAATCAAGCCTGATGTTATACATCTGTACGGAGCTGAGTCGCCGCAATATGCAGCGTTTGCTTTGGATGTCGACGTTGAAAAGACACCATTGCTTGTCAGTCTGCAGACTTTGATGTCGGATCCGGAGTTTAAGAAAAAATATCCGATTTCGGATGAGTCGTATGCTTGCAGAGCTGGTTTGGAAAGAAAGATATTGGCGCACGCAAAGTATCTTGGCTCGACCATTAAAGAATACAAAAATTTTGTATGGCGAGAGATAAATCCTGATGCTATCTTCTTGGATACCAAGCTGTTAGTGGGCGAGAAGCCGCATCTTGAGAGATGTGAAAAGAAATATGATTTTGTGTATTTCTCGTTGAATATCAACAAGGCGGCGGATTTGGCGGTTGAAGCTTTTGCGATAGCAAAGAAGGCGTATCCTGAGATAAAATTACTTGTTGTGGGTGATTACGACGAGGATTTCAAACGTCAGCTTGACGCGAGAATCGCGGAGCTAGGCATCACGGAAAGTGTAGTGATTACTGGCAAATTGCAGACTCATGACGATGTCATCAAGGAGATTAAAAAAGCTCAGTTTGCGCTGTTGCCGTTGAAGATTGATTACATATCCGGTACCATTCGTGAAGCGATAGCATGCGGTTTGCCTGTGGTGACCACGATAACGGCTGGAACTCCGACTTTAAACGAGAAACGAGAGAGCGTGCTGCTTTCGGCTGTGGGTGATCATGGGGCTATGGCGGAGAATATGATTAAAGTGATGGAATCGAAAGAGCTGGCTAACACATTGGTAAACAATGCTTTGGAAACTAATGATGAGTTGTTTGGAAATAAAGGAATGGCACTGAAATTAAGAGAAGTGTATTGGGATTTGTTTAACGTTTACAACAAAAAATGATTAAAGACCGTAATTCGAGGATAGCTTTTAACACCATCGCGTTGTACATCCGTACGTTTATCGTGATGGTTATCAGTTTTATCACGGCGCGGGTGATGCTGCAGCAGCTCGGCGTGGACGATTACGGCTTGAACAACCTCATCAGCGGCGTGGTGACGATGTTCAACTTTTTGAACATGTCGATGGGCACTGCGGTGCAGCGATTCTACAATGTGGAGGAAGCCAAGGAGGGTGGAGAGAGTGCCAAGAAGATTTTCGGCAGCGCCATGCTGATACATATCGCGATAAGCGCGGTGACGTTGATACTTTTGGAGGTTTTTGCGATATTTTTCCTGCACAGGCTAAACATCCCGGAAGAGAGGATGAATGTGGCGCAGTGGGTGTTCCAATTCACTTCGGTCAACCTGATTTTGGGAATCATCACGGTGCCGCCGTTCGCGTATCTGAGAGCGAAGGAAGAGTTCTCAAAGCTTGCGGTGCTTGATATCGCTGAGGCTTTCTGCAGGTTGGGAATTCTGTACCTTTTGTATGTCAGTCCGGTTGACAAGCTGTGGACTCTGGCATTTCTCACTTTTGTGGTCACGGTGCTGTATAACCTGGTGGTGTGGCTGATGGCAAACAATCTTTATCGGGAAGTCACGAAACCGTATGTGTATTACGAGAAACAGCTGTTTTTAAAGATGCTTTCGTTCTCCCTGCTGTTGCTGTTTTCCATTGCCTCGTCGATGGTTTACTGGCAGGGTCTTGTGATGATGATTAACATCTTCTTCGGGGTGGCAATCAATGCCGCTTACGGTATCGGAAACCAGATAAAAACCGCTGTCGACAGGTTTTTGGCCAACTTCAAGCAGTCGATAGTGCCGCAGCTGATGGAGAGTCAGGCCGCTGGTAATGACGAGAGACTATACAAGTTGATATATGCCGCGACGAAAATAACCTTTGTGTTGTCGCTGCTGATAGCGGTGCCGGTGATTTTCGAGACAGACTTCATCTTGAAGGTATGGCTTAAGACGCCGCCGGAGTTCACGACGCGATTTGTGCAGTTGGGCTTTGCTATCAGTGTGCTTAACTCATTCAGTTTCTTTGTGATACAGGCTATTCAGGCAACAGGAAGGGTGGCCGGGCATTCAATAATGACAAGTTTCAGTTATATTTTGTTGCTAGGAGTGGTTTATCTGATGTTGAGATCGGGTTACAATTTCTACACAACGATGTATGTTTCAATAGTTTTAGCTGGAGTCGACATACTGATAACATTGTTTTATGCAAAAAGGACTTTTAGCTTCCGAGTGATGGAATTTGTGGTGAAAGTCATGCTTCAAAGTGTACTTTTCTGCGCGATAATGGTGGGCTGTTTCGTGTTGCTTAACCGCTTCATGGATGAAGGCTGGCTGCGGCTTTGCGTGAATCTTGTGTTGTCGGGTCTGCTTTCGTTAAGCAGTCTTTACCTCCTGATGAACAAAGACGAACGCGGTGTGGTGCTGGGATATATGAGTAAAATTAAAGCGAAAATAATTCATTGAGATGGCGAAGATTTTGATATATGACTTGAAGACCGAAGGACATCATATCGAGTACCTTCATCATCTGTATCAGGGTGCCCTTGAGTCAAAAGACAAGTTTGTTTTCGCCGTCGGCAAAGATTTTGAAAAGCGAAGCGTTGATTTTCAATGGGATAAAGCTGATAATATAAGTTTCATTTACCTTGAAAATGAAGAGGGAGAAGGTGGGATACTGAAGAAATCATGGCGGATGAACAGGCAGTTGAAAAAAGTGGTGAAGGAGGTTAAGCCCGACAAGATTTTCCTCAACACTTTGATGAATTTCATGCCGTTTTTGCCTTATTCCGTGGGGGAAAGCAAGGTCTCGGGCATAATTTACTCGATTTATCTGCATGACCTGGCTACGGCCTCGTTTTTGAATAAATTATCTAACAAATTGAAATACAGACTGTTATCACGCAAGAAAAGCATAGAAAATGTGTTTATTTTGAATGATAATGATTCTGTTTTGAAGCTGAATGAGATTTGGAAGACCAACAAGTTCAAATATTTGACGGATCCGTATATTCCTTTTAAAATTGAGGAAATTAAGGATTTGCGAGATGAGTTGGATGTTGCTGAAGACAAACAGATAATCTTGCATCTGGGCTATCTGGAGGAGCGCAAAGGAACGCTGGAAGTGACTGATATGATTGAGAATACGCCGGATGATGAGTGTCGGAAATACTGTATTGTATTCGCAGGTCGCATTGATAATGATATTAAAGAGCAGTTTTTCAATAGAATGGAATTATTGAAAGATAAAATTCAAATAATAACGAAGATAGAGTTTCTGCCATACGATTATATGGGGAGTTTGGTTTACACTGCTGACAAGGTTGTCTTGCCATACAGAATCGTCAATGCAAGTAGCGGAATCATCGGATATTGCGCGCAGTTTAAGACTCCGGTATATGTGCCGGCGAAGGGATTGATAGGTAAACTTGTGGAAGATTATCACATTGGTAGGGCGGTGGAGAAATTCAATAGTTTGAATGATTTGGAAGACATTGATATAAACGATTGTAATTATTGTGATAGCCATACTGTTGGGGCTTTTATCGATGATGTTTTTAAGAATTTAAGTTGATAGGTTATGTATAATATTCCTATATTATTGGTGTTTTTTACCCGTGAAAACACGGCTTTGAGAACGTTTGAGAGGATTCGTGAGGCTCAGCCGAAGAAGTTGTATCTGGCTTGTGACGGTGCCCGTGAAGACCGCGAAGGAGAGAAGGAAGTCGTTGACAATCTGAGAGATAAGCTGCTAAAGCAGGTCGACTGGGACTGTGAGGTGAAGACGCGTTTCTTGGACAAAAACGTCGGCTGCTCGCTTGGTGTGAGCACTGCCATCGACTGGCTGTTCGAGAATGAGGAGGTCGGTATCATACTTGAGGATGACTGCCTCCCACAGAAGTCGTTCTTCCCGTTTATGGCGGAGATGCTTGAGCTATACAAGGACGACGACCGTATCGGGATGGTCGACGGAGCCAACTACATCAAGAAATACAAGATCAAAGACAGTTATTGTTTCTCGAAATATAAGTCGACAAACGGCTGGGGCACCTGGCGCAGATCGTGGAAAAACATGGACTTGAACATGACATGGCGCGGCTCGCATTATGAGGACTCTATCATCAAGAATATCGGCTATTGCGCTTGGGACGTTCACTATTGGAGATACCGCCTGAAAGCTGTCGACGCTAACCATGTGAGCGCTTGGGACTGGCAATGGTACCTGACACTTTCGGCACAAAACCAGCTCTCGATATTCCCTAAAGTGAGCCTGATTTCGAATATCGGATTCGGTGAAGGCGCCACCCACACCTCGTTCAGCACCGATGCCAAGGATTACTTGGCACAACAGGAACTCGAGTTCCCTCTCCAACATCCGAAATATGTGGTCCCTGACTACGGTTTCGACAAATGTTTCTACCGAAACAACAACACTTTATACAATAGAATAAATCAATTGATACCGTTTGGCATTAAGAGAAAGATTAAAAAACTGATAACTGGTAACTGATAAACTGTAAACTGAAAAATATGCAAGCGATTATCTTAGCAGCGGGCATGGGCAAGCGTCTCGGTGAGCTCACAAAAAACAACACCAAATGCATGGTTGAAGTCAATGGTGTGAAACTCATCGACCGCGTGTTGACCTACCTCTCGCATCTCGACCTGAAACGAATAGTGATAGTGGTGGGCTATAAAGCAGAAAATCTTGTAAACTATATTGAAAATCAATATGGTAACTTGAATGTTGAGTTTGTCGAAAACCCTATCTACGATAAGACAAACAACATCTATTCGCTTGCTTTGGCTAAAGATAAGTTCAAGGAAGACGACACTCTTCTGCTTGAATCCGACCTGATTTACGAAGAGTCGATGCTGCATCTTCTCGTTGATAATCAACAACCTGACCTTGCTCTCGTGGCAAAATACGAGAAATGGATGGACGGCACCATGGTGACCATCGACGACGACTGCAACATATTGAATTTCATATCGAAAAAGGAGTTTAAGCAGACGGAAGCCGAGAAATATTACAAAACCGTCAACATCTATAAATTCAGCAAGAGCTATATCAACAACCAGTATCTGCCGCTGCTTGAGGCTTATTGCCAGATGAAAGGCAACAACGAGTACTACGAAGAGGTGCTGCGGGTGCTCACGATGATCGACAAATCGAGTTTGAAGGCTTTGCCTATTGGCGACGAGAAATGGTACGAAATCGATGATATTCAAGACCTTGACATCGCTGAGACCATCTTTGCCGAGGGCGATTTGAAGCTTAAAAAATACATGAAACGCTATGGCGGATACTGGCGCTTCCCGAAGCTTCTCGACTTCTGCTACCTCGTGAATCCGTATTTCCCGACGCCTAAGATGAAAGACGAGCTTCGCGCCAACTTCGACGTGTTGCTGCAGGAGTACCCTTCGGGTATGTTTGTCAACTCGTTGCTGGCTGGTAAGTACTTCAATATCAGGCAGGAATACGTCTGCGTTGGTAACGGTGCCGCTGAGCTCATCAAGAGCGCGATGGAGAGCTTTGCCGATAAGAAAATCGGTGTGATTTACCCGACTTTCGAGGAATATCCAAATCGACTTCTGAAAGAAAATGTGGTTCAATATATCCCGCAAAACGCTGATTTCGCTTATAAAGCCGACGATTTGATGACGTTTTTCGATGGTAAAGGAGTGAATATGCTGCTTTTGGTCAATCCTGACAACCCTTCAGGTAATTACATTCCGAAAAATGACGTTTTAAGTCTAGTGAAGTGGGCTGCTGAGCGTAAAATTCGCATGATTGTCGATGAAAGCTTCGTTGATTTTACCGATAATCATAAAGATAACTCATTGTTGCACAATGATATACTCGAGTCGAATCCTAACCTGATGGTGATGAAGTCGATAAGCAAATCGTATGGTGTGCCGGGATTGAGATTGGGTGTTTTTGCCACTTCCGACAAGGAGATCATCGCAAAGATGAAGAAAGACGTGGCTATTTGGAACATCAACTCGTTTGCCGAGTATTACATGCAGATTTTCGCAAAATACGAGAAAGATTATCAAGAGGCTTGCGATAAGTTTATCGAAGAAAGGCAATTGTTTATCAATGAGTTGAGACAGATTCCTTTCTTGAGAGTGGTCGATTCACAAGCCAACTATTTCCTCTGCGAGGTGAAAAACAAGTACACTTCGACCGAATTAACCCGCATTTTGTTGAAAAAAGCCGATATCTTGATAAAAGATTGCTCAACAAAATCGGCATTCGGAGGTAAAAACTACATCCGCATTGCGATTCGCGACCGTAAAGACAACAGCAAACTTGTTGAAACATTAAAGAAACTATAGTCATGCCGAGAATTAAGACACCGAAAGGTACATATAAATACAAGCTCGTCCAAATCTATTTGGGCTGGAAACCTATCGACAAAGAGAAAGCTTTCGAAAACCTCTGTCTTTTCAAGGAGATTGCCGACAGAAACGGCTTCAAATTCTTCCTGGCATACGGCACTTTGCTCGGCGCCGCTCGTGAAAAAGATTTCATAGCTCATGACGAGGACATCGACTTGGGCGCTGATTTTAAAGATGTCAACCTCTTTCTGTCGATGCTTTTCGAGTTTCGCGAGCATGGCTTCGAGGTGGCTCGTTGGGACGACCGCGGACTGATTTCAGTCATCAGAAACAACGAGTATATCGATGTCTATTTCTTTACTGACTATAACGACAAGCTTCTGATAAACTGCGGTGAGCCGCTTCCCCGCAAATTCTTTGACAATCAAGCGAATATCGAGTTTAAAGGCGTGGAGTTCAGCGCTCCGGCCGACATCGATGGCGTGTTGGAATACTGGTATGGCAAAGACTGGCGTACACCTGCGCAATGGCTTGACTATCAAGCACCTAAATGGAGAATATGGGTGTTTAAAGTCATGCAGTGGGTGAAACTTTTCATACCTAAGTGCTTGATTAAGAATTTATTTAAAAAGAAAGAACAGGAAATGTTCAACAAATACCTCAAAAGAGGCGTCCTTGACGAATATTTAGATTAAAAACGATGAAAATCTCTTTAATTACAGCGACATATAACAGCGCAGAGACCTTGCGCGATACCATGCAAAGCGTTCTGAATCAGACGTTTAAGGATATCGACTATATCATCGTTGACGGTAATTCGAAGGACGGCACCATGGATATCATCAAGGAATTCGAACCGAAGTTTGAAGGTCGTCTGCGTTGGGTATCCGAACCCGACAAAGGCATCTACGACGCCATGAACAAAGGCGTGAAGATGGCGCAAGGCGATGTCGTGGGCATCCTGAATAGTGACGACTTCTTCGCATCCAACGATGTGCTCGAAAAAGTGAATGCCGCTTTCACTGAAAACCCAGCAATTGATGGTGTTTACGCTGATGTACGTTATGTCGACTGGCATGACACAAGCAAGACCGTACGCATGTTTTCAGGCAAGGATTTCAAACGCGAGAAACTCTGCTGGGGCAAGATGCCGCCGCATCCTTCGTTTTATGTGAAACGCGAATGCTACGACAAATTCGGCCTTTACAGCCTCGACTACCCAATCTGCGCCGACTACGACATGTTTGTGAAAATGATATGGTTGGGAAACATCAACACATTGTATATCAACGAGGTATTTGTGAATATGCGCAGCGGCGGCACTTCGTCCAACGGGATAAAAGTCCACCGAAAAATCATGCGCGAGAGAATGCGTTGCGTGCGCGAACACAACATGCCAAGCAATTTCTTCAAGCAGACCTCACGTTATTTTGAGAAAATATTCAGCCTTTTAAGAAAATAATATTATGAAACACATGAAGTTATATAAAAACTGGTACCGCTTTTTCGCCAACACCATATTGGTTTTGATGGCGTTGTTGTGCTATATTTATGTATGGTTCAACTATGTGAACGTGATGCTCGACAAAGTCTACATCATGAAGGGTAACTTCCTCGTGATAGGTGTCTATGCCCTCATAATCACATATTTCATCAGCTTTTTCGGGGGTTTCAAGATAGGGGTGAACAAAAAATCCAACGTCATCATCTCGCAGATAATCGGACTCTTGATCTCCAATGGCGTTTATTTTGTTGTCACCGTGATGATGGCGGGCTATATGAGCTATATCCCGAAATTCCTGGTCTATTATGGCCTCACCTTTATCGTACAGGCAGTCTTGGTGACCATCGCCTCATATCTGTTCATGACGTTGTTCTATAAGGTCTTCTCGCCTTATAAAGTGTTGACTATCAAAGGAAATCATGAAAACAATCTGGCTTATAAGTTTGATTCCAGAAATGATAAATACAATGTTACAAGCGAGATAAGTTTTGATGCAGATATTGAAGAAATTGATAAGATTCTCGACGATTATGATGCCATTTTGATCAACGATGTGCCGAGCGAGAAGCGCAACCGCATACTGAAGGCGTGTTTTGCTAAAGGAAAGAGGGTTTACATCACTCCTAAAATCTCAGATATCATCATCAGAAGTGCCGAAACGCTGGCAGTTTTCGACACGCCACTGCTTTTGGCAAACAACAGCACTTTAACCATAACCGAGAGAGTTATCAAACGCGCATTCGACATCTTTTTGTCGGCTTTTGGTCTGATAATCCTTTCTCCGCTGATGATCCTGATCTCACTGGCGATTTTCCTCTATGACAGAGGTCCGGTTTTCTACCGTCAGACGCGTTATACAAAGAACGGAAAGACCTTTAAAATCTTGAAGTTCCGTAGCATGATACCTAATGCCGAGAAGGATGGTGTGGCGCGCTTGGCTGCCGAGAAAGACGACAGAATCACGCCTGTCGGTAAGTTTATCCGTGCAACAAGACTTGACGAGCTTCCGCAGTTTTTCAATATCTTGAGCGGTGACATGAGCTTCGTCGGCCCGCGTCCGGAACGCCCAGAAATTGCTGACGAATACGAAAAAGAGCTACCTGAGTTCGCTTTCCGCCTCAGGGTGAAGGCAGGTCTGACTGGCTACGCGCAGATCTTCGGAAAATACAACACCACCTCATACGACAAGCTCAAACTCGACATGATTTACGTCGAAAACTGCTCGCTTTTGATGGATTTGAAGCTTTTGTTATTGACGTTGAAGGTCATTTTCATGAAAGAAAGCACCGAAGGCTTGGAGGAAGGACAAATTACAGCATCGAACAAGAAATAATCATGATTTTAAAATATCTTTTTGATCGAATTTTTTCCTTAATCGGGTTGATAGTCATATCACCGTTTCTTTTGGTTGTTTTTGTTTTGCATAAGATAAAGATGCCGAAAGGGGCGTTTATTTATCGGCAGGAAAGGGTTGGAAAAGACGGTAAGTTATTCAGAATCTATAAGATACGAACTTTGAGAGATAACTCTGAAGATGCAGGTTCTGTCACTATTGCCGATGATGAGCGTATACTGCCGTTTGGCAAATGGCTTCGCGAGAGCAAGGTCGACACGTTTTTAGAGCTCATTAATATATTAATAGGTGACATGAGCTTCGTGGGTCCGCGTCCCGATGTGCCGGGCTATGCCGACAAACTCGAAGGCGATGACAGAGTAATCCTCAAAATGCGTCCCGGATTGACAGGTCCCGCTTCTATAAAATACCGTCACGAAGACAAAATTTTAGCCCAACAAGCCGATCCGCAGAGGTATAACGACGAGGTCATCTGGCCCGATAAGGTGAAAATCAACAAAGAATACTATAATAATTGGTCGGTTTGGCTTGATATAACGATATTGTGGAAGACGATATTTGGTTAAAACCATATTGATACTCAACAAGATATAAAATTTTTCAAAAATATTTTAAAAATTTGTTGCACGTATCAAAAAACGTTGTACTTTTGCAACCGCAAACGGAGAAAAACCGTTGTTAGCCTCCTTAGCTCAGTTGGTTAGAGCATCTGACTGTTAATCAGGGGGTCTCAGGTTCAAGTCCTGAAGGGGGCGCAGAGAGATTACAAAGTGTAATTTTTTATGTTTCATGTTATTAATTGAGAGAATGGATACCAACAGGCGTTCATTCTTTTTTTAGTATCTCGCAGATCCCGCAGAAAACGCAGAATTATGTAGTTCTTCCACAGGGATTTAGTTCGTTGACACTCACAGATCCCGCAGATTATCAGCGAAATCTGCAGCTCGCTTTAGCGAGCTATCTGAGAAATAAATTGTGGAAAAAAGATCTGTGTAATCTGCGTAATCAGCGAGAGACAAAAACTAGAAAAAAATATCAATATGAAAAAAGTATTAGGCATAGGCAATGCATTAGTTGACATTCTTACAAGAATCGACAATGACAATATTTTGAACGATCTCGGGCTCCCAAAGGGCTCCATGCAGCTCGTTGATGAAAAAGTTGCAGCAAACGTTGCAAAGACTCTTGAGAAGTTAGACAACTCGATGGCTCCAGGCGGTTCGGCAGCAAACACAATCCATGGATTGGCAAAGTGCGGTGTAGAGACTGGATTTATAGGTTTTACTGGCAATGACAAAGTCGGTAAGTTCTTTGACGATGCCATGAAATCGGTGGGAGTGAAGCCTATCATGTTCCATGGCGACGTGCCTTCTGGCATTGCCCAGGCAATCATCTCTCCTGACGGCGAAAGAACATTCGCGACACACCTCGGAGCAGCTGTCTTGCTGAGCGAAAACCATTTGTCGTTGGACATTTTCAAGGGCTGGGATTATTGTTATGTCGAAGGTTATCTCATCGCAAACCGTCCGCTTTTCAAGAAGGCTATCGAGCTCGCAAAACAAGCAGGCTGCAAGGTGGTTCTCGACCTCGCTTCATACAATGTTGTCGAGGAAAATCGCGACTTTTTAGTTGAACTTCTGCCTCAGATCGATATCGTCTTCGCCAACGAGGAAGAGGCTAAAGCATTGACTCACAGCACACCTGAAGATGCCCTTGAGTTCATCGCCAAGAACTGTGAAATAGCAGTGGTTAAAGTCGGAAGCAAAGGCTCATTCATCAAGAGGGGCAACGAGAAAGTGAATGTCGGATGCAACAAGGTGAAAGTCATCGACACCACCGGCGCTGGCGATATGTATGCCGCAGGATTCCTCGCCGGAATCATCAAGGGCTACGACCTCAAAAAATCTGGTGAACTTGGTAACTGTTTAGCGGAAAATGTGATACAGAACCTGGGAGCGAAACTTAAAGAGGAGCAATGGCAATCAATCAAAACGTCATTTCGACTGTAGCGAAGCGGAATGGAGAAATCTCATGCATGTCGGAGATTTCTCGACTCCCTGCGGTCGCTCGAAATGACGGGTTTAAAAATAATTTCCTATTTATTTAATAGGTATGGTTTTTTTTTGTATTTTTGCGCCCACATTGGAAATTAATTAATAAAAATATAGAATTTAGATTAAAATGAAGGTATTTCAGACAGACGACATTCGGAACATCGCTCTCATTGGAGCTGCTAAATCCGGAAAGACCACGCTTGCAGAAAACATGATTTTCGAAGGCAAGCTCATCAACAGAAAAGGCGACACTACCAGCAAGAACACAGTGTCAGACTACCGCCCAATCGAGATGGAGCGCGGTATCTCTGTTAACGCCAGCTTATGCTACACAATCTTTAACGACAAGAAAATCAATATCTTGGATACTCCTGGCTTTAGCGATTTTTCTGGCGATATCGTCGCTTGTCTGACCGCTGCTGACACAGCTGTGTTCACAGTCAACTCACAGTCAGGTGTTGAGGCTACAACAGAAAACGCATGGAAACACGCTGCTAACACAAACAAGCCAGTGGTGTTCTTCATGAACCAGCTCGACCACAACAACGCTAACTTCGATGATACAATTCATCAGTTGAAAGAATACTTCGGTGATAAGGTCACTCCAATCCAGTTCCCAGTGAACGCTGGTGAAGGCTTCAACGCTGTCATCGACCTCATCATGAAGAAGATGCTCGTCTTCAAGAACGGCAACGGCGCTCCTGAGGTTCAGGACATCCCTGCTAACCTTGCTGACAAGGCTGAAGAACTCCACAACGAGCTCATCGAGCACGCTGCAGAAGGTGACGACGCCCTCATGGAGAAATTCTTCGACGAAGGCACACTCTCAGAAGAAGATATGGAAGCCGGTATCCGTATGGGTATCGCAAAGCGTGAGATCTTCCCTGTCATCTGCGGCGCAGCAAAGAGCGGTGCAGGCGTTTCACGTCTCCTCGAATTCATCGTCAACGCTTGCCCATCACCGGCACACGTTGCTCCTATCAAAGCTGAAAACGGCACAGAGTTCCACAACGACGTGAACGAGCCAACAGCAATGTTCTTCTTCAAGATCTCTAACGAACAGAACGTCGGTGACGTCGCTATGGCACGTATCTACGGCGGTACAGTGACAGAGGCTCAGGACCTCGTCAACCCACGTACAGGCAACAAAGAGCGTATCTCACAGATCCTCGTTTCTAACGGTAAGAACCGCGAGAGAGTCGAGAAAGCTTGCGCTGGCGATATCATCTCAACAATCAAGTTGAAAGATGTCCGCGTTTGCGATAGCCTCGTCGACGCTAAGGTCGCTGAAGCTGCATTCCCGGCAATCCAGTTCCCAACACCTATCTTCTCAGTCGCTATCAAGGCAGTCAACTCACAGGAAGATGAGAAACTCGGCGGTATCCTCAACGATATGCACAAGACAGACCCAACAATCATCACAGGTATGTCACGCGAGTTGAAACAGAACATCCTCCAGTGCCAGGGTGAATATCACCTCAATACAATCAAATGGTACCTCGACAACGTCCACAAGATCGCTGTTGAGTTCGCATCACCTAAGATCCCTTACAGAGAGACCATCACAAAGGCTGCTAATGGCGACTATCGTCACAAGAAACAGTCAGGTGGTTCAGGTCAGTTCGGTGAGGTTCATATGAGACTGGCTCCTTATTATGAAGGCTACACCGACCCAACAGACCTCCAGGTCCGTGACACTCAGGAGTACGACCTCCCATGGGGCGGCAAGCTCATCTTCAAGAACTGCATCGTCGGTGGTGCTATCGACGCACGTTTCATGCCGGCTATCTTGAAAGGTATCAACGAACGTCTCGAAGAAGGTCCTCTTACAGGTTCATACGCACGTGATATCATCGTCTACGTCTATGATGGTAAGATGCACCCAGTCGATTCAAACGAAATGGCATTTAAGATCGCTGGCCGTATGGCATTCTCAATCGCATTCAAGGCAGCAGGTCCTAAGATCATGGAACCTATCTACGATCTCACAGTCCGCATGCCAGAAGATATGATGGGTGCTGTCAACACCGACCTCCAGGGCCGTCGCGCTATCATCATGGGTATGGATTCAGACAGAAATTACCAGATTATCCGCGCAAGAGTGCCGCTCGCAGAGATGGATCGTTATTCAACATCACTCAGCTCACTCACCTCAGGCCGTGGCTCATTCACAATGGCTTACGCTGAGTACGCACAGGTCCCAGCCGACGTCCAGACCAAGCTGTTGAAGGCTTACGAGGAGTCAAAGAAGGATGAAGATTAATTTGGTTTACCGTTTACGGTTTACGGTATATTGTAGGGACGGATCGCATCCGTCCCTACATTTTTTTTTGCAAAAAAATATTAAAAAATCCAAAAAAATTTGGAATTGTAAATTATTGTGTTTAATTTTGTTGCGCAATTAACTCATTATTAACTAAAAAATTACATTATGGAAACGAGTAAAATTCAGTTATGGAATCGCACCACTGAGGCGATTTACAAAAACGTCATGTTGTTCGCAATTGCAGGCATGGCGTCAGCATTGTTCAGCTTTATCCCGCTGTTGGGCTGGATTGTCAATATTGCTAATGTGTGCGTCGCTTCAGGTTACATAGCATTCTTCATCAGACTTAAAGACATGGAATCTTTGGTTGAACCGGCCGATGTCCCGTTTGCCAAGTATTTGTGCAATGGCGTCTTGCTTCATATTCTGGCAATCATGCTCAGATTTGTGCCGGCCGTTGGATGGATTCTCGGACCACTCGCAGTCATAGTGTCATGTGTATTCATGCTTATGGGCTACAACGGCCTTAAGAAGTCGGAGACATTCGTTGGCAAAGAAGGCATGAAGATGTTGTTCATAGCCATGATTATCGGTATAGCAGGAGGTGTTTTCAGCATCATCCCTGTTGTTGGTACGATTCTCGCAGGAATCTGCTTCATCGTTGAATTCGTCATGGTGCTCCTTGGCTGGAAAAAGGTAGCGGAAACTGTCGCTGAATAGTTTATCTCTCGCAGATTACGCAGATTACGCAGATTTTAGCAATAGAATATCAGCGTCATCTGCGAAATCTGCGAGAAACCCAAAAGAGCAATCACTCTATCACGCCCGAACCAAGCACCACAGGCTCGGTTTCATGATATATCGTTCCGAACTGTCCGCTGGCGACACCTGAAATCATCACGTCACTGTTGATTTTCAAGCCTTTTTCTGTGATGCTGAGCGTTCCGGTGCGGAACTCCGGCTGATGACGGATTTTATATCTAACCTTTTGACCATCAATGAATTTTATAACAGGGTTCATCGCCTGAACGTCGACCAATTCGATGATGTTGGTGTATTGCGCCTCAGGATCATAACCTTGAGAGACGTAAACGATATTGTTTTCGGTGTCTTTCTTCACCACGAACCACGGACCTCCGCCTAAGCCCAAGCCCTTGCGCTGACCTATGGTGTGGAACCAGAAGCCTTTGTGTTTGCCGAGTTTCTTGCCTGTCTCGAGCTCTATGATGTCGCCTTCCTTCTCGCCGACATATTCACGGATATAGTCGTTGTAGTTTATCTTTCCCAAGAAGCAGATGC
Organism: uncultured Bacteroidales bacterium; assembly: GCA_905234275.1. Classification (GTDB taxonomy): domain Bacteria; phylum Bacteroidota; class Bacteroidia; order Bacteroidales; family F082; genus Limimorpha. The sequence continues at coordinate 188,344 of CAJOHD010000003.1, read as the reverse complement.
CCTGAGAATCATGGCGTTGAGCGCTTGGGAGACCATATTTCTCTGCTAATTGACGCACCTCGCTCTTCGGGATGCCTCCAACAGGAAACATCGCCTTTTTCAGCTGCGGATAGGTGATTCTTGCCAAGAAGTCGGTCTGGTCTTTGAAGGTGTCGACGGCCGTGCCGAGCCATGCAACTCCATCATTATCAATCCATTGCTGAGCGTAGTGACCTGTGGCGATGCGGTCGAACTGATAGCCTGCCTTCTCCTCGAAGGCACCGAACTTGATGAAGCGGTTGCACATCACGTCGGGGTTGGGGGTGAGACCTTTGCGTACCGAGTCCATGGTGTAGGCGGCAACGCGGTCGTAATACTCCTTCTGCAGGTCCACGATATCGAACTTGCAGCCGTATTTCTTAGCAATATAAGTGGTTATCTCGATGTCTTCCTCCGAAGGGCAGTCCATCAGATCCTCTTTGCCCTCGAGTCCTATCTTTATGTAAAAGATATGAGGGTCAATGCCTTGCTCCTTGAGGAGAGGCACTATCACTGAGCTGTCGACACCGCCCGATACTAACGCTGCAACATTCATACCTTATTTATTTAGTTCGACAAAAATCGGGCAATGGTCGGAGTGTTTCGCTTCCGGAAATATCGACGCATTGACGATATTGTCTTTTAAAGTGTCTGTAACTATATGATAATCAATACGCCAGCCTTTGTTGTTGGCTCTCGCGTTGGCACGATAGCTCCACCAGGAATAGTGGTGCGGCTCCTTGCAGAGATGCCTGAAGCTGTCGATGTAGCCGTCGCTCAGGAAGTCGGTGAACCACTGGCGTTCTTCCGGCAAGAAGCCTGAGTTTGTGGCGTTTCTCACAGGGTCGTGGATGTCTATCGCCTCATGGCAGATGTTGTAATCGCCTGAAAGCACAAGGTTCGGGCGTTCTTTACGCAGGTTGTTGACATATCCTCTGAAGAAATCGAGCCATTCCATCTTAAAATCCTGGCGTTCTTCGCCTGTGGTACCCGAAGGATGATACACGCTCACCACCGACAAGTCACCGAAGTCAGCACGCAGAAAACGGCCTTCGTCGTCGTATTTCTTGTTGTTCATGCCGTAGACTACGTTGTCAGGCTCCTGCTTCGTGAGGATTCCCACGCCGCTGTAGCCTTTCTTCTGTGCCGGGAACCAGTAGCTGTGATAGCCCATCGCCTCGATCTCCATCACCGGGATCTGGTCAGGAGTCGCCTTCAGCTCCTGAAAACACACCACATCGGGCTTAACTCCATCAAGCCATTCGAGCAGGCCTTTTGATATCGCCGCTCTGATACCATTTACATTATAACTGATTATCTTCATACTTGCCGTCATTTCGAGTGAAGCGGAGCGGAATCGAGAAATCCTCTATACCCGCTTTCTTCCAATGTATTATCTATATTAATTATTTCATTATCATTTACTAAACTAACCCAACCTGGATTCTTAGAAGTAATCAGGTTTTCTTTTTTCTTTCTACTCCATTTCTTTAATTGTGTCTCTCTTTCAATGGCCTGATTAATATCATTATACTTTTCATAATATATACATGTTCCACAATTATACTTATCAGTAAATGAATTCTCAAACAAATGATTTTTGTGTTCATAGACTCTTCTTATCAGATCATTTGTAACTCCGATATATAATACTGTTCTGTCAAAATTAGTTACTATGTATATATAACTTTCTTTCATTGTTCCCGTTAATCGAGGATTTCTCCACTTCGCTCCATTTCATTTCGCTTCGGTCGAAATGACGAACGCTCCTTGTCATTTCGAGCGAAACGTAGTGGAGTCGAGAAATCCTTGTTATGCCTTATTATTGTTTTATAACCTTTTTCATATTGTTCCCGTTAAATGAGGATTTCTCCACTTCGCTCCATTTCATTCCGCTCCGGTCGAAATGACGAAGAGTATATTTTTTTTGCAAAAGTACTAAAAAAGTTTTTATTTTTGCGTTCGTGAGTACGAATTTGAAAGAACGAATTAAAAAATCCCTTAAGTCATTGAACGAATGGCGGTTAGCTAAGCTATCCGACCGTCAGAGCATGATGCTTTTGGCAATTCCGACCGGCTTTTTAGCTGGTTTGGCAGCCGTCATCATCAAATTCTTAACTCATTCCATTCGAGATTTCTTCTTCTACCTCCGCACTCTCGAAACGCATTTCGACCTGATGTTTTTTGTCTTACCGGCAATAGGTATCTTGTTGACAATCATAGTGATACGCTATGTCATCAGGCGCGAGGTGGGACACGGAATCCCGGGGTTGCTCTATGCTCTTTCGCGAAACAAAGGCATAGTGAAGCCTTACACCACCTTCGCCTCCATCATCACCAGCGCGTTGACAGTCGGTTTTGGTGGATCTGTCGGATTGGAAGGTCCTTCGGTCTCGACAGGCGGCTCCATAGGCTCGGTTATCGGACAGTTTTTGAAGCTTAACCAAAAGCAAATCAACGTGTTGATAGGTATGGGCGGTGCCTCGGCATTGGCAGCCATCTTCCAGGCACCTATCACAGGCGTCATTTTCGCCATGGAGGTCTTCATGATCGACATCTCCATGACTGCACTCGTCCCTATCCTGATTTCAGCATTTTGTGCAATCCTCACTTCATATTATTTCCTAGGAAAAGCCGTTGAATACGAAATCATCATCGCAGAGTCGTTTATCCCAGCTAACTCATTGTATTACGTGGGATTAGGACTCGTGGTGGGACTCGTCTCGGCTTACTTCATGAGGGTTTATTTTAGTGTCGGAAAGCAGTTCAGCAAGTTCCAAAACCCTTGGGTGCGTTTCATCATCGCTGGCTTCGGCCTCGGTGCCTTGATCTTCGTGTTCCCGTCGCTCTATGGTGAGGGCTACGAAACCATCAATGCGGCACTCAACGGTAAGTCGGAATACATCCTGTTCAACACTATTTTCGAGCCGTTTAGCGATAATATCTGGCTCGTCATCCTTATTTTCGTGGCAATAATCTTGTGCAAAGCCTTTGCCACATCGCTCACTTTTGCAGCAGGTGGAGTAGGAGGCACCTTCGCTCCGGCTTTGTTCCTCGGTGCGATGACAGGCTTGGTTTATGCCTTGGTTATCAACAACTTAGGTATCGGCAATCTCGATGTGTCGAAGTTCGCCCTTGTGGGAATGAGTGGTGTCATAGCGGGTATGCTGCACGCCCCATTGACCGGCATCTTCCTCATCGCTGAAATCACCAATGGCTACTCGCTGATGGTGCCGCTGATGATAGTGTCGGCACTCTCGCTCGCAGTGAACCGCATGTTCTTCAAAGAGTCAATCTACACTAGAAGTATCGCTGAAAAAGGAGTGAAGGTCTCGTTCAACAAAAACGAAACCATCCTCAGCATGATGACTTCCGACAACCTCATCGAGACTAACTTCACTACCGTCCGTCCTAATCAAACCCTTGGCGACTTGGTCAAAGTCATAGCGTCTTCTTCAAGAAACATCTTCCCTGTGGTTGATGAAAAAGGCGATTTCAAAGGTCATATCCTCTTCGATGACGTGCGCTCCTTCATGTTCGACACCAGCCTTTACGGCACTTCGGTCGAGAAAATCATGGTTTATCCTGACTACATCATCAATTATGATGAAACGATAGAAAGCATTGTCCAGAAATTCGAGGAATCACACAAATACAATATCGTGATAGTCGACCACGGCAAATATCTTGGCTACATCTCGCGAGCTAATGTGTTTACTGCTTATCAGGCTACGCTGAAGGAGATTTCCGCTGAATAATAATCGTCATTTCGACCGGAGCCGTTAGGCGTAGCGGAGAAATCCTCCATCCGAAAAATCTTTTTAAAAGCCGTTTTTCTTATAATGTTTATACGAAAAGAGGATTTCTCGACTACCATCTCACTTTGTTCGATGTTCGCTCGAAATGACGGCCTTTTTATGGTGAAAATTATCATTCCAAATAGCCCACATCAGGAAGATAACTACATAAAACATTATCTTAAAGATAACATCATGCGCTAAGGCGAATGAATCTGGGAATGGTCTTAAAAACAAGGCGATTCCGACTATTCTCACCACATTGGTGAACTCCACTATGACCAGGCCGAGCGGGATATACCATGCTTTGTGCTTCCACGGACCGGGGAAAATGAGCATGAGGAAGAGCCAGTGCATCCATTGTTTCAAGCTGGTGCATTCTGGCGCTACCGTCACCGCGGAATATGAGTCGTGATAGTTTTCAAACATTATGGTCTGCCCTTTGGTGAAGAAATCCATGCCGAAGATGTGCTCCAGCACCCATGTGCTCTGGTTGAAAAGCAGCTTCGAAGCCCACACAAAAAGCTTGTCGATGGTGCCCTTTATCGGCCAAAAGTCCATCGCCCCCTCCCAAAGCAAATAAAGCAAATGGAAACTGAAAATCAGCACGAAAAACAGCCCGACATCAAAATACGTCTGGTACCGCTTGTCAGCATAAAGTTCCCTTATTTTTTCTTTATTTATTGTCATAATTGTATGTCCGAGCTTGTCGAAGATTTCTCCACTCCGCCTATCGGCTCCGGTCGAAATGACGGGAGGAATGTCATCTAATCCTGTATCCCACAGTGAGTTGCACTGAGCTTGTTTTCGACTTCACATCATCATAAGTATACTTAATCACTCCGTCGCCTCCCTCTGAAGTATCATTATAAGGCGTCTTTTTCTGCAGCACATCAACCAATCCCAAGGTGTAGCGGGCGGCAAAGAAAACATCGCCCCAATAGGCAGTGAAACCGCCTGTCGCACCTACGTTCAGAGTGTTGTACTCGTTCTTGCTGTCATACACGTGGTTCTTGTGGAACGGTCCCTTCTGCGTCTCTTTAGTCATCTTGAAACAATAACTTGGCTGCACACCGAGGTCTATCGAGAAGTATCTCACTGGCTGAATCTTCACCAAAACAGCCGCAGTAAAATTGCTCATCTTCAGGTTCGACTCGTAATCGTAAGTGTTCACCTGATCATCGGCAATGTTTTTCTGGTCGACCGTGCCCTTCAGCTTATAGCCGTACTGGTTGTAAAGCAGCTCAAACTGCAGCCCAACCATATCGCTCGCCATATACTCGAAAAATCCTCCGAAAAGTATGCTACCGTTAGGCTTTACCGTCGCACCGTCAACAGGCAGATACGACACGGTATAATTAGTGTCCTGTGTATAATGGTTATACCCCATTACCGTATATGGCTCACTATCATCGTAATACATCGACTTGTCGATATTCATCATGTTGATGCTTCCACCGACAAACAGACCGTATCTCTTGGTTTGTGCCGACATTGTCAGACTGAAAACCGTCATCAATAAGATTATAAAGGCTATTTTCTTCTTCATTTTTCAAAAAATTTTTTACAAAAGTAGTAAAAAAATAATAAAAGTAGTATTTTTGTGAGATTTTTTACTGAAATAATATGAATTTGAGAGTGACTTGCATCCAAAGTGACGTCATCGCGCGAAACCCCGAGGCGAATCGCCAACATCTTGACGAGATGCTGAAAAACGTTGATAACACTGACGTTATCGTGTTTCCGGAGACGTTCACCACTGGCTTCCCTGCCGACCCGAACGAGTTTGCCGAGGAGGTGGGAGGTGTTACTATGCAATGGATGCATGCTAAGGCGAAGGAGAAAAATTGTGCGGTGTGCGGCACTATAGTGTTGAAAAACAATGGCTTCTACAACAGCTTCATCTGGATGGAGCCCGATGGCCGACACCTTATATATAATAAGAGACATCTGTTCACCATGGGAGGCGAGCTCGGACTCAACCCCGGACAGGAACGCATTACTATTGAATACAAAGGTTGGCGAATCCGTCCTTTTGTGTGCTACGACCTGCGTTTTCCAGTGTGGGACCGCAACAGCTTCCGTGATGGCAAGTTCGAGTACGACATCGCCATCTTCACGGCTGAATGGCCGAAGAAGAAATCGGAGGTGTGGAATACGCTTTTAAGAGCGCGAGCCATTGAAAATCAGGCGTTTGTGGTGGGTGTGAACAGAGTCGGAATTGACGATAGCAACATTGAATACAAAGGCGAGAGCATGGTCCTCAACGTGAAAGGTCGCGTGGTGGAGCAAGCCGCCCCAGGCGAAAGTGTGTTCACGGCAGAGTTGAGCGAATTTGAGTTGGAGGCATTTCGCCAATACTTCGTTGTTTCAAAAGACTGGGATTAATAATGAGCCCGTCATTTCGACCGGAGCCTTAAGGCGTAGTGGAGAAATCTCCTGCAAACAGAGAAACTGCAAAATTGTCGGAGATTTCTCGACTCCCTGCGGTCGCTCGAAATGACGAACAAAAACATAGAATATGGACATAATCATTGCTGGAGACGGTGAGGTGGGCATGCACTTGGCGGAAGCCTTGGAGCGTAGCGACCATAACATCACCATCGTGGACCCGCACGAGGAGCTGCTCAAGATGATGGAGTCGCACTCCGACCTCATGACAATAGCCGGAGACTCCACTACTATAAGCACTTTGCAGAAAGCCAACGTGAAGAAGGCCGACATGGTCATCGCCGTGCTTCACGACGAGCATATCAACCTGCTGACGGGTATCCTGGCGAAGAAACTCGGTGCCAAACGTGTCATCGTGCGTGTCAACACCATGGAAAACCTAAGTCCCGAGTCGTGGCGTATCTACCAAGACCTCGGCATTGACGGCATCATCTCGCCTGAAGACATTGCTGCTCAGGAGATTATCACCTTGCTGAAGCAGACGGCAGCTACCGAGGCTTACGACTTCGCAGGTGGCAAACTCGAGATGTACATGATGAAGCTCGACGATAAAGCCACCGTTCTCGACAAGCCTATCGAGGTGATAGCCGAGCGTTTCAAACACCTCGATTTCAAGCTCGTTGCGATACATCGTCGCCAAAACACTTTCATCCCGCATGATGGCGATACCATGAAAGCTGGCGATATGGTCTATGTCATCACCAAGCCGAGTGCTGTCAGAGAGCTCATGCAGATGAGCGGCAAGGAGCGTTACAACATCCGCAACGTGATGATCATAGGTGGAGGTCGTGTGGGTCGTATCACTGCCAAGCGCCTCGAGAATGATATGGATATCAAGATCGTTGAGATTGATAAGACCCGCTGCATAGAGCTTACCAACGCATTGTCTAACACATTGGTAGTCAATGCTGATGCCCGTGATGTGGATATGCTTGAGGAAGAAGGTATCAAGAGTGTCGATGCTTTCATCGCAGTCACTGAAAACACCGAGACTAACATCCTCACTTGCTTGCAGGCTAAGGCTTATGGTGTGAAGAAGACCATCGCCCTTGTCGATAACATCGATTATATCGACATCTCGCAAAGTATTGGTATTGATACGATTATCAATAAGAAACTCATTGCTGCCAGTTACATTGTGCGCTACACTTTGGGCGACAACGTCTCAACCTTGAAGTGCCTCAGCGGCATCGATGCCGACATCATGGAGTTTGTGGTTCCAGACGGTTGTCTCGCCACCATGCGCCCGATCAACCGCCTCCACGTCCCTGAAGGTGCCATCATCGGAGGTATAATCCGCGGTGAGGTAAGCTACATCGCCACCGGTGACTTCCAAATTGAAGCCGAAGACAGAGTAGTGGTGCTGGCGTTACCGAATGCAATTAGGGAGGTTGAAAAACTATTCCGCTAGCCGTCATTTCGACTGGAGCCGATAGGCGGAATGGAGAAATCTCCGACAATATAAATAACGAAAATAAATAATAGAAATGAAAGAAAGTTACATCTATATAATGACTAATAAAAACAAAACAACTTTATATATAGGTGTAACAAATGATTTGATCAGAAGAGTTTACGAACATAAGAATCATGAAATAAAGGGTTCTTTTTCAGATAATTATAATTGTGAAATTTGTGTTTATTATGAAAAATATAATGACATAAACCAAGCAATTGATAGAGAGACCCAATTAAAAAAATGGAATAGATTAAAAAAGAAAAATCTGATAAATTCTAAAAATCCTAATTGGATTGAATTAGTTAATGATAATGAAATATTAAATATAGATGATTTGACTTGAAAGGTGGAGATTTCTCCGCTCCCTGCGGTCGGTCGAAATGACGGATAAAATGAAACGTATTCCAGTATTTGTCAAAATAACACTCAAACTATATCTGCTTCTAATAGCAATATATACTGCTTTCAGAGTGGCACTGCTTTTGCTGAATTTGGATCGCGTAGGCTCAACTACCACTTGGGAGGTGATCCAAGCCTTCATCATGGGTGTTCGCTTCGATATTGTGACTATTGGATTTGTGATTGCGATTCCAACGATAATACTGACAATTTTTTCATTCTTTGGCAAGAAAAGCCGCATATTTGAACTGATTTACACTTGGGTTCTAACTGTTTGTTTTACAATAACTTTCGGCATCTGTGCCGCTGATATCCCTTACTTCGACCAATTCTTCGATAGGTTCAATATTACCGCTTTCGAGTGGATGGCAACGGGCGACAGCGCCTTCGTCTTCAAGATGATTTTCGAGGAGCCCACTTACATCCTCATGATGCTGCCGGTGCTCGCCTCAGGATGCATTTTCTGGTTCTTCGCAAATAGAATTATGAAGCGCTCAACTGGTTGGGAATCAGTGTATTATGCTCAATATGGCATTTACACAGTGCTGCTCTGGGGACTTGTTTTTATAGGAATGAGGGGAAGACTCAACGAGAAATCTCCTATCATGGTCGGTACCGCATATTTCTGCAATAACGCCATGCTTAACCAGCTCGGATTGAACCCGAATTTCACATTGGTAAGAAGCTGGCTCGACAGCAAAGACCCTGATAATCAGAAAGTTAGATTTATGTCAGATGAGGCGGCGATCGCTTTAGTGCAGCAGAATCTCGGGATTGAAAATCCTGACAAAGATTATCCTATCGCTCGAGTCAGAGATTTCTCGACTCCACTTCGTTTCGCTCGAAATGACGAGGGGACAGTGTCGTCATTTCGACCGGAGCCGTTAGGCGTAGCGGAGAAATCTCCTGCAACCGACCGTGTATCTTACAACGTCATCGTCATCATCATGGAGGGCATGAGCTACAACAAAACCGCTCATGGTGGCAACACCCACAACCTTACACCTTTCCTCGATGCTTTGATGGATAAGTCGCTGAGTTTCAATAATTGTTACACCAGCGGCACTCACACCTATTGCGGCATCTACACCACCTTCACGTCTTATCCGGTGATATTCCGCAACCATGCCCTCAAGCGTATTCCTATGCTGCAATACGACTGCATGGCCGCCACTTTGCAACAAAACGGCTACCAGACGGCTTATTTCACCACTCACGACAAGGAGTTCGACAATGTGGCAGGTTTTTTGAGCCAAAATGGCGTTGAGCGTATCATCTCGCAGGCCGATTATCCTGTCGGCGAGGTCAAGACGACGCTCGGTGTGCCTGATGACTATATGTTCCGTTTTGCCATGCCTATTTTCGACGAGATGGCTAGCAACAACAAGCCATTCTTCGCAGCTATGATGACCGCCTCCGACCACGGTCCGTACTACATCCCCGACTATTTTGAGCCGAAAAACACCGAGCAGAAGTACCAAATCACGGAATATGCCGACTGGTCGCTCCAGCGTTTCATCGAGATGGCGCAAGAAAAGCCTTGGTTCGACAACACTTTATTCGTCTTCGTTGCCGATCACGGCGCCGCTCTCGACACCGACTATTCCATCCCGCTGAGCTATTTCCACTCGCCTCTCATTTTTTACATGCCAAAGCATCTGCAGCCGCAAGCCAACGAAGCCATCGCCAGCCAGATGGACATCTTCCCTACGGTGATGGGAATTTTAGGCAAGAATTATGTCAATAATACTTTCGGAATCGATTTGCAGAGAGAGGTTAGGAAGTATGCATATTTCATGGGTGACGACAAATATGGAGTGCTCAATCACGAGTGGCTTTTGATCAACAAACCAGCCGAGGAGCAGATCGGGTTGTATAAATATCAGGAAAAAGAGAAGAAAAACTACATTTCTGACTATCCTGAACTGGCAAATGAGATGCAAAAATATGCCGAATCAGCTTGGCAAGTCAGTGAATATCAACAAGATAAGAAAAAAACTAAATTTTTGTCGCACGAATAAAAAATATGTGTAATTTTGCGGTCGGAAATGCCCAATGGTGTAATTGGCAACACGACTGACTCTGGATCAGTAAAGTCTAGGTTCGAACCCTGGTTGGGCAACAAACTGAAAAAATGAGATATTGAAAAATATCTCATTTTTTTTATAATTTTTGTCGAACCTATTTAAATAATCATTAAATTTGCAGTTGACTATTTTTCGCTTGTTGTAGGCGGTAGAAGATGAGTCGAAATGAGCGAAAAATCCCAGTATGATTTTGTAAATGATTGAAATCCAATAGATTAAGCGATTTCGATGTCCCCGAGATATACCCGGTACGGTAGCTGTGCCCTTTGTTTAAATGAATAAAGTAGAGAAAAATGTTGTTGCTTGGTATGTGTTTCGCGTAACTTATCAGCGCGAACTGACGGCTGCGAAACAGCTGGAAGAGCTGGGCATTGAGCATTATATCCCTACGGTGAGGGCGAAAATCCGCAACGAGAAAGGTCTCGCCATCGGTTGGAAGACCGAGCCGCTCATTCACAACTACATCTTCATACGCGACAGTTACAACAACCTGCTTGCCATAAAACAATATAAAATCGATTATCTGCGCTTCGTGATGGGCAAGGACGACTGCGGCGTCGCCAACGTGCCACAATATGTGCCCGACAAGCAGATGGCGGATTTCATGAAGGTGGTCCGCACCATGGGCTCCAAGCCGGTCGACCCGAACATCGACCTCCGCCAAGGCGACAGGGTAAGGATCCTGACAGGTCCGTTCGAAGGAGTTGAAGGTATTTACGTGAGAATGCCAAACCGCCACGAGAAACGCGTGGTAATCAAGATCGAAGGCATCGCCGCAGTTGCAACCGTCGCATTAAATGCAGCAGACGTTGAAAAGCTAGAGCCGATAAAAGAAAAGAAGATTAAAGTTTATAGGTTATAGGTTATTGGTTATTGAAGTGGATTATGGTGGTTAGGAAGTTTTCGTTTGAAAATCTTGAGGTTTACGGGAAGGCTCGTTCTTTAGTTTCTGATGTTTATCGTATACAGAGGAATTTTCCTAAGGAGGAGATTTACGGTTTAGGTGATCAAGTGCGTCGTGCAGCAGTATCAATAACTGCTAATTTGGCAGAAGGTAGTGGTCGACAGTCAACAAAAGAAAAAATACATTTTATTGAAATATCATACGGTTCATTGATGGAAGTTTTCTGTGAATTGCAAACTGCTTGTGATTTAGGATATATGACTGACGAACAGTTTAACACTTTGAGACCAAAATTTACAGACATTGCCAAAATGTTATCTGGTCTCCGCAAATCACTTGAAAAAACAAATCAATAACCAATAACCAATAAACAATAACCATTACAATGAAAATATCAGTTGCCGGTACCGGTTATGTAGGTTTATCAATAGCTACTCTGTTGGCGCAGCACAACGATGTCACAGCTGTCGATGTCGTCCCAGCTCGCGTTGACCTTGTCAATAACAAAAAGTCTCCGATTCAGGACGATTATATCGAGGATTACTTGGCAAACAAGCCATTAAGCCTTAAAGCGACCCTCGACCAGGAAGCCGGATACAAAGATGCCGAGTTCGTGGTCATCGCTGCCCCGACCAACTATGACTCACAGAAGAACTTCTTCGATACCAGCGCTGTAGAAGCCGTTATCGATGCCGTTTTGAAAGTGAATCCTGATGCCGTGATGGTGATTAAATCCACTATTCCGGTGGGATATACTCGCAGTCTTTACGTAAAATACCAGAAGAAAGGCGTGAAGAAGTTCAACCTTCTTTTCAGTCCTGAGTTCCTTCGCGAATCGAAGGCTCTCTACGATAACCTCTACCCGAGCCGTATCATCGTCGGCGTGCCTAAGATGATGAAAGGCGAAGAGTATCAGGAGGAAAACGAGGCCATCAAGGCTTTGACTGATATCGACTGGCTCACCGAGAAGGCTCATGTCTTTGCCAAGCTTCTTCAGGAGGCGGCTATCAAGGAAGACGTGCCTGTCTTGTTTGTTGGCATGAAGGAAGCCGAGGCTGTGAAGCTGTTTGCAAACACATATCTCGCTCTGCGTGTTTCATACTTCAATGAACTTGACACATACGCAGAGATGAAAGGTCTTGACACTCAGGCTATTATCGACGGTATCGGTCTCGACCCGCGCATCGGCTCTCATTATAACAACCCTTCTTTCGGTTATGGCGGTTATTGCCTCCCGAAAGACACCAAGCAGCTGCTCGCCAACTATGAGGACGTGCCTCAGAATATGATGACAGCTATCGTTGAATCCAACAGAACCCGTAAGGATTTCATCGCCGACCAAGTGTTGAGAAAAGCTGGTTACTACACCGAATCGAGTGCTTTTGATGTCGCTAAGGAGCATCAAATAACAATAGGAGTTTACCGCTTGACGATGAAGTCGAATTCCGACAATTTCCGTCAATCGGCCATCCAAGGTGTGATGAAACGTATCAAGGCCAAAGGTGCCCAGGTGATTATTTATGAGCCTACACTCGAAGACGGCAGCACCTTCTTTGGCAGCTTAGTGGTTAATGATTTAAAGAAATTCAAAGAGCAATCTCAAGCCATCATCGCAAATCGTTATGATAGTTGTCTTGATGACGTTATAAATAAGGTATACACTCGTGACATTTTCAAACGCGATTAGTCGTCATTTCGACTGAAGCGAAGCGGAATGGAGAAATCTTCGATATATGAAAGATATGTATCAATTGTTAGGTGTAGATTTCTCGACTTCGCTCGAAATGACGAATTGAATGATTAAAACATTATGATTAACATCGGTATCATCGGTTGCGGCTTCGTTGGCGGAGCTCTCAAGCACTGGCTGGAGCATAACAATCCAGAGTGCAAGCTCTTCATCAGCGACCCACCAAAGGGATATAACGACGATTTGAGCAACATCGACATCGCCTTCGTGCAGATTCACGTTCCTACCGAAGACGATGGCACTCAGGACCTCACTCTCATGAAAGAGCTTATCACCAAGCTTCCAGATGTGCCAGTGTTCGTCCGCACCACTATTCTCCCAGGTTCCAGCGAAATGCTTACCAAGGAGACAGGTCATCAGGTGTGCTACATGCCTGAGTTCCTCTCAGAGCGCACATATATTGAGGATTTCGAAAAGCAGACAATGGTGTTTACAGGTGCCTACGACTTGCTATCCAAAATTTTCGTGGGCAAGAAGTTCACCATCATGTCACCATTGGAGGCCGAGCTCACAAAATATATGCACAACGTGTTTGGCGCCTACAAAGTTACTTACTTCAATGCTTGTCGCGAATACTGTGAAAAGATGGGTGCCGACTGGCGCAAGGTGCACACCGGAGTGCTTCTTTCGGGCTATATCAATGATACTCATACATTTGTTCCCGGTCCCGATGGCAAGTTCGGCTACGGTGGCAAGTGCTTCCCGAAGGATGTGAATGCCTTTGCAAAGATGACCGAAGGTACGCCTTTAGGAATACTTTTAGAGCATTTACATGAACTGAATGTTCATTTCAGAGGAGTTGAAGAACATATATAAATTATTAACATTAAAAAACAATAAGACTATGAATCTTAAAGGAACTAAAACAGAAAAGAATCTCATGGAAGCCTTCGCTGGCGAATCAATGGCACGCAACAAATACACTTATTATGCCTCAAAGGCCAAGAAAGACGGCTATGTCCAGATTTCCAAGATTTTTGAGGAGACCGCAGCCAACGAGCAGGAGCATGCCAAGATTTGGTTTAAATATTTGCATGACGGCGAAGTACCTGGTACAGAGGCCAATTTGAAGGATGCCGCTGAAGGCGAGAACTTCGAGTGGACCGATATGTACGCCCGCATGGCAAAAGAGGCTCGCGAGGAAGGTTTCACAGAAATCGCCCGTAAGTTTGAGATGGTGGCAGCTATCGAGAAAGAGCATGAGGAACGTTACCGCAAACTTTTGAATAACATCGAGGAAGGTATAGTCTTCTCGCGCGATGGCGACAGAATCTGGAAGTGTTCCAACTGCGGTCACATCGTCATCGGTAAGAAAGCTCCGCAAATCTGCCCTGTTTGCAACCATCCGCAGGCCTATTTTGAATTGAATGCGGAGAATTATTAAGATTGCGAATCAATCTTCGACATATAAGCTATTAAGCTACTAAACTATTAAGCTAAATGAAGGGTATCGTTCTCGCCGGCGGCTCCGGCACTCGCCTCTACCCCATAACGAAGGGGGTGAGCAAGCAGCTCTTGCCGATTTACGACAAACCGATGGTATATTACCCAATTAGTGTGTTAATGTTGGCTGGTATTAGAGATATCCTGATTATTTCTACACCTTTCGACCTTCCTGGCTTTAAGCGTTTACTAGGTGATGGTAGCGACTACGGTGTGCATTTTGAGTATGCTGAGCAGCCTTCACCTGATGGTTTGGCGCAGGCGTTTATCATAGGTGAGAAATTTATCGGAAATGACAGTGCTTGCTTGGTTTTAGGCGATAATATCTTCCATGGAAGTGGTCTCACTAAGATGCTCAAAGAAGCGGTGAAAGAGGCTGAACAGAATAAGAAAGCCACTGTTTTCGGTTATTGGGTATCAGACCCGGAAAGATATGGCGTTGCTGAATTCGACATTAACGGCAACTGCCTTTCAATTGAGGAAAAACCAAAGAATCCAAAGAGCAACTATGCCGTTGTGGGATTATATTTCTATCCAAACAAGGTTGTTGAAGTTGCTAAAAATATAAAGCCATCAGCTCGCGGTGAACTTGAAATTACAACAGTTAACCAGCGTTTTTTAGACGATGGCGAGTTGAAAGTACAGGTATTTGGAAGAGGTTTCGCTTGGCTTGATACTGGAACTCATGATAGCCTTTCTGAAGCTTCAACATTTGTTGAGGTTATCGAGAAGCGTCAAGGTCTCAAAATAGCTTGTCTCGAGGGCATTGCATACCGCAACGGATGGATTTCTGAAGAAAAAATGCGTAAGTTGGCGCAACCGATGCTGAAAAACCAATACGGACAGTATTTGTTGAAGGTTATTGATGAGATGAAAGAGCAAATCAATTCGGAGACATTTGCAAAATAATATTATGACCGAGCTTACACCAAAAGAACATGATGCGCAGATGGCGAGCATGCGTGAGTTTGACGAGCAGATGCCATGTGTTGGAATCTTCTGGTATGATCCAGTAGATCACTCGTTCTTTGGTGTTCGTAAGAAAGAGTTGACTCCGAAGATGGTTGAAGATGCGGCTGAAAAAGGTAAACCTTTTATCAATTATCCGCACTTACACCGTCAAGTTTGGGCGAAGGAATATTTTCGTGCATTAGCCAATAATTCTGAGACAAAGTTTAGAGGTGATTATACACAGATACCTCGTGGACGTGTAGCATGGTCAGTTAATAAGTTTATCGTTCTTGTTGGCAAATGGGCTGAACCGATTCAAGACGAATTGACAGAGCTGCTTGAGAAAGAGTTTTCATTACCATATTTTGAGTTTGTTTACGATTCTCATTGGGATTTGGGACATGGATGGAGTGGAGATATGCCGAAATAATTTCAAGTATTAGTTTTATATGACAGCAATATTTAAATCTTTGCGATATTGCTTTTGTTGCTGAAATATAATAACATATTGTATTTATGAAAAAGTCAGTGTTGGAATTAAAGTCAATAATATCAGCTGGTGGCAGTATAGTTATTAATGCACAGGATTATATGCCACTAGAATTAAAATATTTGGCATCGAGCACTAGAATAACTGGAGGTAAAATTTATATTAAAAACGCTCACAAATTAACTACTTTAGCTTGTAAAAATATTGTTTTAAGTGGGACACAGGGGAGTGTTATATTTGATTTTGCAGAATAATATCATGGAAAACAATTGTAATAAAGAGCAGTGTGCTCATTTTATAGACAAAGATAGTTTTAGTCATTATCATAATAAGTTTATTTGGATAATAGTTATTGCTACAATAGCTGTTGCGCTTTTGTTTGCACTAATATCTCATTTTTATAATAAATCGCTTAGTAAAATAGTCAGTATTCATGAAAACTATAATGAATACCTGATGAATGTTATGAAACCCGTTGAAATAGCGAGCGATAGTTGTATATATGTAAATGACCAATTGGCTTTAAGTATGCAAGAGCATATGCAGAGCACACAAACTTTATTACAGATTCAAAGTCAAAAAATACAATCAGATTTTACCATATTATCTGTATGGGCAGGTATACTGATGATTGTTTTTTTGGTCTTTTCGATTTATTCAATGTTCAAAACAGATGAAATTATAAAACAAGCAAAAATAGGCTTGGATGTTATTGAGAATGCACGAGAAAAAGTAAATGAACATATAAAAGAAATAGATGACCATGTTAGTGGAGAAATGACAAAAGTGTCAAATGAAGTCAAAAAGAATACAGATGATATGTCTAAAAAATATTTAGATTTCATCAATGATATAGAAAATCAAGTTGCAGAAGAAAAAGACAGGTTTAAAGGAGTTGTTGACGAAAAGACAAAGGAATTCCAAAATATTTATAAGGAATATGTAGAACGCTTAAAACAAAGTACTGAAACTAATGAGAATTTAATGAATCTTATTATAAAAGCAATAGGGAGTAACCAAGCTGAAGAGAAAAAGACCGAAATAAAAGATGAGAAAGGAGAAGCGAAATGATAGATATATCACAATTACAAAGGATGGTGGAAACCAATAATACGCTTCTCGGGTTGATGCTGGAAAACATGATACATATTGGGAAGGAAAAAGAAAAAGTATTAAAATCTTTTCCAGATGTTGCGGAGAGTATTAAAAAAGATAAAGATACAAATCCGCAAAAGTTGTCTCAAGAGACAGAACAGAAATTACATAAGGTCATCTTAAATATAATATATTTAGCATCTACAGAAGACGAAGAATGTTTAAAATCATGCCAGAATTATGCAGATACATTAAAGGAACTTCTTCTATCATATCAGCCATTACAAAAGGTAGATATGCCTGAGGGTACGAAAATATTATACCAGCAGTTATGGGAAAAAAAACCAAAAACACAATTAATTCAAGATGTTAACGTTAATATAGCAAACGTAATATTTTTATTATACAAAAACATATGAACACCTATTTAATGATATATAGTAATACCATGTGTGAAAGAGAGGAAATGAAAAATATAATAGATTCAATTCCTGAAATTTCAAGCTGGCGATATGATATCCCGAATAGTTTTTATTTACAATCAACATGTTCGGCAGATCAACTTGTCGAAATATTAGAGACAAAATTTGAGAATAAAGACAAACGTTTTTTAATTGTTCAAATAAACGAGAATAGTCAGGGTTTCCTAACAAAAGAAACTTGGGATTTTATAAATAATAAAGACAATAAATAATATGAATGATGCATTGACAATAAACAAAGCTATTGCAAAAGACAATCGCAGTGCTTATCGTGCTGCCAAAGCAGCTGGACGTGCCTATATTATGAAAGGCAATACAATTGTTAAAGTTGCAGCCGATGGATCACGGATTGCTATTGCAAGTGTGAGTGAAGGTTTGGTAAAAGCTAAAACGAAAACATTCATTGTTAAATAAGCATGAAGAAAAGACTTCGTGTTTTTGCGGGACCTAATGGTTCTGGAAAATCAACAATAACAGAAATTGTTAAACGTTATTGTGATTTGGGAGTATATGTTAATGCTGATGAAATCAAGAAGAGATTAGACATTGATAAAAAGATTGATTTTACTGGATATAAGGTAAATATAGACGAAAAAGCTTTTTTGGAAGCTTTATCATCATCTTCAATAGTCGAGAAATCAAACAATAAGGACTTAGGTAAAACTTTTTATATTAAAGAGAATTGTCTTTTTCTTAAAGAAGGTAATAGTGCTGACGGCTATTTTGTATCGTTTATAGCAGATTATTTGCGCAATGAATTGCTATTGAATGGTGAGAAATTTTCTTGTGAGACTGTGATGTCACATTCTTCCAAGGTGGATTTTATGCGGAAAGCCAAGGATGCTGGATATAAAGTTTATTTGTATTTCATTGCACTTAGAAATCCAGAATTGAACGTTTTAAGAGTTAAAAATCGTGTTGCAGAAGGTGGTCATGATGTTCCTGAAGAAAAAATCATTGAACGTTATTATAAATCATTAGAACAACTATATCAAGCCATGAATGTGGCTGATAGTGCTTTTATATTTGATAATAGTATTGGTCAACATAAAATGATCGCACAATTAATTGATAAAAAATTGACAATTATGGTTGATTATTATCCGAAATGGTTTGAAGATTATTATCTGAATACAATTACTGGAAACAAGCAAAAATAATCATGAAAAACTTATTAATACTAATTATGTGTCTCTGCTTTTTCACTGGCTGCAACGCCCAAACCAAGGTTGATAATTCAGTGTCAGGCAATTTACAGCTCGACAAATATCTCGGTGATTGGTATGAAATTGCCCGTTTCGATCATAAATTCGAGCGCGGAATTCAATTCTGTAAAGCAAATTACTCTTTACGTGAAGATGGTAAGGTGGCTGTTAAGAATACTGGTATTAAAAACGGCAAACCGAGCGAGGCTAATGGCAAAGCGAAGTTTACTGATAACCCAAGAATATTGAGAGTTTCGTTCTTTGGACCATTTTATGGTGACTACAGAATAATGCTTTTAGATGAGGATTATCAATGGGTTTTGGTTGGCGGCAGTGATGAAAGTTATCTGTGGATATTAGCAAGAACACCAAAGATTTCAGATGAAATTAAAGAGACGATCTTGAATGAGGCAACGAGAAGAGGATATGATGTGCAGAAGTTGATTTGGGTGGAACAGGAATAACCCAAACGATAAAAAAAATATAAAAGATAGCCCCTCATTTGAATTTTTATAGTATCTTTGCCGAACGTTAAGTAACTATAAAATTCAAATTTATGAAAAAGCTATTTTTAGTGATGGCTGCCAGCCTGCTATTGGCAAGCTGCAGCAAAAAAGAAGGGTTGACTTCGGTTCAACCACAGGGTTCAGCAAATGTCAACGTTCACGTTGACGAGTTTTCAATCTCGGTCGATACCATCCCCAACAGGGACGAAATCCCCACGGTAGTAAAAGCTATCACGCTGGCTTTCTACAATACCGACGACGGAACCGAGCAGTACAAACAAACCCAATTCAAAAACGACGCCAGTACCTACACCACCTTCGGAGAGTTCAACCTCTCCCTCCCGATGGGCAGTTACACCATGGTAGTCTTGGGTTATGGTACAATTGAAGGTTGCGAATTGGTACTCACTAGTCCGATCGCTGCCACATTCACAGGAGGTCATGCTTCTGAAACCTTTGCGGCAACCCAAACGGTTAACGTGGTCACTACCGACGATGTCAACATCAGTGCCACCCTCAACCGAATCGTCTCAAAGTTGCAGGTTATTTCCACCGATGGAAAGACAGCCAACGCAAGCCGAATGCAGATGACATTCTCAGGTGGTAGTCGTAGTTTCAGTCCAACAACAGGATTGGCAACCGACAACAGCGGCATTGTTAACACGGTGAACATCGGAGCCGCAGTAGGAGCTCATTCAACATCAACCACCTATCTGTTTCTCGCCACCGACGAACAGACAATGACGGTAACCATCGATGTCCTTGACTCCTCCGAAGAGTCCATCTCGCACAAGGTGGTAACCAACGTGCCGCTCCAGCGCAACCGCTGTACCAAGCTCACCGGTTCGGTTTACACCGCAGGAGGCTCAACCAACTTCACGGTCAGTACCGACTGGCTCGATGAAACAGTGATACCCTTCTAACTGAAGCTTTAACGGTTATAGGTTATTGTCTCGATAATAGCCTATAACCCTTGAACTTTGAACCCAAGGCCGCAGGCCGCAAAAAGAGATAATAAACCAAGTGATAATATGACTGAATATCAGGACTTGTCGAAAGATCAGGTGGTGATGGGATTCGTCGCCTCCTGCGTCGAGGATGTGGCCAACCGCCTCGGTGTCGACCCAGGCACAATGTATCGCCGTATGGACGCCGTGGGCATGATCGACCAGTACCTCATCCCGTTCTACGAGACGCTACACACCGAAAGTCGCGAGAACCTGACCGACAGCCTGATAGAATCGCTCACACGCTGGGAGGAGGAACGCAAATGAGGCTGTTTCACGGCACCGATAAACGCATCATACACCCCGATTGCCAAGCTGGGCGCGACGACCTCGACTTCGGCAAGGGATTCTACACCACCCTCCTTCGCGAGCATGCCGAGGGATGGGCACGGCAGGTGGCCTTCAATAACCGCACCAACACGCCGGTGGTTAACGTCTACGAGTTCGACAAGGACTCAGCACTGGCCGAACACCGCCCAAACCACCAGATGACCTTCCTTAAGCAGGAACTGGTGGATAAGCATTTAACCTTTGTAGAGAGCATCAAAATATGAACAACGATAAACGAGCCGTGAGGCAAATCTTGCTTTGGCAGCAGATAGGTTGCATTGTGGTGGCCTTGGCCCACAAGCTCGGCGTCAGCTACAAGCGCGCCTTCGACATCTTCTATGCCAGCGACACATGCCGTCGCCTCCACGATGAGCGCTCAGGCCTCTACCTCCGCTCCGACCGCTATGTGGCCGATGAGGTGATACTTGAGATGTAAGTCGTAAGAAAATAGTTCAAAGTTCAAAGTATGGCGAGCCACCTTGAACCTTGAACCTTGAACTTGCAGCTCTGCTGCCACCTTGAACCTTAAACCTTGAACCAAAAACGAAGTTTTTTAGTATGGCGAAAGCGCAGAAGTTTGAAGAGTTAGCTATATTCCAGATGGCGAGAGAACTCTGTAAAGAGGTATATAAAATAACAAAGGAAAAGGAGTTTAGCAAAGACTCAAGGTTTGTGCAACAGATACATGCTTCGTCAGGGTCTGTGATGGACAATATAGCTGAGGGGTTCGAACGGGAAGGGAACAAGGAATTCGTGAACTTCCTGTATATTGCCAAGGGCTCATGTGGTGAGGTCAGAAGCCAGATCATCAGAGCTTCTGATGTAGGCTTCATCGATAATGACACTGCGACTCGACTTTATAATGACTGTCTGTCGCTTAGCAAAGCGATATCGGCCTTTATCAAAAGCCTTCGAACAAGTGACTATCGCGGTTCTAAGCACCTTGAACCTTGAACCTTGAACCTTGAACCCTTGAACCTTGAACTTTGAACCAAACTACCTAGGACGCTGCAAGGACGCTGATAGGAGACTGCAAGGAGACGAACTGACACGGTATAAATAACAAAAGAAATCAATTTTCAAATAATTATTATGAACATCTTACACATTTCAGATTTACATTATTTGGTAAAGAATGACTCTGATTATCGGACCAGAGTGGAGAAACTGTGCGATGATGTTTCTAGTAAAAAGATTGACCTGATAGTTTTCTCTGGCGACTTGGTTTATGAGGGAGGACAGCTTGCTACTTTTCAAGAGGCTTCAAAGGTGTTGTTCGATGAATTGCAGAAAGCAACGGGTCTTGACAGAAGTAGAATTGTTATAACGCAAGGCAATCATGATATGGAAAGGGGAACTGAGGTAAAATCAATTACCAAGGACCTTGATTCTATATCGACTATGAAGTCGTTGGAAGATTTCTGTAATGATAAACGAAACATAGACTTGAGTTTTGAAAATTCAAAACATTACAATGAGTTTGTCAATGACTTCTACAAAGGAATTGGTAGTGTTGATAATAATGAGTTCTGTAATTATAGAACGCACAACATAAACGGCATTAACATCGGATTATTGAGCGTCAATTCCGCTTGGAGATGTAAAAAGTCTGAACAAGACAGGGGTAACCTGCTGATGCATATTCCATCGGTGAATGATGCGGTTTACAAACTTAAAGATTGTGATGTCATTCTTGTTACAATGCATCATAGACTCTCCGATTTTAAGGAGTTCGTTGAATCTAAATTGGCAGACATTGTTTATGAAAGATGTCATTTGCTTTTGACAGGACACTATCATAAAGCCAAAATAGGAACCGATTGCTATGGAGAAGATGGAATTATTTTGAGTTCGGCACCAGCTATTTATAATAGGCATGATCCAACTTCTGAATATGGTTATCGCATCATTGATATTGAAAAAGATGAGAGAGGTGAAATATCGGCTCAGGAAACCACCTATCATTTTGTAGGAGGTGAGTTCTTGGCTCATCCAGCCAAAGATATTCCAATGCCAATGCCTGTTGAGAAAAAAGAACTCAACGATTTTAGAAAGGCAATGGCTCGGCTATATTCGGAGGCAGAGTCAAAGGCTGACGATTTGTTTGTTTCAGACAAACTTAATGTTGATATTGAGGGTATGACATTCAAGAGCTTGTTTGTTACACCAATTGTTAGGGACATAAGTGAAGCGGAATTGGTTACCACAAGAAAGAAAGGTAATTTATACACGGAAAATGATATAGTTGAAGCCAATAAGAATTTTATCATTTTTGGCCAAAACAAAAGTGGCAAAACCTCGTTATTGTGGAAGATTCTGCTTGATGTTCAGAAATCGTATAACTTAAAGAAAACCATTCCTTTCTTTCTGAGCTATAAGGAATATGGCACTGGCAAGAAAATAGATTTACTTCGTTCAATCCGAAATAAGTTGCAGGTAAATACGGGTAAGGTAGAGAGTCTGTTTAAAGAATACAAGCTTCTTCTCTTGGTTGACGATATTAATTATTTCGATGAGTTGTTTTTCCATGACTTGGAGGAAGGCCTGCAGCCGTTCCCGAATTATAATGTAATCATTTGTGCAGAAGATAGTATATCAGCAGGATTTGAAGCCGACAAGTTCAAGAACTTCAAGTTAGAAAAGCTGTATATACATGAGATTACAAGAAAGGAAATACATCAGCTCACAAAGCAATGGCCTAAATTGAAAGGCAATCGATTGTCAATAGAGGAAAAGATCATATCGCTTTTCAATCAATTGCATATCCCATATAATTATTGGACTACTTCGTTATTCCTTTGGATTCTTGAAAAGACCGACAACAACAAAATACGCAACAACTTCGAGCTTGTTAGTATTTATATTGACGAAATCTTAGGCCAAAAGCAAATCATTGCAAGTCGAGGTAAAGATCTTAAAATTGAATACAAGGACTTACAATCCTATTTAGGCTCGTTGGCAAAATGTATGTATGATCATCCCGAAAGTGTTTATCGGTTAACATACAAGCAACTGACAGATTTCACAGATGAGTATGCTCAAGAGAACAAGAAGTTTCCAACCAATTATGCTCCGATTATCGATATGCTGCAAGCCAATCGGGTTATCGTAAATGAAGGTGGATTTTATTCATTTAGGCTGAAGGGCGTTTTTGAGTTTTTCTTGGCTTTAAGGATGTCGGAAAACGATGAGTTTAAGAATCTCATTCTTAATGATAATCAACTATATCTTTCATTTGGCAATGAAATAGAGCTTTATGCTGGATTTAAGCGAAAAGATTACGACTTTGTAAAGAGTATTCTTGGCAAAACAGAGTTTATCTTGAAACCCCTGGTGGAGAATCCTGAATATGATGACATTGATGGCCAGTTCGCCAATAAGATAACCCAACTTTCAAAAGTGGTTGACGCAGCTAAACAGCTTGCAGCGAAAGTGATGAATATGTCGGCTGCTGATAAGGAAGAAGTGAGCATGGCGCTTACGGCTCCTTCAGCTATCGATAGCCATCATGTTGAGTTGAAACAGAAGCACGATATCAACCAACCTACGCCGGCCGATTTTGAAAAAGCTGTGTTTATAGCTTGTAGAGTTTACAGGAATAGTGATATATGCAACGACCCGAAAACAGGTGTCAAAATGCTTGATTATTTGTTGACAGCTTCATGCAAGTTGGCATTTGTGTTTGTTGATGAGGTAAAGAAAGAAATCGAAAAGGAAAACGAACTCACAGAGATGGCGAAGACGCTCTATAATTTTTTGCCAATAGTTATACAAAGCTTCTTTTTCGATGCCATAAGCCAGTTTAATTTAGGTCGTGTGTTTGAGGAAAAACTTGATTCTTTGGAGCGAAATCCTCAAGGAAACTTGTTCAAGATATTCATAGTGCTATTTACGTTGCTTGATTTGGACATTAAAGAGTATAAAAATCGATTGAGTGATGTTGATAGCTATATGCCTAAGGGCTTGTTCCGTTTCTCTTCTTTGACAAAACTCTTAATTCTCATAATGCGTAATTCAGAGTCCGACGAACTGATTCAACCCTTTAGGGAACTTGCAGTAAAGTTAAATTTGGAGATGTACAACAAGAAGGATGATGATAAGGATGATTTTATCAACACATTGGCAAAACAAATCGAGCAAGATAGAATTAAAAAGTTAAGTGTTAGAAAAGCTAGCGAAAGCGATTTTATCTCTTCAGAAGAAAAATAATAACTAAAGTTGTCCTAATAAACTATGCCAACAAATACCAACCCTATATCCGTAACATATACCGACTCTAAGCTTCGCATCCTCATTGAAGAATTCATTGCTATGCAAAAATCGGACTTCACCTTTAGTGGTGTTTGCTCATATATCCTCTATCGAGCGATGGAAGAAGAGAGAACCACAAATACAGGATTATACGAAAGCAACCAGTTAGATGCTGCCGATTGTGATAGGGTAAGAGTGATATTGGATAAGATTGTTGGCGAAGATTGGATAGAAGAGAAAGTTTCAAATAACGAAAAACGGTATTTAAAGAACTAGTGGCCTCTTGGTCTTTACGCGCAGCCAATGCCACTATGGGGGCTAATAGGTCTTCCGCACAGCCTTGCGGCCCCCCAAATATAAGTGGCAGGAACTCCCGCTGGTCTCTCAAAATGGTTCAATAACCAGCGGGCCTGCTCACTTAAAACTATTGAAAACAAGAAATAGGAATGAAGAAAACAGTATTGTTTGAAGGCAAAACCACTATGGGTGGGATGGATGTGGACTTAAAGATTTATCGCATAGAAGAAGGTGGCGCGAAATACTATGAATGGGATTATAATCCTCACCTTGTAGCAGAAGGCCAAGCAGACGTGCATATTGGTGATATCAATAGAGCTGATACACTTGAAGATATACTATTCCGCATCAATATGTACAAAGATGAAATACGTAAGATAAAAGAGATAAGACCTCAGCCCAATTTTTAATAGAAGTTTCTCAAAAGAAAACTCACAATTAATGTATACACTTGTTTATATAAACGGACATCTGAACAGACCTGACACTTTGTCATCGTTCTTGAACTCTAATGTTGGCGAATCACCTCTTTTGCGGGTAGATTGCGTTACGCCATTTAAGGGTACAGATCAAGAACTGATTAAAGAAGTTTGTAGATATTTGAGCGCTATAGACCCTCATGTTGAGGTTAATTACAATATTACCCAAAATGTCAGCACTGAAACAAACGTTGCTGGCAATTGGGTGCATTTTCTGGTGATGCAAATCAATATTAGCGAACGGTAATTCGTGGCGATGCAATATAATACCGTGAGTAGAGTAGAGGAATATTTTAAGTCGTTCGACCCATTTTATGAGTCGAATGAACGCGATTGTCGTATCCGTACATTGGTAGCGGATAACTATATTGTGCTTGGTCAGTTAACGGCTTTGCGTTTCATTGAGTGGGCTTCGCTCAACCCAGGTGGAGTAGTGGCATTGCCAACGGGAAAAACACCTGAATTCTTCATCAAGTGGTTGGAGTATTATCGTGACAATTGGGAACGCGAAAGCAAAGAGGGTCTGATTGGTAAACTGGGCATCCAGAAGCCTGACTTCAGCTCCCTTCACTTTTTCCAACTTGATGAATTCTTCCCCATCAACCCGGAACACGAGCGCTCGTTCCGCTACTTTGTGAAGAAGTATTATATTGACGTTCTTGGCTTTGATCCAGCCAAAACGCACCTTATTAACACCTGGTTCCTTAATGATAATGAGCAAACACTTTTGGAGGGTGCAAAGAATATGGGTGAGGTTTTTGCCAACAACAAAGTGGATTTGTCACTCCGTACACGCATTGCTCAGAATAAGCAGGAAGAACTCCAGCAACGTGCTATTCGGATTTTTGATGAATGGTGTATGCGTTACGAAAGCAAGATTCGCGAGCTTGGCGGCATTGGTTTCTTTTTGGGAGGTATTGGTCCAGATGGACATATCGCTTTTAACGTAAAAGGTAGCAGCCCATTCTCGCATACTCGACTTACTACATTAAACTATGAGAGCCAAGCGGCCGCTGCAGGCGACCTGGGAGGTATCACGGCAGTAAAGAAAAAAGCAGTGGTAACTATGGGTTTGGAAACCATTACCTATAATCCAGACTGTGTGGCGGTTATCATTGCTGCAGGCCAATCGAAAGCCAAAATGGTGGCTGGCTCAGTACTTAGTGAACCCACACAACAATATCCTGCCACTTGCTTGCAACGTCTACCTAACGCCCGTTTCTTTATCACTCGTGCTTCTTCTGTTGAATTGCCCGCTGTGAAGGAAAAACAAAACGCAGCAACAATAGACGAGATTAAGGCTAAGATTGAACGAGGCTTGAAGATGCCGGAGAATGCTGTCATACTTCACACCTCGCCTCATCATGATGATGTGGAATTGGCCTACTTTCCATATCTGCATCACTTGGTTCGCTCAAAGCGCATAGAAAACCATTTTGCTTATTGCACGAGTGGCTATACCTCTGTTACGAGTCAATATCTGCTGAGCGTTTATAGAAGTCTCTTACGCAGAATAAATCCCGTTGAGGCCGCTTTGCGTCAGGAGAACATCTCATCGGTATTCACTACCACCTATCAAGATGATTTAACACATTACCTCCGTGGAATCGCGAGCTTGAATACATCTATTCAGCACTATGCTGTGGCTCGTCGTTTGGCACGAAAGTGGATTGAGAAAAATGGATACCATTCTCTTGATGAGTTAAAGTCGTTTGTTGTTGATGAAATATTCCAGTTGGAAACTATTGAAGTGGGTCGACGTGAACCTGAAAGTTTTCACATTGCTAAAGGTTGGTTGCGTGAGATGGAAGCAGAATTGGTGTGGGCTCACTTTGGCATAGGCAGTGATCACGTGAGTCACTTGCGCTTGCCGTTTTATAGTGATGATATTTTCCCGCACTATCCTGACCCGGAAAATGATGTGAAGCCTATTGTCGAGTTATTGGAGCGAGTAAAACCAACCATTGTTTCCTTGGCACTTGATCCCGAGGGCAGTGGCCCCGATACGCATTTCAAGACGCTCATCGCACTAAGTGCCGCGCTTGAGCAATATCATGCCTCGCATCCTGAGATTGACCTCCACGTGTGGGGCTATCGCAACGTGTGGTCTCGTTGGCAAATGCAAGAAATGAATACCATGATTCCCGTCTCGCTCAACAGCTTTGCTGTGATTCGCAATATGTTCGACACTTGCTACCTTAGCCAACGCGGAGCCGAGTTTCCAAGCTATGAGCACGACGGGCCATTCAGTGAATTGGCACAGAAGGTGTGGGTGGAGCAGTTTGATGATGTGTGCAACCTTTTGGGCGAAGGCTATTTCTATCAGGGAAATGACCCTATGCTCAAGCGAGCGTATGGTATGATATACTTGAAAGATATGAGGTATGATGAGTTTGTGGAATATATGAAGCCAGTGAAAAGATTGCTCGACACAAAGGCTGCGATGAAATAGTGTTTTAAAGGATTAAATTTATCAAATATGCAAAATATCATTATTACCGGCGGAGCCGGATTTATCGGAAGTCACGTAGTGCGTTTATTTGTAAATAAATATCCGCAGTACAAAATTATTAACCTCGATAAGTTAACCTACGCTGGTAACCTAGCCAACCTCAAGGACATCGAGAATAAACCAAACTATAAGTTCGTCCGTATGGACATCTGCTACTTTGACGGCGTTTATAAGCTGATGCAGGACGAAAAGGTTGATGGCATCATCCACCTCGCTGCCGAAAGTCATGTAGACCGCTCAATCAAAGACCCCTTCACCTTTGCACAGACGAATGTTATGGGAACTTTGAGCCTGTTGCAGGCTGCAAAGTTATATTGGGAAAACCTGCCTGAGAAGTTCGATGGCAAGCGTTTCTATCATATCAGCACCGATGAGGTGTATGGTGCTTTGGAGATGACCCATCCCGAGGGCATCAAACCACCATTCACTACTAAGGCCTCCAGTGGCGAACATCATTTGGCCTACGGTGAGAAGTTCTTTACAGAGGACCTAAAATACCAGCCCCACAGTCCGTATTCAGCAGCAAAGGCCTCTTCCGACCACTTTGTGCGTGCTTTCCACGACACCTACGGATTACCCACCGTGGTCACCAACTGCAGCAACAACTATGGCCCCTACCAGTTCCCGGAGAAGCTGATTCCGTTGTTTATCAACAACATTCGTCACAGAAAACCATTGCCGGTCTATGGCAAGGGAGAGAACGTGCGCGACTGGTTGTATGTTGAGGATCATGCAAGAGCAATCGACTTGATTTTCCATAAAGGAACAATTGCCGAAACCTACAACATCGGAGGTTTCAACGAGTGGAAAAATATTGATATCATCAAGGTTGTCATCAACACAGTCGATAGACTTCTTGGCAGAAAAGAAGGTGAAGATATGAATTTGATTACTTATGTTACTGACCGTGCCGGTCACGACATGCGTTATGCCATCGATAGCAGCAAGCTGCAACGCGAACTGGGTTGGGAGCCGAGCCTGCAGTTTGAAGAAGGCATCGAAAAGACCGTGAAATGGTACCTTGAGAACCAGGCTTGGATGGACAACATCACAAGTGGTGAATATGAAAAGTATTACGAAGAAATGTATAAAAACAGATAATTATGAAAGGTATAGTTTTAGCAGGCGGCTCAGGAACCCGTCTTTATCCAATTACTAAGGGTGTTAGCAAACAGTTGCTCCCTATTTATGACAAACCGATGGTCTATTATCCCATCAGCGCATTGATGCTGGCTGGGATTAAGGATATCCTTATTATTTCAACTCCTTACGACCTGCCTGGCTTCAAACGTCTTCTCGGTGATGGCAGTGACTATGGTGTGCATTTCGAATATGCCGAGCAACCTTCGCCTGATGGTCTTGCACAGGCTTTCATCATAGGTGAAAAATTCATCGGAAACGATTCAACATGCTTGGTGTTGGGTGACAATATCTTTTACGGTAGTGGGTTCACCTCATTGCTTCGTAATGCTGTTAAGGATGCAGAAGAGAGCAAGAAGGCTACAGTGTTTGGCTATTGGGTTAGCGATCCTGAACGCTATGGTGTAGCAGAATTTGATAAGCAAGGCAATTGCTTGAGTATTGAGGAAAAACCAAAGGAGCCAAAGAGTAACTATGCTGTTGTGGGTCTTTATTTCTATCCTAACAAGGTTGTCAATGTTGCAAAGACCATTAAACCTAGTGCACGTGGCGAATTGGAAATCACTACAGTGAATCAGGAATTCTTGAAAGATGGCGAACTGAAAGTTCAAGTATTTGGACGTGGTTTTGCCTGGTTGGATACGGGTACTCATGATTCTCTCTCCGAAGCATCAACATTTGTGGAAGTCATTGAGAAACGCCAAGGTCTTAAGGTGGCTTGCTTGGAGGGCATAGCTTATCGCAATGGATGGATTTCTGAAGAAAAGATGCGTGAACTTGCTAAGCCAATGCTGAAGAATCAGTATGGTCAGTACCTTCTTAAGGTCATTGATGAAATGAAAGAAGATGTTAATAGTGGTACATTAGCATACATTAAATAAAGTATATGGCTACAATAAACGATGTTAAGATAATAGAATTGCCAAAATTCCTTGATGCTCGTGGCAATTTGTCATTCGCAGAACAAAATAATCATATTCCATTTGAAATAAAGCGAACTTATTGGATATATGATGTCCCAGGAGGCGAATCTCGTGGAGGTCACGCCTTCTTCAAGAATCATGAATTTATTGTAGCATTATCTGGTGCTTTTGATGTCGTGGTAGATGATGGTGAGCAAAAGAAAACTTTTAGATTAAATCGATCATATTACGGCTTATTTGTTCCTGCTGGTCTATGGCGAGAGATGAATAACTTCTCTACCAATTCCCTCGCTTTAGAGTTTGGTTCGGAACATTATTATAAAGGTGATTATGTTCGAAACTATGATGATTTCATAAAATTAAAAAAAGATGGAAAAATTTAATGTTTTCGATTGTTCTATGGTAGAACTTGATCGTCACCATAGTGACCGTAAAGGTAATCTGTCTGTAGTCGAAAATGGTCTGACATTACCATTTGATGTAAAGCGAGTGTATTATCTTTATGACGTCCCCGGAGGTGAAAATCGTGGAGCTCATGCTCATAAAGAACTCAGCCAATTAATCATAGCAGCTTCAGGCTCTTTTACTGTGACGCTTGATGATGGCAAGTGTAAACGTTCGTTCTTTTTAAATCGACCATATCATGGACTGTATGTAAAGCCGGGTATGTGGCGTGATTTGGAAGATTTCTCATCGGGTGCAGTATGTATGGTTCTTGCTTCTGATGTGTATAAAAAAGAGGATTATATTCGCGATTATCAGGAATTCATCAAATTTCGAAACAATTTATAAAACGAATAGATTACTTTTGCAAAAGCATCATTATTGTGATTATCACTGATTGTTAGAGAAGTAAGTTTTGTTATTTAATATGGATTTATAGATAGACAAAAATTGCTTCATAAACTTATAATGTTAATATGTCAAAAGAGGACAATTCATATAAGAACAGTTTGAAAGCGACTTCTTTGTTTGGCGGAGTTCAGGTTTACAAAATAATTATACAAATTGTACGGTCAAAATTTGTTGCTGTTTTACTTGGGCCAGAAGGTATGGGTATTATGAGCCTTTTGAACTCTACTGTTGGTATGATATCATCATGCACTAATTGTGGTTTGTCTTCAAGTGCTGTTCGTAATATTGCTGAGGCAACCAATACACAAGATGAAAAAAGAGTTTCAACAGTCATAGCTGTTTTGCGTAGATTAATATGGATTACAGGTATCATTGGCACTTTAATATGTGCGTTTGGGGCTTCTTGGTGGAGTCGGATTACTTTTGGGAATAAGGATTATTCTATAGCATTCATATTGTTATCTGTTAAAATATTGTTTTTACAACTAACAGTAGGTCAACAAGCCGTTCTTCAGGGTTTGCAAAAGTATCGATATCTTGCGGTAGCTAGTATTATTGGAGAAGCAGTAGGTTTGGCAATTTGTGTGCCTTTATATTATATTTGGGGTGTAAATGCAATTGTTCCTGTTCTGATATTAGTGGAACTAACGGCGTTTTTATTGACATGGTTTTATATACATAAGATTAAAATAAAAAAAGTACACATAACAAAACAAGATATAAAAACAGACGGAGTTAGTATGTTAAAAATGGGTATTTTGATTAGTTTAAGTACCCTTTTAGGGACGCTTGCTTCTTATGTTATTCGTTTATACATAAGAAAAACGGGCGATATTGCAGATGTTGGGTTGTATGGCGCTGGTTTTACTTTGGTTGAATCTTATGTAGGATTAGTTTTCGCTGCCATGGCAACAGATTATTATCCACGGCTATCTAAAGTAGCCAGAGATAATACTTTTTTTAATGATGCGATAAATAATCAAGCAGAAATAGCAGTTATTTTATTGGCACCTATTGTTGTCGCGTTTGTCGTTTTTGCAAAATTAGGTATAGTCATTCTTTATTCAGAAAAATTTCTTATCATAGAAGGTATGGTCTATTGGGCAATTGCTGCTATATTAGTAAAAGCGGTGGCATGGTCTATGTCTTATGCATTATTGGCAAAAGGGAATTCAAAAGTGTTTTTTTGGAACGAGTTTGTTACGTTGGTTTATGGTTTTGCGCTAAATGTTTTGGGATATAAGTTATATGGACTTACAGGTATGGGTATATCATATTTCATCAAATATGTTTTGTATTTTATACAATTAGCAATAGTTACAAGAATTCTCTTTAGGGTACAATTGAATAGAGAATTATTAAAAATGTTTTCATTATTTTCGCTTTTTATAATAATTGCATTGTTATTAAAAATATTTGATAATGTTTGGGTGGGCTATTTATCAGGGAGTGTTATATTAGCTATTACAACATATATTGCTTATAAGGAATTAGATAAACGTGTGTCATTGACGACTTTTATTCAAAGTAAGATCAAACGCAAATGATAAATAAAATATATGCAAAATTAAAAATACGCATAGGTGTTTTATTAATGAATTATACATTTTTTTTAGTAGAACACTCAGAAAAAAATGCTTGTTGGAGATTAATATGTAATTGTCATAAGATTGTTTTGGGAGTATTAAATATATCGTTTTATCCAATTGAATCAACGATAAGTTATTATAACAAATATAATACATGTACTATTCATCCCATCAAAACAAACAGGAAAGGATATGTAACAGCGTCTGCTTTTGATATTAAAGAATCATTATCTTATCTTGAAGAAAAGAAACTTCCGGATCTGAATTTATACCATTTTAGTAATGTTTTTATACAGGGTAATTCAGACATGGTTGTTGATAGAAAAAATGGTTGTGTTATCAACGACTTTTGCTACAATTTAGATAGATTTGTTAAGTTTGTTGATGGATTGTTGTATCAAATAAAATCGAATGTATGTATTCTTCGAAGCAATTTACGGCGTTCGTGTAAAATCATACAGTCAGGTGTAATGATAAACGGTAAATTTTCTAATAATTATTATCATGAAATACTTGAAAATCTTATTAAATTGATTGTAATAAGTGATCTAGAGATATCACCAGACATTCCAATTATTATCGATTCTTCAGTAAAAAAGGTATCTGCTTTTGGCTTTATATTATCTAAACTCACACTAAAACAGCCTAGAAAAGTTATATATATAAATTACAATGAGCTGTGTTTGGTTAATGATTTATATGTAATATCAAATATTAATCATATCACGCCTCATCTAATTGGACGATCTATATTGAAGGAGGATATGATTTTTGATATTGATATATTGAGAAGATTAAGGGAAAAGTTGTTGTCGTGGAAAAGTGGTGATGAGACACCAAGAAAGATTTTTTTAACTCGAAAGAATACAAAGCATCGTAATTTTAACGAAAAAGACATAATAAGGGTTTTAGAACCGTTGGGATTTGTGGCAATAGCACCGGAAGATTATTCCTTTCAGCAACAAATGTTTTTATTTAATGATGCTGATATTATTATAGGAGGTACTGGAGCTGCTTTTACAAATTTATTGTTTGTTAAAGAAAATAGCAAAATAATAATCATAACGCCAAACGTTGACGGAGAGCCATCGGCATTTTCAGTGTTAGCTCGTATGAATGGATGTAAGTTATTATACTATCGTTCAGATGAAATTCGGCATGGCAAAAGCATTCATTCTGATTATTTTGTAAATCCGAGTCGGTTTGATTATGTTGTAAAATGTTTTTTGGAATATGAAGGGTGAATTAAATAAGGAAAAAAGGGTTCAATGGTTTGCGGCAGTTCTGATATTCTTGCAAATTGAGCCGTATTTTGTATGGCCTCTTCATACATTAATCACTTATTATAATACTATACCATTTATTTTAATTCTATTGACACAATGTGATTTTAATAAAATTTCCATATATGAAGTTTTATTCTTGTTTATTGCGCTTTTAGCTGCTGTATGTGCTAGATATAATATATTTGGAATAGTTATAAGTGCGTCATTGATGCTATTGTTTCTTTGTAAAAAAGAATTTTTAATTGAAGTATTTTTAAAATTTCGAAAAATATACGTAGTATTAATAGCTTTATCAATGACGGTGTGGTTGTTATTGTTATTGGGTATAAACATACCATATAAGACCGTGCCACCTTTAAATACGCTCAAAGAATATACATGTAACATTTACCCGTTCCTTGTAAAAATAAATGGTATTGCGTTGGAAGATGATATGTCCAATGCTATTAGATTTATGGGATTGTTTGATGAACCGGGCGTTGTGGGTACAGTTTCGTTAATGATGTTATATATAGGGAAATTTGATTTGAAAAAAGGATATAATATAGTTTTACTATTATCAGGTATAATTTCTTTTTCTCTCTTTTTCTATGTGGCTACATCTGTATTTATGCTATATTCTATCGTTTCCAATAAAAGCAAAATCAGGACTAAAATATTTTTATTTGCCCTATTATTTATGATAATAGGTTATAGTTTTAACAATCCAGTTACTAAAGAATTGATATGGGATAGGCTTGAATGGGACTCGAGTCGCAATACTATTGTTGGTAATAATAGAAGTGGGGAAGAGTTCGATAATTATATAAAAAGCATAAAAGGAACAAGTGCCTATTATTGGGGTGTTGCAGATCCACAAGTATCGGCAAGATTTATGGGAGCAGCATCAATTAATAATGCAATTATACGACATGGCTTTGTGGTTTTGGTGTTGTTTTTTATTTTTTATGCATTGTATTCAAAGAAATATATAAAATCGTTCTTTATGTGGTGCGCTTTTATGGCATTTATGTATCTTACATTGTATCAGCGTCCGGGATTTTTTTCCATACATTATATTTTATTGTTTAATATGGCTATAATGGCTAATTCAACGAAATATTCATCATTGTTTGTTTCTAATAATCCTTAAATAGTATGTGTAAGTATAAAAAGATTTGAACTGATAAATTTAATGATACAATCATGTTATCTATTAAAATAAAAATTGTTAAAATTTTAATAAACCTATCATATTATTTTGAAGTTAGATGGGATACATATTTATTGTTCCGTATTTTAAGATGGATGATATATCTTTTTATGAAATTTTTGTTTGGTATGATACCATATCAAGCAATAAGTCATAAGGCGTATTGCCGACAACAAAACACAGATGTTATTTGTATTAAAAGGAACAGGGTAGGTTATTCAAGTAATGTCATAACTAATAAAAGTAAAGATTCTCAAAAGTTGATACCTTGTATTATGGATGACTTGTTGTTATGTCATCACAAAACGGTTTTTATTCAAGGAGGATCAGGTATTGTGTTGGATTTCAAGAGAAGATTAGCAATTAACGATTATTGTGCTAAAATGGATGAGACCAAGTCGTATCAAGATATCATCACAAAATCAACCAAGCGAAAAGTTCTATTGTTAAAATTGGGAAGAAAAAATAGATATAAGTTATTGCCAGCTGGAATAATGATTAGTGACAGATATGCAAATAACTATTACCATGGTTTATATGAAATACTTATCCGATTGTTAGTTTTGGAAGATATAGATAATAAAATTCCATCTAATGTGCCAATTGTTGTCGATGAAGCTATTTTAAAGATACCATCATTAAAAAGGGCATTTGAATTATTAACTAATAATATAAATAGATCCATTCATATTATTAAAGAGGGTGAGAGGTTGTTATTTGATAATTTATGGTGTATCACCCCGGTTAATAGTTTTCTTCATATAAAAGCAAACAGTGATGGTAGCCCAGAGTATTTTGTCTTTGACAAAGAATATACTTTAAAGCTGAGGGACAGATTATTAAGTAACAAATCATCGAAGGTTTTCCCTAAAAAGGTTTTTATTACAAGGGCAAGCACTAAGCATCGTAATTTTAACGAGGAAGATGTTTTTTCTGTCCTTGAACCAATGGGTTTCCAGAAAGTATCACCAGAAATATTGTCTTTTGAAGAACAAATGAGTTTGTTTGATGGAGCAGAGTGGATTGTTTCTGGTGCGGGTGCTGCATTTACAAACCTGCTTTTTTCTTCCATAGGTTGTAGGGTGATCTGCCTTTATCAAAATTTTAAAGGATATGTTGCTCCTGTTTTTACAACTCCAGCCTATTTTAATGGTTGTGCGGTATATTATTATTCTGATAATTCAATAGAAACAATAGATGTGCATTCTAATTATACAATTAATGCAAAATCATTAAAGTTATATCTTAAAACAATTCAGTAACATGAAATTACTTCCAGAAAATTTTGAATTAGAGCGTTATGGACTTCACATGAGATTGGTTAATGAAACTGACGCTGAATTTATACTTAGTTTGCGAAAGGATTCGCGTTTAGCCCGTTTTATTAGCGAAACATCTGACGTATTAGAAAGCCAGATATTATGGACTAGGAAATATAAAGAACGAGAAGCTAAAGGACTGGACTATTATTTTATATATTCTATAAACGGAGTGCGTATGGGCGTAAACCGCCTTTATGATATTACCGAAGACGAATTTACTGGTGGTAGTTTTGTCTTCAAATCTGGATGCCCATTCGAGATACCCGTGTTAGCTACCTTGATCCAGTTGGATTTGGGCTTCAATGTGCTTGACAAAAAGTTGGCGCATGGCGACATCCGTTTGGGGAACCATAAAGTGATCAAATATCATGAAAAAATACTGAAAGTTGATTTTACCTATACTGACGAGTTGAATCAATACTACATCTACACTCGAGAGGCATTCAATGCCAGAAAACCCATAATTGAGTCAATGTTAAATGTATAATATTATGAGTAAAGCTTTCATTTTCCCTGGTCAAGGCTGCCAGAAAGAGGGAATGGGTAGTGACCTATACGAACAGTTCCCAAAAGCCAAAGAACTTTTCGAGCGTGCCAACGACTTTCTCGGTTACAAAATAACCGATGTAATGTTCCATGGCAACGAGGAAGAATTAATGGAAACCAAAAACACCCAACCTTCTGTGTTTGTGTATGAAACCATTCTTGCCCTATGTCAAGACGATGTGAAGCCCGATGTTGTTGCTGGTCACTCACTGGGCGAGTTTGCTGCATTGGTGATAGCAGGTTCCATCACCTTCGAAGAGGGGTTGAAATTGGTTCTCAACCGTGCTTTGATTGGACAGAAAGCTTCCGATGAAGCCCCTGTCAAAACTGGTATGGGAGCTGTGATCGGACTCCCTGATGAATATGTTGAAAAACGTATCAAAGAGATTTGGGAAGAGACTGGTGAACCGCTCTATTTTGCAAACTACAATGGTCCAGGACAAGTGGTTATCAGCGGTAGCCGCAAGTCGGTGCGTGTAGCCTGCAAGGCGTTCATGAAAGAAGGTGCCAAAAAGGCGGTGCCGTTGGCCATAGGTGGCTCGTTTCACACTCCTTTTATGGATGAAGCTCGCGAGCAGTTGGGTGCTATTATCAATGAGATTAATTTCAAAAAAGCCAGCATTCCTGTTTATCAGTGCGTGGATGCTCTGCCTCACACTAATCCAGAGGAAATTCGTGCCAACTTGATTCAGCATATCACTCATCCCGTGTTGTGGACTACCATGACCCACAATATGGCCAAGGACGGTGTAACAGAGTTCTATGAGGTAGGTACTGATGACACTTTGGAAAAGATTGTCCGACGCATGTACCCTAACTTGCATCAGCAATCATTGCTTGATGTGCCTACTTATTCTGGAAAAATCAAGAATTACAAGATAGTAAAGGAGGCATAAATGAATATATCACACATTGAACATATTGGCATAGCCGTTAAGAGCATAGAAGAGGCCTTGCCTTATTACGAAAATGTGCTAGGCTTGAAGTGCTATGCTGTGGAAGAAGTAAAAGACCAAATGGTAAAGACCGCTTTCTTAAAAGTTGGTGAAACCAAGATTGAACTTCTTGAACCCACATCAGAGGAAAGCCCTATTGCGAAATTCTTGGAAAACCAAGGCACTGGTATCCATCATATTGCTTTCGCCGTTGAAGACGGTGTGGCAAATGCCTTGGCTGAATGTAAAAGTCAAAAAGTTCGCTTGATTGACTTCGAGCCAAGAAAGGGAGCGGAAGGATTGAATATAGCCTTCCTCAATCCTAAATCAACACAAGGTGTTCTTACGGAGCTTTGTGAACAATAAACGAAATTTCTTATCAAAGAAACATTAATAACAACAAGTTTAACAATTTAAAAATTTAAAATTATGGAATTAAAAGAATTTGTAGAAAGATTTGCCGAAGAGTTTGACGAAACCCCCGCTGAACAGTTCAAGGCTGACACTGTATTCAAATCACTCGACGAGTGGGGTTCGCTCACAGCCCTTTCAATCATCGCCATGGTTGACGAAGAGTTTGAGAAGCGCATCACTGGTGCCGACCTCCGTTCTGTGAACACACTGGAGGAATTGTATAACTTAATTCAGAACAAATAATGGCCTACAATCCCTTTTCATTAGAAGGAAAGACCATACTCGTAACGGGAGCCTCGTCCGGCATAGGACGAGGCATCGCCGTCGAGTGTTCCAAAATGGGAGCCAAGATGGTCGTCACAGGCCGCAACGTGGAGCGTCTTAACGAGACAATTTCCATGCTTGAAGGCGAAGGTCACACTGCTATAGCCACCGATCTTTCCAATCAAGAGGGGATTGACAATTTGGTTGCACAATGTCCTGAAATCAATGGTGTGGTTCACAGTGCGGGTATTCCGAAGATTTGTGCGGTGAAAAACATTAATAGGGAATTGTTGGAGGACATTGTAAATGTCAATGAAGTGGCTCCTATATTGCTGACTTCTGCTTTGCTTAAGAAAAAGAAGTTGCAGAAACGCTCCTCAATTGTTTTCATTGCTTCCATGTCGGGCGTGTTTATTGCCAACACAGGCGAGGCACCTTACGATGCCACAAAAGGTGCGTTGGCTGGTTTCACCAAGAGTGCGGCTTTCGAGTTGGCAGCCCAGGGAACGCGTGTGAATACCATCTGCCCGGGCTTGGTGCCCACCAGCATCCTCGGTCTTTCAAACGAAATGTTCTCAGAAGATCAGCTGAAAGAGACTATGTACGGACGTTACCCGCTGAAGCGCGTGGGAACACCTGAAGATATTGCCAACGGCGCTATTTATCTGCTGTCGGATGCGTCAAGTTGGGTAACAGGAATCAACTTATTAATCGACGGCGGTTATTGTTTAGCGTAAATTATGGCTTTAATAAAATTTGAGAACGTCGGCATTCGTGCCATCAGTGCTACGGTGCCTCATCGCGTGGTGAAAACCCGCGAGATGACCGAATACTATTCGGAAGAAGAAATTGAAAAATTTGTTAGTGCAACAGGCGTTGAGGAACGCCGCTTTGTGGAGCCTGACCAATGTGCATCCGACCTTTGCTATAAGTCGGCCTGTCAGATATTCGACGAAACCGACATCAAGCGCGAGGACATCGATGCCCTGTTTTTCATCAGTCAAACGCCTGACTATAAGATACCAGGCACATCCATCATTATGCAGGACAAGCTTGGTTTGCGCAAGGACACCATTGTTTACGATGTTAACATGTCGTGCTCTGGCTTCATCCATGGCTTGTTAATGGCTTATTCTTTCCTGCAAATCCCAACTATCAACAATGTGATGATTATGGTGGGCGATACGCTGTCGAAAATGATTTCTTTGAAAGACAAAGGAACTGGTAAACTATTAGGTGATGCCGGTACTGTTTCGGTGATTGGCAAGGGTGCGCAGTATGGCGAGAGTTTCTTCTCGATGTGTACCGAAGGCGATAACATTGAAACGGTTATCGTGAAGGCTGGTGGTGCCCGTATTCCAAGTTCCCCTGAGACACTCAAAATGCAGGAGTGGGAGGATGGCAGCATCCGAAATCTTGAACAGATTATCATGGTGGGTGACGATGTTTTCAGTTTTGCCATATCGGTTTTGCCTCGCGACATCAAGCGTCTGCTTGAGTTTGCGGGTAAGAGCATCGACGAGGTGGATATTTGTGCTTTCCATCAAGCCAACAATTTCATGTCGAACTATGTGGCCAAGAAAGCCAAGGCCGACCCGGCCAAGATTCTTCATTCCATTCAGAAATACGGTAACACAGCCGGCACTTCCATACCGCTTTGTTTAGTGGAAAATAGAGAAAAAATCAAGGCCAACAACAGCATCCTGATGAACGCCATCGGAGCTGGATTTGCCTACGGAACTGTGCTGATTAATATTGGTGATTGCAAAATCTTACAATTACAAGAGTTATGATGAAAGTATATATCAAAGCTATAGCATATAATTTGCCCGAGAAAGTCCTGACCAATGAAATGATTGCACAGGAATTTCCAGAGTGGACTGTCGAAAAAATTGACAAAAAGATAGGCATTAAGCAACGTCACGTGACGGTTGATGGCGAAACGGCAAGTGACCTTGCCATTGGAGCAGCCGAAAAGCTGTTTGCCAATATCAGTTACGACCGTTCGCAGATTGACTATCTGATTTTTGTAACCCAGAGCCCCGATTATCATTTACCAACAACGGCCTGTACTATCCAAACTCGCTTGGGCTTGTCGAAACGCATTACTGCCATTGATGTGAATTTGGGCTGCAATGGCTTTGTGGCAGGATTGTCGTTGGCCAAAGCTGTCATTGTGGCGGGTCAAGCAAAGAATGTGCTGCTGCTGACGGGTGAAACATATTCGAAGTACATGCACGAGCGCGACAAGAGCAACCGTACCATATTTGGTGATGGTGCTGCTGCCACATTGGTGAGTACGGAAGGCATTGCCGAAGTGGGAGAATTTGTGATTGGAACCGATGGTACAGGTGCTGAAAACCTGATTGTGAAAACGGGTGGCGCTCGTCATCCGCAACCTGCCGGGGACTTGAAGTTCGACGATTTTGGCAACCCACGCTCATCCGACAACCTTTATATGGATGGTCCAGCAATTTTGAATTACTCTTTGGATAGTATTCCTCAACTAGTAGAAGACGTGTTGGAGAAGAATCATGTGACGATGGATGACATAGACCTTCATGTGTATCACCAAGCCAACACATTCCTTGCCAATCTGGAACGCAGAAAGTTGAGAATTTCTGAAGAACAGTATTATTGTAACATCGAGAATTTTGGTAACACTGTTTCATCCACTATTCCCATTGCCCTGTGCGAGGCCATGAAAGAAGGTCGCATCAGCAAAGGCACAAAGGTATTGTCTGTAGCCCAAGGCTTGGGTTATACTTGGGGTGGAATGGTTTTGTTCTTCTGATTATGTTACATGTTGAACATTTTATTAACCAATTGATGACCTCCAACTGCTATATTGTAGTTGATGAGGAATCGAAACATTGTTTCTGCATAGACCCTGCTTCAGAAAAATCGGAGCGAGAAATAGAATATATCGAGCAGAATGGTTTGACGCTCGAGTACATCTTTCTTACGCATGAACACACAGATCATACATGGGGCGTGAATGCATTGATTGAGAGATTTCCCTCTGTGAAGGTTGTTTGCTCAGAAATTTGTAAACAAAACCTCGCCGAGGAGTTTCAAGCCTATTTCCTTTTCTATTACGATAATCCCGATTATCAATATACTGTTTGTAAGGTTGATAATACAGTTGAAGAATTAAAAGGATTCTTGGAATGGAGAAATAAGACCATCACTTTTTTCCCAACCCCAGGTCATAGTATGGGATCTGTATGTATTTTCCTTAATGGAATGTTATTTACAGGTGATGCAATAATGCAAACTAAACCATATATCAACAAACGCAATGGCTCGAAAGAACTATTTTTTGAAAGTGCGAAAAAAGTCATAGAAACATTTAATCCAGAGACTGTTGTATTCCCAGGCCATGGCGATAGTTTTCTTTTGAAAAACTATAAGAATTGAAAATCAACAAACTTAATAAGAACATTAAAAATAATAGTATGATACCCTTTCTTTCATTAAAAGACGTAACGGCTCTTCACGGAGCTGAAATCAACGAGGCTGTCACCCGTGTGGTGAATGGTGGCTGGTACCTCCAGGGCGAGGAAAACAAACGCTTTGAAGCCAACTATGCCAACTTCATCGGTGCCAAGCACTGTATTGGTTGTGCCAACGGCTTGGATGCCCTGATTTGGATTTTCCGTGCCTACATTGAGCTGGGCGTGATGCAGCCTGGCGACGAGGTGATAGTTCCAGCCAACACCTATATTGCCACTATCCTCTCCATTACCGAGAATGGCTTGAAGCCTGTGTTGGTGGAACCCAAGTTAAACACCTTAGAGATTGATGATGACCTGATTGAGGCTGCCATCACCCCTATAACTAAGGCCATCTGCATCGTCCATCTCTATGGCCGCAATGCCTACACCGATAAGATTGGTGACTTGTGCAAGAAGTATGGCTTAAAGTTAATCGAAGATAACGCCCAAGCCCATGGTTGCCTGGTAAAGGTGAGAGGTGAGGGGTTAGAGGTTAGAGAAATGATGACAGGATCTATCGGTGATGCAGCTGGGCATAGCTTCTATCCTGGCAAGAATCTTGGTGCATTGGGTGATGGTGGTGCTGTTACGACCAGCGACGATGCTCTGGCCGAGGCTGTCCGCACATTGGCTAACTATGGCTCACAGAAGAAATATGTGTTCAAGTACACAGGCCGTAACAGCCGTTTGGATGAGATTCAGGCTGCGGTGCTGGATGTGAAGCTGAAATACTTGGTTGAGAACAATGCCCACCGCAAGCAAGTGGCCAACTATTATTACGACCATATCAACAATTCGTTGATTACTTTGCCCGACCGCTTG
This sequence comes from uncultured Bacteroidales bacterium, assembly GCA_905234275.1. GTDB lineage: Bacteria > Bacteroidota > Bacteroidia > Bacteroidales > F082 > Limimorpha. Next base: position 145,646 of record CAJOHD010000003.1, on the reverse strand, counting down.
CCCGATGAGCAGAACGCCTACCACCTGTTCCCAATCCTCGTTGGCGACGGCAAGCGTGATGCTTTACACGACTATTTGGAGCAGAACGGAGTTGGCACTGTGATTCATTACCCTATTGCACCTCACAAGCAGGAGTGCTATAAGGAGTGGAACGGCATGAGCCTGCCTATCACGGAATACATTGCGGATCATGAGTTGAGCTTGCCAATAGGTCCAAGTATTACAATGGATGATGTGGCAATAGTTGTTGATTTGATTAACAGATTTTGCTAATTATAATTATGTCGATTCATTATTGTTTTCTTACCGGTGCTTATCAGAGAGATGATGCTTTGATGTATTATAGGCAAGGGCGTAGTTTGGCTGCAGCTGGCTATCAAGTGTCTTATGTGCTTTGTGATGGCTTACCAGATGAAAACAAAGAAGGTGTTTTTATGACTTCGACAGATTTCAAACCATCTAATAGGATTGAGAAGTTTTTTAAAACAGGGAAAAAAGTGTTTAAAAAAGCTTTGGAATTGAACGCCGATGTATATCAGATATCAGATCCGGGCTTGATAGGTATAGTAAAACCTTTAAAGCGACGAGGGAAAAAAGTCGTTTTTAATATACGAGAATTATATTACACCGCTATTCAAAGAAAACACTATATTCCACCAAAGATTCGTCCTTTGGTTGCAAAAATATTTAACAAAAAAATGGTAAGAGCATTGAAGAAGTGCGATGCTGTTTTTGCTGTAGATAATTCAATTATTGATTTTTTTAACAAATATGATGTTCCTCATATTCATCTATTAACTAATTTTCCAATTATTAGAAAAAACTTTTATCTTTCATTTCAGGATTATTTAAATAGAGATAATGTATTGTGCTATGAAGGAACTATATACAAAAGCAGTCGTCAAGAAAACTTTTTTGATGCATTGGAAAAATTACCCCAGTTAACATATTTAATGGCTGGAGTAATTGAGGATCAGAATGGACACATAAAGGAGCATCCATATTGGTCTCGTGTTGATTTTATTGGAAAATTTAGTCCCGATGATTTGTCTGATATTTTTGCTAAGTCAACAATTAGCAATGCAACAAGAGATCTTTGTGGAAGGGACGGATCACTTGGCATATTGAAAATTTATGAAAGTATGGAGGCTGCTCTACCTGTTCTGCTTCCAGATGCGCCTTTGTACAGAAAAATGTTAGCTAATTATCCGTGCGGTATATGTGTTAATCCTAATGATAAACAGGCAATCTTTGATGCCTTGTATTATTTGTTAACACACAAAGAGGAAGCATACAAAATGGGACAGGAAGGTAGAAGGGCAATAATTGAACAGTATAGTTGGGATCGCGAATTTGAAAAGTATTATAAAATAATTGAAAGCATTACCAAATAATGAAATTGACATGAAACATATTTGGATAGTTAATTACTATACAACACCACCTGATTATGTGACGCATGAGCGTCACTTGAAATTTTCTCATTATTTGCAAGAATCAGGTTATAAAGTTACCATTTTCACAACCAGCTATGGTTATTGGATGCAAGAGGATGTTGATTTTATTACTAATGGGGAAAAATATCAATATATTGATTATGGAGAGCACCATTTTTGCCATATTAAAAGCACCCATTATAAGGGAAATGGAATAAAAAGAGCATTCTCCATATTTCAATTTGCATTTAGAATGTTTCTCAACAGAAAGCAATTTAAAAGACCAGATGTGATAATTCATAATATTCATGAACCATTTGATTATCCTATATCATGGTGCGCTAAAAGTTTGAGGGCAAAATATGTTATAGATGATTGGGATTTGTGGGCTATTTCTTTTGCAAATCATGGTTTCGTAAAAAGGAACGGAGTTATAGACAGATTAATTCGTAATTCGGAATATTCGTTATTAAAAAAAGCAGACGCTATAGTTTTTTCTATGGAAGGAGGAAGAGACTATATTCGAGACAGAGGATTTTCAACAGAGAGTGGAGGGAAAATAAATCCTGCAAAAGTTTTTTATATCAACAGTGGGGTTGATTTGTCACAATTTGAACAAAATGCTATTAAATATAGAATAGAAGATCCTGATTTAGAAAATCGGTCTTCTTTTAAAGCGGTTTATATGGGTGCCATCTCGAAGGCCAATGATATTGAAAAACTTGTTGAAGCTGCACAAATACTTAAAGAAGATAATCGTGTAAAAATTTTAATCTATGGTAATGGCTCAGAAAGAGAACGCTTGGAACAACTGAAAATAAAAAATGGACTAGACAATTTAATATTTAAACAGAAGCGAATCCCATTATCAAATGTTCCTTATGTGTTAAGAAGTTGTAATTTATCATTACTAAATCACCATCAGAGTGATACTGGAAAATACGGCATTTCTTTAGGGAAGTTTTTTCAATACTTGGCGGCAGGAAATCCCATTTGTGGGAATATAGATCCTGCATATAATTATGTAAAGAAATATAATTTGGGGGTTTCAAAGGTGTTCTCGTCTGCTAAAGAATATGCAGAAGCTATCCTTTCATTTGTAGATATGCCACAGGAGAACTACCGTTCTATGTGTGAGCGGGTCAAAAAGACAGCTTGTATGTTTGATTATAAGTTGTTGTCTATGCAATTGGTGGATATTATCAAAACTTTGTAAAAAAGATGAGATATGTGTAATGTTTTAGTATTAGGTGCAGGAACACAAGGGCTTGCTATTGTGCGTGATTTAAAAAAGAGTGGTCACAGAGTTATATTGTTTGGTGGCAAGCATAATTATGCTGACACATCTAGATATGTTGATGTAATAGTTTCTTGTAGATTTACACCAAATGATTCAAAATATTTGGAAGAAGTCAAACAGTGTATAGTGAAATATAAAGCCGAAACAATTATTCCTATGGGCGATGTGGCGGCTGGTTTTCTTAGTTTTCATAAACAAGAACTTCTTCCATATATAAAATATAAAATGCCGAACTATGAAGAATTTGAAGTGGCAATAGATAAAAATCAGTTGATGGCATTGTGTAAAGAAAAAGGCTATCCACATCCTTATACCATCAATTCAACAGAGGATATTACATCAATTGACAAGTCAGACATTCCATTTCCACTGCTTATTAAACCGAATATCACATGTGGGGCAAGAGGAATGACGTTTGTCGATTCATATGAAGAACTACTGGAGAAGTATCCTACCATTCAAAAAGAATATGGAGATTGTCATTTACAAAAGTATGTGAAACAAGGCGGTGCTCAGGTTGAAGTCCAACTTTATGTTGATGAGAATAAAAAATTAGTGAATTCTTCTGTGATATATAAATATCGTTGGTATCCAGAAAAAGGAGGAAGTAGCTGTTGCGCTAAATCAGTAAGAAATAATAAGATTGTGGATGTTTTATATCATTTATTGTTAGATTTGAATTGGGTTGGTTTTGCTGATTTTGATACTATTGAAGATCCAGATACTGGAGAATTATTAATTATGGAGTTAAATCCGCGTGTTCCAGCATGTGTAAAATGTGCTATTGAGGCAGGAGTGCATTGGGGTGAAATTATAACAAACGGCTATTTAAATTTACCTCAAAAAGAATATGATTATTACGAAGGTGAATTTTTAAGGCACTTAGGCTTTGAGGTGTTGTGGTTCTTAAAATCGCCGAACAGATTTAAAACAAAACCGAACTGGTTCAAACTGTTCGGCAAGCACATACATTATCAGGATATGAGCGATTGGACAGATCCGTTTCCATTTATTGTTGGTACAGCTCATAATATTGCAAAAGTGTTTTCAAATAAAGAAAAAAAGAAAGTTAACTATACCATAGGATAATATATATAATCATGAATATCCTTACTTTTGACACAGAAGAGTGGTATACCGAATTTAAAGGATTAAAACGCCCAGAGGAATACGCCTTATTTGATGAAAAACTTACCCAAATATTAGAGAGTTTGGATAAAAGAGGCACAAAAGGCACCTTCTTTTGTGTTGGGCAACTTGCCGTACATTTTCCCGAAGTTTTGAAAAAAATACAACAACACGGGCACGAAATAGGTTGTCATTCAAATGTTCACAATTGGTTGAACAAAATGAGCTATAATGAATGTTTGGATGATACAAAAAATGCCATGGATGCTATTGAACAATGTATTGGTGAAAAAGTACTCAGCTATCGTGCTCCGGCTTTTTCTATTTGTAAGAAAAATCAATGGGCGTTTGATGTTCTGGCAGAATGTGGAATTGAGCGAGATTCGTCGGTCTTTCCAGCAGCTCGTGATTTCGGAGGTTTCCCTGATTTTGGTCAACAAAGCCCTTGTGTGATACATCATAATGGTGTCAATATTAAAGAATTTCCAATTCCGATGACGACTATATTGGGCAAAAAAATGGCATATTCTGGTGGCGGATATTTTAGATTTTTCCCGTTAAGCTTTGTAAAAAAAACAATGTCAAAGGCTGGGTATTCAATGGCATATTTTCATATAAGGGATTTGATTGTTGAAAATCATCATGTAATGTCAAAAGAAAAATATGAAGCTGCATTTAGAGAAAAAGGAACTATTAAAGCGAGATATGTAAGATACTTTAAATCCAGTATTGGGAAGAAGCAAGCCATGTCAAAACTCTTGAATTTGATAGAACAAGTGAATTTTGTAAATTTATCCGAAGCTAATGATAATATAGATTGGGAAGGAGTCCCTGTTGTTGAATTATAAATTAACTTATGTACACACATTTTCTCAAACGTATATTAGGCTTTCTCGGAGCTTTTATAGCAGCCATTCTTTTATCTCCGTTGTTTATTGTGATTACCATATGGCTACACTTTGCTAACAAGAGAGCTGGTGCCTTTTTCTTGCAAGAACGTATTGGTAGAAATGGTAAACCTTTCAAGATTATCAAATATAAAACTATGACGGATGAGCGTGGCGAGGATGGCATACTGCTTCCAGATCAACAGCGACTTACCAAGGTGGGTAGGTTTGTTCGTTCTACTTCGATGGATGAACTGCCTCAACTTTTTAACATTTTAAAGGGTGATATGGCATTTATTGGTCCTAGAGCGTTGCCTACAACCTATCAGTTCTTTTTTACTGAAGAAGAGCAGCATAGGCATGAGGTGAGACCAGGTATTTCGGGTTTGGCACAAATTAATGGCCGAACTTCTATAACATGGGGGCAAAAGTTGAAATACGATATAGAGTATGTGGAGAAATTGACTATGTGGTTTGATATCAAGATTTTCTTCCTGACCATTTACAAGGTATTCAAAAGAGAGAATGTTGGGGTTGAAACAAGTGGTATCATCAGTTTCCATGAATATAGGGCTGCCGAGTGGGAGGAACAGGGCAAGCATGACCTCGTTGTGAAAGCTTTGGCACAACGTGAAGCCCTCATTAAAGAACAGAAACGCAATGATATCTAAAGAAATTGGCAGTGAGTTTTGGTTGGAACTAGAGCCCTTTGGACTGTCTAACGATAGGAACGGTTGCTATGTCTTATCTGGCAGAACGGCTATCGATTTGATAATTCAGGATATTGTCAAGTCAAAACCGGTTAACAAGGCGTATCTTCCAGCATGGTGTTGCGACTCAATGGTTGATCCGTTTCTAAAGCGGGGCATCGAAGTTGAGCTGTACGACATTAGTTTTGACGGCGAGTTGCATTACCACATTGATACTGATAAGCAAACCGACATCTTCTATGTAAGCAACTACTTTGGTTATGAAAACACAATTGATAAAGAAATTATCCATCAGTTCAAAGAAAATGGCGCAACCATAATCTACGATAGAACCCATTCTTTCTTGATGGAGAATGATGATATTGAAGCAGACTACTCTTTTGCCAGCATTCGCAAATGGATGGGCGTAGTGACAGGTGCTGTAGTAAGCGGGTTGAAGGATTATCATTTGAAGCCATATCATCATTTGGCTTGTAAGGAACAAGCCATGCGGATGAAAAAGGCGTTTATAGAAGGTGATGAAACTGTTGACAAGCAAACGTTCTTGAATCTCTATTCTGAGTTTGGTCATCATTTGGTGGAAGACTATCAAAACTATGAAATGGATGGTTTGTCGCTGGCAATCTACCAATCAGAGGTTATGGAGGAAATGCGTGACAAAAGAAGAGATAATGCCAAATGTCTTCACGACCATGTGAAACAAAACACTTTGGCTAAACTGACAAACAAAGCTGTTCCATTGTTTGTGCCGGTTTTTTTTGAGACCGCTGAGCAACGCAATGCTGTCCGAAAGAAACTAATTGACGCCCAGATTTATTGCCCAATACATTGGCCTAAGAATAAGCTCATCACTTCTGAAATGAGAGTGAACCAAATATTCGATACTGAGCTGTCGCTCATTTGCGATCAGCGGTATGGTATCACAGATATGCAAAGAATAATTGAAACAATACAATAATGAAAACTTTATTGATTACCGGCATCGGTGGTCTGACTCCAAGAAGCATCGCCACCGTCATTCGCGAGAAGTACCCGCACTACCACGTCATCGGCATCGATGCCGACAAGAAAGCCATGGGCTTTTTCATGTACACCAAAGGCAAGAAGTTGGTGGACGAATACTTCGTCTGCCCACGTTGCGACAGCCCCGACTATTTTCCGTTCATTGAGCGTTTAGTTGCTGAGAAGCACGTGGACTACGCCTTTGTGCAACCAGAAGCTGAGATTGTGGAGTGGGGCGACTACTACGAGAAGCACGGCAAGTTCCCCTGCGAGGTGTTTATGGGCTGCAAGCTCCTGTCAGAGTCATTGCGCGACAAGGCCATTATGGCCTCGCTGCTCGAAGGCACCGACTTCATCCCCAAGACCATCAAGGTGACGCAGAAGGAACCGAAGTTTGACGAGGTGGCCAATGTGATAGGCTTCCCATGCTGGATTCGTGCCACTGAGGGCACTGGCGGATTGGGCTCGCTGCGCTTGGATAATTTGGACAGCTACAAGTCGTGGCTCTTCATCAACAGCCGTATTGAGGAGTTTACCGTGAGCGAGTTCCTTACAGGTCGTCACCTGGCCAACCAGATGCTTTACTACAACAACGAATATGTGAAGGGTGCCGCCTTGGAGTGTGCCGAATATGTGATGGCTAACACGGCCCCCAGCCACGTCACTGGCAACACCCACTTCGCCCGCTTCCTGAACGAAGACCATATCAACAAGTTCTGCGACGATTGCATCAAATACCTCTGCAACAAGCTGAATGTGCCGGCCCATGGCATCCTGAGCTTCGACCTGAAGGAAGATAAAAACGGAAAGCTGAAAGTGACTGAGGTCAACATCCGCCACATGGCTTACACTGGTGTGATGACCCGTGTGGGCTTCGACCTGATTAGCGACGCCATGACCATTATGGAAGACGGCAATGCCGACCGCATTGTGCGCGACCAATACCACCACTACGAGAAGCCCTACATCTTTCTGCGTGACGTGGATGTGGAGCCGATAGTGCTGGAAAGCGAAGAGGTTTTTGAGAACATGAAGGGTTAATAAATAGTCGTGGAATGAAGAAAATACTGATTGTAGGTGGTGGTATTCGGCAAGTTCAGCTTTTGGATGCGGCCAAAAAGTTGAATTATCACGTCGTGTTATGCGACATGACAACGGAGTGCCCAGGGTACAAGTATGCCGATACCTATCATGCCGCAAGCACAATGGATTATGAGGCTTTGCTGGATGTGGCCAAAAAAGAAAATGTAGATGGCATCATCACCAATTCAGAGCCAGCCATGCCCATTGTCACCAGAATAGCCAATGAATTGGGATTGGTGGGCAACAGCGAAGACGGTATCAATATCTTGATGTCGAAAAGCCGATTCAGAGATTTGCAACGTCAAGTAGGTGTATATTGCCCAGCCCATTTTGTCACAACTTCATTGGATGAGGTGTATCAAAGATTGCCGGAACTCAATTATCCCATCATCATAAAACCCTGCGAATGTTCAGGAAGCCGTGGTTCAAGAAAGATTGAACAATATGATGAAAAGATAATAGAAGAAGTATTCACAGACTGTAAAAGATATTCAAGAAACAACATGGTTGCGGTGGAAGAATATGTGGAAATGCCATCGTTGACAACCATTGAGGGTGATATTTTCTTGTACGAGGGTGAAATACTGTGGGACGGTCTGTTTTATACCACCAGAGCGGCATGGGCACCTATGGTGCCAATGACTTATACAGCACCGCTGTTCCTCGAAAAAGAGAAGTTTGATAAACTTAGAGATACATTGTCAAGGCTTTTCAAGGCTGCTGGCGTGCAGTTTGGAGAATATAATATTGAAGGCTACTTCAATAACAATGGCGACTTCTTTGTGATTGAAATCAATGTACGTCAGGGAGGACATGAGATACCTTTGCTGGTTTACGACTTCTCTGGTATTGATTTATGCAAATTGCTTGTGTCAACAGCAGTAAGAGATACTGAATATTGGGAATACGTCAAGAACTATAAACGTCATTACCGTTATGCCATCAAGCAAACAACATTCAGTCAAGAGGCTGGGAAATATGCAGGTTTATATATTGATGAATCCATCAAGCAATATGTTACCCGCACTTTGGAATACTTGAAAGAAGGCGACGCAGTGGAGAAATGCGTGGATGGGACGAGTTTGGTGGCTATAGTAGATTTGATATTCCCGACTTTTGACGAGCAATTGGCATGTTATGAAAGAATAAACGATCTAATTAGAATCAAGGTTAAATAATTGTTTAATACTAAACATTTTTTATCATGGAAGGAATTAAATACACCGAAATGATGGGCGAAAACGTCCTCGACAAACTGAAGTATTGCGGAAAAGGCGTTCGTGTTTTCCAATTAACCAAAATCATCAACCCTTGGTACGCAGAACTGGATGACCATTGCATCATCTACGACTACACTTTTATTGATGCACAGAAGTCGTTTAAGTTGGGTAAGTATAGCGAAATCACCTGGCATTGCTGCGTAGAGGGTGCTTCGTTCGTCCATATTGGCGATAGATGCTTCCTCGGACCTGGCACCAAAATTCTGGGTTCCACTTACAAGTTTGATGGCTATTATTCTGTGCAGCATCTGCCGGAAGGTGCCAGCGAGGTGAGATATGCAGGTGTTACCATTAAAGACGATGCCTACATTGGTGCCAACTGCATCATTATGCCTGGCGTTACCATTGGCGAGGGTGCCTTGATTGGTGCCGGTTCGTTTGTCAACAAAGACGTTGAACCTTGGAGCATTTACGTTGGCACACCAGCCAAGAAGGTACGCGACCGTGAAAAACCTACACCGGAACGTCGTGCCATTGTTGAAGCAATGGATTGGTCAAATCATCTTTAATAGCAAGGAATTGAAATAACTCAAAAGAGTTGACATCCGCTTGATTACTAAGGCGGATGCCAACTCTTGGTTGGATTATTAATAGAGTACGTAAATTATTGTAAATGAACAAATTAGCAATTATGGGGGGGTATAATGGCCTCCTATTTTGGCGAGGCTTGCCGTCGCTTGGGTTATGAAAGCCATTATTTTTCAATGCCCGACGGTAAGTTGGTCGACGGAATAGTTGATTACTATCATGAGATCAACATTTTCGAAAAAGAAAAAATCACGGAGATTTGCAAAGAAATAGGTGTTGACGGTATTGTTGCCACTACTGAATTGTCAGTGGCTGTTGCGGCTTACGTTGCTGAGCAATTAGGTCTTCTGGGGCTGCCATATGAAGTGGCTCAAGTAATCACCAACAAATACCGCAACCGCAATTGCATAAAAGGGTTAAAAGAGTTGTTTTCCCCAAAATATGTGGAAGCAACCTGTTTAAAAGATATTGAGGATTCGGATGTTCCCTATCCGATGATATTGAAACCCGTTAACCTTGGCGGCAAGCGAGGCATTACAGTGGTACGTGATGCAGGTGAGTTGCCTAAGGCTTTTGAATATGCAGCAAACAGTTTCCGAAAAGGCACAACCCCAAACATAATTGCAGAACAATACCTCGATGGAGGGATGGAATGTAGTGTGGAGAGTATAACCTATAAAGGTGTACACACTATCATTCAAATAACCCAAAAAGATAGCAGTGGAGCACCGCATTGTGTGGAACTTGGTCATCATCAGCCAGCCCCATTGCCAAAGGAGATTTGGGATAAGGTGGTTCGTGCTGTATCATCAGGTTTGACAGCCATAGGTGTAACCAACGGTCCTTGTCATACAGAAATCAAGGTTATTGGCGGGGATGTGTATCTGATAGAGTTCAACGCACGACCAGGCGGAGACCATATCTGGTGCCCGATGGTGGAACTGAGTACAGGTTTTGACATTTTCTCGGCCATTGCACAAGCCGCTACAGGTGAGCTGAAACCCATAGATGTTACAACATTTAAGCACAACTATTCCGGCCTCTATTATGTGGTCGAGCAAACCGCTTATCTGAAACCCGTTTTTGATGCCTGTGAAAACGAGCCATGGTGTGTGGAGCGTCATTTTGTCACTAATGATTTGCCAGAATTGACCCACAACGATGTGCGCCACACCAACTATATCCTTTATAGTTCGCCCGATGGTAACCCCGTGGTTGAAATGTTGAAAAAGGCAAAGAGAATATTGGATTGAGGGAGCTTTAATTGGTGAAGGTTGTTTTATAAGTATTTGTATTTTCTAAGTGGAGATAATTGACAAGAAACTTCTTGACAAAGTAACAGCACAAGCAAAGGCATCGCCAAGGCTTAGGTTTGCATATGATTTGCGTAATTCACCCGACGACAATTCACAGAGGATGCTCAATGCCATTGAACCCGGTTCTGTCATGCAAATTCATCGGCATCAGAAGACATCTGAAACAATAGCATGCATAAAAGGGACGTCTTGTAATTGAATTTTATGACGAATTGGAGCGTATCTGCACGGAATCTATAGAGTTATCGCCCAATGGCGACCCAGTGGAGGCGATGCTAAAGCGTGCAAATATTTTTCAATAGAAGGAAAAATCATCAAAATTGTGTTAAACTAATCATTTTAGAAGATGGACATTACTCAAATATTAATAATAATCTCTTTGCTGAGCTTTTTACTTATTGGACTATTAGTAAAAAGAAGCAGTATGTCATCATACTCTGAATTCACCATGACTAGAGGCAAGCTAAATTGGTTTACTATAGCCTGCGGAATTAGCATGACCTTTACAGGAGGAGCTGCCATTTTAACGACAGCATCAGTTGGTTATACATTTAAATGGTATGCCTTAATTGATCCAATAGCCCTTATGATTGGACTTTTGGTGGTTTTGGCTTTTTATAAAAAATATGAGAATGACACAGGCACAACTATTTCAGATTTACTATCATCTAACCATAAAGGTTTATCCGTATTAATAGGCATTGTCACCTCTTTTACGTTTATTCTTATTGTAGCTGCCAATTTTGTGGCGTTGTCAAAACTCTTGTCCCCTTTTTTCCCATCCATTAATCCTTTGCTTATTACTTTTGTCGTTTCGACAATGGTGTTTTCATACGTGTTTTTTGGTGGGTTTAACTCCGTCACCAAGACCGATATACTTCAATTTGTTCTAATTACGGCTTTGCTCATTATTCCATTATTGGTTTTTATCGTGAAAAGACAAGGCAATTTGGCGGCAGACGAAATCACACACGAGTTTTCCGTAATGCCAATTGATTATATTATTTTATTCTCCATACCGGCACTTTTCACCCCATTATCCCAAGACATCAATCTTAGAATCAAATCGGCAAAAAATCAGAAAAATGGAAAAATCGGTTTGATTATGGGCGGTCTATTCTATTTCAGTATTACATTAACCACCGCCTATGTTGGTATCTGTCTTGGTGATAATAACGTTGAGCTGGTTGATCCAGAGCAGGCAATTCCGTTTTTTTTCAAAAACAGTTTTAACGGATTTGGCTTTATCGCAATCATCGCCTCGCTTGCCGCCATTATTTCGACTTTGGATTCATATACGTTAAACTCTATTACATCAATTTCAAACGACATAATAAAGCCGTTGTCGAAAAGAAGTGATAATGTCCCAAGAACGATAAAGACAGCTTCGTTGATTACTTACGTGATAGCAATGGCAATTGCACTATTCTTTAATAAAGTATTAGCATTATCTCTTACATCTTTACTTGTTTATATTTCAGTTTTAATTCCAATTGCATTGGGGAACTCATTAAAACTTTCTGGACGAAAAGTTTTCTTTGGATCTATAATCAATATCCTGGTTATTTCCATCATTGAAGTTTTGAAAATAGAAATAAGTCCCAAAGCCATTATTTATCCAGCTATTGGATGTGTGATAGTAATAATAATCAAGTTTTTTAACAATAAAAAAGAATTGTGCAATGATTAAAGTGTTTTTAGCTTCATCAAGCAGGTTCAGACCTGAAAATGGTATTGACAATGTAGCTCCCAATAAATTAAATGACATTATTCAATCTCTTAAATTACATATTGATGCAAAACGTCTTAAAGTGAAAATTGATCCCTGGTGGGAATGCCCAATACTAAAGAAAACTGACTTTATATTAAAGATTCTGAATGAAATCGTAAATCATTATGATTGTGGAATTTTTATCCTCGGGAAAGATGTAATTGGTCAAAAATATCAAAATTCTATAACTAAAGATAATGATACTCGTGAAGATGATATGTTCCCCAATCATAATGTTATTGCAGAATTGGCAATGTTTTATTATGCACAGAAAAAGATTTACATAATTTCGGAAGATTCAGAGATTAAAATTCCAAGTGATTTTTCTGGATTAAATCCAGTCTCAATTTCAGATATTGAAGGAATAAAAAAAGGATTTATAGAGAGTCTTAAAGGTAAACGTAATGATTATTCTAAACTTTTTTATGGGAAATGCTGTGTGTATTATAATCCAGAGTTATCGGATAAATTTATAAAATTTAACGCTTATAACCATCAACAAACAGGTCCAAAAGTACATCAATATGACATGTCTAAATGGGAATCCAAAGCGTTGTTTGTGGGATCAAAAAGTGCATTTCTTTGGCAAAACATCGAAGAAGATCCAGACTATCCAGAAAAAATTGCAATGACAAATTTTACATCTAAGGGACAAAATAGAAATTGGGACCAGGATTCAAAAATTAATGATTTAAATGAACTTGAGATTGATAATATAATTTCCTTTGGTCCAGGCATTGGTACAATAGACAATATACTGTTAGCTTCATTCATTCCGAATAAACCATGTTATATTCCAATAGACTTAAATGTTTTTCTTGCGATAGAAAGTATGAAATCCATCAAGAATCATGTCCCATTCGCTATTATTGATGATTTTGAAATTAGTTTATGTTATGACAAATTACCACCCTTTTTAGAATCAAATAAACTTTGCATAGGAAGCAACAATATGTTTTCAATGTTGGGTGTTACATTCTCAAATCTTTCAATGAATTGTGATACTTTCTTTTATAATATGAAAAGTATCATGAAAGATGAAAAGGATTACTTATTACTTGATGTAATTATAAAAAACGGCCTTCCTCGAAATAGTAAAGGAAAAAGGACAACTATTGCCAATAGAGTGAAAAATGATGTCTTGAAAAAAATAAAAGAACAAAAAGGATATTGGGAACTGATTCAAAATTCAATTAAGAAAAAGGGACTGGATCCATGTGAGAAACCTGAAGATCTTGATATTGGATATTTTGAATCATCTTCAAATGAATATAAAACTCGAACTAATATTTCAGATACGATTATTGTGTATGTAAAACATCAAAATAACATAATAACAATTGCCAAATATTATGATTACGAATCATTTAAAAAATATGTTCAACAATACTTTGAGTTAGTTGCTTCGGCTAAATATGCAGAACAATCACGAGGGGTTTTTTTATTGAAACCCAAACCAAATATCTATTAAACTATCAGGATTAAACATTTTATCTAAAACAGTTCATGAATAAATATAGTAATTTTTTGTGTTTTGAAGGAAACACACATGTAGCAACCGCCAATGGTATTAGGCCTATTAAAGATATTAAATTAGGCACCGAAATAATTGCCTTTAATGAAAAGAGTAAAACCATAAATTATGATATCGTAACTACAATAGCCAAATCCCTGCACTCATTATGTGCTATAATAAAGTTTGAAGATGGTACGTCGTTAAAAGCGACGGTTGACCATCCGCTTTATATCGTTGGAAAGGGATGGTGTGCAGTGAATGTAAATAGATTAGAGGAAATGTATGGTGTATCTGTTGAGCAACTCGAGGAAGGCGATGTCTGTTTGTCTATAAACAACAGGGAATTATCTCATTCAAGAGTGATTTCAATTGAGGTAAATCCGTGCTCCGAGCTTTTCTATTGTTTGGCGACGAAAAACAACCATAGCTTTTTTGCCAATGGAATTCTAGCACATGATGTTGATATTAACAGATTCTCTCAGGAAATCCTACAACAAGAAGGTGTCGTGGTGGAAAGGACTTGTTGAGCAGAATAGAAAACAACTAGATAGATGGATATATGTGGTAGCTGTGGGATGTGTGGTTATAGACAAGTTTTTATCAAGGAGGTTGTATATTTTAGGTAACCCAAAGTGTGCCCTCACTTGTGCAATAAGCACAACTTTCATCAGTCGCTTGATGACTTGTGCCATCGTATGCTCAACTGACGAACGAAGCAAGCGCAGAGGTAAAGTTCACTTTGACTTTGCCTTGCAAGGAGGAGGAAACGCGAAGCGTAGTGCGCTGGAACCCGGAACCGAAGTGCCCATCCATCATCATCCTGACAAGGATGAGACTTTTGTGATATTGCGCGGTAAGATTCGTGTGACTACCTATAACGATGATGGCACTGTTGCCGAAAGTGTCATTTTAAGCCAAGAAGACGGCTGCTATGGTGTGAATATTCCTAAGAATGTTTGGCATACTTTGGAAGCTTTGGAACCAAATAGCTGCATTTTCGAAAGCAAGCAGGGACCGTTTGTGCCGCATGAGGTGGAAATTTTAATGGTTTAGAATAAATAAACAGATAGCGATCAACAAAATATCAAGATTTTTGGCTTATAAATAGCGAATTTAGGTATATCAATGCAATAATCAATATGCGAATCATAATGTGCTATCTATAAAGCAAAGAGGAGAAATAACACAATAATAATCAAAAAATAGTTTACATCATGCCTCATTTCCTCGAAGATCATTTAAAGAATATTGCTGGTGAAAAAAGCCAACTATACATAGCATGGAGTTGTGCAAAAACCGATATTCCCCAAATATTGAGTCAAATTCCATTCGGATTTCCAACCTTTAGTCGACACGATGAAAGCCATTCAGAAAAAATTATTGAAATAATCGAACAACTTTTGGGGAACGAAGGTATTAATGTCTTATCTCCTACTGATACTTTTATGTTGTTAATGGCCGCCTATTCGCATGATATTGGCATGTATTTGTCTTACAGTAGATTGATTGAAGAATTCCTGTTACCTGAGAATCAAACGGAACTTAATAAATTGACCAAGCACAGAGATAAAGTTGTTGCTGAAGCTGCACAATTGATAAAATACAATTGGACGAACATCAATGAAGACAGAAATGTATGGATTCATGCGCTTGAAATATCCAATGCAATACGGATATTGACTGCTCAAATAATGCGAAAAAAACATGCAGAAAGAAGCTATGACTACATTTTAAACGACGAAAATATAAGTAAAAAGTTACATCTTGACGAATATTCCATGCTAAAGAAATCGCTTGCCAAGATAGCACATTTACATGGAACCGACTTCCAGAACATTTTCATGGAATTGGATCAAGAAGATAATGGGGTAATGGGGGCTTTCGACAAATGGCATCCTCGGTTCGTTGCATGCATGATAAGGCTAGGTGATTTGTTGGATATAAGCGACAATAGATTCAATCTGTACACAATTCATCAAATAAAAGAACTTCCCGACATATCGTCCACACATAAACAAAAACATGAATGTATCGAAAAACTCAATATATGCAAGGAAATAATCACTGCTACATTTAACTGCCCCAATGATGCGGTATATAGAGAGGTTGCAAAGTGGTGCGAAATGTTATGTGAAGAATTGAAAGAGCAACGACTACATTGGAACGATATTGTTCCAGAAGAACTATCAAGAATTTCCTTTTTCCCTCCCTATACAAAGAAAGGGAATGATGGTATAAAAATTCTGTTTCAAAGAAAGTCTGATATTAATCCAGCTCTGATGAATCTTCAATTCAACATATCTAGTCAGAAGACATTCGAGATGTTGAAAGGAGGATCCATTTACGAGAACCCGGGACTGGTATTCTTCCGCGAAATTGTACAAAATGCATTAGATGCTACAAAATTACAGATATGGAATGATTTGGATGCGCCTTTGTTCTATAATCTACCGCACTTGAAACAGCCAATCAAACACCGCAAGGATATCCATTTTTCTGATGATATTCCTAAGGAGATATTTGATAATTATCCCATTAATCTCAAAGTAGATTATGATAAAATAAAACAGATTGTCTCTGTGACTTGTGAGGACTGTGGATCAGGCATCTCAGAAGAGAGCCTGATACGCATGACCAGCCAGGTAGGCACCAGCCGAAGAGCTGATAAAGACTATGTAAAGACTGTTGCAGAGATGCCCTATTTTCTCCAACCTACAGCAACCTTCGGTTTAGGATTGCAAACAATTTTCTATGTAGCTGATGAATTCACTGTCGAAACTCGATGTCCTGGTAATGAAGAAAAAACTCGCCGTATTGTCTTCCGAACCTCTTCCAACGGTAGTTATTGCTCAATCGTAGACGAGGGATTTGAATTCATTCGTAACGATAAAGAGGTACGCCATGGCACTACAGTAAAAATAAACATTGACAAGGATCACTTAGGTACGTTATTCGAACTAGACGAATTGCAGACCAAAGAGGTCTTAGACAATCCCGAGACAATTGTCTATCTCATACCAGATAAAATTGATAAGTATGTTCAAGAGACATTTCAACGCATTGAGAACATTCCATTTCTTTACAATTCACCCTTTAACTCCTTTGAGACAAAACAATCCCAAGAACAAAATGAATTATTGAAATCGGATGAGAAATATAAACTCCTTACTTCAGAATATCAGTTATTGAAGGAAGAAGGAGACATACGATTATACTGGAAATTAGGATGCGAGTTTTTTCTCCCAGAAAGAAAGAATATTTCATTTTTATTAAAAGAGAAGAATCTTGGAATCTGTATGGAGGTGAATTTCTTAGGGCACGACTTTGAAGCGATGGAATATGATATGCCTGGAGTACTGACTCCTTCAGACATTCGACTGCAATGTATTCCTGTTACTCCTAATGTAAATCCATATGATAATTTGTTTGGATGGTGGCATTATTTTGCACATATTAATTTGAACCTGTTTTGTCGAGATGCCAGCAATCTTGTATCTATCTCTAGAAATAGTTTACTTCCCAAGGGGAGGAACTGGTGTATAAAAACAGTTGAGAGCCTGCTACCAATACTTATCCGGCTTACACATGAACACGCTTTAAGGGTATACCAAGATACGCTAGACAAGGATGATAAAGAAAACCTGCTCAAGCAGTATTTCTACCTGTGTTTACTTAATTGGCAATTACATCAACCTATAAAAGAAGTAAAACACTTACCCTTAAATCAATATATATCTGATAAATGGCTTTTTCTCAATAATAAAATGGAAATTGTTCCTTTTGTGGAAGTATTTGAGTCTGAAAAGATTGTAATTGTCGATAGTCAAAATAGTGGACAAGATATTGATGATTTAAGAGAACTTATAAATAAATCTTTCAAGAAATTTAATACGAATGATGTTATTACTAATAATAAAAGGCTCTATCTCAATTCTTATATCTGCTCCGAGGTGTTCCATATAAGTTCTATCGTGTCTAGTAAAAATAACGATGATAATAATGATGATGATGATGTAAAATGCTATCGTCTTACGAAAAGAACCCCTGATATCATCAAATGTGATGACATAACAAAAATAAACCTATATAAATCCAACAATTGTATACACGGATATGATAAATACAAAAGAATAGTTGTCAACAATAATGCCCCTTTATTGGGATTTAACACTCCTTTCCATGGTAACTGTTGGATTTACCCGATTAAATATGATATTCGTAGTTATCTTATGTCTAGGGCAGAATCAGAGACGAATCTTCATAAACCCGGTTGTATGGAGTACCTTGTGCCAGACCATATTGTTAATATAATACAGAAGTACAATATTCTTGGAGATAAAAATCTTACAAAAGAAAATATTTATGATACATATATTCAATTAATTCTAGACAATAGATTTGGTGATAACAAACAAACTCCATAAAAAATCTAGAAATCCAAATTAAACACTGAATAATGGCAGGGTGATGTGGATAGCAAAAATTTTAAAAGTCTCCCCGTTGTTTGGTTAAATAAATGCAAATTAGATTATCGTAACAGGTGTTGCGGTGCCACAATTGTGATTCATGCTGCCTCTTCAGCCGTCACCGATTGCAAACCTAATGACAACGTGGAAATACTACGTGTCTAAATGGATGTCGCTGGCATCGAAGCTTGCTCTGTGTGGCAGCCTTTGCTATTATTGCTTAGGCGCTTAGAAGCTTAGTCGTTTAATAATTTTGTTTTCAGGTAATTAATCATAATAACAAGAATATGAAAGGTATCGTATTAGCAGGCGGCAGTGGTACCCGCCTTTACCCTATCACCAAGGGGGTCAGTAAACAATTGCTCCCTATTTATGATAAACCAATGGTCTATTACCCCATCAGCGCTTTGATGCTGGCGGGCATCAGGGATATTCTCATTATCTCTACACCGTACGACCTGCCGGGCTTCCGCCGTCTGCTGGGCGACGGCTCGGACTACGGCGTGCATTTCGAGTATGCCGAGCAGCCTTCACCCGACGGTCTGGCACAGGCTTTTATCATCGGTGAGAAGTTCATCGGCAACGACAGCGCCTGCCTCGTGCTGGGCGACAACATTTTCTACGGTGCCGGCTTCACCACCCTGCTGCGCAACGCCGTGAAGGATGTCGAGGAGAACAAGAAAGCCACTGTGTTTGGCTATTGGGTGAGTGACCCTGAACGCTATGGCGTGGCAGAATTCGACAAGCAGGGCAACTGCCTGAGCATCGAGGAGAAACCGAAGGAACCCAAGAGCAACTACGCTGTGGTGGGTCTCTACTTCTACCCGAACAAGGTGGTGGATGTGGCCAAACATATCAAGCCGTCGGCCCGTGGAGAACTGGAGATTACCACCGTTAACCAGGAGTTCCTGAAAGATGGCGAGCTGAAGGTGCAGGTGTTCGGGCGTGGATTCGCTTGGCTCGACACAGGCACGCACGACTCGCTGAGCGAGGCATCCACCTTCGTGGAGGTCATTGAAAAGCGCCAAGGCTTGAAAGTAGCCTGCCTCGAAGGTATCGCTTACCGCAATGGCTGGATTTCAGAAGATCGTATGCGCGAAATCGCACAACCGATGCTCAAAAATCAATACGGACAGTATTTGTTGAAGGTTATTGACGAGAAAAAGGCGGAAATTGATTCGGATTCTTTCCGCTATATGGAATAATGCTAAAAATATGGCAACAGTAAAAGATGTCAAAATAATAGAATTGCCAAAGTTCTTGGACGCTCGTGGCAATCTCTCTTTTGCGGAGCAGAACAACCATATTCCTTTTGAGATCAAGCGCACCTACTGGATTTACGATGTGCCAGGAGGTGAAGCTCGTGGAGGCCATGCCTTTCGTGAGAATCAAGAATTTGTGATTGCGCTCTCTGGTGCCTTTGATGTGGTGGTAGATGATGGTAGCGAAAAGAAAACATTTACCCTGAACCGTTCCTACTATGGCTTATTTGTTCCTGCGGGTTTATGGCGCGAAATGGAGAATTTTTCCACCAACTCCCTCGCTTTGGAGTTTGGTTCAGAGCATTACGATGAAAATGATTACATTCGAGAGTACGGCGACTTCCTAAAACTTAAAAAGGATGGAAAAATTTAATGTTTTTGACTGCACGATAGTGGAACTTGACCGCCATCACAGTGACCGCAAGGGCAACCTCACCGTAGTGGAAAACGGTGAAACGTTGCCTTTTGACGTTAAACGAGTCTATTATCTTTACGATGTACCAGGTGGAGAGAATCGTGGCTCCCATGCGCACAAAGAGTTGAGCCAGCTGATTGTTGCAGCATCAGGTTCTTTTACTGTTACGTTGGATGATGGCAAATGCAAACGTTCTTTCTTCTTGAACCGTCCCTACCAAGGCCTCTACGTAAAGCCCGGCATGTGGCGTGATTTGGAGGACTTCTCTTCAGGGGCGGTGTGTATGGTGCTAGCCTCGGATGTCTATCTGAAGGAAGACTATATTAGGGATTATGGAGAATTTTTGGAATTTAGAAAACAATAAATACTATGTCAAACAAACGCATCTACCTCTGTCTCGCGCACATGTCCGAGGCAGGACTTGAACAGAAATATATTCAGGAAGCTTTCGACACCAACTGGGTGGTGCCCCTTGGGCCTAACGTGAACGGCTTCGAAAAAGACTTGGAGGAATTTTGTGGCCAGAACAAGCGTGTCGTGGCACTCTCCTCCGGCACTGCTGCCGTGCATCTGGCATTGATTGCTTGTGGCGTTCAGCCGGGCGATGAGGTGTGTGTGCAAAGCTTCACCTTCTGCGCCAGCTCTCACCCGATTACCTATCTGGGTGCAACTCCTATATTCATTGACAGCGAAAAGGACACATGGAACATGGATCCTGCTCTGCTGGAAGAGGCCATCAAAGACCGCATTGCCAAAACAGGCAAGAAACCGAAAGCCATCATCCCAGTTGCTTTGTACGGAATGCCATACGATATCACTCGAATTATGGAGATTGCTAACCACTATGACATTCCCGTAATTGAGGATGCAGCCGAAGGTTTTGGCTCACGATTCAACGGTCAGGTGTTGGGGACATTCGGTAAGTATGGTGTGTTGAGTTTTAATGGTAACAAGATGATTACCACCAGCGGTGGTGGTGCCTTGATCACCAACAACGAGGATGAATGGCGCGAGATCATGATGTATGCTACTCAGTATCGCGAAAGCTATCCGTACTACCAGCATGAGAAGATAGGGTATAACTACCGTATGAGTAATATCTGTGCCGGTATTGGACGTGGGCAGATGACTATTGTTGATGAGCATATTAAGCACCATAAGCACGTGCAGAAACTCTATGAAAAGTTATTGAAAGATGTAAAGGGTATCCATGTTCACGCCCAGCCTGTAACGGGAGAGTTCGATAGTAACTATTGGTTGTGTACTATTACTATCGATCCAGATGTCAAAATCAAAGGTCAGGATAATGCCTACAAGACCATTATCCAAGGTGCTGTTGGTGGAGCTGCTGGTGTCATTCACGTTGCAGATAGTGCAACTACCGATTGCCAACCAAATGATAATGTAGAGGCTTTGCGCGTCTATATGGATGCGGCTGGCATAGAGGCAAGACCTGTTTGGAAACCGATGCATAAACAGCCGGTATACAAGAATTGCCCAGCATATACGAATGGTGTTTCTGAAGCCATCTTTAAGGTCGGTATGTGCTTACCTGCTGGTCCGTATGTAAAAGATGAAGATGTCAAATACATTGTCGATTCAATCAAGGCTGCTATCGTTGACTAAAGCTGTGTGGCAGTTCGTTTCATATCTTTTCTGGCCACAATGGGGAAGAAAGGGAAAATGTAAAGAAAGACAGTTGCTGTCATGAAGCCTTTATGGCTTTGATAGGAGCCGGGCTTTGGGAAAAGAAAGTTCGGCTCTAATAATATATTGATGTTTGCTTTTATAGTTTGATGATAAGGATGGAGAATCAATCTAATAATTTTAACGAAGTAGTAATTTTCTTAAAAACTACTTTTATAATCATCGCTTCACTAATTATATGCGTAGATTCCTATGCGCAAAATAAAAAAGATATAGTTGTATTAGAGGATTCATGTTTGAAAAATAATGAGGTGCCTGTATTGACGCAAAAAGATTTTATTAAGGAAAACACTTCGTATATCATAAAGAGTAATTTCGATTTAAAGGGAAAAGAAATTATTATTCCTAATAATAGCATTTTGGAGTTTAATAAGGGTGGTGTTAGAAATGGTGTTCTAAATTGTAATAATACTACTTTGTGTGGGGGAATTCAATTAGAAAACACTTTTTTAAAAGGAACAATAACTAATAATAGAATTGAAAGTGATTGGTTTGGATTGGTTGAAGGAAGAAGTGCTGACAATTATGAAAAAATCATAAACCTAATTGTTTCATGTGAAAATACTAAAAAGGATTTTCATCTAAATAGTGGTGTTTATTGTACATCGCGACCTATTGTGTTTAATGTAGATTATAACGTGTATATGGATGGAGAGATATGCTATACAGGTGAACCTAATAATTCTGCTATATACATAGGGTCTGTAGAAGGCAGAAAAGGAGGGAAAGAATTTTATATAAGTGTGAGTCAAGGCCATTATCCTTCATATACCGAAGACAATGGTTTCATAACTTCATCGCCCCATAATGTAGGTGTGGAAATTTCTTCCGTTTATTCTTGTGTGTTTCACATAAAAAAAATTGAAGAATTTATATATGGCCTTGTGTTAATAGATAACAGGAATCTGGGTTGCGGAGATAATGAATTTCATATAGGTCAGATTACTAATGCATATAACGGCATAAGTGTTGTTTCAGGTTCAGAAAAAATCAATAAAGTTTGCTGGATTAACGACAATGTTTTTATTGGAGGTCGAATTTGGTTTTACCGTAACACACATCTTAAAAGAACGGCAATAAAATTTCAACGTATTAGTGCCAAAGGAATGTCTGATAATGCTTTTTTCATGGGTATGGACTTGGAAAACCATTATAATGCTATCGATTTTGGAGGTTTTGCAACGGGTTGTATAGTTCTGGGTTGTCGTTTTGAGAACAATGGAATCGCAATTGTAAATGAAGGTAATGGGGGGAATTTAATAATTGGCGGTCAAAAGTATTTGAATACTAATGCCTCAGGCCCCAGAACTTTTTTTGATTATGCATCAGAGCTTTGGAAGCAGAAAATCAATAAAATAATCCTTGATATTCCACAAGTTAATTATGCTTATGATGGGATTAATGTATCAACAACAAATCTAAGAATATCAGACAGAAAAAGTTATGGAGAAGTTGGGGAGCACGCGTTGCCGTCAGGGATAAACGAATATGGAGAATTAAAAATAAACCACACAAGATTCTTTGTTGATATAGACGTTTCCAAGTTAAGAATGTTGAAAATAGAAACTGTTGGTGAATGGAGAGCAATGATGGATTTTTACGATTCAGAAGGGAATAGATGTAAACCTTTTGAAAATTACAGGGATCATCTTTATTTTTATGACCATAACATTGATGGATGGTATAATAATGATGGGGTTTTTGCTGTAGCATATAAAATGACCTCTTATAATCCACTGTGTCTTTATATTAAAGATAATGATATTGCCCAAATAAGGTTATATGTGTTTGGGGATTCTACGCTTGGCGAATGTTGGATAAAGAGCCTTAGAATTTCAGCAGATGAATTCGCCGAAGTGGATAATGTTAATAAATCATTTCACCTGTCTTCTATGCCAATAAAAACAAGAGGTGTAGATGTTATACCAAATGGAACAAATTACAATATTAAACCAGGAACAGTATATTTTGACTCAAGCAACAGGCCAATTTTTTGGAATGGTAGTGAATGGGTAGATGCGATGGGTAATCATTCTGCCCCGAAACACTAATTGCAATAATATGATAATAGACCAACAACTAATAGATGAAGTTTCAGCCCAAGCCAAGGCTTCCCCTCGCTTGCGCATGAACTACAACTTTCATCAATCGTTGGATGATAAGTGTCATCGAATGCTTAACGCATTGGAGCCAGGTACTGTGGTACCCATCCACCGCCATCCCACCAAAGCCGAATCGTTCGTGGTTTTGCGAGGCGAAGTGAAGGTGACCACTCATAACGACGACGGTTCTGTTATAGACAGTGTCGTTCTTGACCCCACGAAAGGTGTGTTTGGCGTAGATATCCCCAAGAACGTATGGCACACAATCGAGAGCCTCGAGTCGGGTAGTGTGATTTTCGAGTGCAAAGAGGGACCATTCGTGTCGCATGAAGAAGAAGGAATCTTGGATTTGAAGAAATGACTCTAGAATGAAAAACTATATAATCAAAACAGCATCTGTAACAGTTTTGCTATTGCTTTCTGTATGTGTGTCGGCTCAAAATGACGAAAAAGTAACCGACTACTTCTTTAAGCAAGGCCAAGATAATTCATATTTACAATATGATAATGAAAGAGGTGCTATTGGTAGTGGTCAATACGATATGTCGTTCAGCGATATGCTGATGGTGGTGTATCAGCCAATTTCAATGTCGATAGGCTACGAATCGTATGCAGGGTTGGATAGGCGAACGGGTAATTTCAGAGAAACTACATGGTACCCGTTGATATTCGATGGCAAAACCATACAATCCAATGGTCTGCAGACAATAGTGTATTCCATTTCGAACGAACCTATTATTTCTGTTGAGAAAATCACTCTTCTTACCCTTCCAACCCCAGGTCATATATCAAAATGGGAAGAAACCGCTTGGGGTGAAAAATGGAGTTGCAAGGCCTCTTATGTATGGGTTAAAGAAGGAGTCGGTAAGTTTTATAAAGCTGTTAAAGTTGAAAAACAAAATCAAAGTTCTCGTTTTTTTGATGAAACGGAATATAGCTACTGGGTGAAGGATTATGGTATGGTTTATTGGAAAAGGGTAAGAGATTTTCACGACAACCGAGATGATTATGTTAAAAGAAGGGAATTGATAGGTTTCAGTTTCGAAAAAGAATACAGTGATTGGGAATACAAGCAAGAGATTTATAATAAGTTTAAGGAAAAAGTCAAACGCTATCCAATGCCATTAAGCATCGAAAATGAGGCGTTTGACACGGTACTGACAAAGATGTTCAACCGCTTTGCTGCCGATGAAATGATGGCTACTGGAACGGGTCCAATCAAATACAACATCCTGTTTACCCGATGGGAGAATGAAACATATATCGTAGTTAAGAGCCATAAAGACAATATTGGTGAAAAGATTGAAAAAGAAATAAAAAGTATTCCCGGTTATGATGGGTTGGTATATCATGAAGAAACAGACAATGTTTCAGGTCTGTCGGCTACTTACGATATAGAATACTCCCATGAATTCAAACGCACGAATTACAAAGAAACCGACCTGACCATAACCCTCAAAAAAGACAAAATCAAACTAAAAGGCAAAGAAGCCACCGCCTTCGAACCATACTCCACCAAGATTAAAACCGCCCTCGAATCGAATATTGAAAACCCACAAGGCAAGCATACAGTGATACTATACACCTTTTCACTCGAAGGCACCGATTATTGCTATATGTCGGTTGTCAATGAGTCGGGAAAAACGGCGCCGTTCTTTGTGTATGATAAAAGTATTGGAGAATGACGCAAGACGAGTTGTGGAATAATAAGTATCAAGAGATAATGTCGTTTATGGAAGAAAACCACAGACGGCCATCCAAATACGTCCCAGAAGAAAAAGCCAAAGTCAACTGGTGGAAACACCAGCAGAAACTAATGAATGTGGGAGAATTAAAGGAAGATAGAGTAGAGATGTTTGAGAAGTTGTTGGAGTTAGGGGAGAAGTTTAAGAGGGTTAATCAGTATCAGTGAAAATAATAATCATTAAATATAATGATAGAAAGAGCACATATCGAAAACTGGGCAGACATGCAGTCGGCAAAAGGGGATTTTCCTCAATTGATACGGCGATTGGTTTATGCCTCAGTTACACCTTATCTTTTGAAGGGTAATATTCCATATGGCAGTGCTGTATTTATGGGAGGATGGGATGGAGAGGTGGAAACATCTCTACAGACTGAGTATTTGCCTTTAGGTAAGAGTATTCTTGAATTCGGGACTAATAGTAAATATAAGCAAAAAGCTGAAAGTGATTATGATAAACGTAGTTCAGCATCAGAAGAAGGTTTGAACAAGGCCGAAACCACCTTTATTTTTATGACTCCTCGCGTGTGGGGTGATAAAAAGGAATGGGAAGATGATAAGAAGAAAGATAGGATTTGGAAAGATGTGCGTGTGTATGACTCAACCATATTGGCTCAGTGGATTATTTCTGTTCCTTCTGTTGAACTTTGGTTTGCTCCTTTGGTAGGTCTTCAGTCCCCTAATCTTGTGATTGGAGAAGAACGTTTGGAAGAATTGCTAACAGGTGGGGACGTGAAACTTAAGCCTTCTTTTTATACTGCCGGAAGAGAAGATGTGGCAATGAAGATGAAGGAAATGTTGGGTAGTCCTACACTCCGTGCATTTCGTGCATCATCGAAAGAAGAAGCTATTGGTTTTATTTTAGCAGCAGGTAAATTGTTCCCGCAGAAAGAACAGGAGGAATTCTATTCGAAAACCATTGTGGTGGAAGATAAAACGGCTTTCCGACAAATGAAAGTTCAAACTTCCATGATAAATCTTGTTCCTGATTTTGATGATGCCACTGTTTTACATAGAGCGGTATCCCAAGGGAAAATAGTGCTTGTACCCCTTGGACCAGGTGACGATTTCAACCAATACGTTGAAGATTTACCAAGTCCAAATAGATTTGCATTGGAAAAGTCATTGATAGAAAGTGGTGTGGAGGAAGAACGTGCCAGACGGATTATCAAGGATTGTTCGTGCAATTTGACGATGATAAAGAAGGAACTTGGATTCCCTATACTACGGGTGGAATGGCTGGATGACGATGATGTGAATGTGATTGTGCCTGCACTCATTGTCGAGAGATGGAATGAAAACTTTGAAGGAGACAGAGAAATCATGACTTCGTTGTCGGGAAAAGACTATGAAGATTTCCTGTCATCAATGGAGCAATGGTCTCAAAAACCTGTTCCACCCGTCATGAACATAGGCGCATTTTGGAGAATAACCTCACCGTTATCATTGTGGTCAGTTTTATCACAATTGGTATCGAAGAAGCATATTGATAAACTTGTCGAGCTAGCGGTTTTAGTGCTTTCTGATGAGAGTAAAAAGTATTCTGATCAACTTAAACAAGGTGTACTAAATTCATTAATCATCCTTGCTTGGCATGGGGGTCGGTTATTGCCACGGATAGGATGTTTACAAAAGACAGTAGACAATGTAATAAATCAGGTAATAGGAGATACCAGTGCTGAAAGATGGAACAGTATAGCAAGATATCTACCTCTAATTGCCGAAGCTTCACCTTCAATATTCATCACGGAGGTTAAAAGGTCATTGTCGGAAAATGATTCCCATATAATGAGTCTTTTCAATGAAGAAGAAGGATTGTTTGCACCAGAAAGCAATTATCCATACTTGCTTTGGGCTTTGGAAAGTCTTGCTTGGCTACCAGATACGTTAAAGGATGTGACAGAAGTGCTTTTGGTATTGTCAGAAAAAGACCCAGGGGGAAGACTTGACAATAGACCATTCAACAGTTTGACAAATATATATTTACCATGGTATCCTCACACAACTGCCTCAACAGATCAGAGAATCACAATAATAGATACACTATCCCGAGGTGGTTATTCCAAAATGTGGGATTTATTGATGTCTCTTTTGCCCAAGAACCATAGCGTCACTACGGGTACTCATCAGTTGAAATGGCGTGGTTATGACTTGGTAGTTAACAGAGGTTCAACATACAATGATGTATGGAAAACCACTGAGTATGTATGTGAAAAGCTTATGGAAACATTTGATGGGACAGACCATAAGTTGGCTAAATTGGTGGATGAGATTCTACCTGTGCCGTATGCCATTAGATGTAAAGTGATTGCATGGGTTAAGGCGGTGGCTGAAGCAACTGCCAATCAGTATCCTGAGACGCGAAAGGAAATACGCGAGACATTGTGGTTCCAGAAAAGACTGAAACCAGAAAATGATCACCGATTGTCAGAAGCTGAAATTGACGATTTGCAAATCGCATATAATGCATTGGCACCAACAGATATTGTAGAAAAAAATAAGTGGCTGTTTGACGAGTTTTCGCCTAGATTGCTTGAAGATCGTGACAACGATGATCCATATAATGCTATCAAGATATTGGCAGATATTAGAGGGAAAGCGGTAAAAGAATGGATCGATAATCTTTCTTTGGAGGAAGTGGTGAATGTAAGGAAGCTGGTTACTGAACCTTCAGAGTATGGGAGAACATTAGGCTGTTCTGATGCATTTGAAGGATTAAACAGTTTTGTGCTCCCACTATTGTCAGAAAAAGAAGACCAAAAGTTTGTTAGTGGTTATATTCAGGGGTTAGAGGGAAAAATAGGGGAAGAAAAGCTACTTGTACTGTTTGAGGAGTTGAAAGACAAAATAACGGATGAAGAAGCTACATTGTTTCTGCACTATATGTGGTCAACTGAAAATCTGTTCAAATATCTGGATAGTAAATCAAAGGAGGTACAGAACGGATATTGGATAAAGTTCAATGCACATTTGTGTGGCCCATACAATGAAACAATATTATATGTGCTGGAGAAACTCAAGTTTGTCGGACGTGCCTTGGATGCAATAAACGGCACATGGCATTATGCCAAAGATTTGCCCACAGGTGTGATTCAGGATTTGCTTATGGAAAGTATGAAATGTTCGCTTGAAATAAACGGAAGAATTGACTTGCTTGCCTTTGAAAGCTATATGGAGGAATTGCATCAGCGATCAGACGCAAATGAAGAAAAACTGTTTCAACTTGAATGGATATTCCTGCCGTTTCTCAGAAACCAAGCATCTAAATCAATATTTCGGTTACTTTTCGAGCGGCTTCAGAAAGATCCAGAATTATTTGTCGAATTGTTAACTTTCCTGTATCGTCCTGAGCATGAAGACGAGAAGGAAACACCTGAGGATGGGTTTGAAGAAAGCGTTGAGATTAGAAAGAACAATGCATTCAGAGCATTTTATCTTTTGAGAGAGTGGGATACTATACCTGGCGTAGATAAAGAAGGCAACATTGACAAAAAAACATTGAGAGAATGGATCTCACAGGCTATACAACTTGCAAAAGAAAAGGATAGGGAAATATTTGTTTATTCACATATTGGAGAACTGTTTGCAAAATACCCAGAGCGAAAGGATGACCCGCATTGGCCTCCCTTTGTCTTGTTTGAAATGATGGAAGAAATGAATTCTGAAAAACTGTTCCAAAACTATAATATTGGTTTGTATAACAAAAGAGGATTCACAACTAGAGGAGGTTATGATGGAGGTGATATCGAACGCTACAATGTCGAATATTTTGAAGATTTGAAGAACCAATGTTTACCGCTTTACCCTAAAGTTGCCAAAGTTTTTGAAGACCTTGCCAACCAATACAGGCAAATGGCCAAAGATATGGATGATCAGGCAACCATAGCGAAGTTGGATTATTGATATGATGGTCGTGTTGATAGCAAATTTTTTATAAAATCGTTTATTTATGAAAGGGGATAGCTTTATTCGTCTCAACCGTACATGGATGACTCCTTTTGAAATGGGCAATCAAAAGGATGATTTGATTTTACCGCCAAGAGGAATTCGTTTGATTGGTGTTCGTTTTTTCAAAGGAGGCAATAATCCCAATGATAGGAATGATGCAAAAAATATTCAAAAATCATTGTATGGAAGTAAGAATTGGTTTTATTTCTATAAGGGTTTCACGATTGTTGATAAGAAAGAGAATGAGAAGGAGGTTGAGTACATAGAGGTTAGGGAAGATGCCTTTGATTCTTCTGAGTTGCTTTATTCTGTAAAAGGGAAAAGTAAGATAAGTGTAAGTGCAATAGTAGGTGAAAACGGAACTGGGAAAAGCACTATTCTCGATACTATAATCAGGATAATGAACAACCTTTCCGCTGCCATTTATGGTGAAGACTATAACTATTCTAGTGCGGAACACCTGCATTATGTTGACAATATATATGCTTCGTTAGCTGTGTATATTGAGGATAGAATTGAAATTATCACTTGCTTGGGAAGAGAATTATACGTTTACCGTTTTGTGACAGATGTTGTTGCACTGGATAAAGCTTATGAAAAGAGAGGTAGAAAAACAGCGGTTAAAGAAAAATATGTAAAATCACAGTGTGAAACAATACTTGACGGAAAAACAAAAAAAGAAGATTTATTACCGGAACAAGAAGATAAGAAGGGCGTTTTGAGGCATTTGTTCTACACATTGGTTAGTAACTATTCTCTTTATGCATACAACTATAGGGATTACATTTATGAGAAAACGAACGAAAAACGACTAGCTAAACTTGCTGATAAATACCCAGATGAAGAATATACCGAAGAAGATTCATATTGGCTAAAAGGAGTTTTTCATAAGAATGATGGCTACCAAACTCCGGTTGTCATTCATCCAATGAGAGAAGACGGATATATCAATGCTGCGAGAGTTAATTATTTAGGGAAACACAATTTAATATCGTTGGCTTATGAAGAACGAGAACGATTAAATAACGGTGTCCCTGAGAAGTATTTTCCTTTTAGGGAAATAAACAAAACTCACCACCTTGTTGCTTTTTATTTCTATCACGATGATTTTGAAAAATACAAAGGCTTTTGGGAAGATTGTGCCCTAATTAGATTTAATAATAAGTGGGCAATGAGAAATGAGGCAATTATCAGACGGCTTGAACAACCTATCAAAGAGTTTTGGTCAAATCATTTACAATTAGATTACCATGAACACAAGAAAAACGATTGGACTCAGCAGGCCTGGGACTATCTAACTTATAAAACCATTAAGATAATATATACATATAAGCACTATGCTTCAGATTGGGAGGAGGCTAAACAGGAGAAATTGAATGTTAATGAGCTTAAAAAAAGACTAGCAAACCTCATAAAAGATTCATCGCATCGCACTGCAAAACTCCGTAGAACGATTGCTTATTTAAGATTTAAAGACGAAAACCAGTACTATATTAATCGAGTATCTGCAGATTTGGATTTAAGTTATGAATGGATGAAGGGCAAGATGGGACAGAGTCTTTATCCATCTAAAGATGACGCAGATTTCCATAAAATAGATGTGGAAGACCTGCTTCCTCCACCATTCATTTATGTTGTACTTCAATTGGTAGATAATGAGCATCTTTCAGCTTATAACCCCAATGGAAGCAATAGATCTATTATTTCTTTTGAAGGACTAAGCTCTGGTGAGCGTCAAATTGCATACAGCATAGCCAATATTGTTTATCATTTGAAGAATATTGAATCTGGAAATCAGGATATGAATTCAAGTCCTCAGCATGTCATGTCGATGAGGTATAATTATGTGAACATATTGATGGATGAGGTTGAGTTATATTTCCATCCTGATTTGCAAAGACGTTTTGTAAGCCTTTTAGTGGACTCCATTAGGGGGTTACAACTACATGGCACTTTTGGAATTAATATCACCATGGTAACCCATTCTCCTTTTGTTTTAAGCGATATACCGGAAAGTAATATCCTATATCTCTCACGAGAAAAAAAGAAAAGATTAAATCAGAAAACATTTGCGGCAAATGTACATGATTTATTTAATGATACTTTTTTCTTACCTAATACGATAGGAGTAATTGCTCAGCGTAATATTGAGGATATTGTTGGAATATACGAATATGTAAAAATATTAAAGAATCAAAGTGGAAGGTGGAAAATAGTAGATCGAAGACCTCAAGAGAGCTGGGATTATGAGATGGCAAGAAACCGATATGTGGCAAGCATTGTGGGGGATGAATATTTGAATGACGAATTAACCGACATGGTTGACGAAATGCAGGAATGGGGAGTTGGTAAAACCTATCGAAAATATGAGGAAAATTAATTATCCCAAAAGAGGCTCTTCCGACTTTAAAACATTGACAACAGCCTACCTGGGTATCTATTCAAAAAAGGCGTTGACAATGATGCAAAAACGTTGGTACAACTGGAAAAGAAAGAATGGCGTTAACAACATCCCAGAAACAGTTAGAAAATTACTCACTGCAGATGTAAATGTTTTGGCTGATGTGTATGAAAGGTTTGTTGCATTGCCGATACCATCAACATTGCCAGGACCAAACGGCAAAGATGTGAGAAGCGATGCATACAATGAACTTGATGGTATTTTTAATTATTCAGACAAGTATAGCAGCAAAATAGCTACATTTTTTTGCAATCATGCCGACGATTTGAACATTAGTAGCTGTCATTATTGTGAATTAGCATATGTGAACACTTACGATGTTATAGATGGAAGTGATGCAAAAAAGCATAAGCACTTTGATTTAGATCATTTTTTACCTAAATCTAAATGTCCAATACTGGGCTTGTCTCTTTTTAATTTTGTACCAAGCTGTCAGGTGTGTAACTCTCGAATCAAATCAAACAACACTATTGGTGCCGATAAATTAGAGTGGGTTCAATTTAGTCCGGTTTCTGAAACATACAATTTTGATAAAGATGTGACTATTCGCCTTCGAATGCACACAGGACCTGATACAAAGTTTAGAAAGAAGGGTGAATATTATATTTATTTTAGATGTAAGAATAACTTTGACGTGCCAGTCAAAGCATTTCATTTGGAAGAACGCTATGAGTTTCATAAAATTGAAGCAATGCGTTTGAGGCAATTGAAAGCTCAGTATCCGCTCAGTGCCCGAAGAAAGATAGCAAAGTTACTTGGCTTTTCGGAAGCGAAGGTTAAAGAAGATATATTTCATGAAAAGTTTTTAAAGGAAAATGACCGCTGTTTTGCCAAGTTGACACGAGATATGTTGAAATAATGTAAACTATCGGGTAAGCAATAAACCGAATAATATAATTACAAATATACCATGCAGAAAAGTGATTTAAATGGCAAGACTATTCTTGTTACAGGTGGAGCCGGTTTCATTGGCTCGAACCTGATAAAGAGACTGTTTAAGGAGACAAAGAAAACCACGATTGTGAACATCGATAATATGAATTCGTATTACGATGTTTCATTAAAAGAGTATCGTTTACAGATGTTAGAGGGAAGAAGTAAGATGGAAGATGTGGAGGTGAAGTATAAGTTTGTGAAAGGCGACATAGCCGACAAAGCGCTCATCGACCGCCTCTTCGCTCAGTACAAATTCGACATCGTGGTGAACTTGGCTGCCCAAGCTGGTGTTCGTTATAGCATCGAGAATCCAGATGCCTACATCCAGAGCAATATGATAGGCTTCTACAATATTCTTGAAGCCTGTCGCCACAATCCGGTGTAACACCTTGTTTATGCTTCTTCAAGTTCGGTGTGTGGTGGAAACAAGAAGGTTCCGTTCAGCACGGACGATAGGGTGGATAATCCTGTTTCGTTATATGCGGCCACCAAGAAGAGCAACGAGCTGTTTGCGCACTGCTATTCGAAGCTTTACAACATCCCTACAACTGGTTTACGTTTCTTCACTGTGTACGGACCTGCCGGACGTCTTGATATGGCCTACTTTGGCTTCACCAACAAGCTGCTGAAGGGCGAAACCATTCAAATCTACAACTTTGGCAACTGCCGCAGAGATTTCACCTACGTGGATGACATTGTGGAAGGCGTGTTGAGAGTGATGCAAGGTGCACCCGAGCGCAAGAATGGTGAGGATGGCTTGCCTGTTCCTCCGTATGCGGTTTACAACATTGGTGGCGGTCAGCCGGAGAACTTGTTGGACTTTGTGCAGATTCTGCAAGAAGAGCTTTTGCGAGCCGGTGTTTTACCGCAAGATTACGACTTTGAAGCGCATAAGCAGTTGGTGCCGATGCAACCTGGGGATGTGCCCACAACTTATGCCGATGCTACTGCACTGGAACGTGACTTTGGGTTCACTCCTAAGATTACGCTGAGAGAGGGCTTGAGGAAGTTTGCTGAGTGGTACGCTGTGTATTATATTAAGGGCGAAAAGTAATTGATAATATTGGAAACAAATGTTCCGACCCCTCACTACCATTTGCTTTGATGAAGCGTTCGTTTTGTTACGTGGCAAAGTTAAAGTAACCACACATAATGATGACGGGTCTATTATCGAGAGCATAGTGCTCAATCCAGCCGAGGGCCGTTATGGTGTGAATATCCCTAAGAATGTATGGCATACATTACAATCACTCGAATCAAACAGCGTAATCTTTGAAGTAAAAGAAGGCCCATTCGTGCCGCATGAAGAAGAGGGAATACTTGAGATGTCAGATGGAAGAGAGAAGAAGTAAGCTGTGATAATATCGAAAACAAATGTACCGCCCCAGCGGAATGAAATGTACCACGGTGAAATACAAATTTGAGGTCAAATGAAAGACAATACACGACTTACATCTTATCTGAATGAATATTTGCAGATGAAACGGCCTCAGTTTGCTGTAATGATTACAGGCAAATGGGGCTGTGGAAAGACATACTATATCGAGCATCGTATTGAAGAGTGGAGCAAAGCAAAGGTAAAAACGGGTGATAATGCCATAGAATTGAAGCCTATTTATATAAGCGTTAATGGCATTAACACGATTGGTTCAGTTGTTCGGCAAATCAAGACCAAACTTTATCCAATATTGTATTCAAAAGGTATGGCTGTTGCTAAGAAGGTAGCCTTTTCGGCACTTCAAATTCTTACAAAATCCAAATTGGATCTGGATAAAGATGGTACGGGTGAGGATTTGAAAACGCTATTGGATGCAGAAGGAATTTTAGAGGTGTTTAAAGCTGAATCATCCGCCATTAAGGGTAACCGTATATTGATTTTTGATGATTTGGAACGTTGCAGAATACCGCTTGATGAATTGTTTGGCTTTATCAATGGCATTGTTGAGCATTCTGACTCAAAGGTTATCTTACTTTGTGATGAAGTGAAACTTACGCAAGTGGCCGACCAGGAGGGACTGAAAGTAAAATACGAAGAATTCAAAGAAAAACTGGTTGGTCAGACCTTCTCGATCGATGTTAATTATGCTGCTGTTATTAGTCATTTTATTGATGGGGCAAAGAATCCTGTACTGACAACAAATAAAGATTTCATCATAGAGTTGTTTACGGCTTCAAAGTGCGAAAATCTCCGTTTGGCTCGACATTGTTTGGTTGATATCGTTCGTCTATTTGGCCAGATAACACTCGATTCAAATAAATATCCTAATTATGAAGCGTTTGTTAAGAATGTGGTGGCCTATTTGACCATAGTATCGTTAGAGGCTCGTTCTGGAAATACATCCATTGACAAATACCAGAGCTATAATTTTTCAGATGAGGATAAGCGGGCAAATAAGGAGATAGAGGATAAATATAATGTGGTACTTGAAAGGCATCATATATATCACTCAACTCAAAGTATTCCTATCAGGCCGTTGATAAGCTTTATTCGAACAGGTTATATGGATACGCCTGAACAGTTTATTGATGGCAGCAGAGTTTTGCATACCCGAAATTTGACTGATTGGGAAAAGTTGTGGTGGTGCGATAAACTGACAAACGAAGAATTTTTAAAGATTCTCAAGAAAGAAAAAAAACGATTCTATAATAAAGAGCTGGATTATGCATTTGAAGTGGTTCATTTAGCTGGTATTTTACTATCGTTAGAAAAACGGAGTCTGGTTAAACTGAGCAGAAAACTGGTTGTTAGTACTGCAAAAAAATCCATTGCTGAATTATTTAGGAAGTATCCAAATGAACTTCAAAGAATTCAATTGAGCGATCGTGGATACGAATTTCAGGAATTGAGAACCGCAGAGATGGACGAAATAGTGTCGTATTACACCATGTTGAATCAAAAGAGAGCTGATAAAATAGAAAAAGGTTATGTACAGTTTGTTTGGAGTAACATTGGTCCAGAAACAACATGTGAGAGCCTTAATGCACAATTTGAACAACTGATGCCAAACAGACAAAGCACATATTCGATGAAAAGCATTTTCACGCAGGTGTCTCCGCGTGAAATAGCAAATCGGATAGCAACCTTGCCCAATTCCGCCAAGGTGGAGTTCTGCCATTTCCTAATTCATAGGTATTATCTCGAGGGTTGTGGCATAATAGCCCAAATAAACGACGAGGTTAAAGCAGATAAAAACAATCTGGTAAAAATATCCACTATCTTAAAATCAAAAGCCAAACGATTAAAGTTGTTAGACAAAGAGAAAACGCTTTTGATTATCAGTAAAATTGACGAAGCAGTGTCAAAAATGTGACAATAAATGAATTATTTAAAACAAATATTTCCAACAAAGAAGGCAATTATTGACTCGATCATATTTGTGATTGTTATTATTGCTTTCTTTTCCTCTCTAGATATTATTAACGAGAAGATGTTTCAAATGTGTGGAAATATTATGCAAGATTGTTTTGACACATTACTTGCAAGGCCGTGGTTGTCTGTTAGCCTTGGTCTGATAATACTTCTATTAACAACAGTGTTTGTTGTTAATCATTGGAAAGATTGTTATCGCTCTCGAACAACAATTATGCTTTTCGTTTTGAGTGCAATCGTTCTAATTTCCAGTACGTTATATTGGAAATATCTTCCAATAATAGGGCGGTTTTCATATTTTCATTTGTTGTTAATATGTCTGTTTTCTGGCTTATTATCAATTCTTTTCAAGCCGAGGAAGCCGAAAAATAAACCTTCAAGCGGTAAAAAGTTTACAATAGACAACCCAGATGATAAGCTAAAGTTTGACAATAACCGTAAAGCTTATGCTGATGTTTTGGTGGAAAGATTATTAGGGACAGATATGTCGAAGGAGGCTTTCTCTGTAGGTATCGCGGGCGAATGGGGAACGGGGAAGACATCTTTTCTTAAAGCGATTGAGGTCTCTCTGAACACAATCGCTTCAGAGAGAGTGACATCAATAGTATGGTTCCGACCTTGGAACAGCTCTACTAGGGGGCAGATTGTAACAGATTTTTTCAATACATTAGTAGATAGTATTGGTCCTAATTACTCGGTAATAAAGAAACCTTTACTCAAATATGCCGAGCTTTTGAATGCATTAGATGCGCGAAAGCCATTGGTTTACTTGTCTGGCTTGTTTGACAAACACAGAGAAAAATCTCTTTCTTCGATTAAAACATCAATAAGTCAGTATTTGTCTGAATACAAAAAAATTATCCCTGTGTTAATTGACGACATGGATCGTCTGACTAGCCAGGAGATAGCAGATGTATTAAAGCTGATACGTAATACGGCTGATTTTCCTAACATTGTATATATTACGGCCTATGACAAGAATTATGTATGTCAACAACTTGCAGGTAGAGGTGTGGAAGATCCATCACGTTATTTGGAAAAATTCTTTTCGGTAGAATTTGTGATGCCCAAGATGGATGATAATTATCAGTATAACGTATTTGTTGATGAGGCGAATCTTATGGCAACGAATCCAATGTTGTTAAGCTATTTGGAAAGAATGCCAGGGAATACACGTAGGATTCTATGCAAGTCTTTCGACAACTTTAGACAAGTGAAGCGTTTCGCCAGGATTTTTGTACACGACGCAGAGTTCTTCGCTTCCAAATACAATATTGATCAGATTATTTCTATTGATGATTTGTTGCTTTTAAAGATTCTTTATTTGAAAGATCCTTCGCTGTATTTTGTTATGGAGCGAGAGCCTGATAGGATTATGTATCGTTCGAAGGAAGATTGGAGAGGATTGTTTCCGTTCAAACTTAATCAACGAATTTTTAACAAAGAAGACAAAGAAATCCCAGGAATAAAAACATATCAAGGAGAGCCTATAACTGGCATTTCTAAGGAAATTTTAGAGGCTTTGTTTACACTCTCAGACAAGAAGGACTCAAGGAATTTGGTTAACTCAGAAAGCTATCCGTTATATTTTGCTTTAGATGTATCAAGTAGGCATATATCTGTTTATGAAGTCAAGAAGTTCCTTGCAGGAAACGACGATTTGAAGGCTCAGTTCAAGAAGTGGAGTGAAGAAGGTAGATTGAATTCTTTATACTTCCATTTGTTGAGTTTTGAGCCTGATAAAATGAACAACAATACAGTAAAGCGTTATGTTTCATTGATAGTAGAATTATTCCCTTATTTGAGAACGCATGATGATATTATCAAACGTGCGTTGTTGTGTCGTGCCTATCACGAATCCCAGATTGAAATGTTAAAACAGTATGTGGAATCTGAATTTGAACGGGTGATAAATAATATTTGCTTTGAAGATGTGTTTTATTCGTTTGAGAAAATGGCTCGCGCTTTGGTGAATATTTATGAACGTGAAGATAATTGTGAACGTCAAACAGGCGATCCTGGATATACATTATTGGGCTCGCCGTCTAATGCACAGCGGTTACTTATACATAATTTCCAGCGTTTTGTCTCGATGACACAGCCCAATGCCGATGAGTTATTCCTTGATAATTCTGTGTTACAAAGTGTTGTAAAAGCTTCTGTTTTAACTAATCATTATCAAGAGGATGATATTACATATCACTGGAATTTAATAAGTGAAGCCATGTTGGATTACTTCTCAAAACATAAAGGGACGGATAAGGATTTAGCAGTCAATAGATTTAAAGTGCCAACGGATACTCCTGCTGAGTTCGAAGAATTTGAAGTCGAACGAAAACAAGAAGAACTAGGTAGGATTTTCGGTGATTCAGGTTTGTATAAGAGGTTTATAGAGAATTGTTTTGAGTAACTAATAAAGAGTAATAGAACGTGAAACAGCAATTTGACCCTGACGAAGAAATATTGCATTATTGTGAGCATATTTGTAATACTCATATACAGGTACTTCGTAAAAACATAAATCACGGGAAATGTACATGGTATTGGGATTATCCTGCCATGGCTGCTGTTTGCCATGACAAAGGATGCCATACTAAGAGGGTTTCGTACTCTCACTATCCTCAGAAAGATGAATTTCATCCAGTTCTTGAAAGGAAGCTGCTTGAACTGGGGAATATTGGTGAACGTTGTCATTTGCCGGGCAAACGCTATATTATTGGCAATTGTGCAGAACAACATGCGGCTAATAAATATATGAAGCAATGTGGTGAAGATAATTTGAGACATCTTTATTTCAGTAAGGCCATGCGCCCAAGAACTAAACAAGTGTTTGAGTATTGTGATAACTGTAAGAATACGTTTCCAAACCTATGAGATACTCAGAAATATACTTGACAAACCATGATATTGATTGGTTTTGCAATGTGAATGGAATCTTTATTCATGTTGCATCGGCAGGTGGACGAATTCCAGACCAAATAAATGACGATGAAAGTCTGCGCAAGATTCAAAACAAAGTAGAACTTTTGGAAGATATATACACTGATGATGAGATTGTGTATAATGAAGCTGCCATTACGAATGTTCTAGGAGTGAACAATGCCAAAGGAAGAGCGCAGTATATTGAGTCATTCACTGCGATGGCACGAAAGGGCTTCGCTTCTTTTGACAGAACAAATATTGCTGATTCCGACGATAAACAATATCACTTAGTATGTATGCCAAATAGTTTTGAAAATAAGCCATCAGACCTTGGTTTATACACCGTAAATACTAATGATGGTTTTATGAAATCTTTCGTCGAATTGATAGAAAATTACCTAAAATGGAAGAAGTGAAAATGATGGTACCACCAAACACTCTATTTGAAAAGTTCGCGTGACCGACGATGCAAAATCTTTCATGTTGAAAACCTCACCGAAGACCTATTGATTCTCCGTTTACTCTGGGTGATAAGTGACGGGTTGCACAGATAACACGGATAGGCTGGATTCCCAATGGAAACTGGCCTTTTCTGTTCTTTGTATCCGGCACTCGATGTGGGCGTTTGTGCAGATATTCAGAATGTTATCCATCAAAAAACCAATTTACTCCAACCTAATAATAATTAGTGTAAAAATACGAAAAATTCCGATATTTAGTTGAAAATTTGATTTTTAAAAAAATATTTGGATTTGCTTGCTTTAATGAAAAATAGTGTTTAAATTTGCATTAGAAATTAAACATAATGAATATGATTCAAAGAAATTTTCCGAAATTGAAAAAAAAGAGGTCGGTTTGGATATTATAACGATGAGGAGAACGCGTTTCTCCCACGTCTAATAAATCCCAATATATTGCTGGGCGGCGTTTCGGAAGGTGCTTGATCACTGGACGGAATGCCGCTTTTTTATCGACACGAAAAATTTTTTTTCAACGAAATGCAAGAAATGACATGTTTTTGGATATTATAAAGAAAAGCGAACACGAATTATTAACCATAAAACTCCAGACTTATGCAGAAAGTAGTTTCTTGCGCTAACCGCGCTACCATGAGCGAAGAGGAAAAGTTGCTTCAACGCGACCGTTTGAGATCTACCCCCGACAAGGTAAAGAATGAGGCATCACGATTTACCGCACGTTGGATTACCGAACAGCTTGCCGAGTATGGCTTCAACCCTAACGACGGACCGTTCTCGCAGGCCGAAATGAAAGGCGACGCAGTCTGGGTGATCTGCGCCGACTGCTATAAAGCCATCCACGACGGCGACTGGCGCTGGCCTGAGAACCGAAAACTCAGCTCGCAGATGATACAGATCGCCAAATCGAAAATGGCGCACATCGTGCGCGACTACACCAAACGCAACAAGGCCAACGATGACCTCCCCGCCAGTCAGCTCTCCTACACCCAGCAGCTGATGATGGAAGAAGCCGCCGGCCGCTGGGAAATGGAGTCGAACCTCCGCGACCTGGGCTACGACATAGCCTTCGCCGCCGTGGCCGACGACCCCGACTTGACTCGCTATCTGCGTGCGCTCTATGACGTGAACGCCTACGACCTGATGGCCGAACGGCTCGAAATGTCAGAGCGCGAAGTGCTGCGCCTCGAACGCAAGCTGCTCCGCCGGCTGGCTAAGCTCTAACCCTGAAAACAAATAAGTACGATGGGCCCGCGAGGGCACCGAGCGGGCCCTGTTTAATAATCAAGTAGAACAAATAAAAAAATAAAGACACTATGGCAAGAAAATTGGATTTATTAGAGAAAATTGATGAAACCAGGGCCAACAGTGTAACCCCCGAGAAGTTCGAACAAATATGGGGCTACAGCCTTGACGACCACGCCGGTCGCATGATGGATTTCATCCACAAACTCGAAGAGGATGACAAAACAACTACCAATAAGAGCAAAAGTTTGTAAACTTCGTATCATTTATTAACCTTTAAAAAACTGTGGCTGAAGGCTTCCGTGGCATCCTCGCGGAGGCCTTCGCCTTTAAAAATATTTTCGCCCTTGTGCGGAAAAAACATCCGTTCTGGATATTATTAAGATGAGAAACAATAAAAAACCAAATAAAGTCATGAAATACTTCACAGAAAAGGAGCTGCGTTGCCCTTGCTGCGAGCAGATCCCTCCTCGGGCCCGGGAGAACATCGTGGCTCTGGTCAACAACGTTCTCGACCCCGTTCGCGAACTTTACGGCAAACCTATCTACGTCACCAGCGGATACCGCTGCTATCGCCACAACCTCGAGGTTGGCGGTGTCAAAAACAGCCAACACATGCAGGGCGAAGCTGCCGACATCCACTGCGACGACAATCAACAGCTTATCCGCTTGATAAAGCAACTCGGCACATTCGATCAACTGATCGTTTACCCGACATTCCTCCACGTGAGCTACAAACGGCCTTCGACAGGCTCAGGCACCGAGCCTAACCGCCACCGCATCCTCCGCAAAGTAGCCAACGGCTACGACCTGATGCCTCAACTCTGAAACCAAAAAACAATCAGCATATAAATCATAAACCAAATAAGAAAGGAGAAACCAAAATGAATACCGAAGCCATTCTGAGCATCGTGCTCGCCATCATCAGCATGGTCAGCGGCTGTGGCTGGATAGTCAACCGCCGCAAATACAAACAAGAGGTCGAAAACCTCAAGGCCGAAACCCTTCAGAAGTACATGGACCTCGCAAAAGAATACGTGGAGCAGTTCCGCATCAACATTGTGGAACCCCTTCAGAAAGAAGTCCACAATCTACGAACCGAAATCAATCAACTGAAAGATGCCATCGAAAAAGTCAACGATTGTCCTTATCGCGACAATTGCCCTGTGCGCAAGCGCCTGCACAACGTCACGAAGTCTGACGTCTGATGTCCGCACCCAGACGTCGGAAGTCCGCACCGACACGGTTCTCGAGCAAGTGATGGTGGTTGTCTTCGATACTATTCGTGAGGTAACCACCATTACTATATGCGAGAATGAGGTCGGCGACACACTGCGCTCCACAACCATTACGGATCGCACCCGAGCCTCCTTACGCGATCACTATCACGATGTTAAGGAAAAAGTGCTTGTAAAAACCGATACAATCTACATTGAAAAGGAGGTTGATAAGCAAGTCACCGTGGCCGGTCCTAACACCGAAATCGCCCCCGACGGCACCATCACCCGCCACGTCAACCGCCTCGCCCAAACCCTCAAGTGGGTATTCTTCGTAATCGCAGCCCTCGCTGTATTACTAATCGTTCTCAAGTTCTACAAACATTGAACTTCTTGAACTCTTGAACCAAAATTATCAATTATCCATTAACCATTAAATTTATAGGAGAACCAAATCATGGGAAAAGCTACAAAACTTCTCAAAGACATTAGCGGCAAAGTTGGCTCGCTGATGTTCAAGCAAACCAAGAGCGGCAAAACGTCGGTATATGCCGCACCTGATGTGAAAGAAACACCGACACGCACCAAAGCCCAGATGCTCGTCCGCATGGCTTGGGTCACTCTGATCGCCCTCTTCAAGATGTTCAGAAAGACCCTCAAACACAGCCACGAGAACCTGCTCCCGGGCCGTTCCGACTACAACGCATTCTTGGCCGACAACACCAAGAACTGCCGTGCCTACCTCACCAAGACCGAGTTCCGCAACGGCGGCAGCCTCCTGATTCCTTGCCAAATCAGCCAGGGTTCGCTCGAAAGCATCAGCTACGAGAAAAACGGCAGCAATGTGTTGGTGACCGACATCCCGCTGGGCTCGCTGGTCATCGATGCCAACACCACCATCGGCGACCTGTCGGCAGTGCTCGAAGCCAACAACCCCGACGAGTGGCTGGAAGGCGACCAGCTCACCTTCTTCTACGGTCAGCAGAAGGTGGATGCCGTCACCGGCACGCCTCGCGCCAAGATCACGGGCTACAAGATGAAGCTCGACATCACCG
This sequence comes from uncultured Bacteroidales bacterium, assembly GCA_905234275.1. Classification (GTDB taxonomy): domain Bacteria; phylum Bacteroidota; class Bacteroidia; order Bacteroidales; family F082; genus Limimorpha. The sequence goes on along the minus strand of CAJOHD010000003.1, from coordinate 102,363 downwards.
ACGACACTCCTCTTTGGGATGTGGTCTCCGCCTTGGGCTTCTCAACGGTGGGCGGCTACCTCGGCATGAACCAGGCAATCACCGATGGCGCTGCCGCCTGGATTCACAGCCGTGAAGACGAAGAGGGCAACCTCCGCATCGGCACCCAGAGCCTCTTTGTTGACAGCTCCATCTTGGCCACCTACACCGGCGACACCGCCTTCCAGGCCTCGGCCAACAGCTATGGCGGCATCACTGACAAGCAGAAGGTGTTCCTCCGTCCTGACGAAGACACCAACACGGTGCGCGTTGCCGTGGAGAGCGTGAACACCGGCGGCGGCGAACAGTCGGGTGGCTCCGGCTCTGGCAACTCTGGCAACTCGGGTGGCGGTGACGGTGGAGACGACGGCGACGACGGCGACGTCTCGTAAACCGTAAACCGTAAACCGTAAACCGAAAGAAGGCTGGCGCTCCCGCGCTGGCCTTTTTTTATGTCTCACAGAGACACATATTAATGTCTCACAGATTACACAGATTACACAGATTATGCTTGCCTTGCGGCAAGCGGCTGGCGCACGACGGGGCTAGCGCACGTAGCGCTTGATGCTGTCGCGAAGGTTGCTAGTGTTGAAGTTCACGAGTATGCCTATATGCTTGTCAAGAAGCCTCAGATAAGTTAAGAGCTGTTTGGTGAACACAGGTTTCATATCCTCAACAGACCACGCTGTTCGAGCTCAAAAGCCAACGCTTCTTCATATACTGATTCCAGTAAACCAGGACCAAGTTCATTGTAAACATCAAAAATAGCACCTCTAATCTCGTAAGTAATATCGTTGTCGGTCATAATTTATAGCTTTATGTTATTAGTATTTAACGTAAAACGTCGAAGAATATTGCGTGCGGTAGCCCAGCGCCTTTAGGCGCGCTCGCCGAAGGCGAAAATCTGTGAAATCTGTGCTATCTGTGAGAAACAAAAAAAAGAGCTCTGCGAGAGATAAAAAAATATTCAGTGTGAAATTTTCGTCTAATTGAAAGAAAAATTGTATCTTTACAATTTGTAAAAACACGAAATTTAGGATTAAGTCAGCGTTAGTTGCTGAAATATAAGTATTTGAGTTGTTTTTAAGAACCTTGGAAAGGTGTATATAATGGGTTTCGAAACTATTAGGAAACGTGATTATGAGAAGAAAAATATGTACGGGCTACACGCTGACGTCGATCCAGAAGTGCATCAAGAAATTCGGGCAGTACCTGAGCACACCGTATGTGCTGCTGAAGGACGGACTGGTGTACCTGCCGCTGTATATGACAGGGGTGTTGTAGATGTCTGGTCAAATAGCGACAATTGACATAAGCCCGCTGCTCGCGCAGGGGCTTTTTTTGTGGTCTGTTCCTTCATTGAAGTAAATTTTTTCATTTTTTTATCCCTCATTGAGGGATTTTTTATTATTTTTGCAAAAAAATATTTGTAATGGTAGATATTACTCTGTATAATTTCATGGAGGAACTGCTGAGAAACACTCCAACAACCTTTAGAAGATATATGTACTATAAAGTGTTGTGGAACAGCCGTTTAGTTGGTATTGTTGGTCCTCGAGGTGTAGGTAAATCAACCATGATCCTGCAGTATATACTCGAGAATCGTGACAAAGGTAACTATTTGTACGTTTCTGCCGACCATACATATTTTTCAAGTCATTCTTTAACAGGATTAGCCGACGAATTTGTTAAAGAAGGAGGCACCAAGCTGTTTATTGATGAAGTTCACAAATATAAAGGCTGGTCAAGAGAATTGAAACAAATCTACGATGTTCACCCTGATTTGTCGGTGGTTTTTTCAGGATCATCGGTTCTTGATATTCACAAAGGTGAAAACGATTTAAGTCGCAGAGTCTTGATTTTCAACATGCAGGGGATGTCATTCAGAGAATACCTTGAGTTGTTTCATAATATAAAGTCTAAAGTTTATTCTTTGGATGAAATCCTTGCAAATAAGGTTAAGCTTGACGGCATTCCACATCCATTGCCAATCTTCAGAGAATATCTTCGCTCCGGTTATTATCCATTTTCCAAAGAGGAAGGATTTGAGCTTCGCTTGCAACAAGTAATAACACAAACAGTTGAAACCGACATTCCGCAATATGCCGATATGAAGGCATCCACCGCCCGAAAGCTAAAGCAGATGTTGAAGATAGTGTCACAGTTGTCGCCTTATAAACCGAATACAACCAGCCTCGCAGCCGAAATAGGCGTAAGCAAAAACAACATTGTGGATTATCTGGTTTATCTTGAAATGGCTGAAATGATAGGACAGTTGCGCGACGACACAGGAGGCATCCGCGGGCTTGGTAAAGTTGAAAAGGTTTATGTTGACAACACCAACCTGATGTATGCATTATCCGATGGAACACCAGATACAGGTAATCTTCGCGAAACGTTTTTTTACAACCAGACGAGAGTCAGTAATGATGTGATTTCTTCTAAAGAATCTGATTTTAAGATTGATAAATTCACATTTGAGGTCGGTGGTCGTAAGAAAGGTAAAAAACAAATCGAGGATGTTTCCAATGGTTTTATTGTGAAAGACGACATTGAATTCGGTCACGGTAACATTATTCCAATTTGGAATTTTGGTTTCAATTATTAAAAAAGAAAAATGAAAACTAACCACCGCATACACCTCTGCCTCGCTAAGATGAGCGACAACGGCATGGAGCAGCGCTACATCCAAGAGGCCTTCCAAACCAACTGGGTCGCACCTCTCGGACCTAACGTCGATGCCTTTGAAGACGCTCTAAAGCGCTTTCTGAGTGCCTCCGTCATTTCGACCGGAGCCGATAGGCGTAGTGGAGAAATCTCCGTCAATGATGTTTATGTCGCTGCATTATCATCATGTACAGCAGCCATACATATCGCTTTGCTGCTATTAGGTGTCAAGACAAACGACGAAGTCCTCTGCCAATCCTTCTCATTCTGCGCTTCGGCTAATCCGGTGGTGTACTGTGGCGCAACACCAATCTTTATCGACAGCGAGGAAGAAACATGGAACATGTCGCCCGAACTGCTTGAAAAAGCTATCAATGACCGCATAGCTAAAACCGGTCGCAAACCGAAAGCTATAATTGTGGTTGACCTTTACGGCATGCCGGCAAAATGGGATGAGTTGGAATCAATATCCCATAAGTACGAAATCCCAATTATCGAAGATGCCGCCAACGCCCTCGGCTCAACATACAAAGGCCAGCCCTGCGGCACTTTTGGAGACCTCGCAACACTCTCCTTCAACGGCAACAAAATCATCACCACTTCAGGCGGAGGCGCAATTGTTTGTCATGACGAGGCCACCAAAAAACGCGCCATCTTCCTGGCAACTCAAGCCAAAGAGCCTTATTTGCATTACGAACATGAGACCATCGGCTATAACTACCGCATGAGCAATATCAGTGCAGGTATTGGAAGAGGCCAGATGACAGTTCTCGAGGATCACATCAATCATCATAAACACGTAAACAAACTTTATCGTGATTTATTTAACACGAATCGCACGAATAACACGAATATTTTAGTCAAAGGTAATCCTGATGGCGATTTCGACAGCAACTTCTGGCTCACCACAATCCTTTTCAAAAAAGAATTCGATACAGAAGCTTTCTGCCTTGAGCTTGACAAAGCCGGCATCGAAGCCCGTCCACTCTGGAAGCCGATGCACATGCAGCCTGTCTATAAAGCCGCTCCAGCCTACATCAACGGCATCAGCGAGAAGCTTTACAAAACCGGCATCTGCCTCCCCTCTGGCCCCTGGGTGAGTGACGAAGACGTGAAATATATAGTTGAAACAATCAAGAGCTTAATGAAATAACAATCTGTTTATGAATCGATTAGCTGTTATAATGTCAATCTATAAAAACGACAGAACTGATTTTGTTAATCAATCAGTTAATAGCATTCTTAAGCAGGACTTTAAGAATTTCGATTTTTATATTCAGTTTGATGGTCCTATCAACCAGGATTTAGATGAATACCTAAGTTTAATGAATGATGATAGACTGATAATTAGGAAGAGATCTGATAACAAGGGGTTGGCAATTTCACTTAACGAACTTTTAAACGAAGTGTTGCCAAAGGGATATGAGTATATTGCCAGAATGGATTCGGATGATATAGCTTTTTCAGATAGATTTCAAAAACAAATAGATTATCTCGACGAGCATCAGGATGTTGATGTACTTGGTGGAGCGATAAATGAAATAGACGAGCAAGGAAACGATAGAAATAAAATTATAAGATACCCTCTTACAAATGAAGAATGCAGATCGTTTTTTGCTAAAAGAAATCCAGTTGCGCACCCATCTGTAATGTTTAGAAAGTCTTTCTTTTCTAAGACAGGATGCCTATATCCGACCGAATATGTTAGAAACGAAGACACAGCCTTGTGGTTGGAGGGTTTTAAACATGGCGCTATTATGGCTAATATGCCCGATGTCATTTTGAATTTAAGAATCACACAGGCCTTGTTTACACAACGTAGGAGAGGGAAGGACATTGCCGGAAGTCAACTCAAACTGAGAAAAAAGATAAACAAGGAATTAGAATACGGAATAATATCGTATATATATGCATATGCGATGTATATTTTAATGAATTTGCCACCATGCGTTATGAAGCTGGCCTATAAAGTGTTAAGATAAGTTGAATAAAGATTTCTATATATATCGACATGCCTGGAGATATAACGGTGCTCCAGATTGCGAGCCTGAACTTTCGGAAGCTCAAAGTGCAGAATTATTGCAAGATGGCGGCTGGATGGTTAGAAACACATTTGATTTCGATTGCGAGGATAAGACAGATTTCTGGTACATAATAAAAGACTCCTTTGGTGGCTTGGAAGAACTTTCGTCTAATGTGAGGAGAAAGATTCATAAAGCTGGGCAATATATAGAGTATCGCCGTGTTGATATTAAAATAATAAGAGATTCCGGATACCCAATTGTCAAAGCAACTTTTGATGATTACAATGTGAAAGACCGCATAATGAATGCAGAGGTGTTTAATAATTATCTTGATGAATGCGGCGAGACAAAATTCGATTATTGGGGTATATTTGACAAAGAAACTAAAAAATTTATAGGTTTTTGTACAGTTCATATATGGGATAACTGTTGTGAATATGGAGTTTCAGCGATTTGGCCTGAATACAAAAGAAACGCCACTTATCCATATTATGGCTTATATCACACAATGAATACATATTATTTAAATGAGTTAAAGTTTAAATATGTGTCTGATTCAGCCCGCAGTATCACCGAGCATTCCCATATTCATCAATTTCTTGAGCAGAACTTTAAATTCCGCAAAGCTTATTGCAAACTAAATCTGCATTATAAATGGTGGTTTGGGATAATAGTGAGACTTCTATATCCATTCAGAAATATAATTCCAAATAGAAATATTCAAGCTGTGCTTAAGATGCACGGAATGCAGTGATTCGTGTAAATTCGTGCGATTCGTGTTCAAAAAAATCTTCGGAAGATATAAAATAATATTTGTATCTTTGCAAATTATACTTGAATTAAGCTATGGCAAAAAAAGCATTAATCACCGGAATCACTGGCCAAGACGGGTCGTTTTTGGCTGAGTTTTTGATAGAAAAAGGCTATGAGGTGCACGGAATTCTCCGCCGCAGCTCGAGCTTCAACACCGGCCGCATCGAACATCTGTACCTCGACGAATGGGTGCGCGACATGCACCAGAAACGTCTGGTAAACCTGCATTGGGGCGACATGACCGACAGCTCGTCGCTGATACGCATCATCTCTGAGATAAGACCCGACGAGATTTATAACCTCGCGGCTCAAAGCCACGTGAAGGTGAGCTTCGACGTGCCTGAGTTTACTGCCGATGTGGATGCCATGGGCACTCTGCGACTGCTGGAAGCTGTGAGAATTGCAGGTCTCACCGAAAAATGCAGAATTTATCAAGCTTCGACATCGGAACTTTACGGTAAGGTGCAGGAAGTGCCCCAGAAGGAGACGACGCCGTTTTATCCGCGTTCGCCATACGGCGTGGCTAAGCAATACGGCTTCTGGATCATGAAAAACTACCGCGAGAGCTACGGAATGTACTGCTGCAACGGCATACTGTTCAACCACGAATCGGAACGCCGAGGCGAGAACTTCGTGACACGAAAAATCACTTTGGCAGTAGCAAGAATAGCCCAAGGATTCCAAGACAAGCTTTATCTGGGTAACCTTAACGCACTCCGTGACTGGGGATATGCCAAGGATTACGTCGAGTGCATGTGGCTGATTCTTCAGCAGCCAAAACCTGAGGATTTCGTCATCGCCACCGGCCAATACCACACTGTCCGTGATTTCTGCACACTGGCATTCAAAGAAGTCGGCATTGAACTTCGCTGGGAAGGTGATGGAGTAAAGGAAAAAGGTATCGACGTGAAAACCGGTAAGATTTTGGTTGAGGTTGATCCTAAATATTTTAGACCAGCAGAGGTCGATCAACTCTTAGGCGACCCGACGAAAGCCAAGACCCAACTCGGCTGGAACCCGAATAAGACATCTTTCGAAGACCTCGTTAAGATTATGATAAAACACGACATGAAAAAGGTGAAGAAAATGCACCTCAGAGACCAACTAGAGGATTAAATTAATAGAACACGGATTTAACGGATCTAACGGATATAATAAACCACAAATCTCACGAATCCTCACGAATAAAAATTCCTCGGAAGAACAGATTCGTGTAAATCCGTGAGATCCGTGTTCAAAAAAGAAAAAAGATAGATTTAGTGTTAAAATAATATGGAATTAAATTCAAAGATATACGTTGCAGGTCACCGTGGTATGGTCGGAAGTGCCATCGTGCGCGAGCTTCAGAGGCAGGGATATAATAATTTGGTGTTGCGCACGCACAAAGAGCTCGATCTAACCCGTCAGGACCAGGTTGAAAAGTTCTTTGCGGAAGAAAAACCTGAATACGTGTTCCTCGCTGCAGCTAAAGTTGGTGGCATTGTGGCAAACCAGTCAGCACTTGCTGATTTCATGTACGACAACATGATCCTCGAGATGAATGTGATCCATGCTGCTTGGAAAAACGGCTGTAAGAAGTTGGAATTTCTGGGTTCGAGCTGCATTTATCCAAGAATGGCTCCTCAGCCTATGCCAGAATCCTGCCTGCTGACATCAGAGCTCGAGAAGACTAATGAAGCCTACGCTTTAGCAAAAATCAGCGGTTTGAAATATTGTGAGTTCCTGAACCGCCAATACGGCACTGATTACATCTCAGTGATGCCGACCAACCTCTATGGTCCGAACGACAACTACCATCCGGAGCATTCGCACGTTTTGCCAGCTCTGATTCGTCGTTTCCACGAGGCGAAAGTCAACGGCCTGAAAGAAGTCACCTGCTGGGGCGACGGCTCACCACTACGTGAATTCCTATATGTTGACGACCTTGCCAACCTCTGTGTCTTCCTGATGAACAACTACTCCGGCAACGAAACCGTCAACGCCGGCACTGGAAAAGAATTGACAATCAAAGCATTAACCGAACTTGTCGCGAAAGTGGTCGGCTATACAGGAGAAATAAAATGGGACACCACTCGTCCAAACGGCACCCCACGTAAACTTCTTGACGTCAGCAAAGCCACCAAACTCGGCTGGACGTACAAAACCGAACTCGAAGACGGCATCCGCCTTGCCTATGAAGATTTCTTGAACAACCCAATGCGAGCTGAAAGATAATAAACCACGAATAGCACGAATTTACACGAATAATAGTTGGAGTTATGGCATTGATATATGGGAATGAGAGTTATAAGATTGTAGGAGCAGCGTTTAAAGTTTATAATAAGCTCGGTCAAGGTTTTCTGGAAGCTGTTTACCAAGAAGCGCTTGAGATTGAATTTCAACGACAAGGAATACCTTATGAACGTGAGAAAGAGCTTAAGATATCATATGATGGAATAGAGCTAAAACAGACATATAAAGCTGATTTTGTATGCTATAATAAGATTATCATAGAGTTGAAAGCAGTTTGTGAGCTGGCCGATGCTCATCGTGCTCAAGTTTTTAATTATCTTCATGCTACTGGCTATAAACTAGGTTTATTGTTGAATTTCGGTCATGAGGAAGAACTGGAAAGCGAACGTATAGTAATGTAAAAATTAGTGTAGATTAGTGAGATTCGTGTTCAAATGAAAAAGAAAGTTTTTGTTTCGGGTTGTTATGATCTCCTGCATAGCGGGCATGTCGAGTTCTTCCGGCAGGCGGCAGAATATGGTGATCTGTATGTTGGTATAGGTTCCGATGAGACTATCCTTCATTATAAAAATCACAAGACGCTCTACAATGAAAAAGAACGCCTTTTTATGGTTAAAGCTATTCGTTATGTGAAGGATGCATATATAAATGCCGGCAGTGGTATAATGGACTTTATCCCTACAGTGGATTTCTTGAAGCCGGATATTTTAGTTGTAAACGAGGATGGTGCTTCTGAAGAGAAACGCCGTTTCTGCGAGGAGCGTGGCATGGAATATATCGTGCTGAAACGCGACCCGCATGAGGGTCTGGAAGCACATTCAAGCACTGCGCTCAAGGAACAGCTATGTACGATTCCAACTCGATTGGATTTGGCTGGCACTTGGATAGATCAGCCTTACGTTTCGTGTTTTGCTCCTGGTTGGGCTATTACGATTAGTCTTGAACCAACGTTTGAAGTGCGTGAAAGATGCGGTCTTTCGACCTCCACGAGAAATATGATTAAGAGAATATGGCCTCTTAAGTTACCTGATATGGACCCCGAGATGCTGGCTCGCTTGGTGTTCTGTTTTGAGAATCATCCGGAAAGGGAGGATGGCATCGTCAGTGGGGCACAGGACGCGATAGGTATTTGCGTGCCGGGACTGTGCCGACATTATTACGACAACCATTTCTGGCCTGAGAAGATTGAGACTTGCAATGATGAAGACATACTGCAATGGCTTGAAAATCACCTTGTTATGATTCCGATGGAGCCTCGTCGGCCGGGCTGCTCGGTGGTGGAGGGCAAGGATATCACCGAGCCGAAGGTGAAGGCTCTCGCCGCTGCTGCCGACCGTTGCTGGAATGCTATCATGCAAAAGGATTTAAAGGCATTTGCTAACGCCTATCGTGACAGCTTCAACGCTCAAGTTGCAATGTTCCCTGCAATGATAAATCCAGTTGAAAGTGGAAAGATTATACAGTCATGTATAGAAAAATACTCTAAAGAACCTGGTGTTCTGGCTTGGAAAATGCCTGGTGCCGGTGGTGGAGGTTACCTCGCATGCGTCGTAGAGAACGCAGAAGCATTTTCAAAAGAACACAAAGAAACAATACGAATAACAATCCGACGATCTGGATTTTAAATAACCACGAATTCCACTAATCCTCACTAATATAATTCTTTGGAAGAACATATTCGTGTAAATTTGTGAGATTCGTGTTTTTAGATGTTAAAAAAGAAAAAATATGCGTTTAGTAGAGAAAAAATATCTGCTGCCATTTATTGCGATAACTTCGCTTTTCGCATTGTGGGGTTTTGCTAACGACATCACCAATCCGATGGTGGCAGCATTTCAAACTTTGATGGAACTCCCGGCAGCAAAAGCTTCGTTGATCCAATTCGCATTCTACGGAGGCTATGCTACAATGGCAATCCCGGCAGCTCTTTTCATCAGAAAATACAGCTATAAAAGCGGTATTTTGCTCGGTTTGGCACTTTACGCAATCGGAGCGCTGCTTTTCATCCCTGCAGCAGCCCGACAAAGTTTCACATTTTTCTGCTTTAGCCTATATATCCTGACTTTCGGACTGGCATTCCTCGAAACCACAGCCAATCCGTTTATCTTGTCTTTAGGAAACAAAGAAAACGCCACTCGTCGTCTCAACCTCGCGCAGGCTTTCAACCCTATGGGTTCTTTGGCGGGGATGGCAGTGGCTTCGATGGTGGTACTCCCCAACCTGTTGAGTGACAAGCGCGATGCAGTCGGAAATATAATCTTTCCGATGCTCAGCGAAGCGGAGAAAGCGAATATAAGACTCCACGATTTGGCGGTGATCCGCGACCCGTATGTAGCCCTCGGAATAGTCGTCATAATCATGATGATAATCATTGCCCTCGTAAAAGTTCCAACCACGAAATTAATAAACCACGAATCTCACGAATCTTCACAAATAAAAAAATCTTCGGAAGAACATCCTTCGGAAGAACAGATTTGTGTCAATTCGTACGATTCGTGTTCAATTAAAACTACGATAGAACGGCTTTGGAAGAATCGTGTTTACCGCGAAGGTGTTTTGGCTCAGGTCTTCTATGTCGCGGCACAAATCATGGTCTGGACCTTCATCATCCATTATGCTGATAATCTTGGTATTAGCAAAGCCACAGCCCAGAATTACAACATCCTTGCGATGTGTCTCTTCCTCTGCGGTCGCTTCCTAAGCACTTGGTTGATGAAATACGTTGACGGTCGACGATTATTGACGGTTTTCGGTATCCTCGCAGCCCTCTGTTCACTAGGCGCGATACTGATTGTCGGCAAAGCTGGTCTATACTGCTTGATCGGCATCAGTCTTTTCATGAGCCTGATGTTCCCGACCATCTACGGCACTGCATTGGAAAAAGTAAGTCTTGAGGATGCCTCACTTGGTGCTGCTTTCTTGGTAATGGCAATCGTCGGAGGCGCCCTGATGCCCCCACTTCAAGGAATGATCATCGACTGCGGCACAATCTGCGGACATCCCGCAGTCAACGTAAGCTACGCATTACCACTTATATGCTTTATCGTGGTCGCCATATATGGCTCCCGCTCTAGAATAAAAAACATCTAAAAACACGAAATAAACGAAATAGATTTAACTACCACGAATTCCACTAATCCTCACTAATATAATTCTTTGGAAGAATATATTCGTGTAAATTTGTGAGATTCGTGTTCAATAAAAACCGCGGTAGAATAGTTATAAAAAAACGTAGTTTTTGAATTTAGTGTTTTTCGTATTTTTAGATGTTAAAAAAGAAAAAATTTGAGGTAAAATGAAAAGATACTGTCAGTGTTTACAGCTCGTCGATGACGAAGAAATGATTGCCAAATACGTGGAAGCTCACCGTCATGTTTGGCCTGAAATTATCGCCGGTCAGCGTGAAGTTGGCATCCTCGACATGCAAATATATCGCAAAGGCCGTCAGCTCTTCATGATTATGGATGTGAAAGACGATTTCGACTTCGAAAAAGATATGGCTCGCCTTGCCACATTACCTCGCCAAGCCGAATGGGAAGCCTACGTATCTCAATTCCAAGGCTGCTCCTCTAATGCCCGCAGTGATGAAAAGTGGCAACTAATGGAAAGAATCTTCTGATTTAACCTCGAACAACACAAATTCTCAAAATTAAAAAAACTTAATATGAACCTTTTTCCTTACGCAAACAAAGTTTACAAGATTATCGGAGCGGCTATGGCTGTACATTCGGTTTTAGGATCAGGATTGTTGGAGCCTGTTTATCAGGAAGCCTTACACCTTGAATTACTTGATCGTGGTATTGATAACGAACGAGAAATAGAACTGCCGATTTATTACAAAAATCATCTATTAGATAAGAAATATCGAATGGATATAGTTATAGATGACATCATTGTTGAATTAAAATCAGTTATCTGTCTGGTTCCCGCTCATCGAGCTCAATTGTGTAACTATCTTCGGTTGACAAAAAAACCACTTGGTTTATTAATAAATTTTGGTGAAGACAGCCTCATCAGCGAACGTTGGGCTTTCGACAAAACCACTAATGAATGTTACATTGTCAATCGTAGAATGGAACGCTTAGACGACGTAGAATACCAATATCTATTGGAATAAAAAATCTTTAAAAAATTAATGAATAATTATACGATAATTAACGTTTTAAAAAAAATTCAAACGTATAATTATCAGAATTACCCGTTAATTTACCATTAATTAAACTGGTTTTAGTTCTGCGGAAGATAGGATTGATGAATAATTAACGGTAATTAACATTTTAAAAAAGTCAAACGTATAATTATCAGAATTACCCGTTAATTTACCATTAATTAAATTGGTTTTAGTTCTGCGGAAGATAGGATTAATGAATAATTAACGGTAATTAACGTTTTTAAAAAAGTCAAACGTATAATTATCAGAATTACCCGTTAATTTACCATTAATTAAATTGGTTTTAGTTCTGCGGAAGATAGGATTGATGAATAATTAACGGTAATTAATGTTTATTGTTTATTTTTTTCTTGTTATATTCCATTTTTTTGTATTTTTGTAAACTGATTAAATAGGCAAATACAAACAAATTAAAATACTACTATGAAGAAACTTTTTTTGATGATTCTGTTTTTTGCAGTGCTGCCGATAACAATGTTGGCGCAGACTCCCGACATGATGGCTATGGCCAGAGCTGAACTGCAAAAACGCGGTCTTGATGAGACAGAAGTGCGTGCCCGCCTTTATGAAGAAGGTATTGATGTTGACAACATCCCGCCTACTGAGTATGCCAGCTACCAAGGTAGAGTGATGGAAATCCTCAACAAGATGGTGGCAGAGAAAAACGCAGCAGTAGCAGCTCCTGCCTCTGCTGCAACTGGTGGTGACGCAGTGGTGGCTACACCAGATGATGTGCCTCAGACTACAACAGGTGAGGCTGCCGCCGAAAATGCTCTCAAGCAAGAACTTGAGGAAAGCAACGTGTCGCCTACTGAAGGTACTGACATTTACGGACATGCTATTCTGAAAGGCAGAAGCCTTGACGTGTTCCGTACTACAGACGGCGCCTTGGCACCTGACACATACGTCATCGGTGAAGGCGATGAGGTGCATGTCTCAATCTTCGGTTCGTCACAAGCAGAGATTCATCAACGCGTTGGCGCCGACGGTAGTATCCAGCCAGCCGGAGCATCTAAGATATTCTTGAAAGGTATGACATTGGCTCAAGCCAGAGAAGCGATACGCTCCAGACTTAGCAGCCGCTATACCTACAGACCTGACCAGATCGTTGTTACAATCACCACTGCCCGTACAGTTTCTGTAAGCATCTACGGTGAGGTGGGAGTGCAAGGCGGTTTCACCTTGAGTGCTTTGAACAACGTGTTCAACGCTTTGGTGGCTGCCGGTGGTCCTACAGCAATTGGTACAGTGCGTAACATCCAGCTTTCACGTTCAGGCAAGACTCATACCCTTGACCTCTATCAGTATATGAGAAAACCTAATGTCAATATAAATTATGACATTCAGAATGGTGACGTGATATTTGTCCCGGTGGCAAAATGTGTTGTTACAATACAAGGCGCTGTCAACCGTCCGATGCGTTATGAGATGCTTGAGAAAGAGACTCTTGCAGACCTCGTCGAATATGCAGGCGGTGTGACATGGAACGTCTATCCTGAATATGTACAGGTTGAGCGTATTGAAAACGGTCAGGTGATTTATATGGACTATAAACTCAATGATGTGATGTCCGGCAATACTAAGGTTTATTTGCAAGCTGGTGATATTGTCCGCATCAAGACCGCCAACGAACCTGTTGAGAATTATGTCTCAATTACAGGTGATGTTTACTACGACGGACGTTTTGAGCTTGGCAAGAATACCTCACTCAAAGCATTGCTTGACAATGCAAAACCACGTTACACAGCCCTCACCGATTATCTCTTCGTGGAACGTACAAAAGACGATGAGACTGTTGAAGTCATCACTGTACCATTCCCTGGTGTGAATGGTAACCCAGACTTCATGCTTAAGTCACGTGATAAGGTGACAGTGTTGAAACAATCGACATATCGCGATGTTGAGACTATCGAGGTAAACGGTCAGGTGCGTAAGCCATTTTCACGCGAGTTCGGCCTCAACGACCGCATGACCATCAGCCAGGCTATTGACTTTGCAGGCGGGTTGAAGCCAAGCAACTTCCCTGTGGCTTACATCTTCCGTAAGGATATCACCAATGCGGATAAGATGACGTATATCCGTGTAAACCTTGAGAAAGACGGTGACAAACTGTTGCAACCAGGCGACCGTCTCAATGTTTATGATAACACAACTTATACCAACGTTGGTGAAGTCCGTGTTGACGGTGCTGTGAAGAACCCATTCGGAACAGCTTACGATGAGTCACTTACAGTTCACGATTTGCTTTGGATGGCCGGTGGTTTTACGGTGGGTGCCGCTTACGACCATGTTGAAGTATTCCGTCTGAACATTTCAAAAACCAATCAGGTGGAGCTTCAGCAGTTTACACTTGTTGTTGACGAGGATTATAATGTCATTGCCAACGATATGGCACTTCAGCCTTATGACCATATCGTGGTACGTATGACTCCAGACTATACCACAGGTAGATACGTAGAAATTAACGGTCGTGTTAAATATCCTGGTGTATATGTGCTTACAGATGGTAAGACACAGTTATGGGAAATTATCAAACGCGCTGGTGGTTTGCTCAGCGATGCTGACCCATATTGCCGATTGATGCGTACCGAGGGCCGTAACACTGGTAATATTGGTGTAGATTTGCGTAAGGTGAAGAAACATAGAGGAAAAATTCAAGACGACCCTATCCTTATGGATGGTGATGTTATCAATATCGTCCGTCAAGAGAACACTGTTATGATTCGCGAGACTGGTACCTACATGAGCCAATATGTGCCTGACGGATTCTCATCAGACCACAGACTTCTCGTGTATGATGGTCGTCATAGCGCTAAATGGTATGTCAAACATTATGCAGGCGGTTTTCTCAAGACAACGGACAAAAGGAGTGTAACGGTGACAATGCCTAATAGCCAGACAGAAGGCACCTCATGTTTCATCTTCCGTCATTATCCAAAGGTTGAACCGGGTGGTGTTATCACAATGCGTATAGATACCAAGAAGAAAGAGCGTATAGAGAAACCGAAAGAGAAGATCGACTGGGGTTACGAGTTGAGAAACTCATTGGCAGCTCTCACCTCTGTGGTGTCAATCATCTTGCTTGTTGAAAATATAAAATAGTCGATTATGGAGACAAACGAAAACAATGTAACGCCAGTCCAGCAAGAGGAGGAAGGCATTGACATTATGGCTATCATCCGCAGATTGTGGGATGGTCGCAAGACTATCTTCATCTGTCTGGGAATCTTCATAGCGCTAGGTCTGGTGGCAGCTTTGACGATGAAACGTGTCTATACGGTTAAAACCGTTATGGTGCCGCAGCTCAACTCGAAACAAAACTCATCTTTGGGTACTTTGGCGGCATTGGCAGGTATTGATATGGGAATGCAGACGGCCGCATCAGACTTGTCACCGTTGGTATATCCTGAGATTGTGAACAGTGTTCCATATCGTTTAGAGTTAATACACACACCGCTTCATTATAAGAAATGCGATCATCCTATAAGCATGTTCGACTATGCTTTGTCGGGCATTGAGAAACCTGGTGTATTTTTCTATATTAAGAAATACACCATCGGTCTTCCAGGTGTGATAATAGGTGCTATACAAGGTCCACAGAAAGAAATCGTTTATGGTTATGCTACGGGCTCGGCAGATACTGTTGCCATCAGACCTATAGTGGTAACTAGGAATGAACAGAAGATGCTTGATGCTTTTAATAGGATAGTATCGTTGGATGTTAATAAGAAAGAGGGTTATCTTACCCTTACTGTTAACGGTCTTGAACCGATACAGACTGCTGAGTTGGCTATCAAGGCGCAGCAGCTTCTGCAGGATATGCTGACACGTTTCCGTGTGGAGAAGTCAGAAAGTGAATTGACATATATCCAAGCCCGTTATGATGAGGTAAAGAAGGAAAACGACTATTATCAGGAACAGCTTGCCATCATCAAAGACCGCACAAAGAACGTGATGAACTCTCGTGATGAGATTGAGAAAGAACGTATTCAAGCTAAGTACAACGTGTCGAACGCTATCTTCAACGAGATGGCAAAGCAGTTGGAGCAGGCTAAGATGCAGGTGAAGAGAGACACGCCAGTTTATGCAGTCATCCAGCCTGTCACCATCCCGATGAAACCGTCGAACAGCCGTGCTAAGACTCTCATCGTGTGGACATTCTTCGGATTCATTGTCGGCTGCGGCATTGTTTTAGGCAAAGGATATATGCCAAAGCTGAAGGCAATGTTTAAGAATAACGATAACGTTAACGGTTAACCACGTCATTTCGACCGGAGTGAAACGAAGCGGAGAAATCTCAAGCATTGTAAGTATGAGATTTTTCCGCTTCGCCTATCGGCTTCGGTCGAAATGACGACAAAAAACTATTATTATGTCAAGAAAGAAAACTAACAGCCTCAGCACCTTTGTAAACACCATATTGCGGATATTTGGTGAGCATCCGTTCAAGCCTATGAACTATAAGCAGATAGCGAAGATCATGGGTGTGCGCGATGCTGCAGGCAAAGACGTGATATTTCAGGTGCTCGAGACACTGAATAGAGACGGTCAACTTATTGAGCACCATCCATATAGCTATACTCTGAATCCTGATTTGGTGAACGAATACGGACCGAAGCCGCATTATGTGGTTGGAACAGTCGATATGAAGAGCACCGGCAAGGCCTATGTGGTGCCTGAAGATGGTGGCGAGGATATTCAGATTGCCGCCAATAACACCGGCAAGGCTCTGCATGGCGACAAGGTCAAGGTGGCGATGTTCCCGAAGCGTAAGTCGAAGAAGACCGAAGGCGAGATTGTGAAGGTTATCCAGCGCGCTCATACTGAATTTGTAGGCATCTTCAGCGTTTCGCACGGTTACGCTTTTGTGGTGCCAGATAGAGACACCATGCCTCTCAACTTCTTCATCCCACGAGGCAGCTATCGTGGCGCCCGCGACGGACAGAAAGTCATCGTTAAGCTTGCCGACTGGCCAGAAAACTCACGCAACCCGTTCGGTGAGATTGTTCGAGTGCTCGGCACCCCAGGTGAGAACAACGTCGAGATGCAGTCAATCCTCGCGCAATACGAGTATCCGCTGGAGTTCCCTAAAGAAGTCGAGAAGGAGGCAAGCAAGATCTCGGATAAGATTTCTAATTCGGAAATTAAAGCCAGAAAAGACTTCCGTGATGTTTTAACCATCACTATCGACCCTCGTGACGCTAAAGACTTTGATGACGCCATCTCATATAGAAAATTACCGAATGGGAACCACGAGGTTGGAGTCCACATTGCGGATGTCTCCTACTACGTAAAACCAGGCTCCGCCATTGACCAAGAGGCTCAACAGCGCGGCACCTCAGTTTACTTGGTGGACCGCACCATCCCGATGCTCCCGGAGAAGCTTTGCAACATGGTGTGCTCACTTCGTCCCGATGAGGAAAAACTGACGTTTTCAGCAGTCTTCGAGATGAACGACAAAGCCGAAATCCTCAAAAAATGGATTGGCAAGACTGTTATAAAATCAAACCGTCGCTTTGCTTACGAAGAGGTCCAGGCCATGATTGAGGGTGGGGAAGGAGATTATAAAGATGAAATCTTGATTCTCAACGATTTAGCCACCAAGCTTCGCGAAAAACGAATGGCTCAGGGCTCAATCAACTTCCATTCGGAGGAGGTGAAATTTATTCTCGATGAGAAAATGCACCCGATCGACACTTATGTGAAGGTGCAGAACGAGGCGAACATGCTCATAGAAGACTTCATGCTGCTCGCAAACCGCACCGTTGCTGAATCTATTGGCAAGAAAGACTCGAAATATCACGGCTACACATTTGTTTATCGTGTGCACGACGAGCCTAACCCTGAGAAGCTGTTCAGCTTCATCTCGTTGGTGTCGAAACTGGGTTATTCGATGAACATCAGCACTCGCGAGAATCTTGTGAAGTCGTACAACGCTTTGTTCGATGCCGTCGAAGGCAAAGGCGAGCGCAATCTTGTTGAGACTGTGGCACTTCGCACCATGGCGAAGGCACTTTACAGCACCGTCAACATAGGTCACTATGGCTTGGCGTTCCCGTTCTACACACATTTCACCTCGCCTATCAGACGTTATCCCGACCTGATGGTACATCGTCTCATCGAACGCTATATGATTGAAAATCAGTCGAGTGTGAGCCAAGAGGAATACGAGGTTTTGTGCCAGCATGCCTCCGAGATGGAGCGCAAGGCTGCCGAGATGGAGCGTGAGTCGGTGCGATACAAACAGGCTGAGTATCTGCAGGATAAGATCGGCAAGGTGTTTGACGGCTTGATCTCCGGCATCAGCAAATGGGGTATATACGTGGAGCTCAAAGACAGCAAATGCGAGGGCATGGTGCGATTCAGCACCCTCGATGACATGTACTACATCGATGAGGAAAACTTCCGTGTTGTCGGACAGGAAACCCGCCAGATATACCGCCTCGGCGATGCCGTTAAAGTCCGCGTCGAAGCTGTGGATCTGATTAAGAAACAAATGGATTTCACCTTGGTTCAAGCCGGGAAGCGCAAACAATCCCGTCATTTCGACTGAAGTGGAATGAAATGGAACGGAATGGAGAAATCCTATATTAACCTGAACTTTTGAATGATTACATTAAACAAGGATTTCTCCACTACGCCTATCGGCTTCGGTCGAAATGACATGTTTATTCCGGCACCATCAGTGAATCCGCACCAATCCGTTCCATTTCGCGGTTAAACTTTCTGCGGTTTCGCTGGAGCTTTCGCTTGAAGCGCTCTCGTTTGTTGTACCTGTTATAAATCAACGAGACAGGGTTGATTATGCTCGCTGGAGGGTCCTTTATTGGTTTCTTGTAAATCTGTTTTTCGTCGTCTATTTTTGAAATTCCCGGAACAAAAAGCCTCCGTGACGGCATTTTCGTGATGTCTCTTATAAAATCATCGTAAAGCGGATAAGGATATATCTCGACCGAATCAAGCATGATATCGCTTCTTATTAGCTTGATTATCAATTCTTTATCAAAAAGCTCTTCTTCTGAAACTGGCACCCGTTGCCTGTCAAATCCAACACAGCTCACCCACAAAGTATCAACTAATTTTGATTTGATTAGAAACCAACCTTCTTGATTCGTTATCGTTCCATAGCGTGATAACTCGCTGACAATGTTGACGTTAGGAATCGCCGTCAAGCTGTCGTCCGAAAAAATCCTTCCTTTCAGCAGAAAACAATCCTCCTGTGCCTGACCAACCATCGCGCCCAGAGCCAAAAACAATAGCAGGAGTAATTTTTTCATATGATGATAACGATGTAACTATTGATTTATTATATCTCTCGCAGATTTCGCAGATATGGTATGATCAGCGGCACCAGAGTCTTTAAAGTACCTTATGACCTTAAAGCCTCTAATGCCGCCACTATCTGTGTAATCTGTTCGCTTTAGCGAACTAAATCCATGTGGAAGAACAGAAAAATTTCTGCGTTTTCTGCGATATCTGCGAGAGATTAATGATTATTCAGCAAGTTTGTTATTGCTTCCTAACACATTGATAATCTTGTGCATATAAAGCTCTTTCATGTGATCACGAGCTGGTCCCAAGTACTTTCTCGGGTCAAATTCTGCCGGTTTCTCGGCGAGTGTCTTACGGATTGCTGCTGTCATGGCGAGACGGCTGTCGGAGTCGATGTTGATCTTGCACACTGCCGACTTGGCTGCCTTGCGGAGCTGTTCCTCAGGGATGCCGACGGCTGCCTTCAGTGCGCCACCGTATTTATTAATGGTGTCGACGTCTTCCTGTGGCACCGATGATGAGCCGTGAAGCACGATAGGGAAGCCCGGAAGCTCTTTCTCGACGGCCTCGAGCACGTCGAATGCCAGTGGAGGAGGCAGCAGACGGCCTGTTTTCGGGTCGACGGTGCACTGCTCAGGAGTGAATTTGTATGCTCCGTGTGATGTTCCGATAGAGATGGCGAGAGAGTCGACGCCGGTCTTGGTCACGAAATCCACGACTTCTTCAGGTTTTGTGTAGTGACTTGCCTCAGCTGAGACCTCGTCTTCAACGCCTGCCAAAACGCCGAGTTCGCCTTCTACTGTCACGTCGTATTTGTGAGCGTAGTCAACGACTTTGCGGGTCAGAGCCACGTTCTCGTCGTATGGAAGTGCCGAGCCGTCAATCATCACCGATGAGAATCCCATCTCGATGCAGTTTTTGCAGAGCTCGAATGAGTCGCCATGGTCGAGGTGAAGCACTATCTCAGGATGAGCGCAACCTAATTCTTTTGCGTATGCCACAGCGCCTTCTGCCATGTAGCGGAGAAGAGTCTGGTTGGCGTAGTTACGAGCGCCCTTTGAAATCTGAAGAATCACAGGCGATTTCGTCTCTACTGCCGCCATGATGATGGCTTGCAGCTGTTCCATATTGTTGAAGTTGAATGCCGGGATGGCATAGCCGCCGTTCACAGCTCTGGCAAACATCTCACGGGTGTTCACCAATCCTAAATCCTTGTAGTTTACCATAATATTAAAAGTTTTACCTATTTTGTCATTCCGAACGCAGTGAGGAATCTCATTAATTTAATCGAATAACCTCTCCGCAAAATTACAACTTTTCGGAATAATTGCCAAAATATTTCTCTTACTTTTTGAATAATTAGAAGAATTTAAGTGTAATATATTGATATTGAAGCTATTATGTCGAAGTGTAAAAATTTATTAACATTTGAAAAGTAGAGTCGTCACACTGTGGCGGCTTTTTTTCATACGACTAATTCAAATCACCTGCAGTAATTTTGCCGAAACAATATTTTTCATAAAAACTCTTGACAAGTAATAGTAAAAGTACTATTTTTGCCAAAACTAAATATGGAAAAAGTTATTATTTCAACATCGAAAACTAAAAAAAACATTTCATATTCAAAAAAATCCTATCTTTGTCATCGGTTTTCGAACCTGATTTTATTGAATTTCAGAAGCGTTATGCTTTTTTGTGGTATATCAATGCCACGCTTCTTATGTGTAACAATCCATTAGGCATTGATGGTTAATATAATTTCCATATGAGATTCAAATACATAGTACAATCGCTGATATTGTTTTTTACACTAAACATGTCGGTTTCCGTTTTTGCACAATTGGTGGTTGATGAAGGGTCTTTTAAGGAGGTTGTCGGTTTTGTGAACATCAACACAGATAAAATGTATGATGACAACGACAGAGCTTATGCAGTGCTTAAAGTGAAGACAGAGAATATTAACGACAGGGAGCGTCATAGGCTGCTGTTTGAAGGCGATGCGCGCACATTCTTTGAACTTGAATACAAACCTGGCGAGGTTTGGGTCTATATCAGTTATTACGCCACCTATCTGAAAATATCGCATCCCGATTTCGGCTCAACAGAGTTTTGGTTCCCGTTCGATATGCAGGGTAAGAAAGGCTACGAACTTACCATAATAAACAAACCGTCTGTCGACCAGGAATTCGCCGACCGTCTTTCCAGACTTGAAGACGCAATGGCAGGAGGCGGCGTTTCCGGTGATTATGGTTATATAGTGATACAAACTACTCCTGTTGATGGCGCCACGGTTATTATCGATGGTATTGAAATGGATGAAAAAACACCTTTCATAAGTACACAACTGGGCCCTGGACCACACAGGGTTCGTGTTGAAAAAGAGTTTTACAAACCATATGTTACAGTTGTAAACATTGAAGACGGCAAGTCTGTGAATCTTGATGTTGTGCTTAACAAAGCAGTAGGAAGCCTTGAAATAAAATCATATCCGAAGAACGCGACAATTAAAATAGGAAGGGATGATAAAGGCAGTACCCCAAAGGTATTCAACAACATACCCGCCGGTAATTATAAGATAGAGTTGAGCAGACGCAAATATGAAACGGCAATACGTGATGTTACCGTCAGGGACGGCGAAAACACCCTTGTTGAAGTGGATATGGAACGTGTTAAGTCATTACGGAAAAAAGGTTGGGTGTTCAGACCTGAAATAAGAGCTGGAGTTAATAATAACATTAGTGGTGTCTCTGATGGTGATTATGTGAAGTTTGTTCGTTTTGATATAGATAATGCCGGAGGCGTATGGGATAATAAATATCTCAACGGAACAAGTGTTAAAATGCCTAATTTTAATAACCCATTATCTTTGGGAATTGCTGCAAATATGGGGTATCAGTTAAATCCTTTCGTTTATATGGGACTTGGATTAGGAATTGATGCTAATTATTGGTCACCTATAATATCAATGCCACTGTATGTAAATCCAAGAATATATTTAAATAATGCCAAACGTAGTTTTTATATTGACATGAAAGTTGGCACTTCGATTAGTATTAAGGCCTCTAAGCTAGAGCCAGAAGCTCTGCAACTTTATGATGGTTACTATTATAGTGATGGTAGTTTTCTATGGTCATATAATGGTTACAAGGATTTTGTGTCAATAGAATATGTATATAAAGTTAAAGGATTATCAACTGCTTTTGAGATTGGAATTGAGTACAAACATTCGAGTTTTGGAATAGTGCTAAATTATCAAAAGATTTATTGTGAACATGTCTATAATAACCATTATTATTATTTTGGTGATACTAATTGGCACAGTAATAGTGAAGTACCCAATTATAATAACGATAATTATGTTGAGTCAGAAAGCAAAATGTTTTATACCGTCATGTTTAAATACGGATACAGCATTTTTATGAAATAATCCTTGTAGATAAAGTTTTATGTCACAGCGAAAAGTACCGCATACCTACGTCATCGTCTTCTTTATAATAGTGGTCGCCGCTATCATGACCTGGTTCATCAAGCCGGGAATGTATGTCGACGGACAGTTCTATTATGAGAACGAGTTACCTGCTGAGTATCAGGAGGTTTTCCATCCTGAAGCCCAGACGTGGCAGGTGTTTTCGGCACTTTTCAACGGCTTTGTGCAGCAGTCGAAAATCATCATCTTCATCCTCATGATCGGCGGAGCGTTCTGGATTATGAACAAAAGCCGTGCCATCGACATGGGAATCTTTTCTTTTTTAAGATTTACGCAACGACTTGAAAATCATAAGTTTATACGATTTTTGGGCATCGACAACATCATCATTGTGCTGATAATGCTGCTCTTTAGCCTCTTCGGAGCCGTTTTTGGCATGAGCGAGGAGTGTATCGCCTTTGTGATTATCGTTATACCATTAGCAATATCAATGGGTTACGACAGTATTGTTGGTCTCTGCATGGTGTATGTGGCGGCGCATATCGGCTTTGCGGGGGCCATTCTGAACCCGTTTACAATCGGTATCGCGCAAGGAATCGCAGGCGTGCCGCTGTTTTCGGGCATAGGCTACCGCATCTTCTGCTGGGTCGTCATCAACATCTTCGGCATCGCTTTCGTGCTGCATTATGCGCATAAAGTCAAGCGTAATCCGCAGAGTTCAATAATGTTCGACGACGACGCTTACTGGCGTCAAAACGCATCGGCGCAAGGGCAGGAGTTTGAGCGTTATGTGCCACGACAGGCTTGGTTTGTGTATGTTTTCCTGCTTGTCGCGATGGTGGTTTTCTCGGTTTTAAATCCTGAAACGACCTTAAAGATAGGCTCGAGTGCCTTCACTATGCCGATTATCCCGATTTTGACGGGCATATTTGCTGTTTTAGGATTTCTTTCCTTACGGAAAACGGTGCACAGCTTCATCTTGCTGCTGTTGCTTTACACCATTGTTTATCTGATAATCGGTGTGATGGGCTACGGCTGGTATGTGATGGAGATAGCGTCGTTGTTCCTTGCCATGGGCATCTGCAGCGGTGTGGCTATCGGCAAGAGCGCCAGCGACATAGCGCGGCTTTTCATCGAAGGGATGGGTGATATCCTATCGGCTGCGGTGGTCGTCGGATTGGCAGGCGGCATAGTGATAATCCTACAAGACGGCGGCATCATCGACACTATTCTTTACGGATTGTCGAAATCGATGTCCGACTTCGGCAAGGTGGCGTCGGTGGAGATAATGTATGGCATACAGACACTCATAAACATCATCATACCGTCGGGCTCGGCGAAGGCGGCGATAACGATGCCTATCATGGCGCCGTTCAGCGACCTCATCGGGGTGTGCCGTCAAGCCACCGTGATGGCGTTCCAGTTCGGCGACGGATTCACCAACATGATAACGCCAACATCCGGCGTTTTGATTGGAGCGCTGGGCGTGGCGAAAATCCCATACAACAAGTGGCTGAAGTGGGCCTGGAAGTTCATTTTGATGCTGATTATAATTGGAGGAATATTGTTGATACCGCCGGTTTTAATGACACTTGAAGGGTTCTGACGTCATTTCGACCGCTATTTATTCTCTCGCAGATCACGCAGATTACACAGATTATTTTCCTTATCTTCCCAATTTTTATATCTCAGATGGCTCGCTAAAGCGATCTGCAGATTACGCAGACTAGATTGTGGAAGATTATTTCTGCGTTTTCGGCGAAATCTGCAGCTCGCGTCGCGAGCATCTGGGAGATGATTTTCGAAAGATAGGTAAAAATCTGCTAGATCTGCGATATCTGCGAGAGATAAATAAAAAAATACTATCTTTGCAGAAATATATGAGATGTCTCAACAGGCTCGACATGACGATTATGAGTGCACTGCTTCAAATAAAAAATCTGAAAATCAGTTTCCTTCGCGATGGCGAATGGAACGAGGCGGTGCATGGTGTCAGTTTTGAGGTGCCGAAGGGGAAGACGCTGGGAATCGTGGGTGAATCGGGTTCAGGAAAGTCGGTGAGCAACCTCGCGGTGATGCGGCTTCTTAACGAGAAACAGTCGAAGATAACTGCCGATGAGATAACCCTCGACGGGAAAGATATTCTGCATCTTTCGGAAGACGAGATGCACGACGTCCGTGGCAAGCGCATTGCCATGATATTTCAGGAGCCGATGACCTCGCTCAACCCCGTGTTCCAGTGCGGTTTCCAGGTTACCGAGGCCATTCTTGCCCACGAAGACGTGACCGAAGAAGAAGCGAAGTCACGCGTCATAACTCTGTTCAAAAAAGTGATGCTGCCACGCCCCGAAGCTATTTACAAGAGCTATCCTCACGAGCTCTCGGGCGGTCAGAAACAGCGTGTGATGATAGCCATGGCGCTGGCATGCAACCCGGAGTTATTGATTGCCGACGAGCCAACAACAGCTCTCGATGTCACGGTGCAGAAAGAGATCCTGAAGCTGCTGCAAGAGCTGCAAAAGAGCGATAACCTCTCGATGATCTTCATCTCGCACGACCTCGGCGTCGTCTCCGAGGTGTCCGATTACATCGCGGTGATGCACAACGGCAACGTCGTCGAATACGGCGAAGCCCAAGAAATCCTCAACAATCCGAAAGACCCTTACACAAAAGGCCTCCTCGCATGCCGTCCGCCGATGGATTACCGCCTGAAACGTCTCCCGATAGTTAAGGAATTCCTTGATGGCACCTGGAGCGATGATGCTGATTTCAAGCAGCAACTTATTGTCACTCAAGAGGAAAGAGACGCACATCTGAAAGAGATATACAGCCGCGAGCCGCTGCTGAAGGTGGAGCATCTAAAGACTTGGTTCCCGCTCAAAAAAGGCGTTTTTAACCGTGTTTACGACCACGTGAAGGCTGTCGATGACGTGAGTTTCGAGGTCTATCCTGGCGAGACGCTGGGTCTTGTTGGTGAATCCGGTTGCGGAAAGACCACTCTCGGTCGCTCAATTTTGCGTCTGGTGGAGCCTTCTGAAGGCAAAATTATCTTCGAAAGCAAAGATGTGATGTCGCTGAGCGGCAACGACTTACGTGAATACAGGAAGCATGCGCAGATAGTGTTCCAAGACCCGTATTCGTCGCTGAATCCGAAGATGCGCGTCGGCGACGCGATAGCGGAGCCGATGTTGGTGCATGGTCTCGAACCAGATGCCAAGAAACGTCGCGACAAGGTATGTGAGCTGCTCACCGAGGTCGGACTGCAACCTGAGCATTATCAGCGTTATCCGCATGAGTTCTCAGGCGGTCAGCGACAAAGAATCTGCATCGCGCGAGCCCTTGCAGTGCATCCGAAACTTATCATCTGCGACGAGTCGGTATCGGCTCTCGATGTCTCGGTGCAGGCGCAGGTGCTGAATCTGTTGAACCGCCTCAAGAAAGACTTCGGCTTTACCTATGTCTTTATCTCTCACGACCTTAGCGTCGTCCGCTTCATGTCCGACCGCATCCTCGTGATGTACAACGGCCGTCCAGTGGAGCTCGGCGATGCCGATGAGATTTTCAACAATCCTCAAAATGAATACACTAAGAAATTAATAAACGCAATACCATCCGTCATTTCGAGCGTAGTCGAGAAATCCTCTGTTAACGGAAACAAACAAATGATTAACGAAAAACAAGGATTCCTCCATTCCGCTCCGCTCCAGTCGGAATGACGGGAACAAATAAGTTAATTATGCAAACAATTAAAGAAATTTACAGAATAGGTCATGGCCCATCTTCAAGTCACACTATGGCTCCTCGCTTCGCTGCTGAGCAGTTCCTCGAGCGTCATCCTGATGCCGCCTCGTTTGAAGTAACACTTTACGGAAGTCTTGCCGCCACTGGCAAAGGTCACTTCACCGACGTTGCCATCCTCGAGGTGTTGCAGCCTCACGCTCCGGTGAACATCGTCTGGCAGCCGAAAATATTCCTGCCTTATCATCCTAACGGCATGACATTCAAGGCTTTTGATAAAGAGAAGAAAGTCCTTGAAGAGTGGACGGTTTACAGTGTTGGCGGCGGTGCCCTCGAAGAGGAAGGCAAGCCATCCGTCATCCCCGACATCTATCCGCTGACGAAGATGACCGACATCATGAAATGGTGCGAGGAGACTGGTCGTACCTTCTGGGAGTATGTGCTTGAATATGAAAATGAGAAAGAGCTTGTCGACCATCTGAAAGACGTGTGGGCTGCCATGAAAGAGGCTGTTGAGCGCGGTCTCGCCACCGAAGGCCGTCTGCCTGGTCCGTTGAACCTGGCGCGCAAAGCTACACAGTATTACATCAAGGCTCAGGGTTATAACCATCATACCTTGCGCAACCGTGGACTGGTGTTTTCGTATGCCCTCGCTGTCAGTGAGGAGAACGCCTCGGGCGGACTCATCGTCACCGCTCCGACATGCGGCTCTTGCGGAGTGCTTCCTGCAGTGCTTTATCATATCTCGAAGAGCTATGAGTTTGACGAGACACGTATCCTTCGTGCCTTGATAACTGCCGGCCTGATTGGCGATATCGTGAAGACCAACGCTTCGATCTCCGGTGCCGAAGTCGGTTGCCAGGGCGAGGTCGGAGTGGCTTGCGCGATGGCTGCGGGTGCGGCTTGTCAGATATTTGGCGGCAGCGTGGCACAGATAGAATATGCTTGCGAGATGGCTATCGAGCACCACCTCGGCATGACATGCGACCCGGTCTGTGGTCTGGTCCAGATCCCGTGTATCGAACGTAACGCCTTCGCAGCAGCCAGTGCCCTCGATGCCAACATATACTCGACATTCAGCGATGGCAGACATAGAGTGTCGTTCGACAAAGTGGTGGACACAATGAATAAGACAGGACGCGACATCCCATATCTCTATCGTGAAACATCAGAAGGCGGTCTCGCTGAAGATTACAAACAAATGTAATTAGCCTCACGCAGATCTCGCAGATAACGCAGAAATAATCTTCCACAGTTCGATCTGCGAAATCTGCAGCTCGCGTCGCGAGCAATCTCGCAGATTAGATTATGGAAGAATAAAAATATCTGCGGTTTCTGCGATATCTGCGTGAGCCAAAAGAAAAAATATGAAGAGATTATTTCTTGCAATTCCGATAAATACCGAAAACAACGGATTTAAACCGCTGCTTGACGGTTTACGCCGTGGTTTGTCGCATGAGAAAATGATAAATTGGGTGCGACCTACAAATATACATTTAACCCTTAAGTTTATCGGCGAGACGCCCCCTCAGGACGAGCCTAAAATCATCGAGGCAGTGTCGAAAGTCGTTGAAAATCATAATAGTTTCACCATGGACTTCAACCGCACCGGCATCTTCGGAGCCCGCTACGCCCCGCGTGTGCTTTGGCTCGGCATGCAGAACACACCCGATGAGCTTCTGAAACTCGAAGAAGCCGTCTTGACAGCCTTTGATAACATTGGCTATCAACGCGATAGACAAAACTTCGTGCCTCATCTGACTTTAGGGAGAATCAAAGACCTCTGCGAGAAACAGTATTTCCAGAAGGTGGTGCAAGCTATCGAACAGAAGACCTACATCCACCAGGAGGTTAAAGAAGTAATACTTTTTCAAAGCATCTTGAGACCCGATGGAGCTGTTTACAAGGTGATGAAGAAGTGGTCGCTCACTTAGCGTCATTTCGACCGACCGCAGGGAGCGGAGAAATCTCCTACAATAAGTAACTGTATAATTACAGGAGATTTCTCTTGCATTTCTAAAAATCATTTCGTACCTTTGCAAAAAATTGCGATGCTCATCACAGCTGTCATAATCACTCATAATGAAGAGCGTAACATCCGCCGATGCCTCGAATCAATAAAAGATGTCGCGGATGAGATAGTTGTGGTCGACTCAGGCTCCACCGACAACACCGAAAAGATATGCGCGGAGTACGGCGTGAAGTTCATGCATCAGGACTGGCTGGGCTATTCCGAACAGAAAAACTTCGCCAACAACCTCGCATCAAACGACTGGATTCTCAGCATCGACGCCGATGAAGAGCTTTCCAAGAAACTGAAAAATTCAATTTCAGAGCTTAAAAATAAAAATATCTCCGACGACGAAGTGTTCAGCATGAACCGCCTAACCAACTACTGCGGTCACTGGATACGTCACTGCGGCTGGTATCCCGACCGTAAAATCCGTATCTGGAACCGCACAGTGGGGAAGTGGCGGGGCGAGATTCACGAAACGATAGAGTTTTCTACTGAAATAAAAGAGACAGTGCTTCACGGTGACCTGCTGCATTACTCCTTTGCTACACCTGAAGACTATGAGAATCAGCAGTTTAAGTTCGCCAAGATGCGCGGACAACATTACTTTATGAAAGGCAAAAAACACGCCTTGTTTTATATGGCGGTGTCGCCCGTTTTCAGCTTCATACAGCATTATATCTTCCAACTTGGCTTCCTCGACGGCAAAGACGGCTTGCATATATGCCACATAACCGCAAAAGCCACGAGACTGAAGTATCAGACACTTAAAGAATTGACAGACAAGAAGTTATGATTAGTTTCGAGAAACATAAACGTGCCGAAAAGAAGGACTACTGCTTCACCTTCATTATTCCTACCTGGAATAATCTCAAATATCTTGAGCTCTGCGTGAACAGCATCCGCAAAAATTCGGCTTACGAGCATCAAATCATAGTCGCCATCAATGAAGGTGTGGATGGTACGCTTCAGTGGGTCGAAAATCAGCATCTTGACTATATCTATGCGAAAGAAAACATAGGCATCTGCTACGCCTTGAACGCCTGCCGCAGCCTCATCGACACCAAGTTCGTGTTCTACGCCAACGACGACATGTATTTCCTGCCTAATTGGGATGTGCCGATTCTTGAACGTATCAACCAACTGACTGACAATCAGAAAGATACACATAAATATTTCATGATTTCCAGCACTCTCATCGAGCCGACCGGAAACAATCCATGTGTGGTGCATCGTGATTTCGGGACTGATATCGAGTCATTCCGTGAGGCGGAGTTGCTGAAAGAGCAGGAAAAACTGGTGCGCAACGACTGGCGTGGAAGCACTTGGCCGCCTAACGTGATGCCTCTCGATTGCTGGGATCTCGTCGGCGGGATGAGCGTCGAGTTCCATCCGGGCTGGTACTCCGACCCCGACATCTCACGTAAGCTCTGGCATGCCGGAGTGCGTGATTTTATTGGCGTCGGCAACAGCCTCGTGTATCATTTCGGAAGCAAATCCACCAAGAGGATGCGCAAAAACAAAGGTAAGAAGATGTTCCAACTCAAATGGGGCATCAGCTCAGGCACTTTCACCGAGAAATATCTGCAAAGAGGCAGCACCAATTTCACGGCAGTGGAGGAAGAGAGGTTGCCGAAACCTAATAGTATCAAGCAGTTGATGAAGAGGATATTCGCTTGTTTTGGGAATTAGTTTAATAGCTTAATAGATTAAAAGAATTGAAATAAAAATTTTAACAATATAAAATTTTAATATCATGACAAACATCGACAAAGTTAATTTCTCTGGAAAACGCGTCATCGTGCGCGTTGATTTCAATGTTCCGTTGGATGACAATTTCAACATCACCGACGACACCCGTATGCGTGCAGCAATGCCGACATTGCAGAAAGTGTTGAAAGACAATGGCATGCTTATCATCATGTCGCACCTCGGTCGTCCGAAAAAGAACCCTGATCCGAAGTATTCGGTAAAACCATTAGTGAAACATCTCGAGGAACTCATCGGCAAGAAAGTCATCTTCGTTGACGACTGCATGAAGGCTGCTGAGCCTATCAAAGCCATGAAACCTGGCGAGGTGATGCTGCTCGAAAACCTCCGTTTCTATGCTGAGGAAGAGGGCAAACCACGTGGAGTGGAAAAAGGCGAGCCTGGCTACGACGAGGCAAAGAAAGAGGTAAAGGCAGCTCAGAAAGAGTTCACCAAGACCCTCGCTTCATATGCCGACTACTATATCAACGACGCTTTCGGAACAGCACACCGCGCTCACGCTTCTACAGCTTTGATCGCTGACTATTTCGATGCTGACCATAAGATGTATGGCTACCTCATGGGCAAGGAAGTGGCTGCTGTCGACAAGGTGATGAACGACATCAAACACCCGTTCACAGCTATCATGGGTGGCTCGAAAGTGTCAACAAAGATTGATATTATCGAGAATCTGCTCACAAAGGTCGACAACCTCATCCTTTGCGGCGGAATGACTTATACCTTCAAGAAAGCTCTTGGCGGAAAGATCGGTAACTCAATCTGCGAAGATGACAAGCTCGACCTCGCTCTCGATATCATCGCAAAAGCTAAAGAAAAAGGCGTGAACCTCGTGCTTTCAATCGATACTTTGGCTGGTAATAAGTTCTCAAACGACGCTGATACTCAGGTTGTTGACCCGATGAATATCCCTGAAGGCTGGGAAGGTATGGATATCGGTCCGAAGACTCGCGAGCTCTTTGCCAACGTCATCAAAGGCTCGAAGACCATCCTCTGGAACGGTCCTAGCGGCGTGTTTGAGTTCGACACCTTCGCGCAAGGTTCAAAGGCTATCGCTCTCGCAATCGCTGAGGCTACCAAGAATGGCGCATTTTCACTTATTGGTGGTGGCGACTCGGTAGCTTGCATCAACAAGTTCGGTCTCGCTGACCAGGTGTCATACGTGTCAACAGGCGGCGGCGCTTTGCTCGAAGCCATTGAAGGTAAGGAATTGCCAGGTATTGCAGCAATTAGAAAGTAATAATAGTCGCTAGTCTTTAGTCTTTAGTTATTAGTCATCGGTATCTATACTAATGACTAACGACTAGAGACTAAAGACTAAAATAAATCAAATAATTGTGAAAAAATCATTAGTATTTTTAATCGCCACCTTCATAATGGCGCTAACCCTTGATGCTCAATGGGTGAGTCCAGGCAACGGCACCACTTACACTTTCGCTGATCTCGTCGATATCACCGAAGGAGTGGTCACTGTTGGTGAAAATGGCTATCTCGTAAATGCCGACTTGACAATTTCGGCTGGTGATGTGCTGCAAATCAATGATCAGACAGCGAGAGTGGATATTGCCGAAGTGCTCGTAACCATCAATGGATCAATGGTTTGCACAAACACAAATACCAGAACTAAGTTTTACGGACTGAACGAGACAAACCATTTCAGCATGCGCTTTGAAAACGCCACCGGTTGCTTGCTTAAGAAGATGTATTTCTCGGATGGTGCCGGCATCAAAGTGATTGAGTCGGATGTGACCTTCGATGATGTGAAATTTGTTTATTTCACAAGGGATTACAGCAATTCGGTTATCAATATTTTGAACTGCAACCCGACTATCAAAAACTGCTACTTCATGTTGAATGAGGGCTCTGCCATCGGCTCGCCAGTCAACGGAATGGCTTCACCGCAAATTTTGAACTGCGACTTTGACACCAATGTCAACGGCATCAATGCTCCGCAGATCAACCTCGGACCAGGTGCTGAAGACACGATTCGTATCGTCGGCAATGAAATTTACACCATCATGGCTCAATGGTACGTGGGCGGCATCTCCATCGCTGACCTCATGGGTATGGAATCGACAAAGGTGCTCCTGAAAGACAACATAATCCGTGATGGTCGTTACGGCTATAACCAGCAGGGCGAGAGAATCTCGTCAGTTATCATTGGAAATCAATTCATTAACAACAATCACGAGGAAAACCCGATGAATGGCGGCAGCGGCATCTCGATTTACGGGAATTCGACCACCAATAAGGCTATCTTACGTAACAACTTGATTACCGGCAACCTATGGGGTATCACTGCAATTTATTACCATGACATCGACATGGGAACCGAAGACGATTGGGGTTACAACGAGATTCACGACAACGGCAACGGTGGCGTGATTTACGACCTCTACAACAACTCGGCTTGCGACCTGATGGCTGTCGGAAACAAATGGAACTCAACGGATTACGATGAAATCGAAAGCCATATCTATCATCAAGCCGATGACCCGAGTCTCGGTCTTGTCACGTTCTATCCTTTCGTCGGAAGTGAAGGAGTTGATGAGATTCCAGCAGAAAACATGCTGAAAGACAACCTTTATTACACCTTAGAAGGACGTTGCCTTGGCGTGAAATTACCTGAGGATTATAAAGGGGTATATATCTTTAACGGTAAAAAATACGTAAAATAAACGAAAACGTTTATTGATATGTTGTAGAGACGCACGGCCGTGCGTCTCTACGTGTTTTATTCGTTATAAACAACTTTCATCATCACGTTCCCTACCATCTGCAACGTCTTCACATCGATATTTTCGATGTTATCATTAACCGTGTGCCAGTAAGGGAAGAAGCACGAGGTGCGGTCTTCGTCGCCAACGAGGTGGATGATGTCGATTGTCGGGATGCCGGCGTAATGAATCATGTAGATGTGGTCGTCGTTGATAGGGTCGCCGAGTTCGTTGGTGAACGCCTCGTCGTATCCCATGTCGCGTGCTATGCGCCACACCTTGTTAAGCACCCATGCCGAGTTGCCTTGTGAATAATATTCCTTCGGGAAACGTGGATTTGCTGCTCCAACCATGTCGAGCAGTATGCCGTAATATGCGGTATAGCCTTCGATATGCGGCTTTTTCGACCAATATTGTGAGCCGAGGCCCCATGAGAGGTCGTTACGCTGACTGTCGTCCATCCATTTCGGTGAGCCATAGTCTTCCAAGTCGAAGAAAACGAAGTCGATGCCGATGTTGTCGTCGATGCGATGTGTCTTCATCACTCGCGCCATCTCCATCATGATGCCGCATCCTGAGGCACCGTCGTTGGCACCGTCGATAGGCTTCTTCCAGTTAGCCTCGTCAGGGTCGTTGTCGGCGAATGGTCTTGAGTCCCAATGTGCTGCGATGACGATTCTTTTTCTTGCTTCAGGGTTGAACGTGGCGATGATGTTCTTGCCGTTGACCACTTTTCCGTCATAAACGCGGGTCTTGAAATCCTGAATGTAGACGGTGTCGCAATAACCGTTGAGCGTTTCAACCATCCAATCCGCACACTGCTGATGTGCCGTAGTGCCTGGCACTCTCGGACCGAAATCACATTGTGCCTTCACGAAATAATAAGCCGAGTCGCCAACAAATTTCGGCACAGTCACATGCTTTTTCGGTGCCGCCTGCTGTGATTGCTGTGGCTGCTTGCCACTATTATCGCAAGAAATGAATGCGATGACAATTCCTAATAGTAAAAATATCTTTTTCATAGTTCAAATATTTCATTCAATTCGTCATTTCGAGCGAAACGTAACGAAGTGAAGTGTAGTCGAGAAATCCTTTTTTAACGTAAACAATCGAATGATTTCGATAAACATTACTTCCCGCTTCCCATACTAGGCTCTCCTCCTTCATCTCCTCCTTCTCTCGCTCTGTTCTCAAGCTCCATCTTTCCGAATCGGAACGTCACGCCGGCGCTGATGGAACGGCTGTTGAACTTGTAAGAGCTATACGAGATATAGTACGGGTTGTATGTGTCATTATCCCATTTGTTCCAGTTGAAGATGTCGTTCACGTTGAGGAAAACCGACATTTTCTTGTCGAAGAAATCGGCGCGCAGACCGCAGTTGATGGCGTATGACGGCTTTTGCTCGGCATAAAGTGACTGTGTTGCTGAACGGTAATAGCCTGATGCATGTACCTCGAGTTTGTTCCATACTTTCGCCCAGACGTTCAGACGAAGGCTATACGACCACATCTCGCTCTCAACATTCTGTCCGTTGAACAAAGTAGAATAATACGAGTCGTAGACGTTGGCATAGAATCGCATGTTGAAAAAGCCTGTCGGACGGTACATGACGCTCGCCTCGAAGCCTAAATTGTATGAGTTGTCGACGTTATACGGCTTGGTGGCGCGTACCCAGCGATGGAACAGCAAACTGTCGTAAGCGTTCTCTGTCACAGTGTTGATGGCTCCGTTGGCGTCTCTGTAATATGCCGATAATCCTACACTTCCGAACTTTTCGAAATACTTCGTCCAGCCCGCTTCAATGGAGTTGGTGTAATACGACTTCAGATCGATGTTGCCCAAATCTATACTCTCCTGCTCATATTCTACGAAATTGGTGAGATAACGCGCGTTAGGGTTGGAGATGCTTCTCGAATAGTTAAGTTTGAAGTTGTGCATCGACTTTGTCCTGTACGACATGTGAATCGAAGGACGCCAGTTGAGGTACTGTTTCGACTCATGGTCGGTCATATAGCCGTCCATATTACAATGCACGTCGGAATATTCCATTCTGATGCCGGGTTTTATCACGAAGTTGCCGAAACGCTGCTGCACTGTCAGGTAAGCGTCGAATTGGTCTGACCAGCTCACACGGTCGAGGGTGCGCAGGTTATCGTTGACGAATGTCGAAGCGTTGATCAAGGTGTCGTAAACGTTATGATAGGTGTCGGGATCGTGCATAAACGCCACGCCCAAGCCTATCTCGCCGCCTTTGATATAAGGCAGGTTGTAGTCGACGAGAGCGTCGTAGCTGAAGTCGTTGTAACGATATTTGTTGCGATATCCGCTGAGTCGCTGCACGCTGCCGTCGGGGTTGAAATAAACCCTCTCGTTCATGTTGTTGTTACTGCCACCCCAATAGCCTGCATCTAAGCTGAAGGTGATGTTATGACCGTCGTTGTTAAACAGATGCTGATATTCAGCGCCGCCGCTGAATCCCGTGAAGCTGCCGTCGCCTGTGACGTCGGTGTAATAGTGGTTGTATTCGATGCCATTAGTGCGGTATTCGTTGCGGTAATAGTCTTCCCAGCTGGTGTTGCTGCTCCAGTTAGGCCAGCCGCCCATCCACACCGAGACGTTGTTCATGGTGTCGATGTTATACTGGAAATTCATAAAGAAACCGCCGCCGTAGCTGTTTTGCTTGGTCTTGCTGGTATAACGTGTCGTCGTGGTGGTGTCGAGCACACCTGGGTTTAAGTCACTGTCTTTGAACGAGTAGCTGTAGCCGTTGGTATTTATCACGTTGTTTGAATAACGTCCGTTGAGGTAGAGGTTAAACGAAATCTTGTCGTTGGCGTAGACGTACGACACCCATGGCGATATGTCGGGGCGTGTCGAGGCGTTGACGCCGAAGCTCACAAACTGGTTTTTCTGCACCTTGGCGTTTGTCACGATGTTGATGATGCCGCCATCGTTCTTCGAGGCGTAACGTGCGCCCGGGTTGGTGATGACCTCGATGGTCTTGATGGCGTTGGCGGGTAGCTGCTGGATGTAAGTCTTGAGGTTCTCCTCGTTGAGATGCGATGGCTTTCCGTTGATCCAGATCTCGACCGATGAGGCACCACGAAGCGTGATGTTGCCTTCCACGTCGACCTCCACGCCTGGAGCGTTCTGAAGAGCATCGGATGCGGTACCTGTCTGTATCGACGGGTCCTCACTCACGTTGTAAAGCGTTTTCTCGCCGTCATTAGCGAAAAGCGGCTTCTTCTCAGTGATGACGACCTCATCGAGTCGCACCGCGCCCTCATTCATCTTGATGACGCCTAAGTCAACGTCTTCAGTGACATCCAAAACGTTCTTGTAATTCTCATATCCGATAGCTGTGATCTGCAGTATATACTGACCGTTTCGGACATTTTCCAACTTAAAGAAACCTTTGTCATTGGATGCGACTCCGCTGACATATACTGTGTCGGCTGCACGAATCAAGCCCACGTTGACAAACGCCAAAGCTTCGTTTGTCGCACCGTCGACCAAAGTACCTGAAATACTATGCTGCGCCAACAGCATGTTGATATTCAATAGGATTGCTGTAATAAATAATATTGCTCGCTTCATTGTTCAATATTTTACGTCATTTCGAGCGAAACGCAGTGAAGTCGAGAAATCTCCGTCAATTGATTATTATTTATTGTCTGAGATTTCTCCATTCCGCTTCGCTCCAGTCGAAATGACTGGTTTAATAACGTTACAAAAATACAAAAAATTATGCCGAACCTATGAAATCCGGCATAAAAAATTCAAAGTATGAAAAAAAGATTATTTATTTTTACGGATATCGACATCGCCATATTTCGTTGTTATGTTAAGGCTGCCGCGCTCGCCCTCGCCGTAATGGCCTTGTCCGCCGATGCTACTCGTGTCGAAGAACCCTTTGAAGGTGATATCGCCGTACGACGAACGAAGGCTGTAGTTGAATGATGCATCCTCGTTGAGGTATAGATTGGCGTCGGAATATGCTCCATCGATTTCAATGACTGGCGTTAACGACGTTGCTGTGGCAGTCAAATCGGAATATCTCATGTTGACAGACAGTCTGCCGGTGATGTTTCTCACTTTCATGTCGGAATAGGCGGTGTTGACAAATAAGACTTTGTCTGCCTTCTCGATTCTTGCATCAGAATATTTGAGTTCCAACATGCAGTGATTCAAATCGGTGATGAAAATCTTGCTGTATTTCAGCGTTCCGTCGATGTAGTCACAGGTGTTGATTTTGGCGTCACCGTATTCCATCCATAGTGCCATCTTATTGACGTTGTCGATGTTGATGTTTCCGTATTTCACCTCGATTACGTTTTTCGTGATGTCGTCAATCAAGATGTTGTCAACCTTTAAATCGCCATATTTTATATCAACTTTAAGTTTTTCACGCACCTCATCAATGGTGATGTCTCCGTATTTTGTCTCTAAATCCATTGCCACGTCAGCAGGAACCTGTACGTAATACTTAATCGTCATCGAGCCATTGAAAGTCTTGTATTTGTAGTCTCCAAACTCGGTCTCTGCGGTCACTTTGTTGCCTTCCTGTTCAAGCAGAATATCAATAGAGTTGAATTTTGCCTTCAGCTTGTCTTCGTTGTCGCATCTCACAATGATGTTCACTTTGAAATCTATTTGCGACTGGTCCCAAGTGGTGATGATAAAGTCGCTGTATTTTCCGTCCATCTCGAGTAAAGGGTTTTTGTCAACGTTGAAGGTCTTTTCAACGGTTCTCTTCATCTCGTATCTGTAAGATTCATCATCGCCTCTGTAATTGTTGGCTGTCACGATGAATGCCGTAAGGCATAATGCTGTTAAAACTAAAAACTTTTTCATAATATTACTTGTTTAATTTGTCGGTTAATAATTCCAATGTTCTTAATTTGTTATCGTAAATTTGTTCTGCTATAGCCATCTGTTTCTCTTCCGGAAGCGGTGCGATCTCAGCGAAGACATCGCCCATGTTCAGCAGTCCGTCGATCACTGCGTTGATTTGCATGCGGGTGGAGTCGTCAACGTTTTGCATCACGTTTTCGAGGTCGATGATTGCCTCGTCCATCCTCGCGTCGTACATCTGGCGCATCTTAATCAGTTTATTGTCGGCGGTGGTGTTTTGCGGTGTTCGTGTAGTGGCATCTCCGCTATTGTTTATCAGTCCGCTCACCACCATCAAGATGGTTATTGCCGCTGCCGCCACCGAGGTCCAGGTCATGAAACGCAGCTTGTGAACCTTATCGTCATTTCGAGCGTAGCGAAGCGAAGTCGAGAAATCCTCTTTTTCCGAGAGCTTTTTGAGGAACCTCTCCCGGCTTCCCTCCGGCATCTTCACCTCGTCAAATGCCTCGCGGTTGTTTCTTATTTTTTGTTCTATGTTCATATTCTAAATATTTTTGTCAACATTGTTTATCGTCATTTCGACTGGAACGGAGTGGAATGGAGAAATCTCCTTCAATTGTCTGAGATTTCTCGACTGCACTTCACTTCGTTACGTTCCGCTCGAAATGACGGTGGAACGAAGTTTTTCCAGCCCTCGGGCGTATTGCGACCGCACTGTCGATTCCTTGATTCCCATTCGTTCCGCTATCTCGCTGAACTCCATCCCGTCGAGCAGGCGCAGCGTTATCGTCAGGCGGTAGCCGTCAGGCAGGTTGTTGAGCGCCTCTTTTATCTTCTCAATCGGGAAATCTTCAAAATCGGTGTCGTCCTCAATCTGGTCGGCAGTGTTGTTGATTTCCTCGTAAAACGGCTCCTTGGAATGTCTCCTGAACATGTCGATGCTCCTGTTGATGGCGATGGTCTTCACAAAGGCGACGAAATCGCGCTCGGAGCCTTCGAAACTGTCAAGAGTTGAGAACGTTTTCAGAAATGCGTCTTGTGTGATTTCCTCCGCGTCCTGGGCGTTCAGCACTATTCGGTAGGAGGTGTTGAAGACGGTGTCGCAGCAGAGGTCATAAAGCCTCATCAGCGAGTCTTGTCTTCCGTTTCTTGCCCTTTCCAAAACAATGTTGAATCCTAACATTTCGTCCGTTTTACACCTTCTTAACGAAAGGAAATCGTTTTTGCTGCATCAAAAATGAAAAAAATTATTTGTTTTCCATGGCGAAAAGCGCCGCACGGTTCAAAAACGAGTTGAAATCGTAGCACGAGCGGAACTCCTCGACGACCCATTCCACCAAGTGGTCGGAATAAATCATGTCGTTCGAAATCGGCTCAAATAGGCAGTAATCCTTGAGCTTCAGATATTCTGCGTATGGATGGTCGGCAGGGTAGTCCTTCGGCACCTTTTTTAATTTAGAAGAGAAATCCATGCTGAAGTTTTTGGCTTTCTTCAGAGCCTTCACAAACTCATCGCCTTTGGTGCTGATGTCTTCGCGCACGCTCTTGGTGATGTACGGCTCGCACATGTACATGCCAGGATACAGTCCGTGATGCCCGAGATATTCAGCTCCTTCGCCCTCAACGTGGAAATAATAGCCCGCCAAGCCCGATTTCTTGCCGTTCGGACAGATAAACAAGCCGAAATGACGCTTGTAAGGACTCTTATCAGGCGAGAAACGCGTGTCGCGGTAGAAGCGGTAGGTACAGTCTTTCAGTGTCAGTCCGCGTGTCAGAGGGTCGAATTTCTGCACACCTATTAATATCTGCTCCGCGATGGCGTTGAATTTGTCTTGCGCATTGATATACAAGTCCTTATGCTGCTGAAACCACGGTCGATTGTTGTTTTCTACAATCAGGTTGAGGAAGTTAATAATATCTTTCATGAAGTTTTTTTTAATTTTTTGCAAATATAGTGAATAATTTCTGAAAATATGTGTTATCTTTGCGATACTTTTTAATTACTATTTAAACTGTTTTTTTGAAATATGGAAACAAGAAACCTATCAAGAGAGGAAATTATTAGTTTAATAGCGGATTTCAAATCAGAAGTGAGAAAGAATCTGGCTAAAGTTGATATTTTTAACGAAAAAATTGAAGAGCTTACCCAGCTTTTGGGCAATGTGCCAATAGAATATACCGTAAAACCAATTGAGAGAACACGCAAGCCGTATCCGCTGTCAAAGTGGGACAATGTTGTCCTTGACGTAATAAGAGAAAATGGCAAGCCTACTACAAGTAAAGAAATTTATGACAAAGCCATGGCATTGGCTGCCGAGAGAGGTATCGCGATGGATGAGTTGAAGATGAAATCGAAAATCAACCAGTGCCTCGTGAAGCTGTCAAACCGTCGTGGTGATCTCAAGAAAGTAAAATACCAGGGCAGAGGGTTTGCTTACGCTATTAATGCGTAACAACTACTTTTTCAGAATATACACCCCTACTGGCAGTTTCTGCAAGTTGTCGGGCGAGAGGAAGGTTGACATGAACGGGTCATAAACGCGGCCGTTCATGTTTATTAAGCCGAAGTCGTCGTAGTGCTCGTGCAAAGTGTAGCCGCGGTCGAATGAGGTGGTGACGTTGTCGTATGACAAAGTCTGCGGATTGCGGCGGCGTCCCCAGGCGTCGAAGTTGTAACGCTCGACAGTGTTGCCTGTTACAGCAGATTTCAAGTTTTCTGTAAAACGCAGGTTATTCATTAATAATATTCTTTATACCATATATTTTACACTTACTATAAAACTCTTTATATAATAGTGGACCCATAACTTCACCTGTTTTTTTTTCAATTATCCAATAATAAGTAGTATCTAATCCTGATGGGTAAATAATCTCATTATAATCATAATAAATTTGTTCTAATGGGATTTTTGGTTTTTGTTTCACCAAAATATAATCGTTATCATATTTATAATCCATAACAATTGGAGGAATATCTTTCCTATTTGGTTGATGTTTAATAATAAGGGGATATAAAATACCAATTTGATGCCCGGAAATATACTGATGCTCAGTGTCGTATATAAAATGAGAGCCTAAATCAATAGATTTATTGTCACATGAGAATAGAATGGCTGTCAAAAACATCATAATTGAAAGTGATAATAATAAGATCTTTATAGTGGTTTTAATTATTTGATCCATGGCAAAATGGGTGTTAATTGTTTTGATCCGTAAATATTTATTTCAAAAGGTACTCCTTCTCCTGCCTTCTTTTTGCCGATTATTGTTTCAAGATTTCTTCCCCAGTTTAGAGGATTACTCCATGGTTTTATGTCAAAATCATACTTATCTGCATAAGCCTTAACAGAATGATTTGGATAGCGTTTTAAGGTGACTTTCCCATATACAAGACCATCATTTAAAGAATTACTACTAAATAACAAGTTGATTACCTTGGTTTGACCTACATAGTTCTCACCTAAAGAAACAATACCCGATAAATCAATTTTACTTAAATCAGTATAAAGTGATTGCCCATTCCCGTTT
Organism: uncultured Bacteroidales bacterium; assembly: GCA_905234275.1. GTDB lineage: Bacteria > Bacteroidota > Bacteroidia > Bacteroidales > F082 > Limimorpha. Next base: position 61,120 of record CAJOHD010000003.1, on the reverse strand, counting down.
CTAAACCATTCGTTAGCTTCAGACAAAGTCAAATAACCATCCCAGTCCGGTCTGTTCCTCAGGGAAGCATAATGCAGATTCATTCTCATTTCAGCTTCTTCCTTGTTGTTTTCTGCCAAATCCGTTGCAAATGATAACGCATCCTGATGACTCATGCCTTGTTTGAAGTCTTCTTTTCTCATAACAATGGCTTCGCCTTGTAATCCTTCATCGTCCGTACCCAAGAAATTGCCGTTCACATCATAAATCGGAGAATAAATGCCTTCACTCAAGTCAGTATTGAAAGAGTTGCCATTATTTCTATTAATGTCGACATCATAATACATGGTTGAACTCCAATTCAGGATGTTGTAATGGCCTCTAACGATATACCCGCTCGGGTCGGTGTACCTCAACGGGTTGTTGAAGCAATACGAATACCGGTTGTAGGCTTGTGAGTTCTGTTCGTCTTGGATAACTATGTCGGGCGAGAGCATTCGGGCAATGAGAGGGTCGTACAGGCGGCCGTTCATGTTAATCAGGCCGAACTCGTCGTAGTGCTCGTGCAAAGTGTAACCGCGGTCAAACGAGGCGGTGACGTTGTTAGATGAATTGTATTTAAAGTTCATGTTAATTGTGGTCATTTTTATTACTTTGACGGGCATTTTTAATCATATTATTAATAACATGATTACTTATTAGATACCTTGATATTTCTATAATTCTCAACATATATGTCATATTTCTTTACCATAGAAAAAATCATATTTTTAAATTTTTCGAATTTATGATTAAATACTAATTCGTAATCTCCGTTTTCCAAGGGAGTAAAAGAATAAAGCACACGGTTTCCCTGTTTATAACATTCTATGAGAAAAGTGGGAATATCGTATTCAGAATGTTCATTGGTATTGTGTTTTTTCTTTTCATCAATTATAGGAATTGTTTTATTTAAATAAAAATCATTGATAGAAGAAATAAACAAATCTATTTGTTCTGATGAATCAATACAATATTTTGGACAACTCTCCATGTAGTCTACGTAAACCAACATTTTCCCTGTCACTAATGAATAAGAAAATGTATATTGGTCATAGCTATTGCCCCATGCATTCCAATAAATAACATTTATACTATCAATATCTTTTTCAAATTGAAAAGATTGGGTATCATGCCATTTTGTTCTATCTGAGTTTCCATTGAAGAAGGCATTGTTTGACCAACAATAATTTGAGTTCGTTAGTATAAAGAAACTTATACTGGTCATTAATACCAATATTTCTAAAAATCTATATTTGATAGTTTTCATAGAATAATGTATATCTGTTAGTAATATTTGTATTTGTCAAATAAAAAACGATATGGAGGATCCACCATACTGCGACCAGTTTCTTTGGTGGTGTATTTTAACAACTGCCTGACAACAAAGCCTTTGTACGAATCTGTGGTTTTATTCCACAATGGTTTATGATTAATAACGTTTTTATATGCTAATCTATGAGATTTATAATCATCCCCGTTATTCTTTTTTATATGAGAATAATACTCGTGGGCAACTATGGACGATTGTATGTTTTCAACGGTAGTTTCATATAAGTATTGATCCGAGCCTTGTATTTTACCTTTCCCAGTTCCCAACGTATAGGAAGACCTCCAACTTGCATTTATTTGTGGGTTGTAGATGATCTTTTTCTCATACAAATCACTCATATGAAAAACCTCATCATATATCTGTTTTCCTTCCATTTGTGAAACAATATCTGTCCAAATGTTTGATTTGGCATCGCCAGTAAGAAGACTCCTAACCTCGTCATATTCAAACATACCAGAATACTCAAGGGCTTCGGTCTCTGTCAATGACGAGAAATCGATGTTATCATTGCCTGTATACACCAACACGTTTCCTGTAAAGCCTTCCTTTGTTGTACCTAAGAATTTGCCATTCACGTCATAAATAGGGGAAAAGATGTCTTCGCTTAAATCAGTGTTGAAGGAATTGCCGTTGCTTCTGGTGATATCAATGTCATAATACATCATAGAGTTCCAATTGTAAACACCACGAGACCCTCTCACCACATACCCACTCGGGTCAGTAAACCTCAACGGATTATTGAAGCAGTACGAATATCTGTTATAGGCTTGTGAGTTCTGTTCGTCTTGGATAACGATGTCGGGCGAGAGCATTCGGGCAATGAGAGGGTCGTACAGGCGGCCGTTCATGTTGATGAGGCCAAAGTCGTTGTAGTGCTCATGTAAGGTGTAGCCATCGGTTGAACTGAGGTAGGTGAGACTGTAGTTGTATGTGAAGTTCTCGTTTAGCATGGTGCTGACTTTTTTGATATAGAAACATTGTAGATATATCCCTATTAAAACAACTTACAGGATTTCTTTTTAGATTTATTTTTTTTCAAACCTGTTAATTTCCATAAATACTTTTGTAAATTATCAATACTCGAATCTAAAGCTGTCTCTCTAAATATTACATGGTACCGATTGTCCACATAGCTTTCAAGTATATATGTGGAGCCGCCGAAAACAGCGACCAATGTATCTAATGTAGAAGGCTTCTCCCAAAAATTAAAATCATTGATTAATTTAATAAAATCCGACCATTGTTCTTCATTTAATGCAAGAGTATCACAATCATAATTGCATATATTTTTCCCCCAGTAGCAATAGCTATATATAACAATATGATTATCAATGTCATCTTCCTCAATCCTTATTGAATATGGATTATAATCATATTTAAGTTCATTATGGAACCAAGTAAATCGATAAACATTTTTAGGATACCCATAACAAATAACTGGCTCTTCAAGTTTTATTAATTCTGAAGAATATAATATGTTTTTCTTTATAGCTGTATTTTGTAACTGTATGTTTAACATACTGTCAATTTCACAAGAATTAGGAGAATGCCCTAATGCTTGAGCAAACAATGACAAGAATAACGTATCATTATGCCAATAATCATACAATTGTTTTTCTACCAACATCTCTGTAGGAAAAAACATTTCCGAAGTGTCAACAATAATGCTTTGCGCATATAACGATGTATTAAACAATATGGACAATGCCAATGTTATAAATGTGTTTCTCATATTTTATGGTTTAAGATTAAAATAATATCTTGCTGCATAATATGGATAAGAATAATAAGGGTTCCCATACCCCCATAATGAATTACCCCAAAACGAAGTGTTGGTTATTTGTTCATATCCACCATTAAATGTTGGATAAGCTATTGCTGCCCCATATTTATTAATGACGATAGAAGGCACTTTATATTTTAATACATTTTGTATATCAGCCTCACTATTCCATAAATCAGTTTGTGCTACATCAGAATCGTTATAAGGATGATCGTGGACCGTTGCTTTAACATTAACACCAGCTGGTGGCGGAAACTTAAAAGCAACAGTGTTTTCATGTTCATCATATATAACATTTTCATTAGTGGTTCCTTTACTGGTGAGCCAGAAAGCACCCCCCTTTTGTTCGGATCTCCAAAAACGGGCTCTGGTATGCATACCCTGAATTTTAAGGTATTGTCCAAACTTAATCTTCAATTTTTGAGGATTCCAATTTTTAACGTTATTCCTATAATTAATATATGAACTACCATAAAAGATGCCCCAGGATAATCCTGCACTAAATAGTGTGGACTTCCAGTTCAAAGAGAAATCGTCTTTACCACTCCAATCATGGGAAAGTAATTGACTTGTAACATTGGAGGCAGCACCCCCAAAAAAAGCTCCAGCACCCCAGCTGTCACCAAACTGTAAAGAAGCACTAACCATAGCACCCATAAAACCGCTTGCCATGCCTTTTAAACAACCTAAAATAGCATCATTTAAAAGGCTTCGGGAATTATTTGCCACACCACCAAGCAACCCATATCCGAAACCACTAACTGCACCTCCACATATACTACCAAAACCGACACCAACAGTACTGGTGAAATAGTTGCCAACACCACAAGTGACAGTCCCTATAGCGGCACCACTGATTGTTGACCAAAACAAATCACTTCCTGTTAAACCAGCTGAATACCCAATGCAATATCCATTTATTCCACCTATTAGAGCACCAACCACATATTGAATCCATTCTCCACTCGGATCAGTATATTTCAGCGGATTGTTCAAACAATAAGCATACCTGTTGAAGTTTTGTGAGTTGTCGGGACATTGGATGTAGTTGTCGGGCGAAAGGAACGTCGACAGGAATGGGTCATACACACGGCCGTTCATGTTGATAAGACCGAAGTTGTATAGATGCTCATGGCCGGTGAAGCCGCGGTCGAACAGCGGCTCGTCAAGGGCGGGACCAGTCCAGGTGTCGGCGTTACGGCGGTTGCCCCAAGCGTCGAAGCTGAGCGACTGCTCAAGCTTACCGTTTTTATCGGTGATAATATCCCAACTGCCGAGATGGTCGGTGTGGACGTAATGTAACATGTAACCGTTGTCTGTGCTTTCAGCCACGGCAAAGATGCCGCTGCCGACATGCAAATAAGTAAGCCAATAGTCATCCGTGTTGTCTGATGAAACAAACTCACAGTTACCGATATATGTCTTAACACGTTGTTTTCCATTAAAGGTTTCCGTCATGCGGATGCGCTGGCGGTCGTAGCCGTAATCGAATATGATGCTGTTTGTATCGGCTGTTATGGTCTTAACTTTATCGAAAGGAGTGTAAGTTAATGTATGGTTACCAAAAGGTGGCTGACGATTTGTCTCAACTCTTGATACTGCATGTGGATGCTCGTCGGAAAATCTGGCGTTGTAAAACGCGAAATCATCCTGTTCTTTTGACAGCATGCGTCCGAATCGGTCATATACGATTTCATTTAACGCGCCATTTACATCTATACTTGAAAGGCGGTTGAAGTTGTCGTATGTGAAGTTTTCCTGAAGCATAGGGCTGCCAAACTTTTTTCTGGATGCAAAGTTACCAAAATCATCGTAAGTATATGCATAATTCTGAAATATATTTCTGCCATCAGATGTGATTATGCCGAGAAGCCTGCCATTTTCGCTGTCATAGTCGCGATATGTCGTGAGGCCGTTGCCGGTGTGGAATTCATTCAAATTGCCCAGTATGTTGTAGTCATCAGCCTGCCATAAAGTATTGCCTTGCAAGTCTTTTATTGCAGTCAGATAGCCTCCCTCATTGTATATGTTTCTAACCGATATGCCACTTGGATAAGTCTCTGTTTTGACACGTCCGAACTTGTCATATGTGTACGATGTTGAATATGCATCATTGTCATATGTGTTCACACTATTAACGAGTCGCTGCATATCATCATATTGATATGTAACCATCTGTAAGCCAGAATTTAGAGTGATTTTATCGAGGATACCGAGATGTCCCGACTGGTTGCTGTATTGCCATATTGTTATCTCATCAGGTACACCGGTTGCTATCGTTTTACGTTGGGTCATCCTGCCCAATACATCATATTCGTATGTTGTTATAATGCCCTTGGGTGTTGTTTGAGAAATATTTTCACCGAATGCATTGTAGTTATATTGCATACATCCGTAGTCGGGATCGGAGATGCTTGTACGCATACCAGCCGAATTGTAAGTGAGTGTTACGGAAGAATTGGAGCCTTCAACGTATGATGATTTCAAACTGCCATCACTGTTATACTCATATTTTATGGTGTTTCCACCAGAATCTGTGGTTTGTTCAAGCCAACCGTTCGGGTGGTATTTTTTTGTGATTGTTTGTGATGTGGAATTGCTTGCATCATAATGTGTTGAAGATATGATGTTGCCGTTGTATGTCACCTCATCCCTCGTTCCGTCAGGGTATTCGGTTATAATAACCCTGTTAAGTTGGTCGTATGAATATATTATATATCCTTCAGGTGAGTTTCCTGCCTCATAAGGAAGGCTCTTCCACAACAGCCGACCTTTTTTATCATATTTCATATCAACGTAAACTACTTTGCCGTCAATGTTATGGTTTACATAACGGAGAGGGACGCCGGTTTTGTGGTAAAATGTCATTGAAGGATATGACCCCGAGCTTTGTGTCCACGTATAATATGAGGCACTGTCAGGTGCATGGGCATGGTCTCTTGACCATCTTTTTGAAGTGTGTGTTTTAATACCATCGGGTGATACTGTTTCAGAATCGATACCGAAGAAGTCGGAAGTGTAAGTGACAGTGAGCCCGTTGCAGTCTGTGTCGGAAAGTTTCCAACCGAACATCGGATCGTATGCTGTCGAGGCTGAGTGCTCCAGGCTGTTTGTTGTCTTGGTTGCAAATCTATATTGATATTGCGAACTGTATTCAATCTGTGAAGTCCTATACTGAATGGTGGCGTCGTTTGGTGCCCACGTTTCTGTCGTAACCTTATTAATATTACTGCCGTCAAAATCGTATGTATATTGAGTTTTTAGCGCCAATTTACTTGTACTACTGTCCATTGGGTTTATCTGTTCCAACATAAGCAGATGCGGATGGTTGGAATTATATGTGTGCACAACAGAGTGTTTAATTATATCGGCCCATCCATTCGCATCGCGTATGAGATTACTTGTAGTGCGTTTGTTTACACGTGACAAGAGCCATATGTCTTGTGGAGGTTCAAAATAGGTTATATCAATGTCTTCTCTAAAAGGGCAAGTGGCGGCATACATAATAGAGCTGGACGATGAATATCCTTTTTTTATACCTGTTATATTGTTATATTTATATTGTTCAGTATTTGGATAATTATCATAATCATATTCAGTTATCTCTGTGTTAATTAGTGTTCCATTTGCACTATAGTTGTTGATTTTAACCAAATCAGATTGTAATACTACTGGTGGTTCTTGATAATTACCTGTGGTTCTCCCTGCCATTAAAACACAATTTGTAAATATTTCCTTTATAGGTGTTTCTCTTTTGCCATTTATGAGATATGTTGTCGATGACTCCGGTACTAAAAATGGCAGTGTTGCATTACGATCAGTGTGTCCCGCATACTTGTTTGTGTTGACGGTTTTGATATTATCTATATTATTTATCACAGTACTCTTTTTAAATCCAATAACTCCACGACCTGTCATGTGGTAGTATAAATCTTCATAGTTGTATTGTGTGGTATCAGATGTTCCTGATACATTTTCTGTTGTTATTGAGCGTAATGCTTTCAATGGGATCATCTGTTTCCTGACACGATCTTCGACACTAATAAACCTATCTCCGTTAGATATAGTGTAAAAATCATGATTCGTAAAATAATCATAATTGAAAGACACCGAATTGCTTAAGCCGTCTGTTATTGATTTGACATAGTTCTGCTTGTGCTGATTGTCGAAGGATTTCAAGATATATTCTCCTGGTCTCACGATGCTGTTTCTTAACATCACAGAACAATATGCATCACTCTGATATTTTCATATTGTTTTGTCCATGCATTAATCCATTATAGTAATAATAACTGGGCGTATTCTCAATCATTGTATCTCTTATGAATGAGCAGGGTGTTTTAGACAATGCACTACATAGTATTGGAGAATGGTATATTTTTATTGCATTGTTGAAAACAAAGACGACGTCGGATTTACCGTCGCCATCCATATCACAGATATTGATGCTGTAATATGAATAATTATCCATGAGGCTTGCCAACGAAGCGCCTTCTGTTGGCGGCTTGTCGGTTGGAAATTGTTGGTTGGCATCCACTTCCCATTGGTCAAAAAAGCCGTTGGCAGATGATATCGAAACATGCCATTTTGGAGTGTTGTTATCGATAACCCAAGAAAGAAGATCTGTCTTGCCATCTCCATTGAAATCTCCGGGAAAACACGAATGCCAAGCAGTCGGGAAACCACCAGAAAAAAGTGGGGTTATTCCGTCGTTGTCAATTGAATATGTTGTGGATACGTAACCGTCTGTCAAGATTATATCCAATCTGCCATCACCATTGAAATCTCCAGGGATAACATTATCACAACTGCCTCTGACATAATCTGAAAAAACATAATAAAAAGATTGATTATCTATATCATATGATATAAGTATGGCATAAATCCCATAAGAACCATTCATATATTCACCTTCAAGTAATACTAATATATCATTTGTGCCATCACCTAAATAATCTCCGACTTGAGTATTGTCATATCTGTTTTTGGTTGTAACATAATTACATATAAGTACAGGTTCTGTTGAAAATCCGATGCCATTACTGTTGGCGATGTAAGCATATAAATATACCCTATAATATGTGGTGTTATTAATAATGTTATAGCTCTCTTTTTCTCGTGTTTCAACTAACAAATCGCACAACCCGTCACCATTTAAATCATAAGGTCTGACGCTTTTTATAGCTTTCCCATTTATAATGGTGGAATAATTTGAGCTGTTTTTGGAAGGATAAAAATAACCATTCCCGTTCCCATACAAACAAGTCCAATAATTGTTATCCGAGGAAATATAAGGAAACGTAACAATGTCGTCAATTCCATCTCCATTGAAATCACCTGTAAAACAAACCTGCTTGAAATAGGAATTCTCTGTGGTTAAAGTTTGGCTGCAGTATTGTTCCCAATCACCCCATTCTATCAATGTTGGATTTAGATTGATGCCATTCTGCTCAAGACCAACAGACAACAGGCGACTGTAAAAACGTCCATTCTCTGGACTTTTTCCGTCATAAGCGAATGTGTATTTATAAACTTCATTATTCTGATATTTTATAGATATATTATCAAGCAGTACGTCTGAAACTATTTTTTGATTGTATAAGTAATAATATTCCTTATCATCCCGATCTATGTAATTGAATTGCACCTTATACATTGGTTGAACATTGCCGCAACCAGTATATTCTATGTAATTGATGCGACACGAATTGGTTGTAGTGTGATAATGATAAGTCATGTAATTGCCGTTGTAGTCTGATATTTTATTTATCATCCACATTGCCACGGTATCGTTGCGGTATATCAGTTTGGAAGAGGTGGTATATCCATATTCTATGATGAAACCATCTTTTGTCCAGACTTTGAATTTATCTGGATTTTGTCCGTCACCGTCGTATGAAACGACTTTTGCAATATTATCAATTTCGGTTCTGTATTCGCAACCGCTTTGTCCGTAAGCTATGTTATCGCTTATAGATAAAAGTCTTTGTCCATCAAGCATGAATCTGTCATCTGTATAGTCAACAGCGTCACTAGTTTGAGTTAAATCGTGATAAATGGTCCGGCCGCATCTTGTAATTGATGACAAACCTGAAAGACTCCAGCCATAGCCCAACAATCCGTTGCCTGCCTGACTGTTGTATGTTACGCTAAGCGAAGGCTGCATACCATCTTTGCCTGGCAATACTTCAATGGGTATTGAATATACTGCACCACCAAGTGCACTGACATTTACTGTTCCACCGATGGCTCCCACCACGCCGTTGTCGACAGTTGGATTAGGACCACCAGTAATACCTGCACTTGGTGGCACCACCATCATCGGGTCAATCTCAAACAACGCGCTCTTTCCTCTTGCGGGAGCGTAGCTGAAGCCGGGGTTGAGGTCGATGCGGTCTGAAGCGGTGTAGTGATAGCTTATATTTGAGTTAAGTGTGGTGTTAAGAGAGAAACTTTCCTCCTCATGCTCTTCGTCGTAATTGGTTTGCGCTGAGGCCATTGAGCATAATGAGAGAAATATTAAGAGCAATATATGGTGTTTCATGTTTTTTATCGTTTTATTATTTTCCAGGTTTTTGTGTCATTTTCGCTGCGCAGCTCAAGGATGTAAATGCCTGCTGCCATGTTGCTCAAATCGAATTCCACGGTAGCTGCGCCGATTGTTTTAGAATCCAATAGCACTCCTGTGGATGATAACAGTGTAGCGTTTATCGACATATCCTCATCAGGATTTGTGATATTGACGAATATGCTTTTTGTTGTCGGGTTAGGGTATATGTTAATCCGGCTTTCATCAATAAGGTCGGTATAATGAACCAATTCGGTGGTGTCGTTTGAGGAGCGCTCCTCGCGGTCGTCGCCTATGGTGATGGTGCGGCTGATGCGGTTGCCGTCGGCGTCATATTCGAAGTTCACGAAATATGCTCTGTTTTGCGCATTCAGACACACCACTCCCGCCATCATCAGCACGATGAAGGCAATGAGCCTTTTGATATGTTTATTCATTTTATCTTGCTTTTAATTCGTCGATTTGTTTCTGAAGTTCGATGATGTGAAGCGTAAGTTCTTCGACTTTCTGCAGCAGAACGGCGTTCATCTCGCCGAGGTCGATGCCGTTTGCCGACACTTCCTCTGCCGACGGCACGTTCGGAAGATGCTGGTTAGCGTTTATAAACTGCTCAAGTTCATAAAGGTTCATGAGTTTGTAGTTGTTGCCGAACACGAAATCCGGCCACGAGTCGATGTCTATCACCGACACTTTTGAGCTTACGATGCCGCCTTGCACTGCAAGTGCAAAGTCATTCATGTCGTTTACACATCCGATGCCGACTTTGCCGGTGGTGAAGGAGTAGGAGGTGGCTGCAAAGTTCATCAGATTGTTTGAGCCGACAGAGATGGTGTTTGAGGTATTGCGGAATATGATCGCAGCATCCTTGGTGTTGTCGGTTGGTTGCAACATGATGTTAGCATTTTCACCGCTTTTTCCGAAAACATGAATATTAGCTTGTGGTATATTGCCGTTGATGTTTCCCAATGCCACTCGTCCGTCGAGAAAGTTGTATCTTGTGGCACTGAACTCCATGCTGGCGGTGTTTCTCATCCTTATGAAATTATCTGTTGTTTTAAAGTATATGGCTGCATATTGGCTTGAAGCCGAAGTCTCCAACATAATATCAGCATTTTCGTTTTCACCAGAGGTATCTGATTTTATATGCAACTTGGCAGAAGGTGATGTAATGTTGCCAATGCCAATTTTGCCAGTGCGGTTCTCACCACTGGATGTGGTGATATATAGAGTTGGCACGTTACTGTACATGCCAAGCATAATGCCGTTTGTGGTATTCGATAGCGGCTTGGTACTACTTAGGCCACGACCAATGGTGATGCCATAAGCATTCTGGCTACAGGAATACATTCCCAGTGCCATGGAATTAAGCCCTTGAGCCTTGCTGTAATACCCCAAAGCAAATGATGTTTGTCCGATAGCCTGATTTCCCCAGCCTGCAGCAAGAGAATAATTGCCGCTTGCTGTATTCTGGTTTCCAAGCGTCGATTTATATCCTGCTTCGGAACCACCACCACTTGAATAAGCTTGTGCCATGGCTCTCATGCTGGATAATATGCATATAATCGTTATAATGCTTGTCTTAATGTTGATTATTTTTGTACTCATTATGAATTTTAATTAGTTGATATTATTCCTTAATAAATTTGTTTTTTGCGATAGTTTTTTCCGAATTGTAAATGGTATAGACATATATACCGGGCTTCAATGCCGAAACATCCACAATGAGCACATTGCCTTCTCCACGGATAATGCGGTCCATACAAATGCGTCCTGAGATATCAGTTATTTGAATTCGGTGTTTCATGTCCGCTGGTAAACCTGAAATGTCTATATTCAATATATTTTTGGTGGGATTTGGATAAGCATGAGCCTGTATCTCTTCTTGCTGAACTTCACTGACGCTACATGGTATAGGATTGAAATCCTCGCGCCGCATTTTGATAAGTTTGCTATTTTTATATCCACTATTAAGATAATATGTTGATATATCAGCAAGACAGCTTCCATCCATCATTGGCAGAACGAAAGAACAGTCTGATTTGTCACCATATTCTGGTTCGATGAATTCCTTCCGTCCAAGCAACTCCATGCCCGTGTTGTACAGGCATACGCTCGAGTGGCTCTCCCCGCCAAGCGTTTTATAAAACCATGCTCCTCCATATATAGTGGTGTCGTTTACATATGCCATGCAGTGGGGCGATGATTGTATAGAGGTGTCTTGTTTGTGATAAACCCTGTCCCAGCGGTGGAAAGTCCCATCAAGACCGACCTCCGCCATGCCAATATTCCACTCGCTATATTCCTCATACGGCCACATTTGACCCATTATCAATAGTTTATTGTCTGAAATCCAATGGTCGGAATAGGCAAGTGCAAAGCTTTGGCGAAAGGCTGGTGACAAAATGAAACCATCCACATAGTTGAAGTCATAGTCGTAAATCAAAAGCGAGCATCTGTTGTTCAACCTAGCGCCAAGCACAACAAAACCATCGTCATCAGGTTTTTGCAGCAATTGGTAACAGTCATAGCCATCGGGAGACGTTCCCGTAACATAACTGCACGATAAAGTATCGGCGTTCATATCGAAACGATAGAAGCATGGTCTTGTCCGTTGTCCGTATGTGGATTGATACCAATAGGCACATGAAAACACGACTGTCCCGTCGTCGTCAAGCATCAACCGCCCACCCCTCAGGCCAAGAACCATCTCCGGCTGCTCATAGCTTTTCATACTAACAATGTTGAGTTCGGAATCGAGAACCCAAAATACAACGTTTTCTCCTACTCCAAGATCATCTGGTTGTACTACTGCCGTTGCGAAATAGTTTCCGTTTTCCTGTTGCACGATGTGGGTTGGTCTCACATTGCTTCCGATGGTGTCAAATATACGATAATCATATTCGCCATCTTCCGTGACACGCATTACTATAGGAAAGTAGTGGTTGGCGTCGGGGCCACATTCGCCAATGATTACGGCCTCTCCATTTTCATTGATAATACCAGCTTTCCAATTCGAGTAACCATCAATGTCGCTGCAGTCTATTTCCCATTGCTGGGCGTTGGTCGTCAACGTTACGATGGCGACCAACAAAGTCAGACAATATCGTTTCATAGTGATTTCTCATTATAATTCATCTCTTTCGATAGTTCCGTTCTCGATGTAGTAGTAACGCGCATATTCGACTTCGGTCCAGTGATAGATGGGGCCTGAATCCTCATCTCCCTGTCCTTCAATCACTACATTTGTCACAAAATACTGATATTGTTGCATCGGATTACCATTAAGATTGATACCATATTCTTGTGGCACTACCTGAAAAATGTTTCTTCTTTCGCCAACAAGATAATCGTTCATATACTGCCATTCGATGCATGTTTCATTAGGATCAATGTTGTAGAAAATCCCAGTGTACCCTAACAAAGGGGAAAACTCATGAGTTTCGTAGCTCGTAAAGAATCCCCTACAACCATTGGGGTCGGCTGGCCATAAGGAACGAACCTCTTCCATAATTGTGTCTTGCAAAACCTTGTCGGCGCCTCCTGGACGCAATCCATCGCAACTGCCCATACCATCTTTGTAGTGCCAATCATCTCCTACTGAAAAAGGACCATCAACATGAGGCTGCGGGTTAGGTGGAGTTGTTCCTCTTTCACCGTAGCTACCATCAAAATTCAAACATACTTCGCCGTCTCTTTGCATTTCAAAGGTTACCATAAGGCGTCTATAACCTTTGTCGGCAAGTGCACTGCCATGATAGGCTTCGCGAGCTTCAGCAACTGCCTGCTCATAAGCAGCAACTTCGTCGTCAACAAGTACCTTCCCTTCTGCTGTGAGCGGCACATTGATGCTGAACTGATGGCTTTCTGTAGTGGCGTAGTATGCCATCGGCTCAGTGTAAGTAACGTTAAAAAGATCGGCGATATTGTTAGCAGCTTCTTCAATGTCGACAATTTCACGAGTTCTCAAATCAGGATTCTGTCGATGGGCTTGAACCGCATTGTTGAAATTTAGGATTCTTTCAATATCGGGCCCTTGTTGAATGGCTTTTACAGAACTGATGATTTCATCATTGTGCTTGGCGATGTCATTTTTCTTGCATTGGCTCAATCCGAGCATAATTGCAACTCCAATTAATAATGTAGCTAACTTTTTCATGATTAAATTTTTTTGTTTTGTTTAGATTTTTACTTAGTCAGTCACCTCGAACTCTCCGTAATATTCATCCCCGTTAGGCAAAGTGAATGTTACGATATAACTTCCAGCGTATGGAATGTAGATGATTACTCCGGATGGAGTATATAGAGAAGTGGTTTCAACCTCGCCACCTCCAACGAACGACACCTCAACAGCTACCTGCCCGAGATTCTCGGTGAAAACCATGGTTAAAGAGTGTCCATTAATTGATGCGGAAATAGAAGAGGATCTGTCGGCGCCATTCATACCTTTTTTTACTATCATAGGTATATCACCATCTTGCATTGATCCCTCAATTTTATTTGCATAGCAAAATGTGACAGATAGAGTTGCACCAACCATTAAAAATAATAACACAAATCGTCTCATAGTAAATAAATTTGATATTAACTATGCAAATATATAGCAAAAAAATGTTAATAAAGCAAAAAAAACGGTTGCAAAAAGTTGCACTATAAAAGGCTGTATATCAATCATTTATGGCTAAATGCCTGATATATGATTTTATTTTGTCGGTTTTAAAAACAGTTTTCAGTGTTTTTTCATATCTCACTATTGATGAATAATCTTTGTTCAAAAGTATTGCAATCTGTTGCTTGTTCAATCCGAGAAGATACATATGGCATACGTCAATCAGAATCTGCTGAGGTTTCATCCCAAGTTTTTCCAAATTTTCATCAAAATGACAAAAATACTTTGAAAGTATGTCAGATAATTCCTGAAGCTGTTTTTCCGAAAGTATTAGTTCAGGATAATCGTTTGCTTTTGATGACCGTTTGATATTATGGTTTTGACAAGCTGAGATTATTGAATTACATATAGGTTCTTTAAGTAAATGGGATAATTTTTCGATATTCGTTTCCCGATTAGCTTTTGACTTTATCTGCTTCTTATAATGTGCAATATCATCCAACAGTTTGTCCTTCTCCAATGTATGCTTTTGACTTGTTTCTGCCATTTTATATTTGAACAAGTCTTCTTTGGTTTTCAATTTTGTTCTGTGGCCGAACCTCAATGCAATTGTGATTGCGATTATGATTACAAACGATATTATAAAAACAGGCAGATTCATTTCTTTTGTGAAATGATTATGCTTTTTGTCATTTTGCTCCTTTAAAAAATTATAAAATAAGTCATTGAGGCTTGAGGCATCTTTTATGTTGTGATACTTTAAAAGAGTGTGTTCAGCAAGGAATTCTGAGTATTTACTGGCTAAATTAGTGTCTCCGTTATTTTGATATATAGTCCTCAAAAAATCCGCAGCTTGTATTTGTTTGGCCAAATTGGTATTATTCTCAAACACATTGTTCAAATACAAAACCGCTGAATCACAAACTCCCTCTTTGTTAAAAATATAACCGATACCTAGATTCCGCATTGTTTTTTCATCTATGTCGTCAGTCTGTTCTAAAACTTGTTTTAAGTCGTAAAGAGAAGATTCAGCTCCAAGTCCGGAAGAATAATTAAGCAGAGCTAAATTTGACATAATGTTTCTATAAACAAAATTATTGTCATCCGGCAAAGCTTCCAATGCTAAGTTGTAATAGTAAAAAGCACTGTCGATATTGTTCGACATGTCATAAATATTGCCGATTTGATAGAGAGAATTGGCAATTCCATATTTTGAAGTAGGTTCAATCGTGCAAAAATACAAAGCTTTTCCCCCACAATAAATTGCAGGTTCCATCATATAATTATCAGAAAATAAATCAACGAGTCTGTTATATGTCAACGCCATGAACTTAGCCCTAAAACCTGTCAGTTTGTCAACATCAAAATGTTCTTCCATTATCTCCAAAGTATGCAGATATTCCTGGCACGCCTCAACAATGCTGTCATTTTCATAAAACCCAACGCCGTTCATATAATGCGAGCGGGCGGCGAGCATTATAAAATCATCATTGTCAGGATATCGCACTGCGAGGCTGTCGAAACAGTGCATTGCGGCTTGCAATTCGGTGCGATTTGACTGAACATTGTAGGTTTTGTAGAGGGCTTCGGAGAGGAGAATGGATTGATAATGGCAGGAGATTTCTCCACTACGCTTCGCTTCGGTCGAAATGACGGTGGAAGGTGTGGCTTCGGTCGAAATGACGGAATCTGCTCGGAATGACAGCAGCATTTGCAGCGCCGAGTAGGCATCGTGCTGCATCAGGCTGTCGATGCGCAAAAGGGTGTCGTCAAAAGAGATAGGCGGCTCAATAACCTCAACTATCTTGCCGCAGGAGACAAGAAGCAATGCAACAATCAAGTAAGGTAACAGCCTTTTCATGTTGCAAAGATAAAAAAAATTTTTAAAGCCCTTCTTTTTTCATCTGGTTCAGCTGCATCCTGATGCGGCTCGCCATGATGTCTATTGCCACCTGATTTGAGCCTCCTTGCGGGATGATGATATCAGCCAGACGTTTGGTCGGCTCGATGAACTGATTATGCATCGGCTTTACGAATGTCTCGTAATGGCGCAACACGTCGGAAACGGTTCTTCCACGTTCTTCGATGTCGCGCTTGATGATGCGCATCAGTCGGTCGTCACCATCGGTATCGACAAAAATCTTGATGTCCAAGCGTTTCACCAGCTCAGGGCATGTCATGATGAGGATGCCTTCCACAATGACTACCTCTGTCGGCTTCACAGGGATGACTTCCTGCGAACGGGCACAAGTAACATAGGTGTAGATGGGCATCGGGATGGTCTTGCCTTCCTTCAACATGTCGAGATGCTTCACCAACAAATCCCATTCGATGGCATCCGGGTGGTCGAAGTTGATCTCTTTCTTTGCCTCAGGCGAGAGGTTGCCGTTGTCCCAATAATAGGCGTCCTGCGACACCACGCTGATCGAGTCCTCAGGGAGTGCCTCAATCAGTTTCTTGACCACTGTTGTCTTGCCGGAACCCGAACCGCCGGCGATACCGATTAATAACATTTTAGTCGTTAGTTTTTAGTCGTTAGTCTTTAGTACTAATAACTAGCGACTAAAGACTAACGACTAGTGACTTAATTAAATTCCAATGAAACTCATAAGGATACCAGCTGCCACTGCAGAGCCGATAACACCTGCTACGTTTGGTGCCATGGCATGCATGAGGAGGTGGTTCGATGGGTCGTATTTCTGACCTTCGACTTCGGAAACACGTGCTGCGTCAGGCACTGCCGACACGCCAGCGTTACCGATGAGAGGGTTGATCTTGTTGCCTTCCTTGCAGAAGACGTTCATCAACTTGGCGCCGCACACGCCACCGAATGTAGCGACAGCGAATGAGCAGGCACCCAAAGCGAAGATGATGAGTGAGTCGGTGGTCAGGAACACGTCAGCCTGTGTGGAAGCACCGACGGTGAGACCCAACAAGATGGTCACGATGTCGATGAGCGGGTTGGCTGCAGTGTTGGCGAGACGTTTGGTCACTCCGCTTTCCTTCAACAGGTTACCGAAGAACAGCATACCCAGAAGTGGAAGTGCTGAAGGGCTGATGAAGGTGGTGAGCAACAGACCGACGATAGGGAAGATGACCTTTTCAGTCTTACCCACTGCACGAGGCTCTCTCATCTTGATGAGACGCTCTTCCTTGGTGGTGAGCAAACGCATGATAGGCGGCTGGATGACAGGCACCAAGGCCATGTAAGAATATGCCGCGATAGCGATTGCACCGAGGAGATGTGGAGCCATCTTTGTCGAGATGAAGATAGCGGTAGGACCGTCAGCACCACCGATGATACCGATAGCCGCCGCCTCATGTGGGTCGAAACCGAGAGCGCGTGCGCTGATGAAGGTGATGAACACGCCGAGCTGAGCGGCGGCACCGAGGATCATCAGACGTGGCTGTGAAATCAACGATGAGAAGTCGGTCATAGCACCGATACCCAAGAAAATCAATGGAGGATAGATGCCCTGACGCACGCCGAAATACAGATAGTTCAACACTGAGCCTTTCTGATAGACACCGGTCTGGATGTTCATGTTGAACACCTGGCTGATGAGGCCGTCGAAGAACTTGGCTGTGTTAGGTGCTGTAGGATCCATGCCGGCTGGCAGGAATGCCGCTAGCTGGTCAGGACTCATGCTGTGGAAGTGATCCAGAGCCTGCTGGCAGTTCATGGTATCTTGTCCGGCAAACAGTCCTACGAAGAACTTCTGAGCCTCGGTGAGGTCAAAAGTCGAGTTACCTTGAATCTCAATCTTCGAGAGTGCTGCCAAAGCGCCTTGTAAATCAAAGGTATACGAGTCTTGAATGAATGGGATGTTACCCACTATGATACCCACACCGATAGGGATGAGCAGCATAGGCTCGAAGTCGTATTTGACAGCGAGGAAGATAAACACGAAGGCGACCAGAATCATGATGAGGTTGCCTCGTGTGCAGTTACGGAAGCCGGTGAACTGCCAGAACGAATACAGTCCCGCACCGATATGGCTCGTCGATTCGGCCTCGTCGATTTGTGGACTGGCCACGAGCTCTGTATTCACATCCTGTGAAGCGCTGAACACGTGTTCAGCCATCGCAGGGCTTGATGTCATGATGCCGTGTAGAACGAACAGGATGGCGATCAACGCGAAAATGAGCAGAGCTTTCTTTTTAACGTTGAATCTCTTTTTCATAATTAGCCAATTACAAATAAAACAGCGCCTTGCAGGATATTGTCGCCCACTCTGACTTTAATTTCTTTGATTGTTCCGTCAACCTCAGCGAGGAAGTTGTTTTCCATCTTCATGGCTTCGTACATCATGAGTTTGTCGCCGCGTTTCACGACGTCGCCCACGTTGACGTAGATCTGCATGACGGTGCCCGGAAGCGGTGCCAATGACTTGTAGCCGTCGGCAGGTGCCGATGTGGCTTGAGCGGTCTCTTGTTTAGGAGCAGCTGCCGGCTTCGGAGCCTGACGCTTAGGAGCGACAAAGGTCGGGACCTCTTCCTCTTCACGCTGGACTGTTACTTTATATTGAGTGCCGTCGACGATGACTTCGGCGTTTTCGCCTTCGTAGCTTTTCACTTCGACTTCGTACTCTTTTCCGTTGACTGTGAATTTAAATTTCTTCATTGCTTAGTAATTCTTTCTAATTAAACCATTTAATCCGTAAATCTTCGAGCTCCATGGGGAATAGCGGCGCTCGACTCTCTTGATGGTCACAAAGCCTGACTCCTCGTCGTGCACGTCTTTCGACAATGCCAGAGCGAGTCCGATGACCACTGCGAGGTCTTCGTCGACCTTCCAGCCCGCTGCTGTTGAAGTGTTCGGAGCCACATTGGCTTTCTTCTCCTTCTTGGCTTTCTTGAAGTCGTGGTTCACAAGCTTCGAGAACCCTGTGAAGATGCAGAAAAGAACGACCAATGCCATAATCACGATGAGAAAACCACCAATGGTGACAACCCAGTCGTGAGTCGCAATAGGCTCTCTAACAGCTGATAATAATATTGATAACATATTCATATTCAATCAAATTTTAGATTACAATGGAATATTGCAATGTTTCTTAGGTGGGTTGACGTCTTTCTTTGTCTCAAGTGCCTGCAGAGCTCTGATGACGCGGAAACGTGTGTTGCGTGGCTCGATGACATCGTCGATGTAGCCGTATTTCGCTGAGTCGTAAGGATTTGCGAACTTGTCGCGGTATTCCTTCTCTTTCTTTGCGATGAACTCGGTCTTTTCTTCAGCGTTTTCGATGCCTGCGATTTCCTTACCGTTGAGGATCTCGACAGCGCCTGAAGGACCCATAACGGCGATTTCTGCTGTTGGCCATGCGTAGTTGATGTCAGCGCGGAGCTGCTTGCAACCCATGACGAGGTGTGAACCACCGTATGACTTGCGGATTGTGATGGTGACCTTTGGCACTGTAGCCTCGCCGTAAGCGAACAGCATCTTGGCGCCGTGAGTGATGACACCGCCGTATTCCTGCACTGTGCCAGGCAAGAAGCCAGGGACGTCGACCAATGTCACGATCGGGATGTTGAAAGCGTCGCAGAAGCGGACGAAACGAGCACCCTTACGTGATGAGTTGATGTCGAGAACACCAGCCAAGAAAGCAGGGTTGTTTGCCACGATACCGACAGGTTTGCCGTCGAAACGTGCGAAGCCGACGATGAGGTTCTTCGCGAAGTCTTTTGCAACCTCGAGGAACTCGCCGTTATCCACTATGGTGTGGATGATCTGCTTCATGTCGTATGGCTTGTTAGGATTGTCAGGGATGATGGCGTTGAGAGCGTCTTCCTTACGGTCGATAGGGTCGTTGCATTCGATGCGCGGAGCCTCTTCGAGGTTGTTCTGTGGCAAGTATGAGATGAGGTCGCGAATCATTGCGAGACCTTCTTCTTCTGTTTTTGCCATGAACTGGCTGACGCCTGATTTCTGGTTGTGCACCAAAGCTCCACCGAGCTGGTCAACGCTGACGTCTTCACCCGTTACTGTCTTCACTACCTTAGGACCTGTGAGGAACATGTAGCTGTTCTGCTCGGTCATGAGGATGAAGTCTGTCAATGCCGGTGAATACACTGCGCCGCCTGCGCATGGTCCGAAGATAGCGCTGATCTGTGGCACCACGCCTGAAGCGTTGATGTTACGCTGGAAAATCTCAGCGAAACCTGCCAATGAGCGTGAACCTTCCTGGATACGTGCGCCGCCAGAGTCGTTGATACCGATGATAGGAGCACCGACTTTCATAGCCTGATCCATCACCTTGCATATCTTCTTTGACATGGTCTCTGACAATGAGCCGCCGAGCACTGTGAAGTCCTGTGAATACACGTAGACGAGACGTCCGTCGATGGTGCCGTAGCCTGTCACGACGCCGTCACCGAGATACACCTGCTTCTCAAGACCGAAGTCTGTGGTGCGGTGTGTGAGGAACATGTCGAATTCTTCAAAGCTACCTTCGTCGAGCAACATGGCGATGCGCTCACGAGCGGTGTACTTTCCTTTTTCATGTTGTTTAGCGATACCTTTCTCACCGCCACCGAGACGTGCGAGAGCGCGCTTGTCCAACAATTCCTGAATTTTCTGTTCGATTAACATTTTCTAAGATTTTTATTATTTGTTTTTATTTTCGCAAAGTTCTGTGAGGACACTGCCTGTTGATTTTGGATGCAGGAAAGCGATTGTCAAGCCTTCAGCGCCACCGCGTGGAGTCTCGTCGATGAGACGGAAACCTGCAGCCTTAGCCTCAGCTAACTGATTCTCAATGCCTTCCACTGCAAATGCGATGTGGTGCATGCCGCCCTTGCCGTTGTTTTTCTCGATGAAAGCAGCGATGGTGCTCTCAGGTGATGTTGGCTCAAGAAGCTCAATCTTGGTCTGACCGACTTTGAAGAATGCGGTCTTCACCTTCTGATCTTTAACTTCTTCGATGGCGTAGCATTTTGTTCCGAGCATTTTCTCGAAAACTGGAATCGACTCGTCTAAGCTTGTGACAGCAATTCCAATGTGTTCAATATGAGTTGGATTCATAATAGAATAACGTTATTTATAAATAAAAATTAAACTCGAATTCGAGTGCAAAATTACGAAAAAAACTTATCTCTTGACCAATTTTTCTGTCGAAATGATATTTTTCTTCTCGTCAAGAAGATTTACGTAATAAACGCCTGCCGGAAACGCTTCGACAGACACGGTTATCTCGCTGTCTGAGATCGGAAAAGTGTTGATAGTCTGTCCTAAACCGTTGATTATAAATATCTCTGAGTTTTTTGCCTTTGTGCTGATCTTGACAAGATTACCTGTCGGATTCGGTGCGAGAATAAGTTGTTTTTCGTCGTTGATTTCATTCAAACCGAGTTGGGTTTTGTCGATGGCACCGATGGTGTATTGTCCCGTTGGAAGGTCACTGACAGTGAAAAATCCTAATTTCCAAGTGCCTTGCTGTGTGTAAGGGATAGAGTGCCATGTGTCGTTGATATTGGCGCGATAGAGCAGCACCGCTGAGTCGTTTTCGCTGTGGATGATGTCGCCATCCATGTTGGAATTGTTGGAGAAAGTGAATTTTCCAGAGACATCCGCTTCACCAAAGTCCAGTCTCAATACATTCCAATAATGTTTGGTTGATAGTGTCAATCCAGGGATATTAGGATTGTTGTCAGGCGCCACATAATGCTCTTCGCCACGAAGCATCACAGAGTCGGCGACGCTGTTGACTGTGATGGTGAGTTGCTGGTTTATTCCTGTGTTGCCAGGGGCAGTGGCTGTCATGTTTTTGTCGAATTTAGCATCAAGGAAATGGTTGTAATAATCAGCAAATGCTGCTATTGGATTGATGTTGAGCGTGACGGTCTTATTCTCTTCCTCGCCGTCCCAGTTGACCAACTCTGTCTGCAGCTGACCTGCGTTATCGATGAATGTGACTTCCACACGATTGTTTTGACCAACGTGCTCAGGACCGTAGTGTTGGTAACTCATCCTGACGGTGGCATTGTATTGGTTTCCGTTTGGTGTGACGTTAATGAGGTCAACGCCATAATGCGGCATGCCTGCGGTGAACACGTAGGTGTCGAAGAATCCGTTCATGTCGATACCAGTGGCTGCTGTGAGCGCGTCGCGGAGCTGTTCTGATGAGGCTGCGCTGTAGTTGTAGGTGTTGAGGTAGCTGCGCAGTCCTTCCAAGAAGGTCTCTCTGCCCAGGTAGTTCATCAAGGTGTTGACGACGACGGCGCCACGGTTATAAACGGCACTGTTGTCGTATGTCATGGTTTGCGGCACGTTATTCAGCGGAATCCAGTTGCTTTCGCTCTTACACCATGTGGTGATGGTGTTGATCTTTGAGTTCATCGCCTGCTGGAAGTCGTCTTCACCATAAATTTCCGAACGGTAAAACACTCCGCAGAACTGAGCGAAGCCTTCGTTGAGCCACATCTCTTCAGCAGTGGCGCATGTCACCTTGTTGCCGAACCACATGTGCGACATCTCGTGAGCCACATATTCCTCCTGAGTGGTGTTGCCTGTCACGACGCCGCTGGTGATGCCGATATTATCGACATGTTCCATGCAGCCCACGCTTGTAACTGCATATCCGATGCGGTTGAAAGGGTAGGGGCCAAAGCAGTTTTCGTAGAAGTTGGCAATGTCTTTCACATGTACAAAAGTGCCTGGCACGTTGTTGATCTGGCTTGGCTTGACATAAACTGTAATCGGGATGTCGCCGTTCATGCCGTTGTAGATGTCGGTCCACTCAACATAGTTTCCTGCCACAAACGAGATGTGATATGTCGCAATCTCTTGAGGCACATTGTAGTGCACGGTATGGGTGCCGTCACCGTTGTCGGTGTTGCTTTCGAGATTGCCGCCACAAACGGCAGTCATCTCTGTAGGCACGGTGACATAAACGTCGTAGGTTGCCTTGTCGGTGAAGTTATCGACGCATGGGAACCAGCATTTGCCGAGGTTATGCGGTATCGACTCGAATCCCACGCCCATATTGCATACGTAGCCGTTGGTCCACATGATGCCGCCCCAGCTCTCGTTGAAGGTGTTGCCACCGTAAGTGATTGTGAATGACGCCAATGCGTTAGGCGACAATGGTGATGCGAGGTTTATTGTTAGCACGTCGCCGTTTTGAGCGAAACTGCTGACGTTTGCACCTGTCGCTGTCACTGCGCTTACGGTCAATGATTTAAGCTCTAATGCAATGGTGCTTGTTGTATTGACAGCTGTCAACGTCACAATGGTCTGCGCCTGCAGCGTATGATTATTGAAATCAAAATTATTCAGATGAATCTCATAATGTGTGACATTGATGTTTTCGCCAGGAGTCTGAGCTTTTGCAAAAAACAACGTGAAAACGAAGAGGATTGCGATAAATTTTTTCATGATTTGAAATTATTATACTGCTGACATTTTATCAGGCTACAAAGGTAATAAAAATATTGATATTAAGGAACTTTTTTCTTATTTTCTTATGAGATTCCTCGCTTCACTTCGTTCCGCTCGAAATGACAGGAACCAAGATGGAAACAATATGGCGCGGCTTGCAGGTTCCTGCAAATTCAGCAGTTCCCGACAAGCCGCGCCTCAATGTCAATTAAAAAGACCCTGTCATTCCGAGCCAAAGGCGAGGAATCTCAAATAATTTATTCAAGAACTCTTGTTAGCGTGTATTCAGCTCTCCAACCTTCATTGTTATACACAAATGATGTTTCGTTTAATGTAATAATGTTACAATATTGAGGGACGACACCTCCTCCCGATATGAAATGAATGATTTGTGTTAGTTTGTTGCCGTCGATACTCCAATCGAAAGTGTCGGCTTCGTCTTCGGACACACCTTCTGCAGGATTCCACATTTTACCTGTGCCGTCGCTATTATAAACCTCATAATGACCGCCATCTGACGTTTTCCATCTTCCTAAAACAAGCTCTGAATATGGAAGGCTTTCCGCCGTCGTAAATTCCACAGGATCAGTCACGTATGAATTGTCGTTTTCAAGGTAATTTATACACCAAAAATAATGGGTGTCGGGATTAAGACCAGAAAGCGTTACTGAAAATTCCGGATAATTCATTTGTATTTCCGCATACTGCGTATAACCTGCAGGCATGTCGGCTTTCTCACTAACCAACAGCCACATTCCAGTTATCTCGCCATCACTACCGTATTTTGCAGATATACTGATAGAACTGCTGGTGATTTCCGGGTCGCCATTCATGTGATAATAAAGTGTGCCGCCAGTCGTAGGTGTATTACCACCGCTACTGCTACTTCCTTGAGTAAACTCTGGCAACTTCTTGCAGCCTGTTGCGATTATCACAATGGCAAACAATAATGCTAATATCTTTGCTAACTTTTTCATAATCATTTTTTCCCTTTCATTCCAAATCCTATTCCTAATCGGGTTTCAAAAATCTTGAAGTTAGTGGTGGCGCCATCAAGTGAGATGATCAAATTGCCTAAATGTGCCTGCACGCCTATCAAGCCACCGAAACCATACGAGCTGACGTCACTTACCCAATATGTACTACTGTAATTATTGTTGTAGCTTAAAGTGACAAACATAGAGTTGCTGCTGTAACCGCCTCCAATTTTTACATTTATCGGACCATAGGCTCTGAAAATCACACCGAAAATGACCGAATAAGACATATAATCGGTTTTTGAGTTATATCCTGTTTTGTCAATCAGTGCTTGTATCTGGTCGCTGTTGGCATGTTCGAACTTCCCTTCAAATCCCATTTTTTCGATTCTGAAGTTGGTCATTGCGGTAGCGAAAACACCGACTTTGCGCATGTCTCCGAGTGTGACACCGAACGCCGGTTTGCCATAGGTGTTTATCGAAGCGTTGGCAATGATGAAGCTGTAACGTGGTGTGTATGGTCTTTTCGGCAGTTCAGCAACTTCGTTCTTGGGCTCTACAGGTTTTTCCACATAGACAATCTGTGGTTCCGGTTGGTTTTGTTGATTCTGCAACGCCTCCTCGAGCTTTCTCATTCGTTCCAAAAGCTCTTCATCGCTGAGCTTTGCATTGTTGACAAGTGTCAGCTCGTAGCCTTTCTTCGGCTCCATGTCGAATGGGAACCAGAACTCAGTCGAGCTCAGGTCAGGATGCGATATTTTGAGATATGTGGCTTTGTAGGTGAGATAAACCCACACCTCACCAACTTTATATTCACACTCGATGAAAGTGGCTGCATCGCCTTGGAAAAGCAGCTCTCGACGCTGTTTGTCGTTGATGTTTTCGGTTTTAACCTTTATCACGGCATAGGGCACATCGTTGTCATCGGAATACTTCTCCAAATTGATATTTATAAACCCCACGACCTCTTTGAAGGAATCAGGCTTCACCTCAAGCTGAGCCATCGCGCTAAGGGATAAGAAAAGTAAAAATAATATCGCAGTTAATCTCTTCATTTTCAGAATGAATTTAAACTGCAAATATAGGAATTTTTTATGATTTCACAAAATTTTGATAAAAAACAACGTCATTTCGACTGAAGCGTAATGAAATGGAGCGAAATGGAGAAATCTCCCGCAAAAGTGCAATTACACTGTCAGCGGGAGATTTCTCGACTTCACTTCGTTACGCTCGAAATGACGTATAAAGTCTATTATTCCTCTTCAACTCTTATCGGCTCTGGCATTGCCTTGTGGATGTCGAGCTCGTCGATGAGGTTAGTTGCTCCGTACACCTTGTCGATGATGAAGAGCACGTAACGGATGTCGACGTTGATTGTGCGCTGGAGTTTAGGCTCGAAGTTGACGTCGCCACTCATAGCTTCCCAGTTGCCGTCGAAGGCGAGACCGATGAGTTCGCCCTTGCCGTTCATGATAGGGCTGCCTGAGTTACCGCCTGTGATGTCGTTGGTCGACAAGAAGCAGGTGATGAGCTCGCCATTGTCGTCAGCATACTGACCGTAGTCCTTCATCTCGATGAGGTCGAGGAGGCGCTGTGGAGCGTCGAACTCGAAGTCACCAGGGATGTATTTCTCGAGGATACCGTTGGCGGTGCAGACATAGTCGTAAGTGATAGCGTCAGCTGGGCTGTAGTCTTTCACTGAGCCGTAGCTCATTCTCATTGTTGAGTTTGCATCTGGATAGAGAACCTTGTCAGGCTGTGTCTCAGCGTAGAACTCGCGGAGTCCTTTCACGAACTCGTGATTAGCCTCTTGGATAGCGATGTTTGCTATTCTGTAAGCAGGAGCGATTGACATGATCTGCTCAATCATAGCTTTGTATGTGACGAAAGCAGGGTCTTTTTCAGCTTTCTTTGCGTTTGGCTTCTCGATGAATGCCTTCACTGACTCAGGAGTGCTGAAGATAGAGTTGTCATAGATGTAGTTTGCCAATTCTGTCCAGTCGCCTTTAGCTTTCTTCAGGAGCTTCTGTAATGATTCTGGAAGCTCTTCTGTGGTGAACTTGCTGCCGTAGATGTTCATAACTGCCACGAACATGCCTTTTTCAACGCGTGGGTCGAGGTCTTTGAACATTGCATCGACATCGATTTCCTTGAGTGATTCAACAGCTGCCTTCTTGTCGTCTTTTGTAGAATCTTTGCTTGTTGAAACCTCGACAAACTGCATAAACTCTGATGCTGTTGCAACTGGGTTGAGCTGTGCTGTGAAGTTAGGGTAGAACAGTGTTCTTGCTGCTTCGCTCATCTGTGCGTACATAACATCGAGTGTCTCGAGTACCTCGCCGTATTCAGCTTTGCGGTCTTCGTCAGCGTTGACCCATGCTGTGAAGTCTGCCTCAAGAGCGGCTTTGCGCTCAGCGACTTTATTCTTGCGGAGCATTGTGATCTGGCCTTCGAAGTTCTTCCATGTGTTTGCCAAACCAGCTTTGTTGTCAGCGTAAGCGATGTTGACAGCCTTGTCAATCTTCATATATTCGTCCATAACGTCTGTCTCGGCTTTGAACACTTCGTAGACGATAGGATAAAACACGTCAACGTTGTAGTTAATGCCGTATGATGACATGTAACGTTCTGTTGAACCTGGGAAGCCCCAAATCATTGTGAAGTCATCTGGCTGGACGCCGTCGAGGCTCACTGGGAGGTTGTACTTAGGAGTGAGAGGCTTGTTGTTCTCTGAATACTCAGCTGGTTCGCCGTTTTCGTCAGCGTAGACGCGGAACACGCTGAAGTCGCCAGTGTGACGAGGCCACATCCAGTTGTCGGTGTCGCCGCCGAACTTGCCGATTGACTGTGCTGCTGTGAACACGAGACGCACGTCGGTGTAGGTCTTGTAAACGAACATGTAATACTCGTTACCCTCAAAGAAACCTTTGATGACTGGGTTGAGTTTGCCGTCTTCTGATGCTGCTTCTTCCAATTCTTTGATCTTAGCGTTGATGGCTTTCTGTCTTGCCATGTAATCCATGTCGTCGGTCACGACGCCGAGGATTTCGGCTGTCACATCTTCCATTCTTACGAGGAATGATGCTGAAACGCCTTCAGCAGGAAGCTCTTCGCTGAAATTCTTAGCTGCGAAGCCTTCGTTGAGGTAGTCATGCTCCACTGTCGAGAGGGCTGCTATTGAGCTGTAGCCGCAGTGATGGTTGGTGAAGAGCAAGCTGTTCTTAGAAACGATCTCGCCTGTGCAGAAGAAACCGCGTGGTTTAGCACCGTTTGAAAGACCGACGATAGCGTCTTTCAAGCTGCTGTTGTTGATGCTGTAGAGCTCCTCTGGTGTCAGCTGGAGACCCATTTTCTGCATGTCAACATAATTCAAACGCTCGACGAACATTGGCAACCACATGCCTTCGTCAGCGCGCACGATGCCCATCATACCAAAGATGATGGCAAAGAATACTGATAATTTTTTCATTTTTATTTAATTTGATTTTAAAAATTTGTCTTTATTCGAGTTTCCTCGCACTTTATGCTCGGAATGATAATGCACTGTCATTCCGAACGGAGTGAGGAATCTTATTTCTTCAGATATTCCATTCCCATATTGTAAACGATATCCTTCGGGATGCCGCTTCCAGCGAGCTTGTCGAGGTCAGCCTGGAGCTCAGGTTTGATGACGCCGTCAGTTGCGATCCAGTTCTTCACGTATTCATAGTCGCCGTTGCCCTGTGCTGTGAGGATGGCGCCACCGAGTTTCTCGACTGCGAGCTTCATCTTCGGGAAGTCGATGTTGTACAAGCCGTTTTCGTCGCGTGTGAATGCACCTTCTTTTGATAAGTAATTGAATTCTATCATGTTAGCCTTGCCGTGAGCTGATGCTGCTCCGAAACGTACCGAACGGAAGATGCCAGCCATAAAGGTGGTGTAGTTTTCTTCCAAAGTTGTGTTGGTATATTCGCCCATCTCACTGAGCTTGGTGACGAGGAACAAACCGAGGATGTCGGCCTTAGCCTCTTCGATAGCTGAATACTGCTCTTTCAATGCGTGACGCACTGTGCCGCTGCCATCGAGTGTGTTCTTGATGCCCAGACCGTGAGCCACCTCGTGGAACATCACGTTGGCGAAGAAGGCGTCGAACTTGATGCTCTGGCGTGCCTCTGGAGCGACCAAGACATTAGAAATCGGGACGACAATCTTGTCGAATTTTGCCGCCATGGCGTTCTTCAGCTGAAGCTTGCGGGTGCCTTTCTGCAGCTGCACTCTCTCGTCGTTAGGCAGGTTGATGGCGATGGTCTTCGATGCCATGTTGCAGTCGCCACCGTAGAACACCACGTCGTATGCCGCGAGGTCAGCGTCGCTACCTGGTTTCTCTTGTTTGTATTTGTCTTCGACAGGCAATTGTGTCTGAAGTTTAGGCAACAGCTTCACATAACGTGAAAGTTTTGCTGTCCATTCCTGATCTTTAATCAAAATGAATGACTCATGAGCGGCTTTGTAGCCAAACAGTCCGTCGGTGTAGTTCTCGATAGGTCCAACGACGAAGTCGACATTGTTGTTGCGGACGTCCATCCAAGCCATGTCTGAATAGTAATAATCGTCGGTGAGGAGAGCTTGTGCTCTGAGTTTCAGATAATTAGCAAACTCTTTGTCGGCTGCGAGTTCCGATGCTCTCATGAGCAGGTCGGCTGCCTTGTTGATTTGCTGTGCGTAAGCCTCGTGATACCAGATGGCGTGCAGACTGCCGTCAGCATAACGGCGAACAAGTGTGTACTGACTTGTCTTATCTGGGTTTTCCCAAGCTTCAAACTCTTCTTTTGTCATGTCGGTAGGATAAAAACCTGCGCCTTCAGGCTTTGGACCGTATCCAGGGATGAAG
This sequence comes from uncultured Bacteroidales bacterium, assembly GCA_905234275.1. Lineage (GTDB taxonomy): Bacteria > Bacteroidota > Bacteroidia > Bacteroidales > F082 > Limimorpha. Next base: position 31,586 of record CAJOHD010000003.1, on the reverse strand, counting down.
ACACGGCGGTTGTCGAGCTGATCCCATGGACCGTAGTTGATTTCCGCGTATTTACGTGCGTTCGGGTCTTCGATTTTGCTCAAAAACTCGTCTTTGTCGCCACCGAGGTTCTCTGTCCAGTAGATGTCGTCCATGATCTTACCGGCTTGGAAGAGCAGGTCAAGCATCTGAACTTCATTCTCAGAGAGATGGCTGATGTCGGTTGTCAAAGTCACTTCTGCATATTGATTTGCAAGTGCTTCGTAATTCTCTGTGCAGCATGATTTCTCGTTTGTCTTTTCGCCACAGCTGAAAAGTGCTGCCGTCATAGCTAATGCCATTGTTAATGTTTTGAATTTCATATCATTAAAATTTATTTTAGACTAAAGAAATTAACCATTTTATGTCGATCCAAGCCTGGCTGAACCATTCGACGTTGGCTTGTATGATGTTGACCGGCTCTGTCATGCCTCCGCCAAGCGAATAAAGGATTATCGCGAGGTTGAAGAAGATGAAGGTCCAGATGAAAAGGTACGAGCGGAACACTCCGCAGCGCTGAATGTCGCTTTGGTCGGTGCGCATGTCCTTTTTCCAGCAGGTGAAATGGAACATCAGGGTAAATCCGATGATGAAGTCGATAATCGGGAGACACTCGTTTTTAATCATCAGGCGGAAAAACACCATCGCGAAGGTGATGTATGGCAACATGTATGGCGCCAATGTCGAGAAAATATTGGCACTTTGGGCGTTTGACGAGACAAAGCCGAGAGTGTTGTCGTTTTGTGTCAGTGTCTCCGATGATTTCGCGTTGAATTCGTAGATTTTCTTGCGCAGGAAGAGTCCTCCGACTAGCATGTGGGCGCCTTCATGCGTCATAGTCTGCATGATGTCGAGGTTTTTCCTGAAGAAAATGGCAGCGATGATGATAAAAGCCACCATGCCGATGCCGAGCCATAAATAACCTTGATACTCTTTGACAATGAATGAGTTATAGACCGACTGAGCGCATCTGTAAAACTCAAAAGCGGTGATAATCAAGGTGATTATGAACAGCAGCGATGTTATGAAACGCCAGAGTTTCTGCATGTCGTTTTATTTTGTGATGAACAATTTCCTCACTATGGTCGTTGTGCCGTAAATCTTCACGAAATACTGACCTTCCGGGAGTTCTGAGATGTTGATGCCAGATGATTTGTCGGTGCTCAGGACAGTGCGGCCTGTCAGATCCAAGATTTCGATGTTTGTAATGTTTAAGTCCTTGTCATTCAATATCTTGATGACATCTTTTGCAGGATTTGGATAGATGCTGACGTTAGTGTCTTTACTGTTGTCTTCAACGGCGTAAGGCATGTCGCAGTCGTTATATTCCGGGTTGACGAAAATCACGTTGTTATCTTCATGATAGCAGAGCAGATGATACATCTCTCCTTCGCTGTCGTGATCGGCTTCCCATTGTCCCACGTGCATAAAGCCTCTGTTGCTGCCAACGCCTTCAATCCAGAATTCCGAAACGTCTGTAAGACCTATAAAAGAGAATGTGATTTTCTTTCTTGAAACGCCGTTAAGGTCAGTGATTGTTGTGACTTCCGTCACTTGCATCGGGTGGTCGTCGTCATCGTGGAAGAAATCACCAACTTCAAGGTCATAGTCGTAGAGAAGGACCTCATCGTCGTATGACGAACCATTCCATTTGCAGTAAAAAACCTGATTGTCGTCATTGCGGTATGCGCCATCAAGATAATTGCCGTTAACCTCGCTGTCAACATAGATGGTGGTGTATTCCACACCGCCAATAGTCACCGCCTCGCCCTGATAATGATGCTCGTGGAATGTGCCGACCGGATGTGGTGCGCTCCAAGTGTATTCACCATAGATATACCATGTTTGTGCGTTGACGCTCAATGAAATAACAAGCATTGCGACGAATATCGCAAGTCTCTTAAGATTTTGTAAACGTGTAGCCATAATTATACAATTAAATCAAGCTACAAAATTACAAAATTTTTTAAAAAAGCAAGAAAAAATTATAAGTTCTTCAAGAACTTCATCCTGACGTTTTGGGCGAGGAATGCTGCCACGTGGTATCCTGGGATGTTGGTGACGTTGAGCACGAAGTCGTAGTTGCGTGCGTCGTAACGCGACACTCCGGCATATTTCAGCGTGTAATCTTCGCGTTCCTTATCAACGATTGCAATGCGTTTTCTCGCGTTCATCTTGGTGATTCCGTGTTTCTCGCTGACATGATTCACGCGGGCTTCGTAGTCGGCAATCAGCAGCACGCGCACCACGTTCGGATGGTCTTTGAAGATGTGGAAACCTGTGCGGCCCACGATAATGCACGATTCCTTGGAAGCTATGTTTAGCAAAATATCTTTTTGGATGGCATAGATTTCGTCAGGAAGCTTGTTGGCGACATCGAGATTCTGCTCAATTTCCTCAAGGACATTTTTGTCGTAAACCTTAATATCAAGCAGAGCGCCGAGTTTATATGCTATTTCTCTTCCTCCCGAACCGAATTCGCGGTTGATTGTGATGATTAGTTTGTCGTTTTTCATAAAATTAAGTATTTAATCAACTGCAAATATATAAAATTTTTAAACTTAAATACTTTTAACTATAAACTTTTTAACTACTCTAAACTTTAAACTCTAAACCCTAAACTAAAAATTTGTAATTTTGCGTCATGGCAGGATTATATCTCCATATTCCGTTTTGCAAGTCGAAGTGCGCTTACTGCAACTTCTTCTCAGTTGTTTCCGAGAAGCAACGTGCTGATTTTCTTGAGGCTTTGAAGAAAGAAGCGGTGCTGAGGAAAGATTATTTGGGTGGAGAAGAAGTGCGCACCGTTTACTTCGGCGGCGGCACTCCGAGCACTTTGAGAGCCTCGGAGATTTCGGAAATTCTCGAAGTTTTAAACAAAAATTACAAAACAGCCGCCGCCCCGGAAATCACTCTCGAAGCCAACCCCGATACCGTTTCAAAGAAATCGCTACTGGAATATAAATCAATAGGAATCAATCGGTTAAGTATTGGAATTCAGAGCTTTTTTGACGACGATTTGCAATATCTGAGTCGCAGGCACGATTCGAAGCATGCCCTGCAGGTTTTGGAATGGGCAAAAGAAGTTGGTTTTCAAGAAGTTACGCTCGATTTGATTTACGGAATTCCTACTTTGACGGATGAAAAGTGGCGTAAAAATCTTGAAATTTTCTTCTCGACAGGCTTTAACCATCTTTCCGCTTATGCGTTGACGGTGGAGGAGAAGACTGCTCTCGGACAGCGTATTAATAAAGGTGTGGCTGCGCCGGTAAGCGAAGATGCTACGATTCGTCAATATGAGATTCTTTGTGAACTAACGGATAATCAAGGATTTGAGCATTACGAGATAAGCAATTTCGCTCGACCGGGTCATTATTCAAAGCACAATACCATTTATTGGAAAGGTGAGAAATATCTCGGTTTGGGACCATCGGCTCACTCTTTTGACGGCGTTTCACGACAGTGGAATGTGGCGAGCGTGAAGGATTATTGCGACAACTATTCCTTTGAAAGAGAACAACTTACACTTGATGATCGTTATAATGAATATGTCATGACATCGCTTCGTACCTGCTGGGGCTGCAATCTTGAATATATAAGGCAAAATTTTGGAGAAAAATATGCTCAAAAGTTCGAAAACGGCATAAAAAACCACATTTTAAGTGGAAAAATGTTTCAAAAAGACCAGAATTTCATTTTAAACGACAATGGAATGCTCTTTGCCGACGGAATCGCAGCGGAGCTCTTTGCCACACGTCATTTCGACCGAAGCCGATAGGCGTAGTGGAGAAATCTCATGCAATTGGAGGAGATTTCTCCATTTCGCTTCACTGCGTTGCGCTCCAGTCGAAATGACATGTGAATTTCATTTTTTTGCAAGAAATCTTAAAAATTTTTAAGAAAAAAGTTTGCACAGCATTCAAAATTTTTGTATAATTTTGCAGTGTGATAGCATTTCAGAATTAAAAATAAATGTATGAAACGTAAAGATCCTATAGCAGAAGCGCGGCGTTACGTTGAAAACGCCAAAGAGACATTGAGAGAAAAGGGTGAGCTCGATGTCGAAACCAGACTTTATCAAGATGACAAATATGTGCGTGCTGCCGGGAATTATTTATGGCTCGGTGTGTTACAGGCACTTGATGCTGTTTTTCATGTGAGGGAAGACCGTCGCACAAGAGTTGACATCAATGCTTATCTTGAAGTTATTGGTAAAAGAGACAGAAAATTGTTGGATTATGTCAATAGTGGTTATGATGTGATGCATTTGTATATGAATTATGACGGAAATCCTGCAAAAGATTTGTGTGATACGGGTTTCCGTCTTGCAAACAATATTATTGACCGTTGCGAGACGATGATACCAAGGAGTTGATTTTCGTAAGTTATTGATATGCAGACGCAGAAAATTGAAAACGCGAAGTTGGATATGGTCGATAAGTTCGTCCGTTACACTAACATGAACATCTTCCTGACCGGAAAAGCCGGCACAGGGAAGACGACGTTTCTGCGCGGTCTGGCTGCAAATCCGACGAAGCGAATGGTGATTCTGGCTCCTACCGGAGTCGCTGCCATCAATGCCGGAGGCCAGACGATTCATTCGTTTTTCCAGCTGGAATTTGGGCCGCAAATGCCGAACAGTAATGTACTCCAATACCAAAAGATGTCGGCAGTGAAGCTGAAAATCATCCGCTCGCTGGAACTCCTTGTCATTGATGAGATTTCGATGGTGCGTGCCGACCTTCTCGATGCTGTGGATGCTGTTTTAAGGCGCGTGCGTCGTAACGAGAAGCCTTTTGGCGGCGTGCAAGTCTTGATGATTGGCGATATCCACCAGCTCGCTCCGGTTGCCAAAGAAGAAGAATGGGCTTTGTTGCGCGACTATTACAAATCGGTGTATTTCTTTGATAGCCACGTGCTTACAAAGACGCCGTACTGCTGCATAGAATTGGATCATATCTATCGTCAAGAGGATAAAACATTCATTGATATATTAAATAAGGTGCGAAACAACCGTCTCGATCCGGAGAGTCTCGCAATCCTCAACAGTCATTATCATTCCGACTTCGAGCCTGATGAAGATGCCGGCTACATCACCTTGATGACACACAACCGTCAAGTGGATGAGATTAACGAGAGTAAGCTTAACGCGCTGAAAACCAAGCCGTTGAAGTTTACGGCAAAAGTTTTTGGCAACTTCCCGGAGACGTCGTATCCGACAAAATCGGAGCTCGAGCTTAAAATCGGGGCACAGGTGATGTTTGTGAAAAATGACCCATCACCGGAGAAGATGTATTTCAACGGAAAAATCGGTCGGATTGTCAGCTATGACGAGGAAAGCGGACTCGAGGTGCGCTGCGGTGACGAGGTGATAGAGGTGAAACCTGTGACATGGTCGAATTTCGAGTACCGAATCAACGAAGAGACAAAAGAAATCGAGGAGAAAGAGGTAGGAAACTTCACTCAGATCCCGCTTAAACTGGCGTGGGCGATAACGATTCACAAGAGCCAGGGTCTCACTTTCGACAAGCTGATTTTGGATGCGAGTCTGGCGTTCGCGCATGGTCAGGTTTATGTGGCACTGAGCCGCTGCACATCGCTCGAAGGCCTGGTTTTAAAAGCGAAATTATCACAGAGTGGATTGTTTAACGACCTGACTATCAACCAGTTTGTGACTGAATTGCCATCAAGGGAGCCGAATGAGGAGCAATTTGAGTACAACAAAAAATTGTATGAATCGCAGATGCTCTTCGAACTCATTGATTTTATTGACATTGAGAGCGATTTGAACGGCATCAGGAAGGTGGTTTTTGCCAACAAAGGCAGTTTCGACGCTTCGGTGAGCGAAATAATAGCTCCGAAAGGGCAGAAATTCCACGAGGAAGTGGTTGAAGTGTCGGAGAAATTCAGACGCCAGATTGGCGGAATTTTGAAAGATAACTTCCAGATTGACAATAACTTGCAACTTCAGGAAAGAGTTAAAAAAGGCTGTTCGTATTTCTTGGACAAACTCGCTGATTTGGATGAGATTGCGGGCTTGCCGTTTGAGACCGACAATAAAGCCGTTAACGATCAGATAAAGAAGGAGTTGGATGCCTTCAATACCGATTTCTTTGTTAAAAAGGCTTGTCTCGAGTGTTGCTTGGGCGGCTTTGAGATGAAGAAATATCTTAACACAAAGAACAAGAAAATCGTTGAGGCTGAGGAACTTAACAAGTCAAAGAAAGCGAAGTTAAGTAGGAAACAGCTGTCGAGAGATGATAACAAGCTGTTCAAGGCGTTGGTGGCATGGCGCGAGCAAGTGGCTGACGCTCTTGAAGTTAGCGAGACAAAAGTTATTCCGACGACCACTTTGACCGCAATAGCTGAGAAGAAGCCGATGTCGGTGAAAGAGTTGAAGTCGCTGTCGAAGATCGGAGCTACCCGTTTGCAGCGTTTTGGAGCCGATATTTTAAACATAGTGCTTGAGCATCAAGGGTTTAAGAAACAAGAGTTTGATGATGAGGAGTCGAAAGAGGAATTGGAACTCAGCTCGTCGGTTCAGCGTACAAAGGAGCTGATGGAGGAGGGGCTTTCGATTGACGAGATCGCTGAAAAGCGCAACATGGCGCGGTCAACAATCGAGCAGCATGCAGCGGAACTGGTGCTTAAAGGCTATGCTTCAGCCAAAGACTTCATGAGCGAAGAGCACTACGAAAACATCGTTGAATACTTCACCGAAACCGAAGACACTTCATTGGGAAAGGCGAAAGACGTGCTTGGTGAGGAATACTCCTGGGGCGAACTGAGAATTGTGCTTAATGAGATGAAACGAGATTCCTCGCTTCGCTCGGAATGACAGCTGTCATTTCGACTGAAGCGTAGCGGAATGGAGAAATCCTTTTTAGTTTGGAGTTTGAAGTTAGTCAGTTGTTCAGTTAGTCAGTTGTTAGATTTTGAAAGATTTTTAAATAGATTTTATTAAGATTTCTCGCCGAAGGCGACAAAAAAATAAAAAAACTATGAAAAAACTAGTAATCTTATCTGGAGCGGGCATCAGTGCCGAAAGTGGAATCAGTACGTTCAGAGACGCTGGCGGACTTTGGGACAAATACCCGGTGATGCAAGTGGCGTCAATCGAGGGCTACGAGGCTAACCCTGAGCTGGTCATCAATTTCTACAACGAGCGCCGCAAACAGCTTCTCGACGTGAAGCCAAACCAAGGTCACATGCTTTGTGCCGAGTTGGAGAAATATTTCGATGTGACTGTTGTTACGCAAAATGTTGATAATCTGCACGAACGTGCCGGCAGCCATCACATAATACATCTCCATGGCGAGCTTACTAAGGTATGTTCGAGCTATAATCCGAACGACCCTCGTTATATCCGCGAGCTGAAACCCGAGGAGTTTGAGGTGAAAATGGGCGACAAAGCAGGTGACGGAAGTCAGCTACGTCCGTTTATCGTTTGGTTCGGTGAGGCGGTGCCAGAAATCGAGACTGCGGTAAGATACGTTGAAAAAGCTGATATTTTCGTTATCATCGGTACCTCAATGAACGTGTATCCGGCAGCAAGCCTGCTGTATTACGTCCCAGAAAATGCCCAAGTTTATCTCATTGATCCTAAGGATGTTAACATCAACACGAGAAGACCGATAACACATATTAAAAAAGGTGCCTCCGAAGGAATGAGAGAACTACTCGATAAACTTATCAAAGTATAAAGTTTTTATACCATACAAAAAATCAGGCTTTTGAAGCGAATGCTTCCAGACTGATGTTTGTATGGTATGAAAACTACTTATTATTAAACTGATTCATTGTCAGATCCGGGCCGATGGCGACGAAGCTCTTGACGAATTCTACGGCGACGTCGAGGCGGGGCTGAATCTCGTCGATTTCCTGCTGTTTCCATTCTCCGATGACGAAGTCGACTTGGTGTCCTTTGCTGAAATCGTTGCCTATGCCGAAGCGCAGGCGGCAGAAATCGCTGCTGCCCAGTGACTCGATGATGTTTTTCAAGCCGTTATGACCACCGTCGCTGCCTTTTTTGCGCATCCTCAAGGTGCCTACAGGCAGTGCTAAGTCGTCGCAAACCACCAAGATGTTTTCCATCGGGATTTTCTCCTGTGTTGCCCAGTATTTCACGGCTTTTCCCGAGAGGTTCATGTATGTCGTGGGCTTAATCACTATCATCTGGCGACCTTTATATTTCATCTCCGACACCATTGCCAGGCGGCTGGTGGTGAAGCTGCACTCGAGGTTTTTCGCCAGATGGTCGGCGACCATAAAACCGATATTATGCCGCGTGTTGGCATACTCGGCTCCGATGTTTCCCAGACAAGCTATCAGATATTTCATGCTGCAAAAATAAAAAAAAGCCTTCAATTAGAAGGCTTTTCCATATAAATTTCTTAAAATTTACATTACTTTGCTTCTGCTGCTGGAGCTGCTGCACCTTCTGCTGCTGGAGCTGCTTCTTCAGTCTCTTCCTCAGCTGCTGCGTTACGTGGAGCCTTAACGTCGACCACGATGGTGTTTTCAGCGACGAGAACCTGCATCTTACCAAGATCCAAATCTTTAACCTTGATAGCCTGGTTCATCTGGAGCTGTGACACGTTGACGATGATGTTATCCGGAAGGTCGTTGACATAACCGCGGACTTTCATCTTAGGAAGGTTCATGATAAGACGACCGCCACGCATAACGCCTGGGCATGTGCCTGTTGTGCGCACTGGAAGCATGACTGTGATCGGGTTGTCTTCGTTCACATCGAGGAAGTCGGCGTGAAGAACCTCGTCAGTAACAGGATGATACTGAATGTCTTGGAGGATTGTGTGGTAAACTTTACCATTGATGTCGATGTCGATGATCAATGTCTCAGGTGTGTAAAGAACCTTCTTGAAGTTTCTTGCATCTGTTGCAAACTTCACCTGTTCGATGTTGTTACCGTAAATGACGCATGGTACGAGACCTTTTGCGCGCAATGCTTTAGCATCTTTTTTCCCTACGTTCTCGCGAAGAGAACCGCTCAATGATACTGAATTCATTTTGTTTGTTTTTAATTAGTTAGTTATTTTTTATTGAAGAATTCGCTGAGTGACTCGTAATTCTCCACCTTTTGGATAACCTGTGCGAAGAGTTCGGCTGTTGAGAGCACGTGGATCTTCTTGCTTGGGTTCTTCAGCGGGATGGTATCGGTTACGACCACTTCGTCGAATACTGAATTGTCGATTTTTTCCATTGCCGAGCCTGAGAAAATCGGGTGTGTTGCGAATGCGCGGACGCTGCGTGCGCCGTTGTCTTTCAGCAACTGACCTGCACGGGTGATGGTGCCTGCTGTGTCTATGATATCGTCGAGGAGGATGACATCGCGGTCTTTCACGTCGCCGATGAGAAGCATCTTCTCAATCTCATTCGGTTTCGAACGCTGCTTGTGGCAGATGCAGAACACTGTGTCGAGCATCTTGGCATACGAGGCGGCGCGGCGTGTACCACCGGCGTCAGGTGATGCTGTGATGATGTCTTTCAGACCTAAGCTCTGGATGTATGGTACGAAAATCTTCGATGCGTAGATGTTGTCGACCGGGATGTCGAAGAATCCCTGAATCTGGTCGGCGTGGATGTCCATTGTGATGACGCGTGTAACGCCTGCTGTCTGAAGCATGTTAGCCACGAGCTTTGCGGCGATACTGATACGCGGACGGTCTTTTCTATCCTGACGGGCGAATCCGAAGTAAGGCATGACGGCGATGATGCGGCGTGCTGAAGCACGCTTGGCGGCGTCAACCATCATCAGAAGTTCCATGAGGTTTTCTGTTGGCGGGAATGTCGACTGGATCAAAAATACGTCTCTTCCGCGTAAGTTTTCCTCAAAACTTGGCTGAAATTCTCCGTCGGAGAACACTGTTACGTTACATGTTCCGAGTGGGCTGCCATAATATTGGGCGATTTTATCTGCCAAATAACGTGTGGCTCTGCCTGAAAAGATTGATACAATGGGCTCTTGCATAGTTCAAAATTTGTTTGCTTAATTTTTCGGGTGCAAAAATATGAAAAAAAATGTTGCGTGTAACAAAAAATGTATTAATTTTGCAGCCGAAAAAAGTTCATTGAAAAAACTGAGCCTAGGTGGCGGAATTGGTAGACGCGTCGGTCTCAAAAACCGATGAGGTAACACTCGTGCCGGTTCGATCCCGGCCCTGGGTACGGATTTTTAGAGTAAATCCCTTGGTAATCGTAACAGACTGCCAAGGGATTTTTCTTTTTTTATGCTTTAAATGAATGATATTCCTATTTTATTTAATAATTGTGCAATATTTCAAAAAACTATTGTACTTTTGCGCCCATTAATCCTATAATTTAAACATGATGAAAAAAGTATTTACTGTATTGTTATTGTTTTGCGCTTTGACGAGCTTTGCGCAAGTACCTCTTTTGAAATCAGAGTGGGACCAAGGCTATCCATACAACATGCTCTGCCCAAGAGATCCGTTTAACGGTTATGCGTATTGCGCTGCCGGTTGTCCAGCTGTTGCCATGGGGCAGATTATTAATTATTTAAGGACAACACAAAACACTCGCTTTGACGATGGTGATGACTATCATCATGATTACGTAGGTAGAGTCTATGACATTGATGACGATTGGGAAACGTTGCAATTCCCGTCATTCCCGAAGCTGAACGTTATGCTTGATTCGGTCGATGCCACTTTCGAACGTGGTGATGAACTCAGCGATACATTGAAAGCTGCGGTGATTTTTGCTTGCGGCACGGCATGTACACAGATATATACTTCTGATATGGGATCTGGCACTTTCTTTGTGGATCAGGCGTTTGCGGCGTATAAACGTTTCGGCTTCACCGACTGTAAGCTGTTCCGTGATCCGACCGACGAGATGTACGAGCTTCTGATTTCCAACTTGGAAGACGGCTATCCTGCCCATCTGGCTGTTGAAAATCCTGAGGGAACGATAGGGCACAACGTCGTGGTTGACGGCTATCGCGAAGCGGACGGCAAGTTCCACATCAACTTCGGCTGGGGTGGTCCTAATGATAACTGGTATGACATTCCCGACCCAAATTTTGCTTATGGAATGACAAAGGTTGAAGGTATTATCTTGGATATCATCCCTAAAGGAGACGGTGTCCATGAGCTCACCAGTCAGCAACTTGCGGTGTATCCTAACCCAGCATCTGATGTGATTTACATCGATGGCATGCCTAACGCAACAGTTGACTACGCCATTTTCAATGTCTTAGGCCAAAAGGTGACAGAAGGTTGTTCCGATGGTACTATTTCGATTGCTGAATTGGAAAAAGGACTCTATGTTTTGCAAATCAAAGGTGAAAAATTCCTTGAAACGACTAAATTCATTGTGAAATAGTTGTAATTTTGCAAAAAATTTACAACATCATGAAATCACTTCTTGGAATGTCGCTTCAGGAGCTGCAAGACATTGTGGCTCAACATAATATGCCTAAGTTTACCGCCAAACAACTTGTCGACTGGCTCTACCGCAAACGTGTAAAGACCTTCGATGAGATGACGAACCTGTCGAAACAGACACGTCAGGTTTTGGCTGAGAACTACGAGACCGGTTATCGCGATTACGCCGATGTGCAGGAATCGAAGGACGGCACCAAGAAATATCTGTTTCCGGCTGAAAACGGCTTCGTCGAGACGGCGTATATCCCTGAAAAAGAGCGCGCTACGCTATGTGTGTCGTGCCAGGTTGGATGCAAGATGAACTGCCTCTTCTGCCAGACAGGAAAACAAGGCTTCCAAGGCAATCTGTCGGCTGGCGACATTATAAATCAGATACTTAGCCTGCCGGAGTACGAGACGCTGTCGAATTTCGTCTTCATGGGCATGGGAGAGCCGATGGACAACTACGACAACATCATGCGGGTGCTCGAAATCATGACCTCCGACTGGGGCTTGGCGATGAGTCCGACAAGAATTACGGTCTCAACTGCAGGAGTGATTCCGAATATGAAACGTTTCATCAACGAGTCGAAATGCAATTTGGCAATCAGTCTGCACAGCCCGTTTCACGATGAGCGCGCGAAGATCATGCCAGTTGAGAAGACCTATCCTATCAACGAGGTCATCCACGCCATCCGCCAGCACGACTGGAGCGGACAACGTCGCGTCTCGTTCGAATATATAGTGTTTAAAGGCTTGAACGACACTCCGAAGCACATCAACGAGCTTGCAAAACAGCTTGGCAGTCTCCGTTGCCGCGTGAATTTGATAAGGTTCCACGTTATCCCTGGAATTGATCTACAGAGCCCTTCGATGGATGATATGGTCCGCTTCCGCGATAAGCTCAACGATAAAGGCATCATCGCCACAATCCGCGCCTCGCGAGGTCAGGATATTGATGCCGCCTGCGGTTTGTTGTCAACAAAACGCTAATTATTAGTGTTTTTCGATTTTTTCGATGTTGAATAATAATTTGGATGTTCTAAATTATCAGTGTAATTGTAGTTTTACCATCAGCGGTCTGTGGTCGGAGGCTTCGGGCTCGTCAACAACCACTGATTCTATTGTTTTTCCTGGGCTATTGTTGAACGTTGCCACGTAATCGATGCATTCGTTCGGCACATCGGCGGGGAAGGTGAAATCGTTGCCTGAATTTATTGTGAAATATTTCTTTAACTCCTGTAAAAGCTGAGAGTTCGGATGGTCGTTCCAGTCTCCGGCAAGGATAAAAGGCTTCTCCCAATTTTGCGCCTCTTCTATTATTAAAGGTAGCGATGCCAACCGTTCAGATTCTTCTAAATCCAAATGTGTGCAAGCAATTACATAATCTTTCAATTCCACAACAAGAAGCACTCTTGGCTCTTCGCCAGGAAGAGGAATACGTTTTGTGCTCAAAGGTTGCTCTTTTGTCAAAACTCCAACTCCATAGCCACCTCCGTCATAATCAATGGCTTTGCCAAAAACAGAAAAATATGAGGTTCTCTTAGCCAATTCTTCAAGTTGATATTTCCGTCCGCTTCTTCCAGTCATGCTGTCAAGCTCTTGAATCGCCACTACATCCGGCTGGTTTTTGATAATTACATTTGCTGTCCTATCATAATCCACCACCAAATCCATTCCGGCACAGTGTCTCACATTGTAACTCATAATTTGCACCTGCACCGGCTTCAATGCCATAATCAGCCAAAAGCTCGCAACAGTCAAAACTATCAGCAAAAAAGCGTCGAAAAACAGTTTTTTCATCGTATCTTTTAATTTCCTGCGTCAAAATTACAAAAAGTTTTTGTATTTTTGCAAAAAAATAAACAAAGTGCAGACATTAAAATCACAGATAAATCCTGCTGGTGCTGAGTTTCAGGAGAACCGTAAGGCTTTCATGGAGCTGATGGAGAAATATCGCGCCGCCATGCATGCAAGCATGCACGGCGGCGGCGAGGCGGCTATCGCCAAGCATAAGAAACGTAATAAACTCCTTGCACGCGAGCGCATCGACCTGCTCATCGACAAGAACACTCCGTTTTTGGAGCTCTCGCCGATGGCGGCTTACGACACGTATAACAACGACTTCCCGTCGGCGGGCATCATCACCGGAATAGGCATGATTCAAGGCCGTGAGGCGGTCATCGTTGCCAACGACGCCACGGTGAAAGGCGGTACGTATATGCAATATACGGTCAAGAAACACCTGCGCGCACAGGAGATCGCGATGGAGAACCACCTGCCGTGCGTGTATATGGTCGATAGCGGCGGCGCCTTCCTGCCCGAGCAGGACACCGTGTTTCCCGACAAGGAACATTTCGGACGTTTCTTCTACAATCAGGCAAGGATGTCGGCAATGGGCATCCCTCAGATCGCCATCGTGATGGGAATGTGTACTGCTGGCGGCGCTTACGTGCCTGCGATGAGCGACGAGACCATCATCGTGAAGAAACAAGGTACTATCTACCTCGGTGGACCTCCGCTGGTGAAGGCCGCTACAGGCGAAATCGTCACTGCTGAAGAACTTGGCGGAGCCGAGATGCATACCTCTGTCTCAGGTGTTGCCGACCACCTTGCGGAGAACGACAGCCACGCCATGCAGATCTGTCGTAACATCTTTAAAACACTGGAGAAGCCGAAGAAACAGCTGCTCGATATGCTTCCAGTCGAAGAGCCTCTCTACGACCCGACGGAGCTCTACGGCATCGCACCTGTCGATTTGCGTAAAGTGGTCGATCCACGCGAGGTTATCATGCGTATCGTCGATGGCAGCCGCTTCCAGGAGTTTAAGGAGAGATATGCAACGACTATCGTCTGCGGTTTTGCTCATCTGATGGGATTTCCGGTTGGTATCATCGCCAACTACGGCGTGCTTTTCAGCGAGTCGGCATTGAAGGCGACGCACTTCATTGAGCTTTGCTGCCAACGTAACATCCCGTTGGTTTTCTTGCAGAACGTCACCGGCTTCATGGTCGGAAAACAATATGAATGCGGCGGTATCGCCAAGGACGGCGCCAAGATGGTGCATGCGGTGAGCAACGCCAACGTGCCGAAGTTCACGGTCATTTTCGGTGGCTCGTTCGGTGCCGGAAACTACGGAATGGCGGGTCGCGCCTACAGTCCGAGACTGCTGTTCATGTGGCCTAACGCCAAGATTTCGGTCATGGGAGGCACACAGGCGGCTAACGTGCTCGCGACGGTGAAAGAAGACCAGTATCACTACAAGGGAATGCCAGTGCCTGAAGAGGAAATCAAGAATCTGAAACGCGAGATCCTGGCGAAATACGACTACGAAGGCTCGGCTTTCTACAGCACCGCACGTCTGTGGGACGACGGTATCATCGATCCGGTCGATACGCGAAGAATCCTTGCCATGGGCATCGCTGCATCGCTCAACCAGAAGTTCCCGCCACAACAGTTCGGAGTATTTAGAATGTAAGCTATGGAATTCACAACACTTCAAATAGGAATAGAGAAAAACGTCGCGCGCGTCGCGCTGAACCGTCCTGAGGTCCGCAACGCCTTGAATGCCATGATGATTCATGAGCTCACGGAAGCCATCGACTGGCTCGACGCGCGCGAGGATATCCATGTGATTGAGATCTGTGGCAACGGAAAGAGTTTCTGTGCCGGCGCCGACCTCAACTACATGAAAGACATAGCAAAATATGGCTATGCGCAGAATCTGGATGATGCAAACAAGCTGTCGAAGCTGTTTCAGACCATCTATTTTTGCAACACTCCAGTGATAGCTTTGGTGCACGGTCACGTAATAGGCGGCGGCAACGGCATCATCGCCGCTTGCGACGTTGTTTTGGCTGAAAATGATACTGTTTTTGCCTTCAGCGAGGTCCAACTGGGACTCACTCCAGCTACTATTTCGCCTTTCGTCATTGCCCGTTGCGGTGAGACTATGGCTCGCGACACCATGCTGAGCGGCAGAAAGTTTAAAGCCCCGGAAGCGCTGAAATTCAACCTTGTGAACTACGTTGGCACGATGGAGGAGATCAACAAACGCTTGGATTTCTACACCGAACATTATCTCGCGGCATCGCCATTGGCAATCAGAGATTGCAAGCAGTTAATCCGTTCTGTTGCAGGTCACGCCGACCCATACAGCCCCGTCTTCGAGATGACATCAGCGCTCATCGCAAATGAAAGAATGGGGGCTGACGCTCAAGAGAGAATGAAGGATTTCCTTCGGAAATAGTTTTTAGTCTCTAGTCGTTAGCTAGAATTACTAAAGACTAAGAACTAAAGACTAAAGACTTTGATAACACAAAAAGAAACAATTATGCCTAAATTCGAAATCCGCCCCGCTCAAGAATCCGAAGCAGCTCTCGTCCTCGATTTCATCAAAAAGCTCGCTACTTACGAGAAAATGCTTGACGAAGTCGAAGCCACTGAAGCTACGATTTACGATTCCCTTTTTGTGAAGCACGATGCCGAGGTCGTCTTCGGTTGCGAGGACGGCGTTCCTGTCGGTTTCGCCTTGTTTTTCCACAACTTCAGCACCTTCGTCGGTCGCAAAGGCTTGTATCTCGAAGACCTATTCGTGATTCCTGAAAAACGAGGTTTAGGCTACGGCAAAGCGTTGTTGTTATATTTGGCTCGCCTCGCCAAAGAGCGCCATTGTGGCCGAATGGAGTGGGTCTGTCTCGACTGGAACCAGCCCTCAATCAATTTCTACAAATCCTTGGGCGCTAAACCAATGGAGGATTGGACAATTTACAGACTGGACGAGAAGAGATTAGGGGAGGTGTAATTGCTATCACATCTCCTCTGATGATTCTGCTATTTCTATAGTTGGCGTTGGACTATTGAGTGTTTTTGCATTGTCAGGGGAAACAATCGAATGTCCGAGTTCCTTTTCGATAGCTTTTCTGGCGCCTTTCGCAGCATTTCCGCCACGATGAGCGACACCTGCACTTTCATTAAAACCTTTAGGATTTACCTGTTTCGATAGTTCGGTGGTTGTTGCTTCAGCAAGCATGTTCAATGCTATTTCCAAATCCGTCATGTTGTCGCGGAGGTTTTCCTTCTTTAACCCTTTGAATTGTTTGTATTCTTTGGCTGTAAAGCCACTCCATTGTTGATAAATAATATCGGTTAGTGCCGCATATTGCTGCCCGGTTTCAACACCAGACCGCTTCCATTCATCGGCGAGATGTTTTCTGACTTCAATGGATTTCAATCGTTGGTTAATCCAAGATTCCGAGTAACCAAGACGACGGTAGTCTTCGATGGCTTGGCTAATCGACAATTCAGGGTCTTGTATTTGGTCGATTCGAGTGGCTGCAACAGTTGCCATCCATTGTTTGAACGGCTCTGCTTTTGGAGATGGAATCGACTGAATTAAACGCATAAGTTGTTGAACATCAGCAACATCTGTCATTCTCATTTTGCCATCAGCAGCTCGAAATTTGAAAGCGTTACAATTTGTAACGGTTTCATTTCCTTCTTTAATCAAGCGGTTTTTTAATACTCGCCAATAAGTTTGTGGATTGGAACTGTCTGTCAAAACAGCAACCACATCAACAATGGAAAAATACCATTTTTCTTCCTCATCGTCCCAAACAGTGCGGACGTTTTTCTTTTCAAATAGTCGTAGTGACTCTTTTTTCGTCATAATAAGTGATTTTAAAGGTTTTTAAACTTTGTTTAATTCCTCGTTGCAAAGGTATAAATAATTTTGAAAACATCAGCCAATTTTCAAAATGTTTTTTGTTCTTTCCCTTGATGGAAATAACCAAAGATCAAGGTCCGAATTATCGGCCCACCCTACAGCCGTCCTAAGGCGGTGATTCTCATGGCGGGTAGTGCTTCTTCCAGAAGCAAACGACTAGGCGCCCCGCCTTGAGTATCAACGCCTTAGTCCGTCTTTTGGGCCACCGCTGCCCCGCGATTCGGGCCGCCCCACCGCACCGCGAAGCGACGTGGGGGCGAAGCCCCGACGATATTATTTTTCAAAAATGTTTTGTTTTCTTACGAAAAATTCCTAATTTTGCATCGCTAACAGTTAAACTTTAACAAAGAAGCAGTAAGTAAAACAAAATAATTAATAAGCATTAGCTATTATTCGCATTCAAATCAAAAGCGTCGGAAACTAGAGATTTAGAATAATCGGATAGTGCAAATTCACGGAAGCGTTAAGCCTCCAATGTACAGTGTAAAGTTAATGCCGTACCAATTAGGTGCGGTCATTCTAACTGTACAGCGGGGTTGCTCCGACGCTCCTCGTGAATGCGATAGAAAGGCCTGCACCTTTCTTATTCGGTTATGTGATTGATAGCATTGCGAAGACTATCAATCTATATGGCAAAAAGAGATTTGGCGCAGGCTAAAGATGCTAAACAGGATGAATTCTATACCCAAATAGATGACATCGCAAAAGAACTTAAGCATTACAAACAGCATTTCAAAGGTAAAGTTGTTCTATGTAATTGTGATGATCCTTACGAGAGTAACTTTTTTAAATATTTTGCACTAAACTTTAACTCACTTGGTTTAAAAAAATTGATTGCAACATGTTACAATGGTTCGCCTATTGCAGGAGACGAATTGCAATTAGTTTTTGATGATGAAGAAGATGGGCCTAAAAAAATAGCTCATAAAGTGGAAATTACAGAAGTTCAAGATTATAATGGTGATGGTGCTGTTAACCTAGTCGATGTACAATACTTGATACAAAACAACAAAAACGTACTATCTCAATTAAAAGGTAATGGTGATTTTCGCTCGCCAGAGTGTGTTGAATTGCTTAAAGAAGCTGACATTGTAGTTACTAATCCTCCGTTTTCATTGTTTAGAGAATATATTGCGCAATTAGTTAAATATGACAAAAAGTTCCTTATAATAGGCAATCAGAATGCAATATCGTACAAAGAGTGTTTTAGTCTACTAAAAGATAATAAGATGTGGCTGGGTGCAAGTATTCACAGTGGTGATCGCGAATTTATGATACCCCAAACATATGAAGTGCGAACAAAATCTCTTCGCATAGACGAAAATGGGAATAGGTATATAAGAGTTGTGGGAGTACGTTGGTTTACAAATTTAGATTATCCACAGCGTCATGAATTTATTGATTTATATAAGCACTACTCTCCAGAAGAATATCCAACGTATGATAATTATGATGCCATAAATGTTAATGTTACGGCAGAAATACCGTGCGATTATGATGGAGTAATGGGTGTACCTATCACATTTATGGATAAATATTGTCCAGACCAATTTGAGATTGTTACATTAGGCGTAGGTGAGGATAATTTTACACCTACAAAAAAGTATGGTAAATTTAGAAATCCAGATACAGGTGAATATTGTTCGGATAAAAGAGATTTTCTATTATACCTACGTGATGAAAAAGGTAAATACTTAACAGAAGATGGATATCGCGTAACTAAACTTTATGCTCGTATTTTAATTCGTCGCAAAAAATAACAATAAAACAAGAATATTATGGAAATAACTCTTCATGAAATCAAAGTCCGTGATCTGGCAGCTGGATACCAAGATCTAAGTGTTGCAGAAGAAGGTATAGTGGGATATGGCGGTAAGCTCAATATCCGTCCGAAGTATCAGCGCGAATTCGTTTATGACGATAAAAAGCGCAATGCCGTTATCGATACAATTTGGAACAAGTTTCCGCTCAATGTGATGTATTGGGTGAAAACAAACGGTGAAGACGGCATCGAATACGAACTGCTAGATGGTCAGCAGCGTACAATATCAATTTGCTCGTTTATTGCTGGTGAATTCATGATGATTATTGAAGGCAACCTATGCGCTTGGGATAATCTTACGGAAACTCAAAAAGAGCGAATACTAGAATATCCGTTGCAAATATACATTTGCGAAAATGGTACCGACGAGGAAAAACTGAAATGGTTCAATATTATCAATATTGCCGGTGAAAAACTTACTGAACAAGAAATCCGCAACGCTATATATTCAGGTTCGTGGGTAACACAGGCAAAACGTCGTTTCTCAAAAACCGGCTGTGTCGCCTATAAAATTGCATCTGATTTTATGTCAGGCTCGCCAATCCGACAGGATTATTTCGAGAAAGCCCTGAAATGGATAGGCGACGAACAAGGCAAGAGTATTGAGCAATATATGGCCGAACACCAGCATGATACCGATGCCGACCAGCTTTGGCAGTATTTTCAAGACGTAATTCATTGGGTGGAGAAGTTGTTTGGACGAAAATATAAGAAGGAAATGAAATCGATAGAGTGGGGTTTGCTTTACAACAAATATCGTAATACCACGCTTACAGCTACTGCTATTGGTCAAGAGATTGCAAAACTTATGATAGATTCTGATGTGCAAAAGAAATCAGGCATATTCCATTATGTTTTTGATCACGATATTCGCCATCTTGGTCTCCGTGCTTTTGACGACAACACCAAACGTGAGGTATATGAACGTCAATTGGGTGTTTGCCCAATTTGTGGAAATCATTTTGAGATAGAAGAAATGGAAGCCGATCATATTACACCATGGTGTGAGGGCGGCCGTACCATCGCCGAAAACTGCCAAATGCTTTGCAAAGACTGTAACCGCAGAAAGAGCGGGAAATAATTATTTTCTTGGTTTCGCCCCCACGTCGCTTCGCGGTGCGCGGGCCCGGCCCGAATCGCGGGGCAGCGATGGCAAAAGAGCCGAGCTAAGGCGCTGATTCTCAAACGGGGCGTCTGGTCGTTTGCTTTCATTAGAAAGCACTACCCGTGCTGAGAATCACAGCCTTAGCTCGGCTGCAGGGTTGGCCGATAATTCGGGCCTTGATCTTTTGGTTCCTTTTCCATCAAGGGAAAAGAACAATAAAAGCCGCCCGCTAGGGCAAAAAGTATTATCCGAACTTCGAATAAATATCCATTTTTTGATGAAGAATTCTGATCACTTCGACTTCATCATCAACTAAATGATAAAAAATCAAATGTTTATTGCATTTATGACAATATAATCCAATTAGGATTTCGTCGTATTTTCTGTCAAGATATGTCGGATGATCTGCAACACCCTGAATTGCCTCTATCAGATCGCGATAATATGTATCAGCTTGTTTTTCCGACCACGTTTCAACCGTGTAAATCCATATCTCGTTGAGATCTTGGATAGCCCTGTTTGTGAGATGATACTTTTTCATAATGTTTGGCTTTTAGTTGGTTTAAATTGGTTTCAGGGTCGAAAACATCGTTCCGGCCACTTTCAATTCCTTCACGGATGGCACTTCTCAATTGCACCACATTCTGCTCCCGCTCTTCAAGCAAACGAAGCCCGGCTCGCACTACTTCGCTGGCGTTGTTATACCTGCCTGTTTGAATAACAGAAGCAATAAACTCTTCGAAATAACTGCCTAAAGCAACAGATGTTGTTCTCATATTCTTTAAATTTTTCGATGCAAAATTACTAAATATTATTAAATATTGGTAATTTTTTTTGTTATTTTTTCTTGGCTTTGCCCCCACGTCGCTTCGCGGTGCGGTTATATTATTCCTAAAATTAAAAAATCTTGCCGATATCGGCAAAAATCACTATATTTGCAACGTGATTTTTAAAAATTTGCCGATAAAATGGAATATTTGTCAGTTGTTCAGTTTGCGGAAAAGTACGGCGTGAGCGAGCGCACAATCAGAAATTACTGCGCTTCGGGAAAGATTGAAGGAGCCTTCCTGACAGGAAAAACATGGAATATCCCGGAAGATGCCGTCCTGCCTAAAAGAAACAAAAAGAAACAATCGCCATTGCTTTTGCGCTTGAGAGAAGAGAAAAACATCAAACTTAAAGGCGGAATCTATCATCGTACGCAAATCGACCTCACGTATAACTCCAATCACATCGAGGGCAGCCGTCTTACTAAAGAACAGACGCGTTTCATCTTTGAGACTAATACCCTCGGAATCACTAACGAAAACACACGAATCGACGATATTCTTGAAACGGTTAACCACTTTCGTTGTATCGACTATATCATCGACAATGCAGGTGAAAAGATTACCGAAACACATATCAAACAGCTGCATCTGATGCTGAAAAACAATACTTCCGACAGTCAAAAACCTTGGTTTGTCGTTGGTGATTATAAGCGTTTGGCTAACGAAGTCGGTGGCGAGAAAACCGCATTGCCGGAAGAAGTTCACAAACAGATGAAGATTTTGATAGCCGATTTTAATGCAAAAAAACAAGCGCAATTCGACGATATTCTTGATTTTCATGCACGTTTTGAGCGAATTCATCCGTTTCAGGATGGCAATGGCCGTGTGGGGCGTCTAATAATGTTATGGCAATGCCTGCAAAATGCCGTAGTTCCGTTTATCATTACAGAAGAATTGCGGTTCTATTACTATCGGGGTCTTCAAAATTGGGGCAAAATCAACGGATTCCTGCGAGATACTTGCCTTTCGGCGCAAGACAATTTCAAATCTTTACTGGATTATTTTAAAATCAAATACTAAAAAATTCCGCAACTCAAATAATCTCGAGCTGCGGAATTTTTATTTATGAAACCTGAGAATTACATGTTCTTCATGAACTTCTCAAACTTATTAATTCCGCTATATCCGAAGAGATGTGCTACTCCGATAGCGATGATGGCGATGCCGATGAGTATTGAGAGCCAGTCGGCTGAGAGGTCTGGGTTGTAAAGACCAGCAATGCCAAGTATCACGCCAGCGATACCGAACAGCAACATCGTCCACCATCCGTTATATCCCACTTTCTTGTAGTCGAAACTCTGAACGGCGATGAGCACGCTCTCGAAAAGCACCCACATAGCGAAGACGATAGCCAACGAAAGTCCGACAAAGAATGTGTTGCAGAGGAACAATATACCAATGAGAATCTGAAGCAATCCCGACAAAATTCTCACTCCGCTGTTAGGCAGCATGTCGCTTGTTTGAATTGCGAAAATGAATTTCGAAATACCTGTGCAGAGTGTGAACAAACCGATCATCCATGCGAGGGTGAAGAGTGTCGCAGTTGGGTAAACAATGCATAAAATGCCGAGGATTACCAGCAAAACGCCAGTGACAGCGAGCCAAATTTTTGTGTTTTTCATAGTTGTAATTTTTTAGTTTGACAAAGATTTTTAAAGCACAAAAATACAAAAAATTCTTACCTTTGCAAAAAATATCATCGACATTTTTATGAATAACGATAAAGAAAAAGCTTTGCAGCTGGCAACTGAGGCAGGACATATCCTTCTTGAAAACGGGGCGGAGATTTCACGTGTGGAAGAAACAATGATTCACATTTGTGACGCTTACGGCGTTGAGGATCCTGGCTATTTTGTGTTGAGCAACGGAATAATTGCCACTGGCGACGGCTACGCTGATGCTAAGTTCATACCAATCAAAGGGATGCAGCTGAGCAAGATAGTGGAGGTGAACCAGGTGAGCCGCGACGTGACAAACGGCAAATACACCCTCGACGAGCTGGAATCACGGCTCAAAGACATTCGAAACGATAAATCGAAGCCGTGGTGGGAGATGATTACGTGTATCACCATTGGTATCATGGGCTTCAGCATCATTTTCGGATGCAGCTTCACCGACATGTTTTCATCACTGTTTACCGGAATGCTGCTCGGCATCTTCATCACATTCGCAGGAAAACATATCTCGCGTTTTGCCAACAGTCTTATCTGCGGCTTTGTCGGAGCACTGCTTTGTATTGTAGCATATAGGATTTTCGGCAGTTTTGGCATTCATCTCAACCTTCCGAACATCATAATCGGAAACATCATCGCTTTAGTGCCTGGAGTGCCTTTCACCAACGGAATGCGCGACCTTGCCAATGAGGATTATATCGCAGGATGTACGCGTCTTCTCGACGCTTTCATAGTGTTTTTCTGCATAGCCGTAGGTGTAATCATAGTTTTTTATATCGACGATAAGTTTTTTGGCGATATCGAGGCTTTAGGAATGCCGGAATATGATAAAACAACCTCGGTTTGGTACATTCAGCTCATTGCTGCATTTGTGGGAACGTTAGGCTTTTCAGCACTTTTCGGAGCCCCGAGACATTATTATATTGCATGTGGTATCGTCGGAATGATTGGCTGGGCGGCGTATATTTTCACAAACTCTGTTTTGATTGCAAGTCTGATAATAGCCGTTGTGAGCCACATCTGCGCAGTGATACAACATTGTCCGGTCACCGTTTTCCTCATCTGCGGCATCATCCCGTTAGTGCCTGGAGGCGGTCTCTTCTGGACGCTTTATTACATGATAACCAATCACTTACGCTATGCTTTTGAAGCTGGCACCGATGCGATAAAAGTCACAATCGGCATTGCTGGTGGCATCATTATCGGCGCAGCTATATTCGACAGGCTTCTGAAAAAGTTGAAGATGAAAAGCACTAAGAATCATCACCTTAGTTAAAAATTAATTTTTATAGTTCCTTTCTTGAAAGTATAACAAATTATTCGTACTTTTGCAACGAATTATATACTATGCCATCAAGAAAGATTCATAAAGTGCTTATTGCAGGCCGCGGCGAGATCGCTGTGAGAGTGATGCGTACGCTTAAGAAGCTGAGTATCAATTCAGTAGCTATCTATGCCGACAATGATGCCGACGCACTGCACCGCCGTATGGCTGACGAGGCACGCCCGCTTGGAAACGGCACACTCAAAGATACTTATCTCAATATTCAGAAGATTGTCGACGCAGCCCTTGACACAGGAGCCGACGCAATACATCCCGGCTACGGATTTTTGTCGGAAAGCCCTGAACTCGCCGAGGCTTGCGCTAACAATAATATCATCTTCATCGGTCCCGATGCCGACACCATGCGTCTCATGGGTAACAAGATAGCCGCACGCGAGTTCGCGAAGTCTCACGGAATACCAGTGACGACAGGCGTTACCGGCACTATGGACGACATCATGCGTCAGGCCGACACTCTCCCGTATCCTGTGCTGATAAAAGCAGCGGCAGGCGGCGGCGGAAAAGGCATGCACATCGTAAGAAGTAAAGCTGACCTGCGTGACGAGCTCGAGAAAGCGTCACGCGAAGCACAGAAATACTTCGGCGACGGCAAGGTCTATGTCGAGAAATATGTCGAAAACCCACGCCATATTGAAGTGCAGGTGCTCGCCGACAACTACGGTAACGTGATACATCTCTTTGAAAGAGAATGCTCCGTGCAACGTCGTTACCAGAAAATAATTGAAGAATCGCCGTCGCCGACACTCACTCCTGAGAGACGTAAAGCCATTTGCGATACCGCTGTAAGCCTCTGTAAAGCAGTGGGTTATCGCAACGCCGGCACGGTCGAGTTCCTTGTCGACAACGACCTCAACTTCTACTTCCTCGAGATGAACACCCGAATCCAGGTGGAGCATCCTGTCACTGAGCAGCGCACAGGTATCGACATTGTTGAAGAGCAGATCCGCATCGCTCGTGGCAAGGAGATGGGATGGACGCAGGACGTGATTCAAGATAAGGGTCACGCCATCGAATGCCGTGTGTATGCTGAGGATGCGGAGCACGACTTCCTTCCGGCAGCCGGCGAAGTGACACTTTATCACGAGCCTCAGATGCGTGGCGTGCGTATCGACAGCAGCATCGACGGTCCGTGCACGATTTCTGACAGCTACGACCCTATGATTGCCAAGCTGATATGCTTCGGCAAGACTCGCGACGAGGCTATTGAAATCACTCGCAGAGCGTTGAAAGAATATATCGTCCAGACTGAGAAGACGAATATCCCTTATCTGCAAAGTATCATTGATAATCAAGACTTTACAAATAATAAAATCGACACTTCCTATTGCGGAAAGCATCAGGAGGAGTTGGTTGAGGCCATGCGTCAGGCTCGCCAAAACATCAAGAAAGAAGATGTGGCGGCGTTGTTCCTCTTCCATGATTTCAACAATCGTCAAAATACTGCAAACGTTTGGAACTCAATCGGTTACTGGCGTTTCCAGATGTCGCTGAACGTAACGGTGGAAGGCGAGTCGATGAAGGTGCAGATCAACCGTCTTTCGGGCACTAACCTCGAATGCGTCATCAACGGAAAGCCTTATTCTGTAATGCTTTCGCAGAATGGCGAGGTACAGAAAGTGATTGTCAACGGTCACACAGAGCCTGTGTTTGTGTCGCAGACTCCGCATCACGATTACTGCGTGCATCTGCGCGGACTGGATTTCATCTGCCATCGCGACGACCAGCTCAACGACATGAAAGACTATTCGCATACCGATGTGGTTGGCGACGACATGAAGTTCTTCTCGCCAATGCCAGGTAACGTGATGAAAATCAACGTGAAAGAAGGGGATGAGGTGCATTATGGCACTATTCTTTGCATCGTCGAAGCAATGAAAATGGAAAACAACATTGTTGCGAAAGGCGATGCTAAGGTCTTGAAAATTAATGTTAAAGAAGGTGAAAAAGTAGATACGAAAACTGTTTTAATTGAACTTGGAATATGAATTTCGGATTGACAGAAAAACAAATTGAATTGCGCGCGAAAGTCCGTGATTTCGCTGAGAAAGAGGTGAAACCGGTGGCGGCGTTCAACGACGAACACGAGAAATTCGACGTCGAGCTGACCAAGAAGATGGGACAACTCGGTCTTCTTGGCATGTGCGTGCCTCAGGAATACGGCGGACAAGGACTCGACACATTGTCGTATATCATTGCTGTTGAGGAACTTGCACGCATCGATGGCTCCACGGCAGCTACCATAGCGGCGGATAACTCGCTGGGTATCGGCCCTATCAAGGAATACGGAACAAAAGAACAAAAAGAGAAATATCTCCCGAAGTTGTGCAAAGACCATCTCTGGGGCTTCGGTCTCACCGAGGAGACAGCTGGCAGCGACTCGAGAGGAACAAAATCGACTGCAAAGAAAGTTGATAATCAATGGGTTGTCAACGGAACAAAGATATTTATCACCAACAGCGCCACCCCGATGACACTCGGAAGCACCATCCAGGTCATATCTGGCGAGAGCAACGGAAAGCCTGAGTTTACTGCTTTTCTCATCGAAAACGATATGCCAGGCTTCACTCAGCGTCCAATGGACCGTAAGATGATGTGGCGTGCTTCGAACACTGGCGAGCTGAAGTTCAACAATGTGAAGCTCAACGATGAGAATATCCTCGGAAAACCTGGCGACGGCTCGCATATCATGCTTGCTACGTTGGATGGCGGACGTCTCTCCATCGGTGCTATGGGTCTCGGCTGCGCTCAGGGTGCCTTCGAGATGGCTCTCGAGTATTCGAAACAGCGCGAGCAGTTTGGCAAGCCGGTGTGCAAGTTCCAGGCTGTCAGCTTCATGCTTGCCGCGATGGCGATGAAGATCGAGGCGGCGCGCGAGCTGCTTTACAAGGCCTGCCGCATTAAAGACGCTCATCTGCCTTACGGAAAACAAGCCGCGATGGCAAAGCTCTACTGCTCAGAAGTGGCTGCCGAGGTTTGCGACAAAGCTGTCCAAGTGATGGGAGGCCACGGTCTGCTGAAGGATTTCAACATGGAGCGCTTCTACCGCGACCAGCGCATCCTGCAAATAGGAGAGGGCACGAGCGAAATTCTAAAATTGGTTATATCGCGTTATATTGGCTGTTAATTGCAGGAGATTTCTCCATTCCGCTCCGCTCCAGTCGAAATGACGGTTCTAGACGTCATTCCGACCGACCGCAGGGAGCGGAGGAATCTCATAATAATAAAACGAAAACAATTGAATTAAATAAATAACAAAAAAAGTTAACGAAAATGGAAATCACCAAATTAAATCAAATGTTCGACGTGCTGAAGAGCCGTCCAAAAAAACGTCTCGTAGCAGCTTTTGCTATGGATGACCACACTGTTTGCGCTGTCAACGACGCTGTTGACAACGGTCTTATCGACGCCACCCTCATCGGTGACGAAGCCCGTATCGCAGAGATCTGCAAGGCAGAAGGTATCGACATCAAGAAGTTCAGAATCGTCCAGGAGACAGACGACGTGAAGGCTGCTGCATTGGCATGCGACCTCATCAACCGCGGCGAAGGCGACATCCTCATGAAGGGTCTTCTCCCGACCGATAAATACATGCGCGCCATCCTCAACAAGGAACGCGGCCTCTGCCCACCAAACGTAACATTGGCACACGTCGCAGTGATCCAGAACCCTAACTATCACAAGCTTCTCGTGGCTTCTGACTGCGCTATCATCCCGTTGCCTGACCTCAAGCAGAAACAGACAATATTGAAATATGTCACCACAGTGTCGAAGGCTCTCGGCGTTAAAACTCCGAAAGTCGCCCTCGTGACAGCTACCGAGCAGATGAGCGCTGGTATCCCGGCTTGCGTCGATGCAGCTATCATCTCGAAGATGGCCGACCGTGGTCAGATCAAGGGTTGCCTCGTCGAAGGTCCTATCTCTCTTGACCTCGCTTGCGATGCTGAGACAGCACAGATCAAAGGTATGAACAGCCCAGTGGCCGGCGACGCCGACTGCCTCGTGTTCCCGAACCTCGAAGCATCGAACGTGTTCTACAAATGCTGCTCGAAATTCGACAAAGCCGAAATCGGCGCAATGCTCATGGGCGCCAAGGTCCCTTGCGTCCTCTCATCACGCGGCGACACATCGCTCACAAAGCTCTATTCAATCGCATTGGCAGCTTTAATCGCATAAGAATTAGTAAAGACGCACGGCCGTGCGTCTCAACGAAAATAATAAAAAAACAGAACATTATGTATAAACTTTTAATCGTCAATCCAGGCTCGACATCAACGAAGGTTGCTGTTTTCAATGACAAGGAACAGGTTTTCAAGAAGAATATCAAACATTCTGTTGAAGATATCGCCAAATTTGAAAGAATCCCCGATCAGCTTCCTTATCGTAAGGAGATGATTATGAAAGAGTTAAAGGACGAGGGCTACGATATTAAAGATTTCGCAGCAGTAATTGGCCGCGGCGGTCTCATGCACCCGCTCACATCAGGTGTATATGAGGTGAACGACATCATGCTTCGTGACCTCGCAGCAGGCACATACGGCGAGCACGCTTCAAACCTCGGCGGTATGATAGCAAGTGAAATCGCCAAGGAAATCGGCGTGAAAGCTTACATTGCCGACCCCGTTGTCGTAGATGAGATGGAAGAGGTGGCACGTTATTCAGGACACCCGTTGTTCCCACGTATCTCTATCTTCCACGCTCTCAACCAGAAGATGATAGCCCGTCAACACGCGGAGGCTGTCGGAAAGAAATATGAAGACTTGAACCTCATCGGTGTACACCTCGGCGGCGGCATATCCGTTGGCGCTCACAAGAAAGGTCGGGTGGTTGATGTCAACAACGCATTGAACGGCGACGGTCCGTTCACTCCTGAACGCGCCGGCTCGCTTCCAGCAGGCCCTTTGATGAAAGCTTGCTTCAGCGGCAAATACACCAAGAAAGACGTCGATTTGATGCTTAAAGGTCAAGGCGGTTTCGTGGCATATCTTGGCACCAACGACGCTCTCGAGGTTGAAAACGCAGTGAAAGCTGGCAACAAGGAATGGGAGAAGGTGTATCGCGCCATGGCTTACCAGGTCGCCAAGGAAATAGGCGGTCTCGCGGCAGCAGCTCTCGACATGGACGTTGACGGCATCTTCATCACCGGAGGCATGGCCTACGACAAGACTTTCTGCGACATCGTGACCGAACACGTGAAGAAGATCGCTCCTGTCTATCGTTATCCAGGTGAAGACGAGATGCTCGCCCTCGCCCTCAACGGCATCATGGTGCTCGACGGCAAGGCTGAAAACAAGAAATACGAATAATTGTTGGGGCGAATCATTATTCGCCCTTACATTTTTTTATGCGTCGAATTAAATTTTTAATCCTGACAATTTGCGTCTTGTTGTTTTGTTGGACCCTCAAAGCCCAGCAGAACGGCAAGACGTTTGTCCATATCATGCATGCCGACTATCAGATTTATGAGGAGTCGTATGGAAAGGATATCGAACGTCTTATCGGAAACGTGATACTGCGTCAGGATTCGGCGTATTTTTACAGCGACAGTGCTCATTTCAACGAGAAGACTCGTTACTTTGACGGCTTTGGCAACATTCATATCAAAGTCAACGATAGCACAGACATCTTCAGCGAGACTTGTAAATATTCCGGAGATGTAAAGCTGGCTGAGCTTTTCGACAATGTCGTCCTTAAAGATGACTCTACAGTGCTGAAAACCAATTACATGACCTACGACCGCGAGAAGCATCTCGCTACATATCCGCGTCATGGAACGATTACCCGAAATGATAAGAATCTGGTTTCCAAAAAGGGTTATTTCCGCGATGATATTCAGGTGGCATATTTCCGTAAGGATGTGGTGGTGACAACACCGAAAAGCCGAATGGTTACTGATACTTTGGAGTATCGCATCAAGGAAGAGAAGATGTATTTCTACGGTCCGACAACCATTTTTTATGAGGATAATATCCTTGTCGGAAACTATGGCTGGTACGATGCGAAAAACGATATTGCATATCTCGACAAAGGCGCTTCATTGAGCAATCAAGGCTACTCAATCACTTCTGACTCAATGTTTTACAATCGTAAAGCTGATTTCGCGAAGGCGATGAGTAATGTCTATATCGAAGACACTGTCAACAAGGCGATTGTGGAAGGTAATTATGCTGAGCTGTGGAAAAAACTTGGTAAGAGCTATGTCACTGATAGCGTGCGAGCCCTTTATTTTGCTGACCGTGACACGCTTTATCTGCATTCCGACACCTTGTATTTCTATATGGATACGGTGGAGCAGAAGGCTGAGCGTTTGTTGGCGTATTACAACGTGCGTTTCTATCGTCGCGACATTCAGGGAAAATGCGATTCGTTGAATTATTATGTTGCCGATTCGTGTGCCAAGATGCGTGTAGACCCGATAGTTTGGGCGGAAAACAGCCAGTTGCGGGGCGACTCAATCAACATCGTGATTGCAAATAAGTCGATCGATACCGTGTTGCTTTATCCTAATGGATTTATCATCCAAAAAGACACTATCGAAGGCTTTAACCAGATCAAAGGCAAGAAGATGACGGCTTATTTCAAAAACAACGAGCTTGATCATGTTTACGACGACGGTAATGCTGAAACGGTGTATTGGCTACGCGAAGAAGACGGCACGATGATTGGTGTCAACGTGTCGCAGAGCGTGGCGATGGACATCAAGATTGAGAAAAATCAGATTGTCAGAATCAAATATTTCAAAAAGACCACCGAAACCTTATATCCTAAAGAGAAAATGAAGCCTGGCATTGAGATTCTGAAAGGTTTCGAGTGGCTTGACGAGCTGCGTCCGACTGACCCTAACGACATCTTCCGGAAGCCTGTAAAAAAGGTGGAAGACAGCGGAAATGGCAGAAGGAGAGGGCGTCGCAAATAATTTTTGAAAAATTGTTGCAATAATAAAATTTTTTGTATTTTTGCAGCGCAAAGCTAAAGGGGTATTAGCTCAGTTGGTAGAGCGTTTGAATGGCATTCAAAAGGTCAGGAGTTCGATTCTCCTATGCTCCACAAATAAAAAAGGCAACTCATTGAAAATCAATGGTTGCCTTTTTGCTATTACATGCCATTATCGAATCGACATAATACTGCCTATCCTCGAAGGAAATGTCGTGGAAGCAATAAACGTCTGGCCATCTTGGAGCATGTTGGACTCCTCCAACCGAAGCACACTTAGATGGAACGACACCCATTGATGCTCCTCGGCAAACGCCAGCGACTGGCTTACGAAAGCGGAGTCGGGCTTGATGTAAGGTTCAGGCGTTGCCGCCTGCTGCGTTTCAACTATGTTGTTTACACAACAAAACGCAGCAAGCAGCAAACACAAAGTTGATATTATTAATTTGAAATGTTTCATTCTTTAACGATACGTTCTGTGAACTCTGAACCGTCGGACATTCGCACCTTCATCAAATAAACGCCTGAATTTAGGTTGGTGATGTTTATTTTATCAAAATTATTGTTTTGTGATTTCAACAATCGCCCATCGAGGGTATATATTTCAACTGATTGGCAATCGACATCAGGTGAAAATTCGATGTAAACGATGTCTTTTGCCGGGTTTGGATAGCAGAAATAAGGTTTTGCTATGGATTCAACATTCTCGCCAATTGCATCGTAACCGTTT
>CAJOHD010000002.1 GCA_905234275.1 uncultured Bacteroidales bacterium | reverse complement strand
GTCGAAATGACATTAACATTATTAGCGCAGAGTCGGCATCATGCTGCATCAGGCTGTCGATGCGCAAAAGGGTGTCGGAAATGGCAAAAGGCAACGGCTGAGGCTCCACAACAGGCTCAGGTCGCTTGTTGCAAGCAAGAAGAAGTATCAGAAACAATATCAACAACAACCTTTTCACATCGCAAAGATAATAAAAAAGTTAAAAAACTATTTGTATATCTCACTTTCATCCACCAGATTATTCAGCAAGGCATAAACCGTCAAGCCGGAAACGGATTTGATGCCAGTTTTGCGAATGATGTTTTTGCGATGCGTGATGACGGTGTGCACGGAGATGAACAGCTGGTCGCTGATTTCCTTGTTGGTCAGGCCTTTGGCGAGGGCTACAAGGACATCGATTTCACGGTTGGAGAGCTCAACGCTTTCAGGTTTGTCGGGAGATGTCTTGCTGTCGCTCAACAAGTTGAAAATTTGAGTAACGACCTTCTGTTTGCTGTCGCTCATCTCAATCACCTCGCTGAACTGCTTGAGGATGGTTTTGTCGACAAACGAGCTCACCAAGGCGACAGGAACCACATTAGGGAAGTCGCGAAGCAATTTCTGGAATGCTTCATTGGCATCAAAAGATATCAGCAATGGGTTGATTATCAATATCTCTGGATTATATGAAGCGAGTTTTTCTTCCAGTCGGTCGAAGCTGTTGAGCTGCGAAACGATGGAAACCTGCTTGACATCATCGAAATACTGTGCGAGACCGGCACTGAGCATAGGCGACGGCTCCACAATGATTATTTTATTGTCAGATTTCATGATTTAAGCCTCCAAATTTTTAACAAAAGGAATAAGGATGCGCTCCTCGATGAGGGCGTGGCTCATCAAATCGGCTGATAAATCATTGATATCCAATGCTATCTCGATACGTTCCTTAGGAAACACATCGGCTGGAAGGTATTTGATAAGGATATTAAGCAGGTCAAGGAGCTTGTCCTCGATGTTGGTGTGGTTCTCATGGAAAACCTTGATTTTATAATCGGATTTGACGTTGTTTTCGACTATCTGCTGGAGATAAGGGAAAACGTTTTTCTCTTCGTAGATGAAATGGTCGACGACCTCGTTTTTATACTCCTCGAAGAAACGGCGCAGGGTATTGCCATACTTCGGGATGCAGGCCTCGATGATATGGTTGAGGTGCTCCTCGATGTGCGGGATGCGCTCGTGAAGATAGTATTTGTGCGACTCCAACAGATAGCTAATCAACGCTTTATGATCAACAGATTTGATATCTTCAGCCGACGGGGTGTAGTCGTCATTGCAATAGACATTGCAAATCATGAGGAAAAACTGCGGTGACACATTGCTTTTTTTGCACACCTCAGCTATGCTGTGGTCGCCAAATCCCAGATCCATGCCGAATCGCGGAAGCATCAGCAAAAGCTTGGAGTTGCCGAGGATAAGGTCGGCCATTTTCATATTTTCGGAAAAGATGTTTTTCATGATTATGATATTTTTTGCAAAGATAATGATTTTTTGATTGTAGAGACGCACGGCCGTGCGTCTCTACAGCAAAATAACCATTATTAGGTATTAAAAATCCTGAAAATCATCAAAAATGGTGAGATGCCACGTCATTTTTTCGCCATATTTTTGCAATCAGAATGAATGACAAAAACAGGCCATATTTTTAGTTTAGGAAATGTAGAGGCGCCACGATGTGGCGCCTCTACATATTTTATGAATTTTGTTCTTCTTCTTTCTTAAGTTTGATTCCGAGACGTGGGGAGACCTTACGGTTGATTTTAAACAGCTTACGTCTCATAAACAACGGGTTGCGAGTGATATATGATTTCAGGTGGCGCTCGCTCTTCTCCGGGTAGATATCGCTGACGGCAACGAGGATACCCGTCTCGTCGGTCTCGCCGAAAGCATGATTATAGGCAGTGCCAAACGAGCGCATGGTCGATGAGAGGTTCATGTAAGCATTGACGAGAGGCGGCACATAAGAGCCGAGCTCGCGCACTGAACGCTGCAAGATCTGGTAGTCTTCCTTATAGTTTCTGCCTGTAAAGAGCTCGTGGAGCTTGTTGTAGTCGGTCTCGATAAGGAGAGGCTCGTTAGGCCACACCAGTCCGTCTTTGTCAGGAAAATGTTTCTGATAGAAATAGAGTATCATGTCTTTAGCCTTGCGGTTCATGTGCGGATACATGGTGATTTTGCCAAAATAATATTTGGTGTTACGTATCTCCAAAGCCAGTGTCGCCAGACCATCCCAGAGGTTGTCGAGTGAATACATTCCTTTACGGATGTCGGCACTCGGCTGGTACGCCGGCTGCACGAAAGAGCGTCCGAGTTCAAGGGTATATGGAAGATATTTCTCGATGAAAGTGTCAGTAAAATGGAACAACTCAGCTGTAGGGGTGTAGATAGCGCCGTCAACCGAACGGAACATGTTGCTGCCATGGATGAAACGGTAGCCGCCCACTATCTCCTCCTCCACGGGGTCCCACACAATGAGCTGTTTGAAGCAATATGGTTCCGGCAGAAGGTCAAACTCGTCGATGTCGAGAGGTTTGCCTGTGCCTCCGCCTTCTGTAGCGAAAGAGAGCTCACGCAGACGACCGATTTCCTGCATTATGTTTGGCGACAGAGCCGCTGTGGTGATGTAAATCTCCTTGTCACCATGATTGGTTTTACGCAGAAAATGTTTTCTTTTCAGCTCTTTCTTGATAAGCTCGCGGGATACCGGAGGGATGATATAGGATAAGTCCATGGTTTTCTTTATTTTATTATTCGATGGTATATATTTTGTCGTGCAGACGTTGTGCCCATTCATAGGCGGTAGTGCCGTCGTCGAGTGTCTGCCACGGGATAGGCTCACCCACTGTCATGGTGAAGGTCTTACCGCGCTGTGCGAACATCTCACCCGGAAGCAGCGCCATTTCGAAGTTAAACTTTATTCCCAAGCGTTTGCGCCAGTTGGCGATGGTGTAAAAACGACGTCGGTTTTGAGCTTCGATGTGTACCGGGATAAGATCGCGATGGTGTTGGATAGCTTTCTTGACGACGGTAGGTTTCCACTCGAGGTCGGTTATCTTGCCTTTGATACGGCGCGAGCACAGTCCTGCCGGAAAATACAGCAGTACGTTTTGTCCTGCAAACGCCTCGTTGATGCCTGCAGAAGTGTTGCGGTTGCCATGCACCTTGTCTATCGGCACAAAAACAGGCTTCAGCTGCTCTACATACATCAGGAAGTCGTTAACCGGGAACAGGATGTCGTCGCGCACCGCGCCCACGGCGGCGATGAGAGCCATGCCATCGGGGCCGCCTAAAGGATGGTTGGCGACGATGATGGGGTTGCCTTCCTTGGGTATACGCTCGGAGTTAATCAGCTCGACAGTGATGTTGAGATGATTCATCACAGCCTTGGCGAACTCCACCCCTTCCTTGTCGCCGCAAATGTCGAGGGTGTCGTTGATATCCTTGACGTGCAGCAGGCGGTTGAGAAAGCGCACTATCCAACGTCTTGGCTTGATTCCTTTTGAGGACAGAACCTGTGCTATGTCGATATGATTACTCATCTGCGAAACCTGCTTGTCATGTCAACAAGTTCTCCGTCAACAACTTTATAAAAACGCTGATTGGTGTCGGGAGATCTCAGTCCACCTTTATCGGTGAGATAAGGACCGAACTTGATATAATCAAAGT
This sequence comes from uncultured Bacteroidales bacterium, assembly GCA_905234275.1. GTDB lineage: Bacteria > Bacteroidota > Bacteroidia > Bacteroidales > F082 > Limimorpha. Next base: position 311,873 of record CAJOHD010000002.1, on the reverse strand, counting down.
CGTTGATATTTGCCGGACTTTCGTATCTTCCGGAATACCAAGCGACTTTAAGATTTAAGATGTTTTTGATGTAATGTGCCAGCTGTTCGACTTCATATTTCGAGGCGTCACCACCCATGATGCACACACAGGTGATGTCGCCTTGATATATCTGAACGAGTCTGTTCAGCTCGTTTTCTGTGAGTTCTTCTCCAATATTCTCCCACAGATGCGGACTATGACAGTCGGGGCAGTGATTCGGGCAGTTGGTAATATTTATTGCCAGACTCACTTCATCAGGAACTTCCTGAAAGACGACGTCATAGTTGTAGTACTTCAGCATCGGCTACGTTAGAATTTTGCGTAGAAACGTTTGCCTGCCTCCACCTGACGTGCAGCTGAGAAGTTGCTGATACGCTTCATGTATCCGATAACGCGTGTGAGGTAGTCGAGATGCTCGCTGCCGCACTTAGGGCATTTCTTGAGATAACGCTTGTCGATATGTCCGCAGTCGTTGCACACGGTGTTAGGGATGTTGAATGTGAAGTAGTTGCAGCCTTCTTTTGATGCCACCTTCAGAAGCTGGCGATACTGTTCCTGTGTGAGGTGTTCCTCAAGGTTGCAGTGCAGTGCCGAGCCGCCTGTGAGGTGCTTGATATAACGCTCGCCGTGGAGTTTGAATTTATCGAGAACGTTGGTGTTCTGGTTCTCAACGACGTAGAAGTAGCTGTTGTAGCAGTCACGAGGCACTTTGTATCCGTCTTCCTTGTCCCACTTGGCATGTTTCACGCCGACGTTTTCGGCTGGAATCATTTCGCAGTTGAACATCAGGCCTGGCTGTTTGTACTGTTTGTTGTATTTCTCGATGAGGCTGAGGATTTCTTCCACGAAGTGCTGGTATTCAGGGTTATCGCTGATTTCGATGCCTTTAAACTCGGCAGCTTCAACGATACCGTTGACACCTATGGTGAGGTACTGACGGTCGATAGCTATGTAGCCGGCGTCGAACAATGGGAGCATGCCTTTGTCGCGGAGGTAACGGAGGTTGGTGTCGTAAGCCATCTGCACTTTATGCATGAGGTCGATGACTTCCTCAACGAAGCTGAGGAATGGCAAGCGGTTCTGCTCTTCGTACTGGATGCAGCGGTTCATGTTGATGGTAAGCACGCTCTTTGAGCCTGTCGACACGCCGCCGGCGCCGAGTGTGTAGCTGAACTCGTTGTCCTGAATCTCGTTGCGGAGACGGCAGCATGAGCTCAATGAGTCGGCATTGTCGCTGACGTAGGTGAAGAACGAATGGCCTTCGGCGTACATCTCAGCGGTGAAATCGGCATATTCCTTGTCGGCGATATCTCCATTTTCCGAAAGGAGAGCCATGGTCTCGACCGGGAATGTCAAGACGGTCTTGAGACGTTCGGCGTTGAACCATTTCATGAAACGTTTCTGGAGCCAGTTGAGTGAATCCCAGTCAGGCTGACTGCCATCCGGGAAGTAGAAGTTGCCGAAGAGGCTCTTGAAATAGAACTTGTCGTAGTATGAGATGTTCCAGAACACCGACTGGTAGTTACGTGCGCCGGTCGGTTGGTTGATGGAGTACACTATCTGTTCGAAGCAGTCGGTGATGACCTTGTCGAGGGTGCGTTTGCGTGTCGAGAGGTCAACGACTTCATTAGCGCGAGTGTAGTAGTCTTTTCCATATTCCATCTGGATGAAGTAGTTGAGATACATCAGGAACTCAGGAGTTGCGCAGGCGCCGCTCAGCATTGACGACACCATGAACACCATGTTGATGAATCCGCCGCAGAACGACTTGAGGTTTGTCGGACGTGTGGCGTTACCACCTATCGACTTGGTACCTTCAAGCAGCCATGGGTACATGGTGATACTTGCGCAGTAGTTGGCGATGCTTGTCTCATCGTTCTTGTAGATGAAGTGATGATTGAGCAACTCGATGTATCTGTCGGCCACTTCTTTGCCGTACATGTCTTTGATGCGGTCGCAGAGCATACGGCGGTTGAGGCGTATGAAGTTTGATTTCGGCAGCTCGCCGATGAGTGTTGCAATGTTTTTCTTCTCGACGTTGGCGTTTGCGTCGTATTTGCTGCCTGATGCGGCATTCTGTGCGTTGCAGTAATTGATGAGGAAGTCGAGTTTATCCTTCACCTCACGATCTTCGTAATGACGCTGACGGTAAAGGATGTACGATTTTGCGACGTTGTAATAACGTTCAGCCATGAGGGCGTTCTCCACCTGATTCTGAATCTCTTCAACAGAAATTCCGTCGTGGATGCTGACACGGCTCATGATGTTGGTGAGGACTTCCTGCGGAGCGAAACTGCCGACGCTCAAGAAGGCTTTCTGAATTGCATTTTTAATCTTATCGACTGAGAAAGGCTCGCGCTTACCATTTCTCTTGATAATAAAGACCTGGTTAAACTCCATACTACTTGTTTGTTTTATATGTTAATGCTCGTTATAATTAGTAAAATATATGATTTCCAACAATGGTTGATGTTGAAATTTAGATCATAATCTCACTGTTATTGTCATTGCAAAAATATATAAAACTTTTGTGTTTGGAACGCGATTTTTTAGGAATTTTTCAACAAAAATATCAACATTTCACAACATCAACAGCCACAAGGCTTTTGCCATTTTCGAGGGCTTTTTTCACCTTCGCGGCACCCTGTTCGACGAAAAACTGACCGTCTTTTTTGTTGATAACGACTTTCTCGTCGGCGTTGTTTTCGGCATCACCTTTTATTATTAATGACTTCGGTGAAAGCCATACTTTGGTGTATTCTTTTCCTTCGTCAAAAGCTTTGAAGCTATTGTAAACCAATTCGTTAACCTCTTCTCTGGTAGCATAACTGGTGTCGACGATAAGGTCGTAGTTGCTATAGTCGTCAAGGTTGCAGTGGTAGAAATTCTGGTATCTGAGCAGCTCACTCTTACGGCGGTCGATGATCTCCTGACGTGCTGTCGCCTTGTCGGCATACGACTCGCTCACACGGCCCACATCATTGAAGATTCTTTCCGTCGCGGTATCCACATCGACATAAAGATAAATCTTGAACGAAGAAGGCACAAAATGCCAAGCCATGCGCGAGTCGAAGATGATTTTCTCGTCGGTGCGGCCAAGCTCAGCCATGGTATCGTCAACGTAATGATCATATTTCGGATCATTCTCAATGAATTCGTTGAACTCCTTGGCCGACATACCGTGTTTTGCAGCTAATTGTCTGAATAACAAGCCTGCTGAAACGATCTTGAAAGGCATTTTACTTATCAAATAATTGGCGACGGTGCTCTTTCCGCTACCGAGCTCGCCCGACAATGTGATGTGGTTCATTTTTCTTCTTTAAAAGGGTTGATTTTTTGTGTTTCAATCTGGATGCGTTCGGTAAACTTCGAGATGACCCTCAAAGGCGCGATTATCAGCACGATGAGAAGTTCAAGGATATACACCTCATACGCCGGTGGATATGTCGTATAGAATTGACACACAACGAGTAAGATGGTGAAAATCATAAAGAGGAACTTACCCAAACGTTTCTTGAAAAACACCATGAAAAGGCTGACAATTATCAAGGCGAGCAGCACCCATTTCACGACAAAAAGGGTGTAATGGTTAGAAGTCACTAACTCGTTGAGATTCTTGTCGATATAGCCCTCATCAAAGACAGTGTTATATCTGATCCAGACATAGGTCGTAAAGGCAAAAAACAGTATGTAATAGGTGATGGCGAAGGCGCACACCAGCTTCATGCCCAGCGTGACGTGCTTCCTCTCCTTGAAGATGCTCTGTCTCTCCTTTACGACCTGTTCTTCTGTCATTATTGCAAGGTTTTTCTATAATAAATGAAATAAATTCCAATCCAGATAGCTGTCAGGATAACCGGCGAGACTAACGATGCGCCTGTGACGCTGGTTACAAACACCGCGGTGGCTATGAGGATGAGAATCTGTGCGATGGCGTAGATATGGAAGCCTTTTTTCTGCAGTTTCCACATGTAAGCCACACCGACGAATGATGCTGCAAACAGCAGAGCTGTAATGAGATAGCTCACACGACTGACAGCGAGTTGAGCATTCATAGTAGCCTCAAACTCGTCAATATCCGGCACAAATTTCTCCATCATTTCAAGATAATCCTCGTCTTGTCCGAGACCTTGCATGACGTTGTATGCCAAAAACGAGAAGATGTTGCCTAAAAATTGAAATCCCGCATTGATGAACGAGAGCACGCAGGCGATAGTGAGTCCTGTCGGGCGCTGTGGCTCGGGGTTTTCGAAGTCGTTATACTGCTGATTATCAGTGAAATCTTCCATAATTTTTAATATTTTTATTTTTCAAAAATCTTCTCGCCTAAATCGTAATCCTGTAAGAATTTCACTGATTTTGCGATTTCGGTGTACATCACCTTGTCGACTTTCACGAATTCGACTTTCTTGCGGTATTCAGCGACGAAATTCTCAATGAATGCTGACGATTTGATAGGTTTGCGGAAGTCGAGGGCCTGTGCCGCGTTGAAGAGCTCGATGGCGAGGATGCGCTCGAGGTTGTTGGCGACGCGCAAGGCCTTTGTGGCTGCGTTGGCACCCATACTCACGTGGTCTTCCTGTCCCTGCGACGATTCGATGCTGTCGACAGATGCAGGGGTGCAGAGCTGCTTGTTCTGGCTCACGATGGCTGCTGCGGCATACTGAGGAATCATGAAGCCCGAGTTGAGACCTGGCTCAGCGACGAGGAACGACGGCAGACCGCGTTTTCCGGCGATGAGCTGGTATGTACGGCGCTCTGAGATGTTGCCGAGCTCAGCCATTGCGATGGCGAGGAAGTCGAGGCTCAACGCCAGAGGCTGTCCGTGGAAGTTACCTGCCGAGATGACCATGTCCTCATCAGGGAACACTGTCGGGTTGTCGGTGACGGCGTTTATTTCCTCACCGAGAATCTGCGACACGTAGGCGATAGCGTCTTTCGAAGCGCCGTGCACCTGCGGGATGCAACGGAACGAATACGGGTCCTGCACATGCTGTTTCTCGCGGGCAATCATCTCGCTGCCTTTCAAGAAGTTGCGGAAACGCTCAGCTGTCACGATCTGACCTCTGTGGTGACGGATCTGATGAATCTGGTCGTAGAACGGCTCAATGCGGCCATCGAAAGCGTCCAACGAGACGGCGCCAATCATATCGGCGAGGTACTGCAGACGGAACGCCTTGAGCAACACGTAGGTGCCGTATGAGCACATGAACTGTGTGCCGTTGAGCAATGCCAGACCTTCCTTCGACTGAAGGGTGATAGGCTCCCAACCGAAAATCTTGCATACTTCAGCAGCCGGACGGATCTCGCCTTTGTAATGAACCTCACCGAGGCCAAGCAATGGCAGCATGAGGTTTGCCAACGGTGCGAGGTCGCCTGAAGCGCCGAGTGAGCCCTCGTCATATACGACAGGCAGAACGTCGTTGTTGAAGAAGTCGATAAGTCGCTGAACTGTAACGAGTTGCACGCCCGAGTTGCCGTACGACATGTTTTGAATCTTCAGCAGGAGCATGATACGGATGATTTCTTCCGGGACAAGGTCGCCAGTGCCGCAAGCGTGCGACATCACCAGGTTTTTCTGGAGAGTGCTGAGGTCTTCCTTAGAGATGTTGACATTGCAGAGTGAGCCGAAGCCTGTTGTGACGCCGTAGATCGGGGTCTTCTGTGTCTCCATCTTCTTGTCGAGATAGTCGCGGCACTTCTGGATGCGCTGTTTTGCATCTTCTGACAATGCAAGTTGCCAATGTTCGCTGATGATTCGGTTGACTTCCTCAAAAGTGAGGGTTTCTGTTGAGATATAATGTGTCTTCATTGTATGTTATTTTTTGATTATTTCGATTAAATTTTCAGCTTTCACGCTCTCCTGACGGCCTTCTTTCATCCATTTCACGGTGAAAATCTTGTCATTGACCTCGGTCTCGCCTGCCATCACCACCACCGGGATGTTACGCTGGTCGGCATATTTCATCTGCTTCTGAATCTTGCTTGCGTCAGGATAAATCTCAGCGTTAATACCTTGACGGCGAAGCTGTTGCAGATATGGGAGGCAGTAAAGCTCTTCGTTTTTGCCGAAGTTCAAGAAGATGACCTCGGTGTTCTCCGCGTTCTTCTCAGGGAAGAGATTCAACTCGTTCAAAACGTCGTAGATACGGTCAGCGCCGAAACTGATGCCCACGCCAGAAACGTTAGGCAGACCGAATATTCCGGTGAGGTTGTCGTAACGTCCGCCGCCTGAGATGCTGCCCATCGCCACGTCTTTCGCCTTGACCTCGAAGATGGCTCCGGTGTAATAGTTGAGGCCGCGAGCGAGTGTAAGGTCGAGTTCGTATTCGATGCGTAAGCCCATGGCATCCAAGTAGTTAAAGAGTGTCTCGAGCTCCTCGATGCCTTTGGTACCGATTTCGATGCCGCTCATCAGCGATTTCAGCTGCGCCATCTTCTCGCGGGCGGTGCCTTGCATGAAGAGGATAGGCTGAAGCTTCGCGATGGCTTCACTGTCGAGACCTTTCTCGGCGAGTTCGGCGTTCACCGCGTCGATTCCAATCTTGTCGAGCTTGTCGATTGCCACGGTGATGTCGACGAGAGCGTCAGGTTTTCCGATATATTCGGCTATTCCGGCAAGGACCTTACGGTTGTTTATCTTCAGCACCACGTTGATTTTCAGGTTGTTAAACACCTCATCGACGATCTGCACCAACTCAGCCTCGTTGAGGAGTGAGTCACTGCCGATGATGTCGACGTCGCACTGGTAGAACTCGCGGTAGCGTCCTTTCTGAGGGCGGTCGGCGCGCCACACCGGCTGCATCTGGTAGCGTTTGAACGGGAATGCGATCTGGTCGCGGTACTGCACCACGAAACGTGCGAACGGCACTGTGAGGTCGTAGCGAAGGCCTTTTTCGCATATCTTGCTTGAGAGCTTCTGGGAGTCAAGCGGCTGGCCGTTCTGCTCCACGCCCGACATGAAGTCACCGGAGTTGAGGATGCGGAACAGCAGTTTGTCGCCTTCGTCGCCGTATTTGCCCATCAGAGTGGAGAGGTTCTCCATCGATGGAGTCTCAATCGGTTGAAAACCAAAGCGTTTGAAGACGGTTTTTATCGTGTCGAATATATAATTTCGGCGCATCATGACATCCGGAAGGAAGTCGCGCGTGCCCTTAGGAATAGACGGTTTCTGTGCCATTTTTTGAAAGTTTTACAAACTGCAAAGATACAAAATTTAGATAAAAGGTACGAGATAAAAGAGAAAAGTTTTATTTTTGCAAAGTTAAAACTTAAACCCATGAAAAGAATTTTTGTTTTCATCATAGCGATGTTAATTAGCGTTGTTTCTGCATTCGGGCAGGTGAATGAATACGAATGTAATACTTCAGCCCCAGAAGAGAAGGTATTCCTTACGTTATGCGACAACGGTGTCTATATCTTCGGTTTTCGCTTGGATTGGAAAGATATTTACGCCGAGAGAATAATCTCGAATGGTCTTTACGAGCATCACAACGACACCATTGTTCTCAATGATCAGGTCAACGGATATCAAATGTTTGTCAAAAAAGGCGAAAACAACGATATTTCAGTGGTTAGAGGCTGGTGTTTCATGAAAAACATGAAGCTTTATTATAAAGAAAACCACAGTTACAATAAAACGAACTACGACAGCACTTACTACACGTTAGATTCGATGTATTCGTTAGAAAATTTGATAAAAGAGCGTGAGACTTACCGCAATCAAACAGTTTTGCGTAGTTTTAAACCAGGAGTGTATGAAACGGCACAAGACAGTGATAACAAATTGATTATAAATATAGATGGTACTTATCAAAACTATCTGACAGAAGGTACTTGGAAGCGTAAAGGAAATCTTATTACTTTCTATGATAACTGTCTTGGCGAGGTTTTCACAGCATTTATCGAAGATGGTTACATCGTGGTGAAACACAGGTTTTATTATTCCAATAACGAGAGATTACAGATTTTTTCGGAATAGAATAAGACATCCTATATCAAAATTTCATCAATCACTTTATAAATCTCCTCTTCCTTTTCATAAGAATGAATCTGGAAATAAGGATTGCCAGTGAGCATTGCGGAGAGATGGGTTTTTGTCCTGTTGTAGAAGATGTGGCACGGAATGCCGAAGCGTTCGGCGTAGGCGAGCTCATAGCCGACACCAAGCGACGGGCAGGTGCATTCACCAATAAGAAGGTCGCTTTCACGAAGCCAAGAAGTGTCTTGGTTGTAAATCTTCGAATCGCGAGCAAAACCTTGCTCTTCGAGGCATAAATTGCTGCCGCCGACATGCTCGGTAAGCACGATATCGGTGCGCTGGATGTAAGAAATGATACGGTTATAAAGGTCGGCATCAACGCGACCGCCGCGGATGGAACCCGCAAAATAGATTTTCTTTTTCATTCTTTATATTTTTTAGCCAATATCACCACCTTCTTATCCCCTACCAAGGTTGTGCCGAAAACAAAGTTTTTATCGCTTTCCTTGAGATTGAGATTTTTTCTCAACTCATTGGCACTCAATGGGAAATTACGAGTAGCAACAGATGCTTCGGTGATATCTTTTAATAATTCTTTTTTGATTTTTTTGTTGAAAGGCGCGAATCCAAAGACCTCGAAAATACGGCCCGGGAAATCGGAAATCAGGTTGTCGGAGGTGTAGAGATGGCTGTTCACGTGCAATTTTTCGATGGCGAAACGCTGCGAGATCAGTTTGAATGCGCCGGATTTCATCAATGATGAATTCGGTTCATACAAATATTTTTGTATATTTGATGAATATGATGGAATGGCGGATTTTTCGTCATTTTCGGTGTATTGTAGAGACGCACGGCCGTGCGTCTCTACGGAATTCAAATCAACACAAAAATATTTTGTCTCCTCATCAAAACCAGGTTCAATTTTAATCAAAATTTCCTTGCATTCGTTTTTAACAGAAACAATGTGGATTTCCGAAATGTTTGGCAATTCGTTGGTAATCAAGGAAATGTCTAACATTGGGGAGACCTTGATTAAATATTGTTGAGACGCACGGCCGTGCGTCTCTACGAGATTCACCACATCGGGCGAACAATCGTGCAACGAGACCATTTTGCGGTTATATACATCCCTTCGGGCTGGGTCGATGAAAATCAAATCAAAACCTTGATTTTTTGATAAAAATGATTCGGAATCTTCATTTACGACCGTTATCTTTCGTCCTAAAACTGCAAAATTGTGTTCCGCCAAATTGCACAATTCCTTCTGATTTTCAACGTAATACGCTGTTTTGAATTTTTCAGAAAGAAAATAGGAATCTATGCCGAGACCGCCGGTCAAATCAACGAATGTATCGCCACCTTCGATGATTGAGGCCTTGTATTTAGCGGTAAGCTCGGAAGAACATTGCTCGATTGAGAGATGTTTCGGAAACAGCAAATCGGGATTCGAAGCCCACGAGGGCACCTTCTTCGACAGAAGCTGTCGCGCCTCTATCTGATTGAGCACCAATATCTTATCGACATCGTCAGGAAACTTCTGCAACGCCAACTGGCGCACGTCATCCTTCAGATGCTTCTCGATGAAATCCCGGGTAGCTGTATTCATCAGCTTTTTAAGGCGTTATTGTTTTTTCTACGGAAATTGAAGAACAATGCCGTGAACAAAATCGTGATGCATCCTGCAATTATAGGGGCAACGACGCTCGAGAAGCCCACGCCTTCGATGTATTTTCCGGCAGGGAATTCAAAGATATACGTCATCGTGACCATCGTCATGAACATTGCGGGGATGAGGCTGAAGATGTAGTTTTTCTTTTCCTTGGCGAGATAAACCGTTATCGCCCAGAGAGTTACCATCGCGAGAACCTGATTAGCCCAAGCGAAATAACGCCAAATCATGTCGAAGCCTTTCGCGTCGGCGAGACTGTAAACCAAAATGAGTGCTGTCACTGCGAACATCGGGATGGCGACAATCAAACGGTTTTTAATAGGTTTTTGATCGAAGTGCAGGAAGTCGGCGATGATGAGACGAGCTGAACGCAAGGCTGTGTCGCCCGAGGTGATGGCTGCCGAGATGACGCCGAGGATGGTAATCACAGCAATGACTGGGGTAAACCAAGTGTTGGCAATCACGCCCACGATGGCGGCACCACTCATTCCGCTGACGTTGACAACGCTGTCGGGGCCAAAGAAATATGCAGCTGCAGCTGCCCAAATCAAAGCGACGACACCTTCAGTGATCATGGCACCGTAGAAAATCGGACGGCCTTGCTTCTCGTTGACCATGCAACGTGCCATCAAAGGCGACTGCGTGGCATGGAAACCGCTGATAGCGCCGCATGCGATGCTGATAAACATCATCGGGAAGATTGGGTTATGCGCCGCTCCAGGATGACGGTTCTGCAATCCGCTCCAAATCTCCGGAATCTCAGGCTGGTAAAGGATAAACGCCACAAAGATAGCGACCGCCATTCCGAGCAAAAGTATTCCGAAAATCGGGTAAATTTTGCCTATGAGTTTATCGATTGGGAGCAATGTCGCAATCAGATAATAAGCCAAGATGATGATAACCCAAACGTACGGATTCCAGCCAGGAGTGAAGTTGTTGATTAACAGCGTCGCCGGAGTGTTGACGAACACCACGCCTACCAGAATCATCAGTAAGACTGTGAATCCGCGCATAAACTGTTTTACGCCATTGCCGAGATAAATTCCGTGAATCTCAGGCAGACTCGCGCCTTTGGTGCGCAGCGAAATCATGCCTGCGAGGTAGTCGTGGATGGCACCTGCAAAAATACTGCCGAGCACAATCCACAGGAACGACGCCGTTCCGAACTGCGCTCCCATGATGGCACCGATGATTGGACCGACGCCAGCGATATTCAAAAACTGAATCAAGAAGATTCTCCAAGGCTTCATCGGCACGTAGTCGACACCGTCAGCCATAGTGATAGCTGGGGTTTCGCGTTTCGGGTCAGCACCGAAAAGCTTCTCGATAAACTTTCCGTAAATCAGATAGCCGAGAATCAAAACGGCGAGAGCAATGAAAAATGTTATCATAATCTTAATTATTTCTGTCCAAATTCCATTAGATAAGCTTTAATAAACTCATCGATTTTACCGTCCATCACGGCCTGCACGTTACTGGTCTGGTAGTTGGTGCGATGGTCTTTCACACGGCGGTCGTCGAACACGTAAGAGCGTATCTGCGAGCCCCACTCAATCTTCTTCTTCGACGCTTCGATTTTGTTTTTCTCTTCCATGCGGTGCTGCAGCTCCTTGTCGTACAGCTGTGACTTCAGCAGTCGCATGGCGTTCTCCTTGTTTTTCGGCTGGTCGCGAGTCTCAGTGTTCTCAATCAGAATCTCCTCCTCGTGACCGTCGTATGGGTCTTTGTATTGATATCTCAAACGCACTCCCGACTCCACCTTATTCACGTTCTGACCGCCTGCGCCGCCGCTGCGGAAAGTATCCCATGTCAAGCGTGACGGGTCGATGACGATTTCGATGGTGTCGTCGATGAGTGGTGTCACAAACACCGAGCTGAACGACGTCATTCGTTTGCCCTGGGCGTTGAATGGCGACACGCGCACGAGGCGGTGCACTCCGTTTTCACCTTTGAGGTAACCGTAGGCGTAGTCACCGTCGATTTCCATGGTGCATGACTTGATGCCGGCATCGTCGCCTTCAAGGATATTACTTATTCTCACCTTATAGTTATGAGCCTCAGCGTAGCGCATATACATACGCATGAGCATGTCGGCCCAGTCCTGCGACTCTGTTCCTCCTGCGCCCGCGTTGATTTTCAGCACGCAACTCATCGAGTCGGCCTCCTCGTGAAGCATGTTGCGGAATTCAAGGTCTTCGACGAGCTTTATCACGTCGGCATATTGCTTGTCGACTTCCTCTTCCGTCGCCTCGCCTTCCTTGGCGAAATCGTACAAAACACCGAGGTCGTCGTTGGCTTTCACGATCTCGTCGTACGAAACAACCCAGCTCTTCACGTCGCGGATCTGGCGCATGATGACCTTACCGTTTTTCGGGTCGTCCCAGAAGCCATCGGCTTTCGTTTTCTCTTCTAATTCAGCTATTTTCGACAGTTTGGTGTCGATGTCAAAGATACCTCCTCAAGGCATCAATCCTCTTACTCAGTTCTTTTATGCTGTCTAAAGTGACCATATTAATATAAGGTGTAAAATTTTTGCAAAAATACAAAAAATGTTTATAGGTTATAGTTTATTGGTTATTGAATTTAGAGTATCCCAAACTAACCCTGGCTCATAGCCTTTCTGCATGGCGTATTGCGCTAATTTGGCTTTGCGTTTGAAGGGGTCGGTTTCGTTGATTTTTTTCGTTTTTAAGACTTTGATAAGCTCTTCGCGATAGATTTCAGGGTCGATTTCCGACAAGGCATTAGCAATTATCTCATCGCTTATTCCTTTCATTTTCAATGCCATACGAATTTTATTCACGCCCCATTTTTTGAGATGAATCTTGCTTCTCACGAAAGTGGAGGCATAACGTTCATCGTCGAGATAGCCTTCATCCACAAGGAGTTTCACGATTTTCGCCTTTTCGGAATCTGGCATGTCGAAAGTGGAGAGTTTGGTCCTCACCTCCTGCGTGCACCTGTCCTGATAGGCGCAGTAGCGCAAGACCTTTTTCAATATAGCGTCGTTCGACAATTCCATACCACAAAATTACAGATTTTTGCGATATTTTATCCCCATTTTTCAAAAAAAATGTATTTTTGCACTGATGATTAAAAAGATTTTGAATCGGTTTTTCGTGGTTTTGGGCGTCATTTTTGCCCTTTTCCTAATTTTGGGAGTCACATCGGTTCCTTTTTATATGCATTATAACCTTGGAATCGACCCGAATCACGATTATGACACTGTGCAACCATTTGAGCCACAACATGTTATAATGATGGGCGGCGCTGGTATGCCATCAGCGAGCAACCTCATGCGACTTTATTACACCGCAGGTCTCTCCAAAAATTACGACTGTCCTGTAACCATCGTCCATCCGCAAGACTCCATTTGTCATGTCGAGATGTTTGATTATCTTGTAAATCAAGGGGTTACAAGAGAGATTTTCCACGATACCATTGGCACAAACACCCGTTCGCAGGTACTCGGTCTCGCCGAAAACTTTCCCGAATTGCTGACCACCAACATCATCGTAGTGACCTCGCCCGAGCATCTGAAAAGGACGATAAAATGCTTCAACAAGGCTGGTTTTCAACAAGTTAGGGGCATGGCAGCATACGAAGGCACTGTTGATTTCAATCTTTCTTTGGAAAACCAAAGATTAAAAGGTCGCGAAGACGTCCCAAACGTCGAAAGCACCAATCTGCGCTACACTTTCTGGAATTATCTGAAGCTCGAAATAGACACTTATCGCGAATATCTCGCACTGTTTTATTACAGAATAAAAGGTTGGATTTAGTTGCGGCCGTAGAGGCGGTTTATCCACTCGGCTTTGCCCATTTTTCTTAGAGTTTGTTTCACCCACTGGCGGTTTTCTGGTTTATACCAGAAGAAAAAGCGTTGCTGTGCCAGCTTCTCCTCTTTGTTTTTCGCCACAAAAACAGGCTTCAAAGTATACGGGTCGTAGCCCGAATAATAGATTTCGGTCGCCAAAGTCATCGGCGTCGGCGTAAAGTCCTGCACCTGCTCGAGATGATAGCCTAAGTCCTTGGTTTTCACCGCAAGTTCAGCCATATCCATCAAGGTGCACGCCGGATGGCTTGATATAAAATAAGGTATCAGCTGCTGGTTGAGATGATATTTCTCGTTGACCTGATCGAAGCGTTTTTTCAATTTGTTGAACAATGAAAACGGTGGTTTGCGCATGAGTTTTAACACGTTATCACTCACTTGCTCAGGAGCTACCTTCAGTCGACCGCTCACGTGACGTCGCATCAGCTGCTCAAAATATTCGTCGTAACCGAGTTTTCCGTCAGGGTCGTCGTTAGTCAAAAACAGGTCGTAACGGATGCCCGAGCCAATGGTCACCTTTTTAATATTAGGGTTCTTGTCGACCTCTTTGTAAAGCTCTATCAGCGGATGATGGTCGGTGTTGAGATTTTTGCAGATATTCGGCTGGATGCAGGTTGGACGCACGCATTTCTCGCACAGCGACTCGTCTTTTCCGCGCATGCGATACATGTTCGCCGACGGGCCTCCCAAATCGCTGATATAGCCTTTAAAATCAGGCATCTGCGTCACCTGTTCCACTTCACGTAAAATCGATTCTTTGCTTCTCGAAGCCACAAATTTGCCCTGATGTGCCGAGATGGTGCAGAAGGCGCAGCCGCCGAAGCATCCCCTATGGATGTTCACCGAATGGCGTATCATCTCGTAAGCAGGGATAGGGCCGCGTTTGGCATATTTCGGGTGCGGCATGCGGGTGTAAGGCAGGTCGAAGGCTGCGTCGATCTGCGCCGTGGTGTAAGTCGGATACGGCGGATTGATATAAAGTGTCTGATTACCAACATCTTGCAACAGTCTGGCGGCATGTTTTTTGTTAGACTCCTCCTCCACATGCTTGAAATTCGAGGCGTAAAGGCGTTTGTCTTTCAAGCAAATCTCATGAGAGATAAGATTTATATCTTGCCATTCAGACTCAACCCTCTGTGATTTCTTTTTCAAGAAGAAAGTTTGCGGTATATCGGTTATCTCGTCGATTTTTTTACCTTCTGAAAGTGCTTTTGCGATTTCGATATTGGCTAACTCTCCCATTCCGTAGACACCCATATCTGCATGAGAATCAATGAGAATGCTTGGTTTCAATGAGTCCGACCAATAGTCGTAATGCGTCACTCTTCTCAATGATGCCTCTATGCCGCCTAGAACGACTGGGACGTCTGGATAAATCTGTTTTAGGATGTTACAGTAAACAACAGAAGCATAATCCGGACGGAAACCCGCTTCGCCGCCTGGGGTGTAGGCATCGTTGGAGCGCAGGCGTTTGTTGGCGGTGTAGTGGTTCACCATCGAGTCCATGCAGCCTGCTGAGACGCCGAAAAACAAACGCGGCTTGCCGAACTTTCGGAAATCGCGAAGGTCGTCGCGCCAGTTGGGTTGCGGGATTATCGCAACTCTGTAACCTTCTTTTTCAAGTGTGCGCCCGATGACAGCAGCCCCGAACGAGGGATGGTCGACGTATGCGTCGCCGCTCACGAGCACGATGTCGAGCTCGTCCCACCCGCGCAGGTCGGATTCCTTCTTCGTTATCGGTAACCACTTTAATAAATCCATTTCACTATGTCATTCCGAGCGAAGCGAGGAACCTCATTTTTTAATGACGTTTTCATTAAAAAATTTCGTCAAACCTTGTCTTGCATCAGCGAGCTTGGCAAACCATTCCTCACTTGAATTTTGTCCCACCACGTCAGTGACGTATTTCACCGCAAAGAACGGCACTTCCATCTCACGGCAGACGTCAGCTTCGGCAAAGGATTCCATATCGATGACATCGCCTTCGATATCGTTGCCTTGAGTGATGAAGCTGTCGCCGGTATTGCAGGTGCCATACACCAATTCACGGCCCGAAAAGACGTGATTGATCGCATCTTTACCGAATTCAAGTTCAGAGACGACACCATCGAGAGTAACCTTACGTAAATCTCTGTCGATGAATTGGTTACAAATGAAGATATCGCCAACTTTATGATTCAAAGTACCGGCAGATCCGATGTTGATAACCATGTCAGGATGATATTCGCAAATGGCATGCATTGTGCGCATCGCAGCATTCACCTTGCCCATACCGGTTTCCACATAAATCACTTCCGCGTTAGGGATGTTAACCTCAATTTTTTCCTGAGGAATAGCGTAAACTATTAAAATCTTCATGATTAAAAGTAATTTCATAGTAAATTTATTGTTAAAAATGTCATTGTTTCCATTCCGATTTTCATCGAATTTTCGTCGATATCAAAAGTTGACGTATGTTGCTTAGAATCAATGCCTTTGGCAGGATTTGAAGTGCCCAAACGATAGAAGCAGGCAGGCACTTTTTGCGAGTACCAGGCGAAATCTTCTGCGGTCATCAGCTGAGGCAGGTCTTTCACCTTCGATTCACCTAAAACCTCTTTCGCGAAACCAGCACATTTTTCTGTCAATTTCACATCGTTTTTCAACGAAGGATAGCCTTGTTCGATAAAGATTTCAGCCTCACAACCATATTCAGATGCGACCTCTTTTGAAACTTTCAAAATATTGTCTTTCAATGCTTTACGTTTTGCTTCATCGAAAGTACGCATCGTACCTTTCAAACTCACTTCTGATGGAATTACATTGTAGGTGCCGTCGGCGACAAATCCGCCAAATGCCAGTAAAACGTCGCCATTTTCTGGATACATTTCGGATAATTTCGTCACGATTTTCGCTGCCGCTAACACCGTATTTTCACGCTCAGCAGGTTTCGCAGCATGACCGCCCCTACCCTTCACTGTGATGTTGACCTCGTCAGACGATGCCATGTAGGCTCCGGCATGAAAACCGACTTCACCACAAGGCAAATCAGGGTAAACGTGTTGTCCGATGATTAAATCGACATCGTCAAGGACACCTTCTTTTATCATCAACGAAGCGCCGCCGGGAAGTTTTTCTTCGCCAGGCTGGAAAATAAGCTTCACGGTGCCCGAAAATTTATCACGTAAATCATTAAGAATGAAGGCAACTCCAAGAAGCATCGCGGTATGAGCGTCGTGACCGCAGGCATGCATCACGCCGTCGTTGACGGAGCGGTATGGGAGGTCTTTTTGCTCCTGAATCGGGAGGGCGTCCATGTCAGCGCGCAAAGCGATCGTTTTCGCTGAGGAGGTTCCTCGGGCCTGCGGCGCTCGGAATGACAGCGGTTTTTCGCTTAGCTGAGCCTTTCCGCAAATCGTGGCAACAATACCATATCCTGCGATATCTGATTGATACTCAATATTTTTTGAAGCAAGACAGCGTTTGATGAGTTCAGCGGTGTCTTTCTCGCAGAAGCTTAACTCGGGGTGCTGATGAAGCTGTCGACGAATCGCCACGACCTCATCGAAATACGCGTCACACTTGGATTTTATCAGCTGCCTCATTTTTAATTTTATTTTTTGCAAAGATATGAAAAAAAATAGTACCTTTGCGCTCCAATTGTAAGAGTCGGAAATTTTTTAAAAAATTAAAGAGAACGAACATGAAAAAAGAAGTTAAATTTAGTCTCGTTTACCGTGACATGTGGCAAAGCTCAGGCAAATACGTGCCTCGCAAGGACCAGCTGGAAAAGATCGCGCCTCTGATCATCGACATGGGATGTTTCGACCGTGTTGAGACCAACGGTGGTGCCGCCGAGCAGGTGAATCTGCTTTATGGCGAGAATCCGAACCCGTCGGTGCGCGCATTCACGGCGGCTCTGCATAAGGGCGGCATCGAGTGTCACATGCTCGACCGCGCTCTTAACGCACTGAGAATGAACCCCGTTCCAGCCGACGTACGTCAGCTGATGTATAAAGTAAAGAAAGCACAAGGCGTTGACATCACACGTATATTCTGCGGCCTCAACGACGTGCGTAACATCATCCCTTCGATCCAGTGGGCAAACGAAGCCGGTATGATTTCGCAAGCTGCAATGAGTATCACATATTCACAGGTTCACACCGCTGAATATTACATGCACATGGCGGATGAACTCATCGCCGCTGGCGCTAAAGAAATCGCTTTAAAAGACATGGCAGGCGTCGGTCGTCCTGTCTCTTTGGGCAAGATCGTCAACCATATCAAGACCCAGCACCCAGAAATCAAGGTGCAGTATCACGGTCACACAACCCCTGGCCTCTCGATGGCTTCAATGCTTGAAGTCTGCAAGGCTGGCTGCGACTATGTCGACGTGGCAATGGAGCCGCTGTCATGGGGCACCGTCCATCCTGACGTCATCAGCGTACAGGCTATGTTGAAAGACGCTGGTTTCCTCGTGAAAGACATCGACATGAAGACCTACATGGCTGCACGCAGCATGACACAAAGCTTCATCGACGACTTCCTCGGATATTGGATCGACCCGCGTAACCGTTACATCAACTCATTGCTGTTGGGTTGCGGACTTCCAGGCGGCATGATGGGCTCATTGATGGCCGACCTCAAGCCGGTGCACGCTGCAATCAACATGAACCGCAAAAATCAAGGTCTTCCGGAGCTCAGCGAAGACGAGATGCTCGTCGAGCTGTTCCAGGAAGTGCAAAATATCTGGCCTAAACTTGGTAACCCGCCATTAGTGACTCCGTTCAGCCAGTATACAAAGAACATCGCTTTGATGAACCTCTTCGCACTCAGCAAGGGCGAGCCTCGTTACGAGACATCTATCGACCCTGCCGCTTGGGATATGATTCTCGGCAAAGCCGGAAAACTCCCGGGCACATTGGCACCGGAGATCGTGGAACTCGCCAAGAAGAAAGGTTTCGAGTTCTTCACAGGCAACCCACAGGACAACTACCCAGATGCACTGCCACATTTCATCGAAGAGATGGAAAAGAACGGCTGGGATCGCGGTCAGGACGACGAAGAACTGTTCGAGTTTGCAATGCACGAGAAACAGTATCGTGAATACAAGTCTGGCGAGGCAAAACGCCGTTTCAACCAGGAACTCGAGGCGAAGATGCAGGCCAAGGCCGAAAAGAGCGGCATGACCGTCAACCTCGACGATTTACGTAAGATGCGTCACCCGAATGCCGAAGCCGTAACATCACAGGTGAGCGGTCGCATCATCTGGGAACTCGACGCTTACGAGAAGTCGATACCACCTGCGACAGGCACCAAGTACAACGAAGGCGACACCTTCTGCTATGTGCAGACACCTTATGCTCCTGAGGAAATCAAGACCAACTGGAGTGGAAAACTCGTTGAAGTGGTTGCAGAGCAAGGCAAGGTCGTGAAAAAAGGCGATATTTTGGCATTCATCGAGAAATAAGATAACAGATAACGGATAACAGATAAAAGAGGGGCTCTCGTTAATTCGAAAGTCCCTCTTTTCTATTCTCTGTTCTCTGTTATCTAATATCTGTTATCTAGAAAACCAGATTCGTTTTCACGAAACCTTTAATCTCTTCTTTGCTTGCATCAACGCTGAACACACGGTCAGGTTTCAGATACCAGACATTGTTGTGTTCTTTGAACAAAGCCTCGCCGCCACCAGTGATGTTAAGCATGATGACATCGTCGGCTTTAACCTGTTTGTTTTCCACCGCCTGGATGAGCGACGCTGTCGCCACACCTGCTGCATGATAGATGTCGATGCCTTCGAGCTCCTTGAACATGTCGCAAGCTTTCTGCGCCTCGTCGTTGGTCACAGCGAAGAAATCGCCATCAGTGTCGACCATAGCGTCGTACAATCCTCCAGCCAATGAATAAGGCGGCTTGCGGTTTGAAAGCACCTTGGCTACGATTTCGCCGGCGTCTTTACGAGCCTGCTCCGCATCGTAAGGCAGCAGAGCTCTTGAATGTGCCTTCCACGCGTCATACATCGGAGTGAACGGCTTGTTCTGTGAGACATAAATCTTAGCTTTGTTGCTTCCGAATCGTCCGTCCTCGATGAAACGAAGGTTGGCTTCCCACGCCGCGATGGCACCCGTTCCACTTCCCACAGCCTGGAAATAATAATCCGGAATCCTGCCTATGAATGTCACCGCCGACATCATGGTGGTGCTCATGCCGTCACGACGCGCGATGTTCTTGGCACCGCCTTCAGCGAAGAATCCGTCCATCTCGCAAACAATGTTTCCAAGGTTGATAGCGTCGAAATAATCGCTGCCATGCTCGGTGCAAAGCAGTTTCACGCAAGGATTCAAGGGTTTTTCGAACCACAACGCACCAATGTTATCTTCCGGAACTGTCAGCAAAAGCTTGATATTATTGTCGGAGCATACCTGAGCGAAAGCACGGGCAGTGTTGCCAGCTGACGACACCACCATCACCTGGTCACGGAGCTCTGAACCGAGACGGGCACATACCGAATATGCCTCGGTCTCTTTGAAGGAGCAGGTACGCATTTTAGCTCCAATCGCCGGATAATATCCATTGAATGTGATATATAAGTTGTTGAGTCCCAACTTCTTGGCGAGCTTTTCGCTCTTGTATGTCACAGGGCACGAAACGCCCTTCAAAAGGTTCTTTATCGGAAGCCAGTCGGCAAAACGGTACAATCCGCCGTTCTCCTCCTTCACTTCAAGTTGTTTCTTTTCATAAATTGCACGAATCAGACTTGGTTTCTCACTGTTCGGAAAATCAAGCATCCATCCTGAATCTTCACAAATGCGACCATCAGCGACGCATTTTATCTGATATTTAGTAGGTTTAAAAGACATAAAAAAGAACATTATTTCAAGGTCGCAAAGATAGTAAAATAATTTACTAATTGAAAATTTTATGAAAATTTTTGTCATTTATATAAAATTATTTATCAGAAATACTTATTTTTGTAAGTTGAAAATGAGTAAAATTTACACCATGAAAAACTTTAAACACGTTATTTTGATGGCCACGGCAATGTTTTTTGCCATATCGGCCCAAGCTCAAAAAGAGGAAAAAACAGTTTATCAATTCACTGATGAGGTCGAGGTGCCTCACACCATCGTACAAAACCAGGCTAAGTCGGGAACATGCTGGTGCTTTGCCGGCACAGGCTTCGCTGAAGCTGAGATCCTCAGAAAATACGATGTGAAACTCAACCTTTCGGAGATGTATTCTGTCCGTTGGGCTTACACCAAGAAATTCGACCGTTTCGTGCAGCTGCACACCGCCACTAACCTCAGTGTCGGCGGCGAGGTGTTCGATGTGCTTTATGCCATCAACGATGCCGGAATGATTACTGACGAAGCTTACAGCGGTCTTGTCATCGGCGACGACAGACACAATCACAGCGAGCTTCAGGGTGCTATCGATGGCTATGCCAGACTGGTATGCAAGAAAAGCAACGGACGCATACTTTACGAGACATATCCTAAGGTTTTGAACAGCATCCTCGACGCTTATCTCGGCGAGGTGCCGGAGAATTTCGAGTACGAAGGAGTGAAATACACACCTAAATCATTTGCCGAGAAATACGCTCTCGACATCAATGAGTACGTGCAGTTCTCATCATTCATGGATCAGGAGATGTACAAGCCGTTCCTCATGCTCATCCCTGACAACTGGACCTACACCATGACTTACAACATGGGCTTCGACGAGATGATGGTGGAGCTCGACAACGCCTTGAACAACGGCTATACCGTAGGCTGGGCACAGGATGTCAGCGACAAGGGCTTCTCACGCAAAGACGGTCTCGCCATCGTTCCTGAAGACGATGTCAACAAGATTCGCGAAAGCAATCCGAAGGCATTCAAGAAGATGACCGACGAGGAAGTCCTCGCCAAACAGTATTCATTTGAATATGTTTTACCTGAGAAAGAAGTGACTGAAGAGATGCACCAGCGCGCATACAACGACTGGAGCACCGGCGACGACCACAGCATGCTCATAGTCGGCATCGCCCACGACCAGAACGGCACCAAATATTATAAGGTGAAAAACTCATGGGGCGAAAGCGGTCCTTACAAAGGCTACTGGTATTGCTCAGAGGAGTTCGTGAAACTTCACACCGTGTTCTTCACAGTAAATAAAGCCGCTTTCAGCGACGGAATGAAGAAAAATCTCTTCTAGTCGTCATTTCGACCGACCGAAGGGAGTGGAAAAATCTCATATACAGAAATTATTAACAATCAAAAATAATAAACAACATGAAATTCAAACATTTTCTTATGGCAGCCGCTCTGTTTTTGAGCACAGCTGCATTCGCACAAGCTCCTGAAAAGGAAGCAAAACCTGAAGAAGAAGGTTACAAATTTGAAATCATCAAGGAATTACCTGTGACATCAGTGAAAGACCAGAACAGAGCAGGCACATGCTGGTGCTACTCAACACTCGGTTTCTTCGAGGCAGAATTGCTCCGTATGGGCAAGCCAGAGTATGATTTCTCAGAGATGTATATCGTTTACAAGACATATCAGGATCGTGCTGACCGCGCAGTCCGCACACACGGCGACGTTTCTTATTCAGAAGGCGGTTCGTTTGGTGATGTGGTTTACGCCATCAAGCACTACGGTCTCGTCCCGGATGTTGAGATGAGAGCAGGTCAGATGCACGGCGACAGCCTCACCGACTTCTCAGAATTCTCATCAGTGAGTGGTAAGTTCATCGAAGGCGTCATAAAATGCAAGACCCTCCAGCTCGGAACAGACGAAAACCACACTCCTCTTTGGAAGACCGCTTTTGATGGCATCCTCGACGCTTACATCGGCAAGGTTCCGGAGAAGTTCAACTACAACGGCAAAGAATACACTCCAATGGAGTTTGCAAAATCAACAGGTTTGAACATGGACGACTATGTCAACCTCGCTTCATTCTCACACATGCCATGGTATGAGCCATTCGTCATCGAGGTTCAGGACAACTGGCGCTGGGGTATGGCATACAACCTCCCAGTCGACGAGTTCATGGAGGTGATGAACAACGCTATCGACAACGGCTACCCGATCGCTTGGGGTGCTGACGTCAGCGAGAGAGGCTGGCTCCGTGGCAAGATGGCAGGCGTTTGCGTGCTTCCAGACCTCGAGAACCAGGCAGCCGACAAGTCAGGTACAGACTTCGCACACTGGAACGGCCTCAGCGCAGCTGACCGTCAGAAAGAAGCCATGAGCAAACCAACGCCACAGCGCTGGGTCACCGATCAGGACCGTATCGACGCTTATAACAACTACGAGACAACAGATGACCACGGCATGGTGATCTACGGCAAGGCAAAAGACCAGATGGGCAACGTCTATTTCTTGGTTAAGAACTCATGGGGCGATGCAGGTAACTACCATGGAATGTGGTACGCATCAGAAGCTTTCGTGCGCTACAAAACCTTGAACTACATGGTTCACAAAGACGCTCTTCCAAAGAATATCAGAAAAAAACTTGGCATCAAGTAAATTTTTTAACCTAATATTAATCTAAATAACAAATCTATGAAAAAGTTTTCATTCACGCTCCTTGCATTGTTCTTGGGAACAATTGCTTTTGCACAAGCTGATCTAGCTTCAAAAGAAAAGAAAGCTGTTGACCAGTACGGCAACAAAGTGGAAGTTCAAGACGTGTTTGCCTCCGACCGTGATGGCATCCTCGTTTTCGAATCGAAAAACAAAGACTACAAATTCTGGTTTGACTCCAGAGTTCAAGTCGATTTCGGCAACTATTTCGGTGAGCAGAGCTGGGCAGACAATATCGGTGATGGCGCAAGCCTCCGCCGCGCTCGTTTCGCTGTCAAAGCTCAGATCACTCCACAATGGTACGGTGAAGTCGATATGGAACTTGCTAATGGTTCATTCGAGCTGAAAGACGCTGTGGTACGTTACACAGGCCTCAAAAACTGGCAGTTCACCGTCGGTAACATGAAGCCAGACTTCTCTATCTCACGTAACACATCATCACGTTACCTTGAGTTTATGGAACGTCCTATGGTTGTCAACGCATTCGCACCAAGCCGTCACCTCGGTATCTTCGGTAAATATGCTAACAAGTACGTCTTCGCAAGCGCCAGCATCTTATTCCAGGAAATCGAAGGACAGGAGACACGTGACTATGTTGAAAAGAACAACAAAGATTATGGCATGGATGAAGGCTTATCATACGTCGGTAAACTCGTCGTTCGTCCTATCAACGAACTTGACTATGGTATCCACATCGGTGGTGCTTTGATGTTTGATACTCCTAAGACATCAGATGAGACTGGCGTTTACAGCACAACACGCTTCAGCACTCGTAACTCAACCAACATCAACCGCAAGAAATATCTTGACACCGACGATATCAAGAACATCGACCACGACCTTATCGGAACAGTGGAACTCGCAGGTCACTACAATGGTTTGCGTATCGAGACCGCTTGGATTTCTGATTGGACTTATATGAAGAAAGAGACAAACATCACCGACCCATATCATTTCTATGGTTGGTATATTGAAGGCGGTTATCTCCTCTTCGGTGGAAAACAGAGCTACGACAACGGTGGCGCTAAGTTCAACCGTGCACGCAATGGCCGCAAATGGGGTGATGTGGAACTTTCTCTCAAGTATGAATTCATCGATTTGAACGACTATGAAGACCGTGGTGCTGACGCTATCTACGGTGGCTCAGCCGACCTTTTCGGTGCAGGTCTTAACTTCTATTTAGGCAAGAACGTGAAAATCGCTCTCAACTACCAGTACGTTAACAACGACCGTTATGCTAACGGCAAGGGCAAACTCTATGTGGGTCTCGATGCTGACGGCAACCCAACAAAGGACTACACCAAGGTTGTGGCAGGCGCAGGCGATGCCGGTGTGAACTACCACATGCTCCTCGGACGTTTCCAGATTGCTTTCTAACAAATGATGTTTAACTTTAAAGAATAGAAATATGAAAAAGATATTATTTGTGGCATTAGCCCTTGTTCTCGGATTGGTATCATGCGTAAAAGATAAGCCATATCCTGGCATCACCATCACCAACGTCAAATACAGTCCAATTGCAGTCCAAGCGACTACCAATGTAACTATTTCAGCAACAATCACTTGCTTGAATGACTTCACCGCGAAATTGGTTTATACCATCAATGGTAGCAGCAATGAAGTCGCAATGACAGCAGGTGACCCTTACACAGCAGTCATTCCGGCACAGCCAGACGGCACTACAGTGGTTTTCTATGTTGAAGCAAGTAATGAAGACTTCTCAACAAAATCAGATGCTAAGGAATATACTGTAGGCGCAGTTCAAGTCGATTACAGCGTACTTCGTCTCAACGAGTTGAATGGTAACGACAAGTTCATCGAGATCTTCAACAATGGTACAGACGCTATCAACCTCAATGGTGTGTATATCGTAAAGGATGGTACCAACACCAACTGGACAGGCGACGCCAACGTCAACATTGAAGCCGGTGGCTATGTGCTGCTCTACAGCGAAGATGTCACTATCGCAGGCGGACCTCAGGAAGGCTATCCGGAAAACCTGACATTCCACAGCGGTCTCTCAGCAAAGAAGAACGTCCGTATCCAGCTCTTCTCACCTGCTGGCGAGAGCATCGACGACTTTAACCTCACCAACATCGACCTTAACGGCGAAGCATACGGCTATCCTGGCAACCAGGCTCCAGCTTCATACAGCCGTAACGCCAACACCGACTGGTACTATGCCGATGCAACACCAGGCGCAGTCAACGTCGACGGTGAAAACATCGTGTTAGGTCTCGAAGGTGACACCCCTGTCCCACCAACACCTGACTACACCAACATCGTGCTCAACGAGTTGAATGGTAATGACAAGTTCATCGAGATTTACAACAAAGGTGATATTGACCTCGGAATCGAAGGCTGGTACATCACCAAGGACGGCAACGAAACAGATCCTAAATGGACTGCCGACGCAACAGTAGTAGTGCCAGCTCATGGCTATGTACTGCTCTACAGCAATAACGTTCAGGCCGATCATCCTGAGCATCCAGCTAACCTATTCTTCGAGGGTGGCCTCTCAGCAAAGAAGACAGTGCGCATCGCTCTCTACATGAATGACGCTACAGAAAGAGACGTCTACACAAGAGGCACAACAGGCGAATGGGGACAAACTATCAGCGATGTCGGAACACAGTCATACGCCCGCACACCAGACGGTGGCGACTGGAAACTTGCAGAAGCAACACCAGGAGCAGCCAACCCGGCAACAGGTGACGATATTCCACAAGAATAAAAGTTTAAAATATTTTACAATGGCAAAAGAAGAAATGAAAATCGGCGAAGTATCAAAGCCGAGATTTGAGTTCCGTTCATTCGGGCAATGCTTCTGCGAAGCACATAAACGCATGGCACGCCTCTCGATGCCTGTTCCGGAGAAAGTCTGGGAACGCCTGAGCGACGAGATATATATTATTTCACGCAAAAACGACATCAACAACACCAAGATCCGTGACGGCAAGATGGACATCAAGACATACGTCCAGACCGTCGACGGCCTCGAGCAGTGGAATCCTCTCATGAAGGGCGAGTTCCCAATCTCAAGAACAGTCCTCGAGAAAGAAGTGTTCCCGGCTTTCATGGTCGAGATGCCTAAGCTCACAAAAGACACATACACCTACGAAGAGTTCATCGCCATGGTGAAGGCTAACCCGGACCTCGCAGCTGTACGCGTCCACAAACGCCGCTTCGGATATATGGTCAACGACACCATCTGCGAATATGGCGAGGTGCTCATCAACGGAGCTAAGATCGTCACCATCAACTCTGAGTCAACAGAGATCGACGACATCAAAAAGACCATCAAAGAATGCGGTCTCGAAGGTGTCGAGAACATCAACTATTTACAGGCTATCAAACGCGTCATCGGCATGTCCGACAAACCGCTCGCAAACGAATAAGAACTATGGCACAGGAAATAGAAAAGAAGTTTTTGGTAAAGGGTGACTTCAAAGCTGAAGCATTCAAAGCCACACGTATCACCCAAGGTTATCTCAGCAGCGTGCCGGAGCGCACTGTCCGCGTGAGAGTGAAGGGCGACAAGGGATTCATCACCATCAAAGGCATAGGCAACGCTTCAGGCGCAGCACGCTTCGAATGGGAGAAAGAGATTCCTGTCGACGAAGTGCAGCAACTCCTCGAGATATGCGAGCCAGGCGTCATCGACAAGACCCGTTACCTTGTCAAGAACACCGATGGCAAACACACCTGGGAAGTCGACGAGTTCTACGGCGACAACGACGGCCTCACAGTGGCTGAAGTCGAGCTCACCGACGAGAATGAGCCTTTCGACAAGCCAGCATGGCTTGGCGAAGAGGTCACCGGCGACCCGA
Organism: uncultured Bacteroidales bacterium; assembly: GCA_905234275.1. Classification (GTDB taxonomy): domain Bacteria; phylum Bacteroidota; class Bacteroidia; order Bacteroidales; family F082; genus Limimorpha. Next base: position 284,989 of record CAJOHD010000002.1, on the reverse strand, counting down.
AATACTTCAACTCAATGTTGATGAAGAATCCATATAAAAATTGGAAATAGAATCTGATTGTGGGGACGGGCCGCTGGTCCGTCCCCCTCTCTAAACTCTAAACTCTAAACTTTAAACTCTAAACTAAAAATGGCATTCGACCCATTGGATATGAATAACTATAAGGTGGAAAAGCTGCCTAAGATGCAGAAATCCTCCTTCGAGCAATGGATGGCACGCCTCGGCGGACCCATCGCAATCATTGCCTTCATATTGCTTTATTGGTTTGTCCCGCTAGGATTCATCGACAACCTGAACCCTGAGATGCTGACAGCCAAAGCATTAAAAAGATATAACGACATCGGCGGAGAAGCCTTCCTGCGCTCCAACTACGCCATGTTCGCCATATTCATCGCGGGTCTGATACTTTGGATGACAGAGGCGATACCTAACTATCTCACCTCTTTATTGATCATCCTCGGCATAGTGATATGCAACGTCACCACACAGAAAGAAGCCCTCGCTCAGCTGGGACACCCTGTCATGTGGCTCAATATCCTGTCGTTCGTTTTGGCAAGCATGCTCGTCAAGACGCAATTTGCTAAAAGGCTCGCGCTCGCCTTCGTGATAAAATTCGGCAAGAGCGCAAAAGGAGTGCTGTGGAGCTTCCTTATCATCAACCTGGTGCTGTCGGCATTCATCTCCGCCACCACGGTGAAAGCCACCATCATGCTGCCAATCTTCATGACGGTGTGCGCCATCTACGGAGCCTCAAACGGCAACCGTAACAACTTCGGACGTAACCTCGTGATACAGAACCTGTTCCAGGTCAACGTCGGTGCCAACGCCTTCTATACCGGCAGCGGCGCTCACCTACTGGCGATATCGCTCATCGCAGGCTTTGCAGGCAGCTGCGACTTCGGCTATTCCGACTGGCTCGTGGCATGCGGTCCTATGAGCGTCATCACCCTCGCAGTAGGCTTGATGCTCGGTATCTATGTCTTCTTCCCGATGAAGAAAGAAGAACAGAAACCTCAGATTGAAGGCGGCTTGGAACGTCTGAAACAGGAACTCGATGCCATGGGTAAGATGAAAGCTGAAGAATACAAGGCAGTGGGTATCTTCTTCCTCGTGCTGCTCCTCTGGATCACCAAAGGCACATTCCATAACATCGACGAGACAATCGTCGCATTGCTCGGCGCCATCTTAGCACTGCTTCCAGGCATAGGCGTGGTGAAATGGAACGACGTCGACATCCCGTGGCACCTCATGCTCTTCTCAGCTGGTGCTTACACCCTCGGCTCAGGCCTCAACGCCACCGACCTCCCGAACACCATGGTCAACGCTGGCTTCGACAGCCTCGGCATCACCGCAGAGACTCCATTCTGGGTGCTCTACGTCATCCTCACCTTCCTGATGCTTTACTCAGGACTGGTGTTCCAAAGCAAAACCATCAGAACGATGGTGTTTGTTCCAATAGCACTCGGCGTGGAGGCACGCTTCGGATTCCCTCTGATGAGCCTCGCACTGCCAGTGGCAATGTTAATCGAACACGTCTACGTGCTGCCATTCAACAGCAAACCGGCGGCACTGCTATATAACACGAACATGTACAGCATGACCGATGCCTTCAAATACGGCATCACCATGATGACTTTTGCCTGGATTATGATACTCCTTTGGGGCGAGACAGTCCTCAAATGGATGGGAATAACACCAGGTCTGTTCTTCTAAAACTTGACAATTATGATAGAAATCCAGACAAAGATACACGACCAGTTCTCCATCGAGTTTAAGGTGGGATTCAGCGGCAGAGATGACGTCAAAGTTGACCATTTTGATGTCAACTCCTGGATTTTTATACCTAATGGACTGTATATCAACGATCACACATACAGCAAAGATCGTTTCTACACCGACATGAAGTCGAACATACGACTGCTCACGCCGTCATTTTCTTTAAAAGAGATGGTGGAAGGCAGCGATGCCCCGATTCAACATGTGATAAGGTCGTTGAACAACCTCAACGAGTTCGAGTTCCAGATGAAGCTCTTCGGCTCAATCTTCAAAAGTTCCATCCGCGACGTCTCGGCAGAGATAATCAATGAAAAAGACACAGAGAAGTTAAGTCTGCGCTGCAAAGAGTACATCTCCGACTTACAACTCGTTTTGCAATCATATCGAAAGATTTACGACATGATTGACCCTAAAAACGAGGCGATGTTGGCAAAATTCAGGTTCACCGACGAGTTCATCAGCCATCAGATGCAAATCCAAACGATGAAAGTCGTGAAGGCTTTACAGCATCTCGAAGGCATGCATGACACTACCAACGCCATTATTGACAGCCTGAAAAAAGAGACGGATTACAAGATTGCGAAAGGTTACAGCCATGTCATCATCAACGATGACGCCAACAACCGCAAGCTGGTGAACCATCACAGCAAGCTGAAGAAATATATTGAGAGCGCTTTATACCTCAACGTAAACACCACTCAAGACGGCCAAGCGGTGAAACAAATCTCTTTCAGCCTCGCCGCCGGTCTCGCCATGATGGTATATCTGCTCATCACCACGCTCTTTCAGAAATATTGGGGCAACTACCCTGCTCTCATTTTCTTCATCCTCGTGATATTTTACATTCTGAAAGACCGTATCAAGGAGCTCACCCGCTGGATGTTCGCCTATCAACTGAAAGACAAATATTACGACAACAAAACTGTCATCAGCATCAAGGATAACCACGTCGGAATCCTCAAGGAAGGCATGGACTTCATCTCAGAAGACAAAGTGCCTGCCGAGGTGATGAAGCTGCGCCGTCGCACCCGACTCGAAAGTGAAAACAAGCTCCTCGACGAGAAAATCATTCTTTACAGAAAACGTGTGGAGATTGATAATGAGACACTTAGAAACCAGTACGACTACGAGTTCAAAGGCATCAATGACATCATCCGCTATCATGTCAGCTACTTAACCAAGAAAGCTGACAATCCGGAGACGCTCATCGACTGTCTCGACGATGAAGGTAACGTGCGGACTATCAAGGCAGAGCGAGTCTACACCTTGCATTTCGTTTTACAATTCAAGTGGGAAGATCAGATTGAATACCGTGATTTACATATCAACGTAAACCGCAATGGAATCATAGGAATTAATTAACTATTTCTTCATTACTTCAAACCCCTTCCCATAAACTCCCATTACAGTATTTACAGAAACGAAAGCCTTAGGGTCTTCCTGTTTCACTATGCGGATAACAGGCTGGCATTCGGTCTTGCGCACCACAGCCATCAAGATATCGCTATCCTGCTTGGTATACCAACCGGTTCCACGGATTATTGTGACGCCACGATGTATCTCATTACCAATACGATCAGCTATGACCTCTGGTTTTGATGAGAAAATGAACATCTGCACCGACTGTTTGCTTCCTGTGAAGGCGAGGTCCATACAATAGCTGCTCACGAAGTTACCCACCAAGCTGTAGATGATAAGTTCAACGCGCTGAAGGACTTCCAAGTCTTGAAACACGAAGAAAGAGCTTCCGATGATAACCAAATTCATTGCCAAGGTGAAGCGTCCGAGCGAGATGTTACGATACTTGTTGACCACCATTGTGATGATATCCACGCCACCGGTGCTACCACCCATAAGGAATATGATTCCGTTGGCAAAACCGCCTATTCCACCTCCGATGATAGCGGCGAGGAATTTATCCGAGATGACAGGTACATCGCCAATAATGTTTTGCAGCAGCGAGAAGAAGAACGCCATCACCGCGATGCAGTAAATCGTCTTCACGCCGAATCTCCATCCTAATATCTTGAAAGAGAACAAGATAAGTATCGCATTTAGTGTGAAGATGGTATAACCTGTCGAAATGCCTGTCACCCAATATACGATAGTTGCGATACCGTTTACACCGCCACCAAGCATATTGTTAGGGATAAGGAATGCCGTCCAGCCAAGAGCGATGATGAACAAACATACGGTAATCACCGCATAGTTTTTGATTTCGATAAGAATGTTTGAGGTCGTTTTCATGACACTATAATTTTTAAGAATGCAAATTTATAAATTTTTCGAATATTTGGTGATAATTTTTATTTTTCATAAATTATATTTATATTTGCAGCTTGAAAATCAATTTTATATGTTTAAAAAATTACATTTTCATTATGTTTTTTTGGTCGTTTTGATGTTTTGTGCAGTTGATGGCGCATTAGCCCAGAAAAGTAACAAGAAAACATCTGAAAACATCGGTGACTACAGTATGGAGTGCGTGGGAATGACTAACAACGACGATTATATAGTGAATGTAACCGCAACCGCCAAGACGCTCGAAGCCGCCAAGGGCAAAGCAGTGGAATATGCCGTTCAAGGCGTACTTTTCAAAGGCTTCCAAGCAAACGGAAACGGTAGCCGCAAACAAAAACCACTTGTTACCGACACCGCCGTAATTGCTAGAAACACAGAATATTTTGCAAACCTTCTGACATCACCAGAATATTCAAAATACGCCGAAACACTAAACAACACTCCTGACGCACCAGTTAAAGTGAAAGGAGGATTCCGCGTAACGCAGACAATAATCGTACACAAAGATGCGCTGCGCAAACGCCTCGAAAACGACGGCATAATAAAATCATTATCATCAGCATTGGAAAATCGATAATTACCATGAAAAAATTATTAATTTCATTGATAGCTCTGCTGCTCGCAACAACAGCATCGTCACAAGTCAAAAAACCAACCATTATGGTGGTTCCAAGTGATGTTTGGTGCTTCCAAAACAACTACGCCATTTCTTTCGACGATCTCGGCGCCATCAGAACTTTGCCTGACTATAAACTCGCGCTGCAAAGCAACTCCGACCTTCTCATGACCATTTCAAAAATCAACACCCTGATGGCCGACAGAGGTTTTCCATTGAAAGATTTGAACGCCACAATCAAAACTGTCGAGCGCCAAAACGTTGAAAATGAAACGCTTGGAATAATTGAAAGTCCCATCGACAGGATATATCGTACAGCTCGTGCCGACATCATACTGCAACTCACTTGGACTGTAAACACTTTAGGACCTAAGAAATCGGTCACTTACAACCTTCAAGGCATCGACTCATACACCAACAAGCAAGTGGCAGGTGCACAAGGCACTGGAGCACCATCGTTTTCAGCCGAAACGGCCACTCTTCTAGAAGAAGCTGTAATGGTGAACATGGACTCGTTTTGCGAACAGCTGATGGCTCATTTCGATGATATTAGCAAAAATGGCCACGAGGTATGCATAGACATCAAAGTGTCGGAAGAAAGCGGCATCAACCTCGAAGAAAATTTAAAAGGCATGGAACTCACCGAAATCATCGACAACTGGATGGATGAACACACCGTGAATCAATCGTTCAGCAAAATGTATTCAAGCGAGAATCTCATCATATACGAGCAAGTGCGCACAACATCCGATGCCGATAAACTTATGCGCCAGCTCCGCGACTATCTCCGCAAAAACTACGACATCCAAAGCAAGGTGATGTCACAAGGACTGGGGCGCGGCATTCTCATCATTAATAGCTAAAAAACAAAGACATGAAAAAAATACTTCTTTCATTAACCTTATTAATATTTGGCTATTCCGTCTCAGCTCAAGAGTGGATGAAGAAATACGACGAGGTTGGTGTCTTCGACAACGACCGTGCCTACGTTCGCAAAAACAAGAAATACGGCTACGTCGATAAAAATGGCAACGAAATCATACCGTGTATTTACACTTATGTCGGCACTTTCAACGAGCAAGGCATTGTGTGGGTGAACAAAGGCGGGAAAATCAGAAAACGTTCCCGTACCATAGAAGAAGGACTCTACGGTCTCTACGACATAGACGGGAACCTAGTTCTGCCTGTAGAATACCAACATATGGGTGAGATGGTGATGTCAGACTACGGCAAGCCTTATTACTGGTTCAAATCAGTCACAGGATTGTCACCGCAAGACGCCCATCCACAACGCCATTTCCCATCAGTGGAGAAAAGCTTCTTTGTCAACAACAAAGGCTTGATTTGGGTGGCAAAACGAGACAATATGTTCAAAACAACCGAACCAATTGAAATAGATTTCCGTCCCTTCGACAAAATAAGCAAAGACTATATCCCTTTCGCATCCGATAACGGCGAAAAGTCTAACAGCAAACCCAAAATCAAATGGGGCATCTTCGACGCTAAAACCAAAAAAATTGTATTGCCATGCAATACTTACGATATGTGTTTTAACCCTTCTGGAAACTATATCCCAGTGACCAGCAAAACATATCAGTTCAGTATCAATTATTATTGCATAGAAACAGGCACCCTGGTTTTTAAAAACCAAATTCCAACCTTGGCTGTATCACCTGTTTATAACGGAAAATTCATGGTTCTTGACGAATCTGGTTGCTATTTCATGAACATGCAAGGCGAAAGAGACGCGCAATCTTACGATGCCGTATTAGCCTCGCCCAGCGAAGACATCTACATAGTTTACAAAGACTCACAATATGGCGCCATCACACCTGACGGACAGGTCATCATCGATTTAAAATACAAGCTTCTCGCACCTCCCGACGAGAAGTTGATATGTTATGTTGACAAAGACGCAAACGGCAAGTCAAGATACGGTTTCCTCGACTTGGAAGGCCACCAGGTGACTCCACCGCTATACAATTCTATACAAAGTTTCGCCAACAAAAGGGCCATGGTGCGGCAAGGCGACAAATACGGATGCATCGACACCAACGGCAGAGAGATTCTACCTTGCCGATTCTCGAAGATTTTCGTTCCCGAGACAATAAAAACCGACATTTATTTTGTCCAAGAAGAGGAAAACGGTCCGAAATACGCCTACAAAGCCTATACACAACAACGTCTGTTCGAGACACCTTTTAAAAACATCCGCAACTTCGACCGCGATTACAACGGCGTGGCTTTCGTGACGCAACAACAGCCGGGAAAAGACGACGAAACCGTCGGATGTATCAACCAATACGGCGAAATGCTGATACCTTGCATCTGCCATTCTTACGAAGAGGCTCTGAAAATGTATTACACACGCCAACGCGAAGGATATTACCATTGGAGCGATGCTGACACAAGGCATTACTATCTGAAGCACTATAGCGACCGCAACGATTTCAAACTTACGGAAAAAATTTCAAATGATTATTGGGACTATTAACAAATGAAAATATGAAAAAACTACATATATCTTTGATAATCATTATGTTAAGTCAGTTTTGCCAGGCACAAAACAGTCTCGACAATGAAATATACTACAGAAGGCCATCGCTCTACAGCATATTGATAAGCCACACCGAGCAGAACGAGTTCGCCACATTGATACGAGGACAATTCGTAAATATCCCGGTACCTGAAAAATTCAACGACCACAACCTATCCGTCAGTGTGCTGACAGTGGATAAAAAAAACGCCGTCAACGACACAATCGCGCAGGATTTTGTCGAAAAAAATCACATTGCAAGCAGGATGATAGCAAAATGGTTCAACCGCGACATAACTACAGGCAAATGCAACATGGACCTAATAAAACACAGAGGATTATATAACGCCACGGAGTTCGACAAAGAAGTAGCATCCAAAAGTGTCAGAGGACAAGCCATGCTACAAGACGCCGGCGAAGACCTCATCAACAACACTTTCCTACTCATAAATGAAGTGCATTATCTTGATAAAAGCAAGATATCACATGTGGTCGGTGTCTCCCTGGCAGTGCTTTATGCCATAGCCTATTTCGGAGCCACCTTGGCTGGCTCACCACCCGAAAAAGAACCCGATTTGGAGGGGATGTACAACCTCGCAGCCACACTCAAAGGCTTCAAAGTGAAAATTGTAACCCGTCTGTACCAACTGGAATGGGACGACGACATCGCAAACACCTTCTATTCCAACTATTACTGCGAGACCCCCGACGCGGCAAAATGCCAAGCCTTCGAACAACACCGCAGTGATTTCAAAATGAAATACATAGGCAAAGTCACATCCAAAGGCAACACCACGTCGTATCAGGGAATCAAAGAGGAGGAACCGTGGATGATGGTCCGAAAAGCCTGCCAGCGCGCAATAGACGACAACATCTCCGACCTTCAGCGCGAATACCCCATCTTCCGAACAAGGTCACCGATAACCGAAGTATCGCCAGTCATCAAAGCTCCTATCGGAATGAAAGAAGGTGTGGAAGAAGGGCGGCAATATGAGGTACTCGAAGCCAAAGAAAAAAACGGAAAAATCACCTACACCCGAGTCGGGATAGTCACACCCGACCCCGACATGATTTGGGACAACCGCTTTATGGCAGTCGAAGAAGAAGCTGAAGGTGCTGACTTAGGCGCCACCTCATTTATGATAGTGTCGGGAAACGGCTTCTATCCAGGAATGCTAATCAGAGAAATATAGATTATTAACATATAAACATATTCATCATGAGAAAATTGCTACCACTCCTCACTCTGCTATTCACTTGTATTTGCAGCTTATTAGCACAGGACACAACCCTGTTCAATTATGATTATTACAGTTTTTCATACAACTCAAAAACACGTGAAATGAGCATCACCGGCACCGACAGGGAGGTCGACGCTAAATATTATATTTCTATAGGAACAATTCCAAAAGATTATACTCCTGTTCTAATTGTGATCGGTAATGACAGCTTGACAGTGGTTTATTATTACGATCATAAGAAAAATCGTGCCTTATACACACAAACGTTCAGTAAAGTTGATCTGCATCCGACATGGAACGTCAGACAGGCCCTGGCGATAAACAGTAAAAAAGGAACTTATTATACTGTTGTAACCCCTGACGGAAGCAAATGTGCCTTAGCTTTCTGGTATCGTAATAAAAATAAAGAACCATTCAAACTTAAAGCAGCTGTTGTAAATGGCAGCGGTAAGAAACTATATGAATACGAGTATTTAAGTAATAACAGTCATAATTACAATACTTATAGATTACCATGCTACGGATTGAAAGATGGTACATTCTATTTTAGGGACGGCTGTAATGAATTATACCATCTGGACTCAAGCGGAATTCATTATTATACGCCTGATAAAAGATATACGATATATCCCCACACCCAATGGAGTTTAATATTGCCAAACTGCGACTTATTTACCTTTGGATTAGGGAGTGGATCACAACCAAAATACAAAGTAATCTATCATTTCGATTATAATCAAAAGAAATTCTTTTATCTTGAGAAACAACTGGATTATGAAGAAAAACTGAATTCGTCCTTTGACAAAATGCGTCAATCCAACAGCCCTAAACAGGAAAATCTTGCAATTCATATAAAAAACTTATATGAATTGTCAGACCATTCTTATGTTGCCGTTTTTCAAGCAAGGGGACGTTCGTACAAAGAAAAGACTGTTACCAACACATGGAAAGATAAGGAAGGAAAGACTCACACGACAACAAACACAGTCAGAGAAAATGTTATCGAATATTGGGGAGACATCCTAATTGAACAGATTAGTCCTGATTTCCAGTTCGGCAATTATTATATAGTAGAATCGTATGTGTGGGCCAAAACGGGCAACTATGGTTTGTCTACAAGTTTTAAAGACGACGAAATAATTATTACACACGGCCTTAACAAAGACAATTGCATTATAAGGAAAAACGCTGAAGGAGGACTTGACATCATCAAGATTGACCCTGACGCTGCGCCTACACCTGAAGAAGAAAGTGAAAAGTTCAAAACGATGGATGAAAGCCCTGAATTTGACGACTAACATAAAAAGAATGACGAGCGTTGCTCGTCATTCTTTTTATCTCTTTTCGTACCTGAGGCCGGGGTCGAACCGGCACGTCCACAATGGACACAGGATTTTAAGTCCGGCGCGTCTACCGATTCCGCCACTCAGGCACTTATATCTTAGAGCGGAAAACGAGACTCGAACTCGCGACCCCGACCTTGGCAAGGTCGTGCTCTACCAACTGAGCTATTTCCGCAAATTTTGCTAGCAAAATTTGCAGCTTTTCTTCGCGACTCGGCATTGCTCAAGCAAGCTTGACACTGCGCTCGCTGCTCAGAAAAGTCCGCGTTCCTTCTATTGAAGGCCATCGTAGTACAAATATGCTACGAGAATTTTGCAGCTTTAATTCTTTTAAAGAACCGTGAGCGGAAAACGAGACTCGAACTCGCGACCCCGACCTTGGCAAGGTCGTGCTCTACCAACTGAGCTATTTCCGCAAAATTTTGTTTGCAAAATTTTGCGGCTTTTCGTCGTGACTCGGCAATGCTCAAACAAGTTTGGCATTGCTCTCGCTACTCCGAAAAGTCCGCCACCCTAACACTTAGATCAGAAATCTTCCTGTGGGCTTTTCTTTTGCGGTGCAAAGATACAGCTTTTTTAAATACCACAAACGTTTTTTTGAAAAATTTTTATAATAATTATAACTTATTGATATTCAATAAAAATCACCGTCATTTCGACTAAAGCGAAGCGGAATGGAGAAATCTAAAACCCAATTTATGAGATTTCTCCACTCCCTACGGTCGGTCGAAATGACAATAGAGGTCTAATAATTCTTCAACATCTTCTTGATTTCATTGAGCTTCATCAGTGCCTCAACAGGAGTCAAAGTGTCGATATTGATGTTAAGGATATCGTCTTTGATTTGCAGCAACAGCGGGTCGTCGAGCTGAATGAAACTAAGCTGCATGTTGTCAATCTGCTTGCTTTCCTTGATGGCTTCGTCAAGATTATCATGCGAATGCGACTTTTCGAGCATCGACAACAAAGCATCGGCCCTATCAATGACTTTGCGAGGCATTCCTGCCATTGCCGCCACGTGAATACCGAAGCTGTGTGCGCTGCCACCTCTCTTGAGTTTTCTCAAAAAGACGACCTTATTACCCACTTCTTTCACAGTGACATGATAGTTCTTAATCCTCTTGAACGATGCCTCCATCTCGTTAAGTTCATGATAATGAGTGGCAAACATCACCTTAGCGCGCATGGTAGGATGTTCGTGCAGATACTCCGTGATAGCCCACGCTATGCTGATACCGTCGTAAGTGCTGGTACCACGACCTATTTCGTCCAACAAAATCAAACTTCTATTTGAAACATTATTCAAAATTGAAGCCGTTTCGTTCATCTCAACCATGAAAGTTGACTCTCCCGAAGAGATATTGTCAGATGCGCCGACACGTGTGAATATCTTGTCAACCAAGCCGATACGAGCTTCCGTCGCAGGCACGAACGAACCTATCTGAGCCAGCAAGACAATGAGTGCAGTCTGTCTCAGCAAAGCCGACTTACCCGACATGTTCGGACCAGTGATAATTATAATCTGCTGTTTTTCTCTGTCAAGATAAACGTCATTGGAGATATACTCCTCGCCCACCGGCATCATCTGTTCAATAACCGGATGCCTACCCTCTTTAATATCAATGACATACGAGTCATCGACGGTTGGCATGACATAATTATTGTTCAAAGCGATAAAACCGAAATTGACGAGACAGTCGATTTTCGCCACCAGCGCAGCGTCAAGCTGAATAGGAGCCACAAATTCCGCAGTAGCGGTGACAAGCTCGTTATAAACTTTATCTTCAATAATCTGAATTCTCTCCTCAGCTCCAAGGATTTTCTGTTCGTATTCCTTCAGTTCCTCGGTAATATATCTCTCCGCATTAGCCAGTGTTTGCTTGCGAATCCATTCGGCTGGCACCTTGTCCTTATGAGTGTTTGTCACCTCCAGATAATAGCCGAACACATTGTTGAATCCCACTTTTAGAGACGAAATGCCCGTCGCTTCCATCTCACGGTGCTGTATATTAATAAGGTAATCCTTTCCAGAGCGCGAGAGGTTTCTCAAATCATCGAGCTCAGCATTCACACCTTCCGCAATGATATTGCCTTTTGAAGTCATCGCTGGCGCATCAGGACGAATCTCTTTTTTGATTCTGTCTCTTATTGATTCACAAGGGTTTAGCTGCTCAGCAAAAGCTTTTACAGAGGCGCTATCGCTTTCCTTGCAGAGATTACGAATCACTTCAATTTGTTCGAGAGCATTTGAAACCTGCAGGAGCTCGCGAGGGTTTACCCGAGCGAGCGACACTTTGGAGATAAGTCGTTCCAAATCACCGACTTGGCGTATCGCATCCTGAAATTTTGCGATGACATCCCGGTTTTTATAAAAATAATCGACGACCTCATAGCGTGCCTGGATCTGTTCTTTGTTTTTCAGCGGAAGCGAAATCCAACGGCGCAAAAGTCGCGATCCCATTGGCGATACGGTCTTATCGACCACATCAATAAGCGTTTTAGCATTAGGATTCGGGGTGTTCAAAAGCTCAAGATTACGGATTGTAAACTTGTCGAGCCACACAAACTGCCCTTGATCGATTCGCGAAAGCGAGGTGATATAATCTATCTTATCGTGTTGAGTCTCATGGAGATAATGTATCGCAGCACCAGCTGCCACTATACCTTTCGGAAAATCATCAACACCAAAACCCTTCAACGATGTGGTATTGAAATGACGCGTCAATATATCGTTGGCATAGTCATCGGTAAACACCCAATCGTCAAACACCGTAAGGAAATACTTATCGCCGAAAGTCTCAACAAAATCACGGCGTTTGTTACGCTGACAAAGCACTTCCGAAGGGTTAAAACTCTGCATCAGCTTGTCGATATACTCATTATTACCTTGCGTAAGGTAAAACTCACCTGTCGATACATCCAAAAACGCTATTCCGCTCTCATTTTTCTCAAGATGCACCGATGCAAGGAAGTTATTCTCCTTCTGAACGAGCACATTATCGTTATATGTAACGCCCGGTGTCACCAACTCCACCACGCCTCTTTTCACCAAGCCTTTAGCTGTTTTCGGGTCTTCAAGTTGTTCACACACAGCGACTTTCAGTCCGGCTCGCACCAATTTCGGCAGGTATGTGTCAAGGGCATGATGCGGAAAACCCGCCAGCTCCACACTCTGCGCCATTGCGCTTGAACGGCGTGTCAGAACGATACCCAAAATCCCTGAAGCTTTCACCGCATCCTCGCCGTATGTCTCATAAAAATCACCAACGCGGAACAACAGCATTGCCTCAGGATATTTCGCCTTGAAAGCATAATACTGCTTCATTAATGGTGTATCGTTTGCATTTGCCATCTTTTACTGAAGATTAAATTGAAGTTATTGATGCTAATAATGCACAAAAATACACTTTTTTCTTGAAACTTCATCCGATTTTTTCACTATTTTTGCAAAAATTTTTCAACAATGCGAAAGCTGACAATGCCCGAGTTAAATCGTCTAAATGTAACTGATTATCACAACGTTACAAAGTTGCCTGTCATAATAGTGCTTGATAACGTGCGTTCGATGGAGAATGTCGGATCGTTTTTCAGAACCGCCGACGCTTTCCGCATCAAGGCGATTTATCTTTGCGGAATAACAGCCCGTCCGCCACATCGCGAGATTCACAAAACTGCTTTAGGTGCTGACGAAAGCGTCGATTGGAAATATTTCGAAACCACAGCTGAAGCATGCAAAGATTTGCAATCGTCGGGCTACAGGATTTTCGCCGTCGAGCAGGTCGAAGGCAGCATCATGCTGAATGATTTTTCAACCCCGGAAAAATCAGCCTATATATTTGGTAATGAAGTGGATGGGGTCGACGATGAGGCGCTAAAATATTGCGAACAAGCGATAGAAATACCGCAAAAAGGCACAAAACATTCGCTAAATGTATCAGTATCAGGCGGTATTGTGATGTATCATCTGTTTAATGACTTGAAAAACCTTATCTAAACAGATTGATTATCAATTGATTACAAATCTACGGCGTTTTTTTTGCTTTTTTTTGCTTTTTTTTGTGACCCTATTGAATTTTTGTCTAATTTTGTAGCTTGAAATATAAGGACAAAATTAAGTTTTAAAAAATTAATAATTATGAGTAAAATTACTTTCAAATCATTGCTATTCATCGTTTTAGCAATCATCCCAATGACATTCTTCGGTCAGGAAAACAATGACACCCAGAAGAAAGCCAAAACTAATTACTGGTATATCGACGCTGATGCCGGTGGTGCATTCCTCGTTGGCGACAACGGAAATCTCAAATTCAACAGAATGAGATTCAACGGTCACCTCGGTGGTGGTTATGCATTTGCTAAATGCTTGACAGCTTACGGAAAGATCGGTCTCGGTACTCTTTCAGCAACAAGCGAAGGTTTCTTCACAACAGACATGGTCAGCTATGTTTCATACGACTTGAATATGTCAATTGACCTCCTCAACCTCTTCAAATACAAAGAAGGCAGAACATTGGCTATTAAACCTCACGTAGGTATCGGCCAGATGCAGTTCCAGGCAAGAACAGGTAACGCTTACTATGGCTACCTCGGAACATGGGCAACAGAAGAAGGTAAAGGTTTCGGCGGCAGAAAGATCGCTATGGAAATCCCTATGGGTCTTGAAATTGAGTGCAACCTTTCTCCAAAAGTAGCTCTCTACTTCGACCTCACAACAACTTACATTGACACAGATAAGTTGGATGCAGTTCCTCACGGCGACCACAAAGATTGGGTCTCAACAGGAAACTTCGGTCTCAGATACAAATTCAGAAAAGCTAACAAGCCAGCTGAAGAACCAGTTGCAGCAGCAGAGCCAGCAGTTCTTGACTGCGAAGCATGCAAAGACGCTATCCAGCAGGCTGTGAAAGACGCTGTTGAAGAGGCATTGAAAGACTATCAGCCAGCTCCAGCACAGGCAGCAGCTCCAGCACAGGACGAAGCTGACGACGCAGAAGCTCTCGAGAGATACTTCGAAGAGAAAGACATTCACCTCACATTCAAAGTCGGTAAAGCAGAAGTTGAAAATACAAAAGCTAACAAAGACCAGGTGAAAGAAGTCAGCGACGAGATGGAAGCAGGTAGAGAGATACACACAATCAAGACCATCGGCTACGCTTCACCAGAGGGTAACGACGATCAGAACCAGACACTCTCAGAAAACCGTGCAAAAGCTACAGCTGACTACATCCAGAAAGAACTCGGCGACAAAGCTGAAGGCATCAAATTCGATGCAAAAGGCATGGGTTCAGACTGGGACGGTTTCTTCAAAGCTCTCGATGAGTCAAACATCGCAAAGAAAGCTGAAATCGCTGAGAACATCAAAAACGCTGATGATCCAACAGCTGCTTTGAACCAGATGAAAGCTAAATATCCTGAGCTCAACAACCTTCTGAACAGCCTCAGAAGAACTCAGGTTTACATCAACAAGTAATCCTAGGTTAAAGGTATAAAAAAAGCCTCCGAAATTCGGAGGCTTTTTTTATAATACTAATCGATGAATTCCGACATCGTAAGGCTGGTTGATAGCCTCCACCACTCTCTCGTAATCTTTTCTATTAGCAACAAAATCAATGTTGTTGGTATCCAAAACCAAAATGCGCATATCGCTCTGTTGCTTGATGAAATCGAAATAACCTTGCTGAAGATGCTCAAGGTATGAATCTTCAATTTTCTGCTCATAATCCCTGCCACGCTTATGAATGTTATATTGCAGATGTTTCACATCAAGATATAGATACACCATCAGCTCAGGCTTCGGGATGTTTGAGAAAATGATATTGAAAAACCTTGAAAACAGGTCGTATTCATCAGGTTGCAGGTTCTCGCGCGAGAAGATAAGCGACTTCGCGACGTAATAATCCGATATGATGAAATCGTGGAAGAGGTCGAGGTTGCCGAGCTTGTCCTTCAGCTGCTGAAAACGCAGCGCAAGGAAGGTCATCTCCACCTGGAAGGCATATTTGTCGGGGTTCTCGTAAAACTTGGCGAGAAACGGGTTCTTGTCGGGCTCAAACTCCTCAAGGATGAGCTTTCCGTTGAAATCGCGGGACATCATCGTTGACAACGTCGTCTTGCCAGCGCCCATCGTACCTTCAATTGCCACGTAATTATATCTCATAACGCTTTTATTTTTACAACTCCGGTATCCTGACATTCGTCAAGAAGCTGCAGGTTAGTTTTTTTCAAGGTCGGATGCACAAAATCAGGGGCGACATCACAAAGCGGTAACAGAGTAAACCGACGTTGATGAAGGCGTGGATGCGGTGCTGTAACCAGTTGCGTATCAATCATTTTGTCGCCAAAATAAAGGATGTCGAGGTCCATCGGACGCGACACATAACCTTCATGAGGCGTGCTACGGTCACGACCCAGCTCCTTCTCAATGGCGAGCAGCGACTGCATCAGCTCATCGGGCGACAACGACGTTTCTATCTTTATCACCTGATTCAAGAACCAATGCTCCGCCTTAAAACCCCACGGTTCCGATTCATACAGACCAGATTTGGCGACAATCTTGCCACACCTCTCTCCTATCATTCTACACGCCTGACTTACAAGGAGTTCACGATGACCGAGATTCGAGCCTAACAAAACGAAAACCGATTCCGAAGCCATGAAAAAAATTTTGCCTTACAAAATGCAAATATAATGAAAGAAATCGTATCTTTGAAAAAAATTTTAAACAATGAAACAGTTCTTTAAATTTATGTTTGCATCGTGCTTGGGATCAGCCTTGATGCTAATAATTGCACTGATTATCATGATATGGGTGGTCGGCTCAAGCACCAGCGACAGTGTCAGTGTGAAGCCTAAAACAGTGCTTTACATGAACTTGAATTATGATATTCCGGAAAGAACGACACAGGACAACATCACTACGACGTTGATGAACTTACGTGACTTGGAAGGCGATTATTCAGGCTTGAACGACATCATTGCAAATATAGATTTTGCCAAAAACGACCCTAACATCAGCGGTATTTTCCTCGAACTGTCGACAGTAGGCACCTCAACAGCCAATCTGGAAGAACTGAGAAAACATATCATAAGTTTCAGAGAATCAG
Organism: uncultured Bacteroidales bacterium; assembly: GCA_905234275.1. GTDB lineage: Bacteria > Bacteroidota > Bacteroidia > Bacteroidales > F082 > Limimorpha. The sequence continues at coordinate 268,073 of CAJOHD010000002.1, read as the reverse complement.
GGAAGTTTGTGATAACTTACTCGGAGACGATGGCTCAAAACGCCTATTATCTCGCGACAGCAGGCGATGAGATTTATCTCAACCCCGACGGAATGCTCGATATCCACGGAATGGCTTCACAGATAATGTTTTACAAGCATCTCTTGGACAAACTTGACATCGAGATGCAGATTATCAGGGGTCCGAACAACAAGTTCAAGAGCGCTGTCGAGCCTTATTTCCTTGATAAAATGAGTGCCGCGAACCGCGAACAGATGACGAAACTGCTCAACACAATGTGGTCGAAAGTTGTGAGCGACATCAGCGTTGCAAGAAACATCGATGCACAGAAAATCAATGAGTTAGCTGATAATTTAGAATTGACTTTCGATGCTAAGGTGGCACTTGAAGAGGGTTTTGTTGACGGCTTGGCATACAGAGACGAGATTATCGCCAGAATCAAAGACCTGGCAGGCATTTCAAAGACTGGAAAAATCAATATTTTGAACAATGCGCAGTATGCCAGCGTACGCCCACAGCCTAAGGCTAAAGCTAATAAAATCGCTGTCATCTATGCTAACGGACAGATTTTCGACGGCGAAGGCGATGATGAGACCATCGGCTCAATCACTTTGTCGAAAGCCATCCGCGAGGCCCGCGAAAACAGAAAGGTGAAAGCCATCGTGATGCGCGTCAACTCACCTGGTGGCAGCGCTTTGGCATCTGAAGTGATTCGTCGCGAAGTGGAGCTGGCAAAAGCCGAGAAGCCATTCATCATCTCGATGGGAAGCTATGCGGCATCAGGAGGCTACTGGATTTCAACGGAAGGCGACTACATCTTCGCTGACCCGACCACTTTGACAGGTTCTATTGGCGTTTTCGGCACATTCCCTAACGCAAAGAAGTTCCTCAACGAGAAAGTCGGACTGACATTCGACGTGGTGAAAACCAATAAAAACGCTGATTTCGGCAGCATCACCGAGCCTCTTACCGATTACCAAAAGGCAATGTTGCAGAAATATGTCGGCAACACTTACAACGACTTCACGGCATTGGTGGCGCGCACACGCGGATTACGCCAGAGTTACGTCGACTCAATCGGACAAGGAAGAGTGTGGGCCGGAGCCGACGCTTTGGAACTCGGTCTCGTCGATGAACTCGGAGGCCTCGACAAAGCCATCGAATACGCAGCGCACAAAGCCAATCTGACGGATTATTCGATCAAAGATTATCCGAAACAGATGGATATAATGGACATGTTTATGAGCGGCAGCATCCCTGAGCCATACACCAAATCATTGATTAAGAACAAATTAGGAAAGAATTACACATATCTTGAGACAGTGGAAAACATCTCAAGACTCGACGGCATCCAGGCTTTGATGCCATTTATGATTGTGGAATAAAAATAAAATGACACTAGAGCAATTCGAAGATATTAGATCATATACAGATGAAGAGATTCCAGCGGCAATGGACTACTTCATCAATGATGAGACGTCGCTTTCATTAGCCAGACTTGTGCTTCCCGGCAAATCAGACAATGAAATAAAAGATCTGTTGAAAAGCATCAAGACTACCGATGAATTTCAGCGTATCATGATGACACGTTTCGTCAAGCTGATAACATCAACGACAATGAAAGGCGTTGATACACAAGGATTTAATACTCTTGATAAAAATAAACCATATCTGTTTACCGGCAACCACCGCGACATTACCCTCGACGCGTTCATCCTTCAGATGTATATGCTGGAAAACGGCTTGAAAACCTGTAACATCGCTTACGGAAGCAATCTGATTTTGAACAAGACCATAGACGTTTTCGGCAAGAGCAACAAGATGTTTAAGGTTGAAAGATCGCAGAATGTCAGGGAGTTAGCCCAAAATTCGCAACATCTTTCAGATTATATTAGATTTCTCATCAGAGAAAACAAATCGGTGTGGATTGCGCAGCGCAACGGAAGAACGAAGGACGGAAACGACAAAACAGACCATGGCTTGATAAGCATGTTTATGATGTCGGGCGACAGGGCACACCTCGTGCCAAACCTTGTGGAACTTAACATCACGCCTATTGCGACATCATACGAATACGAGCCTTGCACCATGATGAAGGCACGCGAGAGCTATCTCAAAGAACGTGACGGAGTTTATGTGAAAAAGCCGATGGAAGACATGGACAGCATAGTGTCGGGCATCAGAAAGAAAAAAGGTACGATGAACATAGCCATCTGTCCTACAATCACTTACGACGATTTGAAGCAGTATGAAGGGGCCGACAAGCATGAGATTGTCAAGGCTGTCTCCGACATGATTGACGAAAGGATTTATGCAAACTATCGTTTGTATCCTAACAATTATATCGCATACGATTGGCTGTCAGGCACTTCCACGTTTAAAAAGAATTACACTCAAGAAGACAAAGACGTCTTCAAGGCATATTGCGATAAGATTTTCTCGAAGCTTTATGAAGAGCTCGGCAGCGAGGCAGAGCCACGATTTACGGAGATTTTACTGGGGATTTATGCGATTCCAGTTGAAAACAAACTCGGTTGTCATTTCGAGCGAAACGAAGTGTAGTCGAGAAATCCTTGATTAGCGTGTACAACCGAATAATTTCGGCAAACAAGGATTTCTCCACTACGTTCCATTTCATTACACTTCGGTCGAAATGACATCAGATAGCGAGTTCTCCCCATTTGTCGATTAAATACTGAAGATCTTCTTTCTTTTTGCCGTAACTCCAATAGAAGTTATCATCGACTTGAACTTCAGGGTGCGATGCCGGGTTTGCCATTATCTCGTCTAAAGTGGCGAGTTCTTTCTCGAGAGCATCGATTTGCTCCTCAAGCTTCTTGATTTCTTTTTCAACACGACGTTTTTCACGGTCTTCCACCTTTTTTGCCTCGTAATCGATTTTATTTTGAGAGACGACAGGTGCCTGTTGCTGTTGAACCTTCTGCTTACGATTCAAATCGTCGAGTTCCTTGAGGCGTTTCTCTTCGAGGAAATCGTAGATATCGCCGATATATTCCTTGATATGAGGCTTCTTAAACTCATAAACCTTCGTCGTCAGACCTTGGAGGAAGTCACGGTCGTGGGAGACGACGATGAGGGTGCCGTCGAACTGCAGCAATGCCGACTTCAGGATGTCTTTTGAGAGCATGTCGAGGTGGTTGGTAGGCTCGTCGAGCACCAGCAGATTCGTTGGGAAAAGCAGCATCTTAGCCAAGGAGAGACGTGCTTTCTCGCCACCTGAAAGCACCTTCACCTTTTTGTCGATTGTCTCGCCGCTGAACAGGAACGCACCGAGCAAAGATTTCACTTTCACTCGCATATCGCCGGTCGCCACGTCGTCCAAAGTCTCGAACACCGTCTTCTCAGGATCGAGCATATCCTGTTGATTTTGAGCGTAATAGCCGATTTTAACCTCATGTCCGAGCTTCACGTCACCGGTATGGTCGAGCACACCGCAGATTATCTTTGCCAAAGTGGATTTTCCTTCGCCATTGCGACCCACAAAAGCAATCTTCTCCCCTCTCGGGATCAATAGATTGATATCGTTGAGGATGTTTTTCTCGCCATACGACTTCGACACGTGGCTGAGTTCGAGCGTCACCTTGCCGGAATGCGGCGCAGGTGGGAACTTGAAGTGCATCACCGACTTGTCGCGGTCGTCGATCTCGACGATGTCCATCTTCTCGAGCTGTTTCACTCGCGACTGCACCTGTTTCGCCTTTGTAGCTTTATATCTGAAACGCTCAATAAACGCCTCTATCTCCTTTATCTCGCGCTGTTGGTTATCGAACGCCGCCTTCTGCATGTCGATACGCTCCTCGCGACGCTCCACAAACTCGGTGTAAGCGCATTTGTAGTCGTAAATCTTACCTCCCGAGATCTCGATGGTTCGAATTGTGATATGGTCAAGGAATGCGCGGTCGTGCGACACCATGAAGATGGCGCCGTAGTAGTTTTTCAGATAGCCTTCGAGCCATTGAATTGACTCGATGTCGAGGTGGTTTGTCGGCTCGTCGAGAAGTAGCAGCTTTGGCTTGCGGAGTAATATCTTTGCCAGCTCCACGCGCATCTGCCAGCCGTTGCTGAACTCATTCATCGCGCGTTGCATATCCTCATGGTCGAAGCCGAGACCCACGAGAATCTGCTCAGCCTCACCTTCAATAGAGTGGCCGCCGATAAGTGTGAGCCGCTCGTTGAGAGCACTCATGCGCTCGCAGAGTTTCTGATAGCTATCACTTTCATAGTCAGTACGTTGCGCAAGCTCATTCTGCAGCTGAGCCAGTTTCTTTTCTATCTGATGAAACTCTTCAAAAGCCGTCATCGTTTCCTCAAGAACCGTCTTCTCGGAATGGATGTTCTTTTCCTGCGGGAGATAGCCGATTGTGACATCGTCTGACATCACCACGTTTCCGTGCGAAGGTTGTTCGAGACCAGCAATGATGCGGATCAGCGTGGTTTTTCCCGCGCCGTTCTTTCCGACAAGACCGATGCGGTCCTTCTCCCGAATCAAGAAATTGATGTCGGTGAAGAGGTCCTGACCGGTGAAATGAATGCTCAGATTCTGGATTGAAATCATTGCACCACGACTTTTTTAAGCACAGAATTGCCGTTTCCGGAGATTATATTCATGAAATAGATGCCGCTGTTGAAGCCGCTCACGTCGATTGAATTCTGTTCATCGGCATTGCTAACATCAAGAGTGAGAACGAGTTGACCTGTTGAATTGTACATATAGACAGCCTCAAGATTCTCACCTTTTATATTGACAGTCGATGTCGCAGGGTTAGGCCACACGTTGACCAGCACTGTGTATTCGTTTTCATCCACGCTCCAATGCGGATCCCAGATTTTATTGGCAAATTCAGGATAATCGACAAACGGGTTTCTGTTGTGCTGAATGTTATAGACGGCGTTGTTTCTGTTGATTTCCTTGTCATCGACGGGGTCTTCCTCGTGCCAACGCAGCAGCATTGTCATTGCCCAATCTTTGATGACAGATTTGTTTGTCATATCAGAAGTGCTCCAGCTGCCATCTTCCTGGTAGTAGCGCACGCTGACATACATCAATGCGCGGGCTATGTCGCCTTTATATTCGTCGATAGGCTCAAACACGGTGCCGCTATATCCGCTTACTGTGTTAGGACCAAGTTTACTGCCATTTTGTGAGGTCCACGATGCATTTCTGACTTCGCCGAAGGCATAATTATCGCGTTTGTTATTAACCCAGCCATCGGTAGGATAAACATGGTGAAGGTCGGTTTTTTCTGTTGCATCGTTACTCGTCCACGACTGAGCCCAGAGATGCTCGCGGTTGTAGCAGTCGCCTTCGCTGTTATAGCTTCCGCACTGGTCACTACCTAAAGTATAGTTGTAAGGTGGTGTTCCATTTGGCACATCAGAATAAATATCCCAAACATAGTTAGTACCAGGTCTCTTATCTGTTTGATAATAAGAGCTCCACAAACCACTATAAGAAGTATGATTATCGTTCTTAATAATGCTATGCAGTTTGGTTTTCAGGGCGTTTCCAGTGAGGCCTTCAGTGCCGTCGTAATATCCTTGAGGCTGTGCATTAAGGGTGACAGCTGCGATTATCAATGTTAAAAAAAGATATAACTTCTTCATTTTCAAACGTTTAAAAAAATAGTTTTTATATTGTTTTAGATTACAAAGATACAAAAAAAAGAATCTTGACAATGCCAAGATTCTTTTTTTAGCAATCAATAGTTTTTCAAAAATTATAAGTAAGGATAATACACAGTAATACTGTCAATTCTAACTATGCCTTCATAGCTATTACTCATCGACACGCTGGTGGCATTGACGTTTTCGATAGAGCCGTTGCAATCACCGTTTTCCCAAGAAAGTGTGCCGTGAGTGACTGTCGTTTGGTCTGCATGACCTTCACCATACGTACAGTGGAATTCAACTCGTGTAATGATGGTTTGACCATCATTTGATGTAATGGTAAGATTTTTATTATACCCAATATGTATACCGTAGCTATCGCCCGGGCTTTCGCATGTGATGGTAAAGACAGTACCGTTGTACGTATGTATCTGACTGGTTGTGACGAAGGTCTCACACGGCACATAAGGATAGGTGAAAGGGCTTTGAGTGATAGCACCCTCTTTGCCGCCTATGGTCACCGTTCCGCAGGTACTGCTATTGCCCGCACCTATGCTGTTGGGAGATCCATCGCCTTTAGTGACAGTAACGCTATTGACGGTTTTTGTAATGATGATGTCACCGCATGAACATAAATAGGCGGCAGAGCCTATGGCTGCGGAATAGGAACCACCAAATGCCGTGACGGTACCGCCACAGATGATGATGTCACCGCAGGTCGCCGTCTTGTCTGTGTAATTGTTTCCACCTGTACCTATGCCAGCCGCGCCATCACTGGTAGCTGTTACAATGCCATCATTGATTGTGATATAACCGCAGCTTGTATCTTCACTGCCGCCGATACCAGCACCCCAAGAACTACCGGTAGCATTTATACAACCGCCATATATCACTATATTGCCGCAGTTCATTTCTTTTCCTCCGCCGATACCGGCACCATGATTAGAAAACGTTGCATTCGGATTACTACTGGCATTTAAAACGTCTGAATCCGTACCATAAATCATAAGCGTATGATCCTTGGGAATAAAAATGCCAGGAGCGTAACAACAATATTCATCAACTCCACTTATCACAGTATTTTTACCTTTGATGTTGATAGTGGCATTGCCCAAACAAGTAAGGCCAGGGTATAAGATGTTTGTAAGGGAAGTAATATCGACATCTCTCAATGTAACAGAAGCATTGTCCGCAATGGAAATCTGATAATTGCCTCCCAGCTTGCCAAATACCGTACAACCGTCAGTTAAAGTTGTATTTGCAGTAACAAGTGACAAATCCACAAAATTGGCTGTTGTAGTCAGATTCATGTCAATACCGGCATCATTGCCTATATACTGGTTCAACCCCGTCAAATCCACACCTGTCTTATCCCAAGAACCTGTATAGCCGTTAGTAATAGCTTCACCTGCACCTGTCAAGTCGGTCTGTGGGAGCACTATGGCCCAAGTCTCATTAGAAGCGTTTTTTGCTCTCATTCTAATCGCCCCATCGCCATCCTGATCATAAGAGATGGAGTTATCTGCAAAGTCAATGGTGACCTTGTTTTTCATTCCTATTATGTAAATGTCAGACGTTGATGGTGTGTCAACATTAAACTTTATCAATGAGCACTTGTTTTCCAGTGTCGCAGTATAAGCGCCTTCACCATAATATTCAGCAGTGGATTTTCCGTATGAAATCACCGGATAACTGGTGGTCTGATCGGCAATCACAACGCTGTATTCTGTTCCCGAGATGGTTGGGGTCAACTGTCCGCCTAAAAGATAGAAGTGCAGGTAATCACTGGTCGATGTGCCACTTGTTGTTATAGAGCCTGAGAATGTGCCACCCGAGTAATCCAAAACACCCAAACAATGTCCGTTATTACCGACGTAAAGCTTATCGCCGTCTTCAAATTCGATAGCTCCGGCACCTGTAATACCAGTTCTTGAACCGCCGTTAACTTTAACAGTAATATAAACCTCTTCGCCTCCATTTACTATCAGTTCAACAACCTTCTTGCGGCAGCCAGTCGTTCCGATAAGCATCAGTCCGGCGAGCAACAACGCGGTGCCTTTGGATATGTTGTTCTTGCGGTTGCGTCTGCGTTTTGAGATGACGTAGCCTGCGCCTACAGCTGTCAAAATCAGCAGTCCGCTGCCAAGAGGCGTCTCACCGAAGCCCTGTGTGTTAACAGTAAATGACCAAGAGGCATCACGGAAAAAAACGTCGTTTTCTGTCATGAAAAAAGCATCGTTCTAGGCGAAAGAAGTCAACGGGACAAGCACGATTAATATAAGAAGCTTCAAAGCTTTCATTGTAATGTTCTTCATTAGATTAGTTAATTGTTAATTTGCTTTTGCGGGTACAAAAATACAACAAAAAAATCTATTGTTCATCAAAATTAATCAAAATAAAATGATATTCCTCGTATTTGCACGGGATGACTGATCATTAGAATATCGCCACAAAGCCGGCAGCCAGGATTGCCAGTGCTGCAAGCACATTCAGCAGGCTGTTTATCAATAATTTTGCAGGTGAGAATTTCGTTCCGATGCCGATCAGTCCCCAGATGAGGGAGATGCCGATAATGTAAAGAGGTGTGACGGTTCCGAACAATGGTAAGAAAGCCTCGCTTGCTATCAAGCCCGCTATCAAGGCGTTGACGCCCAAGGCGATGGCGAGGATTATCAGCTGTCGAGGTTTGTCGATAAGGAAAAGGTTCTTTCCGCTTTTGATTTTCAGTGTGTCCATCATCATCCTGAAGGTTATCATGAAACAGATGATGATAGTGATGACCTTGGCATAGCCCGCGAATTTGTACATAAACGTGCCGCCGAGCAGCGAGCCGAGCCAATACATCAGCCCCTGCCCTGCCGCCAACGCGCACACGAACAGCATATTGCGCCACCAATCGTTTTTCTTTTCGATGTTGAAGGCGGTGGAGGCGACGCAGACGCAGAATGTTAGGGCTATGACGAAAACGTAATTCATTTTAATAATACGTAGAGACGCCATATTATGACGTCTCTACAATATGAATTTTAAATTATTTCAAACGTTTGAACTGGCAAGTGAAGTGTCTCATCAATTCAGCCTCCCAGGTGATTTCCAGACCACGTTTGATGGTGTCGCGGCGGTCGTAGACGTTCTTCAGAGCGGCTGCGATGACATCCATGTGGTTGTTGGTGTAAACACGGCGTGGGATGCAGAGACGCACGAAGTCGTTGCCACCGAAGCGGTTCTCGCGTGTGACAGGGTCACGGTCGGCGAGGACGTAACCGATTTCGCAAGCGCGGATACCTGCTTCGAGGTAGAGCTCGCATGTCAGAGTCTGTGCCGGAAACTCTTCCTTAGGGATGTTGGTCAGGACCTTGTCGGCGTCGACGAAGATGGCGTGACCGCCAGCAGGACGCTGGTAAGGGATGCCGTATTCATCGAGTTTCTGGGCGAGGTAGTGCACCTGTTTGATACGTGTCTCGACCATTTCGAATTCGATGTTTTCCTTCAAACCGACGGCGAGAGCGTCCATATCACGGCCGTTCATACCACCGTAGGTTAGGAAGCCTTCGAACGGGATGCAGAACAACTTGGCGCCTTCGTACCAGTCTTTCTTATTTGTTGCGATGAAACCGCCCATGTTGACGAGAGCGTCTTTCTTTGCTGACATTGTCATTGAGTCGGCATAGCTGAACATCTCTTTCACGATCTCGCGGAGGGTTTTGTTTTCATAACCTTTCTCGCGTGTCTTGATGAAATATGCGTTCTCGATGAAACGGGCGCTGTCGATGTTGACCGGCACGCCATATTTATGGCAGAGTGCGCAGGTCTCGCGGACGTTCTGCATTGAAACAGGCTGACCGCCGACGGTGTTGTTAGTCACTGTCAGGACGAAGAACGGGACGTTGCCTTTGTTTTCCTTCAAAATCTTCTCGAGTTTTTCGAGGTCGACATTGCCTTTGAAAGGAGCTTCGAGCTGTGTGTCGTAAGCCTCACGCACTGTGACGTCGATAGCGAATGCCTTACGGCTCTCGATATGACCTTTTGTGGTGTCGAAGTGAGCGTTGCCCGGGATGATCTGACCTGGCTTCACGAGGTATGAGAACAGCACGTTCTCAGCGGCGCGACCCTGGTGTGTAGGGATAACGTATTCAAAACCAGTGAGTTCGGTGATGGTGTCTTTCATGTGATAGAAAGAACGAGCGCCGCCGTAGCTTTCGTCGCCCATCATCATGGCGCTCCACTGACGGTCGCTCATAGCGCCTGTGCCAGAGTCGGTCAGGAGGTCGATATATACGTAGTCGCTCTTCAGCATGAAGATGTTGTTGTGGGCTTCTTCGAGCCACTTCTCACGTTGTTCACGAGTGGATTTCTTGATAGGTTCAACCATCTTGATTTTCCACGCTTCTGCAAATGGTAATTCCATAATATTAAATATTTTATTTAAAATTTAAAAATTCTTAATTGTCGGAGATTTCTCCATTTCGTTCCATTTCATTCCACTTCAGTCGAAATGACGGAAATAGCGAGGTGCAAAAGTACGATTATTTTTTGGAATATTAAAATTCTTCGACTAATTTTTTAAACAATTTTTCCTGATTATCATTTTTCCGCTTCAAAAGCATTTTTTGTCGTTTCAAAATTTTTTTTCTTTCTTCTTTCCAAAAAAAAATTATTTTTGCACTTGATTTAAAAAGATTAGAAAAAGCAATGAAACGAGCAGCATTTTTCAAATTTTTGGTATTAGCGACATTCATATTGTCGACGATGTCGGCGATGGCACAGTTTCCTCCGGGTGGCGGCGGTCCACCTCCAGGCGGAAGACCTCCGGGAGGCAGGCCACCATTTGGCGGTGACAGACAGTGGAATCAGAACAGCCAGCCACCTACGGTGAAGCCGAAGAAAAAGGTGCGCGAAGGCGACATGTTCACTGTGTCGGGCTTGCTTATCGACATGAAGACCAGCGAACCGCTTCCGTTTGTCAACCTTACCGTTCTCGACTCTGTCGACAGCACTTTTGTGAAGGGCGGTGTCACCAACGGCGACGGTATCTTCCAGTTGGCTGACATCCCTCAGGGATCGTTTTTGCTGCGCGTCACGGCTATTGGATATGAGACATATTGGCATCCGTTTAAGGTGACGAACAACACCGATTTAGGCACGTTGAAACTGAGCGAGGGCGCAATCACCCTCGATGCCGTGGTCGTCACCGCAGAACGACCGCTTTACGCTATGGAAGGCGAAAAGCTCATCTATAACGTGAGCGAGGACCCGTCGATTCAGACGGGAACCACCGAAGATGCTCTTCAGAACGCTCCAGGCGTAGAAGTCGACGTGGAAGGTAACATTACGCTTCGAGGCGTATCGAGTGTTGAGATTTGGATCAACGACAAGCCTTCGAAACTCACCGAAGAGAACCTGAAAACATATCTTCAGACCTTGCCAGCCAACGCTATTGCGCGTATCGAGACAATCACCAACCCGTCAGCGAAATATGCCACCGACGCAGAGGCTGTCATCAACATCGTGACATCGACACACATCAAGAGCAACCAGTTCATCAGCTTCGGCGTGAACGGCTCGAACCAGCCTTTCATCTCGCCTTGGGTTAGCTATATGTGGAAGAAAGAAAGGTTAAGCATCAACATCTTCGCCGCAGGACGTTACAGCGACCGCGACAACTCCAGCGACGAGTGGCAGTTGAGCCGTCGTGACGCAGAGACTCCAGGAGAATATGAGATCACATGGGCTGACACCACAAAACAGGTAAGCCGCAACCAAAACTATAGCGGTAACCTGTTCATGAACCTCGATTACGAGATCGACACATCAAGCAACATCTCATTTGATTTGGGCGGTTTTTACAGTCACAACAACACCAATATGATCCGCGAACAGCGTCAGACATATTATTATCTCGACTCCATTCCGCAGTATTCGGAGCTTTTGATTGACACCACACGCGACAAGACCTCGGCAGACAGATTTTTCGGCAATTTTGGTGCCGACTACACCAAGAAATTCGACAATTTCGGACATAACCTGCGTATCAGTGTCAACTCGCGTATTTCGCACAATACCAGCGATGAATGGTACAACCGTTATTATGACACTTACACTGACCTCAACGAGCACCGTTACATGCTCACCGATCAGAACAGTTATAACATCAGTCTCGATGCGCGTTACAACCGTCCTTACAGCCGTGATGGCGAGATGAGCTACGGTTTGCGTGCCGACCATCAGAACACTGATAACAAATATAACCGTTACAACGACACCCTCGCCACCGTCATCGATGAGTTGCGTGCCTATCATTTCAAAGGACAGGAATCAAGTATCAACGCTGATGTCAACTGGACACATCGTTGGGGTGGCTTCACCTTGACGGCAGGACTCGGAGCAGGCACCGACCGCTCGTATTACGACTACATCAGCGAGATGCCGTTTGCCGACGACAGCACCTTGTATTACTTCACGGTGCGCCCGTCAGTGCATCTCACCTATCGCACTCAAAACATGCACAACATCAAGCTCAACTACACGATGAGGATGTCACATCCCGACGAGTCGCAGGTCAGCAGTTACAGAAGATACGGCGAAAACAGCTATTCAACCGGTAATCCTAACTTGAAAAACGGATACACCCACAACATGGAAGCCGGATGGCAGAAGTTTTTCAACAATTTCGGCAATATCGGAATGGAAGCATACGGACGCTTGAGCACCAATGAGATAAGCAACCTCACCGACTCGGAATACGACGAATATCTCGACCGTGTGGTAAGCTATTCGGTACCTTATAACCTTGGAAGCTCATGGCGTTACGGTGCCTCGCTCAACATGACTTACCGCCCGACGGGATTCTTCAACGTGAGAATGTACGCCAACCTTTACGACTACGGTTATCACATGGAATATGATCGCGACGGCATACATCAGATCGACGAGAACGAGAAATGGTCGTGGAGCGTCCGTGTCAACGCCTGGATGAAGATTTTCAACCAGTATCAGCTCACGATGTCGGCATTCTACAACTCCCCTACCATCAGCTTGATGAGCGAGCGCAAAGCACGTTATTCGTTGAATATGGGAGTGCGTAGCGACTTCTTCAAACGTAAGATGTCGGTGTACGTCAACGTGCAGGATATCTTCAACTGGGGCGCAAAGATCGGTTCAGGTTCAAGCAACACCAACCCTTACTATCTGACCGACAATACGAACAAAATGCTCAACAGCCGTTACATCTCCGTTGGCGTAACATTCCGTTTCGGTAAGATGGAACTCGAAAAGAGTGCTAAGGAAGGATCAAGCGAATCGGGCGACAGCCTTGAATAATAGCTATTTACCAATTCTCGCTTCAACTACATTGACCACGTAGTCACCGAGTTTCTCGCAGTCGGTGACGAGGTCGGAGAACATCGTTCCCACAGCGTAGTCGTATTTCAGCTCGTTCACGTTGCGGATATTCTCGTTTTTCAACATGTGGCGCATTGCGTTGATTTCATTTTCAATGCGGAACGACTCGTTGACATCGTGTTCCGAGCGGTGACCTATCATGACTTGGTTCATATTGGCGAGCGCGTCGTCGCACAGCTTCATCATCTCATGCAGGTTCTTTTTCTGCCATTGAGTGAATTTTTCTCCCGACTCCATCTTGCGACGCATCGTCCTCGCGAGGTTATAACATGAGTCGCCAACGCTCTCCAACTCGCTGATCTCTCGCATCATCTGGCGAATCTTCACCTTCGTCTCATCGCTAAGATGATCGTAACTCACCTGTTCAAGATATTTGGCAATCTCGATCTCAATCTGATCGGATATGGCTTCTTTATTTTCAATAACTGCAAACAACTCGGCGAATTTGCTGTCGTCTTTCTCATCGAAAAGCTGTCGCACCTTAGCAAACATCTCCTGAACGAAAACACCGAATGTGGCTGTCTCTTTTTCTGCCTGAAGCACTGCAATTTCAGGTGTTTGCACGAGTCCGTTGCCGATGTATTTCAATCTGACGGTTTCTATTTCAGCTTCTGGCTTGTCTTTGATAGCCCAGCATACTATCTTCTCGATTTGTGGAATAAATCCGATGAGGATAGCGGTATTGGTGATATTGAAGCAGGTATGGAACATTGCGAGCACCACGCTCAGTCTGGCCGGGTCGGATACGCCTTGTTCATATCCTACGAGTGAGCACACCATATCGATGAAAGGATGAAGCACAATTATCATCCAGATCACTCCAAAAACATTGAAAAACATGTGGGCAAATGCTGCTCGACGTGCCTGTGTGGATGCTGTGAGTGCCGCCAGGTTTGATGTCACGGTTGTGCCGATATTCTCGCCCATCACCAGCGCGATGCCTTGATAAATCGGGAGTGCGCCGCTGGAGCAGAGAATCATGGTGATAGCCATCACGGCTGCCGACGACTGCACGCACATCGTGAGGATGCTGCCGATGAGCAGGAACAATAACGTTGTCCAGATGCTGTTAGGGTTAAATGACTGGAAGAAGCCGAGCACAGCCTCGTTCTCGCCGAGGTTCATCTGCACGCCTGTAGCACGCAAAGTGCCGAGACCGAGGAACATGAAAGCGAGACCAAAGAGAAACTCGCCTATGGTGGCGTTACGTTTCCGATAGATTAGAATCATTCCTATGATGAACACCGGCCACACCACATCGGTGACGTTAAACGAGAAGCCAGCCGACATGATCCAAGCGGTGAGCGTGGTGCCGATATTGGCGCCCATAATCACCGAAATAGCCTGTCCCAACGTAAGAAGTGAGGCGTTGACAAACGATACCGTCATCACTGTGGTAGCGGTAGAGCTCTGCACCGCCGCCGTCACGAGAACGCCTGTGAGCATGCCCGTGAAACGGTTTGTCGTCATTTTACCGAGAATATGACGCAGCTGCGGACCTGCGAGCTTCTGAAGTGCGTCGCTCATCGACTTCATACCGAAGATAAGAAGTCCCAACGAGCCTAATATCGTGAAAACCAACATTATAACGCTTGGCGATGTATCCATTACAACGATTTTAATTTTGGTGCAAAAATATCAAAAAAACTTGTTGTTTCAATAATTTTCTACTTAACAAATCTTCCTTGTTTTTTATTACATCTAACGTCTTTAGCTTCAACGAGATAGGTGCCGGATGGCAAATCAGAGATATCGATTTTAATGTTTGACGACGATGATACCGACATCTTCTTCACTAGACAGCCTTTTGAGTTGAAAATCTTTATTTTCTTGATGTTTTCAGCTTCAATCATGATGTATGACGTGGCTGGAACAGGATAGATTTTCAATGTATTATTGGAATTATTTTCTGAAATTCCTTCGAAACCATATGTGTCTTCGCCATCGGTGAGCCATTCGAGGCTGAAGTTATAGAAAGCGGTCATATATCCCGACGTGCCGTTAGGTTCCTCTTCGACATAAAGTCCGATGGTGCCGTCAGGAAGGACGCAAAGCGACGAATATGCCGAGCTGTAAGGCACTATGGTCTTGCTAACAGGCCATGTCTCGCCTTCGTCGTAGCTGATGTAGACGGTGACATCGGTGCGCTGGCTGCCTTTTGGCACTGAATGCAACAGACGGTTTTTGTTATGTCCTTGATTCACTGAGGTATAACGAATCAGATCACCGTTGCAAGCAGGTGCTGTGATGTCGTTCCAGATGGATGTGTTCGGCATCCACGTCTCACCGCCGTCTTCGGAGATGTTGTACCAGCGCTTGCCTGCATGGCGGATGCTCATCAAGATCCTGCCGTCGACGAGTTCCGTGACTTTTGCCTCGTCGCCACCCACTGAGGCGCGACCTGACACATGCCAGGTGAGACCGTTGTCGTCGGAATATACAGCGTAGTTATTCAGCGACTGTGCCGAGCCTTCGCGGATGGCGGCGACGAACATGATTCGTCCTGTCGAGGTGAGGAGACCGTTGCCTGAGCCGAAGAACGATGCGCGCCAGGTAGTCTGGTTAGGATAGATGCAGTTGTCACCAAAGATGAATTGAGTTATCTCTTCGGGCTCGGTCCAAGTTTGACCATTGTCGTAACTATATGACTTATATGACCTTATAGGATTGCTCGGCGTTGAGTTCCATAGTCCGACGCCGCCCACGAAGACTGCAATCAGACCGTTTTCGTCGTTGCTCCAAGCGAGGGCGCAGTCGCCGAAGCCATGGTTATAGCCGGTGCCTTGTGCTATGGTGTAAGGCTCGCTCCAGGTGCGGCCACCATCGGTGCTACGGTTGCACACTATGTCGATATCCTGTGGAAGGTCGCCCTCGTTGTATTTGCGCTTATCGGTGACGATGACAATGGAGCCGTCTTTTGCCTTTATGACTCCCGGGATACGGTAATTTGCTGAGCCATAGTCACCTGGATGGTAAATCTCGGTACGAGTGAACAGAGTGTCGTTTTGCGCATTGGCGATGATCGCTGAGATCATGATAATCAAGAGGGGAAGGAATTTTCTCATAATGAAGACAGTTTTTACGTTGCAAATATACATTTTTTTCAAAAGATTTGCAAATTATTCCAACTTTTTGTAATTTTGCGCTATCCAAACTTTTAAAAATAAGTATTATGAAAACGTGTAACAAGTTTTTTGCCGAGTTGTTCGGCACATTCGTTTTGGTTTTCGGAGGTTGCGGCACAGCACTCTTCGGACATGTTGGTTTTCTTGGAGTAGCAATCGCTTTCGGCTTGACAGTCATCGCGATGGCTTATGGTATCGGACATATCTCCGGTGCACATCTCAACCCTGCAGTGAGTTTCGGCGTATGGGCTAACGGCCGTATGTCGTTCAAAGAGATGCTCGTTTACTGGGCAGCACAGATTATCGGCGGCATCATCGCCGGTGCATTACTGCTTGTGGTATGGAAGTCGGCAGGCCTTGGCAACACTGGCGTTTTCGCTGCTAACGGCTATGGTCCTGATTTCGCAGCTGCTGCTGGCGACGGATACCTGAAAGTAGGCGTGGGCGGTGCATTCCTTATCGAGGCGCTCCTCACCTTCGTGTTCCTGATGGTCATCCTCGGCATCACCGACAGTCGTCATGAAAACGGCAAGTTCGGCGGCTTAGCCATCGGTCTCACCTTGACACTCATTCACCTCATCAGCATCCCGTTGACCAACACTTCTGTCAACCCTGCACGTTCACTTGGCGTGGCATTGTTCTCAGACTGCGCAACATGGAGTGCATGCGGTCAGCTGTGGCTGTTCATCGTGGCACCTCTCGTTGGCGCTTGCCTAGCAGGATGTGCATACAAATGCATCATGGGAGACTGCTGCTGCAAAAAGTGCGAGAAATAAATTAACAACCACGAATCTCACCAATCTTCACGAATAAAATATCTTCGGAAGAACAGATTAGTGTAGATTAGTGCAATTCGTGTTCAAAAAGTAGAGACGTCATATTATGGCGTCTCTTCGTTTTTTTACATTTTGATTCTTACAAAAACAGGATAGTGGTCGGAAGGATTTCGTCGAGTTGTGTTGCTAAACCAGATTTCCTGCGGCGCATCGGAGGCTTTTTCAGCTTCAGCGGAGGTCTCGTTTTTGGTCCAGTAGCTGTTGGTTAAAACGCCGTAGGCCTCAACTGTGACTGATGGTGACACGAAGACGTGGTCGATGCGGCTGGTGGTGAAATATTCTGTCTTGAAAGCGTTGAAGGTGCCGTTTTCGGCAAAGCGGATGCGGGCATCTTCGTATGAGTCTTTTAACAATCCTGAATCAGTGAAGATATTATAGATTTCGTTGGTCTGGTCAACGTTGAAGTCGCCGGTGAGGATTACCGGAGCATCTTTAGCTATCTCTTGGATGCGAGCCACCACCAGTTTCGCCGCCTCACGACGCGCCACGATGCCGACGTGGTCCATATGCAAGTTAAAGAAATAGAACGTAGTGCGGTCTTTTTTCTTTTTGGCATTCACTTGGAACTTACCCCAAGTGCAGATGCGGATACAAGCGGCGTCCCAGCCGAGACCAGGTTTCTCAGGTGTTTCGCTGAGCCAGAAGTTGCCGCTGTCGAGGAGTGTCAGCTGGTCTTTCTTATAGAAAATGGCTTCATGTTCGCCAGCGCGGTTGCCGTCGTCGCGGCCGATTCCGATGTAGTCGTAGCCATCAAGGCCTTTCAGCAGGTCCTGAAGTTGGCCGTAAAGCACTTCTTGGGTACCGAAAATGAGCGGATTCATGAAGTTTATCTGGTCGCAAATCACCTGGCATCGCTTGGTCCAGATGTTGCCGCTGAGGCTGTCGCCGCGATTTTTATAACGGATGTTATACGAGCCGACGAGCATCTCCTGAGCGCTCATTGAAAACGCTAAAATGCTGAAAATGGCAATAAAAAGAAGCTTTTTCATATAAATGTGTTGAAATGTGTTTTACAAAATTTGCGACGTGTGATTCTTTGTGTCAACTTTGCCAATGGCATCGATAATTACGCCGTTTTCGTCGATGACGTAGGTCGTTCTTAAAGTTCCTTCTGTGGTTTTGCCGTACATTTTCTTTTCGCCCCAGGCTTCGTAGGCTTTGAGGATGGTGAGGTCGGTGTCGGCGATGAGATGGAACGGCAGCTCATATTTTGCGATGAACTTCTGGTGCGAGGCGGCGCTGTCGCGGCTTACTCCTAACACATTGTAACCCATTGCGATGAAGCGATGATAGTTGTCGCGGAGGTCGCAAGCTTCGGCGGTGCAACCCGGGGTGCTATCCTTCGGATAGAAATACAAAACGAGCTTCTTTCCAGCGAAATCGCTTAGCTTCACGACGTTTCCGTTTTCATCGATGCCCTCGAAATAAGGGGCTTTTGTGCCTTTTGATAACATATCTGATAGTTTTATTTTGCAAAGTTAAAAAAATTCTTCAAATATCTTCTTAATTTCCGTTTCCTCATCTATCATCTGCCTCAACCTCTCTAATCTTGAGGTGTTGGGCGATTCGGGAAACCAAAGTTTGAGATATCCATTTCTGCCGTACTTCTCATGGAGGTGCTGCATCATTCGGTCGTATTGCTGTTCCTTGGAGAGCTCGGGATAGTGGTCGAGGCCGTATTGGATGGTGCGCTTTACGATGGTTTCAGGGTCGATGAAGCGGTCGGCTTCAGCCACTATGCGGCCGTAGATGGTGCGAGGCTCGTGTTTCGCTGAGGCACGGTGGTCTTCAGCGGCATCGGCCATAGTTTGAATCTGCTCCTCAGTAAACCATTTCCGAAGGTTTTCATCGGCTTTAATGATTTGCGCCGACACCTCATGATGGCGCTCGCGGCCTTCGCAAAGCCCAGTGTCATGATACGCCGCAATGACGTAAACCATATCCTTGTCGACGTCGAGATGCTCAGCAATTTCAAGGCTTTGCCTGATAACCATCATCACATGGTCGCGCTGATGAGCCGCGTCGAAGTTGTCGTAACGCGGAATGATTTCCTTTTCGATATAAGAGATTATGTCGGGATTGACGACTACCACGGCTGGTGTTTTTTAAGGAATTTTTCACGGTCTTCTGATGGAAAATCCAGATAACCTATAGCGCCACCTTTATTATGGAAAACTACACGGTCATTATAAGGAATTCCACCCAATGTATGTGTCAATGCCACATCTTTTTCACAATCAGTCATGGCATGATAATATATTTCAAAACTAAGAAGACTAAATCCTTTGTATCTCCATTCTATATCCATTTTATCATTCTTACCATGATAACCAAATCCAATACATTTAATATTATCTAACTTTTTATGAATAACATCAATATCTGCCTTATCCAAACCTATAAGGTTCATTACCGAATCAGTATTCGGATAATCCCATATATTCATAACATTATCAGAATTAGGAAGTTGTACTCTATAGTTATATATTCCATCCTTATCAAAAACCGCCCATACATAGCAACTGTCATCAATGGCATTTTTCACATATTCAGACAGTTCTTGCATTTCAACATTATACTTCTCGTAATGTGCTGCCATTCTTTCTGGAAGAGATTTGCGAAACACAAAATATGCTATCAATACACATAAAAGCAATAATAAAATGCTACAACCAGGATTGATCTTTTTCTTTTCCATAATACTTTGAACTTTATTTGGTAACGACAAAATTACAAAAATTATTTTTCAAGATTGAGTTCTTTCTAAAAAATTTTGTTTATATTTGCAGTGACAATAATCAACCACAGAACAATGAAAAATTTACGTACAATGAACGGAGTTACAATGACAAAAAAGTCCATTAAATCAAGGGCAAAAGCAACGGAATCAGAGATACCGGAAGGGTATATTTCATCAGAAGAATTTTTTAAAATTTTTAAAGAAAAGTTGATAGCAGCGTATGAAAATCAGTAAAGTCGTTTACAGCAAAGCTGCTGTTGATGACTTAGATGAAATCGTTGCTTATATTACAAATCTATACCGTTTAGAAGCTGGTTTACGATATAAAGAAAAAATCCAAAAAGAATTGGAGGCTTTGGCATATAGTGCCAACGCTTTCACTTTAAGTCGTTATGAAATGGTTAAATATCTCCATCCTGAAGTAAAGACATTATCAATCATGAAACATTGCTGGACAGCGATATTCCATATTGATGGAGATTTGGTTTTAGTTGACAGGATTATTCCGTCTAAGATGATAATAGAATAGTTATGAAAAACACTAAAAAAATAATCCTCATCACTGGAGGAAGCTCGGGAATCGGATATGACTCGGCGATGGCGCTGGCGAAGCAGGGTCATAAAGTGTATGCGGCAGCGAGAAGAACCGAAATGATGGAGCCTCTCAAGGAATACGGCATCGTGCCGCTTAGCCTCGACGTTACTGATGACAACTCGATGCAAGAATGCGTAAAATCAGTGCTCGACGCGGAAAACCGCATTGATGTTTTGATAAACAACGCCGGCTACGGCTATTTCGGCGCGATAGAAAATGTGACAATGGAAGAAGCCCGCAAACAGTTGGAAGTCAATGTGTTTGGAATGGCAAGGATGTGCCAGCTCGTGCTCCCGACGATGCGCAAACAACACTCAGGCCGCATTATCAATATCGCCTCCATCGCTGGAAAAGCCACGGTATATTTCGGAGGCTGGTACAACGTCTCGAAATACGCTGTCGAGACTTTCAGCGATGCGCTCCGCATGGAGACTAAGCCTTTCGGCATCAAGGTCGTGCTGATTGAGCCGAGCACCATCAAGACAAACTGGGGAATTATCGCCGCAGATAACCTCGAAGCATCGTCACGCGGCACGGTTTACGAAGAAAAAGCCATCAACGAGGCCAACAACATGCATAAAGCTTACCGCTCGAACTTCTTCTCGAAACCTGCTGTGGTGACACGCGCCATCTGCAAAGCCGTGAACCGCCGCCGACCTCGCACACGTTATTGCATCGGACGTGGCGGCAAGATGATAATTTTCCTGCACGGTATTTTACCAACCCGCGGCTGGGACTGGATTAACAAAATTATGACGAAAAAGGTGTTATAAGATTATTAGTTATCAATGACTTAGCCTTGATTTGCGAAGCAAAGCGCAGCTAAGGAATGACAACTAATAATCAACAAATTTAAAGTCTTCAATCATCAATTTTGAAGGCCTTCAGCTTCCGAAGGAAGGTGGCAGCCGAAAAATGATGATTGAAGACGTTTTTTTTATATTTTTGCATCGTGAAAAAATCAATTAAATAATAACATTTTCAAATGAAAAAACTCCTATTAAGTATTGCAACTATGGCAATTATCGCTACAGGTTGTCAGCACAAGGCCACTCAGACCTCGGGCATCGACACCAACAATTTCGACACAACAGCTCGTCTGCAGGACGACTTTTATCAGTATGCATGCGGCGGCTGGATGAAGAGCCACCCTCTTGACGCAGAACATTCACGCTACGGTGCATTTGACGTGCTCGCCGAGAACGCTCAGAAAGACCTGCGCGACATCATCGACAACGTCAGTCAGAGTGAGAATCCTAAAGGCTCGATAGCTGAGAAGATCGCCATGTTCTACAACATCGGCATGGACAGCATCCGTCTGCAGGAGCAGGGCGCGGCACCGCTTATGCCTTATCTTGAAAAAATCAACGGTATGAAGACCCGCGAGGACGTTTGGAACGCTTTGCTTGAGATGCATCGTCGTGGCGGTTTCGCTCTCTTCGCCACATTCGGCGAGTCAGACCCAGACCAAGCCAACATGAACATCGCTTGGGTTTACCAAAGCGGACTCGGTCTTGGCGACCGCGACTACTACCTCACCGACGAGGGCAACAATGTCAACATCCGCAAGGGTTATGTCGACCTTATGACCAAAGAATTCGGTATGACAGGCTTCGACAACATGACAGGATACAAACCTGACGAACTCGCCAAGATGGTGATGAGCTTCGAGACACGTCTCGCTAAGGCACAGAACACCCGCCTCGAGAACCGTGACCCGCAAGCCACTTTCAACCGCTTCACCGTCGAAGAAGCATCAGCGATGACTCCAAACATCAACTGGGCGAACTACTTCGAGGCGATGGGTATCTTAGACGGCATGCAGAGCTTCAACATCGCTCAGCCTAACTATATCAAAGAGGTGAACGCTGTGCTCGGCGACACCGATGTCAACGTCTTCAAGGCATATTTTGCATGGAACGCCATCAACGGAGCTGCCAGCTACCTCAGCGATGACTTCGTGGAGACAAGCTTCGACTTCTACGGCCGACTCCTCAGCGGTCGCGAACAGAACCGTCCACGCTGGAAACGCGTCACCGCAACAGTTGACGGTGCCATGGGCGAGGCTCTCGGACAGCTTTACGTAGAGAAATATTTCCCGGCAGAGGCTAAGACCCGCATGGAGACATTGGTACAGAACCTCGTCACAGCACTCGGACAGCGTATCGACATGGCAGAATGGATGACCGACGCCACCAAAGCCAACGCTCACGAGAAACTCGGCACACTCTTGGTGAAGATCGGATATCCTGATGAATGGCGTGACTACAGCGGACTTGAGATCAAAGACGACAGCTATTTCGCCAACGTGATGCGCAGCAACGAGTTCGACATCGCTTATATGTTCAGCAAGATCAACAAGCCTGTGAACCGCAACGAATGGGGCATGACACCTCAGACCGTCAACGCATATTACAACCCAACCACCAACGAGATCTGCTTCCCGGCAGCTATCCTGCAGCCTCCATTCTTCAACATGGAAGCTGACGAGGCAGCCAACTACGGTGCTATCGGCGTGGTCATCGGTCACGAGCTGACTCACGGCTACGACGACCAAGGTCGCCAGTACGACAAAGACGGAAACCTCAACGACTGGTGGACAGAAGAAGACGCAGCTAACTTCGACAAGAACAAACAGGCTCTCATCGATGCGTTCAACAACTGCATCGCTGTTGATGACCCAGAATTAGGCATCATCCATGGCAACGGCGAGTTGACATTGGGCGAGAACATCGCTGACAACGGCGGCTTGCACGTGAGCTACCTCGCTATGCACAACGCAATGGCAAAAGATCAGGTCAACAAAGAGATGATGGACGGCTTCACTCCGGAGCAGCGTTTCTTCCTTGCATACGCAGCAGTGTGGGCAAGCAACATCAACAACAAGGCTGCATTGCAGCTCACTCAGATGGACGTACACTCACTCGGACGCAACCGCGTCAACGTGGCACTGCCACAGGTGACAGAATTCATCGAAGCCTTCGATATCAAAGAAGGCGACGGAATGTGGCTGGAACCTGAAAAACGCGTAGTGTTGTGGTAATAAAAAATGTAGAGCCGCACGGCCGTGCGGCTCTACATTTTTTATTTCTTCACCGGGTCGCACGTCAACCCTATTCCTAATTTCTTAAAGATCTTTCTGTCAACTTCAGGGAGAATCACCGTTGAATGCACCTGGCATCCATTAAGTTGAGGCAACACATCAAGAGCTTTCTTGCAGTTTTCATCCCAAAGGCTGAGCATCGAGAGGGCGACAAGCACCTCATCAGTGTGCAAACGCGGGTTCTTACCGTTAAGGATACCCACTTTGGTCTTCTGGATAGGCTCAATCATAGCCTGAGGGATGAGTTTCACCTCATGACCGATACCTGCCAGATGCTTGGTGGCGTTGAGAATCAGAGCGGCGCTGGAGCCGAGCAGCGAGCTGGCATGTGCAGTGATGATAGTGCCGTCTTCAAGCTCGATAGCTGCTGAATGTTGGTTTTCCTGTTCCTTACGTTCCTTGGCGGCGATAGTGGTCTTGCGGTCAGCAGTGGTAATCTTCGCCTGCTTCATCAGCAGAGCTATCTTATTCACTTCATTCTCGCTACCCTTGCCTACTGCAAGCTCGCAAAGCGCTGTATAATAACGTCTTATTATTTCATCGTTAGATGCCTTGCAGCAAATCTCATCGTCGCTGAGACAGTAGCCCGCCATGTTGACACCCATGTCGGTAGGCGATTTATATGGATTTTCTCCGTAAATGGATTCGAAGATAGCGTTCAAAACCGGGAAAATCTCAATGTCGCGGTTGTAGTTGACGGCTGTCTCGCCGTAAGCCTCGAGATGGAACGGGTCGATCATGTTCACGTCGTTGAGGTCGGCCGTGGCTGCCTCGTAAGCGATGTTCACCGGGTGCTTCAGCGGAAGATTCCAGATCGGGAACGTCTCGTATTTCGCATAACCGGCTTTGATGCCGCGTTTGTTTTCATGATAAAGCTGGCTCAGACATACTGCCATCTTGCCGCTGCCTGGTCCCGGAGCTGTGATGACGACAAGCGGACGTGTAGTCTCCACATAGTCGTTACGACCGAAGCCCTGGTCTGAATCGATGAGCGCCACGTTGTTCGGATAGCCTTCGATGGTATGATGATAATACACCTTGATACCCAGTCTTTCCAAGCGACGACGATAAGCATCGGCACTTGCCTGACCGTTGTAATGTGTGATGACGACGGAGTTGACGACAAAGCCGCGCCCCATGAACTCATCGCGCAGACGCAACACATCCACATCGTAGGTGATGCCGAGGTCGCCACGCACTTTATTTTTCTCGATGTCAACAGCGCTGATGACGATGACTATCTCAGCCACGTCGGCAAGCTGCATCAACATTTTTAGCTTGATGTCAGGCTGAAAACCTGGCAAAACGCGACTTGCATGGAAGTCGTCAAACAGCTTCCCGCCAAATTCCAAATAAAGCTTATCGCCGAATTTCGCGATGCGCTCTTTAATATGTTCAGACTGGATTTTAAGGTATTTTTCGCTATCGAACCCGTATTTCATTGTGTTAATTTTTAATCAATACGGGATGCAAAAATACGAAAAAAAATTCACCACATTTCGAAAAATAATATATTTTTGCAAAAAATTAATCATTAAAAATTCATCCATCTAATATGAAAAGATTTACATTATTTTTCATGTTGGTTATTAGCGGTTTGTTCGCAATAGCCCAGAACGGCAGAATTGATTTGCGCAGCGAGTCAAAAGCCGAAATCACACAAAGCAGTTTCCAGACTATCCGTGCCACATTCAGCTATGGCGCATTGGAAAGTGCTGAATTATCAACAGAAAGAGGCGTTTTCTCAAGCATCATGCTTGATGGCACCTATCCTTCAGGCGAAATAGGAACGCCAGAGTTGCCTGCCACACACGAGCTTCTGGCAGTGCCATTCGGAGCAACGCCGAGTGTATCAGTAATTAGCTATACCACAAAGGATTACAGCCTTTCTGAATATGGCATCAGCACCATCGTGCCACGCCAGCCTTCGGTAAGAAAAGACCAGAAAATCGAGGATGTACAATTCATTTATAATGAAGAAGCATATCAGACGAGAAGTCTCGCCACTGCTCCTGAGGCATCAATCGAGGTGCAAGGCACCATGCGTGGAATAAGAATCGGTTCGTTGGTCATCAACCCGGTGAGCTACAATGCACAAAGCAACACCATCCGCGTGTTCAACGACATCGAGGTGGAGATCACCTTCGAAGGCGCTGATATTGCGGAGACCGAGCGTATGCTGGTGAGCACCTACAGTCCATATTTCGACATCGTTTACAAGCAGATGTTCAACTACCGCCAGATAATGGATGTTTACGACGATCATCCTGACCTGATGGCTTATCCTGTCCATATGATTGTCATCACTCCTGAGAACTACGTGTCGACATTACAACCATGGCTCAACTGGAAGATCCAGAAAGGTTTCGACGTGCAGGTTCACACCACAGCACAGGCCGGCGGCAACTACAACGCCATCCGCAGCTATGTGCAGAACCTTTACAACACCGGCGTAAGCCAGGGCAACACCCCTACATTCCTCATCCTCGTGGGCGACACTGGACAAATTCCTGGTACCAACGGCTCTGCAACCAGCAAAGTCACTGACCTTTATTACGGAAGTGTCGACAACGACTATTTCCCTGACATGTTCTACAGCCGTATGTCGGCGGAAAACACCACCCAGCTGACCAGCATCATCGACAAGATTTTGCAATATGAGCAATACACCATGCCTGATCCTACATATCTAAACAATGTGACACTCATCGCTGGTTGGGATAACTACTGGACCAATTACGTCGGAAAGCCGACCATCCAATACGCCACAACCTATTATTACAATACGGAACATGGCTTCACACAGGTCAACTCGCACGTCAACCAGAGCCAGTACAACGGCTGCTACAATGCCTTGAACACAGGCGTCGGTTTCGTCAACTACACCGCCCATGGCGACAACCAGGAATGGACACAGCCTAACTTCACCAACAGCAATGTCAACCAGCTGACCAATGCCGACAAGTATTTCCTGGCGATGGGCAACTGCTGTCTCTCGGGCAACTACGGCTACGGCCAGCCATGCTTCGGCGAGGCGATGATACGTGCCACAAACAAAGGCGCCTACTCATATATCGGCTCATGTCCTTACACCTATTGGTATGAAGACTATTACTTCGGCGTAGGAGCCACCAACACCTTCAGCAACACACCAAACATCGCCAACACCAAGACCGGCGTTTATGATGCAGTGTGGATGGACGACACCTATAATACAATATCGTCAATGACATTCCTTGGCAACATCGCCGTTTGCTATGCTCATGCAAACAATTATCAGGCCAGCATCTCTGATCTCTATTACTGGCAGGCTTACCACGTGCTCGGCGACGGCTCCATCATGCCTTACAGAGTGAATCCTACAGAAAACACCGTGAGCCACGACACAGAATTCCCTGCTGGAGCAACAAGCTTCACCGTCAACGCTGAAGAAGGTTCTTATGTCGGTATCTCACAAGACAACGTGCTTCTCGGTGCGGCTCTGGTTGATGATTCAGGCAGCGTCAGCGTGACAGTGACACCTGTCACATCAGGACAAGTGAGAATCGTGGTGACAAAGCCACAGCGCCAGCCTTACATCACCGACATCCCTGTAGGTGGCAGCACTCCAACAACTTACACAGTGACAGCATCAGTCATTCCTGCACAAAGCGGAACAGTAACCGGTGCCAACACCTACAACGCAGGCGAAGAATGCACACTGACAGCCACGCCAAACGTTGGATTTAACTTCTTTAACTGGGTAAAAGATGGTTTCATATACTCGACAGATGCCTCAATAACCTTCACCGTTACCGAAAACGCTGAATTCATCGCCAATTTCTCATATATAAATTATGAAGTGTTAACTGCCGTCGATCCTTGGAATGGCGGTATCATTTCAAAAGTCGGCGATAATCATTATGGTTCAGAAGTAACCTTGACTGTTACTCCGGCAGAGAACTTCGTCTTCCTAAACTGGACCGAAGATGATGTCGTGGTTTCAGAAGATGAATCATACACATTCACCCTGACTGATAATCACTACTTCATAGCACATCTTCGCGACGTCACCAGCGTCGGTGAAAACGCTCAGCAGGCTTTGAACATCTATCCTAACCCTGTCAACGACAAGCTTTTCATCGAAGCAAACGAGACCATCAGCAATATTGAGATTTACAACCTGACAGGTGTCAAGGTCTTAAGCCAGGAATGCAATTCCGACAAGGTCGAGATAGAAGTCAGTGAGTTGCAGAGCGGCATCTATTTCATCAAGATGATCAATGGCAACAGCACTGAAACAAGAAGTTTCATAAAGAAATAATTGAATAACTAAAATTAAAAAAGCCGGTGACGATTGTTGCCGGCTTTTTTTATCTCAATTAAACAAAATGATATTGTCCCTTCCCTTTTGTCTTTTTTCCGTATTGGATGGCGTTTTTCGGGCAATAATGATAGCAGGCGTCGCAGGTGTTACAATGGCCGTTCCAATGTGGGCGGCCATTTTCAATTGTGATGTTCTGCAGCGGGCACACCTTAGCGCACATGCCGCACGAGATACATGCGTCGGTGCTGAAGAACGGCTCGTCGGATGCCCATTTGTAGAATCCGCTGCCGATGACATTGCTCTTGAATCGCGGTAAACCGCCTTTTATCATGTCGGAAAACGCTGTCTTCGATTTAATCATTTCTATCACCTTCGGCAGTTTTTCCTTGGCTTTCGCGATTTTCTCGCTCGCCACCTCTTCCCTGTCGACGCTCATCCCAACCATGTTGACGTAGGTGTTAGGCATCTTGAAACAAAATGCTGCGTTAAGATCCAGACCTCTGTCGCTCAACTCCTTACGGAAGATTTTCTCAGTCTCGCCGACGTTATCGCCGCATGTAACAGCAGTCCAAACATACGACGGAGCGCCGTTTATCTTCAGCTTTTCGACAAATTCCTCGACGAGATGAGGAGGGCGCCACGAATATATCGGATATACGAAGCCGAGCATCTCACCTTCGGAAAGCTCATATTCATATTGGTTATTACGTTGAGCCTCCGGGATGAAGACAAGCTTCTCATTGAGCGCGTCAGCTATGCTCGTCGCGATAAACTTGCTGTTTCCGCAGCCGGAATAGTAGAAAATCATAACTAAAAAATTATCTCATGCACATCTCAAAAATCTTCTCGACATCCTTCTGCTGAAGTGGTTTGAAGCCTTTCAACGTTCCTCCGTTGACCGCTTTCTTTGCCATGATGGCGAAGTTAGTCTCGTCGATGCCCACCTCCGGGAAGGTGCGTTTCAGTTGTAAGGTGTTGAAGAGGAAGTCGCTGAGCGCCGCGATGGCTTTCTTCGCGATCTCCATCTTAGGCAACTTAGCGTCGATGCCGAACACGTTGACGCCGAACTGCACGAATTTGTCGACTGTCGTCTCGTCGAGGCAGTATTCCATCCAGCGTGGCGTGATGATAGCGAGTCCGAGACCG
This sequence comes from uncultured Bacteroidales bacterium, assembly GCA_905234275.1. Lineage (GTDB taxonomy): Bacteria > Bacteroidota > Bacteroidia > Bacteroidales > F082 > Limimorpha. Next base: position 239,193 of record CAJOHD010000002.1, on the reverse strand, counting down.
TGGGTGATGTCGTAAATTGCCGAGACCTCATGTTCCATAGGATGGCAGCTCCAAGGCTGGCGTTTGCCGCCGTCGATGAAGCCGTTGATTGCCCATGACGAGGTCCACATCAGGTTGGCGCGTGCCTCGTAGTTGTCTGGCTCACGCATTGCGATAGGTGCGTATTTGATGATGGTCTTCATCATGCCTTCCATGAAGCAGTCGAGCATGTAAAGGTCGAGGTTGTTGTTGAAATACACCTCGAAGATATGCGAGAGCATGTCGGCGGCGCCGCAGGCTGTCTGGTAAGGACTCACCGTGAAGGTATTGGTTGGGTCGAGGAACGATGCCTTCGGCAGCATGGCCGGGGCGAGGCGACCTATCTTGTCTTTCGTCTCCGGGTTGCTGATGACGCCTCCCATATCCATCTCCGAGCCTGTTGCTGAAAGGGTGAGGATCGTCACTATAGGCAGTGCCTTCTCTATTGGCGAGCGTTTGCTGAGGTCGAGGAAATCCCACGGGTCGTGGTCGACGCAGGCACCTGCCGCCATGAACTTGGTGGCGTCGATGGTGGAGCCGCCGCCGACAGCAAGAAGCACGTCGATATGGTGTTCCTTGCACATCTGGGCACCCTTGCGCACCGAGTCGATGCGTGGGTTAGGCTCGATGCCCGAGAGCTCGAAGAGCTCGAGGCCGGCGTCATGGATCTCTTTCACCACACAGTCGTAAAGCCCGATCTTCTTGATGGAGCCGCCGCCGTAGGTCATGAGCACGCGCTTGCCGTATTTCTTCAGCTCCGCGCCAAGATTATTCATTTGGTCCTTGCCAAAATATACCTTTGTAGGGATGTAATAAACGAAGTCGTTTATCATGATAAATACTGTTAAATAAAATATGATTAGAGCGGTATCAGCGTACTGACAACCACGTTGTTGTTTGCGCTCGTCTGGCTCTGCAAGCGTGTGATACCGCGCTCCGGACCGGTCACGTCGGTGACAAGCGTCATCGTTGAGCCATCGGCCCTGACGGCGCTCTCGATGAATGCCATGATGCCGCCGTCATAGTTGCATTCTGTCACCATATTATACTGTGGCACCTGTGAACGGTCGACAGCGACGGTCTCGGTGTTCATAGTGGCAAGGTCGTAGATGGTGAAACTCGTCAAGCCATTCGACAAATTCGACTCATAGTAACGGCCTTCAGCGTCAAACCAAGCATATCCTGGCCATCCCGAAGGAAGAGTACTCGATGTCAGCTGATAGGTGTTTGCATTGAAAGTATAGAGAGTCTCGCAGTTTACCCACGAATAGTTCTCCTCATCACTGACACAAACCCTTATTGATGCCAACTCACATGGGTCATCACTGAAATAGCCCTCTGCCACTGCAGTACCAGTAGCCTGATCGCCGCTGATATCGACACGGTAAATTGTCGGAGTTCCGTTATAGCTACCGTATACCGAAACGAAATACTTACCTCCGATGCAACGCATCTCAGGATAATATGATGATTCCCAGCCTGTAGCCACCGGAATCCCCTGAATTGCCGGCAAAGTACCGTCAGAAGCCATGATAGCCGGCACATGAGGTGTATTGCTGCCGTAGCTGATGCATGTGCCCAGATGTCCGGCATTGTCGGTGACACTGTATGCGATGTTGATAGGCTGTCCTTCGCTGCCCGGCAACACATTGATCACATTGATATTATCGCCATTGATACGGAGCTTGCTCAATCCGCCCTGATATGAGCCGGAAGCGAGATAGACGTCGTCGCCGATTTGTGAGATGAGACCCAGCTTACGCAGTCTTTCACCGCTAAAGTCACCGTCGAGCGGTATTCCATTGTCGAAAATCCATGGGATATTCGGGCCACCCCAATATTTAAGATTTCCTATCGGGAATGCTCCAGTCACACCATTGAGGTCGTAAATCTTACCGTCGCTACGACGGAGAAGGAAGTTCTCACCCCAATCCGACCACCAGCTATGATCCACCGTGCCGCGGATACGATCGGCCATGTCGTCGCTGAAACCGCTGTAGTCGTTGCACTGATAACGGCATCCCATGAGCCATATGTAGACGTCACCAACAGGAATCATGGCTGTTATCTGTATGGTGAGGCTACGCCTCAATTCCGAAGCGATACCGCTGTCGTCGCAGTCATATTCATAAGCCATAATCTGCAGATTGCCTTCGTCGTCGACGCTGTAGAGGAATCCGCCGGCTTCGCCGTCCTTGGCACCCTCTTTGTTGGCCAAAGCGAGATAACGGGCACCGTTGAGGTTTACCCTGCTCATCTTAAACGAAGCATCGCCTCCATTCTTATTTTTCTTACATGAAACAACGCCGAAAACCAGCGCCAGAATTATAAAAACACCTAATAATTTCTTCATGATACTATAATTTTTTAGGTCAATATTCCACTTAATTGATTAGTAATCAACCTGCAAAGATAAGAAGAATTTTTAAAAAAAACAAATTTTTTGCAATTTATTTTTCGATACACGCCTTCACGAAACTCATGAAAAGCGGATGCGGATGCAGCACCGTCGATGAATATTCGGGATGGAACTGCGGGCCGATATACCAGCGCAGCTCAGGAATTTCGACAATCTCGACAAGTCCCGACTCAGGGTTGACACCCACGCAGTGCATGCCGTTTTTTTCATATTCGTCGCGATATTTGTCGTTGAACTCATAACGATGGCGATGACGTTCGCGCACGAGGTCTTTCTCGCCATAAGCTTTCCACGTTCTGCTGCCGTTGACGAGCTCGCAGTCGTAAGCGCCAAGACGCATGGTGCCGCCCATCTGTGTGATACTCTTCTGCTCCTCCATCATGTCGATGACGTTGTGCGGTGTCACAGGGTCCATCTCGCTGCTGTTGGCATCGGCGTAACCGAGCACGTTACGGGCAAACTCAATGACCATCATCTGCATGCCGAGACAGATGCCAAAGGTAGGGATATCGTGAGTTCTCGTGTATTCGGCAGCGATAATCTTACCTTCGATGCCCCGCTGACCGAAGCCCGGACAGATGACTATGCCAGCCATGCCTTTCAGCATCTCGGCGACGTTGTCTTTTGTGATGTGCTCACTGTTGACGAAATGTATCTTAACCTTGTAGTCGTTGTATGTCCCGGCGTGCGCTAAGCTCTCGCGGATGCTCTTGTAAGCGTCCTGAAGGTCATATTTGCCCACCAAGGCGATGTCGACGGTCTTGGTGGCGTTGTTACGATGCTCGAGGAACTTCATCCACGTGTCCATCTCCAATGGCGGCAAATCATCGATGCCCATTTTCTTTAAGATGATAGCATCCAAACCTTGTCGCTGCATATTGACAGGCACCTCATAAATGCTCGACAGATCCTGACTCTGGATGACGGCGTCCACGTCGACATTGCAGAAATGCGCCACCTTCACGCGAAGGTCATCGCTGAGTTCGTGTTCGGTTCTCAAGACAAGCACCTCAGGCTGGATTCCCAGTCCCTGCAGCTGTTTCACGCTGGTCTGCGTCGGCTTGGTCTTCAACTCACCCGCCGCGGCGAGGAACGGCACATAGGTCAGATGCACATTCAATGCCTTCTGCGGCCCGAGTTGCCAGCGGAGCTGACGGATAGCTTCGAGGAACGGTTGTCCCTCAATGTCGCCGATGGTGCCGCCGATTTCAGTGATTACGAAGTCGAAATGTTCCTTGGTGGCGTTGAGCAGGATACGACGTTTTATCTCGTCGGTGATATGAGGCACCACCTGGATTGTCTTGCCGAGATAGTCGCCGCGGCGTTCACGTTCGATGACGCTGAGGTATATCCTACCCGTCGTCACGCTGTTGTCGCGTGTCGTCTCGATGCCGGTGAAGCGCTCGTAGTGACCGAGGTCGAGGTCTGTCTCGAAGCCGTCGGCTGTGACGTAGCATTCGCCGTGCTCGTAAGGGTTCAGCGTGCCCGGGTCAACGTTGATGTAAGGGTCGAATTTCTGGATTGTTATCTTGTAACCGCGGGCTTGAAGGAGCTTGCCCAGCGAGGCGGAGATGATGCCCTTCCCTAACGAAGACGCCACACCTCCTGTGATGAAAATATATCTTGTTTCCATATTATTTTGAAAAAGCAAAAATAGAATATTTTTATTTCCACCCTACCACTTTTTTTCAACAATTTTATGTTTATTTTGAACAATAATTTTTTAGTGAAAATTCGTGTTAATTCGTGGTAAAAGTTTAATTTTGCATCTAAAAAATAAAGCTATATGGCATTTGTATACGATTATCCCCGTCCTGCGGTCACTGCCGACTGTGTGGTGATTGCGAAGGAAAAAGAGCCGAAGGTGCTGCTCATTCAGCGCGGAAATGAACCATTCAAAGGCTGTTGGGCGTTCCCGGGGGGCTTCATGAATATGGACGAGACCACCGAGCAATGTGCGGTGCGGGAACTTGAAGAGGAAACTGGCTTGAAAGTCGCTGAAATCAAGCAGATTGGAGCATATTCGAAGGTTGATAGAGATCCTCGTGGACGGACTATCACTGTGGCATATTTGGCTATCATCGACAAAGCCAAAGATGTCAAAGGCCTCGACGATGCCACCAAGGCACAGTGGTTCCCGATTTCCGGTTTACCGAAGTTAGCTTTTGATCATGAAGAGATTATGAAGGACGCTCAACGTCTTTTTGAGTCTTTATAAAACAGCCTTTTTGAATTTCATGTATTCCTGCCATGCTTTTTGCACCTCCGCCTCGTCGTGCTCGTCGAGGAAAAAGTCTGTTTCAAATTTGTCGGAAAATGGCTTCCAGTTGCCGCAGATGACGCCGTCTTTCGCGATGATAGGCTGAAAGATGCCGCTGTTGTTATGCGCCTTATGACTGAGTTCCGGCAGCAGCACTATGTCGCGACTTTTGTAGCCGATAAGATACTCGTCGTAAGGCGGAATCAGCAGGTATTGGCCTTTGCGGAAGCCTCGGGTGCGGCAGTCGTCGGTGAGATAGAATGCGCGACGTTTCCATTTTTCGAGATGCAGGTAATCGCCCAATAATGCGATGCCTTTCCGGCAGTCGTTGATACCGAGTCCCGACCACCACACGAAATCCTCCAACGTAGCAGGCTGACGGCTTTGGAAATATTTTTTTGCGAGGCGCATCAAAGCCTCGTCGCGGTCGATAGTCTTGCGAGGTTCGACTTTGCTCTCGGCAAGCGCGTATGTCGCCTTCATCGACTGTAAGTCGCCACTGCACAGCGTGCCGGTAAATTCGCTCATTCTGATGTGATATGAGAGTCGGTGGTCGTCCATGGTGATGTCTTTTTCAGCCAACGCCTGCACGAAATCCTCTTTCGTCACGCTGTCTTTTTCGGCGGCGGTCTGCACCAGAATCTTTCTTATTTTCAAGTATTCCTCTTCGGGAATGTCGATTTTATTGCTGTGCATCCAGCCTTTGGTGACGGCTATCGCTTTCGGTGCGCAGAGTTCGAGCATCCACCAGTAGTCGTTGGCAGAGACGAGCTGCCAGGTGCCTCGCATAAGATGCAGACGGATGATGTCTCCGTCGGCGAAGGCTTTTTCAAAAGCCTTCGCCGACGGCTTCTTGGTGCGCATCTCCACAGCCCACCGCATCAGGCGGTATTCCTGCGCCTGCACGGCACCGAGATGGCTCACCACCTCGGCAGGGTCGCTGAACTGCGGCGCCGCAAGCTGCTGGTTGAGAAGGCGTATGGCAATAGGATTCATCACTTCACATTGTTTTCACGGTAAAACTCCCAAGTGTCGGTGTGGCCGTCTTTGTAGGTGTAACTCCAAACGAGCTCGTCTTTTGTCAGTTTCGCCAAGTTAAACTTGGTCTCACGCCCGATGCCGGCGCTCACTTTCTTAACGATATAGGCAGCAAGCTCGCGTTCTTCGCCGCAGCCATCTCCTTTAGCCTCAAGCAGTTCCATGCGGAAACTTTCGGCATCACCCGATGAATAGAAATCGTTGCCTTCAATGCGCCACCAACCCGGACTGACGTAGTTAAAGATCCAAGTCACAGTGCCGCCTTTGTTCAAAGTCACCCGATAAACCTGATTTGCCGAGTCGAGAGCGCTGCCGTCAGGATAAAAATCCATGGTGCCAGTCTCGTGCACATCGACATGACCTTCAGCTATGTCATAATTCCATCCATGCTGGTAATAATAGTGTCCGGCAGCATCTATTTTATTAAAATCTTTAATCCATTCCAACGCTGACTCTACCGGCGTTTCGGTCATTACATCTGGCTGAATAGGGTCGTCGCAAAACACCTCATCGGTGCGGGCGACATCGGTGCCTGTGGTGAGCACGAGTTGCGAGCCGTCAGGAAGGCTAAACGGCTGGTTGCACGAGGCATAACCTGCTGTAGGCGCACCGAAAGTGCGCGCGTTTTCCATGCCACGGAAACAAATAAGAACCGCTTCGCCAGAACTTGCAGTCTTGTCGTCGGTGAGAATCGCCACAGGGCATTCGATTGGCGATTGTCGCGTCATACCAACCGCTTTCACCACAAATTCCACATTGACTTTACTACAATGATTGCGAGTCTGGAATTTCAAAATAATGTCATCAGGCAGAAAACGATGCACCGCAGCAATCATCGGATGCATGTTGCCTCCAAGGTTGCCTCGGAGGTCTATGACAACACCTTGCAAGTCATCTGGAATAGCGTTTAAAACGGTATTAGCGTATTTGACACCATCTTCATGATTACCCATAAAATGCGGCAGTTTGATGAATGCGATGCCATCTTCCATAATCTCAACTGTCGGCATTTCCCATTCAGCGTTGTTATTTTCCTTTATCCCGTCGGCAGTGATCAAAAATGTGTGCTTGCCACCCGCCACTTTGCCCGTTTTAATAACGATTTCCTGAGCTTCTTCAATAGTTTCAGGATTCGCTGACAAAGCTTCATTTTTGGCATTTTCCCATTCGTCACCTTGGGCATAAATGCCATACTTATCCATGATTTTAACGGCTTTTTTGACATAATTGGTGTTCGAATTGCCGCATGATGCCATCAAGCAAGCTGTCAACAATATTAATAATACACGTTTCATAATTATAATATTCAAACTTTTAAAATATCCATTAATTATTCATTTTATCAAGTTTCATCACTTTTACCGGTCTGTCGGCGCCGACTGCAAGATTCGGGCAGATGGTTTCCTTGCCTGTGTCAATGAAGCCGCACTTCTCCATCACCTTGCCGGATGCTGGATTTTCAGGGAAATAATCGCCCCAAATTGCATTGAATTTATTTACATTAAAACAATAATCAATGACCAAACGCAATGCCTCAGTACAGATTCCTTTGCCCCAATAAGGCTTGGCGACCCAATAGCCGATTTCACATTCGTTTTCAGCTATTTTCAAGTTTGAAACAGAAGCTCTGAGAACTCCAATACATCCAATTATCTCAGAGGTCTCTTTTAACTCAATTGCCCATGTATCGTCATTGCTGAAGAAGCTTTTAATAATCTCCCTGCTCTCCTCCACGCTTTTATGTGGCGGCCAACCGGCGCGAGGCCCAACATCAGGGTCACTGGCGTATTTAAATAAAGCCTCGGCATCACTTTCAAGCCACGGACGAAGTATTATTCTTTCAGTTTGCATATTTATTCTATAATTTTTTTTGTTCTGATGAAGTGTCCTTCCTGAACCGCTGCAAAAGTGGCGATGGAGCAAACCGCCATAGTGCTGTATCTCAAATCAATAAAAGATAACGTGAGCGGAAGACAAAACAGCAGCACTCCCGTAACCTTATTCATCACGCTATGGACAGCCACGAACCGCTTTTGGACAACAAAACCAGAGACGATATTTATTACCTTAATGACCGCGATGACTCCAATCCAAATATAAAGCCAAAGCGGAATATCCATGACTGGGAGCAGTTTAACCAAACATACCACGACAAAAACAACATCTGCTACAGTATCCAACTTAGCACCAAACTCGCTGGCTGTGTTTGTTTTCCTTGCAACCCAACCGTCAGCTATATCGGAAAGCCCTGCGGTGATGTATAGCGCATAGAATGCCGCTGAAAACGCAGGGCAAAACAAGAGGGCGATGCCGCACAGGATACGGATACTTGTGATGATGTTGGCCTGCATTATTTTTTCCAGCGTTTAAGCATCGGGAAATACTGCCGCATCATGTCCTTGTATTCCTCCTTGGTCATCGGCTTCGGCATGTTTTTGTTCACCTCGTCAACAAACTGCGCACAGAATTCAATCATCTCGTCCATTGTGCAGTCATTGGTAAACTTGCCATTCTGATAGCAGTACATGCAATAATCTTCATTCTTGCTTCCGTCGTCATTAGTGCCGCGATTCTCATCATTCAGTGGCATTCCGCAGCTCTGACAAAACTTCATTTCTTGTTCCATATTTTAATTTATTTATTTTTCTTCTCTCCAAAAACGCACCATCTCACAAACGGAACTCTGTGTAATCCCTCATAAAGCAACGGCGAAATCGTGAGCACCGCCACCGTCAGAATCAGATACATCGCAAACGGAGGCAGCTGTTCCCTCATGTTGAAATACATATATGAGCCGACGCCCGCAATCACGAGATAATGAACGACATAGATGCCAAAACTCGACTTTGTCATGTAGCCGGCAAACTTACCGGTGTAATCGAATTTTGCCTTAAACCAGCCCATCATCGCGAGGCACATCAGCCAGCCGTAGAGACAGTTGAGCGGACTTGCCATATAACGAGGCAAGGTGTTGTTCTGACCGAAGGTGGTGATGACCAAAACCGCGCCTGTGATGGCAGCGAACAGCATCATCGCAGCCCAGAAACTGCCTAATGTCTCCTGCACCTTATCGTGTGAAAACACAAGATATCCCATCATGAAGACGATGAAGTAAAACACCGGCTTGTAGAGGTTGTAGAGACCGTCGGCACTCTCTGCGCGCGGATTCATGATGAGGGTCTTCTCACCAAGCCAGAAGAGGAAAACAAGGAGGACAATCAACGCCATTCCCAACTTGCCTGATGCCATTTTGCCGCACCAGCTGTGGAAACGGCCGTTTTTATCTATGGCGTTAATGATGAGCAAAATCAAAGAGAACAGCCACAAATCCTGTATAAACCACAGCGGTCCGATGCCGTTTACCGACCAGATGAGATACTTGACGGGCTGCGGCACTGCTGCCAAAACATCGGTGCCACCGACATGGGTGTTGAAATACCCCACCATCCACTGGAACGCCAGCAGACCGATGGTGCTCGGCACTAAAAGCTTCCTCGTCCTCGACTTAAACCATTGTCCAGCCGGGACTTTCTCCAACGAATATCTCGAGCTCATCCCTGCCAGCAAGAAAAGCAGAGGCATGAACCAAGGATACAAGATATACATCAGCACGTCCTGATACTGCGGGCCGTCGCCGAAGCCGCCCACGCCGCCGAAAACGCCTTTGTTGTTATAGAAATAAACCACGTGGTAAAGTAGCACCAGAAGCACCGTCACCCAACGTAAGTTATCAATCCAATGTCTTCTCATTTTTTAAAAATTAATATTTCTCAACAAAATCAGTGATGATCTTGAAAATAGGCTCGTAAGTCACGAAGATAGCGTTCTTGTATGTGTCGTAAATCGTGTGATAATACTTGAACGCGTCGCCATTCTCGTTCTCAAACAGGATGCATGGCACCTTCTGCTCAGCAAACGGATAGTGGTCGCTGTTGGCAGCCAACTCGCCACGATGCAAAGCCTCGAAATAATGCTTCTCACCGTTGATTTTCTCGAGCAAAGCAAATCCGCGGACACCCTCGTCGCTGATCTCACAGTACTGCACAGGGTTGTTGTCGCCAATCATATCGATGTTAAACAGATATTTAATCTCCTTGAGCGACACCGTCGGGTTCTTGACATAAAACTCCGAGCCGTTCAAACCTGAGTCTTCACCTGAAAAAGCGATGAAATACATGTCAAATTCAGGTTTGTTTTGTGCATAATATTCAGCTAAGGTGACGATGGTGGCAGTGCCCGATGCGTTGTCGTTGGCACCGGCATAATACACCTTTTCGCCGAGGTTTCCGAGATGGTCGTAATGTGCCGTAAACACATAGCAGCTGTCGTGTCTCTTGCCGTTCACCTTCGCGATGACGTTGAAGAGCTCATAATCCTGCAGCCATTCGTTGTCGATATCAAACTTCACGTTTTTCACACCTTCGATAGCTTCCGGTGTCACCCAAACGACAGGCTTGCCCATCACACGGCTGCCGTATGCCTTATAAAATTTGATAGGCGATGTCCATGTCTGGATAAAGCCTCCTACAGAAGAATCCTTTTTATGCAATGGCTTGAATGCCTCGTGAGTATACATAAACCAGAAGTCGCAAACCACCATGCAGTTGGCATATTCAGGCTTTGCCAGATCGGCATACATCTTCTCCGCGTCGAAATTCAGCGTATCCACATGATACACAGGAAATTCGCCGTGTACGCCAGGAGAATATTCTCTCATAGAGAAATCCACGCCCGGAGTGAGTTTCTTGCCGTCAGCCCACATGTCCATCTTTCCGCAGAATGTGTTGATATCGATTTTGAAAGGCTGGCGCACCACCTCGTCGGCTCCTACTTTCTTAAACTCTTCCACGAGATAATCTCCCGCCATGTTGGCACCGTTTTTGGCATATCCCCTGCCCTGGTATTTCTTGGAACTCAGTTCCTTCACGATCTTTTTGTAATGCTTCAGATCCTGTGCATTCAATGATGTCTCTGTAAACATCCCAATGGCGAACACCGCCAATAATACTACTAATATCTTTTTCATTTTTTTAAACTTTAATGTTATCTTTTTCAATTTATTTTTTGTCATTTTTAGCGAAATAAAATGGAGTCGAGAAATCCATGCCATTTAATGCCGGAGATTTCTCCGCTCCCTTCGGTCGGTCGAAATGACGATCCGAGGGGGTTAATTAAGAATATGAACTCCGCCGAAGAAATTACTTGCTACAATGTGCAAGGTCTTAGCGTCATTCTTTATTCCTTTATTTGTCTCGTCGCCCACTCCTCCGATGAAGCTACGGCTCTGGACCACCACGTTGACGTTGGTCGGAACGTAAATCTCAACGCCGCCGAAGAAGGTGTGGATGTCGATCTCCTCGTCCTCTGTTATCACAGCCTCGCGAAGGTCTAACTTGATGCCTCCAAATGAAGCGTCGAGCTTGGCGCCGTGGAATGTCTCGCCATGATAGATGTACTGGTCGCCGCCGTATTTCGTGTTACAGCAGATGCGTTTGCCATCCTCTCCCACCGGCACCGGACGGTCGAGCCACTGGTCGCGGTTGCGTTTGAAGCCATTAATGATAATGTCACCGCCGAGATATATAAGGAGCGCCGGCGCGATGTACTCTGTCCATGGCTGGCTCCACAGCCATTCCCAATGCAGGATGTTCCACATGTCAGCCAGCTTCAGCAAACCGGCTGCAATCAGAATGATTCCCCAAAATGTTTTTTTTGTCATGATGCTATAAATTTTAAATCCTATTATTTCGTTTGAATTTTTTCTGCAAAAGTATTGCGACATTCAATACGGCGCAAGTTTTTGGGATATTCTGCACGTTTTTGTGATGAAATGTAAAATTTTGGGACGAATGGCAAAAAAATATTTATTTTTGCATTCGCAATGACAAACGAACAGAGAGAAACATTACGAATTCGCGCCATCAGCTCAGGCTTCACGGTGCTGGCAATAGCCATATTCAAGCCTTTCGGCCTTGATTTGACTCAATGGCAGGCCTATATGCATCTTCTCGCGATGTTCGTGATTGGTTTTGTCGCCTGTCTTGTGACGGACTGCATCCTCCGGTACATCTTCAAGATGCCGTCATCCCTCGACAACGGCGTCGACTACATCATCAAGCGCAACATGCGGTTTCAGCTCATCAACACTCCGCTGGTGACGTTATTTTTGTGCCTTTATCGTCATTTTGTGATGAATGGCCAGATTGCTGGCAACAGCCTCTCATGGGGAAACTTTCTCGAGACACTCGTCATCATCGCATTTTGCTCATTTATTATAGGGATTTATTGGAGATTCCAGTTCCGCAGTCGTTTTCTCACAGCCGAACTGAATGAAACCAGAAAAATGAACGAGAAGCTGCAGGAATCTCAGCACTCAGAAGTTATAAAAGCCGTTACGCCGCCGTCCGACGACATAACTCTCACCGGAACCACCAGCGACACCGTCAAAGTCAACATCAAAGATTTGTTATATATTGAAACCGTCGGCAACTACGTGAAAATCTATCAGTTGCGCGACGGTAAAGTGCGTTCCGACATGCTCCGTGCCACCTCCAAGCAGCTCGAGGATGACCTCAGCGCCTACCCGATGGTGATGCGCTGTCACCGGGCTTTCTTGGTCAACATGCAGCAGGTTGAGCGCATCGTCTCAAAGCCAGGCGGCATGCTCCTCGACATCAAACATTGCGAAGACGCCATCCCGGTGTCGAGAAGCAATATGTCGGAAATAAAGAAAAAACTTTCAGAATAAGACTATCTTACCACTCTTGTGAACTCCGGCTTCGTATCGCCAATAACTGTCACATAGACTTTCATCTCGCCCGCTGGAGGCATGTTGTTTTTAAACTCACGAGGCTGGTCTTCAGCAATGAACAGGTATTCTGTGCCATTTGGAATCCAACGTTTTCCAACTAATTTCGCTTTGGCATGCAACATCGGATAGTTGTCGGTAGCCTTGATAAAGATGTATTCTTCCTCTGGTGTAACTTCTTCTAAATCAGTAAATTCACCGAGTTGGATGTAATCGCCAGGGATGAATCCGTTTTCCTTCAAGAACTGGTCGACCTCGGCCGGCATCGCCTCCAAACGTGCCGCGCGGACGCCGTAACCAGGCATAACCTGCGCATTAAGCTGAGATTTCTCAATATCTTTTGTACTCGACTCCAAGCCTCCGCTGCCGAAAGTGCAGAACGGGACGATGGTCTTTCCGCTCAAGTCAACATTCTTCAAAAACGTAGCGACAGGTGGTGCGACAGTGCCAAACCACACCGGATATCCGAGGAAAATGACGTCGTATTTGGCAATTTTCGACTTCAAAGGCTTGATTTCAGTGATCACACCTTCTTCACGTTCCTTCATGCAACGCTCTATTGTCTGCATAAAATCGCCGTCGTAAGGGTTCACCGCCACTATTTCCTCGATATCCGCGCCGAGCTTATTGGCGATCTCCTCAGCCACAAGCTTGGTGTTACCTGTCTGTGAATAATAAAGTACAAGCACCTTCTGTGCCTTCTTCTGGCCGCACGAAACGGCTAAAATCATTGCTGCCATAATCGCAAAAATTAAACTTAATCTTTTCATTTTTCAAACAATTTATATCTGCAAAATTACAAAAAATCTATATCTTTGCAGACAATTTCATAAAAAATGAAGACAAAATTATTTCTCTTTCTGATAGGTATCATGGCTGTTTTAACCTCCTGCAATAACGAAGACCGCGCCATTCGGCAGATGTGCCAATACATTCACACTCAATATCCTTTGGCGACTTTGCAGGATATTTATAAGACGTGCTATCAGGATTTCTTCGGTGCCGAACATCTGATGAACGACACTGCAGCAGCGAGATACTACATCAACTATGAACTTGAGCAGTGTAAAAACAGCGATCTCAGCCTAATGCCTAAACGCGAGCCTACAGGATTCCGTCATCGTTTTGTGAGAATCAATTTCTCTAATATTGTAGATGGCGAACTCACTGAGGAACAGTTGGTTATGATGTTTATCGGTGCAGCCGGCAAGAACAATGCCTACAGCAACGACTGGGCGTCGGAATGGCAGCAAATCGAGAAAATAGCGTTGAAAGTCAACCCCGACTGGGCCGATGCCGAGTTGCAATCAGAACTGCTTGAAGCCGCAAAAGGCAACTATGCTGTCCGCCACAGCGACGCGTTCCGCAACAACTACAACCCGCACTACAGAATAGTCCGCAACGACTAAAGGAAACGTCCTTTCGAGCGTAACGAAGTGAAGTTGAAATGACGGGTTACATTGATTGCTTTATCCTTTCGTAAAGTTCCGGCAGCCTTCTCTCTATCACCACCGGTCTTCCGTTTTCAGTGAAGCAGTGCACGCTGTGACCCTCGGCGACTAATTTGCCGTCTTTTCGCATGGTGTAGTTAAATTCAAACTTCAGCTCGCTCATGCCACTGATGCTCACCTCCACCTCTACTATATCTTTAAACGTTGTCGGGCTCTTGTATTTGCACTCGACTGACACTACCGGCGACACCACACCGTCGGCCTCAATTTTGTCGAAACCCCAGCCTAGCTTGTCGAGGTAGTCGATGCGGGCCTCCTCCATGATTCTGATATAGTTTGAATGATGAGTGATACCCATTCGGTCACACTCGTAATATCTTATTTCGTGCTTGTAGATATGCATGTTAGTATTAATTTCCTCCATTTAACCTGATGAGCGTCGATATCACACGACCTGCACCGCCGCCTTCGCCTTCAGCGATGATATGAACCTGACCGGCATCATTGCCTATCACGCTGAAGTAGAAATTCAGCTTACGGCCGTCGATGAGCATGCAGTTGCTATTGAATGTCAGTGAGTTATAGTTAAACTCCCATTCAGAATAAGAGCCTTGGACTATCAAAGAAGCATATTCACCCAAGTCGTCCCAAGTGATATCATGGCTCATTGCATAGCCTACTGCCATGTCGCACACCCAATAATTTGTCGGATTATTCTGATTTTCAATTATATAAGCCACGCCATCAGTGTATTGTCTGGCATCTTCCGGGAAATGGGTCGGCAATTCCGCTGTGTTAATCCAGCCGTTGTCCAGATTCAGACAGTTGATCTGGCCATTTTGCAGCCACGACATTAAATTGCTGTGGAAAACAGGACGGTAATAGCCGATGGTATTTGGTTCGAGTTTTACTGTATAATTCAAGGCGGTTATCGGTGCACTGACATCGATGGTCTCGTCATCAAAATTTATCTCTATACTACGGAAATCGGTCTCTGAATGATTGTCGTAATGATTCACTGTCATGACATACAGCTTGTTGTTGACCGACAGCAGCTGCGACGTAGTATTCAGCGAGTTGTTGTAATTAGGCACGATAACCTGCCTGATAGTGAAATCGTTCGGGAATATCACAAAAGGCTGGATATTCCAGTATCCTTGACTGTTGATGTTATAGCCTATCATAGCGCCCACCACGCCGTCGTCGGATGCAGGATACACACTCTCCGCATAAATCCCGTTAGGTATCATCGTGGTGACGCTGATGCTGTTGCCATTATCTTCGAGATAATAAATCTGACTATCGTTTTCCCTCCACTTAATCTCCACGATGTCGTTGCCGAATTGTTCAACCACTCCGTAGAAGTCGGTCGGGCGTTCGAGACCGTAGTTCACGATGTTATACGGGCGGCCGTCTTCCAGCGACCATTTAAAGATGGCACCGTCGGTCTTCCTTACCAGATAATGGATTCCATCATACTTGTAAATCAGATCATTGATTGCTTGCTGGGTTGCAGCATCGAGTTCTTCGATGCCCGGATAAAAATGACGGCAGTCGAACAGCCACAGCCAATCTTCACCTATCGGATAAATGTAATGAATTTTCAATTGGAGATTAGCTTTCACGAGGTTGGCCGTGCTTTCGTCGCCTTCCACCTCGATGGTGTATTCCACCGACTCAAGTATGCCCTGTTCGTTTACGATATACAAAGGGGTATATTCCTGATCGTCCTTAGCAGGAGTATCGGCCAAAGCGAGCATCGTGGCATGTGTGAGGTCCATTTTCTTGAACTTCATGTTACTTAAGCCGTGACTGTCGCCGCCACCATTGTTTTTCTTGCAGCCGACGCAGACCATAAGCAGCACTGCGACAGCCATCATAATCTTGAAAGTTCTTGTTTTCATATCTTTTCTTTTAAGAATATTTATGACCGCAAAGATAGTGTTATTTTCTTTTATTTCAAAATAATTTTGATTTGTGTTGTCGTATTTAAAAAAAATGTATTTTTGCAAAGTCTCGTTATAACGATAATTTTATGAAAAAAATAACATTATATCACGGCTCAACAAAAGTCATTGAGAAACCTTTATTGGGAGAAGGAAATCCAAAGAATGATTATGGATTAGGGTTTTATTGCACTGAAAATCAAGAACTTGCAAAGGAATGGGCGAGCACCGAAAGGAATAATGGTTTTGCGAATCATTATGAATTAGATTTGAAAAAATTGAATATTCTTTACCTTAATAGAAAACCATGTCATATTTTGAATTGGCTGGCTATATTGTTGAAAAACAGAACATTTGTGCTTTCGCAAGGATTGCCAACTGATGCAAGGGACTATTTGTTAGACAATTTTTTGCCTGAATATGAAAATTACGATGTGATAACTGGATATCGCGCCGATGATTCTTATTTCTCATTTGCCAACGCTTTTCTAA
This sequence comes from uncultured Bacteroidales bacterium, assembly GCA_905234275.1. Lineage (GTDB taxonomy): Bacteria > Bacteroidota > Bacteroidia > Bacteroidales > F082 > Limimorpha. Next base: position 222,761 of record CAJOHD010000002.1, on the reverse strand, counting down.
ACAATACTATTTCGTTGGAACAGCTACGCCAGGCGATGTATTTGGGAAAACTTGGAGAACAGATTGTTTTAAAAAGCGAAAAGGCTTTTGATTCATTGAATTATATTAAAAGCATCCCTGTCGATAGCAGTCTATACTATCCAAAACGTCAGGCACGCGATAGCAAGGCAAGATATGATTTTCAAAATGTAAAATCACTTCCGGCATCAGCTGATGCGGTGTTTATGATTGATATTCTAAGACAAAAATGGACTAACGATGATACACGCTTATAATCATTATTATCTTGAAGATGCCATGAACAACGTCGGCAGCATGTTGGATTGTGCAGTAAATGCTGTACATTGCGATATTTACGTGTTTTTTGAGATGTTTCTCTCAAGCGGCGTGGCATCGCAGATTGAAATAGGAAATCCCAGGTTTGTATCGGGGCTTTCGGGAGTGGAATTATGCCAAAAAGTTTTTGAAAAATCTTCTGATATTGATATTAAAATTATTGATTATCAACTGTTTGGACGTTCAAAAGAGTTTTGGGCCGGATGGTCGTTGGCCTATTATCAGTGGTTTAGAGCAAAATCGTTTTTATACATTCAACGTAACGGTTTGGATATCAATAGAATAGTTGAAATGTATCCGACTTTGCATGAGGCTGACTTGTCGAAATTTGTTGAAACAGCGGATAGTATCATCGAAAGCTATCTGGTTGAGCGACCAAATGTTTTGAAAACCATAAGAAAACAGGCTAAACTCACTCAACAGAGATTAGCCGAAATATCAGGCGTAACACTTCGCATGATACAGGCTTACGAACAAGGTGACCAAGATATTCGCAAAGCTGAGGCACAGACGGTCTTTGCGCTTTCTAAAGTACTGGGATGCTCTCCGGAAATGATTATTTAAATTGGAAATTATATGCTATGCTAAATGCTGTCATGAAATAACTATTGGAATGCTCCTTGACATTATAATTTATATTTTGGTCCATTTCATGAGACACACCTTGTACCCAACCCATTGAAATTCCGACATCCATTCCTCCGGCTTGAAGACCGAAAGACAACATTCCATACAAACCTTTGATTTTCAAATAAGAATCATTCCAAAGATGTAAAGGCGGATTATATTCCCCTCGAATGCGACCTTCATTTAAAGGAATATTATATCCCATCTTTAAATCAAAAAACGGACTAACCTTTTTATCGCATAAATACGCACGAAGATTAGCATATACTGGCAATGCCATCACTCTGTCTTTCCCAAATCCTGCGAGGCTCCATTTGTTATTACTGAATCCTGTACCGACTCCAGCGTTAAAATATGGATTGAATTGATAATCAACACTTCCTTGAAGATATAACGCATAATAGTTGTCTGATTTACCCAGACTTCCCATACCAACCCCAATTTCCGGTCTTATTACCAATCCTTTTTCTCTTCCGGATTTTGAAACTTCTTGGGCATCTGAAAACAATGTTAAGCCAAATAATGCCAATAAGACCAATGGTAATCGTGCTGTTTTCATAATGATAATTTTTATGATAACGAATGATTTACCATGATATTGTGCTTCACTCGTTTTTTTGTGTCGCATTTAATTTTTTAGTCGAATGGTTCGACATGAACTCCGATATGAGTTTCTTTGCCGTATTTGCTTCTAAGAAGATTTTCGATTTCTGTAGCCTTGTCGTGGGCTTCCATCAGGGTGATGTTGCCGTCCATCTTGATGTGAAGCTCAATGGCGTAATGGTTTCCCACGCGGCGTGTCTTGAGGTTATGCGGATTGCCGACATTTTCAACCTCCGAAACCATCTTCAAAATCTCTTGCTCAACACTTTCAGGTAGAGCCTTATCGGTTAGGTCGCCCACTCCGTTTTTCAGCAGATCGAATGCCACCTTACCGATGAAAACGCCAACAATCACTGATGCTATCGGATCGAGGATGACCCATTTCTGACCGAGGAAGATAGCTCCGCCCACACCTATCAAAGTGCCTATTGACGAGAGTGCGTCGCTGCGATGATGCCAGGCGTTTGCCTCCAGTGCCTGCGAGTCGAGTTTACGGGCTTTGATGATAGAATAACGATAAACGGCTTCTTTCAGCACTATCGAGACCACAGCCGCCCAAAGAGCCAGCATACCAGGAGCCTCAAGCTCCTCACCATCAAAGAAATCGTCGATTTTCACAACACCGTTGCTGATGATGCCGAGAGCCACCACCACAAGCACCAAGCCTATGATTGTCAACGCTAAAGTCTCGAACTTTCCGTGACCGTATTCGTGCGACTTATCCTTCGGTTTGCCGCTGATTTTCACAAAAACCAAAACGACGACATCAGTAAGGAAATCCGACAACGAATGCACCGCGTCGGCTATCATGGCGGAGCTGTGACCCAGCACACCCGCCACAAACTTCATCACCAGCAGCAGCACGTTGACCACGCTGCCGATGATTGTCACTTTGAATATTTCCTGTGTCCTATTCATATCGTTTCTATCAAGAAACTAACCGGACGGAATCCGTCGTTGCAGCTTATCATCGCCGACTTCGGGTTTTTCATCCAGCCGTCGTAAAAATTACCGCGACCGGCAGCCAGTTCCTGCACAAACCAACGCATCGACTCCCAAGCGCTCTCGCACATCCCTTCAGGCTTCGCACCATCCACCGAAATCCACGACTGACCCTCCCTCACATCGCACGTATGCTCAATCGGATTCTCGTACTTTGCCTGCAAATCCGTGTAGTTTGCTTTCCTTATCGCTGTAATTCTAACCTTCATCCCAACTTAAACTATTAAGCTACTAAGCTACTAAACTATTAAACTATTAAACTTTTAAACTGTAAACATTTAAACTATCTAATCTGGTACGTCCTCATTCTCTCCTCCGCCATCGCCTCGTATTTCGTGCCTTTGCGGCCGTAGTTCACGTAAGGATGGATGCTGATTCCGCCTCTCGGGACAAACAAGCCCACCACCTCGATGTAGCGCGGATCCATCAGCTTCACAAGGTCGTTGAGAATGATATTGATGACATCCTCGTGGAAATCGCCGTGGTTGCGGAACGAGAAGAGGTACAGTTTCAAGCTCTTGCTCTCCACCATTTTTTCATCAGGAATGTACAAAATCTTGATTTCACCGAAGTCGGGCTGACCAGTAATCGGGCACAATGCGGTAAACTCCGGGCAGTTGAACTGCACCCAGTAGTCGCGTTCAGGATGACGGTTTTCGAAGGCTTCAAGCACTTCAGGGGCATAAGTCTCAGGAATTTCGGCTTTGCGGCCCAATGATTTCAAATTATCTTTCTCTCTATTCATAACTATCTGATATTTAATATTTTATGTGTCTGCAAAGACAATCTCCACTCGGGATGCTCCTTGCAAAATTCAATTGTTTTTTTGATTGTTTCTTTGTTTTTCTCAACGTCGCCGGTGTCGCAAGGCTGGAGGAAACGGTATTTGACGTTGATGTGTTCATACGTAGAGACGCACGGCCGTGCGTCTCTACACAGGTCGTCCGAAAAAACCAGTTTCAATTCGTCGGCCTTTTTTAAAATCGGAGCCGCCTTCTCACCTAAAACCATGTCTTTCGGCGACAGTGTAATCCAATCCACGTTTTTCGGCAATTCAACAGTGCCGTTGGTCTCGACAGCCACTGTCTTACCCAGAAAATGCAGCATCTCCACCAGCGATTCGGTGAGTTGCAAAGCCGGTTCACCGCCAGTAACGACAACCAGGTTTGCCTTGTAGCGCGACACTTCTTCGATGATGTCGCCCTCGGTCATCTCCTTTCCCTTTTGATGCTGAGTGTCGCAAAAAGGGCACTCAAGGTTGCATCCGCTGAAACGAATGAAAACCGCTGGTGTTCCGGTGTTGAAGCCCTCGCCTTGCAGCGAATAGAATATCTCGTTGACCTTCATCACTCGTCTTTTTCGTAAGATGCGATATTTCCTGTGGTTTCCTGCACGTCGACACGATAGCAGTTAGTAATCTGATCGCAGCACCAGCGGGCTATGTTTTCAGCCGTCGGGTTGCATTTCAGCACATCGTTAACCACCTTATGGTCAAGGGCATCGACGATGCGGCGTTTTATCTCGGAGAAATCAACGACCATGCCGTTTTTGTCGAGTTCTTTGGCTTTGCAGTAGATGGTGATGATCCAGTTATGTCCGTGCAATGAGCAGCATTTGCTGGGATAGTCGAGGCTCAGCTGATGTGCGCCTGCCACTTCTATGGTTTTCTTGATGTAATACATTAGTCTTCGTAATTTGTTGGGTCAATAATTCCGGTTTCCGCAAAAGCCTCTTTACGTTCGCGACAGGTGCCGCATCGTCCGCAGTGGCGTTCTTTGCCGCGATAGCACGAATACGTCTTGCTGTAATCGATGCCAAGTTTCGCACCTCGTTTCACGATGTCGCCTTTAGTGATGTTGGTGTAGGGTGCCGCCAGCTTCACACCTTCGTAAGTGCCAGCTGTCATTGCCGAATCCATCGCCTTGACGAACTCCGGACGGCAGTCGGGATATATTGCGTGGTCGCCTCCGTGGTTAGCAATGAGAACGCGTTTCAGTCCGCGGCTTTCCGCCAGTCCGCATGCCACCGAAAGCATAATACCATTTCTGAAAGGAACCACCGTCGAACGCATATTTTCATCGTCGTAGTTGCCTTCGGGGATAGCATCGGCGCCTGATGTAAGCGACGAGTCAAAATACTTTCCGATAAATCCTAGGTCTATCACAATGTGCTCTATCCCAAGATGCCCGCAATGCCAGCGTGCGCAGGCGATTTCGCGTTGAGCGTGGTTACCTCCGTAGTCGAAGGTTACCGCCAAAGCGATCCTCTCGCGCTCCTCATACAGAAGCGTGGTCGAATCGAGTCCGCCTGAATAAATGATAATTGAATCCATGTCCTTGTTTTGTTAAAGGGGGTTTAGCAAGCACCCCTGATTTTGTAATCGGGTGCAAAATTACAACTTTTTGTTAAAAGTTAAATGATAAAAGTTAAAAGATTAAAATAAAATACAATTTTTATCGTTTAACATTATGAGTACTCAAGTTTTTCAATTATTAACAAAAAATAAATACTATGAAAAAAAACATTATTGCATCGTTTTTCGCATTCCTGATGATGGGATGCACAGCACAAAAAATCGACAACACCCCAGTAAAATCCCTTGATTTACAGCGTTATCTCGGCGAGTGGTATGAGATAGCCCGTTTCGACCATCGTTTCGAGCGCGGACTTGAATATTGCAAGGCAAACTACGTCTTATGTTGCGAAGACCGCATCAATGTGGTGAACACCGGCATCAAAAACGGCGAGCCCAAGACCGCCAACGGCAAGGCAAAAACCACCGACACCCCTGCACTTTTACGAGTCTCGTTTTTCGGTCCTTTCTATTCCGATTACAGGGTTCTGATGCTTGGTGACAACTACGAATATGCTCTCGTCGGAAGCGGCAGCGATAAATACCTTTGGATTCTTTCGCGCACCCCACAGCTTGACGAGTCCGTCAAAAAAGCCATTCTGGCTGAAGCCACTCGTCGCGGCTATGATGTCAGCAAATTGATTTGGGTAAAGCAGAAATAACAGTTTAACAGCATTTGAGCCGGAAACAGAACTGTCATGAACATCAAAATCACTGCGATAAGAAAGGCAAACTACGCTGATTTGCAGGCAAAATACGAAAATCCTATTGAGCACACTTGCGATGTGCGTGAAGGCCAGTCGTGGATTTCCGTCGATGGCGCAAAGCCTGAGGGCTTATGTGACAGCGCATGGGAATCGATGCGTTGGTTTGTGCAGGAGCTCGCTGCCGGCCACGGCAACTTCTATGACGGCTGGATGAAGAACCCCCACTCCGCGATGATAAGCTGCAACGACGGCTTCCGCCCAGTGAGTTTTTATCTGGAAGTGGAATAAAAATAATCGATATGAAAAGACAAATACTATTAACCCTACTCCTCGCCTTCACATACGGCGCCCTCGCCTGCACCAACCTCATCGTCGGCAAGAAAGCATCAGCCGATGGAAGCGTGATGTGCACTTATAACTGCGACGGATTCGGATTCTCAGGATCGCTGTTCTACAGCCCTGCAGGACGACATGACAAAGACGAGCTTATCGCCATCCACGGATGGGGACCAGCGCACGAAGGTCAGTTTGTGAAACAGGTGGAATACACCTATAACGTTGTCGGGCTGATGAACGAACGTCAGGTGACTATTGTCGAGACCACCTTCGACGGACGTCTGGAACTCGTAAACCGCGAGGGACTCCTCGACTATTTCAGTCTGATGCGACTCGCTTTGCAACGCTCATCGACAGCACGCGAAGCCATAAAATGCATGGCTGAACTGGTTGAGGAATACGGCTACAACAGCAGCGGCGAGAGCATCACCGTGTGCGACCCCAACGAGGCCTGGATCATTGAGATAATAGGCAAAGGCGAAGGCCGCAAAGGTGCCGTTTGGGTGGCGTTACGCATCCCCGACGACTGCATCTCGGCACACGCCAACCTCAGCAGAATAAGACAGTTCCCGCAAGATAAGAAGAAAAGTATCAATAGCAAACAACTTAATAAGATCAACAAACCTGAAATCGAATGCGTCTACGCCCACGATGTCATCAGTTTTGCCCGTGAAAAAGGGTTTTATGAAGGCAGCGACAAAGACTTCTCTTTCCGCGACGCCTACTGCCCCATCGACTTCGAGAATGTGCGCTACGCCGACGCCCGCGTGTGGAGCTTCTTCCGCCATCACTGCTCGGATATGGACCAGTATCTGCCTTATATCAACGGTGAGTTCGACGTCTGCGACGGCATGCCTCTGTGGGTGAAACCCGACGCCCCGCTCTCTTTACGCGACCTGCAACACGACATGCGCGACCACTTCGAAGGCACACCTCTCGACATGACTGCCGACATGACTGCCGGTCCATGGGGAATGCCGATACGTCCGCTGCCGATGCATTTCCGCTCGACCGACAGCATCGACTACTACCGCGAACGCCCAATAGCCACACAACAAAGCGGCTTCACCATGACATGCCAGATGCGCTCATGGCTGCCCGACGACGTGGGCGGCGTCACATGGTTCAACTGCGACGATGCCGACATGGTTGCATACGTGCCACTCTACTGCTGCATCACGCAGGTGCCCGACTGCTTCCGTCCTGAAAACAACCCGCGCAACGAATTCAGCTTCGAGTCGGCATTCTGGATGAACAACTGGGTGGCAAACATGATATACCCCCGCTATTCGATGATGATCGGCGACCTCCGCATCGCTCAAAACGAACTCGAAGACTATTATTTCGCCGACCAAAACGAAGTGCTGAAATCCATCGAAAAGATGACACCCGCCGACCGACGCGACTATCTCAACAAGAAAAGCATAGCCTACGCCGACCGTATGATGGAACGCTGGGATAAGTTAGCTAAATTCCTGATTGTCAGATACAACGACCAGATAAAACGTCGTGTCGACGAGAACGGCAACTTCCAACGTTGGGGTCATGAGACACCAGGCTACGACCAGCAGTTCATCGACGCCATCGGACCTGCGACTGGCGACCGTTACAAATTAAATAATGTGATTGAACGACGAGAACGATAAGTTTAGAGTTTGAAGCTTGAAGTTTTTGTTTTTGCATAAAATTTAAAATATGAAAGCGATACATTACTTAGCAATAGCATTTCTTATGATGTTGGCGTCGTGCAACCGTACGCCGATGGCAGAATGGACCGAAGGCCCTGCCGAAGACGGGAAAGCGCTCAACACACTGGTGCTTCACAATGTCAAGCGAGGCTCACGAGTGTGGTTTCAGGAGCTTTTCGACTCAAAAACCATAGTCGAAGGACCTGCTATCAACCATTATCAGGGCACTTCGTGGTACATCGACATCCCTCAAGACGGCACCGTAACCATCAAATACTACGGCCGTCCGTTGCCGAAACAGTCGTGGGCTCCCGAGGGCTTCGTGATGCAGCGTAAAGGCAAGGCCGACAAGCCGATGCAGGTGAAATATAACTTTATAAATCATCCGAAAAACGAAGCTGTGGAAGACGATTTCATCTGTCGCTATGAGGCGCAGCCAGCCGACATCATCCCACAGGTGAAACGCATAAAATATGGCACTGAGACACTTGAGCCTTCCGAGAACCTCCCCAACGGCTGGTATCGTATCACCATCGATGAAAACGGCACTCCTACAGTTGATTCCGACGACGAGGAAGGCGCTTTTTATGCCCAGATAACCCTCAACAAGCTGCCAAGGTCACTGCAGCCGATGACCATCGAGGACTGGCCCGACAACCAATACCGCGGCTTCATGCTCGACGTGGCACGCGACTTCCGTAATATCAACGAAGTGCTGAATGTCATCGACATTATGGCGCAATATAAATTCAACGTCTTCCATTTTCATATCGGTGATGACGAGTCATGGTGCCTGGAAATCAACGGATTACCGGATTTGACAAACTTCAGCGGATATCATGCCCTTCCCGATTGGGACCTCCAGGAGACCGAGGCTCTGAAGCCGACAGCGAACGGTCGCGTCGGAAACAAGACATACTTCACTGGCGAAGAATACAAGCAGATTTTGAAATATGCCTGGGAACGCCACATAGCTGTCATTCCAGAATTCGACGCTCCAGGTCATTCCAGAGCTTCTATCAAAGCAATGCAGGCTTACGAACGCCGCACCGGCGACGCTTCATACCGTCTGCAAGACCCAGCCGACACCTCGCATTACTGGTCGGCTCAGGATTTCACCGATAACGTGCTAAGCGTTTATCTGCCAAGTGTTTACACATTCTACGGCAAAGTATTCGATGAGGTAATAAGACTTCACAACGAAGCCGAAGTGCCGCTTCTCGCCATCCATATCGGAGGTGACGAGGTGCCTGGTGGCGCATGGGCTGACAAAGATCGAAAGGCTATGAAAGACCTGTTCACCAACAATATGCTGGAGCTTGCCGAGCAACGCAATATCAAACTCGCTGGCTGGGAAGACATCGCCAAAGGGATTGAGCCGGGGACACTTGAGCGCCTCAAGCAGTCGCTTTACTTCGTAAATATCTGGGTAAGCAAGGGTATTGAAGGTGTGCCGGTAGTTCTTTCCCCTGCCACCAACAACTATGTTGACCTCGCCTATAGCGCCGATCCCGAGGAACTAGGACTCTTCTGGGCAGGATACGTCGACGAGCGCAAGACCTATGCAATGAACCCCGACAACTATTCAGGCGACATCGTCGGAGTGTCGGCTCATCTCTGGTCGGAGCAGCTGCGTGATTTCGACGACGTCACTTTCCAGATGCTTCCGAAGGCGCTCGGCTGCGCCGAGCGCGCCTGGAACAACGCCTCGCCTGGCGACTTCAACCAGTTTTACAGCATCATCGTAGAACGCGAGATGCCTGTTTGGCAACAAAACAACTACAAATTCAAGAAAAGAATTTAAATTCAAATATCATGAAAGCAACTTATTCACAACGCCTTATCAAACTCGCCGACCTCAACCATCACCAGACATTCTTTGCAGGTCGCTGCTCAGAATATTTTTTGGAAAGCTCGTATTTCGCTGTAGCTCAATATGTTGACACCAAAGACACGGTGCTTCTCGTGCTTCACGGCATCGACTTCAAATTCCCGATTTTCGCTGGCGACATCGTCACTTACGAAAGCAAAGTCATCGCCGCAGGCCGCTCAACACTGACTGTTTATACCAAGATGTATCGCAGCCGCGAGCCTGAAAAAGTGGCAGCCGACGGATTCGCCACCTTCTCGTATCTCGATGAAAATCATCATTCCAAGCCACATGGCGTGGTGATAACTCCCGAAACGGAAGAGGAAAAATGGCTCAACAAGCAAGCTATTGAGGTGCTCGAAGAATCGAAGCAGCGCGCTAAGGCAATGAACGCACAGCTCTGATGACCTGCCCGCGGCTACGTTCGTAAGTACCGCACACATGACAGTTTACATCATCAAAATGTAAGCTCCATGAGGCGATTTGCGCTTGTGTTTGAAGGGATTTCGACCAGTAGATGCCGAGACCCGTACATATTATTGTATCATCCAGATAGAAACCGGTAGCGGGCAGGAAGATGCTGTTGCCGTTACTACCAGTCAAGAGCCTGCCCTCAACACCGTTCACCGTAGTCCATTCGAAGGTGGTGTTTTGGTACAACTCATTATATTCTTCACTGGTAGGCATGCGCCATCCCTCGCCCCAATTGGCAATAACAGCATCGTCGGATGGCTCCAGTTCGGTCTTATCGTCTGTAAATCCATTGACTCCACAGGTGGAATCAGTGCAATATTTGTTCAACAAATAAAATCCGTTTACAAACTCACTGTATTTGTAATGCTTCCAGTCATACATGTCCTTGATAGCAGTCTCACCCCAAGCGAAATAATCGCCGACATCTTCAGGACTTGTCGCCCCAACATTACATTTAGCCCACAAAGTTCCACTCGGCAAGCCAAGATCAACAAATTCGTGATCGTCAGCAATTACTGCATTTTTTTGCTCTTTCTTGCATCCAAGCATCACCGTCGCAACTGCCAAAACTATCACAAATATGACTTTTGTAAACTTCATCTCATAATTTTTTACTTTGCAAAATTAGAAAAATATTTCCATAATTTGACTCAAATTTAATTATCTTTGCATCGATAAAAACTTATAACTATGAAAAACATCTTATCACTCCTTTTCATTGTGCTTTTAAGCATCTCCGCGACAGCACAGAACACCAAACCGCAACCTCTTACACAGGAAGAATTCGAGGCGCTATGCCCCACTCCGCCTATGGGATGGAACAGCTGGAACCGCTTCGGCTGCGACGTGAACGAACAGCTGCTGATGGGCGCCGCCGACGCTATGGTGGTATCGGGTATGAAAGACGCCGGATATGAATATATCGTCGTTGACGACTGCTGGCAGATCGACCGCGACGCCGACGGCAACATAGTGTGCGACCCTGAACGTTTTCCTCACGGAATGAAATATGTGGCAGACTATATCCACTCAAAAGGATTGAAATTCGGCATCTACTCTTGCGTCGGAGCTTACACCTGCGCCGGACGACCGGGCAGCATGGGTCACGAATACCAGGACGCACTGTTTTATGCACGCACAGGTGTCGACTATCTGAAATATGACTTCTGCAACAACCGCGGCACCAACTCGAAGACAGCCTACACCATCATGCGCGAAGCTTTGAAAGAAGCCGGTCGCCCTATCGTTTTCAGCATCTGCGAATGGGGCAGCACCAAGCCATGGGAATGGGGCAAAGGCATAGGTCACCTCTGGAGAGCCACTGGCGACATCGTCAACACCTGGGACGGTCGCGAAGACTGGGGCGGACACGGTATGGTGAACATCATCGACCTGGTGCAGGATCTCTACCCTTACAACGGTCCGGGTCACTGGAACGACCCTGACATGCTTGAAGTGGGCAATGGAGGAATGAACGCCATCGAAGACCAGAGCCACTTCTCAATGTGGTGCATGCTGGCAGCTCCACTGATGGCAGGCAATGACCTCAGCAACATGAACGACGACACCAAACGCACCCTCACCAACAAGGACGTTATCGCTATAGACCAAGATCCGCTGGGCATTCAGGCACATCTGTCAGTAGCAATGGGCGACCATCAGATCTGGGTGAAACAGCTCGCCAACGACGAGTGGGCAGTGTGCTTCTTCAACCGCGGCGAAGACGCTTGGAACCTCAACTTCAACTGGAACGACATCCCTGAACTGCGCGCAACAGGCGTAGATTATAAAGTTTACGACCTGTGGCAGCATAAAAACATCGCCAAGTCGACTAAGAAAAATGTGGTTAGCAGCATCCCGTCACATGGAGTGCTGATGGTCAGGCTGTCACCTTCGCGATAATCACCATGATGTTGTTGACAAACATGTTGACAGCTATCGCGAGCAAGATCACACCGAAAAACTTTCGCAGGATAAAAATCAAATTTTGTCCTAAAAGCTTCTGTATCTTGTCGAGATGGCGAATCACGATGTAATCGAGGATGATGTTCAACAACAAACCTATCAAAATATTGATGATGGCGTAGTCGGCGCGCAACGAGAGGAGACCTGTCAGCGCTCCCGGACCGGCAATCAGTGGAAACGCCACCGGGACGATGCTCGCTCCGCTGTTGTTGGCTTCGTTTTTGATGATTTCGCGACCGAGAATCATCTCAACGGCAAGCACAAACAGCACAAACGAGCCAGCCACAGCGAACGACTCCTTGTCGATGCCGAAAAGTCTTAAAAGTCCGTCGCCGGCAAAGAAAAACGCCAAAAACAAAGCCAAAGCCACAAGACAGGCCTGACCTGCCTTGATGACTTTGTTCTGTTCCCTCATGCTTACAAAAATAGGTATCGACCCAAAGATGTCGATTATGGCCGCCATCACGAAGAAGGCACCGAAGATTTCTATGAAATTGATATTCATTTTATACTTGTTTCATTATCGTCATTTCGACTGAAGCGTAGCGGAATGGAGAAATCTCCTGCAAATGGATGAGATTTCTCGACTCCACTTCGTTCCGCTCGAAATGACGGGGTAATTACATGTTTCTGCATATATAATGATAATGCGGGCCGAATCTCTTGAACGCCGCCTCGTCGAGCTCTTCCTGATACTTCGGGTGAGCGACGGAGATGATGAGTCGGGCGCGCTCCTGCAACGAACGTCCGTAGAGGTTCACCGCACCGTATTCCGTAATGAACCAGTGGATGTGGTTACGAGTGGTGACAGCACCCGAGCCCAGATCCAAAGCCGGCACTATCTTGTTGATGCCTTTCTTTGTGGTTGATGGCATAGCAATGATAGCCTTGCCGCCTTCAGCGCGAGAAGAACCGTAGACGTAGTCGATCTGACCGCCCACGCCCGAATAAATCTTGTCGCCCAGTGAGTCGGCGCACACCTGACCCGAAAGGTCGATCTGAATTGCCGAGTTGATGGACGTCATCTTAGGCTGCTGCGCGATGATGAACGGGTCGTTGGTATATTCCACATCTTTCAGCAAAACCTCGTGGTTGCCGTCGATGAAGTCGTAAATCTTCTTCGAACCCATGACGAAAGTAGATACAATCTTGCCCTTATCAAGTTTCTTATTGTCGCCAGTGATGATGCCTTTCTTCACCAATGGCAGGATGCCATCTGAGAACATCTCGGTGTGAATGCCGATGTTCTTATGGTTGTGGAGGCACGAAAGGATGGCGTTCGGAATCGAACCGATACCCATCTGGAGGCAAGCGCCGTCTTCGATGAGCTCAGCACAATAACGACCGATGGTCTTCTCCACCTCGTTCGGCTCAGGCATATCGACGGTAAGCAACGGAGTGTCGTCTTCAACAAAGACATTGATTCTGCTGATGTGTACCAATGCGTCGCCGAAAGTGCGCGGCACGTGTTTGTTGACCACCGCGATGACGAATTCGGCGCTCTCCATGGCAGCCAAAGTGGCATCGACCGATGAGCCCAACGACACATAACCGAACTTATCAGGCGGGCACACCTGAATCATCGCAACGTTGCATTTGATGTATTTCTCACGGTAAAGCTTCGAGGTCTCACCAAGGAACACCGGGATATAGTCAGCCAAGCCTTTCTGAACGCTTTCGCGGACGTTGGCGCCCACGAAGAACGCGTTGTGCTGGAAGATACCTTCGAACTCCGGGTTGACGTATGGAGCCGCACCTTCAGTGTGGAGGTGGTGGATATAAACGTTTTTTAACTCACCTGCACGACCACGGTCGCAGAGAGCTTTCACTAAACATTGTGGCACACTTGACACCGAGCTGATGTGCACATGATCACCTGATTTTATTACTTTAACGGCTTCAGCCGCTGTAACTGCTTGATATTGCTTTCTCATTTTTCAATAATTATTCTTTCAACAAATTTTTGATTTTCAGTGAAAACTGTGACGAAATAAACGCCTTCAGGCAATGCGCTGACATTGATTTCCGATTCTGTTGATGACAGAACCTTCTGACCTGTAACACCATATAAATCAATGCGTTGTACAGACGATATGCACATCGTCTCTACGCGGATATAATCATGCGCAGGATTCGGATAAATCGAAATTGCGACATCGTCGTTTTCTTCGATTCCATCCGGAATATAATTTATAATGACATGAATATTGAAATCAACATATTGGCCGTCAGATGTAGCACGCATAACGAGATCCGCAGTGCCTTCTTCCCTGGAAACACGAGTCAAATTCAACATTTTACCATTCATCGTGGCTGTGAGTTCGGAAGAATTTGGATTCGACACAATACTATATGTAATCTGATCATCAGGGTCGTCATCGTCTGTTGCCACGCCATCCAGATTTACCTGAATTGTCTGAGGAAATTCATTGAAAACCACATCTTCAACAGGATTTACAACATAAGGTGGTTCATCTTGTGGCGGTGTTGGCGGAAGCGGAGCTGTTCCGTTAAAGTCGTCGATGCAGAAATAAGCCGGCGTGAGCATGCCGTAAGCGTTGCCTTTTGTCGATGAGAGGCTGAAAGAGATGGTATGGACAGCGCCAAGCGGACTGAGATCGAACCACTCCCAAGTGTCAACGACGTAGTCTTCTTCATTGTTTTCGAAACGATAGTCGGCGAGGTAGAAATCGAGCGTTCCTATGGTCTGACCGCTGACGTTTTTACCTGTCGCTGTGAGTTTGAACCAATCTGGGTCGTTGCCTGTGGTGCCTCCAAATGGTGTTGAGGAAGCATCACCGTTGACTACGCTCTGATAAGCCCAAAGGTTGTTGGTGACATAGCATCCTGTGACTGTATGTGACTGACCGTCAGAAGCGTAAACGTCGGTCTGTGCGCCAAAGGTGTAAGCCACTCCGTATTGTGCTGAGCCATCGTAGCCACCAGCTGTGATGGCAGTGTACTGTGCATCCATGCCTGTCTGAGTCAAATCGGTGTGGTTGGAAGCTGTGAAGCCGCCCCAGAACGAATATGCCTGTGAGTAATAGTTGGTGAAGATCCAGCCACCACTGAACATCTCGTTTTCGCCCTCCTCACCTTGCCAATAGCCGTTCGCACCCAACGTGACATCGTCAAAATTGGCAACTCCAACAGTTACTGTGACTTCGTTGCCGGAGACGCTCACATTCATATCGACATGCTTGCCGTTGCTGGTAGCGCGGATGACTAAAGTCTTGTTAGTGAATGCGCTTGAAGTTGTTCTGCTGACTGAAAGCATTCTGTTGTCGATAATTGCAGTAATATCTGAAGGACAAGTCTGCACTGTGATGACGATGAAATCATTATTGTTATCCGGGTCATCGAAGGTGTTGCTGAGATCGAAATTCAGCGTCTGCGGATAGCTCGTGAAGTTGATTGGTGCGAGCTGGTTTGCCACTACTGGCGGCATATCTTCGGCGATGCATTCCACCGAGAAGCTTGTCTGGACTGATTGTCCCGCACTTACAGCATTCAAAGTGATTGTTGCTGTTCCACCTGTTGCCACGAGGCGTGTCACCGTCAAAGTACGGTTGTTCAAAGTTGCCGAAACAAGCGACGGGTTGCTGTTTGAAGCCACTGTAATCACAATGTTTTCGTTCGGGTCGTCAGGGTCGTTGAAGGTGTTGTTCAGATTGACAGTCTGGCTTGCCGGATATGTGCTGAAAGTGATATTGCTGACTGGGTTTGCCACTACTGGAGGCAGGTTAGCACCGCTTGCCAGCTCATCGGCGCCGGCGCAAGGCGCCGTCGCCGAACGGTTTTGTCCGTCGATATCGGTTGCCACGTATGATAATGGATTTGCCACCGTCAAACCAGTAGCTGATGTAATATGCAAATCGTTGTTTCCCACGAAGTTAGGCGTGCAAAGTGCCGAATGTGCATCGAAACCTGAGGCAGCAGTCCAGTCGCTCAACGTGGCGCAGTCGGTGCTTCCAAGTCTGCCAACATAGCTTCCGCTGAATGCTATGCGGTTGTAGTCGCAGAAACGGTTGTCGGCAGCAACGCCGAAACGGAAAACGTAGCCGCTGCATTCATTGACAAAAAGGTTATTGTAAATATGCAGATTCTGCCAGTTTTTCTCCACAAAAATGCTGCCGCAGTTGCTTGTGCCAGTGCATTTCACGGTGTTATTGACAAAATAAACATATTCGCTGTTGCTGTCGTCCAAATCTACGCAGTAGCTGCTGTTTGCATTGCAGACAAAGTTGATGATGTTATTTCTGATGATGACTGGCTGATCAGCCGTTCCCATCGCCGGATGAGTCTCGAAAACCGTGGCGTAGTTGGAGTTTCTGGTCACGTTCATCACATTGTTCTCGATGATGCTGTTGTAACGGATGCGGAGCAAATCCATCGCATGATAGTTTGTCAAGACATCGTGAGTGTGGTTTGTGATGGTGTTGCCGCGCACTATCGCATTGTCGGTGAACGAGATGTAAACGCTCTTGAACGACTGGTTCAAGAAAGTGCAGTTTTCGACCAACACTCCGTCGTTGAGTGTGTAAATGTTTTTACCTTGGTAATAAAGGGCGATGTAGCCGTTTTCAAAATGGCATCCAACAAACTCGTTGTCATGGCAAACCCATTCGCCACTGGTGTAATAAACGAGGTTTTTGTCACCATCGAGATTGTTGTTTGACACAGCTCCGACAAAACGCACGTTATAGAAACGGTTGTAGTCGGTCTGACCGTCAGTCACTAACAGTCTAGCCTTATTGGCCGAGGTTGTCGTCACCGTCATGTTCTCGAAAGTGACGTAGTCGGCGCCGTTGATCTTGATGGTGCTGTTGTCGGTGTAGCCTGCGTTGCTTGTCACCACAACTTGTTGGTTGTCGGTGCCCATGCCTCTGAAGATGACACGGTTGGTCGCCGATGTGCCGTTGATTTCGTTGATTGTCACATACTCCTCATACGTTCCCGGGGCGATTTCAAAAATCACCTGACCCGAAACGCCAGCCGACAATGCCGAAGCAGCTGCACTCAACGAGGTGTAGCTCGGGTTTTGAGAAGCATTGCTGTTGATGGTGTAAGTGCCCGACAATTGGGCATTTACAATTGTCGCAAAAAGAAGCGACAGTGTTAATAAAACACACTTTTTCATTTTAATTTAATTTTAATCCCGAAATAAATTTACTATAATGCCTGGCAAGGTCTTCTGACTCGCCCGAGCCTGCCGCCTTCCCATCTCTCGACAGTGGCTTGATTGACAGACCTTTACGTGCGGGCTTACAGCAGCGGGTACTGTTGCCGAATTGCACGGCATTCCCTTTTCCAAAGCGACTGCAAAGATACTAAGTTTTTTTCAACAATTCACAAAATAAAATGAGCAACATTTTATTGTTGCTCAAGTTTTTAAGTGCATCAAAATAATGGAGTTACCGCCAACAAAAGACTAATACTCATCTTCGTGGAAGAAGAAATCGTCCTTCGTTGGATAATCTGGCCAAAGGTCCTCAATACGCTCGTAAACATCACCCTCGTCCTCAATCTCCTGAAGATTCTCTATGACTTCCTGCGGTGCGCCTGTACGCATTGCCCATTCAAGAAGCTCGTCTCTGGTTGCCGGCCATGGAGCATCCTCCATTTTCGACGCTAATTCCAACGTCCAATACATATCTAACTATTTTTATTTTTCGGGCTGCAAAAATACTATAAAATTTCATTCTGTCAAGTAAAATTTTAAAAATTTTTTACTGCCCCGGTTGCCACTTATTATCGCCTTCCATAAACACTCTCGACATCACGAAAAACATGTCGGATAAACGATTTAAGTATCTCATTATCACTGGGTTGACCTCGTGCTGACGGCTCATGCGCACCACCGACCTCTCTGCCCTGCGGCACACGGTGCGGCACACATGGCACTTAGATGCGAGGAGATTTCCGCCCGGGATGATGAGGCTGTTGAGCGGCTTCAACGTCTCGTTCATCTCGTCGATGAACTTCTCGATGCCTTCAACGTCGGATTCTTCCATCTGTGGAAGCTGTTTTCTCAACTCGCTGGTCTCGTCGGTGGCTAGCAGACACTCAGCCACCAGGAGGCGTTCCTGGATGCGCTTGAAAATGTCGTTATACTTGTCGGTTGAGTCCATCAGCACCGCTATGAAAGCGCTCAGCTCATCGAGGGTGCCGTAAGCCTCAAGACGGAGGTCGTCCTTGCCTACTCTTGTGCCGTTTACCAGCGATGTGGTACCTTTGTCGCCTGTCTTAGTGTAAACTTTCATACCTTTAATATATAGTGTTCTTTTTTTATTCTGTCCATTATGAAAACCATGCCGAAACGCCAGCAGTCGATGCTCAATCGCACCTTCCCGTCGGCTTTCAGTCTTTCCCAATCCGCCTCGTTCTGCTTGCTGCGATGAATGTCCTTCACAATCATCACGACATCATCAGATTTGAAAATCAATGGGTTATCGTTAATGAAATCTTTTAATCTTTTATCCAATTCCTCATAAAAACCGCTATTGTCATTCCGAGCGCAGCGAGGAATCTCATAAGCTTTCTCGAGCACGCTCTCATACAGGTCGTACACCAACGGCGAATGCAGATGATATTTCCCCTGCGCCTTCCTGCGATATTTCAAATAACTGATAATCATCGATTTTAAAACATAGAGACGCGCCATGGCACGTCTCTACATCTGTTATCTTTTATCTGTTATCTATTATCTTTTAACAAATTTCACGACAGCGCC
Organism: uncultured Bacteroidales bacterium; assembly: GCA_905234275.1. GTDB lineage: Bacteria > Bacteroidota > Bacteroidia > Bacteroidales > F082 > Limimorpha. The sequence goes on along the minus strand of CAJOHD010000002.1, from coordinate 204,067 downwards.
GTTCATTCTCACGAAATAAACACCGCTTTCGAGGTTAGCCACGTTGATAGTGTTCTCGCCTTCAACCACGTTGACGTTCATCACCATACGGCCTGCCATATCCAAAATCTGAACCTCAGCCGCGCTTTCAGCACTGATGCTGATCACGTTATTTGCCGGGTTTGGATAGAGGTTGATTGCTACAGCCTCGTTCTCTGCAACAGAGAGGTATTCTATACCATAAACGCGAACCGATGTGATTTCCCATGACGATGCGGCTTCGTCGGTGCTTGTATATACGAATGCGAAGTAGAAATCAGTAACACCTGCATCTACAACAAACTCTTCTTCTGTCGATACCCATGAATAATCGCCTGCTGACCAGTCAAAATGATTAGTGCGGTCGATCCAATCAAAATCATTAGGGTCGCCCTGACCGTCATAATTTTGCGAGAACATGATTCTTAAAGGCTCACCATCGAATTTCGTTGCATTATCAAAAGCAATAATAATTCTTCCATACATTCCAATAACGCTTAAATTTGGAGAAATCAGCCAGTCTTCATTTGCATGAGCTGAACCTGCATAGCCGTTCATATTGGCGTATGTCTTGCCCTGATATGTTCCTTGATGCCATTCCTGCTCGCCAGTAACGTTATAAGCTGTGAAAACGCCGAGGTTACTGGTGAAATCTTCGCTTAACAAGACGGTGATGTCTTCTATTACCGCTGTTGCCGTCGGATAATCTCCGTCGGTCTTGTAGTCGATGTTAGCGCCGCTGTTGGTATATGGGAAGATTGCGAAATGGTATGTGGTATTGCCATTCAGGTTGTCGAATGTAACCAGTTCAACGCCGTAGTTGACATTCTTTGCCAACGGACCGTTTTCTACAGGTGTTCCGTCAGTTGGAACAGTGATATTGCCTGTTGATGCCACCACCAGATATTTTGAAGGAAGCTGTGCGCCGCCTGCATCAGTCCAGTCGAGTGTTACGCTTGAGCCGTTCACTGTGCTGTAGAATGTTGAAGGATACTCGCTCGGCTCAGGATAGATGACCGGTGCGCCACCTTCTTTGAAGATGTAAATCAAGCCATTCACGTTCGATGTTGACTTGTAGCAGCCGAACAATGTGCTTGTCACGTTGTAACGCATGATGTTCTGCTCTGCACCGCCGTTTGACACCGGTTTGAAGCCGTCTTCTTCTATTTCAAGATCCCACTGACCTTTATCATCAAGTGTTGTCTGTGTCTTGAGATAGTTGCCGCCACCTGGAGCATAGAGGTAACCGTTGTTCAACTCATCGAAGAACGTCCAAGCTCCTGTTGAGCCGCCGACTGTGAGCTCAAATGGCTCTGTCTGGCTTGATGGATTGGTTGCCACTGTTGTTGTGATAGTACCGCCTGTGACATCGATTGCCACTGCATGACGGTTGTTTGATTTCTGATATGACATCACAAAAGCGTTACTGTCGTTGTCGAAGCCCACAAGGATAACCTTATCGCCTGCGCTGAGTTCGCTTTCAGATGCAATCATAGTGTAGGTCGTCTGAGCCATCATGCTCATCCCCATCAACACTACTGCCAAGAATAGTAAAGTTTTTTTCATATTTTTAACCTTTTAATGTTATTACTAATTTTTTCTCCTAAACTTATATACTTTTGAACTTTAAAACAACTCTAAACTCTAAACTCTAAACTTTTTCCACTGATTTTATTTCCGGAATCACGCTCTTCATCGTCTTCTCGATGCCGTTTTTCAACGTCTGACTGCTATGCGGGCAGTTGGCGCAATGACCTGTGAGCTGCACCCACACCGTCATGTCGTCGTCCAAGCGTACAAACTCCACACCGCCGCCGTCGGCCTTCAGATAAGGCTCGATCTGCGTCAGTACGTTCTTGACTTTCTTTTCTATTGCTTCTTTTTCCATCTTAAACTAATTCTATAACTTTACGTGCCACTTTCTCAAATGCTGCTGTCACCGGACCGAAATTGCCGAAGGTGTAAGGTGTGCCTTTGTCGCCAGAACTTGCGATGTTCTCATCCATTGGGATAGCACCGAGGAACGGGATGCCGAGTTCTTCTGCAAATTCTTTTCCGTGACCTTGTCCGAAGATGTAATATTTCTTTTCAGGCATGTCGCTTGGTGTGAAATATGCCATATTCTCGACCAAACCGAGGATAGGGATGCTCACGCCCTTATGTTTGAACATGTTGGCTGCACGGCGCACATCGGCGAATGCCACCTTCTGAGGTGTAGTCACGATGATTGAGCCGGCAACTTTGAAGTTCTGAGCTAAGCAGAGCTGGATGTCGCCCGTTCCCGGAGGCATATCGACAACCAAAAAGTCGATCTCGCCCCAGTCGGTCTCAGTCATGAGCTGTGTGAGCGCGCTTGTAGCCATAGGTCCGCGCCAAATCAACGGTGTCTCGGCGTTGACCATCATGCCGATACTCATCAGCTTGATGCCGTATTTCTGCAGCGGCACCATATATGTCTTGCCGTCCTTGTCGTAGCACTCAGGCTGTGTGCCTTCTGTTCCGAACATAATCGGCACCGAAGGACCGTAGATATCCGCGTCGAGCATGCCGACCTTAAATCCCTGCACTGCCAGCGCCACCGCGAGGTTCACAGCCACTGTCGACTTACCCACGCCGCCTTTTCCTGATGCCACCGCGATGATATGTTTCACCTTCGAGAGCATCGTCACCGGCGCTGTCGGGATGATGTCAACATCGACATCGCCGAAATTATCATTTAAAATTTTCTTCGCATTTTCAATAACGAACTTGTTCTTCTCGTCATCAACATCATCAAGAACGAGTTTAAAACGAACCAAATTCTCCCCTACCTCGACGTCTTTAACCATCTCAGCGTCAACGATGTTACTTCCCTTCGGGAAATAAACAACGTCCTTCAAAATTTCCAAAACCTTCTGTTTCGACGGAATCATTTCTAAAAATTTAATATTTAAAATTCAAAATTTTACTAGACTACAAAAATACAAAATATTTCATTTGATGAAAATATTTTTTGAGATGCCTCGCACTTCGTGCTCGGAATGACAATGTTGTTTGTTGTTATTATAGCGCGGCTTGACGATTCCTACAAATCATTCTGTTTCATTAAGCCGCGCCTCTTTATCCCCGTTATGGTTGTCATTCCGAACGGAGCGATAGCGGAGGGAGGAACCTCTCTGTCTCCCTCATGAACCCCACTGGATCATCCACATGAATCCAGTGTCCCGATTCAGGCAATGTAACCAATTGATAATCTGTAAATTGCTTCTCTATTTGTGCAACATCCTTCTCCAAGATGTAATCCGACTTGCCACCTCTGATGAACAAGGTCGGACCAGTGTAAACACCTTGGTTTTCAAGTCCTTTGCCAATCTCTTCGATGTTTTTGTAGATCGACTTGAGATAAGGTTTCCATCTGAAACCGTGCTCGTGACTGAACGACAGATTCTTCATCAGAAAAAGCAGGATTCGCTTCTCGAAATTGTATTTTGCGAGTTGTTCCTCAACATCGCTGCGTCGTTTCACGTGTTTCAGATCGACTTTACCCATCGCATCGATAAAGCCCACATGCTCCAACGGATGGTCGAACTTACGCGGACTTATATCCAGAACCTCCAGTCGCTCAACGAGTTGCGGATTCTCGAAAGCAAGCATCATTGCTATCTTGCCTCCCATACTGTGCCCAATGACGTAACATTTTTTGATATGCTCATAATCGAGCACTTTTTTCACGTCGCGAGCCATCACCTTGTAGTTAAACGCCTCATAACGCGGCGATTGTCCATGGTTTCGCATATCGGGCACGATGACGTAAAAACCCAGCTCAGCAAAGCGTTTGCCGAAATAGTCCCAGTTGTCGGAAAGACCAAGCACACCGTGCAAAACCACGATGGGCTTGTGCTTCGGGTCACCGTATTTTCTATAAAACAGCAACATTAGTCTTCAAGGAAATATGTCACGTTGGTAACCACTCTCACGTGCTTGACGTTCGGAGTGTATTCGTCGACATTCTCGATTGTGAACAATCCCTGGTTGGCTGTTTTGATTTTGCCGAGCTTGCTATCCGAGTCTTTTGCGAACTTCTCAGCGGCAGCGCGGGCGTTCTTCGTAGCCTCCTCAATCATCTGCGGCTTGATGCTGTTGAGCTCGGTGTACTCGTAGATGGTGTAGTTGCCGTATTCGCTTGAGTTGATGGCGACACCTTTTCCAATAAGTTCACCCTGACGGGCAATCAGCTCCATCACGAGTTTCACTTTGTTGGATGTCACCACGATGTTTGAGGTTACGTTGTAGCGCTGCTTCCAGCTGTTGTCGTAATAATTGGTGGCACGGTCAACCACATTAGGTGCTGTCACACTGATTTCTTCTTCACTTAATCCGTTGTCTTTCAAAAACTTAACAACAGCATCAGCACTCTTGCTCACCTGTGAATAAACAGCAGTAAGGTCGTTGCCTGCTTCCTTTACAGCGATAGGCCAAGTCACTTTGTTAGCTTCAACATTCATCTCTGCGAGACCTCTAACGTTGACGGTTCTAACACTTTGGTTTACTTTGCCCAAACCGAGCATCACACAAACTCCCATGACGATCAATCCGACCATCACCAGGAAAGCTTCAAATTTGTAGTTTTTCATATTTCTAAAATTTAATTTTTCTTTATCCTCTCGCAGATTTCGCTGATATCACAGATTTTTTCCATTCTTCCTCTGTGGGATTGCTCGCGTCGCGAGCTGCAGATTATCGCAGATCGGACTGTGGATGTATTTCTGCGCTTTCTGCGTTATCTGCGAGAGACTATCTTTCTTTCGTGTCAATTATAATCGTCACCGGTCCATCATTTATTAGCTCCACCTTCATGTCAGCGCCGAATTCTCCACACTCCACCCTGCGTCCTGATATTTCAGCCAACCTCTTGAGGAACAGCTCATAAAGCGGAATCGCATGTTCAGGTCGCGCCGCACGGATGAAACTCGGACGGTTGCCTTTTTTCGTCATAGCGTGAAGCGTAAACTGGCTCACCACAAGGAAATCACCTTCCACCTGATTAACGTCGAGGTTCATCGCATTATTGTCATCGGCGAAAATCCTCAGCTTCGCCAGCTTCTGGCAAAGATATTCCACATCTTCCTCATTATCAGCGTCTTCGATGCCAAGAAGCACCATCATCCCCAGCCCTATCTGCGATTTTAAAACGCCGTCGATAGTGACAGATGCTCGACTGACTCTTTGTGTAACTATTCTCATATATTTTTCTTTTTTTTTGTCATTTCGAGCGTAGCAGAGCGAAGTCGAGAAATCCTCTATTTACGTAAACAATCATATGATTTCGTTAAACAAGGATTTCTCCATTTCGTTCCATTTCATTACACTTCAGTCGAAATGACGACAGTGCAAAAATATGAAAATAATATCAATAAAAGGCAACCCTGCATTAAAAATTTATGTATTTTTGCGCCACTATGGAAACAAAAAGACAACAAAAAATCTCGAAGCTGATTCAGAAGGAACTCAGCGAAATATTCCAAAGGGAGATCAAAACCCAAGGAAACATCATGATTACCGTGACTAAGGTCAACGTGACGAGCGATCTGTCGTATGCCCGCGTCTACCTCAGCGTGTTCGGTCCTGACCGTGAGGCGAAAACCGCCGTGGTGAAGGAAGTGAACGCTATGACGAAAGTCCTTCGTGGCAAGCTCGGCGACCGCATCCACCTGCAAGTCAGAGTGATTCCGGAGCTGCAGTTCTTTGAGGACGACTCGCTGGATTATATTGAAAACATTGACAATCTGCTCAAATCTTGAAGCTGCCGTTATTCATAGCGCAACGTTATCTTCTCGCGAAGAAAAGCCACAACCTCATCAACATCGTGACGTGGATTTCCATCATCAGCGTGGCAGTGGCGGCGTTCGCCATGATCTTCGTTTTGTCGATTTTTAACGGCTTCAACGTGGTCATCAGCGAGAACATCCACAAGATGTCGGCCGATTTACAGATCACCTCTGTCAAAGGTAAAACCCTGAATGTCAACGAGTTTCCTTTTGACAAAATCAAAGAAATAAAAAATGTGGAGCTGGTTTTGCCGACCATCATCGAAGATGCTCTTTTCCGCAACCAGGACAAGCAGCAGATTGGTCAGATTAAAGGTGTGCCGGCGGAGTTCTACACAGTAGAAAGAATCGACAAATCTATAGTAAAATCAGGACGTTTCGGCACCGATACTGATGTCGATTTTGCTATTCCAGGCGTCGGGATGGCATATTATCTGGGCATCAACCCGAACAGTCCGTTCACGATGATTCAGGTGTATGTTCCCAGACGTGGAAATGCCTCCTCTTTCAGCCTCGAAAACAGCTTCAACACAGGGCAACTGTTTGTAAACCAATCGTTTGCAACAAATCAGGAAATTGATGAAACCACCATTCTGGCTCCTTATGAATGGCTTTCAGAACTGATTGATTATGATGGACTTGCTTCAGATGTGGAGATTTTTGTCAACCAATCATCCAATCTGAATAAGATAAAAAAGGAAATCAAAAAAATTGTCGGTCCCGACTACAACGTTCAAGACCAATACGAGCAGCAGTCGACCTTATATAAGATGATGAAATCGGAGAAACTCGCTGTGTATCTGATACTTGTGTTCATTTTGGTGATGGCGACGTTCAACGTCATCGGGTCGCTCAGCATGCTCATCATCGAGAAGAAAAAAGACACTGCCACACTTCGTGCCATGGGCGGTGACAACTCATTGATTCGCAGCATTTTCCTCAACGAAGGCACCATCATTGCGGTCGTAGGCGGCATCATCGGACTGATTCTGGGTATCATCGCGGTGTTGCTCCAGCAGTACGTCGGCATCATCCGCCTCGGCGACGACACTGGCAGCTACATCGTTGATTATTATCCAGTTTCGCTGCAAATGCAGGATGTTCTCATCGTCCTCGCCACGATAACAATCATCGGAGGAATCGCAGCGTTTACTACGGTAAGGATTTCAATGAAGAACCTTAACTAATTCCACAAACTCCTGCACCGACAACTGCTCAGGTCTCTTGTTAAAAATCTCATTTTCAATAATCTCCGCAGGAATCATCGAGCGAAGCGAGTTTCTCAACGTCTTGCGGCGCTGGTTGAAGGCCTGTTTCACCACGGTCACAAACATCTTCTCATCGCATCCCAACTCCTTGACGTTGTTGCGCTTGAGCCTTATCATCGCCGATTTCACCTTCGGTGGCGGGTTGAACACGTTCTCATGCACTGTGAACAGATATTCGATGTCGTACCAAGCCTGCAGAAGCACGCTCAGAATGCCGTAGGTCTTGCTTCCCGGACCCGCTGCAATACGCTCAGCAACCTCTTTCTGAATCATGCCGACGCACTCTGAAACGTTGTTGCGGTATTTTAAGATTTGGAAAAAGATCTGGGAACTGATGTTGTAAGGGAAGTTGCCTATGACAGCGACGTCGCCGCCCGTCATATCATATTTCAAAAAATCTCCAAGCACTAAATGCCCTTCCAGCTCCGGGAACTTTTTCTTCAGAAACTCCACTGATTCCTTGTCGATTTCCACCACCTGAAGCTTATCAAGCTGATTTTCAATGAGATACTGTGTAAGCACACCCATACCTGCTCCAACCTCAATTACCACGTCATGGTCGGTACCCAAGGCATTCACTATGTTTCGGGCGATGTTCAAATCGACCAAGAAATGCTGTCCGAGGGCTTTTTTCGGTCTCACCAAATCGATATTATTGTTGTTTCCCATAATCTGTCATTTTAATTCGTCACGTAAGCGGCGGTAGCTCTTTCGAGCCTGCGCCACATAAACGCTTGCTGTATAATAATCGAAGAGTTTCGAGTAGCACTCCATCGCCTCTTCTTTTCTATTCAATTGATTCTCAAGCAGTAATGCATCTTCTATCAAAGCCTCATCGGCAATGTAGCCGTCGGCATAGCCTTCGTAAACGCGCTTGTAAAGACTGTCGGCAAGCTCATAATCTCCAGCATTCACTGCAAGTTTCGCTTTTCTGTAGAAAGCGCTCGGCAGACTCACCTCATTAGGATTATACGCCACCACCGAGTCAAGCATCTGATTAGCAAGCTCATAGCGATGCTGATAGATGTAATAATCGGCTTTTGCCAAGCGTTTCAGCCCGATAGTGTCGTATTCCAAATTGTCGCTGATGGTCAACGAAAGAGTCATCGCGTCGTTTGCCACGAGTTTAGAAGTCGCTGATTTTAAGATATTCAGCGCTGCGTTCGCCCATTCGAATTCACCGATAAAATAACGTAGTTGCGCGTTTTTGAACCTTGCCTCATGGGCTATCGGCTCGTTTTTCAGCGACTTCTCAATCTGCGAATACAGCAGCGTCGCCTCCCACACCTCGTCGGTCAACAGATAAATGTCTGCGAGTTTCATCTTCAATTCCGCTTTGTTGTTAGGCGAAAGATTCATTTCTAACGCATTGTTCAGTAACGCTTTAGCATCGTCATATCTATTCAACTCAAACGCCATAATATCAGCTTGAACCAACACCAGCGGTATCATATCGCCCGAAAAACCGATTTTCTCAAAGGCATCGTCAATTTTTTTTGAAAGATTCTCGTAAAACTTCTTGTCGTGATTGCCTTCCGCCACCGCTTTTTCATAGCTATTCTTGATAAATCCAACGGTTGCCTGCACATAATAAACGCCCTCATCCGACTTCTTCAAAACATAATCATAAGCATCGACAGCCACGTCGTATTGCCTGTTATCGCTGGCAATCTGCGCAATATAAAGCAGGTCTCTCTCGTAATCCCCTTTGCCGCGCCGGTCGAGAGCCTTAAGCTGCATCAGAGCCAGCTCATAATCCTGCTGTTGAAGCGAATACCACATCAGTAAGGAAGAAAACTCTTCATTTTCAGGGTCTTCCTGCGTTTTCTTGAGCAAAGCCACACGAATCACGTCATCCACATTGCCGTTGAGGTCGTACATCATCATCACCCTGAAACGGTTTTTCACCATCTCATATTGGTCGGGATTCTCCTTTAAATACAAGAGATAGCACTCGGTGGCGTTCTCAAAGTCAAGCATCGAGTTGTAGGTATAAGCCTTTTCGAGATTAAAACTATAGTTGAGATTGGGATTTTTGGCCCCTTTGTTGAATAAATCAAGCGCCTGATCGTTGAAGTTCTTGCTTCTCAATAAGTTAGCAACCTCAATAATAGCATTTTTAGTCTCAGGAACGTCTTTTAAAGCCTTGTTCAGATATTTTACAGCCTTGTCGTTTTCTCCTTGCTGAAGATAAACGTATGCCAGATCGATATGCGATTTCCAGTTTTGTGGATTTTTCTTCAAAAACGATTTAAAAGCCTTTTCGGCAGCCTCATAATCGCCTGTAAATATAAGACAGTCAGCGTATTGATTAAAATACTGCGTGTATCCGTAGTTGTCGTAAAGGTTTTTGTAAATATCGCGAGCTTTCTCGTAGTCTTTTTTGAAATAAAACTCGCGTGCCAGCTTCTCGTCAATCTGGCGTTGATTGCTAACATTTTGAGCGTCAATGCTTTGTAAAGAAAAAACAAAGCATATGAGAATCATTGCAAAAAACCTGAAAAAACGCAGCGACTTCATGGCGTCACTCCTTTCTCAGTTGTTTCACGACTTCCTTCTGCTCGTCGAATTTTTCCTGGAAATACTTGATTTGAGCCTCCATCGTTCGAAGCTCCGCTTCCTCATCTTGAATATATTTTGACGTGGTTTCCTCATCATAAAGATGTTTTTTCACGTCATCTTGCAGGTCGGAGAGCTGTTTTCTTGAATATTCAGTTGCTTCTTTTATCACAACTCGTTGAATTTCAAATTGTTGCAGATAAGCCTGCAAAAGTTCCATTTCATATTGTATGTCTTTGGTCAATGCCACAGTGGTGTCGAGTGCTTTATATTCATTTACAAGATCGTTAAAATCTTGATTATAAATCACTTCCACGTCACGCTCCACCGCATCCACACGTTTTTGCATGGCGTCGATTTGTCCTGATGGTGACTCGTTTTTGCAAGCCACCATCAGAATCAAACCACTGATTATCAATATTTTACTTAATAATTTCAAATCCTGTATATGGTTGTAATGCCTTTGGAATCAAAATACCGTCTTCTGTCTGGTTGTTCTCGAGCAATGCCGCCACGATTCTCGGTAATGCCAGTGCGCTGCCATTCAAAGTGTGAGCCAACTTGATATTGCCGTCTTTGTCTTTGAATCTCAGCTTCATACGGTTCGACTGGAAGGTCTCGAAGCATGACACCGAGCTCACCTCAAGCCACAGTCCCTGTGCTGCCGACCACACCTCGTAATCGTAAGTCATTGCTGATGTCCAGCTCATGTCACCGCCGCAGAGACGTAACACATGGAATGGAAGCTCGAGCTTACGGAGCAGACCTGCCACATGTTCCTTCATAGCCTCAAGGCGTTCGTATGAGTTGTCAGGATGTGCGATCTCGACGATTTCCACCTTATCGAACTGATGCAGACGATTCAATCCGCGCACGTTCTTGCCCCATGAGCCAGCCTCACGACGGAAGCAGTTGGAATAAGCCACGCGCTTGATTGGGAGTTCACTCTCCTGCACAATCATGTCGCGGAAGATGTTGGTCACCGGCACCTCAGCGGTCGGAATCATGTACATCTTATCGAGCGGCACAGCGTACATCTGAGCTTCCTTATCCGGCAGCTGACCTGTTGCGTATGCTGAAGCCTCGTTGACCACGATAGGTGGCTGCACCTCATAGTAGCCGTCCTTCACAGCCTCATCCAAGAAGAAGTTGATGAGAGCACGCTGCAGACGGGCGCCTTTGCCAGTGTAGAATGGGAATCCCGCACCTGTCACCTTGTTACCGAGTTCGAAATCAGCGAGTTTATATTTGTTGAGCAACTCCCAATGTGGCAATGCGTTCTTCGGGAGGTTAGGCATCTTGCCTTCTTCGCTCACCACGAGGTTGTCGGCTGCAGTCTTACCTCTTGGCACCATCGGATGCGGAGTGTTCGGGATCTCAACTAACTTCTTCTGAATCAAGTCTTTAAGCTCTTCGAGACGCTCACTCTTAACCTTAGTAAACTCCTTCAATTCAGCCACGCGAGCTTTCATAGGAGCTGCCTCGGCTGCCTTTCCCTGCTTGCAGAGGTCGCCCACCTGACGTGCTATATTGTTGGCTTCAGCCAGAGCCTCGTCGTTTTCCTGTTGTGTCTTACGGCGTTCATCGTCGAGCGCTAAAATCTCATCAAGAAGTTCAAACCGAGTGAAGTTCTTGATACTCAGACGGTTGATGCATTCTTCTTTATGTTCTCTAATATAAGGTATCGTTAACATATCTAAAAAATTTAACTTGCAAAAATAATAAATTAATTAAATCTCACATCACTCATGTTCATTAATTTATCCAAATCAACCTTATCCGGCTGCCATGCGCGCACATGAATCAGCGGCTGTGCTCCACGCAAGTCGACGAGCAGGAACAGATAGCCCACATCGCCATACGACGACGAGAAATACTCCTGACGCACTCGCACACCGTACACATCTTTGGTGTTGTTTGCCCTCGTGAAGTCAGTCTCGGTAAAACGAAGCCTGATATACTCGTTGTTTTTAAAGCACATCGAGAGGTTTTTCATGTAAGTGTCCTTGTCGTATTTCTTAAGTTCAGCCTCCTCAGCTGTCAATTTGAGAGTCATACGGTCAGGGATCTCGGTCTTTTTCACAACACGACCAACAATGATGAGGGCGTCGTCCGAATAGATGCTTTCGAGGTATCTATGGCGTTTCAAAGCGTATGCCGTCTGATAATCCTCAAGGAAATTCACCAAAATAAGTCTCGATTCTTCAGGCCATTTGGTCTTCGAGATGATGTCAAATTCTGCTTGGTCAGAAAGACGGAACGCCAGCGAAGTGACTACCTTATTAATAGTGTCGAAACGGAACACCACCTCCTGCGAGAAACCCGGCGTGTTGCGGAAATCGAACTGCAGCAAGATACTGCGACAAAGGACCTCGTCTTTATATTTCAGGAATTTATATTCTGGCTTGCCAACCACCGTCATCTTACCGTAATGCGAGAGCGTGTCGAGCATATTGTAGCCTTCCACCGAGAAGCAATCGCGAGCCTCGGCGATGTTTCCGCAACGTAATGCATTCTCTATCAACGTCATTTTACTCAGATATGCATCTTCTTCCACTGCACGGTTACGTTCCACCTTGTTCCAGTCTTTCGCCTCTTCTTCTTTCTTCACATTTATGGTCTTCTCAAGGTCGACGGTGTAGATATTATTAGAAAAACGTGGCACTTTGATGAGTTCAATGGCGTTCGACACGGCAGAATTCATCTTCTTGGCATCGTCTTTAAAGTCATAATTCACTTTGATTTTAAAACTCTTGATGTTTTTGTCGTGCAGCTGCACTATGAGTTTGCCGTCGCGTACAGTGTTTGGCATGAATTTGCGACCATCATGGCACTCACAGCGAAGGTTGGCCACATCGTCGCCATTCACCGTCTTCACCTTAAGTTTAACAAGCAGTCCCTCGTCGTTCTCTTCAATGCCGTTTTCTTTCGGAACGATGAAGTTGAACGACTTCAAAATGCCGTCATTTCCACTTATCCTATCTATAATCCATTCATAATCAACGGTTCCGCCATCGCCATGGAACAGCAGCTTTTTGCCTTGCGGATGTGCGTATGTCAGCATCAGAGCCCAATAATACGACTTCAGGGCGTCTTCCAGACATGCGTTGCTTTCCATTTTTATACCTTTCGAAATATACCGCTGTATGTCGTTGCGGCGTTCATCGCACATCGTCCTGAAATCGCTGCGTTTGAGATATATAAGATATTGATACTCTTCGTCATCGTCGTCTTCCACCACTGCTTTCTCCGTGGCTTTCTCGTCGATTTGTTCTTTAAAAGTTCTGATGATGTTTTCGAGTTGCTTATCGCCGTTTCCCGGGATATAAATCGCGTTGGAATTGCAGTTTTTGGCGATATTCTCATACAGTTCCGACTTTGCCGCCTCTGCCGCCTCATCCGACGAGTTGCATACGTTGCTCAAGCCATAAAACAGGGTGGTGTCGTTTTTTATCGCCTCCACTTCTTTCTGTTTCATCTGGGCAAAGGCGACGTTAGCAAAGATAGAGATTATCAATAAAACATAGAATTTTTTCATAAAAATGTATATTTTGCAAATGCAAAAATACAAAAAAAAACGTAGAGACACCATAATATGACGTCTCTACATTATTTTCTGTTCGTTTCCAATTACGCTTACTCTGTCACTTCGCCTTTAACAGGGATGACATTCACGTATGAACGATCTTCTCTCTTCTTCTGGAATTCCACGATGCCGTCTGTCAAAGCGAACAAAGTATGGTCTTTGCCCATTCCGACATTGTCACCAGGATAATGTTGTGTACCACGCTGACGAACGATGATGTTGCCTGCGATGACTGCCTGTCCACCGAAAACTTTCACTCCGAGTCGTTTGCTATGTGATTCACGACCGTTTTCGGAACTACCAACGCCTTTCTTGTGTGCCATAATTCTTTAGATTTTTTCGGTTTATTATTCAGTGATGTTTTCAATGCGCACCTTGCTCAAATCCTGACGGTGGCCGTTGAGGGTCTGATAACCTTTTCTTCTTTTCTTCTTGAAGACCAGAACTTTGTCTGCTCTGAGATGCTTGATGATCTTAGCATCTACCTTAGCACCTTCGAGGACGGGGGTGCCTACCCTTGTGTTGCCGTCATTGTCGATCAACAACACCTTGTCGAAGCTGATAGCGCTGTCGACATCGCCATTCAAACGGTTGCAGAAGATTTCATCTCCCTTGCTCACTTTGAACTGCTGCCCTGCTATTTCTACGATTGCGTACATTAATTTGTATTTAAACTTTTATTCAAATTTTTCGGACTGCAAAAATACAACTTTTATTAATACGTGCAACATTTTTCTTAAAAATTAATTTTTGATGCCAAAAAACCTTTGCAGCCTTCGGTGATATCATCAAACGTCGTCTCAAAATCGCCTGTATACCAAGGGTCTGCGACGTCGCGGTGCTTGTCGGCGTAGTCCATCATGAGGGATATTTTATGCTCGGTGTCTTCGCCAAGAAGGCGTTTCAGATTTCGCAGGTTGTTTTCATCCATTGCGATGACGAAATCGTAATATTCGTAGTCTTTTTTCGTGATCTGTCGCGCCTTACGATAACCGTATTTTATACCTTTATTAAATAATGTACGTCTCGCCGGAGGATAGAGGTCGTTACCGATCTCCTCAGTCGATGTAGCCGCCGACGCTATCTCGAAATCCTCGGCCATCCCAGCCTTCTCGACCATATCCTTCAAAATATACTCCGCCATCGGGCTTCGACAGATATTGCCATGGCAGATGAAAAGCACGCGATGTTTTTGCATGACTTTACACGTTAACAAACAGACAAAAGTTCCCGACCTATTTCATGAACGCCGTCAACAATACGCTGACGTTGCGCCGGGCGAGGATTGCGCAAACCATTGGCATAATGCGACAAAAGACGCTGATTGATACCAGTAACACGGCTCAATGCAGCCATTTTTGCATACGGTTCGCAGGCATGAAGAAGTGAAGCCACATCAACATAATTATAATCGAATTTATAATCACCTGTAACGAGCCATTGAGGAACAAAATCGCCATCTTGAAGCATTCCGTCAATATGAAAACGAAGCGTATCAGAGATTTCCTTTTTCAACTCATTAATGTCATGAGCGGTAATAACAACAGAACCCGGAACATTGTCACCTAATGCCGCACAGAAGTTCTTTTCAATCCATTCAATATTAACTTTAATTGTTTCCATAGTCATATTTTTTATTTCCAACCAGCTTGTTTCCAAATGCTATTAAGAATAAACTGACTCAAATCGTCACTTTCCTTGCCCCTAACTGTAACTTTACCTTTCTTTATCGGATGCTTAAACTGCCGATGGTCACCTTTTGTATAGCAATATTTCCAGCCATCATCTTTAAGCATCCTAATAATCTCAGATACTTTATACCTTTTCATAATTAATCCATCCATTAAATTAACGATGCAAAGATATAAAAAATAATATCATGAAAATAATTTTTTGATAAATTTTGACAATTATTGCGTAAATGTAGTTTTTTCACCCAATGAGTGGAAAATATTAAACTTCGCCGCGAGGTTGAGAAGCAAAAAGTTTTTGAAAATTTTCAGTTAGATAGCAATTCTTAGTAGGGATATTCTTAGTCGAATGGACTCCATTCAACACCATTTTCATAATCTATTGCTTTGAAACACATTTTGGAAATCTCCTTTGCTTTGTCTTCTCCTCGTGTTAAAACTTTTGTCATAACTGTTCGTCTTTCAGCAAGTTCTTTTGAATAATCTATCAGTAGCTGGAATTCATTTGTGTTACCCAAATCGAATATTTTAATGTTTATATTATGATCAAAAGCAGGAGTTGTTATTACAGCCTCTGAATTGTCAAAAACATAAGCTGAATACGTTTTTACCACAAATTCCAATTCGTTGGGCATAATTGTTTTAACTTTTATAGCATAATGGCGCACAGGCACAAATCTATAATTGCGTAATAACGAGTCTATTTTGGCACAATAAATTGAATCTTCCCATTTGTAATAATATGGTAATTCTGCCATAATACTTTTGAGTTCTATCTTAGCATCGTTAATTTTAAATTTATTATATGTTGAATTAAGCTCGCTAATGGTTTTCTCAGAAAACTCTTCAACTCTTCTTATATAACTATACTTGGAATCATATATTGAATCAAAATATTGTCTTGCCTCAATTAATTTCTCCGCGTTATTTTCAAAGTCAATGGTATCAATTGGGATTATTTCTTCAATTCCTTTATAATTATTGGGATTTGAGAAATTTATTTTGGCATATTCTTTCATTGCTTTTTCTATTTTCACTTCATCATTCACGTTTTTATCACACGCTACTAGTAATGACATTAGGAAAAGCCATGTTATAATTGAGAATATTTGTTTCGACATCATATTTCTTCCATTTAAGTTATTATTTAATTGCAAAAATACAAGGTTTCCTTATCAAAACAAAAATATTTTTGCAATTTTTTAGAGATTCCTCGCACTAGTGCTCGGAATGACAAATCATTATTATTAATCATCGTGGCGTGGCATGCAGGAACTTGCTAATTTAAAGGAACCATCAAGCCGCGCCTCATTTGTTACATATTTGTTCCTGTCATTCCGAGCGAAGCGAGGAATCTAAAAAAATTGTCAAAAACTTCAAACTTCTCACTTCTAACTTCAAACTTTTTCTTATCTTTGCGCCTTGAAAATTTCATACCATGATAATCTTTTTCAAAACCCGTCAGAACACCGTCATCGCTGTAGAAAGCGTTGAAAATCACAATGATAGCGATATCAAAAAGTTCAATTGGCTCTTCGGCGACGCCACAAAAATCGAAGAAAATGTCGTTAAAGGCTTCTTCTTCGGTCCGCGCCGCGAGATGATAACCCCTTGGAGCACCAACGCCGTCGAAATAACTCAAAACATGGGCATTCGCGGCGTTTCTCGTATAGAGGAGTTCCATCCCGTCGAGGAAAACGACAACAGCTTCGACCCGATGCTGCAAAACAAATATCACGACCTCGACCAGAACGTGTTTTTTGTCGACCGTAAGCCTGAGCCGCTGAAATATATCACCGACATCGACGCCTACAACAACGAGGAAGGCCTCGCACTCAGTCAGGAAGAGATTGATTATCTGAAAGGTATAAGCCGAAAGATCGGCCGCGCCCTCACCGACTCGGAGGTTTACGGTTTCGCACAGGTCAACTCGGAGCACTGCCGTCATAAGATTTTCAACGGCACCTTTATTATTAATGGCAAGGAGATGCCCGACACTCTCTTCGCACTCATCAAGAAGACCTCGAAAACCAACACCAACCGCCTCGTTTCGGCATATAAAGACAACGTCGCCTTCATCCTCGGACCGAAGGTCGAACAGTTCGCGCCGGCAACTCAGCATAAAGCCGACTTCTTCAAAATCAAAGATATAGACACCGTTATCTCTGTCAAGGCAGAGACACATAACTTCCCGACGACCGTCGAGCCGTTCAACGGAGCCGCTACTGGAACTGGTGGTGAGATCCGTGACCGTCTTGCTGGCGGTAGAGGCTCGATTCCGTTGGCAGGAACAGCCGTTTACATGACTTGCTACCCTCGTAACGACGAGAGCCGCGAGTGGGAAGACAACTTCAAGGCGCGTCCGTGGCTCTATCAGACTCCTGAAGAACTGCTCATCAAGGCATCGAACGGCGCTTCTGACTTCGGCAACAAGTTCGGACAGCCGCTCATCAACGGCTCGCTCCTCACCTTCGAACATAGCGAAAACGACAATAAAACCAACGACTACGGCTACGACAAAGTCATCATGCTTGCAGGCGGCATCGGATTTGCTCCGGCCGACGACAGCATGAAGGAAGACCCTGAGCCGGGCGACCTCATCATAGTTTTGGGTGGCGACAACTACCGCATCGGTATGGGCGGCGCCGCGGTCTCGAGCGTGGGTACCGGACAGTATTCCAACGCCATCGAGCTCAACGCCGTGCAGCGTGCCAACCCGGAGATGCAGAAACGTGTGGCTAACGTCATCCGCGCCATGGTGGAGAACGACAGCAACCCGGTGCGCTCAATCCACGACCACGGCGCCGGCGGTCACCTCAACTGCCTCAGCGAGCTCATCGACAAGAGCGGCGGCACGGTGTATGTCGACAACCTCCCGGTCGGCGACCCTACCCTTTCCGACAAGGAAATCATCGGAAACGAGTCGCAGGAACGCATGGGACTGCTTGTAAACAAACAAGATACGGAGATCATCCGCCAGACTGCCGAACGCGAACGCGCACCTTATTATATGGTTGGCGAGTCGACCGACGACCAGCGTTTAAGATTTGTACGCAAAAATGGCGTGAATCCTATCGATTTAAGCCTCTCCGACTTCTTCGGAAGCGCTCCAAAGACAGTGTTGACAGACAACGACGTCGATTATAACTTCAAGAAAATCGAATATCAGAATAATAAATTCGAAGATTACCTCAAGAAGGTGCTTCAGCTCGAAGGCGTGGCTTGTAAAGACTGGCTCACCAACAAGGTTGACCGCTCGGTTACAGGTCGCGTCGCCTTGCAGCAGTGCGCCGGCGAGGTGCAGCTTCCACTCACCGACCTCGGCATCATGGCACTTGACTATCAAGGTGTTAGAGGCATCGGAACAGCACTCGGACACGCTCCGGCAGCAGCTTTGATAAGCCCTGAAGCTGGCTCGAGACTCTCTGTGGCTGAATCTCTTACCAACTTGGTTTGGGCACCTATTGAAGAAAACCTCAAAGGCGTCTCGTTGAGCGCCAACTGGATGTGGCCTGCCAAGAACCCAGGCGAGAACGCACGTCTCTACCGCGCAGTTAAAGCGTTGAGCGACTTCGTGTTAGCTCTCGGCATCAACGTCCCGACAGGTAAAGACTCATTGTCGATGACACAGAAATACAAAAACGGTCAGAAGGTTCTTGCTCCTGGCACCGTCATAGTGACGGCAGCAGGCGAAGTCACCGACATCCGTAAAGCCGTTAAACCAGTGGTTGTCAACGACAAAGACACCGAGATTCTTTACATTGACTTCTCAAAAGACGCCTTCAAACTCGGAGGCAGCAGCTTCGCACAAATCATCAACAGAGTCGGTGACAATACACCTGATATCGTTGATACTGAATACTTTAAGAAGTGTTTCAACACCTTGCAGAAGCTCATCGAGCAGAAACTTGTCCTCGCAGGTCACGACGTGTCGGCAGGCGGCTTGATCACCACCTTGCTTGAGATGACATTCGCCAACAACGAGGGCGGCTTAGACATCGACCTCAGCGCACTCGACAACGACCTCATCAGCGTGGCATTCAGCGAGCAACCGGCTGTCGTTATCCAAGTTAAAGATAAGAAAGTCAAGGAGTTGCTCGATAAAGATGGTATCAAATATGCTGTCATCGGCAAGCCGAACAGCAAGCGCAGCATCAATCTTAAGAAAGACAAAGAATCTTACAAATTGGATATCAACGCTTTGCGCGATCTTTGGTACAAGAGCTCATATCTCCTCGACAGAAAACAGAGTGGCGAAGCGAAGGCTAAAGAACGTTTCGAGAACTATAAGAATCAAGCACTTAAGTTCGATTTCGGCAGCTTCACCGGCAAGGCCAAAGATCTGGGTATCGACATGCATCGTCGCACACCTTCGGGCATAAAAGCCGCCATCATCCGTGAGAAAGGCTGCCAATGCGACCGCGAAATGGCTTACGCGCTCTACACTGCCGGCTTCGATGTCAAGGATGTGCACATGACCGACCTCGTTAGCGGACGCGAAGACCTCAGCGACGTGAATATGATAGTGTTTGTTGGCGGTTTCAGCAACTCCGACGTTCTCGGTTCGGCGAAAGGCTGGGCTGGAGCATTCCTCTTCAACGAGAAGGCACGCATGGCTCTCGAGAACTTCTACAAACGTCCTGATACCATGAGCTTAGGCGTGTGCAACGGCTGCCAGCTCATGACCGAACTCAACCTCATCTACCCTGACCACGACAAGCATCCGCGCATGATTCACAACGACTCACACAAGTTCGAGTCTGGCTTCGTGAACGTGAACATCGAGGACAGCAACAGCATCATGCTCAAGAGCCTCAAAGGCCGTCGTCTCGGTGTGTGGATCGCTCACGGCGAGGGCAAGTTCAACTTCCCATACGGCAAGGAAAAGTATAACATCGCGTTGACATACAGCTACGACGGATACCCAGCCAATCCTAACGGTTCGCCATGGTCGGTGGCCGGTATCTGCTCCGCCGACGGCCGTCACCTCGCAATGATGCCTCACCTCGAACGCGCCTTCCTCCCATGGCAGTGGGCTTACTATCCGCAGAACCGCAAAGACGATGAAGTGGCCCCATGGATTGAGGCATTTGTCAATGCAAAAGAATGGATTAAAAAGAATCGTAAATAACGAAAAAGGTGGTCAATCGACCACCTTTTTTATTTCATGAGTTTATAAATCATCTCCCGATACAAATCCTTCTGGTCCACATCGCCAATATTGTAACCCTTTGATTTCAAGTCAAATTCCCTTAACACAGCGATGTTTTCCACGCATTTTTTGATGTTGTAACGACGGGCGGCTTCGAAATAGTCTTCGATGAAGAAAGGACTCACGCCCAAAACGCTGGCAACGTTATTTTTGCTTTTGTCGGTGGCATAATGTAATTTCAGAAGCTTGCAATAATAGGCGTAAAGCATTATCACTGTGGCGATTAGCGGGTTGTCTTTGGTGTTGTCGCCGAAATAATTGATGATTTGCACTACCTTCGGGAAGTCGCCGTAACTGATGGCTTTCTGAAGCTCGAAGATGTTGAAATCCTTGGAGATTCCGATGTTATATTCCACATCAAAGTCGTCGATTTCCTTTTTCTGAGGCACCGCAACCATCAGCTTTTCCAGCTCATTGCGCACCTTCAGCAGGTCGGTGCCGAGATAGTCGGCGAGCATCTGGCAAGCCTTCTGCGAAATCTTATAATTCTTGGTTCCAAGGAAATTGACAATCCACTTCGGAATATCTCTGTCGTAAAGCTTCTTTGACTCGAACAAAACATAGTCTTTGTCCAGTGTTTTCGCGAACTTCAGACGTTTGTCGAGCTTTTTGTATTTGTAGTTCAGAACTAAAATCGTGGTCTCAGGAATCATCTCCAAGAAAGGCTCCATCGACTCGATATTTTTCACATCTTGCGCTTCTTTCACGATGATAACCAAGTAGTTACCCATCATCGGGAAGTTACGCGCCTGCGTCACGATGTCGTGCACGTTGACGTCTTTTCCGTAAAGGATAATCTGGTTGAAAGCCTTGTCAGCCTCGTCCAGCACGGTACTCTCGATGGCGTCGCTGATGGAGTCTATGAAATACGGCTCCTCGCCCATCAGGAAATACACCGGATGGTAAATCTTATTCTTAATGTCCGAAAGAATCTGCTCGTAGGTCATCAGAACTTCAAGTGTTTGACTGTCAGCTTGTTTTCTCTAATCTGTTGCAAAGCGTCAATGCCTATTTTGATGTGCTCGTCGACGAACATCGAGCTCACTCTCTTGTCGCTTGCCTCTGTCTTGACACCTTCCGGAATCATCGGCTGGTCGGAAACCAACAATAAAGCGCCTGTCGGGATTTCATTGGCGAAACCGGCCGCGAAGATGGTAGCTGTCTCCATATCGACTGCCATGCAGCGTGTCTTGTGCAGATATTCCTTGAACTCCTCGTCGTATTCCCACACGCGGCGGTTGGTGGTGTAGACTGTTCCTGTCCAGTAGTCGTGACCGTGGTCGCGGATGGTTGTAGAGATAGCTTTCTGCAGCGAGAATGCTGGCAGTGCCGGCACTTCCGGTAAAAGATAGTTGTTCGACGTTCCTTCGCCACGGATGGCAGCGATAGGCAGGATAAGGTCGCCGACCTGGTTTTTCTTTTTCACACCACCGCATTTACCCAGGAATAGCACGGCTTTCGGATGAACGGCGCTCAGCAGGTCCATGATGGTGGCGGCGTTGGCGCTTCCCATTCCGAAGTTAATCATCGTGATGTCACCCGCCGTGGCGCAAGGCATCGAGCGGTCGCGGCTCACTATCGAGACATGGTTCCAGAATGCAAAAAGTTCCAGATAATGCGAGAAATTCGTCAAAAGAATATATTCGCCAAACTTGTCAAGCTCTTGTCCGGTGTAGCGCGGCAGCCAGTTTTCCGTGATTTCCTGTTTTGTTTTCATGTGTTACTATTTTTTGCAAAGATACAAAAAGACTTTAGACTTTAGACCTTAGACCTTAGATTTTTTTATATCTTTGCAGAAAATTTCAAAATAAATGGCATTTTTAACTGAAGATTTGGTGTTCGGTCCCATTCACAGCAGAAGATTGGGTAATTCGTTAGGAGTCAATTTGTTACCTAAAGTCGGGAAAATCTGTACTTTCAACTGCGTTTATTGCGAATGCGGCTGGAACCCCGAGCATCGTGACGAGAAAGCACATCTGGCGACACCACAGGAATACGAGCAAACGCTGGAGAATGCACTGAAATCGCTTGTCGGCACACCCAAAGAACCCGACAGCATCACGTTTTCGGGCAACGGCGAACCTACGCTGCATCCTAACTTCCCGGAAATCATTGACATAACCATAAAACTCAGAGACAAATACGTCCCGAAAGCGGTCATCAGCGTGCTGACAAACGGCACAAATATTCATAACGAGAAGATTTTCAAAACCTTACAAAAAGTCGACAACAACATCTGCAAACTCGACGGCGGAACGGTTGACATTATTAATAAGGTGAATCTGCCAAACGTAAAGATAAATCTTGAGCAATACATCGCTGATTTGCAACGTTTTGACGGTGAGGTGATTATCCAGACTTTATTCCTTCGCGGCGAGCATAACGGACAAAAATTCGACAATACAACCGACGAGGAAATCAATCTCTGGCTCAGTCATCTTAAGAAGATAAAACCAAGAAAGACAATGATTTACGTCATCGACAGAGAGACACCTGAAAAGAATCTCGAAAAGCTTTCATCAGAAGAAATGGCAAAAATCGCTGAAAAAGTTAAAGCATTGGGTCTCAACGTGGAATATTATTCGTAAAAATTTTTTAAATTTTTCATTCCCATTAAAAAAAATCAGTAAATTTGCAACGCAAAAAAGTAAATAAATTTTAAAATCATGAATAATAAGAATTTGACATTTATCAACATCGGATTAGCAATTGTTGCTTTGTTTTTGGCTTACTTAGTATTCGACAGCATCAGACAACCTGTTGTTTTCGAAAACATGCGTAGAGAAAGAGAAATCAAAGTCGTCCAGAGCTTGAAAGACATCAGAAGCACACAGGTTTTGTTCAAGCAGACCTACAACAGATACACTGCTAACTTCGATTCACTCATCGAATACGTTAAGACAGGCGAGCTTCCAGTTGTGAACATCGTTGCTGACCCGAACGATACCACATTCACCAAGACTATCAACGATACCGTTGGTTACATCAAGGTCATCGACTCATTGTTCGGAAGAAGAGAAAACTTCGACATCAACAGTCTGCGCATCGTTCCTTTCTCACAGGGCGATCAGTTTGAAATGCAGGCCGGCTCAATCCGCCGCGGTGGTTTGAGAGTGGCTGTGTTCGAGGCAAAAACTCCTTACAGCACTTACCTTTGGGACCTCGATCCTCAGAGAGTCAACAACTTGAGAGCTGAACAAGAAGATTTGGACAAATATGCAGGTCTGAAAGTCGGTTCAATGGACGAGCCTTCAACAAGCGGTAACTGGGAATCATTATAATCATGGTCCCTCCTGCCGACAATCTGAACAACAACGAATTAACCATCCGGCATTTAACGGATGGTTTTTCGTATATCGTTTTCGACAACAACAGCAACACTTTTGTCCCTGCAGAGGTGTTTCAAGAGAAAGACAAACGTAAATATCTTGATTTACTGGGACTTACAGAAAAAGACAGCGTTGTCTGCGCTGATTTTATCGAACACGCCGACGCATATAACGTTTACACCGTTTCTAAAAAAGAATTCGAAGCGGCTAAAAATCACCCTGAAAAGCTGGAAATCCGCCATTCTTCGACAGTGCTGGTCGAGGACCTTATCAAAGACAACCTTGAACGCACCGACGACTTCAGAGTTTATCTGAACGTCAAAAACCAGTGCTTCGAGATGATTGTCTTAAAAGGAGCTAAACTATTGTTCGACAATCACTTCCGTTTTAAAACGAAAGAAGATTTTCTGTATTTCCTGCTCTTTTCAGTCGAGCAGCTGCATCTCGACGCAGGTTCCGTCCCGGTATATTTTCTTGGCCTGATAGAGGAAAAATCAGCAATCACTGAAATCGTGTCAAGATATTTCCGCGACATACGTTTTATGAGCAAAGATTATTTAAACAAACCAACGACATGCGAATAATAAGAGGAAGCCATCAGAGACGACAGATTGTGGCGCCCGACAACCTCCCGACGCGCCCTACGACCGACATGGCCAAGGAGAGTCTGTTCAATATCCTTGAAAATCAGATAGATCTGGAGGAAACGACAGCCCTCGACCTTTTTGCCGGCACGGGAAACATCTCCTACGAGCTCGTTTCGAGAGGCTGCCCGCACGTGACCGCCGTCGACGAGAACCAAAACTGCGTCAGATTCATCAGAGAGACAGCCAACAAGCTGAATATGAACGAGTTGTCGGTGGTAAAATCGGATGTGTTCCGTTTTTTGCCGATGCACAAGGCAAAATATGACTTGATTTTCGCCGACCCGCCGTACGACTGCAAGCATTACGAACTGCTCGTGAACCTTATTTTCGAAAATGCGTTGCTGAAAGAAGACGGAATTTTCGTTCTTGAGCACGACAGAACCATTGATTTCTCTGAGCATCCGAATTATTATGACCACCGTAAATACGGAAAAGTGAACTTTACGTTTTTTTCGGCGAAAATTGCAGGAGATTCCTCGACAAGCTCGGAATGACAATTAAATAGGAATTAAATATTAAATAAAATGAAAGCAACCATTAAAACTTTAATCACTTTAGTGATAATCGCAATGACGATGAGCATCAACGCTCAGGTCAATGTTGACGAATACGAATTTGAAGGCGCCAACTGCACCAGCATCATGGTAGGCAGAAAAGCCTCTACCGACGGCTCGGTGATGACGTCGCACACCTGCGACAGCTGGTACCGCACCTGGATGCGCTGGGAGCCAGCCGCCGACTACGAGGAAAATGCCACAACGAAGGTCTACAAAGGCACCATGCACACCATGAGTCCGAGCGAGACAAAAGGTCTTCCGGTAGCCGCCGAGATTCCGCAGGCAAGCCACACATACGCTTATCTCAACACAGCATATCCTTGCTTTAACGAGAAACAGCTTGCCATCGGCGAGACCACATTCTCCGGTCCTGACACCTTAGTAAATAAAGCAGGAGCGTTCCAGATTGAAGAACTCGAACGCATAGCCTTGCAACGCTGCGACAACGCCCGCGACGCTATCAAAACCATCGCCGAACTCATCAAAGAATACGGCTACGGTGACGGTGGCGAGGCCATCACAATAGCCGACACCAAAGAGGTGTGGCTCATGGAAATCATGGGCGAAGGTCCTGACCAGATCGGAGGCATCTGGGCAGCACAGAGAGTGCCTGACGGCGAAGTCGGCGTATCAGCTAACATCCCTAGAATCAAATATTTAAATCGCAAAGACGAGAAAAACTTCATGTGCTCCGACAACGTCGAGGAAGTGGCAAAGAAATACGGCCTCTGGGACGGCGAAGGCGAACTCATCTGGTATAAAGCATTCGGCAGCAGCTACTCCAACGGAAAGAACTTCCGCGAACGCGAGTGGTTCATCTTCAACGAGTTAGCACCATCATTAAATCTCGACAGAAATGCTGAAGACATCCCATTCTCAGTGAAACCTGAGAAGAAAGTCGACGTGCGCGACGTGATGCGTCTGCTTCGCAGCTATTACGAGGGCACCGACATGGACATCACCCGCAACCTCAAGATCGTTGACCGCAACGGCGACACCATCGTCTCACCTACTGCCAACCCATGGATGGGCGGCAACGAGCAGAAAGTGTATAACATGCTGAAGCCAGGCACCATCGAGTTCAAACGCGGCGTGGCAATGTCGTGGTGCTCCTACTCTTTCGTAGCACAGCTCCGCGACTGGATGCCAGACGAGATAGGCGGCATCTGCTGGATCGGCGTCGAAAACCCTGGACAGAGCCCGAGAATCCCTGTATACAGCGGCTGCAACAGAATGCCATCATGCTTCGACAGATGCGGTCACGGTCACTACGACGATCAGACAGTGTTGTGGCGTTACAGAAAAGCCAACAAGCTCGCTCAGGTCAACTGGGGCTACGCTAAGGACATAATGTACAACAACATCCAGCGCTACGAGGACAAGGCTTTTGAAGAGATGCCTGAGTTGGAGAAGAAAGTTGAAAAGCTCCTGAAGAAAGGCGAAAAAGACGAAGCCGTCAAGATGCTCAACCGCTACACAGCCGACTTTGAGGCAGCCACAGCCGAGACTTGGAAAGAGATGGAACACCATTTCTGGGAAAAGTTTTGGACCGGCTTCTAATGAAAAAGAATTTTTTCATATTTTTGCAGCCTTAATCCTATAAAGCTACAAAAATATGAAAAGATTTTTATCTCTATTGTTATTATTGTGCGCATTGACTTCCTTTGCGCAGGAACCTCTTCTTAAAACTCAGTGGAATCAGACACATCCCTACAACATGATGTGTCCGGCTGATCCGATGGAGAATTATGCCCATTGTTATACCGGATGCCCGGCTACCGCTATGGGACAGATTATCAACTATTTACGCACCACAAACGACACTCGTTTTGACGATGGCGACGACTATACCGCCAATTACGCTGGTCGTCAGTTCCACATTGACGACGACTGGGAGATGTATCAATTCCCGTCGTTCCCGCAGCTTAACACTATGCTCGACTCGGTTGATGCCGTCTTCCAGCGTGGCGAGGAGCTTAACGACTCTTTGGTAGCTGCTGTTATCTTCGCTTGCGGAGTGGCTTGTACAGAGGTGTTTACCGCATCGCCTTCTTATGGCTCAGGCACCTTCGCTGTCAATCAGGCATTAGCAGCCTACAGACGTTTCGGCTTTTCCGACTGCAAGCTCTATCGTAATGCCAACGATGAAATGTACGCAAAACTGATTGCCAACCTCGAAGCAGGCTATCCTGCCCATCTGGCCGTTATGAACAACGCTGCTAATTCAGGTCACAATGTGGTGGTTGACGGCTATCGTGAAAGCGACAACAAGTATCACATCAATTTCGGATGGGGCGGTTCAGGCGACAAATGGTACAGTATTCCTGACCCTACAGGTTTTGGTCACGGATGGACAAAGATAGAAGGCATTATCGTCGATATCATCCCAGCGAACGCCGCCGTTCAAGAGGTTGCCAGCAATCAGGCGATTGAGGTTTATCCTAACCCGGCCACCGATGTCATCTACCTGACAAATCTTCCTCGCGAAACGGTCGATTACGCCATTTTCAATGTCTTAGGACAGAATGTATCAGCAGGCTCAACCAGCGGAAGCATCTGCGTTGCCGACTTTGAAAAAGGACTTTATATCTTACAAATTAAAGGTGAAAAGAAAATTGAAACAATAAAGTTTATGGTAAGATAGCAACTTTGTCCAATTTTTAGTATCTTTGCAGCTCACTTTACTATTACTATTGATGGGCTACACTTTTTCTTTACTTGGGAAGTCTCCTTGATGAAGTGGCTACAGGCGCACATCGGCAGCACAGGAGTTTCTTTTATTTCAAACTTTTCCCTGTTCGGAGAAGAGATACCTCTTATCCTTATCGTAGGCTTCTTCTACTGGAGCTACAACAAGCAGATGGGACGGTCGATAGGACTTATCGCAATCATGGGACTTATCTGGAACACCATGATTAAAAACATCGTCCTTCGCCGCCGACCGTATTTCGATCACAAGAACATCAAGATTCTGCGCGTTGTCGATCCGTCGGCCGACATCTACGACATCGCGGCTCAGGGCTACTCCTGTCCCAGCGGTCATTCGACCAACGTGGTGACGGTGTTCGGCTCGATGGCTATCAACCTGCGCAAACACTGGATGACTGTTCTCGCCATAGTGATACCGCTGCTCACTGGCTTTTCACGAGTGGTGGTGGGCGCGCACTATCCCACCGATGTGATTGGTGGTTGGCTGCTTGGCCTGCTCAGTGTGGTCATCGTTTACACTCTTCAAAAACGTATTAAAAGCACCCTCTTGCTCTACGGCATACTTTTAGCCACAGCCATCCCGGGCTTCTTCTACTGCAACAGTGCTGACTATTTCGCTGCGGTGGGTCTGTTTATAGGCTTCATGGGCGGCACTCTCCTCGACGATTATTGCGTGCATTTTGAAAATACTCGCAAGCCTTTGTTGATGGCAGCCCGTCTGCTTGGAGGTCTGGTGGTCTATGTAGTTATGAGCAAGCTGCTCAAGATGCCATTCTCGAAAGAGTTTTTATCGGATAGCGGCACCGCCGCCATGATGGTGCGCTGCGCTCGCTATGCCATCGTCGCCTTTATCGACTTCGGCGTTTATCCGATGCTGTTTAAACTGGAGAAATCTGCAAAAAAATCCTAAAATATATGATTAGATTTAAAATCACATTGATTCTCGCCGCCATCATTATCTGCGGCGCCAGCCTGCTCACCGGCTGCAAGAAGGAAAATCCAGTCAACAACAACCCAAACAACAACCAGTGGGGCGCAGAGACTCTCACCTTCAAGGTGAATAATTCCACTGACATTATTATGAAAAAAGTGGAAGGTGGAGACTACTCGATGGAGTATATGTACGAAGACCAAGAGGCAACCGGCTTTGGGACGCTGTTATGGGATGGAGACCAGAAGGACAGACAAACAATGGCGACTCCTACCCCGTCAGCAATGTGAACTACTACGACATCGTCAAGGAAGGCGGCTTCATCGACAAGCTGAACGCGATGTGTGCCGACCAGTTGCCTGCCGGTATGCACTTTGTCCTCGCCACCGAGGCCGAATGGCACTATGCCGCCACCGGCGGACGTAAGTCGAATGGCTACATATACTCAGGATCAAACACCATAGGCGAAGTGGCCTGGTATGCCAACAACGCCGGACAAGCCTCCCACTTCGTCGCCTCCAAGCAGCCTAATGAGCTCGGCATCTACGACATGAGCGGTAACGTCTGGGAATACTGTAACGACTGGTATGCCGATCTGGCCGACATCCCTGCCGAACAAGGCACCGACTATACCGGTCCCGAGTCAGGCGAAAAGATTGTAGGCAAATGGTTCGATGCTGAAGCCAACGGCAGATTGATTCCTACTATTGAATCGTCGATTACCGAATTCGTCATGGAAGGCTCTGAACTAAAAGGCTTCACCAGCGTATCGGCCCAAAATTATGACTTGTGGCTCTACAAACACCCTGTCGACGTTCAGGTTAATGGTGATAATATCATTGTGACAATGAACAAAGACAACTTAACGACAGTTGAAGAGTTCACCAACATCAACATCAACGGCGACGAACTGCGCTATACCAGCATGTACACAATCATGTTGGACGGTGAGGTGATTCACGAATATGGTCCTGATCAGCTGCGCTGCACCAAGGTTCACGACGACTATTCTCAAACCACCATAGGCAAATGGCTTGGAGTCGTCACCAGCGACGAACCGGGATTCGTCCCTCAGCCATTCTGTGAAGAATATCTCGCCGACGGCACCAACATCGAATACAATATCATCGACGGACAGTGGGCTCCGGTAGAGGCAGACTATGCCGAATATTTCGTTGATGGCAATTTGTTCTTTTCACGTTGGCAATACCCTGGACAAGAAGAACAACGCGAGAACTGTATCTTCATGTCATACATCGACAACGTTCTGACAATAAAAGAAGTGGTTTCACACAACGGTAATCTTTACACCGAAACAAGCACTTTAAGAAAGATCGACGAAATCCCTGAATTCAACGTGGCCGAGCAGATTATCGGCAAGTGGATAACCTCCGACGCCGATGCCGAGCCAGTGGTAACCAACGAAAAGCTGGTCATCGATTTTGTCTCCACCACCGAGGCCTACGTGAGTGCATCGTTCAGCCACAATCCGGCAGCCGGCACAGCCTGGATCGACATGCTTGAAACCGGTGTCGCCATCAACGGCAACATAATGGCCCTCACCACCCAGTACGACCCGATCACGTCAACGGAGAATATTTTCACCATTATCGACATCAACGACAACGAGTTCTTGGCCACACTGCAGTTTAGCATGATGATAAACGGCAACGTAGTGATTACCAAGGATTATACAGTCCGCTATGTCAAAGTCAACGACGACTTCTCAGAAACAATCGTCGGCACCTGGCAAGGCCATTGCACCAGCACCGGTTCAGTGTTCGACGATGGTCAGGAGCACCGCTGGGAATACCTGGCAGACGGCAGTTTCCACTACTATACAGAGGTGAACGGACAGTGGCAGCTTTCCGACGACGACTACGCCAATTATTTCGTCACCGGCAACCTGCTCTGCACACGTTGGCGCAACGCCGGTGGTGATGCCGAGAACCGCGAGTGGTGGGAAGTCACCATCAACGGCGACACCATGAACTGGACAGCCCTCCGCGAGGACGAAAACGGCCAGCGCTACACCGCCACATTCGAGATGAACAGAGTGTTCTAGGAGTCGCCCATGACCGCGCGGCTTACACCTATGACCTGTTTGAAGGACGCACAAAGGTTTATCGAGTATCCGACAGATTTATGGAAATGTGGATTTGCAGGACATATTAACATTATGACTTTCAAAATATGACAAAGCAAATAATATTATTCATCGCGCTGCTTGCCACGTCACTTTCTGTGAAAGCACAGGACGAGACCATTGTTTTCACACCGCAGTGGACGGCACAGGCACAGTTTGCAGGCTATTACGTGGCTGAGGCTATGGGCTTTTATCGCGAAGCCGGCGTGAACGTGCGCATCGAACACCCGTCGGCCTCCTCATCGGCCATGAGCCGTCTGCATTCCGGCAGATGTCAAGTGACAACACTAACACTCTGCCAGGCTATGGAGATAGTCGATGAAGATACTCCGCTTGTGAACATCCTTCAGACATCGATGAACAGCGCCATGGTCATCGTATCGGCCCGCAACCAAGATCCTCTTACTCAGAAAGGCGCCAGTGTCGGCATCTGGAGCGTGGGCTTCGGACAGCTCGCCATCTGCATGAGCATCAAAGAACACTTGGATTATGAGTGGGTGCGCTTTGCCCAAAACGTCAACCTATTTGTTTCAGGAGCCCTCGACGCAACTTTGGCGATGAGCTACAACGAATACTATCAGCTGATGCAGGCAGGCGTCGAAATGACCGACACCAACGTCTATCGTTTCTGCGACCACGGCTACAACGTGCAGGAAGACGGAGTTTATATGACCTGGGATTATTATGAAAAGCATAAAGATCAGGCGCTCCGCTTCGCCGAGGCAAGCCGGAGAGGCTGGGAATGGGCCGCCGAGCATCCCGACGAGACTCTCGACATCGTGATGCAGTATGTCGACAAAGATCGCGTCGCCACCAACCGTGTGATGCAGAAACTGATGCTTGATGAGGTATTGCGCCTGCAGGTTGACCGCGAATCGCAAAAACGCGAGTTCCGTCTGCGTCCCGACATGGTTCAACAAGCCAGCCAGCTGATGGTTGAGAACCAGATGCTGAGCCGCGAGATAACATACGATGAAATAATTGATAAACGATAAATATGAAAAAATTATTTGCATATATCCGTTCAAAACTCTCAGTGAGAGTCAGTATTGGCGTGGTGTTTTTTGCAGCCATCATATTTACCGTCGCCCTCGGATTCCTGTTCTACGAGTCGCGTGATGCCGTACGTGAAGAGGCTGTCAGCAAAGCCACACGTATTCTCGACAACACTTCGCTTCAAGTAGAAGGCATCATGAACCGTGTGGAAGTAGCCTCAAACCTTAACAAATGGCTGGTTGAACGCCATCTCGACGATGCCGAATCGATGTTCGTATATAGTCGCAGCATTATGCTCAACAATCCCGATTTCTATAACGCCTCCATCGCCTTCGAGCCTTATTATTTCAAAGAAAAAGGGCGATACTTCTCAGCCTATACCAAGCACATCGGCGACTCGCTACGCACCATACAGGGTGGCAGCGACAACTACCAGTATTTTTACGCCGATTGGTATCTTATGCCGTTACTGCTCGACAAGCCGAGCTGGACTGAGCCTTACATGGATCTCGACGTGGCTACCAACACCAAAGAGATGGTTACCAGCTATTGTCAGGCCATCAACGACCAGCATGGCAAAAAAGTGGGCGTAATCAACATCAGCCTCTCCATCACTTGGCTCTCGCAAACCGTCTCAGCCACCAAGCCATACCCCAACTCCTACAGCATCATGATAGGACGCGGCGGCACCTATTTCGTGCATCCCGACACGGAAAAGATCACCCGTCAGAGCATTTTCACACAAACGCTTGAACATCCCGACCCGGAACTTACCGACTTGGGTCATGCCATGACACGCGGCGAGGAAGGAATGAAGAGCATGAAACTCAACGGCGAAAAGTGCTATGTGTTTTATAAGCCTCTCGGCAAGACAGGCTGCTCAATGGCTATTGTCTGCCCTGAAAGAGACATCTTCCGCGGCTGCAACCGTCTGCAAAACAGCGTCAGGATTATCGTGTTGGTGGGCTTATTGCTTATGCTGTACTTCTTCATCCGCATCATCACAAACGAGCTTCATCCGCTCCGACAGCTTGCCGATGAGGCTGAGACAATAGCATCGGGACAGTTCGAAACCAAGTTGCCCGACTTCCAGCGTGTCGATGAGATAGGACAGCTGAGCCACTCGTTTGGCAATATGCAGCAGTCGTTGGTGAAATATATCGAAGAACTGAAAAGCACCACCGCCCAAAAGGCGTCAATAGAGAGTGACTTACGCATCGCCAGCGGCATACAGAAAGGTATGTTGCCAGATAAATTCCCTACCAAGACCGACCGCGACGACGTGCAGATATATGCTTCGCTGACACCTGCCAAAGATGTCGGCGGCGACTTGTTCGACTTCTACTTCCGCGATGAGAAGCTCTTCTTCTGCATAGGCGACGTGTCGGGCAAAGGCGTTCCTGCCTCTCTCTTCATGGCGGTCACCCGTTCCACATTCCGCACCGTGTCAGCTCACGAGTCAATGCCTGACCGCATCATCACCATCATGAACAAGACCATCGCCGACATGAACAAGAACAACATGTTTGTTACACTCTTTGTCGGTGTGCTCGACCTGCCTACAGGCCGTCTGCATTACAGCAATGCCGGTCACGACGCTCCTCTGCTCGTGGGCGTTGGCGTAGGTGAGCTGCCTTGCGACCCTAACATCCCAGTCGGCTTCATGCCTGATTGGAAATATACACTGCAAGAGGCGCAAATCTTCACCGGCACCACCATCTTCCTCTTCACCGACGGACTCACCGAGGCCATGGATGCCGACAAAAACCTGTTCCAAATGGAACGTGTCAACGAGGTGGCGACAAAGGCACTTGCACAACAGCAGCAGGAGCCTCAACAGCTCATCAATAAGATGACCGAGGCTGTGCATCACTTCGTAGGCGACGCCGAACAGAGCGACGACCTCACCATGATGGCAATACAATATATCATGCAGCAAAGCGACGCCATCATGCGAAAAAGCATAGTGCTGCCTAACGACATTCAAGAAGTGCCTCGACTGAACACCTTTGTTGAAGAGATATGCCGGACCGTTGGCTTAGATGAAATAGAAACTATGAAGGTCAAATTGGCCATTGAGGAGGCCGTGGTCAACGTGATGAAATACGCCTACCCTGCCGACCAGAAAGGCGATGTTACCATTGAGGCCGTCGCCAACGAGCTGCGCCTGAAGTTCACCATCATCGACAGCGGCAAACCGTTCGACCCTACCGTCCAGTCGGAAGTCGATACCACACTGTCGGCCGACGAACGCAAAATCGGCGGACTGGGAATACATATCATGAGGCAGAATATGGATTCAATCAATTATGAACGTGTTGATAATCAGAATGTTTTAACACTAAGAAAAAAGATAATAGATAACAGATAACAGAGTTATGAACGTAAAGATTAAAGAAGAAGACGGCAAGATGGTTGCCATGTTGGCTGGCAGTCTCGACACTGCAGCTGCACCTGCGACAGAAAAAGCTATGAATCCACTTAATGAAGTGAAGGGCAAAGATATCATCCTCGACTGCACTGAGCTGGAATATATCTCATCAGCTGGACTGCGTATTTTCCTTGGGATACTGCAAAATGCAACGCATAATGGCAGCAATGTCTTTATCAAAGGGCTTAACGAGAATGTCCGCACCATCTTCACCATCACAGGATTCAGCAACATCTTCAAGTTTTTGTAAACTAGTATGTTTTTATGATCGAGACTAAGATATATGTGGGTCTGAACGATGCCACCACCAAGCAGCAGAAACATAACACCGAGACTTATATAGGTATCATGAAATACGTCTGCAAGAGTCATCATGTGCCGTTCTCGTTTTCCGTCACCGAAGGCGGATATTTCCACGAGAACGGCGACTACACGCAGGAGCAGACCCTCGTTCTCTCGCTCATCGATGCCGATAAGCAGATAGCCGAAGCCATCGCAAAAGACCTATGCGCTTTCTTCCATCAGGAAAGTGTGATGGTGACAGAAAGTGTGATAAATGTCAGTTTTATTAAGGATGATCTTAATCTGAAATAAACTTGGAGAATTCCAAAAAATCATCTATTTTTGCATTCAACTTTACTATTAGATTTATGATAAGATTTAAAACCAAGGGCAAAGTTTTCGACGTTGCCGTCACTACCATCGCGGGACTGGTTTCGGTCGGCACCATGATTTATGCCGTAGGGCATTTCGGACTGAAAGAGTCGTGGCCCGAGCTGGTTCTCAACATGTTTTATCTGGCCTGTCTGGTCATGATGGGCTTGTTTTTCTTCAACAGGCTGCAGCCTGAGCAGTTTAACTACTGGTGCTCGGTGTGCATTGGCGTGACGATACTGCTGCGCGACATACTCTTTGCGCCCCCGCTGGCATTCTACGCTCTGCATCTGGTGTGTTTCATCCTCTCGGTGGTGCTGCTTTGCATGCTCACCTATTTCTATTCGCGCAAAGACTGGAAGAGCTACACCAAGCGTAACCTGTGGATGATTTGCGTTATCGACATTGTCATTGCCGCGCTTTACAACTACGACATCTACATCGAGCCGATCAACGAATATACTCCTTATCTGCTCACCGAGATCTGGATTCGTCCGACCATCACCTATGGCTTGGTAGCCTGCTTCGTGTCGGAAACTGCAGAAAGAATAGTGCAAAATACAAATACTACCGAACTGATTCGCACCAGCAAGAGCTGGGACGGCGTGGATCTTCCCGACTACTTGCAAGGGCGCCCTGAAGTGGTAGCCATAAAATACGAGATTCCTGCCGGACAGAAGCTTGACTGGCATCACCACCCTGTGATGAACCACGGCATACTGGTGCAGGGCGATCTTACCATAGTCAGCATTGACGGCAAGGAGAAGACCGTGCACGAGGGCGAAGCCGTAGTCGAGATGGTTGACACCATCCACCACGGCGAAAACCGCGGCACTAAGCCGGTTGTCCTTTACATGTTCTATCTCTCGCAGGAAGGACTGCTGCTATCGGTGAAACATCCAGAAATTCCTATAAAATAACAAAAACGCTAACCGATAAATCGGTTAGCGTTTTTTGTGGTACCAGCGGGAGTTGAACCAGCGACACACGGATTTTCAGTCCGTTGCTCTACCAACTGAGCTATGGTACCCCTTTAGTTTTGCGCTGCAAAAATACAACATTTTTTAATACCACCAACTTTTTTTGAAAAAAATATTTTTTTTGTATTTTTGCAAGCTGAAATTCATCAAAATGAACGAGATTTTAACTATCGATATCGGCAACACAAAAGCAAAATATGCGGTGTTTCATGACAAAAACATCGTCGAGATGAACGTTTTCAACCCTATTTCCGACGATTTGAAACAACTTTTGCAACGATATCCGAATATTAATAAAGGTATCATCTCCTCCGTCGGTGGAAAAGTCGAAGAGTGCCTACGACAAGTCGGAGGACTCCGAGTGCTCATCTTAGACAGCTCTACAAAACTGCCTTTTACCCTGACTTACAAGGAGAAAACAAAGATCGGAGCCGACAGACTGGCGCTGGTGGCAGCAGCATACGCCGAAAAACCACACCAAAACATCCTCGTCATCGACGTGGGAACCTGCATCACCTACGACATCCTCTCCGAAGACGACCGTCACCTCGGCGGACCGATAAGTCCGGGAATGCAGCTGCGCTTTAAGGCGATGCACGAGCACACCGCCCTCCTACCCCTCTGCGAACCCACCCGCGACGAACTTAAAATAGTGTGCGACGGCACCGTCGAATGCCTGCAAAGCGGTGTACAACTCGGAGTTTTACACGAAATAAAAGAATTTATCAGACTTTATTCGTTGAAATTCAACAACTTAAACGTTTTTATTTCAGGGGGTGACAATATTTTCTTGCAAAATAAGTTAGATTTTTGTACTTTTGCGAGTTCAAACTTTATGTTTAACGGCTTGAGATTGATTTTGGAATATAATGAGAATCAATAAGTTACAAAAAATGCTGTTTTTAGTTGTCGTGGTTTTCATGACAACTTGTGGTGTTTTTGCACAATCTGACGTCTCCTCGCCTTATTCGAGATTCGGTCTGGGTACCATCAACCCGAGCAAGACCAACACCATCATGCAAGGCATGGGCGGCATTTGTAACGCAATGGACGGCAAGCACTTACTGAACAACTCCAACCCGGCATCGTATGCCGAAATCGACTCGCTGACATTCCTCTTCGACGCCGGCTTCTTTTTGAAATACGTGACATACAGAACCGCCTCCGCTTCTGAAAAAGGCTCAAACGGTTCTTTCGACTACTTTGACGTCGGCTTCGGAGTTACAAAATGGTTGAAAATGGGTCTCGGCGTCGGACCGTACAGTAGCCGCGCCTACACCTCAAGAGCCGACTTCACAACGTTGCCAGATCATCCTTACAGCATTGATTATGAAGGTGATGGAGGTCTCAACAGAATTTATTGGGCAAACGGTTTCAAGGTCAGCAAAAGCCTCTCGCTCGGTTTCAACATGAACTATATCTTCGGAAATATCATCGACGCAACGACCCTGTATTTCCCTGATGATGTTTATTTCCACAACGAGCGACGCGTCAGCAACCTGAGATTCACCAGCTTGACGTTTGATTTAGGCATGATTTTCAAGCACGAATTCGGAAACGACTATAAATTCGCTTTCGGTGCTACATATTCATTGCCAACCAACATGACGGCTCATCGCGATATGTTTATCCGCACCATGTTGAAAGGTTACGGAAATCTCACAGAGAATCCTATCGACACCATCTTGTACAAAAAAAACGAGAGCACTCCTGTGAAATATCCGCAAAGCATTGGTACCGGTATCACTTTACAGAAAGGCGAACGCTGGCTCATAGGCATCGACTTCAACTGGAGCAACTGGTCGGCATTCCGCATCAACCAAGTGAACGACTCGCTTCAAGACTCGTGGAATATCGCCATCGGAGGCAGCTATACTCCATATAGCACCAGCGTTTCAAGCTATTTCACCAAGTTGACATATCGCGCCGGATTCCATTACGACCAGACATATTTCAACATTTACGGAACTTCCATTAATAAATATGGTGTGACATTGGGTTTAGGCTTGCCTGTGCCACGCGCCATGACATCCATCAACCTGGCGTTCGAATTCGGTAAGATGGGCACCACAAAGAATAATCTCATCGAAGAAACATATTTCAACATATCAATAGGTTTGTCAATGCACGACAAATGGTTTGTAAAACGAAGGTATAAGTAATTAAAATATTTAACACAATGAAATTCAGAAAGATTTTATTCCTCGGAGCAGTTTTATGCATGTCATCAATTGCATTTGCACAAAACTCAGAATGCGATGCCGACATCTCTGTCTACAGAGAGGCATTTAAACAATGGGACGGTAAGGCTTCAACAGCCAATCCAGTAATGATTTCAGCATGGAGAAAAGTTTTCCTCAACTGCCCAGGCTACAAAGAGAGAACACTCACTGACGGAACGAAAATCGTGAACAACGCTCTCATCAGAGGCACCAAAGACGAAGCTCTCAAAGAGAAATACATCGATACTCTCGTGATGGTTTACGAGACACGTATCCAGTACTTCCCGAAGACCAAAGCCGGCGACCAGGTCGGTAATATCAAAGGACGTATGGGCCTCGACCTCATGGGCTTCCCATCACGTATGGAACAGGCTTACAACGCTTTGAAAGACGCCATCGACCTTGACGGAAACAACAGCAACTACGCATTCATCGACGGTTATTTCTCAACAACCATCAACATGGTGAAGGCTGGAAAGCTTGACGAATCGGCAATTCTCGACGAATACAGCCGCCTCATGGACATCGTTGATTTCAACATCAACAAATACACTGAGGAAGGCAACGAGAAACTGTTGAACAGCTACACAGCTACAAAAGGCAACCTCGAAGGCGGTGTTCAGCCATACGCCAACTGCGAAGACCTCGTCCGCATCTATCAGAAGAAGTTTGACGCAGATCCAGATAATGTTGAGCTTCTCAACAAGATTGCAACAGTCCTCGCCGCAAGAAACTGCGACAAGAGCGACCTCTACCTCGCAGTGGCTATCAAGTTGCACAAACTCAACCCATCACCTGAGTCAGCTTACTTCATCGGCAAGAGATATCTCGTCGACCAGGAATACAGCAAGGCTATCAGCTACCTCCTCGAGGCTACAAAATCGTCAGACACCAAGTCGGCAGAGCAGGCTTACAAATACCTCGCACAGATCATGCTTAAGGAAGGTAAGGGCGAGCAGGGCCGCGCTTATGCAAGAAAAGCTATCGAACTCGACAAGACCGACGGTGAACCTTACATGATTATTGGCTACCTCTACGCTTCAGCCGGCAAGGACTGTAACGAGAACCCATTGCACGCAAAGGCAGTGTTGTGGGCAGCAGTCGATAAGTTCCAGAAAGCTAAGGAAGTCGACCCATCAATCGCAGCAAAGGCTAACGAGATGATCAGAGACTACTCGAAGATGTTCCCTACAAGCGAAGACGCTTTCTTCTACAACGTGTTTGAAGGCGACACCTACGAAGTGGGCTGCTGGATCAACGAAACAACAAAGGCAAGATTTTCAAATAATTGAAAAGATTAGCCTATATAGTATTGGAAATCAACATCATAGCACATCTTGTTATGATGTTGTTTTCTTGTGAAAACTCGATGGAGAAGGTCAAGCAGTTCATCGACAACGACACCATTTCCGGCTTGATGGCATACGGTGTCGTCATAGAGAGAAGCGACTCGGGTATGATGGTGGCGAAACTCATGGCTCCCGTCATGCGTACAATCGACGACCCCGATAGCGCGATGCTTGAATTTCCTAAAGGTTTCGTCGTCTATCTGTATGAAGGCGACACGACACCGACATCAATGATACGTGGCGACTACGGAGTGAATTACGAGAAAAAAGAGCTCATGGTCGCCAAGCACAACGTGATGGTGAAAAACGTAAGGACCGAAGAGCTTTTGGAAACCGAGATGTTATTCTGGAATCAAAAGAACAAAACACTATACACAGGCGGTCTGGTGAAGATTTCAAGTCCCGACAAGCTGATTTTCGGCGACAGCATGACTGCCA
Source organism: uncultured Bacteroidales bacterium (assembly GCA_905234275.1). Lineage (GTDB taxonomy): Bacteria > Bacteroidota > Bacteroidia > Bacteroidales > F082 > Limimorpha. The sequence goes on along the minus strand of CAJOHD010000002.1, from coordinate 164,537 downwards.
ACGAGAACTTCACTCGACGCGAGATTTTCGGCATCAGAGCAACCCTTGAGATAAACGAAGATGAGTAATTGGATTGTCGTCATAATAGCACTTTTTGCATCGGCGCTCTTTTCGGGTGTCGAGATCTCTTTTATCAGTTCCAACAGGCTGAAACTTGAGCTCGACCTAAAGAAAAAGAGCTTTTCAGCCAAGCTCATCAACCATTTTATGAAGCACCAGTCGCAGTTCATGGGCTGCATACTTCTTGGCAACAACATCGCCAATGTGGTTTACGGCATCGCAATGGCAAGACTTCTGGAACCGTTGATTATCAGGATTTTACCTGACATTATCACCAATGAGCTCACCATTTTGATTTGCCAGACAGTCATCTCAACACTTCTGGTGTTATTCATGGCAGAATTCATTCCGAAGACACTCTGTCGCATCAACCCTAACGGTCTGATGAAAGCCATGGCAATCCCGATGATGGTGTTATACATCATCCTTTACCCATTGATTTTCATATACATAGGCATTTCTGAGCTTATCATAAAATACATCTTCAGGATGAAAATAGCGCCTGAGGATTACAAGCTGAGCACCGTCGATTTGAACGATTATCTTAAAGAATACGCCGATCCCGACGAGGAAAACGATGACATCCAGCAAGGTATAGAATTAGTTCAGAATGCAATTGATTTTCAGACAGTTAAGCTTCGTGAATGCATGCAGCCGAGAAACGAGATTCAGGCGGTAGAGATTAACGAGAGCATCGACGAGGTGAAGAGGATTTTTGAAGAGACAAAACACTCGAAAATCATTGTGTATGAAGACAATATCGACAATATCGTAGGATATATCCACATCAACGACCTGTTGCATATCGGAGGCAGCATCAAGAAAAAGGTGCGTCAGATTGAGTTCTATCCGGAGACTTACGGAGCGCAGGATTTGCTGCAGAGGCTGTCGAAAAAACGCCAGAGTATCGCAGTGGTTGTTGACGAATTCGGAGGTACTGCCGGCATTATCACGACAGAAGACCTTGTGGAGGAGATTTTCGGAGAGATTGAGGACGAATACGACGAGGAAGACGACATCGAAAAGACCATCAACGAGAACGACAGGATTTTCTCGGCAAGACTTGAAATTGACTATCTCAACAAGACTTACAAGTACAATTTCCCAGAGTCGGACGACTATGAGACTTTAGCGGGTTATATCATTCATTATCACGAAAGTATTCCTCAAACAGGCGAAGAAATCGCCATCGGAGACTATCTTTTCAAGATTATTAAAGCATCAGAAACCAAGCTTGAAGAAGTGGAAATCAAAAGCAATCAATGAGTTAGCATTATTTTAACAAAAATGTTCATTGTATTGACTTTTTTCGTAAATTTGCAGGCTTAAAATTAATATAGAAAAATAAGTAAATAAAATAAAACTATGGCAGCAATTGGAAAAATCAGACAGCACTATGGTATCTTAGTGATTATCATTGGTTTAGCTCTTTTAGCATTTGTTTTAGGCGACTTGATGAAAACACCAAGTAGAAATAGAAACAATGAGGTGGCAGTCGTAAACGGTGAAGACATCACTTACAAGGATTTTGAAAACAGAGCTCAGCAGGTCATCACTTATCAGAAGAACATGCGCGGCGGTCTCACACGTGATGAGGAATTCAGCCTCCGCAAACAGGTTCTTGATGATATGATCAGAAAAATCATCATGGAAGAAGAGTATAACAAACTCGGTCTCACAGTGGCAAAAGACGAGGTGACAGACCTTTTCCTTGGCGAAAATCCTAATCAGTATGTTGTTCAGAACTTCAGCGATGCCAACGGCAACTTCCTGAGAGACGAGGTGGCTAATACAATCGCAAGTTTCAACGAGATGACTCCTGAGGCTCAGGATATGTGGCTCAACTTTGAGAACTTCGTCATCGAAGACAGAATGGCTGAGAAATACAACAGCCTTCTGAAGCACGGCTACTATCTTCCTAAGAAGATGGCTGACCGTTACAACGACAACAAGAATCTCAAGAGATCAGCTGATGTTTACGCAGTGCGTTACACCACTATCCCGGATTCAACAGTGGTTGTTACAGAAAGCGACAAGAAAGAGTTCTACAACACATACTACAAGAAATATCCAACCGATGCAACACGCGGTATCGACTATGTGATTTTCGAGGTGAAGCCATCAGCAGCCGACAAAGAGGCAGCAAAGAAGTTCATCGAGGACCTCACAGCAGAGTTCAAGACAACTGACAACGTTGCAGGTTTCGTCAACTACAACTCTGACACTGACGCTCCATTTGACGACACATGGATGAAAGCTTCAGAGCTTCCTGTCGAACTTGAAGATGCAGTTGCAAAGAATGAAGTCGGTTTCGTTTACGGACCATACGAATATGAAGGCGCATACAACGCTGCAAGAATCCTTGGCAAAGAGAAACGTAACGACACATTGTGGGCACAGGTTGCCGTTGTGAAACGCGAAATCACAGCCAGCACCGACACCGACAGAGCAGTCTTCGCAGAGGTGAACAAATTCGTCACAGAGAACAAGACAGAAGAGCAGTTCGACAACGCTATCGAGACATTAGGACTCAACAAACGTACAAACCAGTCAATCAGAAAGACCACAAGCAACATCGCAGGTATCGGCAACGCTCGTGACCTCGTCCGCTGGACATTCAGCGATGACGTGAAGGTTGGCGACCTTTCAAAGGTGTTTGCATACGAAAACATGTACGTGGTGGCAGTGTTGACAAAGATCGTTCCTGAAGGCTATGCTCCATACGAAGAGCTCGTCAGCGGTCATGCAACACAGATCATGAAAGAGAAGAAAGGCAAGATGATTGCTGAGAAGGCTAAAGCTTACGGCACCGACTATCAGAAGATGATTGATGCTCTCGGCGGCGAGTTCCTCACAGTCGACAACATCACTTACGATGGTCGTGGTTTCGGCGGCTTAGGCGTTGAGGAGAAGATCGGCGGCACAGCTCTCGGCATCAAGGAAGGTGTTTATTCAGAACCTATCGAGGGTGGCAATGCATTTGCAATCGTGAAGGCTACCAAGACTACACCAGCCGGCGAGACAGACTATGCCACATTCCAGCGTGACAAGAAGGCACAGTACACCAACCACATCGTCAACGGCGCATACAACGCCTTGTTGGAGAGTGCCAAGGTTGAGAACAACGGAATTTTGTTCTTCTAATTACAAAATCAAACAACTAAAAAAGGACACCGTCTGGTGTCCTTTTTCTTTTTATAAACTGTAAACCGTAAACTAATTCTAGCACATCTCCAACACCGCATCAGTAACATACTTCAGCTGCTCGTCGGTGAATTCGGTGTGGATTGGCAAGGCCATCACGTGGTCGCAGAGGTACTCGCAGACCGGGAAGTCGCCTTTCTTGTAGCGAGGGTCGGCGTATGCTTTCTGCATGTGAAGCGCCACAGGATAATAGATGGCGCAGGCGATGCCTTTCGACTGCAGATGCTCCATCACCTTGGCGCGGTCGAGGTCCTTCAACACCACCACATACTGATGATAGACGTGGTCGGTGAACGGTGCCGTCTTAGGTGTGATAATCTTGTCAGTCTGTGCAAAAGCCTTCTCGTAATATGCCGCCGCATACTGGCGTGCCTTGATATATTCGTCGAGATGCTTCAACTTGATGTCGAGAACTGCCGCCTGGATAGCGTCGAGACGTGAGTTAACGCCCACATAGTCGTGATAATAGCGCACTTTCATACCATGGTTGACGACCACGCGCATCATGTCGGCGAGAGCGTCGTCGTTGGTGAAGATAGCACCACCGTCGCCGTAGCAGCCGAGGTTCTTTGATGGGAAGAATGAGGTGCAACCGATGTTGCCGATTGTTCCTGACTTCTTCACTGTGCCGTCTTTGAAAGTATAATGAGCGCCGATAGCCTGTGCATTGTCTTCAACCACATAGAGGTTATGACGTTTTGCGATGTCCATGATGGCATCCATATTGGCGCACTGGCCGAACAGATGCACCGGCACGATAGCCTTTGTGCGAGGCGTGATAGCACGCTCAACAGCTTCAGGATCAATGCAATAGGTCTCCATATCGACATCAACCACCACTGGAGTAAGGCGCAGCAAAGCGACCACCTCAGCTGTAGCGATGAAAGTGAACGAAGTGGTGATGACCTCGTCGCCAGGCTTCAGGCCGAGACCCATCATTGCAACCTGCAAAGCGTCGGTGCCGTTGGCGCAAGGAATCACGTGTTTCACATTGAGGTATTCCTGTAAATCTTCTTGAAATTTCTGTACGAAAGGACCGCCGATGAAGCCGCCCGTTGATAAAATCTGCTGGATGGCTGCATCCACCTCAGGCTTGATTTTGTTGTATTGACCTACGAGGTCAACCATTGGAATTTTCATCTTTTTAAAATTTTAAAGCGCAAAATTAAAAAAATCTCTCAAAGATTGTACAAATTTTCGTAGTTTTTTTGCTTCGCCGGTGCCCTTCGGGCAGAAATCTTAAGAAAATCTAATAAAAAATCTAAAAACTATTCTACCACAACTAATCATCAATGAATTTTGGAAGAATATTTTGAAAGATTTTTATAATGATTTTGTTAGGATTTCTCGCCGTAAGGCGACCCAAAAAATAAATTTCACAAAAAATGTTTTGTGTATCAAAAAAAGTTGTATTTTTGCACTCCGTTTTGTAAAAGGAAATAAGAACAATAAAATATTAGAAAAATGTCAAGAATTTGTCAGATTACAGGTAAGAAGGTCATCAGTGGAAACAATGTTTCACACTCAAACAGAAAGACCAAGAGAACATTCAAGCCTAACTTGAAGATCAAGAGATTCTATGTTCCTGAGTGGGATGAATGGGTAGTTTTGAAAGTTTCTGCAGCAGGTCTGCGTACCATCGACAAGAAGGGCGTTTATCAGGCAATGGTTGACGCAGCAAAGGATGGTAACCTCAACCGCTGGTAAGATATGACTATTTAAAAAGAAGCCGTCTGCATCAAGGCGGCTTTTTTTGTTAGTATATACTAATTTTTAAAGGTTTTCGTTATTATTGAATGAGATTCCTCACTGCGTTCGGAATGACAGTGCATCATGAAGTATAAGTGGTTTGTTTTCATATTATTACTCCTTCCGGCTTTTGCTTTTGCGCAAAAGAACGTTGGTGTGTTATATGGAAAAATCACCGATGATGATGGGAAAGCCCTTGAGTTGGTCAACGTGGCGGTGCAAAACACACCGTATGGCGTGGTCTCCGACGCGAGAGGCAACTACAGTCTGAAACTTCCCACCGACACCTTGATAAATGTGGTGTTTTCGTTTGTCGGATACGAAGAAATCAAGATGCAGGTCAAGCTCAAGGTGGATGAGAAACGCAAACACGACGTGAAGATGACGGTCAGCGCGACCATGCTGCCGGAGATGACGGTGCACGACCAATCCATCAAATCATCATCAATCACAAGGCTTGACGCACGCGAGACGGTGCTGCTGCCATCAGCGGGAGCAGGAGGCGTGGAAGACATGGTGAAGACCCTCCCAGGCGTAAGTTCGACTAACGAACTCAGCTCGCAATACAATGTGCGTGGCGGTAACTTCGACGAGAACCTCATATACGTCAACGGAATCGAGATTTATAGACCTTTCTTGGTCGGCTCCGGACAGCAGGAAGGCCTCAGCTTCATCAACTCGCGCCTTGTCTCTAACATCGACTTCTCAGCAGGCGGATTCTCATCGGAATACGGCGACAAGCTGTCGTCAGTGCTCGACATCACCTACAAGAAGCCGACAATTACAGCCAGCTCATTGACTCTCAGCTTGTTAGGAGCAGAAGCACACACCGAAGGTATGGCGTTCAAAGGCAAGATGAACTACCTAATCGGAGCACGTTACAAAAACACCAAGTATCTGCTCGGTAACATGGATACTCAGGGCGATTATAAGCCCAACTTCACTGATGTTCAAGGACTTATAACATATAATGTTTCTTCAAGATTTGAGATTTCAGCTCTCGGATACTACTCCCGCAACAGTTATCTGATGGCTCCGACAACACGCCAGACAGACTTCGGAAACCTGCAGGCGTCGTATAGGTTGAAGATCTACTTCGACGGACAGGAGCTCAGCAAATACACCACCGGTTTAGGCGCTATCACATTGAATTTCAGTCCAAATGAAGACTTGAACCTCAAACTTATCGGATCAGCATTTTCAACTGTCGAATCAGAGACTTACGACATTCAAGGTCAATATTGGATTGGGCTTCTGGAGACAAATCCGGGTAGCGAAGAGCAAGGCGATGTCATTTCTAATCAAGGAGTTGGAACATATATCGAACATGCAAGGAACTCATTTTATTCAAGAGTTTTCAACCTCGACCACAAAGGTGCTTACAAATATCGCGACAACATCTTGAAATGGGGACTTCGCTATCAGCATCAGATGTTCGACGACATCATCAACGAGTGGGAAATGAGCGATTCGGCAGGCTACACCCAGCCTCACGTCGTTGACTCAATCCTTAACCCGAACAATCCTATGCAGACGCCTCTTGAGTTGAAAAACGTCGCCAATGGTCATAACGAATTGCAAGTCAACTGCTTAGACGGATATCTGCAGAACTCATGGCAGCTGGAAAGTGAGAAAGGTGACATCTGGGTGTTGACGGCTGGATTGCGTGCCAACTATTGGGGTTACAACAGCTCAGTTTACGTGAGTCCGCGTGCCGGCATCGCCGTACAGCCGCATAATCATACCGACATGACGTTCCGAATTTCGGGCGGTGTGTATGTGCAGCCGCCATTTTACAGGGAGTTGCGCATGTTTGACGGAAGTTTGGTTGACAAAGACAAAGCATCAGTGCAACAGTCATATCAGGTGGTTTTAGGTCATGAATACCGCTTTAAGGCTTGGGACCGCCCGTTTGTGCTCACCACCGAACTGTATTACAAATATCTGAAAGACATCATTCCTTACGAGGTCGATAATATTAGAATAAGGTACTATGCCGACCAGAAAGCTACGGGTTATGCAACTGGTTTGGACATGAAAATCAACGGAGAGTTTGTGAAAGGCATCGACAGCTGGGCTTCGTTGTCGTTTATGAAAACCGCTGAAAACATTCAGTATTTCATCGATGCCAACGGCAACATCATCTCGCAGACCGATGTCAACAACGGTGCGGATTATGTGAGAGACACCATCATTTCAGGTATCCCCCGCCCTTCCGATCAGCGCATCAACCTCGCCATTTTCTTCCAGGATTACCTCCCTATCATACCATCGTTTAAGGTCAACCTGAAACTCATTTTCGGTACAGGACTACCTTTCGGACCGTCGGACGGCGAGCGTTATCAGCAGAAATACAGGATGCCGCCTTATCGTCGTGTGGATATCGGATTCAGCAAGCAGCTCATCGGCGATGCCACATCGTTCAAAAACCCAAGAAATCCTTTGAATTACATCAGAAACTGCTGGCTCAGCCTCGAAGTGCTCAACCTCCTCGGCGTGAACAACGTGAGTTCGTACATGTGGATTACCGACGTGTACAACATACAATATGCTGTACCTAATTATTTGACTAACAGGCAGTTAAATCTAAAACTCATAATGGAATTTTAAAGTTTGATCTCTACCGGTTTAATCATGTTTTCCGGTTGGAGAATCCAGTCGAGCTGTTCTTTGGTAAGAATTCCGTGCTCGAGGACAAGTTCATACACGCCACGACCAGTCTCGCTTGCCTCTTTGGCGATTTTTGTCGATTCCTTATAACCGATAATCGGGTTGAGCATGGTGACGATGCCGATGCTGTTTTCAACCATCTTACGGCAATGCTCCACATTCGCCTCGATGCCATTGATACAGTGTGTTCTCAACGTATCCAAGCCCTTGGTTAACAAATGGATAGACTCAAACAAGCAGTAGGCGATGACAGGCTCCATCACGTTGAGTTCAAGCTGACCGTTGTCGGATGCGAGGGCTATTGTCATGTCGTTGCCGATGACTTTATAGCAAACCTGATTCATCACTTCCGGGATGACTGGGTTGACCTTGCCAGGCATGATTGAAGAACCAGGCTGGCGTTGTGGGAGGTTTATCTCGTTGAGACCGCATCTCGGACCTGAGCTCATGAGACGAAGGTCGTTGCACATCTTATTGATTTTGATGCACAAACGTTTCATTGCGGCGCTATATTGAATCATGCAAGATGTGGCGCTGGTCGCTTCGATGAGGTTGTCAGCGAGGGTGATGTTCCATCCTGTGACGCGCCGCAAGGCGTTGATACACGCTCCGCTGTAGCCAGGCTTGGAGCAGATACCTGTTCCGATAGCTGTAGCTCCCATATTGACAACAAGGAACTCGCGCGCTGCCATGTTCAGTGTTTTCAACTCACCACGAAGAGAAGCTGCAAATCCGCTGAAAGTCTGACCGAGTGTCATAGGGACAGCATCCTGAAGCTGGGTACGACCCATCTTGATGACGTCTTTAAACTCCTCCGCTTTCTTCTCGAGAGCGCCTATCATCTCCACGAGATGAGGCAAAAACTCCTCATGTTCGAGGACCATGGCGAGATGTATCGAGCAAGGATAAGCGTCATTCGTTGACTGTGAAGCGTTTACGATGTCGTTTGGCGAGCAATATTTATATTCTCCGCGTTCGTGACCCATCAGTTCGAGAGCACGGTTAGCGATGACCTCGTTGGCACACATATTGGTAGATGTGCCTGCTCCACCCTGAATCATGTCAATCGGGAACTGGTCGTGATGCTTGCCCTCGAGGAGCTCGTCGCAAGCGGTACAGATAGCGTCACGCTGTTGCAAATCAATCATCCCGACCTCGTAATTGGCGATGGCAGCAGCTTTTTTCGTTATCGCCATGCCTTTTATGAAATTCGGATAACTCGACATGAGGTTACCACTTATATCGAAATTCTCAATCGCTCTTACTGTCTGAACACCATAAAGCGCCTCTGCCGGCACTTCTTTCGAGCCCAACAAGTCACTTTCAACACGGAAATTCTCTTTGTTCATATATGTTTTCTCTCTTTTTCAAAATTGGAGCGCAAAGTTACAATTAATAATTGACATGAAAGAGAAAAAAGTAAAATAATTTACTATAGAACAGTTTACGAGTGTTATGAAATCATTTTCCCCAGCTGTCTCTGTCCAGACTTCGATACTGAATCGCTTCAGCGAGGTGTTCAGGCTGAATGTTTTCAGAACCGGCCAAATCGGCAATGGTTCTTGACACTTTGAGGATTCTGTCTCTGGCGCGGGCAGAGAGTCCGAGGCGTTCCATGGCATTTTTCAGCAACAGACCGCACTGCTTGTCGAGGTCGCAATATTTTTGAATCATCTTGGCTGTCATCTGGGCGTTGCAATGTATACCCGGGACGTCGGCAAAACGTTGCACCTGAATCATTCGGGCTTTCACTACACGTTCACGAACGTCGGCACTCTTCTCGCCAGGCTTTTTCTGTGCCAGTTCTTCGTATGGAATCGGGAATGTCTCGATATGCAGGTCGATGCGGTCAAGCAAAGGACCAGATATTCTTGAGAGATACGTCTCAACCTGCCCGGGCTTGCAGGTGCATTCCTTAGTAGGATGGTTGTAATAGCCACATGGACACGGATTCATAGCCGCCACAAGCATGAAATTCGCCGGAAACTCCACTGTCTGCTTGGCTCGAGCAATAGTAACCTGACGATCCTCCATCGGTTGCCTAAGAACTTCCAATACTTGACGTTTGAACTCGGGCAATTCGTCAAGAAAGAGCACTCCATTGTGAGCTAATGATATTTCCCCGGGCTGCGGATAGGTGCCGCCACCAACCAATCCGACGTACGACGTAGTGTGATGAGGACTTCTGAACGGTCGCGTGCGCATCAGCGAGACACCATGTCCCAGCATTCCCACAACGGAATGAATCTTTGTAGTTTCCAAGGCTTCTTTCAGCGTCATCGGAGGTAGAATCGTAGGCAAACGCTTGGCTAACATTGTCTTACCGCTACCGGGAGGGCCTATGAGGATCACATTATGCGAGCCAGCTGAAGCGACCTCAAGAGCTCTTTTGATATTTTCTTGTCCGCGGACATCCGCAAAATCCAGGTCATAAACATCGAGATTTTCTTCGTCTTCAAGACTCAGCTTCGTCGGCTCAATATGATGAAAACCATTGAAAAAGTTGATGACATCCAGCAATGTCTCAACGCCGTAAACCTCGATATCTTCCACCACTGCCGCCTCGTTGGCATTAGCTTTTGGCACTATCACGCCTTTAAATCCATCTTCAGCCGCCTTGATAGCTATTGGCAAGGCACCTTTTATCGGGTTGATGCTGCCGTCAAGCGAGAGCTCGCCCATGATGACATATTTGTCGAGCAAATCGACACTCACCTGCTCCGATGCGGCAAGAATTGCAATCGCCAAAGGAAGGTCGTAACTTGAGCCCTCTTTTCTGATGTCAGCGGGCGCCATGTTGATGGTGATTTTCCGCTTCGGGTATTTTAACCCATTGTTATTCAATGCAGATTCAATTCTCTGCTGACTTTCTTTCACAGCGCTGTCGGGAAGTCCGACAAGGAAAAACTGCACTCCACGGTCAATGTTGACCTCAATTGTAACTGTAATAGCATCAATGCCATTCAAGGCACTACCAAATGTTTTGACTAACATAATTTTTGGTTTTTGTTAATAAATCACATAAAACTTTTTAACCACAAATAAACACAAATCTTCACGAATTACATTTTATTCTAAAAAATTCGTGTCAATTCGTGCAATTCGTGTTCAAATTTATCTTCGCGGTTTGTAATGAGACTTCTGGAAAATCTCCTGATAATCAGTCTGTTCCATTAGCTGTTGAAGCGTCTCATCGTTGTTTGTCATAAACCAGCGAACGATTTGCAAGCCGATGAAATCTCCCAATCGGGCAGGGGCATTTTCAGAGAAAGCAGCTGTAAATGGTCCATCGTTAAACAGCACACGATACTGCTCGAACCCATTGGCATACAACATGTTATTACCAACGATAGTTGCCCAAATATTCCATTCGTTATCCTGCGCCCACTCCATCTGCTGCGATGAATATCCCAACAAAATCGAGTCATTCAAGGTCGGATCCATCGCCTCGATGAAATAATATTTTTTGCCTCTATCAATCATCTCTTTCAGGACATTTTTCGCTTTAATATCCGTGAAAATATATGAATAATAAATCGCTTCAGCCAGATCTTTTGTCAAAGCAGCAGGTTGGCAACGACGTGAGACATATCGTGGCATACCGACTTTATCATACACTAATCCCTTGTTATTCAAATAGAAATCAAGGCTGATCATGACAGCTTCAGTGGCAATCATAACCGAGCCATTGTTAAAATCGATACCTGAAACGTAAGTGTAAGTCGCAGGCATCGTCAGCTCCGGATAGTAATACTTCAAATGCTGATAAACGCCCTTAACCTTTTCGGAAACGACTTCGGAATTAGGGAAAGATTCTTCCACTAACTCATTGATTCTCATTACAAAAGTATCAGTGACAAAATCTTTAAGATATGCTATTTCATCAGCCTCAAGAGTATCGCCCAAGAGAGCACTGAACTGCGGTCTTATTGCCTGAATCCCTGCCTCAAAATCAGCGGTATCTATAGCAAAAAGCGCCTTGTTATACTCAAGAATCTCCACCTTCTGCGGCTCCAGATTCTTGCAGTCAACGTTCAGTTTCTTTTTGTAATATACTGTTTTTGAACAAGATACAAATAACAATAATAACAAACAAATAAATAATAATTTCTTCATATTTTATCTAATTTAATCTATCATTTTTATCGTCATTTCGAGCGAAACGAAGTGTAGTCTAGAAATCCTTTTTAGTAATAAGCTTTCGCGAAAAGAGGATTTCTCCATTCCGCTCCATTTTATTTCGCTTCAGTCGAAATGACGGAGGTAATCAATATTTTCGTACCATTTCAAGTGCAGTTATCGCTGCTCTTTCAATATTATTACCCCTGTCTTTTCCGAAATTACATTTTTTCGACACCACTCCGTTCGGTCCTGCCACTGCGATCCACACTGTGCCGACGGGGTTCTCTTCGGTGCCGCCTCCAGGTCCTGCCACGCCTGTTGTCGCTACTGCATAATCAGCCTTCAGCAACGCTCTCACGCCTGTGGCCATCTGCTCCGCAACCTGCTGACTGACAACAGTATATCTCTCCACATCTTCATGTTTCACTCCAAGCACCTGCTCCTTCACCTCGGTCGCGTACGACACCACTGTGCCTTTGAACACCTCCGAGCTGCCCGGAATGGCAGTTATCATCTTCGCTATCGTACCGCCTGTACAACTCTCGGCAGTCGCCAATGTCTTGCCTGCCGCCCCGAGCTTATTCAAAACGGCCTCCGCAATAGGCGTGTCGTCGTATCCAAAGATAAATTCACCAATGAGTTTGTTCAACTTATCAATCTCATTATCAATGGTTTGCTGCAGAAACTCACGGTCAGGATGACGGCCTTCCAAACGCAGACGCACCATGCCATACTGCGGCAAATATGCCAGCGACAAGAAATCTGGCAACGCATCTTCCCAATCCTTGATTCTGTCGGCAAGAAACGACTCCCCGACTCCCGTTGTCATAACCACCTTATTTATATACGGCGTCACCTTGAAATGCTTCAAAAGCTTCGGCAAAATCTCCTGCTCAAACACATTTTTCATCTCAAAAGGCACGCCAGGCATCGAAATATACACCGACTTTCCCTTCTCAAACCACATGCAAGGCGCTGTGCCATAACGGTTTGGGATATATTTGCACGATTTCGGGATATAAGCCTGTCCGCGGTTGCGCTCGGTCATCTGATAACCGCGTAACTTAAAGATACTCATCACGTTATCATAGGCATCCTGGCAAAACTCAAGTTCCGTTCCAAAATATTTACACAACGTAGGTTTGGTGATATCGTCTGCAGTTGGTCCCAAGCCTCCTGTCATCACTATGATTTCCACGTCGGAACAAGCATCCAAGGCATCGACAATGTCACGCTCGCCATCGCCAATCGTCAATGTTGAAATAACTTCTATTCCATTGGTTGTCAATATGTTACCAAGCCAAGAAGCATTGGTGTTCACCACCTGCCCTATCAGAAGTTCATCGCCGATGGAGATGATTTTCGCCTTTACAAAATCGTTATCTCTTTTCATTTTGTATACTTTTTTCGTCATTTCGAGCGTAACGAAGTGAAGTCGAGAAATCTCCGACAATTAGAATGAGATTTCTCCATTCCGCTCCGCTTCAGTCGAAATGACGGTTGTAAAACGTCACAAAATTAAACATTAATATTTTATGTTTTTCATTTTTAACAATTTTTAACATAACTTGCAAAAAAATGACTACTTTTGTAAAAAATTTTTAACAATTCGAAGAATATGAACACTAAACCCATTCCCGGCTCACAGCTCGTCTTCAACAACGAAGGCGCGATATATCATTTGAATCTCTTTCCGGAGATGCTTGCCGACAACATCGTCCTGGTTGGTGATCCTGACCGCGTGGCTATGGTTTCGGAGCATTTCGACAAGATCGAATACAAACGTCAGAACCGCGAACTTGTAACACACACTGGCACTTACAAAGGCAAACGCATCAGTGCGATTTCAACTGGAATGGGCACCGACAACATCGACATCGTCGTCAACGAGCTTGATGCTGTGGCGAATATAGATTTCAAGACTCGCACCCCAAAGAAGGAACACCGCACGCTCAACATGGTGCGACTCGGCACCTGCGGCGCGCTGCAGCCTGAAATTGGGGTGGAAGACAGCTACGTAGCCTCACGTTACGCCATCGGTCTCGACGGTCTCGCATATTTCTACAAAGAGCATAACGAAGTGATTAACAAGGAGATGACAGACGCTTTCATCCGCGATATGCATTACCCGACCGACCTTCCGAAGCCGTACATCGTGGAAAGCTCGAAAGACCTCTTCGACCGCCTCGCTGCAGGTTATCATCAAGGTATCACCGCTACGTCTCCAGGCTTCTACGGACCTCAAGGGCGCTCTCTTCGCCTCGAGCTGACGTATCCGCAAATCAATCCGGATATCGAGAGATTTGAATATAAAGGATGGAAAGTCTGCAACTTCGAGATGGAGTCGTCGGCACTGTTCAGCCTCGGTAAGATGTTGGGACACAACTGCTTAACCATCTGTGTGGCAATAGCCAACCGTGTCACGGAGAAGTTCACCTCCGACTATCATCCTTACGTTGAAAAACTGATAAAAACGACCCTCGAAAGGTTATAAAACGTAGTCCTGCTGCTCATCTTCGTGTTTCATCGAGATGAGGCACTCGAGGTTTACGTCGACCACCGCCTCCTCGAAGAAAGGAGCGGATGCAACCACATAACTTTCGTACCCGAAAATCATGGAGCCGCCATCAAAGGTGGCTTCTTCTTTTGATGCCACATTGTTCACAAACACCAGCGGACGCTCGGTTTTCAGCACGTTCTGTCTGAGCTCGTTGCGACGGGTCCTTGAACGGTTGACGCCACATTTGTCGGCACCTATGTTAATAATGACATCGGGAGCAAGCGGCATGAGCTCGTCGACTCTGTTGGTCAACAAAAACTCGTCATCGTTAGTGTTTGCAAGGTCTTTGCCAATTGTGACAGCATATTTGTGACAGCCAATCTGCAAAAGCTCATCGGCATCAGAAGGCTCGAAAATGTCTTTTTCAAAATCTTCCAAGTATTTCTTTTTGAATACTTTACGCTGTCCTTGGAACATATAAACCGCCGCATTGAACTTTCCGACAGGACAACCGACAAGCAGTCCGATATTTTCACATTCAGCAGCGATTTTATCCAATGCCTTCTCGCATCTCTCGACAAAATCCGCAGATTTGAGCATATCATAAGACGGGATGCCGCACACCGAAAGTTCAGGAAATATTACTAAAGTAGAGGCTTTTGCCTTGTGAGCCGCCTCTACTATTTTTTTCACGTTGCCGTCAATGTCACCGGCAACACATTTTATCTGCGCTAAAGTTATTTTCATCAGAATAAAAATCCAATTTCCAAACACAAGTCTCTCACAGTCATCTTGTTATTGCCTTTCGACATCATGTTTGAAAAGAAATCGTCGTATGCAATCATAAACTGCAGAGTGCTGCGGTTAAGCACCTCCATTTCCGCTCCGAGATGCACTATCAGTGAGCTGCAGACGTCACGGTAAGGATGGTCGAAATCACCTTTATCGCGTTGGGCTGCAAGAATGTTCAGACCATAGCCGATCTCACCGAAAATACGCACATTGTCGCCAATCGGATCGGTACGCATCTTCAGCATGATCGGAATCTGAAAATATGTGTTGTTGATATTTCGATCTTCAATCGTTTCAACCATAATCTGATCAACAAAATCGATAATTTTATATTTATAAGAAATTTTGTTGCCAATAACATTAAAACCTGAAACGAAGCCGTAATTTTCGCCGAAATAATATATGCCTGTCAGACCGAATTTATAGTTAAAACCGTCGTCTTTACTGACAATGTCATCATCATTTGCAGCCAAAAAACCGATTCCCAGTCCGCCTTTCAAACCCAATTGATACTCAAAACGTTGCGCTGATGCGACAAAAGAAAACAGCATCACGAAGAGCAACAAGTAAAAATTCTTTTTCATATTTTGTTGATGATTTAATTTTTTTAAATATCTTTGCAAAAATAAATAAAAATCTTGAACAAACTAAAAAATTTACATTTATGAAGAAATTATTACTCGTTTTAGCAGTTGTTCTCTTCGCTAACGTAGCAAGAGCTGAAGGTTTCGGTTTCTGCCTCGGACCGAAAATCGGTTATCAGACAACAAAACTGTCATTGGAAAAAGCTGAAATCAAGAAAGGTTTTTCAGATCACTTCACAGCTGGTGTTTTCGGAAGAATCACTATCAGCAACTTCATTATCCAGCCAGAATTGTTATGGTTCAAGAGCGGTCAGGTGTTTAATTTCGACATCGATCCATCGGTCAATGTCAACCAAGGTGTTAATGTCGACTTAAACCCTTCACTCACTTTGACACAGCAGAACCTGGCACTTCCAATTTTCTTGGGTTATCAGATTGACGGTGGTCTTCTCAAATTGAGAGCCAATGTTGGTCCTGTCATGTATTTCGTGCTGAGCCAAAAGCAGGATGTCGATTCCGACGGTAATACACAAAGTGTTGATTTCAAAAACCTTGATGCCAAAGGTATGACATGGGGTGCAGCTCTCAACGTCGGTCTTGACGTATGGAAACTCACTCTCGACGTCAACTATAGCTTCGGTCTCTCCAGTTTCTTCAAATCAGACGACGTAAACTGGAGCTTCGGTCAATCGAGTGGCACCATCCATCTTGACAAGACAAAACAGAACGTGTTCACCATCACATTAGGTCTCAAGTTCTTATAAGATGTCAGCAACAAGCCTACCAAGTGCGCTTTTTGTCAGAAACCGCAGGAATTTTGCCTCGATGATGTCAAAAGGCGCTCTTGCTGTATTCACAGCCAACGAGGAGATGCCTCGCAACGGCGACCAGTGTTACCCTTTCCGTCAGAATTCCGATTTCTTCTACCTCACCGGAATCGACCGCGAAGGGGCTTACCTTATATTATATCCCGACCATCCGAAACCCGAGATGCGTGAGATATTGTTCATCGAGCCTTACAGCGAGATGAAAGCCATCTGGCGAGGCGAGATGCTCGACGCAAAACAGGCAAAAGAGATTTCAGGATGCGAAAACGTGATGTACGCCGACAGCTTCAACGACGTACTTAAAGAATTGATACTCAGCAGTTCAAAGGTATATCTGAACTTGTACGAATATTCGCGTTTTGAGACGAAAGTGGTCACCATTCAAGAGCGTTTCGTAAAGGAGATAAAAGAGCAGTATCCTCTTCACACCTTCGACCGCTCGGCTCCGATTCTCAATAAACTTCGCAAGATTAAATCTCCAGAAGAAATTGAGATTATCAAACACGCCTGCGACATCACCGGAAAAGCGTTTTTGCATTGCATGAAGACAGTAAAACCTGGTCGTTACGAATACGAGATGCAAGCCGAGATGGAATACATCTTCAAGATGAACAACGCCTCGGGTCACGCCTTCCACCCTATCGTCGCCGGCGGCAAAAACGCCTGCTGTCTGCATTATTCGAAAAACGATAGCATATTGAACGACAACGAGTTACTGCTTTTCGATATGGGCTGTGAGTATCAAAACTACGCCTCCGATTTGAGCAGAACCATCCCGATTAACGGCAAGTTCACGCCACGTCAGAGAGAATGCTACGAAGCCGTTTTGAGAGTGAAAAAAGAGATTACGAAACTATATAAGGTCGGTGGCACCATCGACAAAATCAACCAGACGACCTATCAGCTGATGGAGAAAGAGATGATAAAACTCGGTCTCTTCACGCAGCAAGACGTTGACAATCAAGACCCTGCGAATCCGTTATACAGAAAATATCTGATGCACGGCGTGTCGCACCATGTCGGTCTCGACTGCCACGACAACCTCGACATATACGAACCGTTTGCACCTAATATGGTTCTCACGTGCGAGCCGGGGCTTTACATCCGCGAGGAAGGCATCGGCATCAGGCTCGAAGACGACATCCTGATTACCGACGGTGAACCGGTTAACCTTTTCGGCGATTTAGCAATAGAGCCCGACGTCATTTCGACTGAAGCGTAGCGAAATGGAGAAATCTCAAACAAAAAAGTAAACAAATTCAATAAAAATATTATCATGAAAAAATTATTTATCACACTAGCTGCCATCATCTTAATGGCATTTGGCGCAAAAGCGCAGACAAACATTCAGGAACAGTACGATTTCAACCGTGAACACTTGACCACAACCTTGGAAATGTTCCAGCCTGACAACTGGGGAAGCACATTCTTCTTCACCGATATCTATCACCCGAACAACACCAACGGTCCAACAGGTTACTACACAGAAATCGCCCGTGGTCTTAACTTCTGGCAGAACACCAAGATGAGTCCATTCAGCGCCCACGTCGAGTGGAACGGCGGTCAGTTTGCCAACAACGCATGGCTCTTCGGTGCCGAATGGTTCCTGCATTCAAAAGATTTCAAGTACAGATTGACAGTTGAAGTGTTGTACAAGACCATCGCCAAAGCACACCAAGATGCTCCGTTACAGTTCACCATCGTCTGGGGTATTGACGACTTGTTCGGCGTGAAAGGTCTCTTCTTCTCCGGCTTCGCCGATTTCTGGTGGGAGACACTGCAATGGAATGCCATCGTTGACGCTAACGGCAATCCAGTGCTCGATGCCAACGGCAACCCGACATTTGACGAGACAAGCTGCGTATTCATCAGCGAGCCACAGATCTGGTACCAAATCGGTCAGTTCTTCAACTGCCCTAACCTCCATATAGGCGGTGAAGTCGAGTTGGCTTACAACTTCGCAGGTGCTTGGCGTAAAGAATACGTTGACAACAAAGGCTTCAACGTGTCGCCATGCCTTGGTTTGAAATGGATCTTCTAACTATGGAAATTACAGAAAAAGATAAGGAGTTCATGCGCGAGGCTATTCGTCTTGCCGATGAGAGTGTTGCCCATGGCGGAGGTCCTTTCGGAGCTGTCATCGTGAAAGACGGTGAGATCATCGCTGGCAACTCCAACTCTGTGACCCTCGACAACGACCCAACGGCACACGCTGAGGTTAACACCATCCGCAGAGCTTGCCACAAACTCGGCACCTTCGACCTCTCGGGATGCACCATCTATACATCCTGCGAGCCGTGTCCGATGTGCCTTGGAGCAATTTATTGGGCACGCATCAGCAGAATTTTCTACGGTAACAACCGCAAAGACGCACGCGACATCGACTTTGCCGACGACTTCATCTATGAAGAACTCGACCGTCCTATCGAAAAACGCACCGTCCCGTTGATTCCGCTGCTGCGCGACGAGGCACTGCGCTCATTCCGTATGTGGTCTGAAAAGACTGATAAAATCGAATATTAGAATTAAAAATATACGACTATGTTTACAAAAGAATTTTATGTAAGAAACAGAGCAGCCCTGAAAAAGCTGATGAATAAAGGCATCGCGTTCTTCGTCGCCAACGACGAGGCATCGATGAACTACCCTGACAACACCTATCATTACCGTCAGGACAGCAACTTCGCATATTTCTTCGGGTTGAACCATCCTGATTTGGTGGGTGTCATCGACTTCGAAAGCGGCGAGGAGATTCTCTTCGGACAGGAAGTCACCATCGACGACGTGATCTGGTGCGGTCCGCTGCCGTCGTTGCAGGAGCAGGGCGACAAGATTGGCATCAAAGACTGCCGTGACATCAACCGTTTCCCGGAATATATCCGTGAGGCGATGGAGAAAGGCCGCATGATTCATACCACACCGACATATCGTGGCGACCAGACCATCAAGATTGCCAACTTCATGGATATCTGCACCAGCGAGGTGAAAAACTACGTGAGCCAGCTGCTCATCGAGGCTATCGTGAGCTTACGCGAAGTCAAGAGCGACATCGAGATCAAGGAGATGGAATTCGCTGCCGACACCGCATATTACATGCAGACCACGGCTATGAAGATGTGTAAGCCGGGCGTTATCGAGCAGGAGATCAGCGGCACCATCGAAGGCATCGCCATCGCAAGAGGCGGAACTATCTCGTTCCCTAACATCGTGAGCATGGACGGTCAGACTCTGCACAACCACTATCACGGCAATGTTTTGAAAGAAGGCCGTATGATGGTTTGCGACTGCGGAGCTGAGACAGAAAACTATCTCGACAGCGACTTCACACGTACCACACCTGTCGGCGGCAAGTTCAACGCACGCCAGCGCGATGTTTATGAAATCGTGTTGAAAGCTAATATGGAAGTGGCGAAACAGACCAAGCCAGGCATGCGCTACATGGAGATGCATAAGCTCGCAGCCCGCACGCTCATCGAAGGCTTGCAAGGCATCGGCCTTATGAAAGGCAACGTTGACGACGCATTGGCAGCCGGCGCACATTTCCTGTTCCAGCCTCACGGCCTCGGCCACATGCTGGGCATGGACGTGCACGACATGGAAGGCCTCGGCGAGACCAACGTTGGATATAACAAAGAGACTCCGCGCTCGACACAGCAGGGCTTCAGCTGCCTCCGCTGCGGCAAGGTGCTGAAACCAGGCTTCGTGGTCACCGACGAGCCAGGATGCTACTTCATCCCTACCCTCATCGACATCTGGAAAGCCGAAGGCAAACATAAAGATTTCATCAACTACGACAAACTCGAGTCATTCAAGGACTTCGGCGGCATCCGCATCGAAGACGACCTCCTCATCACCGAGACAGGCAACAGAATCTTGGGCAAACCGATTCCGAAGACCGTCGCTGACATCGAGAGGACCTGCGCCGAACCTCGCGAATGGATAAGAATTCCTGGGATTTTTTAGATAAAAGATAACAGATACTAGATAACAGATAAATGTAGAGACGTCACAGTGTGGCGTCTCTATGTTTTTTTTGCCAAAATTAAATGCCATTGAAATTTTATTTGTATATTTGCAACCGATTTACAGAATCAGAAAACAAAAAGCATCGTAAAATTTATTAATCAAAGATGAGATTCGTTGAAAAACGAACTTGGAATGAAATGTATAATAAATTTAAAAATGTATAATATGAAAACAAATGAATTGTCAATTTATGACGAAGATTATTTAAAATCAAAGATTTACATCATCAGAGGGGTTCAAGTGATGATTGATGCCGACTTGGCAGATATTTATGGATATTCTACGAAACGATTTAATGAGCAAGTAAAAAACAATATCGAGAGATTTGATGAAGATATGCGTTTTCAACTTACTTCCAACGAATATGATGTTTTGAGGTCGAAAATTTCGACCTCAAAACCTGAAACGAGAGGTGGTCGTCAGTATCTTCCGTATGTTTTCACCGAGCAAGGAATCTATATGCTTATGACAGTTCTTAAAGGCGAACTCGCTGTAGATCAAAGCAAAAAATTGATCAGGCTTTTCAAGCGAATGAAGGACTTTATTGTCCAATTTGACCTGACGGTTGTTGTTAAAGATTTTACCGAATCAAACATCAAGAACGATTATCTGTTATTAACGGACAGGAGGAATCTATCACGACAGATATATTTTCATTGATTATGGCTCCAAAAAAGAGATGATATTTCACTGCGGCGGCTCATCAAAAGACGGCGGCAGAAGAGTTTCTTCAATTACCAAAGTAAATGATGTAATGCTTTATCGAACTATTATTGATAATTTAGAGAATAATCCGATACTTCAGTTGTAATAGGTGGTCTAAATGTTTCCGAGGTAAGATATGAATTTTTGTTGTATGGAGCGCAAAATCACGCCGTCTGCAGCTCCTTTCCCATTTCATGTAATGCCTTACGGATCTGATCCAGGCGTTGCTCGCTGGGTTTGGAGATACCATAAATATAGCGTGCCAATAGGCTTTTGTTGATGCCGATGGCGTTGGCGACCTCAGAAACGTTCAGCCATGGAAAACGGTTGAACATCTCAGCTACTTCGTTACGATAATTCGGCTCCGTCGTTTCGTAGAAACTCGAGATGTGCATGTCGGCATCCAATTTCTCCCAACGGATTGAAACGCCGTCTTTATCAATAACGAAGTCGTTCCGCTCTTCCGCGGAAGCCTCTTGCAACTCGATATACGCCTCGAGCGGGCGGCTCAATACACGGTTTTCGGTCGTTCTGATGTAAATTCGATCCTCATCGAACCACAAGCTCTTTATTTTTTCCATCTTGGTTATATTAGTCAAACCTTTTGTGCCATTCCTCAATAAAATCATCCCGATAAATCGCACAAGTGTCAAGGATTTTCTTTATTTCCTGTTCCTTGAAACCGTGATTATAATCCAAACAAACCGTCGGTTCAAGCACAATTCTCGCTTTCTTCCCATTGCCATCCACATGAACGTGAATCGGCTGATGTTCATCCATATAGAAGAAAAAGCGTACTCCAAAAGATATCATTAATGTTGGCATAAAACTAAATTTTTTGCAAATATAGGTATAAAAATTTATACCTCGACATGTTTTTTGGAAAAATTTTAATTGCAATTAATTTTGATTTTTGATCACTATTATTTATCTTTGCAGTTCAATTTCGACGCAAATAGATTGCGCAACGTATTTATTTTTTTGCATCGTAATTGACAAAACACAAGCATTATGCCAGCTAATAAAAACGCAGTCACACGATACTACATCCTCGATAAGCTTCTGGCTAATCGCTACAGAAACTATTCTGTGGCCGATTTATGTGAATTGGTAAACGAAGAACTTAAGGAGCGGAAACTTAAAGCCAGCATCCGTACAATTCAATACGATATCAATTATATTGAAAACAGCGGTCCATTTCTTGCTGAAATTGAACGCTATCAGGTAGATGCAGTAAGCAAAAACAATCCAAACCTAACCGTAAAGAAAGACTGCTTACGCTATGCCGATCCGTCTTTTTCAATCTTCAAAAAGGAACTTACCGACGATGAGAAATATCTCCTCCGTGAAGCATTTTCGCTTCTTGGCCAGTTCGATGGACTTCCCCATCTCGAAGGTTTGGAACAATTAAGGTCAAGTCTTAATATCAAAGATGCACGAAAAATCATCTCTTTCACAAAGAATCCTTTGGAAAACTCCACCTTGTTAGGTGAGCTGTTTACCGCTATATCGCAGCAGCAGGTTATTGAGCTTTACTTTCATACATTTGCTGATGCCGACAATGTTAAGCAGGTCATTCTCCATCCTTATTTGTTGAAAGAATACAACCGACGCTGGTATCTCATTGCGGCTGCTACCGACACGAGCAAACTGCTAATCTTCAGTCTAGATCGTATTGACAAAGTAGTTCCATTACCGGCATACAAATACGTTCCTTACGATGGAGATATTAACGAACGCTTTGAAGATATCATAGGTGTAACTTTATACGACGACCGTCCATTGCAAACCATTCTGTTTTGGGTTAGTGATGTGTCAAAAGATTTTGTCAAAACCAAACCGCTTCACGAATCTCAACGCCATTACAAAGGAGAAAAAGAAGAAACACTTCGCCAACAATATCCGATGCTCGAAGGAGGATATTTCTTCTCAATAGAATGCGTCGAAAACTATGAGCTTATTCGTGAATTGACATCTTTTGGCAAAGACCTGATAGTGCTTTCGCCGGATGATATACGCAGTCGTGTAATTCAACGAGTAAACGAAATGTATCAAGCATATAATAACAAAAAAGATTAAATTTCATCCCACGCAAATTGGTTGCGTGAGATGGTTTTACTTTTGCAAATGAAAACAAATAATAACGAGATATGAGTAATAAAAACATGAACCCAATTTTTAGTCTTAAAAACTTCCGTTCATTTGGCGAAGACGGTGCCGATTTTGAACTTGCACCTATTACAGTGTTAACAGGATGCAATAGTGCTGGAAAGAGCTCGTTGGTGAAGGCGTTGATGCTTTTAAGTCAAGCTACAGAGACAACTATGAATGAATTTGACGAACATTTTTCAACTATTATTGAAAATGTTAGTGGCGTTGATTTATTGGTGTCAGCTAAAGATCTGTGTTTAGGTAATTACACAAAAATTTTAAACAAAAAAACAAAAGATGGTTTAATAGAATTATCATATGACATTTGGTCTTCTCTTTTAAAGGATAAAATCAGTGTTGTTAGACTTTATAAGGAAGACGAAAAAGATTTGCTGCATAATGGTCAACTTATTGGATTATATATTAAAAAGAGTGATGGAGCATTGATTTATGGTAAGGGCTTAGGTGTTAAGAATACGTATAACCAACGGTTTTTAGAAGAGGATGAATGCTTTAATCGGGATTGTCTACAAAAAGCAATAAATCATTTGGATATTCTTAGTGAGTATTACTCAAAAAGAAAAGAATATGATGAGGCTAAAAACAAATGGGAATTGTTCCAACAACGTCAGGAGGGGTATAAAGATTGGGAAGATTATGAAGACTTTCAACATCGCATACATAAAGATTATGATAAAGCTATATCAGATTTAGAAAAGGCCAGGAAAAGAGTAGAAGAAAGCGATATTACAAAAGAAGTATTTGATAAGTTTGAAGAGGATTGCCGAATAGAAGTAGAAGAATGCCATACTTTAAAAAGAATGGACATCTATCGAAAATGGGGCTCTAATGAAACCAAAAGAGTATTTGGAGGTAATATGGGATTAGAGGAATGGGGATATACTCTTAATGATAAAGTCTTTTTAAATATGCTTACTGAAGAAACATTAAACCCTCCATTTATAAAAGATATAAAATATGTCAGTTCTTCATCAGCAATGATTAGTAGGTTATATACAGTCGATGATAAAGATAAATTAAATAATGCATTAAAGTTTTTCATCCAAAGAAAGAAAAGCTTTAGAAATGGAAGGCCTGACATTCCTGGCATAAACTGGGTGTTTCCCGGACAATTTATCAACCGCTGGATTGAAAAATTTGAAATCGGTGAAAGAATTATTATTGAAGGAACTGATGATGGCCTAGTCAGGATTTTTCTTGTTAAAGAACAAGAGCAAATCAAAGATAAAGAGCAATGGGTTTTGCTTGCCGATGAAGGTTATGGAATTACACAATTTTTCACATTGTTGTTAAATATTGACAATATGATGCTTGAACACGATAAGCCTTATTTTATCTGTGTTGAGGAACCCGAAATTCATCTTCATCCAAAATACCAATCATTATTGGCAGATATGTTTGTAGAGGCCTATCAGAAGTATAATATCCACTTCATCATAGAAACTCATAGCGAGTACTTGATTCGTAAGCTTCAGGTGATGGTTGCAGATAAAGAAAACAAACTCTCCTCAAATGATGTTTCTCTAAACTATGTAGAGAAAGATGAAAATGGTGTTTCCCACAACCGCCAGATAAAAATTAATGATGACGGAAGTTTGCTTGGTCAGTTCGGTTCTGGATTCTTCGATGAAGCTTTAAATCTAGCAATTAAATTATATAAATCGAAGAATGTTTTATCATGAACTCAACAACATATATAGAATTAGGGTTTTGGCAGAAATTACAATCTGATAGTTCCAAGGAGGGGATAAGGTCTCAGTTGGAAATATCAGATGTTCTTGAGGATTCAAAAGTTATCACAGATATTCCTATTGAACTGATTCAACAGGATGAATTCTTACAAAATTTGCTTCTGAAGGAACAACAACCAACACCTTGCGATACCAATTACATTTCTAAAAAAGTCAATGGTCTTAATAATGATTCTTCCATAGAAGATTTGTGCGCAACATACATGTTGGCCAGTACAGCAACAGCATGTAATTATATTGAAAAAGAGTTTGGTGTGATTGCGTTGAGTGCAGAGTCCATACATAATAGACGCAATTTGTTTGTGGGAGATGGAATTGACATGTACAGAAATATACCTTATCCTCATAGATATGATTCATTTAAAGATAAATTGGCTAATCCATGTAACTCTATTATCATTATAGACCCTTACATAATCAAGAAAAAGATGGTTGATTCAGAGGGATGTGTTTCTTTTCCCGGGTTGACGAATAACATGGAATCATTATTAGATGCCATTATCCCTAATCAACTAAAAATAGACTTTCATTTAACAATAATTAGCAGTTTGGACAATCCTGATGATATTAAGCGTGCATATGAAAAATTTAAAAAATGTCTCAAAAGAATCAAGAAGGAACTGTCTTTCAAACTTTGCATAGTTTATACTGAGACTGGTTATAATCCTGACATTGAGTCATTCCATAGTAGACACGTGTTGTCAAATACTTTTTCAATTGACTCTGAAGATGGATTAGATATATTTGACGGCAGAGGCTATATAACAAAAAACAATCCAGTAATTTCAATAGTATTTCCAAGATTATTAGGGGATTGCAGGAAAGATTTTACAAAGAGCATAAATTGGATTGCATCTGTAAAAAAGCATATTCAAGAAGCTCCAGATAAGTTTATATGTGGTGTTAAGGATAATCGATTGTTTGATTTAGTGGATTAAGGAGTGTCTCATTCATAGAGTATTTGTAAATCCTTTCCAGGAATATCACATACTTTTTCCCCATTTTCATCAAGTAACTCTTTGTTCCCCAAAGATGTAGTATAATTGAGAATAGGTGTATCTGCTAACATTGATTTCAATATTTTGAATTCAGATGACTCTTTATAATCGTATATTTTAGGTAGACAAAGGATTACGGCTACTAATGCATCATCCCAATAAAGGTATTTATCATTTGTTTCGTCTTCTTTGATTAAAATTCTCAGTTCCTGTTCATATTTCCAATCAAGAGATTTTGTGAAAAAAACACTTTTGAGATTATGTTTAATATACTTTTCAACCTCCATCTGGGAATCTCCTTTTGTGAATACTGCATTTGAGTGTTTAGATGAATAACGGATTTTAGCAATTGTTGCTTTTTTACCGAATTGTTCGATAACATTTTGTGATAACTTGTCTATATCAAAAACTAAGCATACCCCATTACCTCCTTGTGCATAGTGTCCCCACAAGGGATCAATCTTAAAGCCACGGCGCAAAGAATTGTCTAATGTAAGACTTATGGATTGATATTTCGATAACTCATCGTTTATTATATCTGCAGGAACCATACCATAAACAGCTTTTTTCACTTCAGCAATATCATTCATATTCTCAAAGCGTCCAAATTTCAAAGTTTTGGTCGCAATGATTCTCAATGCAGAATCAAATCTCGTAAAGTGGAACACATGTTTCCCTGAATATTTCATAAATGGATCCATATAATATTTTTTTGCAAAGATATAAAAATGAATAAATATTTAATTAATCATTGCGCAAATTGGTTGCGCGGTGTATTTTTACTTTTGCAATCGAAAAAGATAATAAACCATCTGTATGGAGATTGCAAAAGTAGAATTCGACAGCAACAACAATGAGCAGCAAAAAGCTTATGATCTTATTGCCAATACTAATACCTGCTTGTTTATTACAGGTAAAGCCGGTACAGGTAAAACTACTTTTGTAAAGCGTATTCAGGAAGGGATTGATAAAAACTTCCTTGTGTTGGCTCCAACGGGAATAGCCGCTCTCAATGTAGGTGGGCAGACAATTCATTCATTCTTTGGTTTTCCGCTGGAAGTTATCGGTCCACGCACTCAAATGGAAGTGTCGAGAGAAAAACGCCTTTTATTGGAGAAAACACACACAATCATCGTTGATGAAGCATCGATGGTAAGAGCCGATATGGTTGACGGCATGGATAGATTTCTCCGTTCATTAACCCATTCGCATCTGCCATTTGGTGGAAAGCAAATTATTTTTGTAGGCGATTTATTCCAGTTGCCACCTGTCGTCAAACAAAACTCAGCCGATGAGGTCATGCTTAGAGCTCTTTATGGAAACGGCACCCCTTATTTCTATAAGGCAGATGTGATGAAACGGATGAACTTGCCAAAAATAGAGTTCCAAATAGTGTATCGTCAGAAAAACGAGCCATTTTTGTCTATTCTCGACCGCATGAGAGTGGGTGAGAACACGGCAAAAGATTTCGAGATTCTCAATGAGCGGGTTAGTGCTGATAATAAAGTCGGAGATTTCTCTGTGACATTGGCCGCTAGAAATGATGTTGTTGAAAATATCAACACTATGCGCTTAGCTGAAATAGAATCGAAAATGTTTACTTATGAGGCTGAAGTCAATGGGAAATTCAGACCTCAAGATGTAACTGCGCCAGTTGAATTAAATCTAAAAGTAGGCGCTCAAGTTATTTTCTGTCGCAATGATTATCACAAAGGAGTTGTTAATGGAACTATTGCCAAAGTAACCAAGCTTGGTGAGAAAGAGATAAAGGTAGTGTTAGAGGATGGCAAAGAATTGGAGGTTGAGCAAATGAAATGGGAGAGCAAGGAAAGTGTCTATAATCCGGAGACCAACAAAATTGAATCAACAGTGGTCGGTACGTTTGTCCAATACCCCATCAAACTTGCATGGGCAATAACAGTTCACAAATCGCAAGGAATGACATTCGACAGGATGCATTTTGATTTATCAAAGGGAGTATTTGCAGCAGGTCAAACATACGTTGCCATCAGTCGTATGCGCACATTGGAAGGCCTGACTATGAGCACCAAATTGTGTCCTTATCATATTCTACAAAGTTCAGAGGTAAAAGCATTTGCAAATTCTTTCAATGATGTGCCTATGATAGACGAAGAGCTGATTTTTGGTGGACAATTCTCAAAATGCTTTTTCAACAACGACTATAACGGTGCAGCTAAAATTTGCCTGTCATATACACTTGAGAAAATCAAAAAAGGCGATTATCGCAACGCTGCACTTATGGCTAAAAAGATGTTTGATGTCATGTTGGATGATGCCTGTCTGATTGGAGAAACAAAGGATGTCGGCCTTTTAAAGGATTGTAGTATGACGTGTAATTTCCTTAATGCTGTTATCTGTTTGTATAGTGAACGCTATCAGGAAGCAATTGGTTATGCCAATATGGTTTTGGATAGAAAAGCCTGCATGGAAGCAATGTTTATTAAAGCCCGCGCTCTTTATGCATTGGAACAATATGAAAAAGCCTCGGATATGATTGAAAAAATGAAAGAGACCGCTAAAGACCCCGATGATCCAAAATCAATAGACAAGAAGCAATATCTTTTCGAAATGAAACTGAATCAAAAACTGGATCGTTCGGTTTGGGATGAAGGAAAGCATTTGATTAAACTCTGTCCACAATACATTCCAGCTTATCTTATGATGAGATCGGATGCTATAAAGGACAACATCACAATAGAGGTTGAAGAAGACGAGGAAGTGGAAGATGAAGAAAACGTATTGGTCAACGCTTTCAACGACAAAACAATTTCGGACAGCGATTTTGAAAAGTTTTTAACCGATATCGACAAAACGAGTGTCGAGTTCAAACAACTCTTCAGAAAGCTACGTAATATAGAAATTGAAAATATTGAACACTAAAATTATAACAACCATGGAAGAATTATTTCTTAAAAAAATAGCAGAGGCTTATCAAACTTACGATACCTCAATCGTTGAAGAATATTTAGCAAATGACATGCATTACGCCTCATATTGGGTGTTCCAAGAATTAACTTCAAAAGAAGATTATTTGGATTATCTTAGAGGCAAACTCCAAACCATGAAGAATTCAGGAATGACTTTTGAATTTCAAATTGTTAATGGCCAATATCATTCAAAAGCCTTACTTGTTCACAAGGTTAATGGTCAATTAGATGATCAAGGTGGCTTCGTCGCAGATTTCAATGAAGAAGGTAAAGTCATAATGCTAAACATGACAATTTCATCATTTTTTTAGAATAACAATAAAATGAAAACAACCAAATTCCTAGCAATCATTGCTCTTATTAGCCTTGTTTCTTGTTTTGAACAGCGCCAAAAGCCGGTTAGAGAACCTAATCTTGCCAAGTATTATCCATATAACTCTGAAGATACCATCGACAATCCTGGCTACTACAATTTACTAATGATTGATTCTAGTAGAGTATATTTCAAAGGAATCAGGGAGGGACAACCACTGTCTGAATTTAATCAAAAATATAAAGAATATGGTGATAGTTTGTATGATGCGGAAGCAAAAATATGGCTTTCAATAATGGACTTGGCTTCAAAGAAAAAATGGAAAGAGTGCTTGGATTTATATATAGATCATCATTTTTCTTTATATGTTGTTCTCGAAACCACGGAGATTTTATTTAATGTTGATTACCATGTATTTACTGATATGATGTATGATTATTATCCTGAAGTTGAAGCTCATGAAAAATGTATCAAACTATTAGAAGAAGATTTTTGGCTCACATCCTATGCTATTCATAGTGATGATGATTATTTGCCTGAACATTATGAAGAACTTACACGTTATCTCAGTTTTTTATATGCAAACGTTAATAACCGAGAAAGGGCTTTGGAGCTGGCTGATATTTACAAAGATGTTCTCATTAGTTTGTATGATGAGCCTGATGCCGAATATTTGTATTTAAATCACATATCAGAAATCTATTTGATATTAAAGGAGTTTGACAATGCTTTGAAAAATATGTATTCATTAAGAAATTGCGTGATTAAAAATTTCGACGACGAGAACACAAAAGCATATTATTTATATCAAATCGATGACCTTATCAACAGAACAAGACAGAAAAAAAGCAGAGCAGATTTAGCAAGTACTAAATGGATGAGCTATTATACTTCTTATATAAACGATAACATAGATACCAGTGCTTATACGAAAACATTCCTTTGTTATATTGATGATGACGATATTCCTGAATTGTGCTTGTTTGGCACATGCTTTGGCGAAGGAGCAATCATTCTGTCACAGTACAAAGGTTATGTTTCGGAGTACATTAGTTATTGGTCACCACGCTATATTGAACGAAGCGGCTTGATTGATAATGGTTATGCTCACCATGGTTCGTATGGCGACCACATCATCCAGCTTAAGAATGGCATTTTCAAAGAGATACTTCATACTGAAGCAATCTGGCATGATGGAACTCCACCATATTTCGTTTACACAATTAACGAACAAGTAGTTGATACTCTTTATGGTGCAGATAAAGATGAGGATAGTTGCCCACAGATAATAGAAGCTGTGAATCAGGCATATTTTTCAAAAGGCAAAAGCCTGGATATCTACAATATTATACGGTAATTCTGTTAGTATCGGAAAAATCATTATCTTTGCAGGAAATAATCTAGTAATGGCGATAACGAGCGATAGACTGAGACAAACGTTCAGCGAAGGCGGTGCACTGGAAGTCTCTTATTACAAACCGGCCGTGAAAGGATTGAGAGCAAAAATCCTCAGCGGGAAATATAAATATAAATGACAATTAACAACTATATCGAAAAACTTGGGCTTCTTCCTCATCCGGAAGGAGGCTATTATCGTCAGCTTTATGGCAACGATGCAACAGGAAAAAAGGATGTCTCAACCATTTATTATATGCTCACTGCCAACGATATCTCAGCCTTTCATAGACTTCATGGCGTGGTTGAAATCTGGTATTATCATGACGGCGAGCCACTTAATATTTATGTGATTGATCAAGATGGCAAACTCAGCATACATAAGCTTTCAACAGATCATGAAATGCAAGTTGTCATCATGCCTGAACAATGGTTTGCTGCTGAAATTCCATCGAAGCAGGGATTTTGCCTCGTTGGATGTGCTGTCGGACCCGCTTTCAGCTTTGAAAACTTTGAATTGGCAAGGAAATCCAATCTTCTTCAGCTTTTTCCTCAACATAAAGAACTGATAGAGAGGTTAACAAAAGAATAATAGAACTAATCCAGAACTCATACGAAATAGTTAAAGCAAAATACACAAAGAAAAGAAAAAGAAAGTTGGAAGATATTTATGAACGGTGAAGAATTATTTTTTTATTTTTTTACCTGACATTTTGTCAGAATTTTGTATCTTTGCAGTTTGTAATTGTCATTCCGAGCGAAACGAAGTGGAGTCGAGGAATCTCATGCTATTGAATAATAAACATTTATAAAATGAAAATATCATATAATTGGCTTAAGCAGTACATTCAGTGCGATTTACCAGCTGAAGAACTTGGAAAAACGTTGACCGGAACAGGTCTCGAAGTTGAAGACATGACACGTTATGAGTCGGTGAAAGGCGGCTTGAAAGGCGTCGTCGTCGGAAAAGTGCTCACATGCATCGACCACCCTAACTCCGACCATCTTCACATCACCACCGTCGACGTCGGTCAGGCTGAGCCTCTGCATATCGTGTGCGGCGCCCCTAACGTGGCAGCCGGACAGAAAGTGTTAGTGGCAACAATAGGATGCGAGCTGTGGAGCGGCGACGAGCACTTCACCATCAAGAAAGGCAAGATCCGCGGCGAGGTGTCGGAAGGCATGATATGCGCCGAAGACGAGCTTCAACTCGGCGCTTCTCACGAAGGCATCATGGTGCTTCCCGACAACTACGAAGTGGGCAAGCCTGCCTCGTTTTACTTCCCTGTGGAAGAAGACTACACCTACGAGATAGGCCTCACCGCCAACCGTTCCGACGCCACATCGCACATCGGATGCGACCGCGACCTCGTGGCTGCCCTCAACCATAAAAACAACACTCGTCAATATAAGATCGAACGCCCTTCTGTCGACGCTTTCAAGGTGGAAAACACCAGCAACGACATCGAAGTCATCGTGGAAGACACCAAGAACTGCCCACGCTACAGCGGCGTCACCGTCAGCGGCGTGAAAGTCGGTCCTTCACCGGCATGGCTCAAAAACCGCCTCGAAGCAGTCGGCCTCCGCTCAATCAACAACATCGTCGATATCTCCAACTTCGTGTTGATGGAAGTCGGCCAGCCAATGCATATCTTCGACGCCGACAAAATCAAAGGCAAGAAGGTGATTGTCAAATGCTTGGCAAAAGACACCCCATTCACTACCTTGGACGGCGTGCAGCGTAAGCTCAGCGACACCAACCTCATGATTTGCAACGCCGAAGAGCCAATGTGCATCGCCGGCGTGTTCGGCGGCCTCGACTCAGGCGTCACAGAGGAGACCAAAAATGTGTTCATCGAGAGCGCTTACTTCAACCCTACCTCTATCCGTAAAACCGCACGTTTCCACGGACTTCAGACAGATGCAAGCTTCCGCTACGAGCGTGGCTGCGACCCTAACATCACCATGTACGCCCTCAAACGCGCCGCATTGCTGGTAAAAGAACTCGCTGGCGGCACCGTGTCATCAGAGGTGAAAGACGTGGTCAACGGCGACTTCACACCTGTGCGCGTGCAGCTTAAATTCGATTATCTCAACAAGATTGCAGGTCAGAATATCGAGAAAGAAGTGGCTGCCAATATCCTCAAAGACCTTGACTGTCAAGTGGTTGAACTCACCGATGCCTACGTCACCGTCGATGTGCCGACATGCAAAGTCGATGTCTACCGTCCAGCCGACCTCGTAGAGGAAATCCTCCGCATCTACGGCTACGATAACATCGCCATCCCTACAAAAATCAACGCCAGCATCAACGTCAACAACAAACCTGACAAAGAGAAGATTCAGAAAGAAATCTCTATCATGCTGGCATCCAACGGTTTCTATGAGATAATGAACAACTCTCTCACGAAATCGGCATATACAAGAGACCTCGACAGCTTCGACGAGGCCAACAACGTGAAGATTCTCAACCCGTTGAGCTCCGACCTCGACGTGATGCGCCAGTCGCTTCTGTTCGGCGGACTCGAGAGCATCGCTCGTAACCAAAGCTTCAAGAACTTCGACATGAAGTTCTTCGAGTTCGGCAACGTCTATAGCTTCAACGCCGCCAACAAAGCAACAGAGCAGAAGCCTCTCAACCCTTATAACGAGAACTTCCGTCTCGATTTGCTCATCACCGGCAACGACAGAGAAGAGTCATGGAATGGCAAGCCGATGAGCCTCTCATTCTACGACTTGAAGAAATATGTCCTCGGCATCTTCCACAAAATCGGCATCAACGTCGACGAGCTCCAGATGAACGAAGGCACAGTGTCACATTACGATTATTCGATAGTTTATTCATTGAATAACAACGAGTTGGCAACCATCGGCAAGATCAACGCCAAGACCTTGAAGATGTTCGACGTGAAGAAAGAAGTCTTCCATGCCACCTTCGATTGGGATGCTGTCTTGAAAGTCATCAAAGGCTTAAAGACCATCAGCTTCGAGGCACTGCCGAAGTTCCCGAGCGTGCGCCGCGACCTCGCCCTCGTCTTGGATAAGAACGTGACATTCGAGCAAATCAAAAATGTGGCATTCGCGACAGAGAAAAACATCTTGAAATCAGTGAATTTGTTTGATATCTATGAAGGTGACAAGATTCCTGCAGGCAAGAAACAGTATGCTGTCAGCTTCACGATCCAAGATAAGCAGAAGACCTTGACCGACAAGGTCATTGAGAAGACCATGGCAAGGATTCAGCAGGCTATCGAGCAACAACTTAACGCTACATTGAGATGATTGACATTCAATCGATTAAGCAACGATTCGGCATTATCGGCAACGATCCGAACCTGAACCGCGCCATCGAGGTGGCGGTGCAGGTGGCGGCTACTGACCTCACCGTGTTCATCAACGGAGAGAGCGGCACTGGCAAGGACGTGTTTCCGCAGATAATACACCAGAATAGCGCCCGCAAGCATGGTCCTTACTTCGCCATCAACTGCGGCGCCATTCCTGAGGGCACCATCGACTCGGAGCTCTTCGGTCACGAAAAAGGCTCATTTACAGGAGCTTACGACACCCGAAAAGGTTACTTCGAGGTGGCTGACGGCGGCACATTGTTCCTCGACGAAGTGGCTGAGTTGCCTTTAGCGACACAAGCAAGACTGCTGAGAGTGCTCGAAAACGGCGAGTTTATCAAGGTCGGGTCATCGAAGATTCAGAAAACCAACGTGCGCGTGGTGGCTGCCACAAATGTCGACATCCCGACAGCTATAGAAAAAGGACGTTTCCGCGAGGACTTGTATTATCGTTTGAACACCGTCCCGATTCATATCCCGGCATTGCGCGAGAGAAAAGAAGACATCAGACTTCTTTTTAGAAAATTCGCTTCCGACTTCGCCGAGAAATACCACATCCCGGCTGTACAGCTCACGCCTGAAGCCCTCACAATGCTCGAAAGCTACCGCTGGGACGGCAACATCCGACAGCTGAAAAACGTCACCGAGCAGATCTCTATCATTGAGACTGAACGAGTTATCACACCTGAGATTCTGAGAAACTATCTCCCGACGCAGACAGCGCTACCTGTCATCATCAAAGACGAAAGCAAAGCCGACACCATCTCCGAGCGCGACATCCTTTACAAGGTGCTGTTCGACATGAAGAAAGACATCACAGAGCTTCGTAAAACCGTCGATGAGCTCACGTCTGGACAGATTCCGATGGCGACACCTGTTGCACAACAGCACATCACCCCTATCAAGGCGACAACCGTCATCGACTACGACAACACACAAGATGCTGAAGTCGAGTATCTTCATGAGAAACAGGCTAACGACAGCCTCTCATTGCAAGATAAAGAAAACGAAGTGATTATCAAGGCTTTACGCAAATATAACGGTAAGAGAAAAAACGCTGCCAAGGAACTCGGCATCAGCGAAAGAACGTTGTACAGAAAGATTAAGGAATACGATATAAAAATGTAATGCGCTGACACGCAATGTGTTGCTATGCAAAATATGTTTAAATGTGTTGGAATATGCTAAAACGAATTAACACCTTATTAATATTAATAGCGGTTTTTATGCTGACCGGCTGCGGAATTTATTCGTTCACAGGAGCGAGCATCCCGGCGGAGGCAAAAACCGTGTCAGTTCAGCATTTTCCGAACAACGCAAACTTGGTCAATCCGTTGCTTAGCGATATGATTACCAACACTTTGCGTGACTATTTCATGAATCAGACCACCCTCGACGCGGTGAGTGACAACGGCGACCTCGCCATCGAAGGCGAGATTATCGACTACAAGACGGCACCTACCGCTATCACAGGCGACCAGATGGCAGCGTTAAACCGCCTCACAATCACTGTGAATGTCAGGTTTTACAACAGATACGACGAATCAAAGAATTTTGAGCAGAAGTTTTCGCAATTTGAGGATTATTCGAGCACCCAGGATCTGAATGCAATTCAGGAGGAGATTCTGGTCACGATTTGCGATAAACTTTGCGAAGACATTTTCAACAAGGCAGTAGTAAATTGGTAAACATTGGAAAATAATTGGTTGACACGGTTAGATGTTAGCGAGCTTGAGGCTTTTGTGAAGCAGTATCCTTACTTCACGGTGGCGCAGGTGTTGCTTGCCGCAGGCATGCAACGTAGCGAGCACCCACAAGCTCAGCAGCAGCTCCGACGCGCAGCAGCGATGGCTCCAAACAGAAACATCCTGCGCAAACTGTGCACCCAACTTCCAGATGAATATGTACCGGAACCTGTTGAGAATGAAGTGATTCCGGAAAAAACCATCCTTATCCCTGAGATCGACCTCGGTGGCACGCCGGAAGACCTCAACAGAGAGATGGCACTGCTGGAAGAGAAGAGAAAATCTCTCGACGAGCTGAAGGCCATCATCGAAAACAAGATCGCGGAACTCGAAAAACAGAAAAAAACGACAAAAAAAACAGAAAAAAAACTGTCAAAAGCGGAAATTATCGACAAATTTATCGCCGAAAACCCGTCGATTTCTCGTCCGAAACAGGAGTTTTTCAACCCGATTTCTGCCGCCCAAGAATCTGTCATTGACCAAGAAAATATCGTAAGTGAAACATTAGCAATGATTTACGAAAAACAAGGATATTACGAAAAAGCAATTTCGATTTATGAAAAATTAAAATTAAAATATCCAGAAAAAAGTATTATTTTTGCAGGTCAAATTAAAACGTTAAAAAATAAGTTAAACAATTAATATTTAAGACGATGTACGTAACAATTTCAGTATTAATCCTTATCGTCAGTTTCTTGATGATGTTGGTTGTTTTGGTTCAGAATTCAAAAGGTGGCGGATTGGCATCTAACTTCTCGTCACACAACCAGATTCTTGGCGTTCGCAAGACTACCGACTTCTTGGAGAAAACAACTTGGACTTTAGCAGTTCTTTTGGTTGTGTTCTGCCTCGCTTCAAGTGTTGCGGTCTCTCACAGAAACGTGGAAGGCGCTACAAGAGGTACTCAGATTGAGGTTCCGGTCCAGAATCCTCTTCCGATTCAGGATACAGAAGCAGCTGAATAATCCGATAAGCAAGAAAAAGAATGTCAGAATGTCACACGTTCTGACATTTTTTTTATCATTTAGCTGACAAAAACGCATTTGGAATGATTTTTGATAAACAAAATTCGCAAGAAAATAACAATTAAAAAATATAATATCATGGCAAAATTGAATATCAAACCGTTGGCAGACCGCGTCGTCATTGAGCCGGCTGTCGCAGAACAGAAAACAGCAAGCGGAATCATCATCCCTGACACAGCTAAGGAAAAACCACAGCAGGGCACAGTAGTTGCCGTCGGTCCTGGCACAAAAGACAACCCTATCACCGTGAAAGTCGGCGACACCGTTATCTATGGCAAATATGCAGGCACCGAGTTCCATCTCGATGGAAAAGACTACATGATTATGCGTGAAAACGATATTATAGCAATCATCTAAATTTGTAAATAATTAAAAATCAAAGTCATGGCAAAAGATATAATGTTCAATCTTGATGCACGCGACGGTCTTAAAAAAGGCGTCGACGCATTGGCAAACGCAGTGAAAGTGACCCTCGGACCTAAAGGTCGTAACGTCATTATCGAGAAATCATACGGCGCTCCTCATATCACAAAGGATGGCGTGACAGTGGCAAAAGAAATCGAACTCTCCGACCCAGTTGAAAACATGGGCGCTCAGCTCGTGAAAGAAGTCGCTTCGAAGACCAACGACCTCGCAGGTGATGGTACCACAACAGCTACAGTGTTGGCACAGTCAATCGTGGCAACAGGTTTGAAGAACGTCATCGCTGGCGCAAACCCTATGGACCTCAAACGCGGTATCGACAAGGCAGTTGCTAAAGTCGTTGAATCACTGAAGGCACAGTCAGAGATCGTTGGCGACAACAACGAGAAAATCCAGCAGGTTGCAACAATTTCTGCTAACAACGACTCAACAATCGGTTCACTCATCGCCGAGGCAATGGGTAAAGTGAAGAAAGAAGGTGTTATCACAGTTGAAGACTCAAAAGGTATCGAGACATACGTTGACGTCGTCGAAGGTATGCAGTTCGACCGCGGTTACATCTCACCATATTTCGTCACCGACACAGAGAAGATGGAAGCTGTCTATGACAACCCATACATCCTCATCTACGACAAGAAAGTCAGCGTGATGAAAGACCTTCTCCCAGTGTTGGAGAAGACATTACAGACAGGTCGTGCATTGTTGATCATCGCTGAAGATATTGACAGTGAAGCACTTGCAACATTGGTCGTCAACCGCTTACGTGGCTCATTGAAGGTCGTGGCAGTTAAGGCTCCTGGCTTTGGTGACAGACGTAAAGAGATGCTTGAAGACATCGCTATCCTCACAGGCGGCACAGTCATCAGCGAGGAAAAAGGCTATCGTCTTGAAGATGCCACATTGGCAGAACTCGGCTCATGCGACAAGATCACTGTCACAAAAGACAACACAACAATCGTCAACGGTCACGGTGAGAAAGAAAACATCCAGGGTCGTGCAGCACAGATCAGATCACAGATCGCTACAACAACATCAGACTACGATCGCGAGAAACTTCAGGAGAGACTCGCAAAGATCGCTGGTGGCGTAGCAGTCATCCACGTCGGTGCAGCATCAGAAGTCGAGATGAAAGAAAAGAAAGACCGTGTTGAAGACGCTTTGAACGCAACACGCGCAGCTATCGAAGAAGGTATCATCCCAGGCGGTGGCGTCGGATTCATCAGAGCTATCAAGGCTTTGGAGAAGATGAAAGGCGACAACGACGATGAGACAACTGGTATCTGCATCATCAAACGCGCTCTGGAAGAACCTCTCCGTCAGATCGTTGAGAACGCCGGTCTCGAAGGCTCAGTGGTCGTCAACAAGGTGGCTATGGGCAAGGGCGATTACGGCTTCAACGCACGTACAGAGACTTACGAGAACATGCTCAAGACAGGTGTTATCGACCCAGTTAAGGTGTCGAGAGTGGCACTCGAAAATGCAGCATCAATCGCAGGTATGCTCCTGACAACAGAATGCGTCATCTCCAACCACAAAGAGGAGAACCCGGCACCACAGATGCCTCCAATGGGCGGCGGAATGCCCGGAATGATGTAATTCTAGTTTAAAGTTAAAATAGTAGCGCGAAGCGGCTGATTTGTCGCTTCGCGCTCTTTATACTTTCAACTTTCCACTCTAAACTACTCTAAACTCTACACTTTAAACTCTAAACTATTTAATACCGTTCTCTTTCATAAATCTTCTAATCTCAGCGGCATGCCGTCCTTTGATGATGACGTGATGATTGCCGATGGAATGATTCAAGAGATACGGCTTAAGATTTATATCAAAAGTAATTTGAGTACGGCAAAAATGATTGCTGTACTCATTTTTTATGGCTTTCGCTTCAGTCACAAACATCTTATTCAAGCGTCTTCCACCCCATTTCATGATGGTATAGTCGGTCAGCGGCATGTCACCTTGCACTGCCACGCCGATTTCTGACTCGAAATGAGTACGCATCGTCGTTCTGTAACACATCGACAACGGCACGGTGCAGTGGGCAAACATGGTGGTTTTATCAGTAAGGATTGAAGGATTTGCCATGAATGCCGGCTCATTGCACAGTTTCTTGGCAAGAAGCATGGTCATCAGAGTCTGCATGTCGCCTTCGCAACCAGCCACTATACCTTCGTCGTTGAGCTTCGCCAAAGCCAAGCAACTCGTTGTATTACATGCCTTTATGATGTCGAAGCAACGTATTGTCATAGCGTCCAGACGTTCTTCCTGACAAATCTTCTTGATGGCGACGTAAGGGTCCGACATTTTGATTTCATCAATCAAACGTTGCAAATCAATGAAAACCGTTTCAATGCCATAATATTCACGCAGATAATCATAGTCGACGCCGCTGGCAATCAACCAGTCGGAAGGTTTGCCAAACAAGCCGATGCGGGTGCCGATGAACGGTAGAGACGCGCCAAGGCGCGTCTCTACGACGTTTTCCAATATTTCTTTTACTATTTCATTGTTCGTTCCGTGAATGATCCTACCCTCCTCGCCTTTTTCCGACAGATATGACAGAATCTCAAGAGCTGCCGCCAATGAATTGTTGCGACCGTCGGCAATCAATGTGGTGGTTTTCATCATGCCCTTTGACCAGATGGTCTTGAACAGATTTTCCACGCCACCGGTGGCAATCATCACGCAACTCACCCTGTCTAAAGACGTTTCAGGAAACATCTCCACATTGTTGTCACTGACAATTAAAATCTCAGCATTGCATCTGCTTTTCAGTAAATCCAACAATTCAGCGTATTCTGTCTTAACAAAATCGTCGCTTTGAAACGAAGAACGAAGAACTAATATTTTCATCAGACCTTTGTTATCTGTTATCTTTTATCTGTTATCTATTAATGTGTTACGACAAATCTCTGGGTCTTATCTCCAACTTTCACAAAATAAACGCCATTTTCAAAATCGGATGTGGCAAGATTCAACTCATCACCAGCGACAAACTCAGCAACTTTCTGACCCATTGCATTGTAAATCATTACATTGCCAAGATTTTCGCCGTTAATCTTCAAGAAATTATCGGCAGGATTTGGATAAAGAGTGACTTTGCCGGCATCCATTTCATCAACTGAATCATCGCAATCATACTGCTGAATGCTTTCTGCACTCATATATTGCACCATCATGTCAAGTGTTGGAGGATAAATGTCACGCTGGGCGAAGGTATGGTCAGGGCGAATGAGCATGATAGTTGGATAATAACCGACAGGAATTGCTTGAGCTATGTCGTTGCCGCCGCCATCTCTACTGATGGTAGGATATTGCACTCCGTAAGTCTCAACCCAGGTTTGGCAAGCGCTGTCATCTCCATTAGGGCTTATTTCCATAAAGAACACGTCATGTTCGTTGCAACCATACATATGATAAGCTTCAACCATGTCACCCATGATATCTTGGCTGTAAGGATCTCCGGCAAGGAAGAAATTTATAATCACATACTGACCTGCGTCGAGGATGTCATAGAGATGAATCTCATTGCCTTCCAAATCTGTACCCGTGAAGTCAGGCATGATTTCGCCGCCGCCAGGAGTTGTAGTTGCGGTTGTCTGAGCCATCTCGTAAATATTGCCGTCAGCATCAGCCGGGACAGCACAAATAACATATTCTGTGTTTGGCTCAAGGTCGGTGAAGGTATGTGACAGTTCTATATCGGCTGGGAAACCGTATGTGTTAACATATTCAGGGAGAGAGAGTCCAGCAGATGCAGCCCATTGTGCGAGTTCGCTCTCGGTACCCATTGTGTAATGATATTCCGCACATTCTGCATTTGGTGTAAATGTGGCTGTAATCTCAGTCTCCAATGCCTGATCGACAGTAATCGTCACCTCAGGGTCTGTTACCGGTGCGGTGCAGTCGTGTTGCTGGATTCCGTAAGGTGTCAAAGCGTTGATGATAGTCTGTGCATTGTTGATTGGCCAAAGGTCTTGAATAACAATTGAATGGTCTGGAGCGATGAGAATCACTGTTGGATACTGACCAATTTGGTATAATGAGTTGCAGATAGTAGCTCCACCGCCTGCAGTGCTGATTGTAGGATATTCAACGCCGTAGTTCGCCGCCCAATTCTGGCATGCTGCATCGCCATCAGAGACTGAAACCTCAATGTAAAACACATCATACATATTGCAGCCGAAAGCATAGTATGACTCAACAACTTTTGGTGTAGCCTGCTGACATGGACCGCATGTGGTAAAGAAGAAATCCATAAGAACATACTGTCCGCCGTCGAGGATATCAAACAAATGCACTTCTGTTCCGTGGCAGTCTGTAGCTGTAAAGTCGACAGCTGTTGTCAATGGACATTGAGCCATCATATTGAAACTCAACGCAATAGCAAAGAATAAGGTAAAGATTTTTTTCATAGTTGAAAATTTTATTTGTTAATAATTTATGATAATCAATATTTATCGAAGCAAATTTACATAAAAAATCATTTCAATACATTAATATTTTTTACTAATTTTGCACTTTGTTATGGAAGAAGAGAAACTCAGGAAACGCGACCGGATCATCAAAGGATTTTCGAAGCTTCTGAAAGAGGACAAGTTGAAGGCTGTTTCAGAATACATTGAGAATCCAGGGGAGTTTATTGCTCTTTTGAAAGGTTTTTGGTACAGCGACAGTGAGAAACAGAAGCAGTTTGACGAGTTCAGCGAGAACACCATCTCCAATTTCCACATCCCGTACGGCGTGTCGCCCAATGTGATTATCAACGGTAAGATTTATGTGGTGCCGATGGTTATTGAGGAGAGCAGCGTCGTCGCGGCGGCGTCCGCCGCCGCGAAATTCTGGGGCGACCGTGGCGGTTTCCATGCAGAAGTGATTGATGTTCAAAAAGTTGGACAGCTGCATTTTTGCTACAAAGGCAACAAAGAGACACTCAAAAAACTCATGCCTGAGATTGAAGTCGAATTGCGTAATTCAACCAAAGAAATCACCACTAAAATGGAGAAACGCGGCGGTGGAATCCTTGAAATTCAATTAGTTGACTTCACCGACAAGCTTCCAGATTACTATCAGCTACGGGTCACGTTCAACACCTGCGACTCGATGGGCGCCAACTTCATCAATTCGTGCCTCGAGACCTTCGGTCACACCTTGCAGGACTTCTTCCTCCGTCGTGGCGAAAACATCGAGATCGTGATGGCGATTTTGTCGAACTACACCCCTAATTGCCGTGTCAAAGTGTGGGTCGAGTGCCCCGTCTACGACCTCGACGGCGTCGACGAACACCTTGACGGTCAAGGCTTTGCGGAGAAATTCAAGAAGGCGGTCGACATCGCTCATATCGACGAATATCGTGCAACGACACATAACAAAGGTATATACAACGGCATCGACGCTGTTGTGATAGCCACCGGCAACGACTTCCGCGCTACAGAGGCAGCAGGTCACGCCTACGCCTCACGCAACGGACATTATGAGTCGCTCAGCTCATGCGAGATCAAAGACGGCATTTTCAAGTTCTGGCTTGAGGTCCCGATAGCTCTCGGCACCATCGGTGGCTTGACGAGCCTCCACCCTCTCGCAAAAGAGTCATTGGAGCTTTTAGGACATCCATCAGCACCCGAATTGATGACGATAGCCGCCACCATGGGACTCGCCAACAACTACGCCGCCGTCAAGTCGTTGACTACCAAAGGAATACAGCAAGGTCACATGAAGATGCACCTTGCCAACATCCTCAACCAATTGGGAGCCACTGATGAGCAGAAAGCGGCAGCGCTTGTATATTTTAAAGATAAAACTGTAACTTACGCTGGTGTTGAGGAATTTTTGAAAAACAACAAATAAACCGTCATTTCGACTGAAGCGAAGCGAAATGGAGACCTGAGCTTGCGAAAGCATTCGCCAAAGGCGAATAAATCCTTGTTTAACGAAATCATTAAATTGTTAACGTTAAAAGAGGATTTCTCGACAAGCTCGAAATGACAAAACAATACAATGAACAGATATCACAACAACGGCAAATTCCTTCTTTCAGGCGAATACCTCGTCCTGCAAGGCGCTCGTGCGCTGGCATTGCCGTTGAATCTGGGACAGTCGCTCGAGGTCACCACCATCAACGACCGCAACGGGATGATTCACTGGGACTCCTACACCCCAAAAGGATTCTGGTTCGCCTTAATCTTCAGCAAGCACGACTTCACCGTCCACGCCTCCGACGACATGGACAAAGCCGACAACCTGAGCAGGATTTTCAAGGCTATCAAAACATTGAATCCCAGCATCTTACAAGATGAAAACGATTACTTTTTCACCACTCGGTTGGAATTCGACAAAGACTGGGGCCTCGGAAGCAGCTCTACCTTGATTTCTTTGCTCGCACAATGGGCAAACGTGAATCCATACGAGCTTTTGAAGATGACCATGGGCGGCTCGGGATATGACATCGCTTGCGCAACAGCCTCACAACCAATAATTTATCAGCTTATTAACGGCGATCCAATCGTTGAAAAAGTCGATTTTAAACCTGCGTTTGCAGATAAACTG
This sequence comes from uncultured Bacteroidales bacterium, assembly GCA_905234275.1. Lineage (GTDB taxonomy): Bacteria > Bacteroidota > Bacteroidia > Bacteroidales > F082 > Limimorpha. The sequence continues at coordinate 120,638 of CAJOHD010000002.1, read as the reverse complement.
TATTTCGTCTATCAGGGGCACAAGCAGAGCTCCGGAAAAGAAGTGAAATCGTTTAAGGAAAGAGCAAAAACAATGGATTTTTCATCTGAGGTTTCTGAAATCTCTGAGATTTCCGATACTCTCGTTAAAGCCACGTCTTTCAACGATTTTTGCGATCTCCTGACTCGTCACGAAGACATCATGAGCCACTGTCTTGAGCAGCCTTCATTGAAGTCGTATTATCCTGATTTTCAAGGTGTTATCAAATCACTCGGTGCATGGGGCGGCGACTTCTTCTTAGCGGCATCGGAGCTTTCAGAGAAAGAAGTGAAAGAGTATTTTTACAGAAAAGGGCTGAAAACAATTTTGAAATACAATGAGATTGTCATGTGAAACCATAAAATCCCTACATCACAGCCCTCAACAAACTTTCTTTCACAAAAGCGTTAAGCGAAATGCCTTCGGCTTGCGCCATTGCTGCTGCTTTAGCGTGAAGCTCAACTGGAATTCTTACATTGAAACTTCCACTGTATGACTTGTGAAGTTCAATTCCGTTTACCTTGCAATGTTCAATGTAATCATCAACAGCATTGACAAAATCTTTCTTGAGTTCTGACAAGGTTTGTCCCTCGTAGGTTATCAAAACGCCTTTGTCAAGCCCCAGAACCTTCCCATAAAGGGTGTCATCCTCAAGCTCGGCTTCGATGCTTCCGATAAATCCTTTATATTTTAATGTTTCCATTTTATATTGGGTTTTTATATTAGATTATTATTTTGCAAATATATTACAATGTCTTTCAATGCATTAGGTTTTATTATAGATGTCGGATGAGGCTTATGAGCCAAATACTGCAACTGCTTTTCACGATTATAAAACATTATCCTCGACCCTGATGTTTTTCCTTTGTTATCAATTTCAAATCCCAACTGTATCAACAATGATTCCAATTCCGCAAACGTGAAATCCTTCGGCAACATCAACAACCGCTGTACCAACTTCTCTTTCTTACTCATACTTTTTGCAACTAAAATCCAGTTGCAAAATTAAGAATAATTTTTGAATTGTCAAGAGTTTTTTGAAAAATGTTTTTTGTTCTTTCCCTTGAAGGAAATAACCAAAGATCAAGCAAAAAGTATCATAAAACCGCCCGTTAGGGCAAAACAGCATTTCATCTCATTTTTTTCTTCAAAAAAGCTTTTATTATTTCAAAATTATTTTGTATAATTGCAGTTTGTAAATAGGTGAAGTATATTTTTTGATGAAAAATTGGAAATATATCATAAGTCTCTCATTCTTAATGTGTTTGTTATTCGGAATGCATAATTTCGCATTAGCGGAAGAGAAGAATGATGAGAAATTTAACGCAGGCGATGTCATCATCGAGCACATCCTCGACTCTTATGAGTGGCATATTTTCACCTGGAAAGGCCACGATGTGAGCGTTTATCTGCCATGCATAGTTTTCAATGAAGGCAAATGCTACACTTTTTCGTCAAGAGATTTCCATGAAAATGAGTTGTATAAAACGGTTAACAAAACTAACTCTGAAGAACTTGTTTTCACCATCGCCAAAGATGGCAATTACAAAGGTAAGATAGTGATTCTCAACGCCGACGGCACGCAAAAACGTCCGTTCGACATCTCCATTACCAAGAATGTGTTGGCGCTGTTTATCTCTTGCGCGCTTATCATTGTGTTGTTCTATCTTGTCACAAAAGCTTATCAGAAACGTGGCGATAAAGCCCCGAAAGGATTGCAGTCGCTGTTTGAGATGCTTATCGTTTATGTGCGCGACGACATAGCACGCAAAGCCATCAATGAGAAGAGCGTCGACAAGTATCTGCCGTACCTCATCACAGTGTTTTTCTTCATCTTCATCAACAACCTGTTGGGGTTGATTCCGATTTTCCCATTCGGAGCAAATATCACGGGAAACATTGCAACGACAGCTACTTTGGCGTTGTTTACCTTTTTCATCACGAACCTTTTCGGAAACAAGGAATATTACAAGGACATTTTCAACACGCCGGGAGTGCCGTGGTTTTTGAAGTACCCGCTGCCTCTCATGCCGCTTATTGAAACGGTGGGCTGTTTCACCAAGCCTTTCGTGTTGGCAGTGCGTTTGTTTGCTAACATCACTGCTGGACACATCGTGGTGCTGGGCTTCATCAGCAGTATCTTCATCGTGGCGCAGATAAGCGCTGCCGGAGGTGCGGCAATGTCAGTGTTCTCGCTGATTCTCGCCATCTTCGTCGATTTGATTGAGCTGTTGGTGGCTTACATCCAGGCATATGTGTTCACGTTGTTGTCAGCCTTGTATTTCGGAATGGCAAGCAAGGAAGAATAAACGATTTTAAATATTTAAAATTATGTCATTATTAGTTATGTTACAAGAAGTGGCAAGAGCAGCAACAGACCTGGCACCATTGGCCAAGTTGGGCGCAGCTCTCGCAGCAGGTATCGCAACTATCGGTGCGGCAATGGGTATCAGCAAAATCGGCAGCAGCGCATTGGAATCAATGGCTCGCCAGCCTGAAGCAGCTGGTAACATCCAGACAAGCATGATTTTGGCAGCAGCTTTCGTGGAAGGTGTGTCACTTTTCGCAGTGGTCGTCTGCTTGCTCGTCGCAGTTGGTTGAGAAACTAGGTTTGTGATTGCAACGGTTGGTTGCAATCACAAACCAATTAAAAATCGAAACATTAACAATTATGGAATTAATAAGTCCTGATTTTGGGTATATATTTTGGATGACGCTGGCATTCGGCATCGTCTTCTTCTTTATCGCGAAGTTCGCCTTTCCAGTCATCGGCAAAGCCTTGAAAAATCGTGAACAGAAGATCAGCGAGGCTCTTGAACAAGCTGAGCGCACCCACGAGGAGATGAAGAATCTTCAGGCGAAGAACGAGGAGCTTCTCAAACAAGCACGCGAAGAGCGTGAAGAGATGCTCAACGAAGCTCGTATCTCACGCGACAAAATCATCGAAGAGGCAAAAGAGAAGGCTAAAGCAGAGACCAACCGTCTGGTGGAATCAGCAAAAGAGACTATCGAAAACGAACGCAAGGCGGCGATGACAGACATCAAGAACGAAATCGCCAACATCTCGATAAAAGTCGCAGAGAAGATTCTCGAAAGAGAGCTATCGAAAGACGAGGCACAGATGGAATATATCGACAAAATCATCAAAGAGACTGAGCAACAATAAGATAGTATGAAAAATGTTTTACTGATACGCCGCTATGCCAAGGCATTTCTCGAATACTCCATCGAAAACAAGATGGTGGACGAGGGTTATGCCGACCTCGAGCTGATGACCGCGACGCTCAACGAGCATCGCGAGCTGCGTAACATACTATCTCAACCGTTCGTACCGAAATCGAAAAAGGAAAACATAATAAAGAAAGTTTTTCAAGGTCAGATTTCCGACAACACATTGAAATTCATTGACTTGATACTCGAGAAGAACCATCCGGAGATACTTCCCGATATCATCGTCATCTATCGTGAGTTGTACAACGAATACAAAAACATCGCCGTAGTGACAATTACGACGGTGGTGAAAATCGACGAACAGAGACAGCAGCATCTGCTCCGTTTCGTCAAACATAAAATAAAAGGTGACATCAAGATTATCAATAAGATAGACAAAAAAATCATCGGCGGATTCGTCATCAACTACCTTGATTATCAATATGATGCAAGCGTTTACACCAAGTTGAGGAATCTGGAGGCTCTGTTTACTGATAATCTTTACGTTAAAGGATATTAATATTAAATGAGATATGGCAACAATAAAACCCGCTGAGGTATCAGCAATATTGCTTGATGAGTTGACGAACTTCGACAACAGGGCGATGCTCGACGTCAAAGGCACTGTGCTTAATGTCGGTGATGGCGTGGCGCGTGTTTATGGCATGCGTGACGTGGAGTCTGGCGAGCTCGTGGAGTTCGAGAAAAGCGGTGCAATGGGTATGGCACTTAACCTCGAGGAAGACAACGTCGGCGTGGTGCTTCTGAGTGAGTCGAACGACATCAGCGAGGGCGACACCGTGGTGTGCACGCACCGCATCGCGTCGGTGAAAGCCGGCGAGGGACTGCTGGGTCGTGTCATCAACACCTTGGGAGAACCTATCGACGGCAAGGGCGAGATCACAGGTGAGACCGTTGACATGCCTATCGAGCGCAAGGCTCCGGGCGTCATCTTCCGTAAACCTGTAGACGAGCCTCTGCAGACAGGCATCAAGGCTATCGACGCCATGATTCCTATCGGACGTGGACAGCGTGAGCTCATCATCGGCGACCGTCAGACGGGAAAGACAGCAATTGCTATTGATACCATCATCAACCAGAAAGAGTTTTACGACAAAGGAGAGCCTGTTTATTGCATCTATGTGGCAATCGGACAGAAAGGCTCCACCGTCGCCAATATAGTGCAAACCCTTGAGGATCACGGAGCTATGGCATATACCATAGTTGTCGCCGCTACCGCCTCAAACTCAGCCGCAATGCAGTATTACGCACCATTTGCAGGCGCTGCCATCGGCGAGTATTTCCGTGACACGGGTCGTGCTGCACTCATCATCTACGATGACCTCTCGAAACAAGCCGTGGCATACCGCGAAGTTTCGTTGCTACTCCGCCGCCCACCAGGACGTGAAGCATATCCTGGCGATGTGTTCTACCTGCACTCAAGACTCCTTGAGAGAGCAGCGAAGATCATCAATAACGACGAGATCGCAGCGAAGATGAACGACCTCCCTGAGTGCCTCAAAGACAAGGTAAAGGGCGGCGGATCATTGACAGCATTGCCAATCATCGAGACGCAGGCTGGCGACGTTTCGGCATACATCCCGACCAACGTCATCTCCATCACCGACGGTCAGATATTCCTCGAGACGAACCTCTTCAACGCAGGTATCCGTCCGGCTATCAACGTGGGTATCTCAGTGTCGCGTGTCGGTGGCAAGGCACAGATTAAGTCAATGAAGAAGGTCGCTGGAACATTGAAACTCGACCAGGCACAGTTCCGCGAGCTCGAAGCGTTCTCAAAATTCGGTTCAGACCTCGACCCTGCGACACAAGCAGTGCTCGACAAAGGCCGTCGTAACGTGCAGATCCTGATACAGCCACAGTCGTCGCCATTACGCGTAGAAGAAGAGGTGGCAATCATCTACTGCGGTGTGAACAACCTGCTCAGAAAGATCCAGCCAAACCAGGTGGCAGAGTTCCAAAAACGTTTCCTTGACAGACTCAACAGCACTGAAAAAGACACGATGGAAGCTCTACGTTCAGGTAACTACGGCGACAACGAAAGAGCCGTTTTGAACAAGACCGCTGAAGATATCATCATCGCAATGACTAAGAAAGACTGATAGTTATGGCAAATCTCAAGGAAGTCAGGACACGAATCAACTCGGTAAACTCGACGATGCAGATCACCTCGGCGATGAAGATGGTGTCGGCATCGAAGCTCCGCAAGTCACAATCGACTATTGTGGCGCTGCGTCCGTACGCTTCCAAGCTTCAGGAGATAATGCAACATCTTTCGTCATCGCTTCAGACCTCATCGGAAGGTGCCTTCGCCAAGATCCACAAGGAAAATCTGGAAGATGAGAAGATTCTGCTCATCCCGGTGGCATCGAACAAAGGATTGTGCGGAGTGTTTAACGTCAACGTGTTACGCGAGACTTTGAGAGTTTTACATGAAGACTTCAAAGTCCAAAACGAAAAAGGCAACGTTGACATCCTCTGCATCAGCAAGAAGATCGAGGAAACGCTGAAATTTAAGAGAATTCATATCGCAGGCAACGAAAACGACTTGCTCGACAACCTCTCCTACGAAACCACACTTCCGTTTGCCGAAAGGCTGATGAATGACTTCGTTGAGGAGAAATACGATCGTATCATATTCATTTACAACCAGTTCAAGAATGCTGGCACTCAGATTCTGACAAAAGAACAGTTCCTGCCAATCGTCAGTGAGGAGAAAGTCGAGGAAACGAAAAATCCTGTCGAGGATGTCGAATATATCTTCCAGCCTTCGAAAGAGGAGATTCTTAACTCGTTGATACCTAACTCATTAAAACTTCAAGTCTATAAGATCTTACTCGACAGCTTCACCTCGGAACACGGCGCGCGAATGGTTTCGATGACAAAAGCCACCGACAATGCCACCGAGTTGCTGAAAGACCTGAATTTGTCGTACAACAAAGCCCGTCAGGGAGCAATCACGAACGAGATCATTGAGATTGTGGGCGGTGCCAACGCGTTATAAAACCTTGATTTGGTTATAGATTTCAACGATTTTCTCGGCGATGACTTCGGGAGAAAATCGTTTTTTGCTTTCTTCGGAAATCGTTATCGGGTCGTATGCAGAATAATTATCTCGCATCGAACGCATCGCATCCGCCAACGCTTCGACATCATTTATATTGACAAGCATGCCGTTGCTGTCGTCAACAAATGACTCCGGGCCTCCGCAACGAGTAGCAATCACTGGCAATCCAGCATACATCGCCTCGACGTAGCTGACACCGAAAGTCTCACTCCGCGACGGCAACACAAAAACATGACTTTGTTGGTATATTTCGTTGATTTTCAATCTGTCAAGCTGACCAAACAACTTCACCTTCCCTTCCAGACCAAGCTTTTTGATTTGGTTTTCTAATTTCGTTTTTTCCGGACCATCACCGATAATATACAATTTGGCATCGTCATTTACCTTTGCGAAAGCCTCAATCAGTATATCAAACGCCTTGATTGTCACAAGATTACCGACTGAGACATAAACAAACGGCGACAAATTTTTGTTTTTCCCACCATAGCTGTAAACTTGATCGTCAACCATATCGGGTATCACAACGCTATCGCGGTTGAAATTTTGTAACACATTGTCTGCTAACGCTTTAGAGACACAAATCAAGCTATCGCATTGGTTATAAGCTTTTGAAGCTAATTTTTTGTCCAAATCACTGATCTCACTTGCAGGTTTGTTGATTTTGCTGCTGTGTTCAGTGACAACGAGCGGAATACCGTATTTTTTCTTTATTATGGTGGCGATGGCTGCGATACTATAAAAATGAGCATGGACGACATCCGGCTTGCCGAACGATTTCAGCATGGCGCGAAACGGAATCAGCAGAAGTCGTTGCAATATCGGCAAAGCACGACGATACACGTTGATTGGCAGCGAAAGCTCAAAGACATGAACGCCGTCGCATTCATATTTGAATAAGCCATATTTCCTTTTGAACGACCTCGCCCTGAAGTCGATCGCGATAAAAGCCACGTCAATTCCAATTTTTGCCAAAGCCTTCGCCTGGTCGAACTCAAAAATCCCATTCAGCGGATACTGCAGATTTGGCTTTCCTCTGGAAATGACGGCAACTTTCATAAACTAATGCATTTCAACGTGGATGATATGTGTCACTCGCTTTTCCTCAGGCGGAATCTGCATGAAATTCGGATATATCGCCTCAAGATATTTGTCAGGTTGATTTGGCGCCAAAAACTTATGGCCCTCAAAAGTGACTTCCGAAAGCGGATAAACCCAGTCTTTAGAATAAACGCAACCGTATGGGCAATAACGATTTACATCGTAGCCAAGCTTTGTCTTAGGCTTGAGGCATAAAACTTTCCAAACAGCCAGACACGACCACTTTATAATCGGGAAAGCAATTGTTGCAAGATGATTTTTCAATGTGATATTGTGTTTTACTCCGAAAAACCAGTTGACTTTTGATATCCATTTCAGTAAAAACTTCCTCAGTTTCGGGTTGACATCGGGATAATCGGTCACGATAAAGATGTCTATATAAAGACCTTTATTATAATCTTTTGTAAAATCCTCATGACGAGTGATAAACATTGAGTTATTGTCGCGCACTTTCAATATCGGCATCAGGAAATCGGGGTCCGACTCCGGCGTTTGCAGGAATAGGTTTTCGGGCAGTTCTTTTGGCGCTATCTCTTTAAATCTCTCGAAATCTTCGGCAGGCATTGCTATGTCGAGGTCATCATCCCAAGGAATAAATCCCTGGTGTCGCACAGCGCCCAACAACGAGCCGAAATCAATCCAATATTTGATGTCGTGTTTGCGGCAAACCTTGTCAATTTCAACAACAATATCAAGCAAACGCAGTTGCATCTGTCTCAACAGCGTACCTTCTCCGTTATATTTTGAAAAATCTTCCATTGCTATTATTTTGATGCAATAACTCTTATATACGTTTCATCAGTGCCGTTATAAGGGGCAAAACCTTTACGCTCATCGGCAAAATCAATATGGAATCCAATGGTTTTCAATGTATTACACAAATATTCAAATTTCAAAAACCTACGATAATGACCATTGAGGATGAAAGCATCTGGCTCACCATCTACAGGCTCTCCCTCCTTATAAATCTCATTTTTCTGTCCTCTAACCTCAATGCAAAGGCGACCTCCAACATTCAAATTGCGATAAGCCCATGACAAAACGCCATCCTCCTGACTTTTCGAAATGGAATGAAGCGTAAAACGCGAATAAACGACATCATATTTTGTGACATCGTCCATACAGGTGAAATCCAAACATTTGAACTTCAGATTCCCTACTTTTTGGAAGCGATGATCCAGCAATTCTATGATATTGTCGCACTGGTCAACTGCAGTGACATTGGCGTTAGCATTGGCAAAGAAAATGGCGTCACGGCCATTGCCGCAACCAAGTTCAATCAGGTCTTTGTTTTCAATAGCGTAATTATCAACAATATATCGTGCAAACAACGAAGGTTGCTCCCCTTCAGACTGTTTAGAATAAATATTTTTCCAATAGTTTTTATCCATTATTATTGTATTAATCCATTTAAAAGTTCAGCATATTTCTTGGTCAGATTTCGTCTCGAATACTGTTCAATAGCAGCACTATTCTTTGTAACCAATTGATTTTCTTGATGTTTTTTCATCAGATCAAGGATTACATATTTCATTCTTTCCTTATCGTTGAAATCTACCGTGATGCCGGTTTGTGTTTCATTTAAGATGCGTGCTGAATCGCCATCTTCAGGTCCGATGCACAAAATCGGACGACCGGAAGCCATATATTCGAAGATTTTTCCCGTTAAAATGCCCTTAGCGTTAGGCGTATTGTTGACAAACAATAGCAACACATCAGATTTCTGCTGTTCTGCAACCACTTGATTATGTGGAATATACGGAATTATCTCGATGTATTTTTCGATATTATTACGTTTGATTGATTCGATAACGGAATTGTCCACTTGACCAATCAAACGAATTTTTATTGACGGTTTTAGAGACGTTTCAGGAAACGTCTCTACGAGGTCGGCGACTGCCGACCAAAACGTTTCCGGGTTACGGTTCGCGCCCACAATCCCGATATGCGACATTGTGAACGGTAACGTTTCGTGTTCTCGTTGGTGTTCCTGTAGAGACGCACGGCCGTGCGTCTCTACAAATGTTTCGTCAAAACCATTGGTAATCACGGTAACATCTTTTGCACCGTGTGATTCCAATCCTTTTGCGCAATCCCAACCCACGGTAACGACCTTCGTCGCCTCTGTAAGAACCTGATGTTCAAGACGATGATGTTTCCTGTCGGCACAACGTGTCAGCTTCAGGTCTTTGTAAAAATCTATGTCAGTCCACGGGTCACGGAAATCGGCAACCCACGGAATGTTAAATTTCTTATGCAAAGCCTTGGCAATCAGATGCATGGAATGCGGCGGACCCGTCGAAATCATCGCATCGACCGGATGTTCCTTGAGATATTTTGAAAGATAACGCACCGAAGGTTTTATCCACCAGCAACGAGCATCCGGAATAAACAAATTGCCTCGTAGCCAAACACTTAGGCTCTCTTTCCAGCCGCTTTTCTTCGCGCCTTCGTTGATGAAACCTGCCTTCACCTTCTCCCCTTTCTTCATCCCGAGGAATCTCTTATAAAACGTGTATGGCTCCACAATCGGTCGTCTGATAACCTCCGCCTCAGATGCCACATCCTGCTCCAACGATGAGTCTTCAACAGGATATTCTGCGTCTTCAGCGGTGTAAATCACTGACTGCCAGCCGTTTTCAGGCAGATATTTCGACATCTTCAGCCAACGCTGAACACCCGAACCTCCCGATGGCGGCCAATAATATGTGATTATCAGAACACGTTTCATAACGTAACATCACGTTTTTTGAAAGTGTAATAGCAAGCTGCCACAAAACCTATCAAAATCAGCAATGAGGTAATCAGCTGGATGGTATTTCCAATGCGCCAAATACTTGGTTCATAACGCATTACGATCTCATGTTGACCCGCAGGAATGATTGCCGAACGCAAAATGTAATCTGCACGGAACAGCGGACTCTCAACACCGTCAATCCACATTGTCCAGCCCTTGCTGGTCCAGATTTCAGAGAAAACGACCAGCTCATCTTTCGATGAATCGAAACTGTATTTCAACTGATTTGGCTGATAATCAACAAGTTGTATTGTACCTTCGGCAGGAGATGCTTTGAAATCACCGACAACTTGTCTGAACTCATTATTGATAATAGCTACGTTTTTTACGTCAGTGTTGGCGATGGCATCAATTTCCTCATTTGGCGTGTTAACCCACTCGATATCCGAGGCAATCCAGGCGTTTCCGAAAGTGTCATAGTTTTTGGAAGCTATCTTTTGATTGTCCTTCGGATAAATTATGTACTTGGTATTCAACATGTTAAGAACCTTGAAATAGTTCAGATCACGTTTGCTCAGATAACGGTCGATGATATCCTGATAGCGGCGAAGTTTCGCACCGTGATAACCGCCCACCGACTTGTGGAAATATGATGTGCTCGCATCGTTGAAAGTGCTCACAGTGAGGTTAATCACACGATAATCAAGGTCTTTGTCCTGCAAAATCTGCTTGTCGACTTCGCTCATCACGAAAGGTTTGTCAGCCTTACGCTTGTCAATGAAGTTGCTGTTGTTAAGATAACGTCTGTCGACGGTATACATATCCACCAAAACCAGCAGTGCCAGAATTGGGAACATGTATTTCTTATTCATTTTATCGCTGATAGTCAACAAGATAATAATCGCTGCGATGTAAATATACAAGAAACTGCGGATCGCGTCAGCACGGAAAATGTCAACGCGCACCTTTTCAAGCTCGTTGGCAAAAGTTGTGTAAATAGCACCATCCTGACCTGCTTGCAGCTGCTTAAACTGGATAGCTTCGTCAGCGCTCAGGAAACTGAAAAACGTCTGAGGCATCGCATAAAACAAGATGCAAAGTCCGCCTGTTATTCCCAATGAGATATACAGATATTTCTTGTTTTGCTTAAGCTCATCAGGGTTTTTGAAGATTTCTGCCAAGGCCAGGAATGCCAGCAGTGGCATGCAGACTTCAGCAATCACCAGCGTCATCGAGACGGCACGGAATTTGTTGTAACCTGGGAAATAGTCAATGAAGAAATCTGTGAAGCCCATGAAATTCTTACCCCAGCTGAGCAATATCGACAACACCGTCGCGGCAAGAAGTACCCATTTGTATTTTCCTTTCACCACGAAAAGTCCCAAAACAAAGAGGAAACAGACGATTGCGCCCACATAAACCGGTCCGCTGGTGATTGGCTGGTCGCCCCAATAGGCGTTCTGCTGCGCTATCGTCGAGCGGAAACGCGGGTCACATTTTTCCAAAGCTGGATTGTCGTTGCCGATATAAGCCGACGCGCCGCCTTTGACGTTAGGAATCATCAGACTCCAGGTCTCGCCTATTCCATAGCTCCACTGCGTGATATAATCTTTGTCAAGTCCTTTTGTCTGATTATCAACGCTTTTCGACAGCACAGGTTTGCCTCGCATCGTCTCTTTTCCGAACTCATAATTCGCGTAAAGCGTTGTCGTACAAGTCAATATAGCGATTATCGTAACAGCGACAAGAATCCCGCTCGCCTTTAGAAAATGAGTGTATGTCTTCGTCTTCACTGTCTCAACAAGCTCGCCAATCACGATACAAATAACAATCAGGAGTAAGTAATACGTAATTTGCAGGTGACCTGCCGCGATTTCAAGCGCCAGAGCGATAGCTGTCAGAACCGCTCCCCATAGATATTTCCCTTTGTAAGTCAACAAGATACCAGCAATAACGGGTGCCATATACGCCATTGCGATAGCTTTGGAGTTATGCCCAGCCCCTATCACAATAAACAGATACGACGTAAAACCATACGCGAGCGCTCCGATAAAACTTATCCAAACACTACAGTCAAGCACTAAAAGCAGAATGAAAAAGCCCAACATGCTGATAAAGACAGCGCCCAAGGATGACGGCAAACGCAGTCTCAATAATTTATTGACATAAACAAAAAGATTGCTGTTTTGCGGCACACCGATATTCCATGCCGGCATTCCACCGAACATCGAGTTGGTCCAAAGGCTCTGCTCGCCTGTCTTCGCTTTGAAATCAACGATTTCCTGCGACATGCCTTTATACATCTCGATATCGTGCTGTTTCAGACGTTTGCCTTGCAACACCGGCGAAAAATAAACGAGCGTGATAATTGCAAAAGCGACGATGCAAAGTGCAATCCAAAGAACTTTTTTGTTGTTCGAAAAAAACTTATTCATGTTAAAGCGGTTAATCAATCATTCACTTATTACCCTGCCATTCATAACATCCCATGTCGATTCTGCCATTGACAATACGAGAAGCGCCAGATAAATCCGTCGAAGGGATGAACAAGCCTGAAACATCGGCTGTTCCTGTATTTATACATGGACTATTAGCTCCTAATTTGTAATTATGAATCTCCGGATCGACGAACAGCGGATTGGAGTCTAACATCAAGTTATACTGATCTTCTGACATATATTCATGACCAAAAATCGAATCAAAACCAAATTGAACCAGTCCGTTGTTAAACACAGGCTTGCAATCAGAGCCCCAAAGGTATATTTGTGAACCAAAGAGATATAAAGTGTCGCCTGTATTAAAAGTATATTCCCCATAATTTCCCCAGAAAATACAGTTGTTTAGCGTTGGTGCAGCGTCAAAAGCAGTCTGCATTCCACCACCACCGCCGCCACCGCAACTGTTATGAACAATTGTCATGTTGTTGAGTTCCGGGTCAGATGTGGCGATAGCGAGACCGCCGCCATAATGGATTACGGAATTGTTGTATGCCAACACATTGGCGACTTTCACGGTATAGCCTTTGCAGCGCTGGATGCCGAAACCGCCAGCATTAACCACATGATTATTATAGAAAACGGCATTTTTCAATTCCATGTCGCAGCTGTCGATATTCATGCCTCCGCCATAAGCTGTCTCACTGTTGTTGTCATGGAAAAGCATGTCGCGCATGTTGATATTGCATTTCAGGAACTGGAAACCTACCCCCCAGGTGTAATCTGGTGGACAAGCAACAGCTTGATTTTCATATACTTCGCAGTCATGGATATACAACGACGAGCTCTCCGCATACATAGCGCCGCCTTTTCTGCGGGTGGTATTATGATAAAAACGGCAATTGGCGATCTCAATGTCATTAGTCATAAAGGCACGCATCACACCACCATCAACACCATAAGGAACCTTTCCATAAGCGAAATCACAATAATTCAATGTCACGGTGCCAGCTTTCTGGAAATAAATACCACTCCAACTACCGAGCTCATGCTCGTCATAGTTTGAATAGCCGGTAGTGTCGGCAACTTTGAAAGTAATTCGAGCGTTATTCGAACCATTGGCATAAAGATTGCCTAAAACAGTTATACCATAATAACCATCAGCGACGACAGATGTGCCTGCTGAAATGGTCAGAGAAGCGCCATCAGGAACAATCACATCACCTTTAAGACGGATTATTCCGCTCCATGTACCAGACTGATTGCCTGAGACTTCTGTCACTTGGACAACTGGTTCACTTGGTTCAGCCACGTTTTTTTCGCGTGAACAGCTGATGACCACGAAAGCACATAATGATAAAGTAATCAATAAGAATTTTTTCATAGAAACTATCAATTTTAATAATGTGACAAAGATACTAATTTTTCAAATAGGTGCAATTATGAATTTTTATTATTTTTGCACCATGAAAAATCTTATAAGATATATAACGTTTTTTGTCGCGGCATTTTTCCTCGCCGGATGTGCCAATGTGGTGACTCCGAGTGGCGGTCCGAAGGATGATAAGGCGCCTGTCGTGCTAAACGCCTCGCCGGAAAATAACTCAACAAACTTCACAGGTAAGACCATTCACCTCACTTTTGATGAGTTTGTGACGCTTAACAACCCGTCGAACAATGTGCTTATTTCGCCTCCGCTGAGCAAAAAACCGACGTATAGAACAAGTGGTAAAACATTGATTATCAGATTTGAAGAGCCTTTAAAACCCAACACGACATATTCAATCAGCTTTGGTGACGCCATCAAGGATTTGCACGAAGGCAATGTGTTTACAGGCTATAATTATAATTTCTCAACAGGCGAAAAAATCGACTCGCTATCATTGAGAGGAAAAGTGACATCAGCGGCAACGCTATCACCGATGGAAGACTTCATTGTCGGACTGTATTACGATGATAATGACACACTTACGCTTGACTCTATGCCTTATAAAGTCAAGCCGAACTATGTCACCACAACCACCAAAAAAGGCGAGTTTGAATTTTCCGGACTTGCCGATAAAGAGTACTTGCTTTTCGCATTCAAAGACAACAATTCCAACTTCATTTACGACCTTCCAAACGAGGAAATAGCATTTTATTCCGATTTGGTAAAACCGTATTTCATTGATTATAAAGCGATTAAAAATGCCATCGTCAATGATTCTATTGTCAACGACTCCATTGCCGTCGATTCACTTGTCATTGATTTAAATAAGCCCGAATATCCTAGTTATGAGCTGTTTTCTTTCGTTCAGGAAGACTCGATTCAGAAGATTTTCAAGAAAGAGCTTGTCGAAGAGGGTCTGCTACGCTTCGTGTTTCGTTACCCAGCCTCCAATGTTGCTGTCACCGCCCTGGAGGAACTGCCCGACACGTTCAACATCATGCCTGTGTATTCCACTCGTAAAGATACTTTACTATGGTATTTCACCCCTTGCAAAGACAGCCTTTGGATTAGCATCAACGATGGCGTAAACATCAGTGACACAACACATTACAGCCTTAAACCACGCCAATCGGTATCCAGAAGACGACGCGTACAAGAGGAAACTACCGTAAAAAAACTGGCAATAAAAAACAACCTCAAGGCGAGCAAACTCAAACCGGAACAGCCGCTCATCTTCACTATTAACGAGCCAATTGTGGGATTGCACCTGCCAGATTCGGTTTATTACATCGAAGATAAAGACACGATTTATAACGGTCTGCAAATTGAAAAACTCGACAATTATGGTCTTAAATATAAGATTCTCAATAACTTAAAACAAGATAAAAAGTATCAAGTCACCATCCCGGACTCAGTCTTTTTCGGCTTGAGAGGCGTTACCAACGACTCTATCACACTAAGATTCCAAGTCCAGGAAGAGTCGGCATTTGGTAACATCTACCTCATCGTCAATGTGCCGGAAAATGTCCCGCAAGTGATCATTGAATTGACGACAGAACAAGGCAAAGTCATTGAGAAACTGATACTTACACAAACCGAGGAAATCTCTTTCTGGTATCTTGACCCAGGAAAATACAAACTCAAAGCCATCATCGACCTCGATGCCAATGGCGAATGGAGTCCGGGCAACTTCAACAGAAAGCTACAGCCCGAAAAGATCGTGTTCTACAAAGGCACACTTGAAGTGCGCGCCAACTGGGACATCGACTTGGATGAGCCTTGGATAATTGAAAACTAATTGAAAATGAATCCGTTATATCCTGTTATCAAGCTTCGCGAAGGCAAAGACGATGCCGTAAAACGTTTCCATCCATGGATTTTCTCAGGTGCTATCGCCAAGGCCGCTCCCGGACTGCAAGCCGGTGATATTGTTACAGTCACAAACGCCAAAGACGAGATTCTCGGCACAGGCTTCTGCGAAGCCGGTAACATCGCCGTGAAGCTGCTTTCTTTTGAAAACACTAAAATCGGAGCTATGTTCTGGCAAGAGCGCCTCAACGCTGCTTTCGAGACACGTAAAGCCCTAGGATTCATTGACAATCCGCACACCAACTGCTTTAGACTTGTACATTCTGAAGGCGACAACCTCCCTGGACTGATTGTTGACATTTATGGCAAAACCGCCGTCATTCAGGCGCAGACCGAAGGCATGGCTTTGAATGTTAATGCGATAGCAAAGGCACTGGAAGCCATTCCTGAGTTGAAAATCGAAGCTATCTACAACAAGAGTTCCGAGGCAATGCAGCGCATGGGAAAAGAAGGCGTTGAAGACGGCTATCTCCTTGGCGGCAAGTGCGAAGACTTCGTGCTCGAAAACGACTCTAAGTTCCTGATCGACTGGGAAGAAGGACAGAAAACAGGATTCTTCCTTGACCAGCGTTTCAACCGCGATTTGGTGCGCAAACTTGCCAAAGACCGCACTGTTTTGAACACCTTCTGCTACACCGGAGGCTTCTCCGTCACAGCACTGCAAGGCGGTGCAAAACAAGTGGTTTCTGTCGATTGCTCAAAGAAAGCGATAATGATTTGCGAAAACAACATTGAGCTTAACGGTTTCTCAAAAGAAGCAAACCCGAGTCTTGTTGAAGACACCAAGTTGTATCTTCAGAATATGTCTGAGAATCAATACGATATGATTATCCTCGACCCTCCGGCGTTTGCTAAAAACCATAAGTCGCTGCACCGTGGCTTGCAAGGTTACAAATTCATCAACAAAGAGGCGATTAAGAAGATTAAGGCAGGTGGCTTGCTGTTCACTTTCAGCTGCTCGCAAGCCGTCGATAAGGCACAGTTCCAAAGCATCGTGATGGCTGCAGCCATCGAAACCGGTCGCAAAGCTAAGATTTTGTATCAGCTCTCGCAACCCGAGGATCATCCAATAAATATTTACCACCCGGAGGGAGCTTATCTGAAGGGATTAGTACTGCAGATTGATTAGTTTTTCATCTTTTCAATGGTCTTCGTGGTCGAAAACCCCTCGACCAAGTCAACAGTCACCACTTTACCGCCTTTGGCGGTCACAATGTCGTATCCGACAATGTTTTCAGGCTTGTAATCGCTGCCCTTGACCAAAACATCAGGCTGGACGGTTTTTATCAGATTATAAGGAGTGTCTTCGTCAAAAAGCACGACGGCGTTAACGAATTCCAGGCCGGCAAGCACAAAAGCACGAGCGTTCTCGTCATTAACCGGGCGCGAAGGACCTTTCAAACGCCTGACAGAAGCGTCTGTGTTCAGTCCGATTACCATCACATCGCCGAAAGAGGCTGCTTTTGCGAGATATTCAACGTGTCCGCGATGCAAAATGTCAAAACAGCCGTTCGAAAACACGATTTTCTTGCCGTTTTTGCGGCAATCCTCAAGCCACTTTGCGAGACCTTCTTTATCTAAAATTTTATTGTTTATTTTTTCAAAATAATTCATTCTTCCGGAAATATTTTTTGCAAAAATAATCAATTATTCGATTTAATTACTAATTTTGTGGCGATTATTAACACATTATTCACTAAAATCTCTCATTATGAAAAAGCTTCTATATATCACATTTGCGATCTTCATGACCTTATTCGCATCATGTTCACATGATTCAGGATCAAGCGGCAATGGTGGTGGCGGCAATGTCACAGGTAAAAAAATAAGTTCCATATATTACGATTATACTTATTATGGTGAACTATCATCTGATTATGGACAAACGTGGGAGGTTTCAGACAATTATCACGAATCATACAAGGATTCTGATTGGACATGGGACAATAACAAACTGATGCAAATCACAAAATATAATGAAAACAATAACGTTCGTCGTACAATAAGATTTGAATATAACAACAATCAGATAACAAGATTCATTGAAGAATCTGATGAAACATTCACAATAGTTGATTTGATATATTCAGCCAATAGAATTGTTAAAATAAATTGTACAAACAATGGTATCCAAGGTCCGATTTGGTCATTAATATACAATGCAAGTGGAAAATTATACAGGATGACGCTTGACTATTGGCCGATGAAAGATGTCCTACCCCAAGAAACTGGTTTGTCAAAACTGTTGACTCGGAAACACGGCAATACAAAAGAAGGAGATGAATATATAGAGTTAGAATGGAGTGGAGATAATGTGAGAAAGATAACTTACCACGAGGACAATGACATCGATTATGAAACTTACTTGTATGACAGCTACAACAATCCATATTATGATGTCCATCAGTTATTTGGCTTGATGATTGATGATCTTTGCACTATTTCACGAAACAACTGCATAAAAGTTATTGCTGATGACGGTATTATCGTAGAGTATTCTTATAACTATTACGACAATTATCCAATGCAACAGATTTATGTGTACGAATACACCGGGAATGAAGGTCAACAATATCAATGGAGGTCCACATCAACTACCAAATACTCATATAACTATATGAATTAGTTATTGGTTTATTGGTTTTCTCTTGTCAAAAAAGAACATCACCACATAAGCAATAACGCCGGTGATGAGGTAAAATATCATCTGTGAGCCGTGGTTTATGGCGGCAAATGAGCCTGCTACTTGTTCTGAAATGCCATAAAAGCCGCTCAGCAAGGTGATGGCAATGAAATGATACGTCCCGATGCCTCCCGGAACCGGCGCCACCACGCCTAAAGTGGCGATTCCGAGCAACGTGATCGCCTCAACAACACCAAGATGCGACGTCTCAGGCAACATGTAGAACGGCAGCCATGTCATAAAAACGTAAAAGCCCCAAACAGCCAGTGTATAAAGGACAAAACGCCATTTCTTCTTCATCGTTACGACAGATTTTATGCCATCGACGAAGCCATGCCAAAGCGAAGCGATTTTCTTGTTTCTTTTGATGATTCTAATCAAAAAAACGATACCAACAACGCCAACCAGAATCACTATGATTCCGAGTAAAACATTGTTTATCAACTTATTAATGAGTGGCACCATCCAAGAAGTCACCAAGCTTCCGAGGAGTTTCCATTGAAAGACTATCACCAGAAACGCCAGTCCAAACAGCACAATCAAATCGATGATTCTCTCTGAAATCACTGAACCTAAGGTCTTGTCAAACGGGATGTTATCCTTGCGTTTCAACACGCTACAACGCACCACCTCGCCGAGTCGCGGGAAGATGCAGTTCGCCAAATAAGCTATCAAAACAGCACCATAAGTTGATGAGGCTCTCGTTTTGTAGCCGAGCGCCTCGATCTGAATATTCCAACGTAAAGCTCTGAAATACAATGAGATGGCAAGACATGCCAAGCTCAATAGCATCCACGAATACTTCGCTGATTTGATGTCGGTCCAAAGCTGTGACAAATCGATGTTACGGAAGCTAAACCATAACAAAGCCACTCCCAATGCGAGGAAGACTACATACCACAGGGTTTTGGACGTTTTTTTATTCAAATTTTGTTGTTTTTGTCAGGAAAAACAATCATCGGCTTGAATTTCTTTGCCTCTTCAATGTCCATTGAAGCATACGAGGCGATAATCACGAGGTCGCCTTTCTTCACGAGATGTGCCGCCGCTCCGTTGATGCCGATGACTCCGCTGCCACGTTTGCCCTTGATGACGTATGTGTGCAGGCGGTTGCCGTTGGTGACGTCGTAGATGTCAACCTTCTCATTTTCAATGAGGTTGACAGCATCCATCAAGTCTTCGTCGATGGTGATACTTCCGATATAGTCAAGGTCGGCCTGCGTCACAGTGGCGCGATGTATCTTCGATTTAAGAATCTCTATGTTCATCTTAATAAATTCTCATGTTATCAATCAAACGGACAGGTCCGAGCTGCAATGCCACGAAAATCCTGGCATGTTCGCTGTCTTTCCAGTCGGTGACGGTCTGCAATGTCGTCTCGTCTGCTATCTCAACGTATTCAACGTCAAATTGTTTTATCTCAGAGTATTTTTTCAGTGCCAGAGCCTTCATCTCGGCCGGACTCATCGTCTCATAATCCGCAATAATCTCTTTTAAAACCTTGCAAATCATAGGTGCGATAGCACGTTCGTCAGCGTTAAGGCGCATATTTCTTGAACTCATGGCGAGTCCGTCTTTCTCGCGAACGATGTCGCAAGGCACCACTTCGAGATTTATATTGTAATCTTTCACCAATTTTTTGATGATAGCCAGCTGCTGGAAGTCCTTCTCACCGAAATAAGCTCTGTTAGGCTCCACAATTTCAAACAGCTTGCGCACCACGATAGCCACACCGTTGAAGTGACCTGGACGGCAAGCACCTTCCATCACATGCTCGATGGCGCCGAAATCGTAGTGATCTTCAACTTTTGTAGGATACATCTCCTCCACCGACGGCATGAACACCGCGTCGCAGCCTGCACTTTCGAGCAACGCCACGTCTCTCTCAGGAGTGCGTGGATATTTCTCCAAATCCACAGGATTGTTAAATTGAACCGGGTTCACAAAAACGCTTGCCACCGCAATATCATTTTCCTTTTTCGCACGACGCATCAACGAGAGATGTCCTTCATGCAATGCACCCATTGTTGGCACCAGACCCACTGAAAGGCCCGAGTCACGTTTTGCCTTCAAATACGATTGAAGATCAGCGATATAATTAAAAACTTGAATCATAACTTTAAATTCAGTTTGAAAAATCATGCAAAATTAAACAATTAGGAAATATAATGTGCAAATAATTTAAAAAATTCGTAATTTTGCAGGCAGAAATGCCCTGGTAGTTCAACGGATAGAACGGAGGTTTCCTAAACCTGAGATTTGGGTTCGATTCCCAGCCGGGGTACTTTTTTTATAATATTTTTAACTTGATTACGTTCTTTTATCAAAGAAATATATATGAAAAGAATTCTACTGTTATTCGCTATACTGTCATCTTTCATCGTCAATGCGCAAAAAATCGGCGAATGGACTACACATACCCCAGGTCTGAAGGTCATCAGTGTTGATTTGATGAACGACAATGTGTTCGCTGCAACACCTTATGATGTATATTATTACAACACTATTGACAACAGTATCAATCGTTTATCAAAAGTCAACGGACTTTCCGACATCGGAATAAGCATCATCAGATACAACGCTTCAGCTGAAATCATGTTCGTAGGCTACACCAATACCAACATCGATATCATTGATAATCAAGGTGATGTGACAAATATTCCGGATATTTACAACAAATATATCTTGGGAGACAAGACCATCAACAATGTGTTTTTCAATGGCAATCTCGCATACGTTTGCTGTGGCTTCGGCATTGTCGTCATCGATTTGAAACGCAACGAGGTGAAGGACACATATATCATAGGTCCTAACGGTAGCTATCTGGGTGTCAACGACTTAACTATCTGCAACAATATCTTTTACGCAGCCACGACAAACGGCGTTTATTATGCAATAGCCGACAATCCTTACCTCGCCGATTTCTCGCAATGGAAGCGCATCACAGCGTTGAATCCTGAAACTTCAAACAATTTCTCACAAATTGAGACTTTTGACGGCTATGTCGTAGCCAACTCATCTGATAATGAGCACAATACCGACATTCTGTATGCCATCGCCGACACAACTTCATTTGATTATTTCATTAACGGATATCAGAGAATTCTCAGCGAATTGCGCGTGTGCGACGACAAAATCATCCTCACAGAAAAAGCCAAACAGATCAAGGTTTACGACACCAACCGAACCATGATATTCTCTTCCAACGAGAACGAACCTCTTTCGACGCTTTTTGACAATAAAAGAAATTGCTATTGGACCGGCTCCAACACAAAATCTTTGGTAAAGGTGTACACTGACAACACCTACGAATACATCCCATTCAACGGTCCTTATTCCGATAAGACATTCAGTATCAACGCATCAGGAAACAACGTATGGGTTGCTGCGGGAGGTTACACCAGCACTTGGGCACCTATTTGGAACCACACCGGCTTCTCTCAATACGATGGCGACAGTTGGACACCATTCAACCGACAAAACATTACTGCATGGGACTCCATCACCGATATTACTTGGGTAAAAGGCGATCCGGTAAACAGCAATATTTTCTATGCGGCATCTTATTCCAAAGGACTTGTCGTGTTTGAAGGAAACACTATAAAAAACGTTTATAGCCAATACAACAGCAGTCTTGGCAACCATTTCCAGTATTTTACAACATATACCTTTGTGACAGGCTTCGATTTTGACAGCAACAACAACATGTGGCTCGCCAATACCGGTTCCGAAAAGATGCTTTCGGTATGGAGAAGAGACGGCACATGGCAGGCATATAGCATTGGAAACAGTGACATCGGGCGCATCATGGTTGACGACAACGACATAAAATGGATATACGTACGTGGCGGCGAGATCACTTTGTTTAACGCTGGCACCATTAAAACCGTCAACAAGGGCGCTAACACTGGAGCACTTCCTGGCGACGCCAACTGCTTCGTGACCGACAACAAAGGCACTGTTTGGGTTGGAACCACTGACGGCGTTGGTCTTTTCTATGACTCGAGAAAGATCTTTAACAACAGCAACTACGCATGCTCGCGCATCCTGATACCACGCAACGACGGCTCGGGTCAGGCTGATTATCTGCTTTCGGGACAATCGGTGCTTGCCATTGCAGTGGACGGCGCAAACAACCTCTGGTTTGGCACCAACAACGGCGTGATTCACACTTCCAATGACGGTCAGACCACATATCACCATTTCACAATGGAAAACAGTCCTCTGATGTCCAACAAAGTGAACGACATAGCCATAGATGACGACGGCAACGTGTATTTTGCCACCGACCAAGGCATCACCTCCTTCAAAGGAACAGCCACCAAAGGCAACGAAACAAACTCTGATGTGATAGTCTATCCAAACCCTGTCAGACCTGAACACAGCGGCATTGTCGGCATAAAAGGCTTGGTGACCGATGCTTTGGTGAAGATAACAACCACCAGCGGTGCTTTCGTGACGCATCTGCAGGCTGAAGGCGGACAGGCCGTCTGGGACTGCACCGACATCAACGGAAGCAAAGTGCAGCCTGGCATTTACCTCATTTTCGTGAGCGACGAGACAGGCAAAGAGACATACGCCACCAAAGTCCTTATCATGAAGTAAAATGGACAGCTCCGACAAGACACGCGCCATAGTTCTCAAAGCTATCAGATATGGAGATAACAGTCTGATTGTCAAGCTTTTGACAGAACAGAACGGGCTACGGTCGTTTATGGTAAAAGGAGCTTTCAACAAAAACGCCAAGATACGCACGGCATTATTCCAACCGCTAACCCTTCTCGACATCGTAAGCGCCAAATCACGCGGCGACCTTGGGTATCTCAAAGAAGCAAGCATCGAATATGCCTATCAGGACATTCCTGTCAATATAACCAAAAACGCCATCATTCTGTTTGTCTGCGAGTTGCTGTCAAAATCGATACAAGAAGCCGAGACCGACCTTGAACTTTTCGATTTCATACATCATGCGCTCTCACATCTTGACGCCATGAATGGCAATATCGCTGATTTTCCGTTGAAATTTGCCCTGGAATTGAGCCGTTTTCTCGGTTTCTCACCAAATATCGGTGGCTATAATCCAGGATTTATCTTCGATTTGGAGGAAGGATGTTTCCGCCACGACGCTGGTAGCATCGCGTATTTCATTGATAGTCAGTTGAGTGGATTGTATTTCAGGCTTGGCAACACCAGTATTTTTGATGATGTATGTTTGAATTTCACAAACAACGAACGTCGGCAGCTGATGGATGCTGTCACTACTTATTATAAACTACATGTCAGTGGGTTCAACGACATGAATTCAACCGAAATCCTTAAAACCGTTTTATCTGTAAACAATTGATATTCAGACTTTTAATACCGTATAAAGGCTCTTTCGGATATTTATTTTCAACTTTGAATTTATAAACCCCGATTTCACTGAAACTCATATCATTGATAAGAGGCAATTCATAATGATAATAACCGTCAATCTTTTCTGATTTGAAATTTCCATCACTGTCTTTCAGTCGGAATTTGTACTCACGCGAACGTCGTCCGCCATCCGGAGCATTGATAGTCAATGCGATAGCAAACAGACCGTCATCAGCATCATGATACTGATAAACATTCGGAAAAACTTCGGAAATATCAATATCCATAACCAAATCAGCGGTCATCGGAGCCTTCACCACGTTAAAATCAGCCTCCAAATAGTCGAACCGACCCCATATCTCACCTTCAAAATTCCTTGATATCACATTGCTTTCCTGCTTTTTACCACAAGACACCACGCCAAACACAATGATTATCAATACAATAACTATATTAAACTTGATTTTCATCATTCAAATTTCATTAAATTTTTTCTGTTTACAAAGATACAATATTTTCTTAAGAAAAAGCCTATTTTTCACAAACTTTTAATATTTTTGTAATTGGAAATTTTTGAATTAAAAATAACGTAACCTTATGATTAAGAATAAGATAAACTATTCACACCGCAAATATGTCATCGGCTCGATATTCATATTGGTTGCTGTCATTCTTCTGATCAAGCTTTTCATTATTCAGATTGTCGATGACTCGTACAAGCAGTCGTCGGACAACAATACACTACGATATATCACTCAATATCCGTCAAGAGGTAAGATTTACGACCGCAACGGCAAGCTTCTCGTGTATAACGATGCCGTTTACGACCTGATGATCATCCCTTCGCAAGCGAAGAACATCGACACTGCTGCTTTTTGTAAGTTATTGAATATCAGCAATCAGGTTTACAATAACAACCTCAAAAAAGCGAAGAAATACTCAAATATCACTCCTTCTATTTTCATTTCACAGATCACGAAAGAGGAATACGGGCGTATTGCCGAGGTTTTATACAATTATCCTGGCTTTTATTTCCAGACCCGCTCAATTCGCCAGTATCCAATGCCTATTGCGGCTCACACTTTAGGTAGCATCGGCGAGGTTACAAAGCCTGAGATGGAGCGCGACTCCTACTACAAACTTGGCGATTATATAGGAAAATCAGGCATTGAGAAGTATTACGAGAAAGAGCTTCGAGGTAAGAAAGGCATGAAAATCACCGTTGTGGATGTGCACAACCGCGAGAAGGAACGTTTTATGAACGGTGAGTATGACACCTTGCCAGAGCCCGGAAAAGACATCATTCTCGGTCTCGACGCCGACCTGCAGGCTTACGGCGAGTATCTGATGGCAGGAAAAACAGGCTCTATCGTTGCCATCGAGCCTACCACCGGTCAGATCCTCGCAATGGTGTCGAGTCCTACTTACGATCCCAATGAGCTTGTGGGACGCACAAGAGGAACGAGATACAGCGAGTTGCTAAACGACCCGGATAAACCATTGATTAACAGAGCAATAAGCGGTACATATCCACCTGGCTCGACATTCAAGATGATAAACGGCTTGATATCACTACAAAGCGGTGTGATAACAGCCAACACAGCATATACATGTTACGGTCCGAACAGCGTCCCGATCAAATGCACACACTACCACAGCTCGCCAGTGAGGCTGTATGACGCCATCGAAAACTCGTGTAACCCATATTTCTGGTATGCTTTCCAGGACATGATGAACTCAAAACGCTTTGGCAGTCAACGCGAAGGATTTAAGTTTTGGTACGACAACGTCACCAGCTTCGGTCTGGGCAGGTCGTTCAACTCCGACATCCCGTTCACGGTATCCGGCAATATCCCGAAGATGGAGTATTACGACAAGATCTATCGTGGTGTGTGGAACGCCATGACTATCCGCTCGCTCAGCATAGGTCAAGGAGAGATTTTGGTGACACCGCTACAGCTTGCCAACGTAGCAGCAGCCATCGGCAACGAAGGATATTTCTACGAGCCGCATTACATCAAAAGCTTCGGCAGTCCTGACGACAGCGTGTCTTTTGAAAAACATGTCATCGACATCAAGCAAAAGCATTTCAAGGATGTGAAAAAAGGCATGCAGAGCGTCTTCGAAGGCGAACACGGCACCGCAAGAATGTCAGCAATTCCTGGCATCACCGTCGGAGGTAAGACTGGCACGGCCGAGAACCCACACGGTCCCGATCACTCCATCTTCATGGCATTTGCGCCAGTGGAAAACCCTCAGATAGCCATAGCCGTAGTGGTGGAAAACGCAGGCTTCGGCTCGACATGGGCCGCCCCTATCGCCTCCCTGCTGATTGAAAAATACATCAAAGGCGAGGTGACACGTCCTAACCTTGAAAAAAGAGTTTTAACCCTTAACCAACCTGAAAAATGAGAAGCAAAAACATAGTCGGAAGATTTGATATTTGGTTGTTAATCATATACTTAGCCTTGGTCACAATAGGACTTCTCAGTATTTATGCAGCAGCTTACAACGAGGCACATCCGCACATCTACGACCTGTCGCAAAACTATGGCAAACAGCTTCTTTTCATCGGTGTCAGTCTTGTCTTTGGATTCGCGATCTTACTAATAGATGCTAAGTTTTTCAACGCTTTTGCCTACGTTATCTATGGCTTGTCGATATTATCTTTGCTATTGGTTTTGGTCGTCGGCTCTAAGATCTCTGGTTCAACCTCTTGGATTCAGTTCGGTCCGATATCATTCCAGCCTTCTGAATTGGCAAAATTCGGCACGGCGTTGGCACTCGCACATTATCTTGGCAAACTCGACACTGATATCAGCAAATTAAAGACAAAACTCACGGCTTACGGCATCGTTCTTTTACCAATGCTGCTCATTTTAGCTCAAGGCGACGCCGGCTCAGCATCAGTTTTCATCATCTTTTTGCTGGTTCTCTATCGTGAAGGCATGGGCGGAAAAATCCTGATCATCGGTCTGGCGGCAGCCACATTATTTATCTTATCTCTCTGTGTATCAAAATGGTACGTCATTATCGGTCTGGTCGTGCTATATGCAATTTTCCTGCTGTTAATCAACCGCACAAAGAAAAACATCTGGCTTTTGACATGGATTCTGATTGCCTCTTGCGCCTTTGTCTTCTCCGTTGATTTCGCATTTCATCATGTTTTGAAGCAACACCAGCAGACACGTATCAACATCATTTTGGGAAAAGAGCACGACACAAAAGGTGTAGGCTATAATCTGAATCAGTCAATGATTGCTATAGGTTCCGGAGGTTTTTCGGGCAAAGGATACCTCAAAGGCACCATGACGAAATACAACTTCGTGCCAGAGCAGCACACCGACTTCATCTTTTGTACTGTCGGTGAGGAAAATGGCTTCGTCGGATGTTTCGCCGTGATAGTTCTTTATTTAGCTTTAGTATTGAGAATCATTCACTTAGCTGAGCGACAACGATCTACGTTCAGTCGAATTTATGGCTATGCGATAGCGTGTATTTTCTTCTTCCATTTTGCCATAAATATAGGAATGACAATCGGATTAGTGCCTGTCATCGGCATCCCATTGCCATTCCTAAGTTACGGAGGCTCAAGCCTTTTGATGTTTTCTATGATGCTGTTCGTCTTCCTGAAACAGGACGCGAACCGTATGAATATCCTTTAGATTCCTAACGAAATATTCAGTCCTTTTGCGGTGCGGATAAGGTCGCAATCAGGCTCCACGAAGTTCATCTTCGCCACAGCGTCTTTGATTGGAACGCTTATCACATGTGGGTGACGGTAAGCCACCATGTGACCGTATTCCTTATTAAGCACCATCTCGAATGCCTTCACGCCGAACTGTGACGCGAGCACACGGTCGTAAGCGATCGGCACGCCGCCACGCTGCAGGTGACCGAGTGTGGTCTCACGCATATCGTGTTCAAAACCAGCGGCTTTCATCTGCTCAATGAACTTCACTCCGATGCCGCCGAGCTTCACGTTCTCGTAGCCAGGCTCATTGCTCTTGGTGAAGATCTGCGTTCCGTCTTTCGGTTTCGCACCCTCACTAATGACCACAATGGCATGACCACGGTCGTTGTGGAAACGCTCCTCGAGACGTTTCTTTACGATGTTGACATCATAAGGGAACTCAGGCAACAGACAAACCTCTGCGCCACCAGCAATTGCTGCGTTCAGCGCGATCCAGCCGGCGTCGCGACCCATGACTTCGAGCACAAACACGCGGTTGTGAGAAGCGGCAGTCGTGACGAGCTTATCGACAGCCTCAGTTGCAATCTGCACTGCGGTCTGGAATCCGAATGTGCAGTCGGTCATCGAGAGGTCGTTGTCGATGGTCTTCGGCACTCCGATGATGTTCAAGCCCTTTTCATACAGCTTCTGCGAGATGCGCTGTGAGCCGTCGCCACCTATGTTGATGACGCAGTCGACGCCCATATATTCCAGACGTTTAATCATCTCGTCGGAACGGTCGACAACTTCCCATGTGCCGTCGTTTTTCTTGACAGGCCATGAGAACGGGCCGCCTTTGTTAGTAGTTTCGATTATTGTGCCGCCACGGAAATGTATTCCGCGCACGGCTTCAGGTGTGAGGCGCACTATCTCCTGCGGCTCCCAAAGCACTCCGTTGAAGGCCTGGATGCTGCCAAGGACTTCCCAGTCGGTCTCCTGCGACGCACGCTTCACAATAGCGCGAATCACCGCATTGAGGCCTGGACAGTCGCCACCACCAGTGGTTATTAAAACTCTTTTCATAACATATTATTTGTTGTCATTTCGAGTGCAGCGAAGCGGAATCGAGAAATCCTTTGTTTGCAAAATCATTTGAATATTTACGTTAACAAAGGATTTCTCCACTTCGGTCGAAATGACGTTATTGTTTCAAATTCAATGCGATTTGCAATTCATCAAGCTGTTCCTGTGCAATTGGAGATGGTGATTCCGCCATTACGTCGCGTCCCTGATTGTTCTTCGGGAATGCGATGAAGTCGCGGATTGAGTCCTGACCTCCGAAGAGCGAGCAGAGGCGGTCAAAACCGAATGCCAATCCTGCGTGAGGTGGTGCTCCGTATTCGAAAGCGTTCATCAGGAAGCCGAACTGCTCCTGAGCCTTCTCGTCGGTGAAGCCAAGGGTGTGGAACATCTTCTTCTGCAGGTTCTTGTCGTGGATACGGACCGAGCCGCCGCCCACTTCAGTGCCGTTGAGCACGATGTCGTAAGCATTTGCGCGAATCTCACCCCATTTGTCAGGCTGCTCGAGGAGGTATTCATCCTCTGGTTTCGGAGCCGTGAACGGATGGTGCATTGCATAGTAACGCTGTGTCTCTTCGTCCCATTCGAGAAGCGGGAAGTCGATGACCCACAATGGTTTATACACGTTAGGGTCGCGCAAGCCGAGCTGGTTGCCCATCTCGAGACGGAGAGCGTTCATCTGGATTCTTGTCGGCATGGCTTTACCGCTGAGAATCAACAGCATATCACCTGGTTTGGCATTGCATTTGTCGAGCCATGTCTTCAAAATCTCAGGTGTGTAGAACTTATCGACTGACGACTTGATTGTGCCGTCTTCGTTATATTTCACGTAAACGAGGCCTTTAGCTCCAACTTGCGGACGTTTCACGAAGTCGGTGAGTGCGTCGGTCTGTTTGCGGGTGTAGTTGGCGCAGCCTTCAGCGTTTATGGCGACCACGAGTTCAGCCTCATCGAACACCGAGAAGCCGTGACCTTTAGCCACGTCATTGAGTTCGACAAACTTCATTCCAAAACGGATATCCGGCTTGTCGGAACCGTAATATTTCATTGCGTCTTGCCAAGTGATTCTTGGGAAATCGCCGAATTCGATGCCTTTGATGGTCTTGAACAGATGCTTTGCCAAGCCCTCAAACATGTTGATGACGTCTTCCTGTTCGACGAACGACATCTCGCAGTCGATCTGTGTAAACTCAGGCTGACGGTCGGCACGGAGGTCTTCATCGCGGAAGCAGCGCACGATCTGGAAATAGCGGTCGAAGCCTGCCACCATGAGGAGCTGCTTGAACTGCTGTGGTGACTGTGGGAGAGCGTAGAACTCGCCTGGGTTCATACGGCTCGGCACCACGAAGTCGCGGGCTCCTTCAGGGGTTGACTTAATCAAGCAAGGAGTCTCGATTTCGAGGAAGTCATTGCCTGACAGATATTTACGCACTTCCTGTGCCATCTTATGGCGCAAGATGATGTTGTTTTTTATTGGGTTGCGGCGCAGGTCGAGGTAGCGGTACTTCATGCGGATGTCGTCGCCGCCGTCGCTCACGTCTTCGATAGTGAACGGAGGCACCTTAGAAGTTGTCAAAATCTTGAGAGACTCGACTTTCAGCTCGATGTCGCCTGTCGGATTTTTCGGGTTCTTCGACTCGCGTTCCACCACGACGCCTTTGGCCTGGATGACGAATTCACGTCCGATTTCGCGGGCGGTCTTCATCGTCTCAGCCGAGCTAACGCCTTCTTGCATAAAGAGTTGCGTAATACCATAACGATCACGGAGATCAATCCAAAGCAGGGCACCTTTGTCGCGCACGCGCTGCACCCAGCCGCTCAAAGTGACTTCTTGACCCACGTTGGTCATACGAAGTTCACCACATGTATGAGTTCTAAACATATCGTTTAACTATTATTTTCAATAAAGTTGCAAATTTACAAATTTTTTAAATGTTGACCACTTTCATGCAACAATTTTTGCAATCGAAGTCAAGGCGGAAACGACCGCGCTCGTTGCTGAGATATAAAGATGTGGCAGGTTTTCCTGTTTCTTTGGCACACATTCCGTTGGCATAACGGATGCAATGTTTGGTTGTCATCACCACGATCTCACCTTCTGGCATTGATTTTTCGAGACCATCATCGATGTGCGTAACGCCGTGATTCTCATAGAATTTGCGGGAGATGGAATTGGTGACGTTAGCGAGATATGACAGTCTTGTCATTTCGAGCGTAGTCGAGAGATCCTTTTTATTCAGATGCATTGTATCAGAAAGGATTTCTCCATTACGCTTCACTTCGTTATGCTTCAGTCGAAATGACGATTCCAATTCCACCACCAATTGGCGTTTCATCTCACCCAAAACCGATGCTGGAATGAAATAAACCGTATTTAATTGAATGTCAATATTTTCAACAACAAATTTCGTATCACCCCATTGCGATAATTTGGTGCGGATTGTTTCGAGTGCCTTCTCTGGATTTTTGGCAATATCTTTCTGGCATTGCAAGCAAACGCTAACGTTTTCGTTTTTCGCAGTCAGCTTGAATCCATCGGAGGTCTCAGAGAACTCGAGGTTTATCGGGAGTTTTCGGTTGCCAGTGGAAGCGTCAACGGAGCGCTGCCATTGGATGTCATAGTTGCGATACAATGAGGTTCCTCGCGCCTGCGGCGCTCGGAATGACAACGACGCTGAGCTGAGTATCGAGTCATTATCGACTCCATTGACATTAAACCCTTGCAATTCATTGTTTTCATCCAAGAAACAAAGTCCGTCGCCGTTGTGAAGTGTAATTCCTTCTTTCAGCCTGACTGTCAAGCGTTTACCATCGATTTTCTTGATTTCACCGATGTACTCGCCCATCGATTTCGGGGTGAACGGAGCATCGATATTTTTTTGACGGCCATGAAGGAAATAGTCAGTGAAACCACGGGAAAACGACTTCTCAAGATTTGGATCAAACGATGGCGTCGAAACACCTCGTGAAGCACGTTCCAAATCAGGACGACGAGCAATAATTTCATCAAGGGCACGACGATAATATGCCGTCGTATTCTTCACATAATCAGCGTCTTTCAAGCGACCCTCGATTTTGAACGATGTGATTCCTGCGTCGATGAGTTCCTCGAGGTTTTTCGAGTTGTTCATATCGCGTAACGACAGCAGATGTCTGTTGGCAATCAACACGTTACCGTTTTCATCTTCGAGGTTCCATTTCAGGCGGCAAGGCTGCGCGCATGCTCCACGATTCGCTGAACGATGCCCGATGACGTGACTGAGATAGCACTGACCGCTGTAGCTCACGCACAAAGCTCCGTGCACAAAGAACTCCAACGGCACTGTAGTTTTTGAGCGAATCTCCTTTATCTCATTGATAGTCAACTCCCTTGCCAGCACAACCTGCTTAAAACCCACATCTTCCAAAAATTTCACCTTCTCAGCTGTCGTGTTGTTGCATTGTGTGGAAGCATGAAGCGCAATCGGAGGCATGTCCATCATCAGGAGAGACATATCCTGGACAATTAGGGCATCGACACCGGCATTGTAGCAGTCCCACGCGATCTTGCGTGCCTGCTCTAACTCGTTGTCAAACAACAAAGTATTGAGTGTGACATACACTTTCGCGTCAAAAATGGCAGCGTGATTGCACAGTTTTTCGATGTCTTCAATACTGTTTCCAACTTTCTCACGGGCGCCGAAGCTCGGACCGCCAATGTACACAGCATCAGCGCCATGGTTGATTGCTGCAAGTCCAACCTCAAGGTTTTTCGCCGGCGAAAGAAGTTCTATTTTTTTCACTTGAATAATTTTTGCAAAGATAAAAAATTATGCCTTAGGACGCACAAAGAAAATGCTTCCGACATCAATCAGTTCGCCATTATATAATTCAATGATTTTCATGCCATTACGACGCACAAATTTGCGCAATTCCTTACATTCCTTGAGATGACTGATCCCGCCGCATACGACGAGGCAGTCGCCAACGAGTCCGCAGCAACCCGGGAAGAAGCCATGATCATGACCAGGAAGCGCAATCTGATGTGGATCGACATAAAGAACATTGTAACCTTGTTCTTCTAAAACCTTTTTTATGCCGAAATCCGATGTGATATAATTCTTCTCATTCAGCGCCAGCAAATTGCATCGCGTATATCCTTGATTTACATTTAGTTGCACGGATTTTGTCCACATTTTTCCATACAATTCCATAATCTTCTCATTCGTATATTTCAGGTTGTGAATAAGAATATTTCCTACCCCAACCGCATTGTACGGAACCGTTGCAGGATAAGCGTTTCCTACTGGTTTACCACCTTTTACCACCATTAAATTTTTAGGTAGATCAATATGGACATTTTCTGCGCAAATCACTGAATCACAATGCCTTTCATCATGGCAAAAGAAGAAAATGTCAGGATGTGACGAAATTGAAGGATATGCCTTGTCGGAAGGCTCGAGCCACACCACATCGCCCATTTTTGAGAGGGATTCTTTGGCTTCAGCGGGCATGGTAGCACTGGCGATGATTGTATGCGCAACACGGCGCGTCGTAGAGACGCACGGCCGTGCGTCTCTACAAACGAACGTCACATTTTTATATCGTTCCTGCAATTTTCGTTTGTTCTCACCTTTATACCCTATAGCGTGATTCAATTGATTTTCAGGGACTTCGATAGTGATTTCGTCTGATTTCTCATCAATTTTGTCGAATTTCCGACCCCATAACCTGCTGAACACCATCTCGGCGAAGTTTTTATGGTAAGGTCCTGCAACGTAAGCATCGCCGTTTAAATCATCGGAGGTGTGAAGCCCGATCCGGAGCACTTTCACGTCATTTTCGGTGAAATATTCGTAAAGTGTTGCCGACTGTTCGACCGCCTCATTCAATGTCAAAGGTTGATACTCGCCATCTCGGTAAAGTCGCTCTAACTCTGTGTCTTTCACCACGATACACGGATAGATTCGTGTTTCTTTCGCTCCCAATCGCACAATGTCGCGAGCCGTCTGCATGTCGTCGTCAAAAGTGTCGAATGGCAAGCCGAGCATCATCTGAAGTCCAAGTGTAATTCCTTCATTGACAATGATTTGCGAAGCTTGTTCAATATCTTTGAAAGTATGACCGCGCCCACATTTCCGCAAAACCTCATCATTTGTCGTCTGCGCCCCGAGCTCGATGTTCTTCATCCCATAAGATTTCAGGATTTTTACTCTTTTTTCGTCGATATAATCCGGTCGGGTACTGCATCTGATGCCGTTTACGACACCTTTTTCAAGATAAGGTTGCACGATTTTCAGGAAATCATCTTGCATTTTTTCAGGCAAACCGGTGAAATTTCCGCCGAAAAACGCCACTTCGACAAACTTGTCTTTTTCTTTATATGATTCGAGATACCTGTCTATTGTATTTTTAACTTCTTGAATATCAGGCATTTTCTGCTTTCCAGTAATGCTAAACTGATTGCAATAAACGCATCGGAAAGGACATGCGAGTTCAGGAAGAAAGACCGGTATGTTATAATGTTTCATTTCGACTTCAAAATTGCTAAAAATTCTTGAATAATCGCATATCCTATTAAAATATTTCTTAACTTTGCGAGTTATTAATATATGATAAACAAATTCAATTGTAATATGGTAAAACATCTTAAAAGCATCATTATCATTGCAATGATTGCGCTCGTAACTATCTGTGGTGCAACAAGTTGCAAATCATCTGGCAAAATGACCAAGAAGGAGTACAAAGCCAAGGTCGAACAAGCCTCTAAAGATTTAAACGCGATTTTGAACAATGAGACAAATTGGTCGTTGGAAGAGCAGTTGGCTCGCGTAAACGAAATCAAACAAGTCGATTTCTCGAAAAAGAACCCTGAAATCGTCGAAATGATTGAACGTGCAGAGGCTAAAATCGCTAGAGAAATGGAGGAAAGAGACAGATTAGCCGAACAAAAGCGACTCGAAGAAGAGCAGCGTCTGCGTGAACTGGCGGAGCAAAATCAAGCAAATAAAGGCATTGCCGACATGTTTTATTTGATTGCAAACGCCAAGGACATCAACACTGCCAACAACTACATCAAGGAAGCCCTCAAATTGTTTGAGTCACCAGACGCAGTGGTCCTCATCCGCCTCAACAACTATGGCGACTACGACCGCCCGACGACAGCTGTCAACTACCTGAATTATCTGAAAGATCAGAAAAAAGTCACCGTGAATGTTGACAACATCAAGTACAACGCAGAAAACAAAATTACTGAACTCGAATTAATTAAGAAATAAGATGAAAAAGGTATTATTTGCAATAGCATTTGCGTTTTTTGCATTAACAGGCTATCAGGCATTCGCACAAGAGCCAGAACTCAGTCCAGAACGCAAGCAAGCCATTGATAGTCTTGCACTTGAGAAAGTCCGCGACTTGTCAAAATATGTCAAATTGATTGGCTCGAAGAACACTCCTTGGAGCGAGGCAAACAGAGTCATCGACCGCGCTGAAGAGCTCTTCGCCCCTGACGCAGAAATCGGTGTGTCATCACTCTCAAAGACAAAAATCGAGTACTACAAAGTGCGCAAATACCTCGAAAGATTGATGCGTCTCAACTATGACCGCGTCGAAATCGACTGGTATAAGATTCAGTATGTGTCTGATTTACAACGTCAACCTGACGGAACATACGTCGGTGTCATCACCATCTTCCAGACATTCAAAGGCTATGACGCTGAAGGAAGACTCGTTTATCAGGACACAACAAAGAAAGACATCACAGTCTATGTAAAACGCAAAGAGACACAGATCGGCGGTCGTCTCATCGGCTTCTGGGATGTGTTGCTCGGCGACATGCGAGTGAAAGAAACTACACATAAATAATGAGTAAGTTATTGAAAATGATAGTGCCAGTGTTAATGCTGGCACTATGTTTTAAAGCCAATGCCCAAGTAATCGGCAACCTCGGCGACGTTCAGGTGGACGAGCGCGAGTTCTACACCATGACCAAGCAGATGGGACAGTTTATCCATAGGTTCAACTATGAAGAGGACCAGTATGGCAACAGACTGTATCCTAACGACAAAGATTACAGAAACGCAGCAAAACGTAAGGACGCCATAGCTTTGCTGTTCGACCTTGAAAACCCAAGGACATCGGGCACTCTCCGCGACTATTTCATCGAGGACCTCACCAAAAACAACCAATTCATGGAATTCCTCGGAGGCGATTGGTACTCAGAGATTTCCGCAAAATTCAAATGGAAAGGTCAGATGGTGGACATCAGCCTTATCATGGCGCTCGAAAAAGACGGATTGGGCTCTAAGTGGGTGATTACCAATGTCTTTTTCTCAGAATTTCAAAAATATTTTCCACAAGGCGAGCTGGCTGAACGCGAGAAACATTTCCTGCATCCTATGAGCCATGAACTCGACTTCATGAACATTTACAAGATATTCAACGATCCGCAAACCGTTGAGTATTATGCTTCTACCGACTATCATCCAGATTATTTGACATTATTTTTCTATGAGATAAAACAAGGCAACCTAAAATTCGACCATGTCGAAAGCGTAAAATTCCACGTCTTCCAGATTAAAAACTGGTATTTCGAGGTGTCATGGTTCAACCGCAGCGGTTACAACTCAGGATGGCTCATTTCCAACCTGGTTTATCTCAAAGAAAATGAAAAAGAAGCAATTTTAAAGATTTATCAACCGAACAAATGAAAAAATTAGTCTTTTTTGCGATTTTGTTATTGTCATGCCAAGGTATTTTTGCACAGAAACCTAACCTTAGCAAGAATGAAATTGAAGAATATTCGGAACAAATCCGAATGATGGTGAAGTATCTCGAAGAGACCTTCTCGTTCATCGGAGACCCAGAAGCCACTGCACAAGAGAAAGATATCATCTTCAAGGAAAGCTATGCAAAAATCTTCAAAGATGATGAGGTTCAGATTGAAGACGACCTTGACGACAGCCGCAGCACCTATATTAATAAGGACGTTCAGGCTTATCTGAAAGACATCGATTTCTTCTTCAAAGACGTTACCTTCACCTTCAAAATCGATGATATCAAGCCTCAAGTCAATGAAAATGGCGAGACGTATTTCAAAGTGACGGTGATGAGAACCATCGCTGGACACAATATCGTGGGCGACACGGTGAACAATACCTGCAAACGCTTCATGGAAATCAACATCGACAAATCGAAAAAAGACCTCAAGATAGCAAGCATGTATACCACCAAACCTAATGAGACTGAAGAACTTAGATTATGGTGGAACAGAATGCCGGCAGCATGGAAAGCATATTTTGGCGACGACCAGTTTATCATCGACACCATCGAGATGATGAATGTCATTCACATTTATCGTGAAAATATCGTTGTGGTTGATGACAGCTTAGTTGAGAACACCATCACCTGCGACATGCCTGCTTTATATGAAAAACTGATAGAATACACGAAGATTACTGACATTGACGTCAGCAACGACCCAAATATCCACACACTTGAACCACTTTACGAGCTTTCTGACCTTAAGAACCTCGATTGCTCGGGCACCGACATCGACGACATCTCCCCTATCAGAAACCTCAATAAAATAAGCAAGTTAGATATCAGCAACACTGCAATAAAAGACATTTCTGACTTGAGATATACTAACGAAATAAAGAATTTCAAGGCTGACAACGTACAACTCAGCGACATCGAAATCATTGGACTTTATCATCAGCTGACAAACCTTTCATTGATAGGTACAAACGTTGAAAACATCAGCGCATTAAGCACTTGTGAGATGCTGACAGACCTCAACATCTCCGGCTCGAAGGTGTCAAGTCTCGACTCTATTGAGCTGCCGCAATCGTTGCGTTATCTTAACATCAGCAATACTGAGATTTCAGATTTAAGTCCACTTGCAAATCTTGAAAACCTGCAGTTGCTCATCATCGACAACACTCCTGTCACAGACTTGAGTCCAATTGCTAATTTAAGCAGACTCAATGAGTTACAATGCAGAAACACAGCTGTAGATGACATCATGCCATTAAAAGACATGGAGCATCTTGTCAGAATTTATTGCGACAACACCAACATCGACTCTGAAAAAGCCAACAACTTCACAAATGCAAACCACAATGTGATGGTCATTTATGAGACAAAGGCGCTTCAGGAATGGTGGGACGGACTTCATATCTCATGGAAAAAAGCATTTTCGGTACAAAACAACACCGACATCAACCCAAGTCCAGAGGAGCTGCACAAGATTATCAGCATGAAATCGCTCACTTTGGACCCATTTTTCATGGATGCGATGCCGATTGAAAGACTCACAAACCTCGAGCGACTCGATCTCGAAAATACCAAAATCGTTGATTTGACACCGCTTCACGGCTTGCATAATCTTAAATATCTGAACCTGAAAAACACCAAGGTTAAAGATCTGAAACCGCTCGAAAATCTCAGCAACTTGGTGGAAATCAATATTGAAAACACCAATGTGTCGGATTTGGAGCCACTGTGCAACATGAAAAATCTCACTTTGGTCAATGCCGAAAACAGCAAAGTCAGCGCTGAAAGTGCCTTTAAACTAAGGTTAGCACAGCCGAACGCCACTATAATCTTCCAGTCTGCGGAACTTAGAGGTTGGTGGAGCACTCTTGACAATAACTGGAGAGAGATCTTCAGAGACATCGTCGAGATGAACAGCAACCCGACAGCAGAGCAACTTCAGGCCGTCGCCAACATCGAAGAAATCAACGTTGACACGAGAATCATGATTTCAAGCCTCGAGCCTCTGACAAAACTGATGTTCCTTAAGAAATTGAGTATCAAGGATAACCACATCACAGACTTGAGTCCGTTGAGTGAGATGAGACTACTTGAAGAGCTTTACATCGACGGCAACGCAATCAACGACATCATGGCTTTGGCAAACTTGAAAACCCTTGAAGTTCTGTCGATTGAGAACACACGCGTTGTTGACATCAACCCGCTTGAGAACATGGAGAATCTGCGGGTGCTCAACATTGCAAACACCAGCATCAAGAATATCAAAGTGTTATCAAAATGCACATCGCTTGAGGAGCTGAATATCGCCAACACCAACATCAGGTCGCTGTCGCCGGTTGCAAACCTCAGCTCGCTGAGATATATCAAGGCAATCAGTACGAAGGTAAAGGCTAAAGAAATTGATTCTCTGAAGAAAAAGAGACCAGAGTTGAATATCATCTATCACTAAGATTATCAATCAGATAACCCAAGTGATAGGGAATTCGTGCTCTTTCATGAACTCGTTTGTGGCATCCACATCGTCGGCAAAGCCGAGGAAGTAGCCGCCGCCACCCGAACCACAGATTTTTATCTGGAAATGCACATCTTTTCGTTTCAACGAGAAGAATGGCAGCATGTTGTCGGTAATCATTGGACGCAGCATAACTGTCTGATAATAAGACAGATGCGCCAGATTATCAAAGAAATTGTCGACATCACCGGAAACCAACGAGTCGATGCAGCGACCGACGAAAGGATAGTATAACTCGTTGAAAGCCTTAAGATAACGAGGATTCTCGCGTTGCTCTTTATAATAGTTCACAAGAGCCTTCGTCTCACTCTTTATCTTACTGTCTATCAAGAAGATATGAATACCTTCCGGCAAAAAATCCTTATCTAAAATCTGTATTTTCTTATCTTCTGTAAGAATGAAAGGCTTGCCAAGATAACACTGCAGAGGGTCGAGACCCGAGCTGCTGCCATGGAAACAGTTTTCCATATCGCCAAGGAACTTCTTCAACACTATCAAGTCTTCGATTTCCTTGGATTTAAAACGGTCGTAAACTGCGGCTGTCAGTGCACCTGAGCTGCCAACGCCATAGCCCGAAGGGATACACGAATCGAGGAACATCCCTTTCTTTAATTCGGCTCTAAACTTCTGAATATCAATATATTCCGTAAAATATTCGTTGCTTTCCAGATAGTTGGCAAACGCATGAAGACTGCGGTTTGACGAATAGTTTTTCTTACCGTGGTTGCGCCAGATATAGTCCCAATGCGACTCACCGGTGTAAAGAGGCATCAGCAACGCCGGTGAACCGAAAATCATTGAATATTCGCCAAAAAGGATGACTTTGCCGTAGTATTTTTTTATTTCCATGTTATTTTATTTTTCGTTTTTAACAATATCGTCAATACATTGATTATCATGACAATACTGCAACAAATTTGCTTTTATGAAACCTTTTACCTGAGCGTCATAAGCGTCGGGATAAAGCAGATGCACGTTCGGACCTGCGTCGAGGGTAAAGCATGCCGGAACCTTTGAATCATGACGGTATTCTCTGACCAGTTCCATGATTTTCAATGTGTTAGGCTCCGTCAGTTTGTATGGCGGATTTGATGTAGCCATCATCTCATGAAGTTGCAAAGCTTCTGCCTCGGCGATATCGATAAATGTCGGGATGTCGCCGTTTTTCAGCACTTTCAGCAGTTTTTCGGTGTTCTCGCGAGCCGTTTGGTAACGTTGTTCGGCAAGCGGGTGCCCGTTCATGAGCGAGTGCCCGACGCGTGACGACACGCTTTTTTCCTTGTTCGACACTATCAGAATGCTGTCGTGATATGTTTTGAAAACAGGATGCACCATGTCTGCCAACGGCACTGCATAATCATCGGA
This sequence comes from uncultured Bacteroidales bacterium, assembly GCA_905234275.1. Lineage (GTDB taxonomy): Bacteria > Bacteroidota > Bacteroidia > Bacteroidales > F082 > Limimorpha. Next base: position 80,331 of record CAJOHD010000002.1, on the reverse strand, counting down.
ACTATCTGACACTGAAGGCGTTGCACCCCACAATGACATTACCGGGAACACTGAGCGTGCCGCACTCCCTGATGCCAATCTTGAGAGGAACGAAGCCTTGCGCATATCAAGAGGCGTAACATCTTGATTGACAAGCTTTTCAATCTGAAGCAGACATAAAACGAGAGCGCTCATCGAAGCCGCACTCGAGGCGATTCCAGACGAATGAGGAAACGAATTGCTGCTCTCCACCTCAAGGTCAAGACCTTTTAAAAATCCAAAATATTGCTGATTTTCAATGAGGTACTTCTCGATTTTCTCTTGAAACTTCGGTGATTCCTTGCCTTCAAAAAGAAATCGCATCGAATAATGTTCAGTGTTATTATTACTGAATTTAATACTCGTATCGGTGTGGCAACGGCTCAAGGTGAAGCTTATCGAAGGGTTGTTTGGCAGCTGGTTGCCGTGTTTGCCCCAGTATTTCACGATGGCAATATTTGAAGGTGATGTGGCGGAAACTGTCGAAATTTCATTCATATTCGCAAGTCTTTGTTTATGATGCAAAGATAACAAATTTTTTAACAAAATTATCTGATTGAAAAATAAATATTAATTTTGTGTCGTTAAAAATTAAAAAAATCACATGAAAAAGATACATTTTTTTGCTTTATTGGTCGCTTTTGCGGCAATTTTGACATCATGCATGAATAAAAATACTGAACCGCGCATGGATCGTTCGGTTGGCGGCACCTCTGAAATTTTGTTCGTGACACAAACCGACGAACAGTGGAATGGTCAGATGGGACAGGCGGTTCGCGACTTCTTTGAGCAGGAGCAGTATGGACTTCCGCAGCCTGAGAAGACATTTAGAGTGGCGCATATCAACGCCTACGCGCTCAACGACATGTTCAAAAAGCACCGCAACCTCATCATCGGCGAGATTGTGCCAGATCTGACAAACCCGATAATCGAGTCGCAAAACGACTGGATGTCATCGCCTCAATATGCTATAAAAATCAAAGCAAAAGACTCTGACACATGGATTAAAGTGTTTGATAATCAAAAAGATGAGCTGAAAAAGATATTCAACAAGAACGAACGTGCCCGTTTCATGGATTTCTTCCGTCCGATGACGAACGCCCAAATTATGGAGACGTTGAAAAACATCTACGGCTTCACAATGACGATACCTGAAGGCTATTATATCGCTTCAAACAACGACTATTGCACCTGGCTGAGAAAAGAGGAACTCGACAAGAGTTTGGGCTTGATAATCTATCAGTTACCATACAAAAGCACCGACGACTTCAGCGAGCAAAAACTCATCAAAAGATGCGATTCTGTCACTAAAAAATATATTCCGGGACCGACTGACGGCAGCTATATGACACTCGACAAGGAGTATGTCAAGCCGGTTTTCAAGGTTGTTCCTGATTTTCCGGCCACCTATGCCGTTGAGATGCGCGGGCTTTGGAAGATGGAAAACGAATACATGGCGGGACCATACGTCGCCTACACTTTTGTCAATCCGCAAAACAACAGAATCACCACTGTCGAGGGCTACGTTTACTTTCCCAACAAGCCGAAACGCGATTTGTTGAGACAGCTCGAGACCATCATCTGGAGCTTAAAGTTTTAGCTTCTGACCAACCTTCAAATCGTTGCTCTTCAAGTTGTTTTTCTTCTTGATGTAGTCAACTGTGACGTTGTATTTCTTGGCTATTTTCGAGAGGTTATCGCCTGACTTCACTGTATATACGGTGTCGCCTGAAGTCTTCTGACTTGATGTATTCGACTGGCTCTCAGGCGGATACACTTTCAGTTTCTGACCGACTTTGATGGTGTTGGACGTCAGATTATTCCATTTCTTCAAATCGGTTACAGTGCATTTATATTTCGCTGCGATTTTTCCTAATGTCTCGCCAGATTTCACCACGTGGGTAGTCTGTGTCGTCGAGCGTTCGACCGGTTTTGCGTTGCCAGCCTGAGCCATCGGGGCACCAGAACTGTAAACGATGAGCTTCTGCCCTATCTTGAGATTATCGGATTTAAGGTTGTTCCACGACCTGAGCTGATTCACGCCGACATGATATTTCTTTGCGATGCCGCTCAGCGTTTCGCCTTTTTTCACGATATGGACACTGCGGTCGGAGATTTGTTTCATCTGTTCCTGCAGTTTCTCCTTGTCAATGCCGCTCTTGGTCTTGAAAGTATATAATTCCTTCTCCTTATCTATATAATCACCGACATATTTCTCAGGAATCTGCAGCACGAGAGGATTCTTTGCCGTAGCAGGGATGATGTTTTTCGTATACTGAGGGTTGAAGAATTTTATATCCTCCATAGGGATACCCAACATCTCGTTAAGCTGGTCGAAATGCAGCGCGTCGTGCACCATCACGGTATCGATGCCGTTTTTGATGATTCCAGGGTCGAGCGGACAGATGTTATGCTCGGCTGGGTAGTTCATCACGTAGTTGACGGCGATGAAGGCTGGCACATAGCCGCGGGTCTCGCGAGGCAGATAAGGCCATATTGCCCAGTAATTCTTGATACCTCCGGCTCTGCGGATAGCTTTTTTCACGTTGCCGGCTCCCGAGTTATATGCTGCGAGGGCAAGGAACCAGTCGCCGAACATGGTGTAAAGGTCGTTGAGGTGCTGACATGCCGCTTCCGTTGATTTCAGAGGGTCGTAACGGTCATCGACAAGCGTGGTTACGTTGAGTTTATAGACCTTTCCGGTGGCGTACATGAACTGCCAAAGACCCTTAGCACCCGCCCATGAGCCTGCGCGCGGATTCAAAGCCGACTCCACAACAGCCAGATATTTCAGTTCAAGAGGCATGTTATATTTGTCGAGAGTCGCTTCGAACAGAGGGAAATAAACATCCGCCAAGCCCAGTATTCGCTCGGTTTTATCACGTTTTTGAACCGCATAAACATCGATAAACGACTTCACATGCTTATTGTAAACCAATTCCATGGTGGTATTTCTGTTCAGCTCCTCGATACGCTGCGCATAAACGCTGTCAGGATAAACAGGAATATATCCCGGAGGATAGTTGCAAGTATTAACTAAGCTATTTTCAAAATATGGAATAACTTTAAGAGTATCAATCATTTCCAACATATCCACCGACTCATCAACTATACCTTTTCCAGAGTTTTCATCATCAAACATTTTCTGAATCTGTTCCTGGATGCTATCAGGAAGATTAGGGTTTATCGAGTCCAATTCAAGCGAATCGTCGAGGATAGACATGTCGATAGAGTCGTTCATAAGACGCTGATTAGCGACGATAGTATCGGTGATTGTGTCGCTAATTTGTGCAAATGTCAAAAAAATCAATAAGATGCAGTTCATTTCCAATATTTTTAAAGTGCAAAAATACAAAAAAATTCAATAAAACTAACGCATATATTCAACAAATAAGTATCTTTGCACGCTAAAAAAATTAAAGAAATAAATTTTACAAAAATGAAGAAAATATTACTTTGTTTAGCAGCTTTTGCTTTATGTTTCGGCATTAAAGTGAACGCTCAGGAGCAGACAACTCCAGATTGGAAAAGATGGCATTATCTCTCTGAAGAAGAGATGAAAACGCCTGTAAGAGCTGAGAATTTCGTTGAGACCGACCCGCCAACAGGCACACCACGTTTCGTGGCTGAGTTTGAGCCTATGCAGGGCGTTATGATCCGTTACCCTCTTGGAATCCCTACAAGTTTGGTAGTGCAGCTGGCAAACAACTGCCACGTTTACTGCATCGTCTCATCGTCATACCAGAGCAGCGCACAGAGCTCATTCCAGAGTGCTGGCGTGAACATGGACAACGTGACTTGGGTGAATGCCGCATCTGACTCATATTGGGTTCGCGACTACGGTCCGTGGTACATCTTTGAGGACAGAAACCCTGCTATCGTTGACAATGTTTACAACCGTCCGCGTCCTAACGACGACAACATGTCGGGTGTTTTCGCCAACTTCTGGCAAATCCCGATGTACGGCATGAACCTTCAGCACACAGGCGGTAACATGATGGAAGACGGCCGTGGCCATGGCGTGAGCGACAACCTCGTGTTCCAGGAAAATGGCAACAACGAGACAAACGTACGTAACAAGATGCGCGACTATCTCGGCATCGACCCTTATCATGTCACCATCGACCCTCAGGGCGACTACATTGCACACGTCGACTGCTGGGGTAAGTACCTCGCACCAGATAAGATTTTGATTGCCCGCGTGCCACAAAGCAACTCACATTATGCTGATTATGAGTCAGTTGCACAGTATTTTGAGACAACAAACTGCTGCTGGGGCTATCCTTATCGCGTTTACCGTGTTGACGAACCAGGTGGAAGCACGCTCGCTCCTTACACCAACAGCTTGATTTTAAACAAGACGGTGTATGTCCCGATGGGAAGCAATTCATCATACAACGAGGCCGCATTGCAGGTTTATCAGGATGCCATGCCAGGTTACACCATCGTTGGCGTTACCAACAACGACTATTATACTTCATGGGAAAATACCGACGCATTGCACTGCCGCACCCGTGGCGTTATGGACTTCAACATGCTTTTTGTTGACCACAGAGACGTTATCTACGGCGAGCAAGTCTGGCAGGACTCAATAGCAATCACAAGCAAGTTCATCGCTTACAGTGGTATGGATTTGAAACAGGATTCACTCCTTGTTTATTATAGCATTGACGGCGGCGCTTATCAGACAGCTCACATGACAGCAACTGGCGAGCCTGATGAATATGTAGGTTTCATCAAAGGTTATCAGAGCGAATCATCAATCGATTACTATGTTTTCGGTGCTGACGAGTCAGGACACCGTTATACACAGCCTGTGTTTGCCGAGTTGGATCCTCACCATTTCACGATGGAGGAATACATTCCTATCACTCCAACCGAGCCAACAATTAGTGTGGAAGAACTCGTATTTAATGAATGGGGTCAGTTAACATTCACTATCACTAACGAAACTTCTGCCCCATTTACCATCAACGATATTTATGAAGAAGGCGATGGTATGGACTATCTGTGGTTTGCAACAAGCCAAGATCTTCCTGCAACATTGGCAATTGGAGAAAGCTTGGAAGTTACCGTCGGCATAGCAATGGTCGCTAAAGGTTATGTTGAAACATCTATTGTTGTCATTTCCAACCTTGAATCACAGTATATTTCTGTGAAGATCAACGAGGAAATCATTTCTGGCGTTGACGAAAATCTCGCTGCAACCTTTGAGGTTTATCCTAACCCAATGAACAACACCTTATATATAAATGGTGACGTTCAGAATGTGACTATCTTCAACGCTGTCGGACAGCAGGTTTTGTTTGTCGAAGGCAGAAACGAAATCGATGTCGAGGATTTGAGCGAGGGCTTGTATTTCGTGAAAATCAGCGACAAGAACGGAAACAGCGTGGTGAAGAAGATCGTGAAGAGATAAAAAATATGCGTAGGGACGCGCCGCGGCGCGTCCCTACATTTTTTAAAAAAAATTGTTGCGCGTGTCAAAAATTGTTGTATTTTTGCAGCGCAAAATTGAGGTCGGGTTCTACTAACGGTTAGGTAACGACACTCTCACTGTCGAAATAAGGGTTCGATTCCCTTACCCGATACTAAGAAAGCACCGAAAATTCGGTGCTTTCTTTGTTTTTATGAAACTTTTTTCTATCTTTGTACCCGAAAAATCGTTTAAATCATGAAAAAAATAGTATTAATTCTCGTTTTTGCAATAGTGGCATTATCTGCCAAGTCACAAGATTTTTCGGCAGTTTGCGCAACAGGACAGACTCTTTATTACACTGTTTCTGACACTGAAAACCATCTGGTATCGGTCTATGCTCCCGCCGATGATCCGGACTATCCTTGGAGCGGATATACATCACCTTCGGGGAAAATCATAATCCCTAATACAGTGACATACAATGGTGTAGATTATGTCGTCACAAAAATTGGTTACGATGCGTTCAGAGGCTGCGATATAACCGAATTGACCATTCCTAACACAGTGACAATAATCGACTACTATGCTTTTGAGGAATGTTACAGATTGAAAGAACTATTCCTCCCGAGCTCAGTGACAGAGATAGGCGACAGGGCCTTCAGCAGATGCGATAGTCTCGAAAAAATAAAAATTGACCCTAAAAACCAGTTCTACGACTCAAGAAACAGTTGCAACGCCATCATTAAAACAGAAACCAACACCTTGATTTGTGGATGCAAAAACACTGTTATTCCAAACACAGTAACAGAAATCTTCCAATGGGCTTTCTATTTTTGTGATGGGATAACCTCTATTGACATTCCAAATTCAGTGACTAAAATAGGCAGCTCGGCTTTCGATTATTGCAAAGACCTTAAAACAGTAACACTTTCTAATTCGTTGAAAGTCATCAATGATTGGGCTTTTGCCGGCTGCGAAAACCTGACTGAAATAGTAATACCTAATTCTGTCAAAGAAATAGGCGGAAACGCTTTCAGCGGATGCAAGAGTTTAAAATCATTGACCTTGTCAAACTCTTTGAAAAGAATAGAAGGATGGACTTTTAAAGATTGTGCCGCCTTGGAAGCAGTTATAATTCCAAATTCTGTAACTTCAATTGACAATGACGCTTTTGCAGGATGCACCAGCCTGAAATCACTGACAATTCCTGAATCGGTAACCTCCATCTCGGGCAGGTCGTTCGCAGGATGTAATAACTTGGAAGAAATAACTGTTGCTCCTGGAAACACAAAATATAATTCAAACAACAATTGCAACGCTGTGGTCACAAACAACGGCTATTTTGTTTTGGGATGTAAAAATTCGGTAATACCGGAAGGTGTGATTTGTATTTTAGACCACGCTTTCAATGGATGCAACGGACTGACACATATAACCATTCCAAACACCGTAAAATATATTAACCACAACGCTTTCAACGGATGTTCCGGTCTGACAGAGTTAGTTATACCGAATTCTGTAACTTATATTGAGGGCTATGCTTTCAAAGACTGTATTGGGCTGAAATCAATAGTGATTCCTGAAAGCATAAAATATATCAATAACAGTTTCAGCGGATGCAGCGGTTTGGAAACATTAATACTCCCAAATTCGGTGATTAGCATAAAAAGCGGTGCCTTCAGTGGCTGCAGCAGCCTGAAAACACTAACGATTCCAAGCTCTGTGACAAAAATTGAATATGAAGCTTTCAACGGATGCTCTGGCTTGGAGAAGATTGTCGTCGACCCGGAAAATCAGAAATACGACTCAAGAAACAACTGCAACGCCATAATTGACAAAGAAAACAACGAATTGATTTTAGGCTGCCGTAATACTAAAATTCCTAACGATGTCACAAGCATTGGCGAGGAGGCTTTCAGCGGCGAGTTTGGTCAAATAACAATTCCAGCTTCAGTAAAAACGATAAAAAACCTCGCATTTTGGGAGTGTGTGAAAACCGTTACAGTGCATGCCACCACCCCGCCAGAGTTAGAAATGAATGTTTTCTATGAGGCTGTTTCTCCTTTTGGAGAGTGGGTTAGCGACGAAAAGCGAAATGAATATAGTCTCATCGTCCCTTGTGGCTGTAAAAAGGCTTATGAAGAGTCTGAATGGAGCTATTATTTCCTTAATATCAAAGAAGATTGTTAATGAAAAGATCTATTTTAATATTTGTCGTGTTGATGCTGGCTGTTACAGTAAAAGCACAGGATTTCTGGACAAAATGCGAAAGTGGTCAGACCTTGTATTATAAAATTATTGACAAAACAAACAATTACGTGGCAATTGTTTATCCAGGGTATGATTTTTACGCTTTTCCTGGCTATCGTCCGCAATATGCCTGGGATGGCTTTACAACACCTGCAGGCGATGTCATTATTCCTCAAACCGTTGAAAATAAAGGCATCACATATACTGTCGTTGGAATATACAGGAGCGCTTTCAATTATTGTAAAGAGATGACATCGATTTACATTCCGAGTACTGTCACAAAAATAGACACATATAACTTCGATGGCTGCATAAAGCTTGCTGAGATACGAGTCAGTCCTGAGAATCCGGTGTTTGATTCAAGGGATAACTGCAACGCCATCATTGACACCCCCAAAAATGAATTGGTTCGCGGATGCAACGGCACTGTAATCCCTAATACCGTGGTTACTATCGCAATGCAAGCTTTTCGCGGAAGCGGAATAAAGGAAATAAGCTTTCCAAGTTCAGTAGAGTTTATTGGCTCAAGCGCTTTTTATAATTGCAAAGAGCTTACTGCCATCACCATTCCGAGCACTGTTATAGGTATGGACAACGAGCCTTTCGACAGCGACAGAGTAACAGCTTCGTTAACTACTACCCCACTTAAACTTGAAGCTGGCAAGTATCGTTTTGACTACTATTATGATGAAGACGGCTTTGCTTATGGTGTTTGTATTGTGCCTTGCGGAATGAAAGACACATATGAAAACTCTGATTGGAGTAAGTTTTTCAATTTTGATGAGGATTGTAATGAAAAAAAAGAATAATATGAGAAAAATTTTATTGGTTTTAGCTTTGTTGATGACGGCATTTACAGCCATATCGCAAAGATTTTCGGCTGTTTGCGAAAGCGGACAAACTTTGTATTATAATATTATTGATGAAGAGAATCATTATGTGGAATTGCGAAGAGAGGGTTATCAGTTATTTTCGGGCGATATAATAATACCTGGTGAAGTCACATACAATGGCACGGTTTATACTGTAAAAGGTATTGGTTCGAGGGCTTACTATGATTGTGAAGGATTAACTTCAGTAGTTATTCCTAATACCATTACATATATTGGCGAGTCGGCTTTTAATTGTTGTTTAAATCTAACATCGGTAAATATACCGGAAAGTGTTGAAAATATAGGACCTTTAGCTTTTAGTAGTACCAAAATAAACGAGATTTATATACCAAGGTCGGTCAAAAATATTGGTTATAGTATTGGACAATTTGATAAAATAACAGTCAGCCCTGATAATCCTTTTTATGATTCAAGAAATGATTGCAATGCAATTATTGATAGTCGGGGAGATACGCTGGTGCTTGCAACCCCTAATACAGTTGTGCCGAACGACATAAAAGCCATTGGCATGTGCGCATTCAGATTCATTAAGTCATTGACATCTTTTAACATACCAAGTTCTGTAACATATATCGGAGTACTTGCATTTAGTGAAAGTGGTTTGAAATCAATTGTAATACCTAAAACAGTGGAATGTGTTGCCGGTGGTGCATTTTGGTATTGCGACAGCATCACATCAGTAACCATAGAAAGCCCTACAACAAAAATGTATGGTGACGGTGGATCCTTTATGTTAGGAGCAATAGCATATTGTCCCTTAGTTACACTGTCATTATCAACAACACCGGTAAAATTAGAAAAAGGCACATTTGAGATTGTGACTAAAGTATGGGGTTACCCATATGAAGACGAGGAAGGAGACTATGTTCCCACATATTATATTTGGGTTCCTTCGGGTATGGCGAAGGCTTACAACGAAACCGATTGGGCTAAGGTGTTTATAATCAAAGATGAATAACGGGATTACTCCGTCACGTAAGGATTATTTCGTTTTTCATCGCCTATTCTCGTCTGCGGACCGTGTCCACAGTATGCAATCGTGTCGTCAGGAAGTTTGTAAAGTACGTCACGGAGACTTTTTTCTATTGTGGAATAGTTGCCTCCAGGAAGGTCACAACGTCCGATACCTCTGTAAAACAAGGTGTCACCGGTGAAAACGATTCCGTCCTTTTCATCATAGAAACAGATATGTCCGGGAGCGTGACCCGGGGTGAATAAGACCTTTAACTCATCATCGCCAATCTTGATAATATCGCCATGGTTGAGGTCTTTTGTCGGATTCAGACAGCGGTCTTGAGCTAAATTGATGCCGAAAGCAGCGGCATACATCCAAACTTTGTCATATAACGGTTTCTCGATTGGATGAGCTGCCAGTTCAACATGATATTTGTCGGCAAGTACTTTATTTCCCATTACATGGTCGATATGAGAGTGAGTGTTGAGTAGCAGCAGCGGCTTCAGGCCGTTTTTGTCGATGTAATTCAAAATCTGCTCGTCTTCATACGGCTCCATATTGCCCGCATCGATGATCACGCACTCCTTTTTCTCGTTGCAAACGATGTAAGTGTTGACTTGTATTTGATTGAAAATGAATGTTTTGACTGATAGCATGATTATTAGTTTTTATTTGCAGGAGATTTCTCCACTTCGGTCGAAATGACGTTTTGTCTTAATAATGAAACAACTTCGTCGGTATCGATCAGCTGCATGCATTTGAAATGTCCTTTCGGGCATTTTTTGTAGCCGAGTTTGGAGCACGGACGACATTTCAGGCCTTTCACTTCAACGATATGATTTGGAATATCAAGCCTTTCGGGATAGTACTGATACATTCCGAACTCCGGGACGGTGTTGCCCCACACAGATACCATCGGTTTATGAAGCGCTGCAGCGATGTGCATCATGCCTGTGTCGCTGGTCAACACTGCTTTCGACATCTTGATGATGGATGCCGACTGCTCGAGATTCAGCATTCCCACAGGATTCCAGACGTTCTCCCCTACCGCGTCGGCTATAACTTTTGCACGCTGCATATCGCCCGGGCCACCAAGCAAAATCACTGGTTCGTCAAGTTTTTCTATGATTTCGATGATCTTATCAGATGGTATCACCTTGGTATTGTAACTTCCACCGACCACTATAGCGTAGAATCCGTTACGGAACTCCTCAGGAAGATCGGGTTCTTGCATCATATTGGTTTCAGAGATGTAAAATTCAAGACCTCTGCCGTCGTTTTTCACGCCGAGTGGTTCAACCGCCTCGAAATATCTGTCGACGATATGAATATCAGGTAACTTGTTGATTTTAAATGTTGTAAGTAACATCTTCTGAAAATCCAGCTTATGGAACGAATGATGCTCACAACCCAAGGCACAGCAAACCCGTTTTGAACGGTTATTCTTCTGTAAATCAACGATATAATCATATTCTTCCTTCTTCAGCTCTTTGATGGTCTCACGAAGAGAGTTCGAGAACTCAATGGTTTTGTCCACATACGGATTGTTGTGCGACAGGCTTGCGAACTTGTCTTTTATAAGCATGTGAAGCTCAATGTCGTCGTCCATTCGTTTGATGCAGCGAATCACCGGCGTGGTCAAAACGATGTCGCCTATTGAACTGAAACGGATAAGTAATATTTTCATTTTTCTACGATTTATTCTTCGATAATTCTCAAATCATAACGCTTAACATTCTGATAATCAACGTCATTATGATCTTTGAGATATAAAAACTCTGCTTCGTTGGAACTCATGCCGCTGTCTTCCATCTTCAGACATTCACCCTTTGCCCAAAGAGCCATGTAGCTGTTGATGGTCACTTTATAAACCTTCTTCGGATTGATGCGCTTGCCGTTGATGAATGCTTTTGCGCTTGTAAACAAGCCACTTCCCTCTTCAGATTGCTGATAATCAATTTGATATGTGATGCCAGAAACATGGGTGCAGTTATGGTCTTTTATCGATGCGTTAACCAAGAAATCCTCAACTTGTTTTCCTGTCATCTCGCATATTACCAATGAGTTGTTAAACGGGTCAAGATCATAGATATCAGCCTTTGTAATATCACCGCCGTGCATGTTGTCGAAACGCACGCCGCCTGGGTTCTGCATCGCAATGTCTGCTTTAGTGATATAACGCTGGGCATCAGCCAGGAAAGCACCGAGAGCGTTTTTATCATTGAAAGGAGTCTTAGCGTGTCCGATAACTACATGGAATTCAGGTTCAGCATAGTATTTATCAACCTCCTTCTGAATGCGTTCGTCAACTTTGTTAACCTTATTTAAATTGATGACTTGCGCTTCTTTTTCAACAACTTTGCCATCGACAAGTTTGATTTTTGTAATAGTTGCAGCTTTCAGATAATATTTCGACTGGGTGTAAAGCACGCCGTCGGGAAGCTGTTCGGTACACAAATCGTGCGAATGACCGCCGATGATGAGGTCGAATTGCGGATATTCTGCAGCAAACTCAAGCTCTTGCTCCATACCGAGATGCGACAGAAGCACAAACATATCACAGCTGTCTTTGAGATGCAGATATTCCTTTATTTCATCCTTAGCATCAACAAAATCAACATTTTGCATGTTTCTGATATGAGCGCTCGGACGACCTTCGTTGGTGGTCTCTATCAAACTTAAGATGATAATCTTCACATCCTTCCCATTGATGTTTTTTGTAATCGTAACATAAGGAGGAAGTTTGAGGTCGGGATAGCCGGTAAAAAACGTGTTAGCGCATATAAGCGGAAAGTTAGCAGTCTTTACGAAATACCTTATACCATCAATGTTTCCGTCGAATTCATGATTACCGAGAGCCGACGCCTCGAAACCTATCTCGTTCATCAGATTTATCATCGGAAGGTTAGGATGCTCCGGATATTTATCGTTGTAAGCGTTTCCTGTTCGGTTATCACCAGCACTAACTATTATCAGATGAGGATAGATATTGCGCAGACTGTCAGCAATATAAGCCAGTTTTGGCATATTCTCAATATGTCCGTGCATATCGTTGACTGATAGGAACACCACTTCCTGCTCCTTTGATGCGCAAGAAACCAGCAACACGCTGATTATCAACAAATAAAATAACTTTTTCATAACAAATTATGTTCGTTAAAAATAGTTTCTACCGCTGTTTCGTATTCGTCTAAATGATTGACTTTCTTCACTTTACGCCACACATTCTGCGGGTCGTCGAAGATGTTCATCATATATTTCCACAGTTCCTTCATGCTACCGATGATTTTCGGGCTACCACCAGCATGATGAAGACGCTCTATATATAAATCGACAACAAAATTATGCAGACGCGCTTTTTTATCCTGTTGATTATCAATGTTTTTGATTTCTTCAGCAAGAAATGGGTTGGTCAGAAGACCGCGACCGAGCATGATAGAAGAGGATAAGATGGATAAGATGGTGGTGTAGCGGTCCGTTGTAAAAATATCACCATTGTAAACCAATGGCTTATTTATTAATGGCAGCAATTCCTTGAATTTTTCGAGTGAAGCCTCCCCTGTGTACATCTGTTTTCCGATGCGAGGATGAACGATTATCTCGCTGAAAGGCAACGAGTTAAAGGTTTCGATAAAGGCATAAATCTCTTCGTCGTTGTAATACCCGAGGCGGCATTTTATGCTGAATTTTATACCATCTATGTGCTCAAAAACATCGTTCAGCATCTTGATGGTGCGGTCGGGGTCAGCCATGAGTCCACAGCCGCGCGTTTTGTTGGCGACACGTGGAAACGGACATCCCATATTGAGGTTAAACTCAGGATATCCCATTGATTTACACTGATTTGCAAATCTTATAATTTCATCTGCGGTATTGCTTAAAATCTGCGGAACAACGGTTTTTACGTCGTTGAAATCTGGACTTATCTCCTCGCCTCGCAGACTTTTGGAGTTATCTTTCTGAATGCCTGTAAAAAACGGCGTATAATACTTGTCGATACCGCGAAAATGTTTCTTGAAAACATTGCGGTAAACCACATCGGTAATCCCTTGAAACGGCGCAAGACTTAGTGTTTCCATCCTTTTTTCAGAATTAGTTTAACAATAGTCATTGCGACGAGCAAGGCCGTCAAAAAGACCGCAATTTTGTAGATATAATCGCCATAACGGACGTAAAACGTCTGTTTATCGTTGGTTTTTATCGTGTGTCGCAAGGCCGTCTGCTCCCAGTATTTGCTTTGCTCAATGATATCGCCTCGTTGGTTGATAAATCCCGAGATGCCAGTATTTGCTGATCGAGCCACACTCCTACGTGTCTCAATTGCACGCAGTTTCGAAAACTCGAGATGTTGTTTATGTCCCGGAGAATTACCCCACCAGCCGTCGTTGGTAATAACGAACAGCATATCGGCGCCCTTTTTCACAAACTCAGTGACATAGCCACCAAACACTGATTCGTAACAAATCAAAGTGCCAACTTTATGATTATCAAATGATAACACCTTTGCTTCAGAATCTTTTTTCAATGTTCCTACTGTACCTCCAAGGTCAAGAGCACTGTCTTTCAGCATACGCATAAACCACCACGAAGGCATTGCCTCTGCTCCAGGTGTCAATTTTGATTTATGATAAATCTGGATAGAATCTTTAGTGATTAAAGTGGCAGTGTTATAAGCATAAAAACACTTGTCGATATTCATGAATCTGCGTGCTGCGAAGTCGTTTTCCGAGCCTTCAGGCGCCTCTCCATAAGCACTGATTCCAATTACATAACAAGTTTGCGGATATTTATCGATAAAACGTCTTAACTCATTGATAGAGTAATATTTATCAATTCTCTCAAGCCAGATATTCTCTTGTATCGCCGACTCGGGACTCACCACAAAACGGGTGTTTTCGGTAATCAAAGGGGCTGCCACCGAAAGGTTCCTATCCATTATTTGGCGAGGATTCAAGATGAACTCTTCGGTGTAAGGGTCGAGGTTCGGCTGGACCACGATGATTTCGACATCGGAACCTTGCTCGGTATAACAATGATACTGGATTTTGCTGATAATCAATGGAATAAATAAGACACAAATTATTATAATCGAATAAAATAACGGAGATTTCTCCGCTCCGCTTCGCTGCGGTCGAAATGACGCCAGCAAAAATTTGTAAATCAATATATTAGCGGCGAGAACCCAAAGAGTGCCTCCGGCGATGCCGGTAATTGAGTACCATTGAATCCAAGTATGATAGTGCGAAAAGACATTGCCGAGGTTGAGCCAGGGCCAGTTGATTTGCCAGTTAAGATGCAGGTATTCAAAGGCTAACACAAAGATTATCAAGATGTAATAACCTTTTTTATTGTCATAAAGACGAGTTTTGACGAAGTGATAAGCCCAGAAAACCGTGGTCATGAAGAGGCTGTTGAGCACAATCATGCTGATGGTACCGATAGCTGTTGTTTTCCAGACCCACCAAGTCGTGAGGGCGTTCCAAATCAGAAAAGCGATGGAAGATATCCCAAATGAATAATCTTTATCTTCGAGATAGAGCAAGGGAACGAAAGCCACAAAAGCGAGGGGCACAAGACCTCTAACCGGCCATGCGGCGGCTATCAAGAGACCGCTCAGCACTGCCAACCCAACTTTTGTAATCGTCTTCATTACTTGATTCTCAATAGTTTAGACATCTTACAACTATCGTCCATGAAGACAATGGAGGCGTTGGCGTTGCGTTCAATCTGGTTGATGCTTTCCTCGAACAGCTCACAAATCTGCGACACGTTTTTGATATTGATGAAAGGTGCAAAGTTTTTTGTGAAGTTCTTCTCATCAGTTGGAAGCATCACGTCATCGGGCATATTATTGTTGAATAACAACGAGTTATGGAAGATATTTAAGCCATATTCCAAAAACTCTTTTTGTTTTTCGCGACCTAAAGGCTTGATGTCGTTTGCCACTAAATCGATAAGTTCGGGAAGTGCTCCTTTGAAACAATAACGCATCCATTTTTGGAAGATGTTAGCGTAAAGCTTCTCATCTTCATGGTCTTGCGCATAATGTTGAGCCATAATCCAGTTGCCGTTCGACAGTGCAGCAGCATCGTAAGCCTCTTGTTCGGTGCACCCAAATCGTTGAATCAGAGCCTTTTGCGTCTCTTGAAGTCCCAATTTCGGCACCTTGACCATCACACAACGCGAGCGTATGGTGGTGAGCAGCTCTTCAGGATTTTCAGCTATAAGAATAAACAGTGTCTTCTCTGGCGGCTCCTCGATAAGCTTCAGTAACTTATTGGCGCTCTGCACATTAAGTTTCTCTGCCATCCAGATAATCGCAATTTTAAACTCGCTCTCATAGGCTTTAAAGCTGAGTTTTCGCATTATCGTGGCAGCATCGCGCACATTTATAATGCCTTGTTTATTCTCAATATCAAGTTTGTTAAACCAATCCGACAAGTCCGCATATCCCTGACAATCAGTGAGATACTCACGCCAATCACTCAAAAACAAATCCGATTCAGGATCTTTCTTGACATCCTTGTTGGTCGCAGTCGGGAATACAAAATGCAGATCAGGATGGGTTAGCGACATAAACTTCTTGCATGATGGGCATACGCCACAACTATCTGTATCTGAACGGTTTGTGCAGTTGATATATTGAGCGTATGCCAATGCGAGAGGCATCTTGCCGCTACCTTCCGGACCTAAAAACAGCTGAGCATGCGACACACGACTGTCCTTAACGCTCTGAATCAAGCGTTTTTTCAAGTCTTCGTGTCCGATTATGTCAGCAAAAAGCATTATCTCTTAACGATTTTTGTCGTTGAAGTGTTACCTTGTTTATCAACAATTCTAACGAAATAAATTCCGCTTGTAAGATTAGCAATATTGATTGATTCTGAGTCGATTACATTCTTTGATATGACTCTTGATCCAACAGTATTGTAAATCTCAACATATTGAATATCATCGCCTTTCACATTGATGATATCAGTTGCAGGGTTAGGATAAATCATCACATCATTATCGCTTTCAACTGATTCAACGCCGAGAATCATTGTGTTACCTGGGAATGTGATATCGTCAACCCAGCAGACATATTCTTCTGTACTGCCGCTTTGGCCTGTATAATAGCACCATTTTATGGTATGCTGTCCGGCAGGCAAGTCCAATCTATACAATGTCCAGTCATGATCACCATAAAGCATATCTTTGACAACATCGTCGAGATAGATGATGAGCGCAGCCCTATTATGTTTGATATGCATCTTATAATAGAATGAAAGCTCTCCATCGGTGGTGTTTTCCATATCAATAACCATTGAAGCTGACTGATGTTTTGAAAGTTGTGGCGATTGAGCGCTGAAGGTACTTGTATGTGCCTCAGCATCAGTGATAAACCAATTATCATCACCTTCAAGCATCCAGTTGAGATGTGAGAAGTCACCCGACTCAAAGCCTTCTTGCACTGTTCCGACAGTCAAAACAATGCTCTTATCAGCTGAATACTGACCTGTTATAGCGCTTAAATTGATGCTAACAGTGGTGCCGTTAGGTGCATCGTCAGCGATTCTAATCTCTACGCTTCCAGTAAATCCTGCACCGACTTCCACATTGGCGATATGAGTGTCGTTGCTGACAAATGTCAGATATTCTGAGTTCAAACTTCCATGAATATAAGGATTTTCGGCTGCATAATGACCTGTATTCTTACCTGTTACAGTAAGTCTAAACGTCTCACCCGGATCGAGGAAACCGTTCATGTTGCCAGAGACTTCTGCGTATGTCAACTCATCGATTGTCATGACAGGAGCCACTGCCAGGAAGAAGATATCACGGCTCCAGACGTTGGTGCCATCTGTACAAGTCATTACGAAATCGACGTAAGTGCCATCAGGGATGTTATTTGCAACTTCGATGTCGAAAGCGTCAGCAATCATTACAGATCCACCAGCGTTGACGGTTCCAACGTTCACCGTTGACTTCGACATTGTCACATAGTTTGAGCTTGACGACAATGTTGCAACCACGTTATTGGCATCGACCGTACCTGCATTCTTGAAGTCGACATCCATTGAAATATTTCTTCCGAAGAGGAAATCACCATGAATATCAATATCTTGTGGATACACAAATGCTGTATTAGCGTTGATTCCAACAATATCTATTGTCTGTGGATAAGCATTCGGTCCAGTGATGATAAGTTGCAGAGTATCAGCTACATCGAGTGCATCTGCGAAGTCGATATCAGCGTTTCCGTTTTCATCGGTCATGCCGAAAGCGAGCAGTTCACCGTTATGGAAGATGCTGCAGCGGAAGTTGCTTTGTGCCTCACCTCTATAGGTGATGCTGACAGGTGTTGTGGTTGTTCCCACTGACAATGCTGATGCATAATTCACTTCCGGACGGAAAGGCTCGTCGAGCCATGGGCAAACAGCCACGTCACCTAAGATATTGATGTCGTAAAGGTTCCAACGCATCGCGCCGTCATCGCCCCAAGGTGTTGCGACGTAAGGTGCTGTCATTATCTTCATCTCCACGAAAGCTGTTCCGATATAAGGAAGACGGTCGTTATAGTAAGCATCGACAAACTCACGATGCAGGTGAGCAGCCATTCCGTCGCCCCACGGCACATACCAACCATAACGCGAATTACCTGTCGTTGCTACAAATCCCGTCGAAATGTTAACCAAACGCTCAAGCATACAAGTATGAGTGAAGTCACCGCAGATACAGCCGTGTGAATGGAAGAAGCTATAGTTATGATGTACACCGTCGAGTTGCGCGAAAGTGTTGTCATCTGTAGTGTTTACATACCATCCTGCCACATAATCGGTGTTAGCGTGACCTTCATGATGCACATACTGTCCTCCAGCCGCGTTGATTTCATCTCTAAACCATTTTCCAGACCAAGGTTTTAAATTTGTCTCATAAACCTTTGTGAAATTATAGTCAGCTGGAATACCTACTGTGGTATAGTCATAATCGCTGCTGCCTCCGATAAGTCTTTCCAAATCGGTGCTGCCGTAGTATCCGTCGCCCATATGCTCTGCTCCAAGAACTACATTATGGAACTCACCGAGCACAGGGTTTGCCTGATATTCTAACGTCTTGTGCATCATATGGTTAAACTGTGTCTCGTTGTTGAAAGGCATACGACCTATGCCAAGTTCAGGGAGCAAATCGTCTTCACCGATCTCACCCCAAAGTCCGTCATTGTCATCATCCCAAGTGCCATCAAGGCAAACGAAATACATATCTGCCGGGAGATTATCAACATATTCGTCGCTCACATAGCAGTATAACGCGCGCCACGGAACCACATTGGAGTCACCACCGAGAAGCACCATCATAATGCCTTCATTTTCATACTCTTGAGCGATGTAAGTACGCATCTTTTCAGCATCGTCGCGACCGTCGAAGTTGGCAAGGATGTATTCCAATGCTGTCACATGTGTACGGAGACCGCGAGCCTCGTAAAAGGCAACGTACTCATCGAAATGCGACACCCACTGCTCTGGAGTGATGACGAGCAACTCATATCCGCCTATTGAACGTCCACGTGTCTGATATTCCTGCACCGCCTCCGGGTTCTGAGCCAGACGCTCAACACGAGCCTGAACCTCAGGAGTCATCCAAAGCTTGCTGCTCCTGTCGGTTTTTGAAGCAGTCAGGTTGACTGTAACAGTAGCCGACTTAGCGTAAGAAACCTTTCCTGTAGCAGGCACATATCTCACAGGAGTGAACTGTGCAAAAGCAAATGAGCATCCGTTGAGATACTGAGTGTTTGCTTTTGAATATGTGACCTCAGGATACACATTCTCCGAACGGTAAAAGTCCTCATTTCTCTCAAAAACAAAAGGTTCTGTCGATGATAAAGGTCTTGCTGCCTGTTTTGGAAGCAGGTTGTAAGTTCCTTCAAGTTCGACAAAGTCGGAATACTCAACAGAAATGCTCTGAGCCTCAGTGTTTTGAGGGAGTAACAGCGACACTGTCTGATAAGGCAACATAGCCTCACCGGTGTTACCGTTATTGTAAGTGTCAGTGAAACGGATCACATCGTAGCCGTTCACCTCGCTTACCATTGGTGTTCCGAAATAGTAGGTTTTCTGCACTGTCTGAGCGAAAGATAGAGTGCTCAAGATAGCAGCAAACAATAGGGTTAAGAATGTTTTTTTCATAGTTTTCATTTTTAGATGGAGAGACGCACGGCCGTGCGTCTTTACAATTATTTATTGATCCATGATTCGACCTCCTCAAGCTGCAATGCCGGGACGTCCATCTTTGTCTTTTTACGGATACCGTTGAGTTTCTCACGCAGTGCCGAAGGTTTCTCCGACTGCATCTGCTCGACGGTGGTATAGTTTTGTTTTACAAGCACTTCGGCCCAAACCTCAGGCACTCCGGCTGCCATAAAGTCTTCTTTTGTGGCGACTTTCTTATGCACTTCCGGACGCATCATAGGGAAGAGAAGCACTTCCTGAATCTGTGTCTGACCAGTGAGCAGCATCACCAGACGGTCGATGCCGATGCCCATTCCCGATGTAGGAGGCATACCGTATTCAAGAGCGCGGAGGAAGTCCTGGTCGATGAGCATAGCCTCGTCGTCACCGCGACCTGCCAGCTTCATCTGTTCCTCGAAACGGGCACGCTGGTCGATAGGATCGTTGAGCTCGGTATATGCGTTAGCGAGCTCTTTTCCGTTGACCATCAGCTCGAAACGTTCTGTCAGCTCAGGGTTGTTACGATGACGTTTGCAGAGAGGCGACATCTCAACAGGATAGTCGGTGATGAATGTAGGCTGGATGTATGTACCCTCGCATTTTGCACCGAAAATCTCGTCGATGAGCTTACCTTTACCCATCGAAGCGTCGACTTCAATCTCGAGTTTCTTGCACACCTCACGCAGCTGATCCTCGTCCATACCAGTGATGTCGATGCCGGTCTTCTCCTTGATGGAATCAATCATCGTGATGCGTTTGAACGGGCGTTTGAAGCAAATCTCATTTTCACCAACCTTCACAGTATCAGTACCTAACACCTCTTTCACTGCGCGCTCAATCATCGCCTCGGTGTAGTCCATCATCCAGAGATAATCTTTGTAAGCAACGTAGATCTCAAGACCTGTAAACTCAGGGTTATGAGTGCGGTCCATACCTTCGTTACGGAAGTTACGCGAGAACTCATAAACGCCCTCGAAGCCGCCCACGATGAGGCGTTTCAGGTAAAGCTCGTCGGCAATACGCAGGTACATCGGGATGTCCAAAGCGTTGTGGTGAGTGATGAACGGACGTGCTGTTGCACCACCTGGAATAGCCTGCAGAACAGGGGTTTCCACCTCGAGATAGCCGCTCTCGTTGAAGAAACGGCGAATGCTGTCGATGATGCGGGTACGTTTGATGAAGATATCTTTGACCTTATCGTTGACCACGAGGTCGACGTAACGCATACGGTAACGCAGCTCAGGGTCGTTGAACTCGTCGTATTTCACGCCGTCTTTCTCTTTCACGATTGGCAGTGGGCGCAAGCTCTTGCTGAGCACTGTCATCTCCTTGACGTGGATGGAAATCTCACCCATCTGGGTACGGAACACAAAACCTTTCACTCCGATAAAGTCGCCGATATCGAGCAGACGTTTGAACACCACGTTGTACATCGTCTTATCCTCACCCGGACAAATCTCGTCGCGGTTAAGATAAAGCTGGATACGACCGTAAGAGTCCTGCAACTCGCAGAACGAAGCGGCACCCATGATACGACGGCTCATGATACGGCCGCCAATGCTGACACTCTCAAACTTCGAGAGGTCGTTGTCGTCAAATTGTTCTTTAATCTGTGCCGTTGTCACGTTCACCTCGAACGCTGCCTGCGGATAAGGGTTAATACCGAGTTTGTAAAGTTCCTGAAGAGAATTTCTTCTAATTTGTTCCTGTTCACTTAACATGATATATCTTTTTTACTTATTTTTTCTAAAAAACACATTTGGGTGCAAAGATAGCGATTTTTTGTTTACCTTTGCATAAATATTTTTATTATTAATATGGTTGATCTTCTGCAGACGAAAATTGAATTTCTGAAGGGCGTCGGGCCGAAACGGGCGGAGCTTCTGAACAAGGAGTTGGGCATTTTCACGTTTCAAGACCTGCTCGATTATTTCCCTTTCAGATATATCGACCGTTCGCAGATTCATAAGGTGAGGCAGATAAGCGACGACACTGTTTATTACCAGCTGGTTGGAACGGTGAGCAATATGCAATGCATTGGCGCTCCGCGAGTTACGAGAATTACAGCGACGTTTACCGATGACACTGGCTCAATCGAATTGGTGTGGTTTAAAGGTCTGAAATGGATAAAAAACCGCTTCCAGCCGGGCAAGAAATACCTCATTTTCGGCAAGGCTAGCGTGTTTAACAACCGCTTCAACTTCACCCATCCCGATGTGGAGGATTATAACCCCGACGACGTGCTCGTCGGCGAGGCTCTGCAAGGCGTTTACAACACCACCGAGAAGATGAAAAACGCAGGTCTCGGCACCAAACAGTTTGCGAAAATCATAAAGACGTGCGTGTTGCAGGTGTGGAACATGATTCCTGAGGTTCTGCCCGAGAGCCTGGTGCTTCACGACAAACTTCTGCCTCGAAAAGAAGCCTATTACAAGATACACCTGCCGTCGAACAGCACTGATATTCAACGTGCTACGACGAGATTGAAATATGAGGAACATTTCTTCTTCCAACTGCGACTGTTGGTCCATAAAAAAGACCGTCAGATGAACACCAGAAGCGTTGTGTTTCAACAAGTTGGCAATTATTTCAACAGCTTCTACAAAGAACATCTCCCCTTCCCTCTCACCAACGCTCAAAAACGCGTCATCAAAGAGATTCGAGCTGATTTGAAGAGCGGTCACCAGATGAACCGACTGCTTCAAGGCGACGTCGGAAGCGGCAAGACCATCGTCGCTCTGATGATAATGCTTCTCGCACTCGACAACGGCTATCAGGCAGCGCTCATGGCACCGACGGAAATCCTTGCCACTCAGCATCTTGAGACGTTGCGAGCGCAACTCAAAGGCATGGACGTGCACTTCGCCTTGCTGACAGGAAGCACCAAGCAATCGGAACGAAAACAGATTCTCACCGATCTCGCAAGTGGCGACCTTCAGATAATAATAGGTACTCACGCCTTGATTGAAGACACCGTGGTTTTCAAGAACTTAGGGCTCTGCATCATCGACGAGCAGCATCGTTTCGGCGTGGCGCAGCGTGCCTCGTTTTGGGACAAGACAGCGTTCCCGCCACATACTTTGGTGATGACCGCCACCCCTATCCCGCGCACCTTGGCAATGACACAATATGGCGACCTCGATGTCTCGAAAATCGACGAGCTGCCGCCAGGAAGAAAGCCTGTCAAGACAGTGCATGTGTTTCAGGAACAACGACTTGCGATAATCGGATTCATGAAGAAACAGATTGCCGAAGGGCATCAGATATATGTCGTTTACCCGCTCATCAAGGAGTCGGAAAAGATGGACTTGATCAACCTGCAGGAGGGCTATGAGGCGATGATGCGCGATTTCCCTGAACCTGATTATCACATCAGCGTGGTGCACGGACAGATGAAGGCCGAAGACAAAGACTGGGAGATGCAGCGGTTTGTGCGTGGCGAAACACATATCATGATAGCTACTACCGTCATCGAAGTGGGTGTCAACGTGCCGAACGCCTCAGTGATGATTATCGAGAACGCCAACAGGTTCGGGCTCTCACAGCTGCATCAGCTGCGTGGAAGAGTGGGCCGTGGCGCCGAGCAGTCGTATTGTGTCTTGATCACAGACCATAAGATCACCGGCGAAGGCAAGAAACGCATGGAGACGATGGTGAAAACCAACGACGGATTCGAAATCGCAGAAGCGGACTTGCAGCTGAGAGGTCCCGGCGAGACACAAGGCACCCGCCAATCGGGAATGATTGAGATGAAAATCGGTGACTTCCAATACGACGAGCCTATCATCAGGCACACCAGAAGGATGGCGAACCTGCTTCTCGATGCCGACCCGACGCTCTCAAAGCCTGAGCATTACGCTACAAAACAGTATTTTTCGCAGCAGTTTGAGAGAGACTTTGATTGGAGCAGAATCGGATAATGAGATTCCTCGCCCCTTCGGGGCTCGGAATGACAATACCAACATTAAACAAACTAGCGCGGCAAGCCGGTTCCTACATAATTGTAAGTTCCGACATGCCGCGCTAATGGTTTTCATTAATCATTGTCATTCCGAGCGCGGAGCGCGAGGAATCTCATTACTTCTCAGCTGATCTCAAGAATTTCGGAAGACCTTTCTTAAGTGATTTTGCTGGTTTAGCCTGTCCGTTTTCCGGGATTATGAATGTGCAGACTGGCTGGATAGCATCCAAGTTAGCATAGTTGCTCGGTTCGCCAACAGGGAATGTTCCTGCAATTGCGTTGATGAGAGGTGCACCTTCATAAAACACTGTCACCACGAAGTTGGTTGCAACTTCAGGATTGCAGTTTTCCCACATGTCAACATACACTGTGTAAACACCTGGTTCAACATATGCGTCTCCACTATAAGTGATGTTTTCATTATCAACACCGTCGATTGCGCAGCTAGGATTTGAGTCAAGGTCAAGAACACCGCCGTTCTCACTCTCTCTGTCACCATAGTAAATATGATATCCGTTAGGTTCAATGAGGTGGAGGTCAACATCTTTGTCATTGTCGAACGACAAGCTCACCTGAAGTGTACCTGTACCGACTACGTGGATCTCAACAGGCACTGAGACATGCTCACTGACATTACCGTTTTCGTCAAGAACTGCAATGGTAACAACAAGAAGATCACCCGACAGCTGTTGACTCATCACCATGACGAAATCATAAATAATCTCGTTTGTGCCTCTGTTGTCAGGAGTAAGCTCATAGTGACCTTTAGTACCTTCTGCACCAACGAAAATCTTTGATGCTTCAACTGAATAAGCAACTGAAACATAGCTTGAACCACCAGGAATTGCTACGTTATTCATAACTACATGCGGTTCTTCTTCTGTTGTTGCTTCTGGCATTGCGCTTGCAACATAATTTCCACCTGGAACATTGAAATAACTTTCCACAGTTGGAGTGTTAGGGGTAACATTGTTGTTGTTATCCTTGTCTTTACAACTAACAACAATCAGCATAATTGCCACGATTGCGAACAATGGGAATAATACTTTTTTCATTTTTTTATGATTTAGTTAATAATAAAGTTAATTTTCACCGCAAATTTAAGTATTAATTCTATAGAAATTACATATTTTTCAAAAATCTATAGATTTAAACGTAAAACCTTTGTTTTTATAATATTCCAAAACTCTCGGAAGAGCTGAAATCATGTTACTGTATGCCTTTATGCTGTCGTGAAACGTCACTATTGCACCGTCACCGGCGTTTTTGATGACGTTTTGATAAACGTCTTCAGGTGAGAGAGCATGATCCCAGTCGTAGGCGATGACAGTCCAGGCGACAATCTTTAGTTTAGAGTGTAGAGTGTAGTGTTTAGAGTTGTTTAAAAAGTTTAGAGTGGATAATTTTTTCAGCTCTGACCTTTTGATTTTTCCGTGAGGCGGGCGGAAGAGGTTGCTCTGAATCAGTTCGTTGGCTGTTGACACCGAGTCGACATAATCATGGGTTTTGGTTTTCCAGCCGTCTTCATGATTGAAAGTGTGACAGCCAACAGAATGACCTTCTTTTTTCAAAAGTTCAAAGGTCTGAGGATATTTTTTCACATTGTTTCCTATGCAGAAAAACGTCGCTTTTGCGTTGTAACGTGCAAGAATTTCAAGCACTTTGGGCGTTATCAACGGATGCGGTCCGTCGTCAAACGTCAGGTAAATGGTTTTCTCCTTCGACTTCGGCATCTCCCAAAGCAAAGAAGGATAGAACATCCTGAAAAATTTCGATGGTTTAACTAATCTCACGATGCAAAGATAAACATTTTATTTCTTAATGTTGAGATTTTTAGTATTTTTGCGCTACTAAAATTATTGAATTATGAAGAAACTGATATTAGTTCGCCACGGCGAAAGTGAATGGAACAAGCTCAACCTCTTCACAGGTTGGACCAATGTGGATTTGTCGGAAAAAGGAATCCAGGAAGCTAAAGACGCAGGAAAAGCCCTCAAAGACGGCGGTTACAAACCTCAGATTTGCTTCACATCATACCTCAAGAGAGCTGTCAAAACGCTCAACAACATCCTTGATGTGATGGACATGGACTGGCTGCCTGTGTACAAGACCTGGCGTCTCAACGAGAAGAGCTACGGCCAGCTGCAAGGCCTCAACAAGGTCGATATGGCGAAGAAATACGGCGAGGAACAGGTGCTGAAATGGCGTCGCTGCTTCGACGTACAGCCTCCGGCGCTCGCAATGGACGATCCGAAGAGCCCGCGTCAAGACCCACGCTACGCCGAACTCACCGACGAACAAATCCCGCTCACAGAGTCCCTGAAAGACACCATCGCACGTTTGATGCCTTACTATAAAGATGTGATTCTCAAGGCTTTCGAGAACCACAACGAGGTAATGGTGGTAGCTCACGGTAACAGCCTCCGCGGTATCGTGAAAGAGCTGAAAGGCATGGGTGAAGACGAAATCATCAAGTTCAACATCCCTACAGCTATCCCTTACGTCTTCGAGTTCGACGACAACATGAAGCTGCAAAAAGACTTCTTCCTCGGTGACCCGGAAGAAATCGCAAAGAAGATGCAAAGCGTCGCCAACCAGGGAAAAGCAAAATAAACCCGATGTTCGTCGACATCCATACTCATATTGATAATCAATCTGTTATAAAGATTGTAGATGAGAATGGAGTAAGGATATTCGAAACGGTCGGAATACACCCATGGGAACTCGACCGTCATTTCGACTGGAGCGAAGCGGAATGGAGAAATCCTTTTTTCGAAAAAGCTTTCGGTAATGGAGGATTTCTCGACAAGCTCGAAATGACTGCCGCTATCGGCGAAGTCGGTCTCGACAAAGCCCATAAAGAGACTTTCGAGAAGCAGATCGAGGTTTTCGAGGAAATGATAAGACTATCAGAGAGTTACCGCAAGCCGATGATAGTTCACTGCGTGAGAGCTTATTCCGAGATAATCGCGATAAGAAAACAAACAAAAGCCACCATGCCATGGGTCATCCACGGCTTCAACAGCTCGGTGGAGACGATGCGGCAACTGCTGAAATACGATATGTACATCTCGCTGGGCGAAGTGCTTTATCGCAATGAGAATCAAGCAGTTGAGATATTGAAAAACGTACCACTGGACCGACTTTTCCTCGAGACCGACGTCTCTGGAAGGGACATCAGAGAGGTTTACGATAAGGCGGCAAAACTGATGAACTTCGAAGTCGAACTTTTGTGCAAACAGATTTTTGAGAATTATGGAAGACTGGAAACAGCGCACTAATATATTAATAGGTGTAGAAGGAGTTGAAAAGCTTGCGAAAGCGCATGTCCTCGTCGTCGGGCTCGGCGGCGTAGGTGCCTACGCCGCCGAGCAGCTGGCACGCGCTGGCATCGGCGAGATGACTATCGTCGACAGCGACACTGTCAGCGTCACCAACAAAAACCGTCAGCTTCTCGCTTTGGACAGCACCGTCGGTCGACTCAAAACCGACGTAATGGCTGAACGAATCCGCGATATCAACCCGGATATCAAACTCCATGTTCTTCCGCAATATCTTAAGGATCAATCGATTATCGACTTGATGGCACAGAAGTTCGACTTTGTGGTCGACGCCATCGACACCATGGCTCCGAAGGTGTTCCTCCTCTACTACGCCGTTCAGAATCATCAGAATATAGTAAGCTGCATGGGAGCAGGCGGAAAGTTCGACCCTACCAAAATCGAGATCTGCGACATGTCGAAATCGTATAACTGCCGTCTCGCCTTCTATATCCGCAAACGCCTGCACCGACTGGGAATACGCGAAGGTATCACGGTGGTGTTCTCACCGGAAAAAGTAGCTGACGACGCCTTCATCGTGGAAGACGAGCAGCAACAAAACAAAATAGCTACTGTGGGAACAATCTCATATATGCCGGCTGTGTTCGGATGCTTCTGCGCATCACACGTCATCAACCAGCTACTAGGAACACAAAATCGTGTCTCCTCCTGACCTCTTTCTCAATATTAGCGATGTAATGCGTACGTCGCGGAATTGTGTTTAAAATTTTCTGAGCCTCTTCATAAGCGCCCATCTCGCGGTATAACTCGATGATTTCCAATATCGAAGCCTCATATTCCTCGTCATCAGAAGTATAACGGCCTTTCACCAAAACGAGCAAAGCCTTGATATTTTCAATATACTCCTCATGTAACTGTTTGAACATCAAGCGGCCTTGTATCTGTTTGCGACGATTTTTACGCCAAACGTTGAAGCTCATCTTACCTGAAAACAGATAAGGCAGGTGCATCTGATAGTTGTTGCGTACGAGATCGTTATACGCCCACCACATCATTCGGCGAATGTAAAGCTCCTTATCCTTATCTTTACTGTCAATAGCTTTCAGGCACTGCTTATAATGCTCAACGAGCGACAAGCGACCCTCAACACTGTTGAAATGAACTCCGAAGAAACGCCAGTGGTTCCAGTTATAATACGGAACATTAGGCCGTTTGTAGGTCACCGTGGGCTCTTTGTATTCACTAACCCAAAACCAATGGCTGCACGACGGACAGGCGATGATCTTCTGAGGTTCTGTTATGTAATTGTCGTTCAACGTCTTACCGTCGGAATACAATATCGATTTATTGACCATCTCCGATTTCACGATATGGCCTTCAAGCCACGCTCCGCAGCGAGGACATTGAATATAAAAGGTATCGTAATTTATCATGACGTTGATTTTTAATTACTTACGACCGAAATCAGCGGGGATCTCGCCCCACAGCTCGGTTCTCCATTTATGTATCGGCACTCTGAAGGTATTGTCGTGAAGCCATTTCTCGGCTCTGCGAATCACCTCAAAGAGATACTTATTCTTCTCATTTTGAACGAGTTTCGTTCTGCACAAACCCTCGCTCACCCATTTCTGACCGTTCACCGAGTCGGAATAAATCGGGTAGTTGAGTTTGTTTTTCTGCTGCCAGGCGAGGCAGTGCACAATGGCAAGAAACTCCCCAATGTTGTTTGTTCCGCCTTCAAACACTGGGCTTTTGAACAATTCCGTACCAGTGTCGACAAACACGCCTCGATATTCCATCTTGCCAGGATTTCCTGAACATGCCGCATCGACGGCGATGGCGTTGGGATCGGGATGTGGCGCACCTTCCGGAATTGCTTGTTGAGACGCACGGCCGTGCGTCTTTACATCGTCCGTCGCCGGTTCCGATTTAAACGCCGATTCGGCGGATTCTCTGGTGGGAAATCCTTTGTATTTCGCACCAGGGAATCCTTCGACCTGCAGACGGCATTCGTCCCACGAGGCGAAGACGCCAATCTGCCGGCCAGCCCAAACGACATAATAGTTATTTTTTGCCATATTGTTGAGACGCACGGCCGTGCGTCTTTACAATAATTATTTACGCATTGCGATTAACAATTCCAGCATCTTGATAGCCGAATCTGACACGATGGTACCAGGTCCGAAGATGGCTGCTGCGCCTGCGTCATACAGGAACTGGTAGTCCTGATGAGGGATGACGCCGCCCACCACCACCATGATATCCGGACGACCAAGTTTCTCCAATTCCTTGATAATCTGAGGAACGAGGGTCTTATGTCCTGCTGCCAATGATGAAACACCGACCACGTGGACGTCGTTTTCCACTGCCTGACGAGCAGCCTCTGCCGGAGTCTGGAACAATGGTCCCATATCGACGTCGAAGCCTATGTCAGCGTATCCTGTCGCGACGACCTTAGCACCACGGTCGTGACCATCCTGACCCATCTTGGCGATCATGATACGAGGACGACGACCTTCGAGTTTTGCGAACTCATCGGCCATGGCCTGCGCCTTCGCGAATTTGTCATTGCCTTTTGCTTCCATAGAATAAACTCCTGATATTGAACGAATTACAGCTTTATAACGACCAACAATCTTCTCGCAAGCCATTGAGATCTCGCCCAATGTGGCGCGGCATTTTGCTGCTTCCACTGCGAGAGCAAGGAGGTTACCCTTGCCGGTCTTCACCGATTCGGTGATGGCATCGAGGCAACGCTGCACGTCGGCTTCGTTACGGTTGGCGCGGAGTTCTTTCAGACGTTTGATCTGTGACTCACGCACTGCTGTGTTGTCAACTTCAAGAGTATCAATGCTATCCTCATGCTCGAGGCGGTATTTGTTGATACCGACGATGGTCTCTGTACCTGAGTCGATCTTAGCCTGCTTACGGGCTGCTGCCTCCTCGATACGCATCTTCGGAAGACCTGTCTCGATAGCTTTTGCCATTCCGCCCATCTCTTCAACCTCCTGGATGTGAGCCCATGCACGCTCATAGATGTCGCGAGTCAGTGACTCAACATAATATGAACCTGCCCATGGGTCGACGACGCGGCAAACGTTGGTCTCTTCCTGGATGTAAATCTGAGTGTTACGAGCGATACGAGCCGAGAAGTCGGTAGGAAGAGCGATAGCCTCGTCCAAGGCGTTGGTGTGCAACGACTGTGTGTGACCGAGGGCTGCGCCCATAGCCTCGATACAAGTACGTGCCACGTTGTTGAACGGGTCTTGCTCGGTGAGCGACCATCCTGAAGTCTGGGTGTGAGTACGCAGTGCCAATGACTTGTCGCTCTTCGGGTTATCTTAGCCCAAAGCATACGAGCGGCACGCATCTTAGCGATCTCCATGAAGTGGTTCATACCTGAGCACCAGAAGAACGACAGACGTGGAGCGAAAGCGTCGATATCCAAGCCTGACTTGACACCTGTGCGGAGGTAATCCCAACCGTCAGCCAGAGTGTAGGCCAGCTCGATGTCGCAAGTTGCACCAGCCTCCTGCATGTGGTAGCCGGAGATTGAGATGCTGTTGAACTTCGGCATGTTCTGTGAAGTGAACGCGAAGATATCAGCGATAATTCGCATTGAGAACTCCGGAGGATAGATATAGGTGTTACGCACCATGAACTCTTTCAAGATGTCGTTCTGGATTGTACCCTGCAATTCTTCATATTTTGCGCCCTGTTCCAAAGCTGCCACGATGTAGAATGCCAAAATCGGCAACACAGCGCCGTTCATTGTCATAGAGACAGACATCTTATTCAGCGGAATCTGATCGAACAACACCTTCATGTCTTCGACTGAGCAGATTGACACGCCAGCCTTACCCACATCGCCCATAACGCGTTCATGGTCAGCGTCATAGCCACGGTGAGTAGCAAGGTCGAAAGCCACTGACAGACCTTTCTGACCAGCGGCGATGTTACGACGATAGAATGCGTTTGACTCCTCAGCTGTAGAGAAACCTGCATACTGACGGACGGTCCAAGGACGCATCACATACATTGTTGAATAAGGTCCGCGGAGGTAAGGTGCGATACCAGCTGCGTAGTTGAGGTGCTCCATGCCCTCGAGATCTTCAGCCGTATAAGCCGGCTTCACGTTGATATGTTCAACAGTTTCCCAGTCAGGCTTGTAATCAGCCTTGATGTGTGACTTAGGTATAGCGTTGATGTTGATATTCTTGAAATCTGGTTTCATTGCTTACTCCTTTCTCATTTTGTTATACCTAATTTTTTCTGGAAACTCTGTAATGTCTCAAGTACGTTGCTCTTGACGTGGATGAAGTATTCGAGGCCGGCCTCTTTGAGGATGTCGACGGTGCCTTCAGGGTTACCTGCGAGCACCACGATGGTCTCGTTCTTCAACTCTTCGTAAATCTTGAGGGCGTTGCCTTCGCCGTATTCCTCGTCGGATGAGCAGATGACCAAAATCTCAGGTTTCACCTGACGTGCTGCCGCGATACCTTCTTCCAATGTCTTGAAGCCAGGGTTGTCGACCACTTCGAAGCCTGCGCAAGCGAAGAAGTTAGATGCGAAGTTGGCACGAGCCTTACGCATTGCGAGGTTACCGTAGGTGAACATCCAAGCTGTAGGACGTTTGTGGTCTTTAGCGTAGACGTCGGTGGCATAACGCATTGTCTCAAACTGCTGAGCCACGCGGAAGGTGTCGATGGTGTCGACTTCGGCGTTAGCCTCACGTTTGCAGTCGGCTTTGAACACCCACTCGGCTGGGTCGAACTTCATCACCTCGGTGAAGTTAGGATACTGGTTGGTACCGAGGATGGTCTCGCGGCGAGTTGCCACGTTGCTGAAACGCTTAGCAGCGCTTTCTTTTACTATATTCTGGATAGTGCCCTTACGCACCGATGCGAGGTAGCCGCCTTCTTCCTGAATCTGGAGGAACACGTTCCATGCAGCGGTTGCGATCGACTCTGTAAGATTCTCGATATAATATGAACCTGCAGCCGGGTCAGCCACCTTGTCGAAATGTGATTCTTCCTTGAGGATGAGCTGCTGGTTACGCGAGATACGATCTGCAAACTCTGTAGCCTCTTCGAATGTGGCGTCGAATGGAGTCACGCAGAACGAGTCAACACCGCCCAACACTGCCGACATGGTACCTGTTGTGGTACGCAGCATGTTCACGTATGGGTCGTACAAGCTCATGTTGATCAACGCGTTGAAGGCGTGGATACGGATCTTGCAGTTCTCTTCTTTTGCGCCGTAAGCCTTGAGGATCTCAGCCCAGAGCATACGGTAAGCGCGCATCTTGGCCATCTCCATGAAGTAGGTCTGACCGACAGCCACGTTGAAGCGCATCTTCGGAGCAATCTCATCGATAGTCATGCCTTTAGCGAGCAGCTGTTCGATATATTCAACACCCACTGAGAGGGCGATACCCATTTCCTGTGAGATTGTAGCGCCTGCGTTGGTGAACACGTGGGCGTTCACTCCGATGGTCTGCACGCCAGGAATCTCAGCTTTCGAAAGGATAGCTGCAAGTTCCATATCGGTGTTCTCGCTGATGAACCAAGTACCGCGACGGATATAACGTGTGAGCGGGTCGTAGTTCAGCGAGCCGCGTATTCCCGGCACTTTCGACATCATCTCGAGGAGTGGCAGATGATACTTGTTGTTGTAGAAGTTGATTTCGACCGCTTCGGCGACGATGCCATTGAGGAGGCCAGATATTTCGACAGCGTCATAAGGCTTGTCGTATTCCAAGCGGAACGACAGCGCTGTTGCGCCGCGGTTGAGTGCGTCGAGGGCTTTTTGGTTAGCCTCGTGATAGTCTTTCACCACGATATCTTCGCACACAAGCCAGTCGTTACCTTCTTTTTTCGTGCTGCGGATGTAAGGATACTCGCCAGGTTTGGTGTCGAGCCATGGTATATCCTTCAGATTCTCAGCGCGATAATACGGCCTTACCTGGAAACCTTCGGCTGTCTTCCAGACAAGTTTCTTGTTGTAATCGGCTCCTTTGAGGTCTTTTTCGATGACAGCTTCCCACTGCTCGGTGGTCACTGGAGGAAATTCCTCAAAAAGTTTCTTGTGGTTACTCATGATTTTAAAATTTTCGAAAATTTTTTGCAAAGATATGAACAAAAGTTGAAAGATAAAAGAAAATATTATTATTTTTGCGGCCATAAAATTTAAAACTTAATTTGGTGAGAAAAAAGAAAGTAATGGTATCACTTCTTTTGGATAAAGAAGTGGTTGATTGGCTTGATGGGGAAGCCGCAAATGACGATACGACTCTTGACGAGTTTGTTAACAACAGGCTTACGTGCCTGAAATCTGTTAACAGCCTTGATGAAAAAAGATTACGACAAGTTTAGAATGCTAGTAGGGATGACTGTATAAAACGTATAGTCATCGTGATTTTCAGGTTCATTCACGAACAATTCACGATGGTTTCACGAAGGAATCAGGTAGGAATCAGGACGAGATAAATGACGGTTATCTATTATCTCGCTCAATACGAGTTTGTTCTTGCATTTTGGCAATTTGCCTGACCCCGATTTTCCACAGTTTTATGTCGAGATAAACGAAAATCACAAACAAACCTACTCCCAGCAACTCCAAATTGTTTTCAGACATTGCCGACGAGAGCATAAGCAGATAATCGAACAAACCGTGTACAACAATCGGGCATACAAGGCTGAGAAGAAGATATTTACCGCGCTGTTGCGGTTTGAACTTCGCCATTCCAAGAAAATATCCCATTATCACAGCGAAGAGAAAATGACCCGGCACCGAGAGCAACGCTCTTGCGACTCCGGTATGCAGAGCTGTGAAAAATGATTCACTACCAAACAAATACATCAGATTTTCAATACATGCGAAACCTAGTCCGATGAAGCACGCATAGACTATTCCGTCGAACGACTCGTCGAAGTTTCGATCGCGCCAAATAACCAGCATAAAGAGTGTCCATTTGCAGAGCTCCTCGGGGATTCCGGCCTCAAAAAACGCCTGGTAAAACACGGTGCCGCCAGGAATAGTCGCATTGATGATTCCGACCACCAGTACATCCAGTGGAATTGCCAGCATTCCAAGGAAAAACGCAAGAATTAACCTTGAGAGCGGCTCCTTCTCGTATTTGTCCTTTTTGTAGATATACAAGGCCAAAATGATGACCGGCAAAATCGCTAAAATGAAAATTGCAGTGTTCATGTTGTAAATTTGAGACAAAAATAAGGATTATTTTGGTTCTTTCGCAGTTTTCTGGGTAAAATCTGTTGAACTTATACAGACGAGTCGGATTTTTTCTCGGCTCGTTTTGTTTAAATTCGAATATTTTGACTTTTTTCATTTTAACAAATTGATTATAAACGGATTAGCTCGAATTGTTAAAATTTATTAACATTTCGGAGGCATTATAGTCGATGTTAACACCATTGATTATCAAATTGTTAGCCTCGATTTTTAAGATTAATCGTTTTTCGTACGACTAATTGAAATGAGTGGTTGTAATTTTGCAGCGAGAGAGGTAGTCAAAAATTTTGACCAGTTCGGTAAAATGTTATATTATGAAAAAGAAGGAGATTATTAAAATTGAACAGGTTGAGGAAAAAATCCTAATGCTGCATGGAGTTAGAGTTATCATTGATGCCGATGTTGCCGCATTGTATGGCGTAGAGACAAGAGAGATCAATCAAGCGGTAAAAAACAATCTGAAAAAGTTTCCAAAAGGCTATGTTATTGAATTGGAAACCAATGATTTAGAAATTTTGCGATCAAAAATTTTGATCGCAAAATTAAACCCAAAATCAAGATATCATCCTCAAGCTTTTACCGAGCGAGGTCTTTACATGCTTGCAACGATTCTGAAGAGCGATAGGGCGACGGATACAACCATTGCAATCATTGAGACTTTCGCAAAGCTTAGAGAGTTGGCGCGAACGGTTACTGAGCTGGCGCAGACTTCAGAACCACAATCGCAGAAAACACTAATGGAAAAAGGCGGTGACATCATCTCAGAGATTATCGGTGACAACCTCGAAACCAGCGAAACTGAGTCGGAATTTGAGCTAAATTTCGCTGTAGTAAAGTTGAAGCACAAGGTAAAAAGAAAGAAAACTTAAAAAAACATTAACATATTAAATCTTTTACGACAATGAAAAAAATCAAAGTTAAAGACATTGATGTCACGATTCTAAAATTAAATGAAGAGGATTACATCGGCCTGACTGATATTGCGAGAATTCAAAATCCTTTTGAGCCCAAAGATGTTGTAAAAAACTGGATGAGACAGAAAAATACAATCGAATATCTTGGCTTATGGGAAAAATTATACAACCCAGATTTTAAAGGGGTCGAATTCGACCCCTTATTAAAACAAGCAGCGAGGCAGATGTCTTGAATATGGCATTGTTCGGTATCACAGCAAAGGACTGGCGAGAACTGAATCAGATTGCCATTCAACAGATGCAATTATTAGAAAAAACTGATACAAATTTGGTAACATAATTTTCTGCAAAATTTCCTTGCACCTTATTAAAATAATATCTAATTTTGCAGTTTAACATTTTTTGAAAAAAATCAAATTAAATAACAACAAAAATTAACAAGTATGAAAAGAAAATTTACATTTTTAATCGCGGCAGCGGTGATGCTGCTGACAATGATGGCAACCACAAGAACGATGTGGGGGCAAACAAGAGGTGATGTCTCTGTTACATTTGCAGATCAAGGTTATGCAAATGGTGAAAGTTTAGATGGCATATCTATCGAATTGGATGATAATATTACTATTCAATTTGACAAAGCAAATGGAAGTAACGGTCCGGCATACTATAATACAGGAAGCGCTGCCAGACTCTATAGTAAAAACACTTTAACAATAACTCCTGCTACCGGTTGCACTATTACAGGTATGACATTGACATTTAGTAGCACAAATAATACAGGTACTTTAGGAGCATCTACTGGCACTTATTCATTGTCTTCAGTTACTGGAACATGGACTGGCTCTT
The DNA here is from genome assembly GCA_905234275.1 of uncultured Bacteroidales bacterium. Taxonomy (GTDB): domain Bacteria; phylum Bacteroidota; class Bacteroidia; order Bacteroidales; family F082; genus Limimorpha. The sequence goes on along the minus strand of CAJOHD010000002.1, from coordinate 44,332 downwards.
CAACCGATGCTATTGTAATAACTAACAATGCATCGACGGGACATGCTCGTATTCAAGTATTATCCGTAACATATTCCTCTGGTGGTACTCCAACTTGTGGTGCTCCATCATTTTCACCAGAAGGTGGTAATTATTTAAATGGCGAAACTTTACAAGTGGAGATTTCATCTTTAACCGAAAACGCCACTATTCTCTATAGCACCACATCTGATGAAGGTCCGTGGACCAATTATACTAACGAATTAGATATTTCATCTAATACTACAATTTGGGCGTACGCTTCCAAAGATGGTATGAACAACAGTACAGTCTCCTCGGCAACATATACTTTTGTTGAACCTATGACCGTTGCCGAAGCATTAGATGCTTCTCCAACTAATGGTGTTTATGTTACGGGTATCATTTCTACAATAACAGAAGTTAACACTGATTTTCACAATGCCACCTATAGAATCTCAGATGATGGCACTACCACCAGTGAAATGATTGTTTATCGCGGCAGATATCTGAATAACACAGACTTCACATCCGAAGATCAGATTCAAATTGGTGATGTCGTTGTAGTAACGGGTAATATCACAACTTATAACGATGTCAATCAACTTGCACAAGGTAACTACCTTATTTCTTTGATTCGTCCTGAAAAAGTTGCGACTCCAACATTTACACCTGCTGCTGGCACTTATAATGAAGCTCAAAACGTTACAGTAACCTGCGCAACAGAAGAAGCCAGTATTTTCTATAAACTTACAGAAAATGGCGATTGGACAGAATACACAGCAGCAATTCCCGTTGCAACAACAACTACAATCTGGGCTAAGGCAACAAAAGAAGGCATGGTTGATAGCGATGTTGCATCAGCAGCTTATGTAATAAATACCGAACCAACAATCACAGTTGACCCAGCTACTGTTAACGCCCCATATGCAGGAGCAGATGGTACACTTACAGTAACATATGAAAACATAACTGAAATTATAGCTGACGTTTGGTTCTGCAATGCAGAAGGCACTGCAGGTGCCACATACGATTGGATTATAGCTGATATAAATGCACAAAACAATGTTGAATATCTGGTTGAAGATAATGATGGCGATGCTCGCACAGCTTACTTTAAAGTATATGCCCTTGATGACGAATCCAACTATGTATATTCTAACCTTGTTACTGTAACCCAGGCTGCATACATTGTTGATTATGCAACATTACCGTTTGAATGGGCTGGCGGAACAAAAGAAGATTTGTTAGCTTTAACAGGTGTTACAGGTAATGGATTAGGTTCAAATTATGCTGAATCTAATGCACCTTACCGTGTTAAGTTTGATACAGATGGTGATTATATTTTAGTTAAAACAAACGAACAACCTGGTGTAGTTACTGTTGGTATAAAGAAACTTGGCGGTGCAAATGCATCTTCAATTATTATTAAAGGATCATCAAATGGTGAAGATTTTTCAACCATTCAAACATTTGATAACGAAGGAGCTGCTAATGATGTTCTTGAACATGAAACAACTGTTTCTTTCGATGAAAATGATAGGTATGTGATGATTTATTTCAACAAGCCATCAGGTGGCTCTAACGTTGGTGTCGGTCCTATCACGATAGCTCAGGTAAACAACACCCCATCTATCACCATCAACCCTGGTCCGTATAATCTTAACGCCAATGGTGGAGATGCAGAGCTTCCTGTTACATATAACAACATGCCTAACGACCCACAAGCTGAAGTGGTATTCTTTGAATCAAACGGCGAAACACCGCTCGGTGAAAATCCTACATGGATTACAGCAACCATCAATAACGCTGGCAATGTCGATGGTCATATTGATGCCAATACAGGTGCTGCCCGTTCGGCTTATTTTAAAGTTAAGGGTATCGATGCCAATGACAATGCCGTTTATTCAGAGCTTGTAACTATCAATCAGGCTGCTTACGTTCTTAGCATTGAGTTTGAAACAACCTCAATAGATCTTGCCGCCGGTGGCGAATCAGACAGAAAACTCAGCTTCGATTACTCTGGCTTGGGTAATGACCCAGAGTTCTCAGTCAACCGTTACGAATCTGACGGAACAACACCTGCCACTTACGACTGGCTTACAACAGAAATTACTGATGGTAATAAAGTCAGTATAACCGTAACTGCCAACACAGGCGCCGCCCGTACAGCATACTTCAAAGTCTATGGCACAGGTAGCGTTGCAAGTACCGAGTCAAATCTTGTGACTGTCAACCAAGCAGCTGCTGGACAAACAGTCTCATATACTCTCATCACCAACATCAACGACCTCACACCTGGTTATCACTACCTTATAGCAAGTGAAGCTACATTGGGTGAACTTAGTATCATGGGCGTTCAGAATAATAATAACAGAGGTATTAAGGCTACTACCGTAGATGCAAATACAATAACCTTCAATACCAACGAGATTTATTATGATTTCGTTATCAGTGGTGATGCAACAAATAATTGGACAATCTATGATGAAAGTTATAATCAAGGAGTTGGTGGTTATCTGCATGCTGCAAGTAATAGTGCAAATCACTTAAAAACAAGAGCAGATAATAATGATGGCAACAGCCAATGGTCAATATCTATTGCAAATGATGGCGCTGCTACTATAATTGCTCAAGGATCTTATTCACGCAAATACATGAGATTTAATACTACCTTATTCTCATGTTACGCTGAAAACTCAAATGTTACAGCTCTTCCATACCTCTACAAGAAGACTACCGACACCCCTGTTTATTACAGCCCAACTGAAGTTACTGTAAACAATCCAAATACAAGTACAGATCCTATTACTGTTCAGAACAATGAGATTCTTGAACTTACAGGTACAGTAGCAGCAACTGACCCAGCCAACCTCGTTATCGAAGACGGTGGTCAGCTTGTGTTCAACAATGACAACGTTCAGGCTACAATGAAGAAATCAACAGCACACGCTGGAGCAAAAGCTGTCGGTGACTGGTACACAATCGCTTCTCCTCTTGCAGCCAATGTCGCAACAGACGGCGTAACACACCTTACAACAGGCATCTCAGGATATGACTTGTATCGCTATGACGAAGAAAGCTCAATGTGGGAAAACATCAAAGCACACGGTGATTTCACTCAGCTTGAAGTCGGTCGCGGTTACTTGTATTGGAATGCAGACGGAGTAGACATCGAATTCGCTGGTAAACTTAGAAATGAAGCTGTAACTTACGACCTCACAGCTAACGGCACCGGCACATACAAAGGCATGAACCTCATCGGCAACCCATTCTCACAAGACATCACAGTGAGCAACATCACAGGTGCAACATTGACAGGCGGTTATGTCCTTTCGAAAGCAGGCGCATGGTCAGCAGAAATCACCGAATTCAAACCTTGCCAAGGATTCCTTGTCCAGGTGGATGCAGCTAAAACCATCACCATCAGCAAGAGCGCTGCCAAATCACGCGCTAATCGCAACTACATCGCATTCACAGTTGCCAACAGCCAATATGAAGATGTGACATACGCGATGTTTGAGGAAGGTCTCGGTTTGAACAAGATCAACCACCGCAATGCTAATATCCCGATGCTTTACATTGCTCAGAATGATGAGAATTACGCTATTGCTACAATGAGCGATGAGACTCAATCGTTCAACCTCAACTTCAAGGCAATGACCACCGGTCAGTACACCTTGAGCTACAAAGCTGAAGGCAACTACGACTATCTGCACGTCATCGACCGCCTCACTGGTGAGGATATCGACATGCTCCTCAATGGTGAATATAGCTTCATTGCTTCACCAAGCGACAACGACGCCCGCTTCATCGTGAGACTCGGCTATAATGCTAACGGCAACGTTGAAAACGACATCTTCGCTTACCAGAACGGCAGCGACATCATCGTCAACGGCGAGGGTGAACTTCAGGTGTTTGATGTAACAGGCCGTATGGTCGCTACACAACACGTGAACGGAGTTCAGACAGTGAACGTTCCTTCACAGGGAGTGTTTATCTTCAAACTGAATGAGAAGACACAAAAGATTGTTGTAAGATAATATTCAAACCGTCATTTCGACCGAAGTGGAGAAATCCTCTTTCTCCGGTGACATGTGAAAAAGAGGATTTCTCGACAAGCTCGAAATGACACAAAAAAGAGAAAGGTATATAAAAATGAAAAAGATATTATTTGTAATTGCATTAGTTATTACGATGGGCTTCGGAGCAAAGGCTCAATTTGGCCTCACCGACGCTTTCTTCAACGACTGGGCACAGAGCGATTTGATGCGCGAAGTGACACTCATCAATCTTCCTACTGACCACGGTATGACAGGAGACGTTTCAGCTCCTCTCGGAAGCGGATTGTTTATCCTTGGCGCTCTTGGCGCAGGATATGCAGCTACTCGCCGCCGCAAGAAATAACCTCATCCGTCATTTCGACCGGAGCCGTTAGGCGTAGTGGAGACCTGAGCGAAGCGAAAGCTTTCACAAAAGGTGAAAAAATCTCAAGCATTTGATTTCGATAATTCTTTTGTCGGAGATTTCTCCATTCCGCTTCGCTTCAGTCGAAATGACGGGGTTAATTTGAAGCTGCACGGCTCTTGTTCACCAAGATAACTCCGGTGAAGACGAGAACTGCAGCGAGCACCTTCTGCCATGTGAGATGGTCCATGCCGGTGGCTATTCCCATCACAGTGGCGATAATTGGCTGCAGGTAACCATAGAGGCTGATGACCGTCGGGCGCAACACCTTCTGTCCGACAGGGATTAGGAAATATGCGACGAAGGTGGAGAAGAGAATCACAAAACCAAGTTCGAGAAGGTATTTCGTAGGCATCACTGCCACATTGAGACCCACCAACTCCTTGATATCTAATGGGATAGCGACGATGGCGGAGAAGAGGAACATCCACTTCATGAAGGTCACCACGCTGTATTTTGTGATTAGCGGACGGAAAGCTCCGAGATACATGGCAAAGAAGATGCAGTTGCCAATCATATAGACGATGCCCATGGGCTGAGTCTCGGTAACACTGCCACTATCGACGCGTACGGTATTGAAAACCAAGAAGATAACACCGATGAAACTCAACGCCACGCCGCCTGCTTTCTTCAAAGTGATAGGCTCTTTCAGCACTATAGCCGCGATAAACATGGTGAAGATTGGCGTCAACGGGGTGAGGATGCTGGTGTCGAACGGAGTGGTCATGGTGCTCGCCTTAAGGAACGACCATTGGGTGAGGAAGAGACCGAGCATCGAGGCAAGAAAAATCTTCGGGAAATCCTTTATGTCGACTTTTTCTTTAGGTAAAAAAAGCGATGTAAGCCAGAAAAGAGCAGCGGCACCCGCCACCCGGAAGCATAACAACCCCATCGGAGAGATAAGCGCCAGAGTGGACAAATCTCTGCAGATGATGATGTTAAAGCCAAAAATCGAGTAAGCGATGAAGGCTGAAATATGACCTAAAGACTTTTTCATTGCAGGCGCAAAAATACAAAAAAAGTCGCCAGTCTTTAGTTTTTAGTCTTTAGTTTTTAGTTTTTTAAAATTATAGCAACTAAAGACTAACGACAAACGACTAAAAACTGTATTTTTGCAAATTGAAAAAATATACAGAAAAGTTAAAATATACAGAAATATGAGTAGAAAAGAAACTCCGGTCCTACTTCTGACCGGTTATCTCGGAAGCGGAAAGACAACATTGGTAAACCATATCCTTTCGAACAAGAAAGGCATCAAATTCGCAGTGATAGTCAACGACATAGGCGAGGTGAACATCGACGCCGACCTCATCCAGAAAGGCGGAGTGGTGGGCAAGAAAGACGAGAGCCTCGTGGCGTTACAGAACGGCTGTATCTGCTGCACACTGAAGATGGACCTCATCCAGCAGCTCAACGACATCATGAAGATGGCGCGTTTCGACTACATCGTCATCGAGGCAAGCGGCATCTGCGAACCTGAGCCGATAGCACGCACCATCGCCGGAATAAAGAGCATGGGCAAGGAATATACTCAGTTTGGCACTCCACGCCTCGACTGCATTGTGACCGTGGTCGACGCCCTCAGAATGAAAGACGAGTTCGGATGCGGCGACAATCTCAAGAACGAAAACATCGACGAAGACGACATCGAGAACCTCGTTATTGAGCAGATTGAGTTCTGCAATATCGTGTTATTAAATAAGGTGTCGGAGGTTGAGCCTAAAGAACTCGAGCGCATCCGCCAGATTGTGAAGAACCTCTCCCCTGACGCCGAAATCCTCGAATGCGACTACGCCAACGTCGATCTGGACAGAATTATCGACACCTACATGTTCGACTATAACACCGTCTCAGGTTCAGCCGGCTGGATTAAGATTATAGAGGGTAATTCCGTCATTTCGACCGAAGCGGAGCGTAGTGGAGAAATCTCCGACAAACATGATCATCATCATGACCACGAAGACCATGATCACGAGCATCATCACCACCATCATGATCATGATGAGGAAGAAGGCGAAGCTGAGGAATACGGCATCGGCACCTATGTTTATTTCAACAGAAGACCTTTTGACACTTTGAAGTTCAACGATTACGTGCTGAACAATTGGCCGAAAAACATCATCCGCTGCAAGGGATTGTGCTATTTTGCCGACAACCAGGATATGTCGTACATCTTCGAGACCGCTGGCAAGCAGAAGAAGCTCAGCGAAGCCGGCTATTGGTTTGCAACCGCCTCGAAAGAAGAGCTTCAGCAGTTCATCGAGCGCGACCCGAGCATCCTCAAGGATTGGGATGAGGAGTACGGCGACCGCATGGAGAAAATCGTTTTCATCGGACAGAAACTCGACAAGGAAGCGATAAAACAAGCGCTTGACAGCTGCTTATTTTAGATAACAGATAATAGAGAACAGAGAACAGAGGGCGCAGGGCAGAAATAGAGCTTTGCGCTCTTTTATTTTACCCAAAATATCTTGTCAAACCAAAATTTTTGTATCTTTGCATCAGGTAATAATCAATATTTAGTAACCTTTTAATTTCATAAAAATGGATGTTTACAATTTGCCAGAGTACATTGAAACACATTTGTCTGGAACACGATTTAACTTCAAAATCCCAACAAATCCTAATAAAGAATACAGAAGTGAGCGGAGAAATATCATAAAAATAGGCTATAAGCTGTTGTTATCAAATCTTAAAGGAAACAACTTTATCAAAAACGATTTTTTAAATGAAAACATTTACATCATTTGGAAAGAAAGTTTTCAAAAAGCATCTAATAATGCGACAAGACTATGGCAAACAACATTTGCTGTCCTCAAATTACCAGTGATTATCAAAAACGCAAAACCTTTTGATGAAAATTACAGAACCTTTGATATTAAAGAAGGTAATCAAAAAAAGAATCGCTATGTTGAAATTATCAAACTAAGACACTCATTTAATAGCAAAGTGCATAACTATATGAACTTTACAATTGAATTAGTTATTGGCAAGAAAAATGACGGGCGGAATATTCAATACAGCTTGGAGTACATAAAAAAAGCGTGTAGTTAATCCTTGCAAAAGCCGATCTACACGTTTTTCTCATAAAAAAGACAGTTAAAAACCAATCTTTTCAGGCTGCAAAGATACAACAAATTTTTTGATTGTCAATAGGTTTGACAAAAAAATCACAAAAAAGATTCCCCGTTATCGCAACGGGGAACCCAAACAAAACTAAAACTAAACATGTTAGAGCTACATTTTTTCATAAACCCCTTGACAAACTCGAAATTTTTCTGTATCTTTGCAGAAATTTTAAAATTAAAATATATGAATAGAGAACTAATTATCAAACAAAGAAGCCTTAGAGAAAACAGAAGAAGTTTTAACAACTACGTGCTTGAGAAAGAGTTGAAGAATAGTGTAAGTCCTGAGGAATTCAGGACCAAGTTGGTGGAATGTGTGGTCAAGCAGTATGAAAACGTACAATGTTAGATTCTCAAGAGGACTTTACGACAAGATAGAAGAGATTGCAAAATTTATTTCATCAATAAACACTGCCGAATCGGGAGTTCGGTACACTAATTCGTTAGTTGATGAAATTCTTACATTATCTTATCGTGCAGATACAATGCCCCAATTAATATGGGATACGGCGGATGTCCATCATCCTGATTCAAGGCGAATGCTTGTGAAACATGGAAGACTTGCGGTATTCTTCATAATTTACAAAGATTATGTTATTGTTTATGACATAGTTCCGTCAAAATTATTGACTAATGAATTGCCCAAACCGGAATAAAATGTAAAACTACACAAAAAAAAGATTCCCCGTTATCACAACGGGGAACCCAAACAAAACTAAAACTAAACATGTTAGAGCTACATTGCTGTAGCTTGGGGGTTATTGTCATTTCGAGCGAAACGATCCCCCCCCTCCCGTCATTTCGACCGAAGCCGATAGGCGGAGTGGAGAAATCTCCTCCTAAATGACATTATCTCTTTCTTTTCTTGGCTACAGCATATCCTGCACCGAGAGCGGTAAGGACTAAGAGACCGCTGCCAAGAGGAAGAGGTTGATCGTCGTTAGAACCACCTATTGCTCCTGTTGGAATCAGAAGACCGAGAGCATCATCGCCCCATGTGCGAGTACCACTACCCCATTCAGTAACGAAAGCGTCGTTTTTACTCTGTGCATTAGCTGTAAAGCTGATTGTCAAAACTATAGCGATTGCAAATAATATCTTTTTCATCTTAATTTCTCCTTTCATAATTTAGCGAACAACAATTTTTTGAACTTTCTCATTAAGTTTGAAGATGTAAACACCATGTGACTGTACGCTGATTGTTTCAACGCCGTTCACATTCATGTTTTGAACCATTCTTCCTGTCACATCGAATATTTGCAGTTCGCCTTCGCCGTTAACAATGATATCGCTACCGCTCTGGTATGCGAAGATAGAGCTTTCCGAGTTCTCAGAACCATTTGAGTACTCCAAACGAACAATGAAACGGTTTTCGCTATCGCTTGGACTTGCTATGAAGCTATATTCGCCATCCATCAGCATATCCACATCCTCGCCAGTAAGGCGATCAATTACGTGGAGATAGCTGTACTCACCCTTTGTTTCGTAGCTCAATGTGTATTTACCCATTGTAGTGGCTTTGAAATTCAGGTTGAACGATTGTGTCTCGTCGCTCATTGTTGCTATTGCGAAGTTTTCACCATTCTGGTTAATGTAGAGCATTGGGATTTCAGAATTGCGATGCTCAATTTTATTAAGACCTATACCTTTATCAAACCAAGCATAAGCTTCATCTGAATACTGGCTGTTGGCGACACTGAGCATGATATAATCGTTGTGCGATTTTGCACTACCATTAGAATTTGTGTTGGTCATGTTGATATTACCAGTTTCATTAACCTGCACGAGGATTCCCTGGTTAGGAGCAATAGCAGTACTCTGATCTGTTCCTTTTGCCCATTTGCCAGTGCTTGGTTCAAGGTAATAGAAACCTGTCGATAGTGTGCTGGTTCCGTTAGTGATAGCTGTGCCAGTACCTTTATAGATATTGTGTGTATAAGGATTACCGATGAGGTTGAAACCAGCGTATTCACCAGTACCTGTCTTTGTTACATCATATTCAAAGTCCTCAACGTTGATATCACCAGTCATTGTTATTGTCAGGGCTGATGCATTGCGATAGAGGTATCCGCGACCTTTTTCTAATGTTGTGAACGTTGCGCTATAATTAGAGTTTCTGTAGTTTTCCCAAGCATTTCCTGCATTTTTCTCTTCGTTGAAACGATATAAATCGTATGTTGGGTCACCAGCCGACTCTGTTATAAGGTTGGTATTGCTTGAGATTGAAGGATTCTCGACACCAGCAGAGATGGCGTACCAATAGGTAGCGTCTGTCTTTGATGCAGCTGTTGCCGCAGATACGTCCTTCTTCACAGTGGCTGCGACACCAGTATTTGTATTGGCGAGAATAAGCTGACCGCCGTCTTCAATGACGAGGTTTGTAGCGTTGGCAGTGGCAAGGGTTCCTGTGAATCTCACGATTGCGCCAACACCAATAGTAAGTTTATATGTATCGCTTAATGTTATATTATCGCTAATTGTAACATCGTCGCCACTGTTGTAAACCGAGGAACTGTATGGGTGAATGTTCGAGTCGTTATCTTTTTTGTATAGATAGCCCCATGAAACGCCAGTAGATGTTGACCCATAACATGTAAAAGCATGGCTTGAATCATTCATCTTTAATAAATTTTTGGTTCCAGAAGCAGCTGTTAGTTTAACTTGACCACTTGATTTGTCAAATTCGACAGACCATTTTGCATTATCTGTTGAACCGTTTGTAGCTGTTATATAATTACTAGAACCCGAAGTTGATGCAACAAAGTGATAAGTAGTAGAAGATATTTCAACTCCGTCTTCATCATACATTGTCCATTTACCGCTTGCATCAGGACCACTTAAAACCACTTCTTTTATTCCTGTTACTGCTTCAATATAATTAGGTGTCCCGCTTTTAACTTTAATTTGCACACCCGGTCTTGTATTACCACTTTGTGCGCCCATTGCATAATCATAAACTAATTCACCTGTTACAGTTTTACTGCTCGCAATAATATAATGTGCTCCTGGAACAATTTGATCTGTACTTGTCACTAAACTATATGTTGGCAAAACTTCCCAAATAGCGTATAAAACTATATTTCCTGTAATACCACTAGCTCCTGTAATAGGATCACCCTCATCATATATATCTTCATCTCCTAATTCATTATCACCCCACCATGCAAATTGCTTTTTTGCAGGTGCTGTAAATGTATTTGTTATTGCATTGACATCTGTACCATATTCATATGGACCGTCTACAATTGGATCACCCGTACCACCGTTTGCGTAATAAGTCACAGTATATGTTGCCGGATCTTGTGTAACACTAACGTCTTTAGTTGTAAGTGTTTCCTCTCCACTATTTTTATAAGTTAAAGTAACAGTAGCTGTACGCTGACCAATAGTGTTAGCCGAGCATGACAACGACACAGTTGAACTTGCAGCTGTTGGTTCAGCGACGGCACCGACTGTAAGCCAACCAGATGGGCTGCTAGTTTTTATTGCAGCAGAAACAGATCCACCAGTAACTGGATTATTTACTGTATAAGCCAATGCTTTTTCTGTTTCATTTTTACCTATTGTTATATCAGAAGCAATAAAAGATGGATCTGAACCTGCTTCTTCCCATTCTGCATACAGGGTTACATTAGTTTGAATATTAGTAAAAGTGCCGCCTGCATTATAGTGATTCCCGGTACCATCGGCTTTGTCATTCCAACCATTAAATGAATATCCTGTTTTCTGTAAATCACCCGTATTTGTCGCCAATGTCACGTTCGTGCCTTTATTATGTGTTGTTGCGACCGGGGCAGTTCCCGATGTGGCATTATTAGCATTATAGGTGATTTTGCAAACGTAAGTTACTGCAATTGATTTTACATAAAGAGATTTATTATCGTCATCACAACTAACTTTTATTTCTCCAGTACCACTATTGCTATCAAACGTGTATTGTGTATTATTGTTGGAAGTACCTGATGCAATTGATTGAGCATCACCTAATAATGTTTCACCAACGGATACAGAAATAGTATTACCATCAGCATTTGTAGATGCTGTCACAACGACCTTGGTAATTGTAACATTTGGAATAGTTGTGGTCAAATCCGTATCAGTTTTACTATATTGAATTCCTCTAGTACCATCGTAACCATTTGGTTTTCCAGAAGTAATCCACGACAAACCGCCTTCAGTGCAATTAAGCGTCATACCAGCTGTATATTCTGTGCTTGATGTAAATGTTGTTGTCACTGTAGTACCTGTTTGTCCTGAGGCTGTCAATGACTGTGTAATCATAATTATCGCCGCTATTGCTGCGATTATAAATGTAAATCTTTTTTTCATAGCTTTTATAATATTTATTATGAATTATTTTGTTTTATTTATCAAATCCAAAATTTCATTTTGTAGCTTACAAGCATTGTTCAAATCATTTATTACTGTCTGTAAAGCTTTCATTAATTCTTTAAATGCCTCAGCGATATCTTCATATTCTACAGTTTGAATTGTGCATGCGATTGTCTTTCCATTAATCATCAGGTGAAAAATAACACCATTTCCATTAATGAACGCTACGACAACACATGTGTCGCTCAATGCTCTAGTAAAAACCTTCGCATCTTCTGAAGACTTTGTAAAACCTGCTTTTTCCAAAAATTCAGTTTTTTTCATTTTTTGTTGTTTTAGTTAGTTATTTTGTTGTTTAATTTATTTATTATTTAGATTTCTCCACTTTGCAATGGCGGCTGCCTTAACCACCATATTGCGGCTGCCTTAAGGGCATTAACGGCATTAATGGCTTTAATGCCCTTAAGGCAGCCGCTTAATGCCTTTAATGAGGCCGCTTTTTTCATACACTCCAAACTTCAAACTCTCAACTACTCTAAACTCTACACTCTCAACTCTAAACAAAAAAAGGCGCTCGCTGTCTCCGCTTATCTTTTTGTCGGGCTCTGGTAAACCTCGTAGCCGATAAGCAAGAAAACAGCTCGCGCCTAAAAAGACGCGAGCCTTCCGCCAGCTTATTCCCGCTACATGTAAAATTTACCAGATTTTGACAAAAGAGAATAAGAGCGTAAAGCTCTGTGTATGATTATTTTACACTGTTTCTTCTACATGTCTTTATTTTGTTTTACAATCTTTTACTCACGGTGCAAAAATAGTATTAATTTTTAAATAAGGTATTAATGTTGAAAAGTTTTTTGTATATTTGCAAATGAAACCCAAACTGAAATTGTGAGGCTTTGAACCTTACCAAAAAATTATTTTTACAAAACGTTGTAATACATTGAAACTTTTTATAATTTTGCAATGGAAAGAAAGGTTATTTATTTTGGAGATTATTTTAAAGATTTTATCGGATCTTTAGATAAAGACGTGAGGGAAAAGATTGATTACGTGCTCGATATGCTAAAAAGAGTGAAGCGATTGAATCCAAAATTCATCAAGCATATCAAAGACGAATTGTTCGAATTGCGTATTGAATGGGAAGGAAACATTTATACTATGAATACAAAAGAAAACTTGCTGCACAGCTACGATGAGGTTTTAGATGCGAAATACGGTAAGGTGGGAACGCCTGAAAGGACCGAATTCCGTAAAAAAGCCTATGCTTTTTATATGGGACAGCTGATTCGTGATGCAAGAAAAGAAGAAAAAATGTCGCAAACCGAACTTGGGAAGCGAATTGGAGCCAACAAAAGCTACATTTCTCGCATTGAAAACGGTCTTATTGATCCGACAATCTCTACAATTTACAGCATTATCAATGCTTTAGGATTAAGAATTGAGATTGTGAAACCTATTGAATGACAAAGGTCAAGAGCACCTCATTTCTTTGATAGCGAACGGCAATGCCAACAAAAATGTGAGCGCATCGGCGACAGCTTGGGTCATTTCAACGCCTTGGAAGCCGATGAAGAGTGGCAGAATCATGATGGTCGGGATAAAGAAAATGCCTTGTCGCCCCATGGATAACAGCGTGGCTACCAATGTCTTACGAGTGGTTTGATACATCATGTTGGTGACGGTGCTCACCCCGATGAGAGGGAACGAGAGGCATTGCCACCGCAAAACTCTTGAGCCAATTCTTACCAGCTCGGCGTCCTCGCTGCGGAACAAACTCACGATATCAGGAGCGAAGATCGCAAATGCTATCGATATGACTATCAATATGATAGTGGCAAGCTGCGTGGTGAAGATGAACGACTTCCGCACTCGTTCGTGAAGCCCGGCGCCGTGGTTGAAGCCGCAGACAGGCTGGAACCCCTGCCCTATTCCGAGGATTATAGAGAAGGCGAACATCATCACTCGCGACACTATCGCAAAGGCGGCAATGGCGCTCGCCTCGGTGCCAGGAGCAGCATAAAACGCCGCATATCGGTTCAGCATGATGGTGCTGATGCAGACAAAGACATGTCGGCATAAAGAAGGCAGTCCACCGTTGAAAATGTCGATATAGCTTCGCAAAGTCGGGGTGAAATTACGGAACCGGATGTGCACGTTACCGCTTTTCTCGGTGCCGAGAAGCAAAACAAACCACCCCACCATCTGGCTGATGCAGGTAGCCAGCGAGGCACCCATCACACCCATGTCGAAACCGTAAATCAGCAGCGCATCGAGGAAGATGTTCAGCACCGCGCCGGTGGAAATTCCCACCATCGCATAACGGGCGTTGCCTTGCAGACGGAGCTGGTTGTTAAGCGTCAGCGACGACATCATGAAAGGCGTTCCGATAAGGATAAACGTCAGATAATCATTGGAATACGGCACGATGTCGGGAGTAGCGCCCATCATTCGCGAAAGCGGAGAGAGGAAGAACATACCGACAACAGCGGCTATCGTGCCCATCCCCATCGAGGAGAAAAATCCCGTCGCAGCCATCTTCTCGGCATCGCCATATTTCTTTGCGCCAAGCGCCGTAGAGATGTAATTGCCCGAGCCATGTCCGAAGAAAAATCCTATCGCATTGATGAAAGTCATGTAGGCAAACGACACTCCCACGCCCGCCGTCGCCTCAGTCGAGATATGACCTACAAAAAACGCGTCGATGATGTTGTACAACGCCGTCACCATCATGGAGATGATAGTGGGAACAGCCATCTTCATAACAAGCTGACGTACAGGACTTTCCGTCATCATAACGAAACGTTCGTGTCGCTGCTGCTCGTCTTCCTCGCGTGTCGATCCAAAAATGTGCTTCACGGCGCAAAATTACAAAAAATAAAGGCTCGTAATACAATTTTCACTATCTTTGCAGGTTATTAAAATATATTGGAGAAATTTGTTTTTATGGAAGAGAAAGAATTAAACGAAGAAGAAATTCTCGACGAAAATATATCGGAAAGCACTGAAGACGTTGACAGTTTGCTGAAGTCGGCCCCTCAGAAGCTGAACATGAAGGACGAGGAGATGGAAGACCAGATGGTGAACAAGCAGGACGAGGGCGAGGAGTTTAAGGCGACATGGCCGTTGCACGACGACATGAAAAAGACGCTCACCAACGATTTTCACCGCGGATGCCGCATAAAAGCCGACAAATATGAGTTCGGTTGCAACGTGCTGCGTCACGGACAGTGCAAACTCGACAGCTTCAACTGGCTCAAAGATTTTGAGAACGAGACCCCGAAAGAAGGCGATTTGCTGGTGGCTGAGGTGAGGTTCAAGAACGACAGAAAAGACTTCTACAGCTATCCTTCGGAGATGCATCTGCTTGAAGGTGAATTAGTTGCAGTTGAGACAGCCATCGGACACGACATCGGTATCGTCACCATGGTGGGCGAGCTCATCGATAAGCAGCGCAAACGCAAGAAGAACAACACCCCTGTCGCAGAGCTGAAGAAGATTTATCGCCGCGCGCGTGTCAACGACGTGGAGAAGTTCCTCGAGGCTATCCGTCAGGAAGACCACACACTGTATCGCAGCCGCGAGATCGCATCGAGCCTGAAGCTTGAGATGAAGCTAAACGATATTGAATATCAAGGTGATAGAACAAAAGCTATCTTCTACTATACCGCTGACGGTCGTGTCGACTTCCGTGAATTAATCAAGAAACTCGCTGAAGAGTTCCATGTCCGTGTGGAGATGCGTCAGATCGGATTCCGTCAGGAGTCGGCTAAGCTGGGCGGCATAGGCTCATGCGGCCGCGAGCTCTGCTGCGCTTCGTGGATCACTGATTTCCAATCGGTTACAACCAACGTGGCGAGAGTGCAGCAGCTGTCACCAAACCCGCAGAAGCTCGCTGGTCAGTGCGGCAAGCTGAAGTGCTGCCTCAACTACGAGTACGAGGCATACGTCGATGCTTTGAAGGCGTTCCCTGACAACCGCATCGTGCTGAAGACCAAGAAAGGCGACGGAATCTATCAGAAAATCGACATCTTCAAGGGCTTGATGTGGTATTCGTATCCGTTTGACAAAAACAACATGATGGCTATTCCTGTGGAGCAGGTGAAGGCTATCATCGAAGATAACAAAAAAGGTGTGATGCCGGAGCAGCTGGAAGACTTCGCGTTCATTAAGGAACAGAAGAACAACGACTACGGAGAGGAAGGAAAGCCGGCAGATTTGTCGAAACTTGAATAAGCTCCGTCATTTCGACTGGAGCGAAATGAAATGAAGCGGAATGGAGAAATCCTTGTTTAACGGACTTATTCAATTGTACTCGGGAATAAAGGATTTCTCGACTACGCTCGAAATGACGAATAAATATTAATATGAAAAAACTAATAATTGCGATAGCGGTGATGATTTTGATGGCTTCGTGCGGCAGCAACAAGCTGTACGACGAAAGCGTCGTTATCCCCGATGCGAAGTGGGACAACGAGAACATTCCGTATTTCAATGTCACCGTCGACGACACGCTGACGGATTACGCTTTCTATCTGAATGTCAGACATTTAGAGAGCTATCGCTACAGCAATCTGTTTGTCTTCATGCATACCGAATTTCCGAACGGCAACGTCACTCACGACACCATCGAGTGCATCTTGGCGATGCCCGACGGTCGTTGGATGGGCAAAGGAAGCGGCACTTTCAGGTCGGCAAAGGTACTTTTAAACCCTTCGCTGCGTTTTCCGCTTAGCGGCGAATATCATTTTGAGATTGAGCAGGCGATGCGCGAGAAAGAGCTGAAAGGCATCACCGACATAGGCATTTGTTTTGAAAAACAATAAGTTATGGCAAAAAAGAAAAGAGATATCAAGGTTTATCTGATAGTGATCTGGTCGTTGTTCCTGATCTTCGTGCTATCGGTGTTTCTGCTTTTCTACGGCATTGTGCACAACTGGTTTGGTGAGATGCCGACATTCGAAGAACTGGAAAACCCTGAGACAAACCTCGCGACGGAAATCATCTCCGCCGACGGCAAGCTGCTTGGAACATATTACATCGAGAACCGTTCCAACGTGAGCTATGCTGACATCTCCCCCGACCTCATCCATGCGCTCATCGCCATTGAGGACGTGCGTTTTTATGAGCATAGCGGCATCGATTTGAGAGCTCTGTTCCGTGTGGCGAAAGGTGTTGCAACGGGCAACAGCGACATGGGAGGCGGCAGTACCATCACCCAACAGCTGGCAAAGAACCTGTTCCCTCGTGGCGAAAACCTCAGCAAATCGCAGCTCGTGGTGAGAAAGCTTCAGGAATGGGTGACGGCTACCAAGCTGGAATACAACTATTCGAAAGACGAGATCATCGCGATGTATCTGAACACCGTGTTTTTCGGACATAACGCATACGGCGTGAAGAAGGCTACAGAGACGTTTTTCGGCAAGGAACCTAACGAGATAACGATAGAAGAGGCGGCATTGCTGGCAGGTGTCGTCAACGCGCCTACAAAATTCAGCCCGAAGCGACATCCCGACAACGCGATGAACCGCCGTAACCTGGTGCTGAAACGCATGGAAAGCTGCGACTACATCACTGAAGCGGAGTACGACTCCATTTCGCAGATCCCGATTGACATGTCGCATTTCGGAGTGCTCGACCACAAAGCGGGACAGGCGACATATTTCCGCGAGTTCCTCAGAGGCATGATGCACGAATGGGCAAAGACGCACTTCAAACAAGACGGCACACCTTATAATATTTATAAAGACGGACTTCGTATCTACACCACCATCGATTCGAGGATGCAGCGATATGCCGAAGAGGCGGTGCGCGAACATCTCGCTTTGGACCTCCAGCCGGCGTTTTACCGTCATTGGCAAGGCGACCCGAAGGCTCCGTTTGTGCTGAAAGATCAGGAAGAAGTCGATAAGATCATGATGCTTTCTATGAAACGCTCGGAGCGTTACCGTGTGCTGAAGAAAGCTGGCTGGCCTATGGATTCCATCATCGCCAACTTCAACGAGCCAGTGGAGATGACGCTGTTCTCGTGGGACGGTCCTATCGACACCATCTTAAGTCCAATGGACTCAATAAGATACAGTAAGTTCTTCCTGCAGTCGGCTCTGATGTCGGTTGAGACAGGCACAGGCTACGTGAAAGCCTACGTTGGAGGCGACGACTACCGTTTCTTCCAGTACGACCACGTGACACAGGCGAAACGTCAGGTGGGCTCGACATTCAAGCCGTTCCTCTACGCTCTTGCCATGCAGGAGGGCGAATATACCCCGTGCACCAAGGTGCCTAACATCAGCTACAGCATCCAGCTTCCTGACGGAAAATTCTGGGAGCCAAAGGATTCGGGCAAGAGCAAATTCGGCGAGGAGGTCACTTTAAGATGGGCGCTCGCCCACTCCAACAACCGCATCTCGGCTTATCTGATGAAACGTTTCGGTCCGGAAGCTACCATCCAGATGGCTCGCAGAATGGGTGTCACATCCGACATTCCGGCGGTACCTTCTATCTGTCTGGGTGTGTGCGACCTCACGCTTTACGAGATGGTAGGCGCGATGAGCACTTTTGCAAATAAAGGCGTATACGTGAAGCCAATTTTCATAACCAAGATTGAAGATAAAAACGGAAATATCATCGAGACGTTCAAAGCCGAGCAACATGAGGCAATGGACGAGGTGACCGCCTATAAGATGATCGAGTTGATGAAAGGCGTTGTGTATGAAGGCACTGGCGTTCGTTTGAGATATAAGTACGGATTCAGAAATCCTATCGCAGGAAAGACCGGTACCACTCAGAATCAGAGCGACGGATGGTTTATGGGCATCACTCCTGACCTCACCACAGGTATCTGGACGGGCGCTGAAGACCGCTCGGTGCATTTTAAGACGATAACGCTCGGACAGGGCTCCAATATGGCGCTTCCGATCTGGGCTTTATATATGCAAAAGGTGTATGCCGACCCGACGCTGCACATCAGTCAGGGTGACTTCCAGAAGCCGCTTTCTAACGTCGATTTGGACTTCGACTGCGACAAATACGAGGAGGAACAGAATGCGGCAGCAGCACCAGAAGAGAGCGAAGAGGACGAATTTTAATATACAACCCGTCATTTCGAGCGAAACGGAGTGAAGTCGAGAAATCTCCGACAATTGAAAGGATGAGATTTCTCCACTTCGGTCGAAATGACGAAAACAATGAATTATGGCAACTTCAAACTTTGTTGACTACGTAAAGATATTCTGTCGTTCGGGCAAGGGCGGCAACGGCGCGATGCATTTCAACCATGCGAAATACGTGCCGAAAGGCGGTCCTGACGGCGGCGACGGTGGAAAAGGCGGCGATGTCATCTTGAAAGGCAACGCTCAGCTGTGGACCTTGTTGCATCTGCGTTACACCAAGCACCTCTTTGCTGGCGACGGTGAGTCAGGTGGCGCTAACCAGAGGACTGGAGCTCAGGGTAACAACGTCATCATCGAGGTGCCGCTGGGAGCTGTCGCTTACGACGCAGAGACCAACGAACATCTCGGCGAGGTGACCGAAGACGGACAGGAGATCGTCATCATGAAAGGCGGACGCGGTGGAAAAGGCAACACCTTCTTCAAGACTGCCACCATGCAGGCGCCGAAGTTCTCGCAGCCAGGCGAGCCATCAGAGGAACGATGGATCATCATCGAACTGAAACTTCTGGCAGATGTGGGTTTAGTAGGCTTCCCGAATGCAGGAAAATCAACCCTATTATCCGTCGTATCAGCAGCAAAACCTGAGATTGCCGACTATCCGTTCACGACGTTGACACCGAATTTAGGCATTGTGCCGTATTATGACTTCAAGTCGTTCATCATGGCCGACATCCCTGGCATCATCGAAGGCGCATCGGAAGGTAAGGGATTGGGAATCAGATTCTTACGCCATATCGAACGCAACTCTATATTGCTGTTCCTCGTCGCAGCCGACAGCCCCGATGTGAAAGAAGCTTACGATGTCTTGCTCAACGAACTGAAGCAATACAACCCGGAGTTGCTCGATAAGAAGCGCATTTTGGCCGTCAGCAAGTGCGATTTGATTGACGAAGACACGAAGAAAGACATCAAGAAACACCTGCCGAAGAAGGTGCCGCATCTGTTTATCAGCTCGGCAACCGGCGAAGGAATCAAGGAGTTAAAGGATTTGATTTGGCTTTCATTATGTTAAACAACCTCGATCATCAGCTTTTTCTGTTTCTCAACGGCTTGCACGTTGGGTGGCTCGACCCTGTGATGACGTTTATCTCGTCGGAGATGGGTTGGATTCCGTTTTATGCGGTGCTGGTGTTCCTGGTTTTTTATAAGTATAAATGGAAAGGACTGTGGGTGCTTCTTGGCGTGGCGGTGGCAATCACTTTATCAGATCAGATTGCTTCATCAGTTTTCAAGCCTATGGTTATGCGGCTTAGGCCATGTCACGACCCGCAGATACAAGACTTGGTATATCTGCCCAACGGCCACTGTGGCGGAATGTATGGCTTCATGTCGTCGCATGCAGCGAACACCTTCGCACTGGCGGCGTTCATCTTCATGACGATGAAGAAACATTACAGTAAAATCGGCTGGATTATGTTCCCGTGGGCGATTTTGGTTTCATACAGCAGGATTTACATGGGAGTACACTTCCCTGGGGATGTCATTTGCGGAGCGGCGTTAGGATTGATGCTTGGTTTCGGAATCGGATACTTGACCAATTATGTCATTTCGACTGGAGCGAAGCGGAATGGAGAAATCCTTGATTAACGAAATCATTTAATAGTTTAAAGAATAAAGAGGATTTCTCGACTACGCTCGAAATGACAACTACAACGGAAACTCTGTAAGAATTTCAATTTTTCCATCAGTAATTTGATAGCAAAACATCGTTTTCCCGTTGGTTAGCGTGAGATATTTCACTTTCAATCCTGAAAAATATCTTATCGCCTGGTCTAAAACCTTTTCGGTTATTGGCACTGTTTCCGCTTTGCATTCCACTATCATCTGCGGCTCACCTAAGTTGTTGAAAACCACGATATCGGCACGCTTCGGGAGGTTATTTACTTTAATGGAATATTCCACCGCCACAAGTCCGGCTGGCAATTTCCGTGTCTCCACCAGATAATGCAGCATCTTCTGCCGAACCTGCTCCTCAGGCGTCAAAGAAACCCATTGTCTCCGAAGCGGATCGAAGACAACCACTTTTTCATCAACAAGAGATGTTTTGAACCATTCCATGATGCAAGTCTATTACAATCCAAAACATTGATAAAAATTATCTGGATTGATTGTTTTTACTATACTTTCAGGATAGGCCGAGGTGAAAGTGGATGCCACTCGCGACTTCTTTTTCGGATTCCATTTAAACTCATACGCTGTCAGTTTGCCGTCTTTCTCCTCTATATAGTCAATTTCTTGTTTTTGTGTCGTCCGCCAAA
The DNA here is from genome assembly GCA_905234275.1 of uncultured Bacteroidales bacterium. Classification (GTDB taxonomy): domain Bacteria; phylum Bacteroidota; class Bacteroidia; order Bacteroidales; family F082; genus Limimorpha. The sequence goes on along the minus strand of CAJOHD010000002.1, from coordinate 22,981 downwards.
AGTATGTATTGCAATAATTTTGTGTGTAATGGTTGTATTTCCTTAATTCACTTATCATGAAATTCTCCCACAAAGGTCCTGCATCCTGACGTAATTCCATATCTGAAAAGTTATTAATCAATGCATTACGGATACCATTGTCACAGAAATAAATTTTACGGCCAAATTTTAATTCATTTCTCAAATTACGACTGTAAGATGGAAGTCTGAAAATGATTTTTGTTTGCTCAAGCAAATTTATGTATTTCTCAATAGTTCCTTTATCAATTTCGACAATTTGTGACAATTCATTATAAGACACCTCACTTCCTATCTGATATGCCAAGGCTTTCATAAGTTTGACCAGTTTGTCTGGTTTTTTTATGCGTTCCCATTCTAAAATATCTTTGTAAAGATAACTATTTGTGAGCTGATTAAGGATTTCTTTCTCATCGCCAGGATTGCAAACAACATCAGGATACATGCCATAAACCAATCTTATTGGCAGTTTCTGTATTTCAGCAAACAACCCTATATCGTTAACCATTTCGTTGAAAGACAATGGGAAAAGCTCATATTCGAATTTTCTGCCAGTTAAAGGTTCGTTTATCTTATTTGCCAACTCAAACGATGAACTACCGGTAACTACCAACTGGATACCAGGAAAGTTATCCGTTATTAGTTTCATCTTAATTCCAACATTTTCAATACGTTGCGCCTCATCTATCACGACAATTTTATTCTTTCCAATCATACTTCTGTATCGCTCTATTGTGACATTTGAGAAAAAGTCCCTAACTGGCAAATCGTCAGCATTAAACCACAACATATCATTTTGTGTAGGAAAAATCTCCTTAAGTAACGTGGTTTTACCCACTTGTCTGGCTCCTATCAGCACAATCGCCTTTCCTTTATACAACCGTTGTTTGATAACATCATGAAGTATGCGTTTTATCATGTTTCAGTCATTTTTACGCTGCAAAGATAATAAATTTTTCTATCCAAATCGCCAAAAATTATAATATTTAGCGATTTGATTCTATAAAATTAAAGTGACTGACAAAAATATAGATTATCGGTTACTTACATTTCCTCAAAAATCTCATCCAAAGTCCTCTGATCTGACTCGAAGCCGAGCTGGTTCTTGATTTTTTGTCGCCTTTTGAAGATGGCGCTTTCTGAAATGCAATATATCTCAGCCAATTCAAGGGTTGAAAGACCCGATTTCAACAGGCAGCAGAACTGAAAATCTTTGGCAGAAAGCCCTTGGCCATTCAAAAACTGGACGAAAGGCGGGAAAACTTCTGAAACAGCATCGCAAAGCTCGTTAATTTCACGTTCTTCAACAACTTCAAGATTAGGTTTTCTGACTGTTGAGAAATAGCCTTTCTGACAAAACTTTTTATATATATCCTTGTGTTTCAGCAGCTCATATCTCAACGAGGCATCCTGTCCGACGGGTTTCGCTTCCTTATCGTTGCCGCGATGTTTTTTCAAAAAATATCTTACAACAAAAAACACGGCAATAGCAACCGCAAGCGCAACACCCAACCACAAAAAAATGTGACTGTTATGGCTGTCGTTTTTTTCAGCCACTGTCGCCTCATCCGGCACAAGTGCTATTCTATAAGTCGCATTGCCTGTTTCTTTGTCAAATGTCGTTGCAATTTCCACAGGATCATCAGCCAAATAAAAAATCGGTCCTTTTCTGATAGTGTCAGTTTCCATGTTTTTTTTGCAAAGGTAGTTATTTTTTTGACCTTTTCCAGTAAGATTCCAGCATTTTTTCAGATTTCCAACCTCATATATTTGCAATTAATTGTATTTCAATTATTTACAAATATGAATATTGGTATTAATTCCAGTAATTTTCCAGTGCATTTCCATAGTTTTAAGAAATCATTTAAGCAATTTTGCATCTGACAGCGGATGCCGAAAAGCTAAAAGAGTAGGCGCAAATAAAAATTTTATACTATGTTCAAATTCAAAAAAAGCCTTTTGGCACTAACGGCATTAACATTGTTGTCGGTTTATGTTTTTGCGAAAAATGACGACACTAATAAAGAGCCAGCTGCTCCTAAACAGATAGAGACACCAAGCACAGACATGGAAGCCCCTGGTACTTATGTTTCTTCAACTTATAGTCCTGGTGTTATCACTATTGTATGCCAAGGAATCGAGGGCTGTTGCTTTACAATTCATAACAGGGAACTGGAAATCTGTACTAGAACAGGGGCAACTGAGACATACAATGTCACCAGTGTTGCTCAAATCAATGGAAAAGGAGATAACACGGAGTATATAATAGGTATCGAATAACTTTAAAATTACAAAATCAAATGTTTTCAAACACTTAAAATTTTTACATTATGAACAAAAAAATTAAATTTGTTGCCACAGTGGCAACATTGCTCATCGCAGCAGCAGGCGTAATCACATTTGAGGCCTGCAACAAGAAAAATGAAGTTATCAATAGCGTACCACAGATGGCGCAGAACAAAGGAATCGTCTATCAAAACGAAGTCCCTGACAGAGAGGCTTATATCCTCGAATTTGAGAAAAAACTTCAATCCGGTGCTAAAAGCGAAGAGGTTTTAACTGCTGAAAATGCCAACGCGTTTATGTTCGACCTCCTTAACTTCGATTTCTGCAACATCAACGGCGACGGCCCTGACAAAACCTATGAAACATCAACCTACACTCTGAATGTATCAAACGGAACAATCGATTTGGACGAGTTCGCCAATCTATATTCGCAGATTTCATCGCACGTTTACGATTACTACCATAGCCTAAGCTTCGACAACAAGAACTATTATTGCATAGTACCCGAAATAGCTGAGTTTGATGCAAATGCGACCACAACAACTGTAACTGTAAAATCGACTCTAACAAGCGGATTGGCATACAGAAATTTCACATACGACAGCACATTGTGCGAATATTTCACACAAGATGAATATCAATGGCAGGAAGCAGCAGAAGTATTACAGAATTGCTTCAATTCAGAATACCCAAGATGTAGTTTGGGTAGTGGAGAAAGATGCTATTTCACAACATGGAGAGATATGGAATTTTACTATTTGGATTATTATTTCTCGTGGGTTCCTTTCAGATCTAGATTGTATTATTGTGGCAGATGTGATTTTGATGATACTTATATCAGCAAAGAAGAAATGTGTAAACTATTGAATGATTACATTGATCTTGCACAAGAATACTCACACGGATCTTGTGTGATGGGTTGTACTGTGACTCCTGTTATAGGTAATCGTGAACAGTACGATGCTGTACCAATACATCATTTATTAATAGTTAATTATGCAGAAATCGTATGCTCGACTTTTCAACCAAGATTGTAAAATCATAATATAAACATTAAAACTGATTCGCCATGCAAAAATATATGCTAATACTATTGTTGATGTTGTCAACAATAACGACATCAGCCCAAAACTACAGCACTTGGTTCCATCACGGCAATTATCATCTAAGTCAGTGTTACGATATTATAGAATTAAGCGACGGGAATATCGTGGTGAAGGAGGCTGTGTTTGACGATAGTATAAATGATGTGGGTTTTAACTTGTACAAGATTACGCCACAGGGCGAACTGTTGGATTCATTGTTTGTGGAGGACAATCACATCAATTCCCTATCACCAATGCTTCGTGATCCAGACAGAGAAGGGATTAATATCATGACTTCTTTCTACATGGACAATGATAATGGTAAGAATTATTACAGAGCGGTGTATTTCAGCGATGACATTGAGCTGACATACGAATCACTTGTCGAACTGCCAGCAGAATGCCCATTGCCGACCAGATTCATGATAGACAACAACAATGACATTGTATGCCTGTCCCCAATAAATAACAACACATATCGTTTTATGCTCATTGGTCTTGACGGTGAGGTGAAAAACATGTCGGATATCATGACTGTCAGCGGGAATGTGAAATTTTCGGAACATCCGCTTTTTGTACTGTCCACAGAACCATTACGCTACGGATATGTCACTTATAATGGCAGTGACATTAAGGTTGAGATATATGATGGAGACTTCATCCCGATTTCCAATACTATTATAAATAAATTCGACGGATGGTCATTGTCAAGCGGTTTAAACTACAATGTTAACGGCTGTGGAGACGGTTACTTCTTCATAACCATCACTGTATTAAATAGCAGTAACGGTCATCATGGCTTGATGGTGGTGAAATTAAACTCCGAATGTGAAGTGATTTCGACATATCTGTGGGGTGAAATTGCCCCCAATCAGTATTATCCAAAATATCAATTGGTTAACAAAAACCTTATTGTTACAAACAACAGCGTGTTCCTTGTGTGGACACAGAAGAAGCTGGTTGAATCAGGAAGCGGCTCAAAAACCACATTGGTGGTTACAAGGTTAGATAATGATTTGAACTTTTCTTGGGAGGAATACACCTTGGCTTTGAATAATGCCGGATTATTCGGGAATTATGGTCTCACGTCTCTTACCAATGGAGGCGTAGCGCTTAGTGGTTGGATGACAGCAGACAATGCCACCTATTACGATTCGAAAAATATCTATGCCATTGTTTTCGACAATTATCTTTCTACACCAGAAATTTCAGCTTCAGAAAATCCTTTCGTCTGCTATCCGAACCCGGCGAAAGACCTTGTCCACATAGAGTTCTCTGAGAACGCCGATTGCCAATCCGTTGAAATATATTCCATCGACGGCCGATTGTTGAAATCACAAAACAATAATTTTAACAAAATCAGCATCGCCAACCTCACCCCTGGTTTATATCTAATCAAAGTGCGAATGAACGATGGGAAAGAGTTCACAGAACGAATCATTAAAGAATAGAGTAATTTTTTACAAATTTTCCATGAAAAAACTCCTGTTATTCTATATCCTATTAGGTTTAATGGCCTGTTCGCATAAGCAGAAGCTCGAGGTCGTGGTCACCGCCAACACCAACCTGTGCCCGAACTGTTACAACGAATACCGCTTCCTCGACAGCATCAGCGAGGATTGCAGCCTGCATCTGCTGTTTCAAACAGCAAATCTGAAAGAAGCGCAAAAGTTTTCAGACAAATACCTGAAAATCAACCGCAATTACGACATAATTTGCGATGACACTTTGTTTAAATCGTTGTCGCACAACATCTTTCCTTGGCTGTACCTTTACAAAGACGGCGAACTTGTTTTTGATGCCGAACTTAATCAAAGCAAAAAATGGATTCCTATTCTAAAAAAACTTCAAAACGCCGGCTCCTTGGGACTGGTTACGGCCAAGTTGCCCGATGATGTGGTTTTATCGGAACAAAATAGATGTATCTCATTGAATGACAATTATTTAATTATGGATTTCTCCTATCATGAATTGCATCTTTTCGATGAAAAGTTCAAACACATTTTCAGTCAGGATTTCTCGAAAACAGATCTTGAGAAGCTTTATTTCAACATTTTCGGCGACAGGAAGACTTTGAGAGAGGTTCGCAGATATTCCGACCAAATTAGGCCGTATATCCCCGATTTCGGCAAGATAAAAATCGACAACGGCTGCGTTTTTCAGGACACGCTGTTTCTGCTTGTCAATGTGAATCACACGGACACGTATTTCAACGAGGAGCATCAGGACTCGACTGTAAGGATTTTGAATGAGACTGCCATCGTCGGGCTGGATAAGAATCTGGAAATCAAAGAGGTTTATCCTTTTCGCTTCCGTGACTCGTTGAGATTCAACGATTTCGAAGTCTGTGCCTGGCAAAACTGCGTGTTCTTAATCAAAGACTGGGACAATATCGTTTTGGGTGTTTCACAAAAGGAAAAAAGTGAGAAACGGATTCTTTGCCGGATGGAGCGGCGTGACGGCGAAATCAGGTTCAAGTCGTTGGTTGACAATGCATTTATTCCCGAGTTTAACGAAAAACACGGTCTCGGGACGCGACTTTGTCTCATCAAAATCGACAGCCAGAACGCCTATTTCAATGCGGCGCCTGTGATAACGAATTACGAAAATGGGAACCAAATAGAGTTGCCATTCCCGAACGAAAACGCTCATTTCGACTTGAGGCACGGCATCGCTGAATCCGACTTCGTCCTTGCCGACGCCGTTCATAAATCAGACGGCGATTTCCTCCTCTCCTATTACTGGAAAAAGGACAGGAAGCTGAGCCTCATCGACAGTTCCGGCAGTCTGATTTGGACTATTCATCTTCCGAAGAGTTGTGAAAAGGTTTATCTGGTTAATGAAGATTGGGTGGTTTTGTTTTGACAAATAATATTTAGACAGCATTAACAAGATTTACAAGTTATCTGGTCGTCCAAAATCCTGTTAATCTTGTTAATCCTGTCTAATATAAAACCTGTCTGTCAAAAGACAGCTTGTCTTAGAACGCCATTATCGATTTCTTAATTCTCTCGATAGCGTCTCTCAGTTCGGCTTCGGTGATCACTAATGGTGGAGCGAAGCGGATGATGTGCTGGTGGGTTGGCTTGGCGAGGATACCGTTGTCGCGCATCTTCAAGCACACATCCCATGCCTCTTTGCCGTTCATAGGCTTGATAATCACTGCGTTAAGCAAACCTTTACCGCGCACCTTCTGAATCATCGGGTGGTTAATCTTCATAATTTCCTCACGGAAAATCTTACCGAGACGCTCAGCGTTCTCCATCAAATGTTCATCTTTAATGACCTGCAATGCAGCGATAGAAACTCTTGCTGCGATTGGGTTACCGCCGAATGTTGAGCCGTGCTCACCCGGTTTGATGTTCATCATGATTGGGTCGTCGCAAAGCACTGCTGATACTGGCACTACGCCGCCGCCGAGAGCCTTACCGAGGATAAGGATGTCAGGACGAACGCCTTCGTGGTCGCAAGCGAGCATCTTACCTGTACGGGCGATACCAGCCTGAACCTCATCGGCCATGAACAAAACGTTGTATTTCTTGCAGATGTCGTAGCATTTCTTCAGATAACCTTCATCCGGAACGTAAACGCCAGCTTCACCTTGGATTGGCTCCAACAGGAAACCTGCGATCTTCTTGCCGTCCTTAGCGAGAACCTTTTCCAATGCGTCAGGATCGTTGTAAGGGATGCGGATGAAACCAGGTGTCAGAGGACCATAGTTTGCATATGAATCAGGGTCGTTCGACATGGTGATGATGGTGATGGTGCGGCCGTGGAAGTTGCCCTCGCAGCACACGATGGTCACCTCGTCATTCGGGATGCCCTTGCACACTGTACCCCAACGACGTGCGAGCTTAAGAGCTGTCTCGTCAGCCTCAGCGCCGGTGTTCATCGGCAAAACCTTGTCGTAGCCGAAATATTCTGTAACATATTTTTCCCATGGACCGAGAGCGTCGTTGTAGAAAGCGCGTGAACTAAGTGTCAGTTTCTCAGCCTGTTCAGTCATAGCCTTGATGATTGCAGGGTGGCAGTGACCCTGGTTGACAGCTGAATATGCTGACAAGAAATCGTAATATTCCTTGCCTTCAACGTCCCAAACTTTGGCACCTTTACCTTTTGCTAAAACAACCGGAAGCGGGTGATAGTTGTGAGCACCATAGCGAGCTTCCATGTCCATGTAATCCTGTGAAGTCATTTTCTGTGACATAAAATCCTAATTTTAAATGTTAATATTTTGTGAATTGTTAATTTTTCTAAATAGTCCACAAAGTTAATGATAATTTTTGTTTAAAAAACATTATCTTTGCAAAAAATTATTTTTGAAGATGATTCGTTCGATGACAGGCTACGGCAAGGCCGAGCAAATTTTTAAGAACAACAATATCTGTGTCGAGATTAAGACATTGAACAGCAAGCAGTTAGACCTTATCATGAAACTTCCACAGGAGCTCAAGGCCAACGAATTCGACTACCGCAATGAGATTGCGACACGCCTACAGCGCGGAAAAGTCGACGTGATGCTCACCATAACCAACACCGATGTGGCGCAAAACACCCATATCGAAAAGGAGGTTGTAGCCTCATATCTCGAGCAAATCCAAGGCATTTCGAAGGAATATAACATCCCGGAATCGAAAGACATAGCCGCAATAGTGTTCAGGATGCCGGGCATCTTCGTATCGCCGGAGCAGAATTACGACGAGGAATTTCTTGAAAAAATAAAGGAGACGTTGCTGCAAGCCATAGCAATGACTGACGATTTCAGAGCCAAGGAAGGCGCAATTCTAAAGAAAGACCTTCTGAAACGTGTCGATTTGATTCTCGGATATCTTGGCGAGGTGGAGCCTTTCGAAAAGAACCGTCATGAGACGATAAAAGGCCGTCTGATCAAGAATCTGCAGGAGCTGACATCGGGCGAATACGACGAAAACCGCTTCGAGCAGGAACTCATTTTCTATCTTGAAAAGCTCGATATCACCGAGGAAAAAGTGCGCCTCCGCAAACATTGCGACTACTTCAAGGAGACCATCGACGAGGAAGGCGCGGGCAAGAAACTCGGCTTCATCGCCCAGGAGATGGGACGCGAGATCAACACCCTCGGCTCGAAAGCTAACGACGCTGATATTCAACGCCTTGTCGTGAAAATGAAGGATGAACTTGAAAAGATAAAAGAACAGTTGTTCAATATATTATAGTCTTTAGTCGTTAGTCTTTAGACTTTAGTAAAAACTGCTAAAAACTAAAGACTAAAAACTAACGACTAAAAACTAACGACTAAAAACTAACGACTATGAAAACGAAAATCGGGTTATTTTTCGGGTCATTCAACCCAATTCATAACGGACACCTGATGCTTGCGAACTACCTCGCTGAGTACGGTGGGCTGGATGAGATTTGGTTTGTGGTGTCGCCGCAGAACCCGTTCAAGGACAAGAAGTCGCTGCTTGCCGACCGTCATCGCCTGTATATGGTGGAGATGGCGATAAAAGACGACGAGCGTTTTCATGTGTGCGACATCGAGTTTTACATGCCGCAGCCGTCATATACCATTGACACTTTGACAAGGCTGGCCGAGCGTCACCCGAACACCGATTTTTACCTGATTTGCGGGATGGACAACATCGAGAGCTTCAAAAAATGGAAGAACTACGAGATGATTTTGAAGTACCATCACCTGCTCGTCTATCCACGTAAAGGCTACAGCAGCAATGAGTTAGTTGAACATCCATCGGTTCAGGTGGTGGAAGCGCCCGAGATCGAGGTGTCGTCGACATTCATCAGAAACGCCATCAGCGAAGGTCACGACGTGCGCTATTTCATGCCACGCGAGGTTTACAAATACATCATCGACATGCACTTCTACGAAAAGCAATAAAAAAAGGAACCGTCTCTTGAGCGGAGACGGTTCCCAGAACCAAAAACCAAAATTTATGAAACCTTTTACGAACAATGTAAATTCCCTGGATAGGGAACTATGGATGTACATCGTTACGCACTGCAAAAATACACAATTTTTTTAATATGGAAGCTTTTTTTGTAAAAAAATTTTAAGATTTCTTGCAAAAAAATGCAATTTATGTTAAAAAACACTAATCCAGAATAATTTACAGCCTAATTTTTCCAAACAGATTTTTTATTTTTATAATTTTGTGATGAAACATTTTTCAAAACAAACTAAACATGTTAGAACTAAAAATTCTTTTGGCGGAGCACGACAAGGATTTGGCTTCGATAACAAAAAACTACCTTGTAACATGTGGCTATCCCACTCAGATTTGTCTCGACGGGGAGTCGGCTTTACAGCTTTTTCGCAAGGAACAGTTCGACTTTGTGCTGATCGACGCTGACATTTCTGTCATTAGCAGCATTGATTTAGCGAGAGAGATTCGTCAGAAAAACAGGTTCATTCCGATAGTTTTTATTGGCACCAACCCGCATCAAAACGAAATCATCAAGGCTTTTAACAATGGCGCCGACGATTTTCTGGCGCGGCCTTTCAGCATGGAAGAACTCGGCTTGCGCATCAAAGCAATTCAAAAAAGAGCTAAAAACACTGAGAACAAGCTGCATTATTTAAGCATCGGGAACTGCACCTTGGACACATTGCACAATGTGCTGTCGTACAACGGGAAGGAAAAGAAGCTGACATCCAAGGAGTTAGACCTTTTATGTCTCTTGCTTGAATATAAAAACCGGGTGGTGGAACGATCTTTGGCTTTGAAACGGGTGTGGCATTCCGACAATTATTTCAATGCACGAAACATGGATGTTTACGTCAAACGGCTGCGAAACATCTTACGTGAGGACCCGAGTTTGAAGCTTGAAAACGTGCATGGTGTCGGCTACAGACTCGTCATACAGCCATTTTAAAGTCACCGGTCACGGTACGATGAGCACGGGAAGTTCAGGTGTCTTTCAAGTTCCACGACTGGAATATTGATGGAAGCGGGGGCCAATGATATGCTGTTGTCTTTCAACAACTTCCAGAAGACATCAGAGTTAGGACCTTTATCGGTATTGGTAAGGACGATGATGGTGCGGTCGTTCTTTTTGTCGAACATGAAAAACGAACGATAGCCCTTCCACCAGCCGTAATGGTAGTAACAGTCGGGATATTTGCGCGAGATACGCCAGCCGAAACCGTAGTTGTCCTTTCTCTTTGAATACTTCGGACTTCCCGGCATGAAAGCCTCGTTCTGAATGGAATCGGGCACTAACAATCCATAATCGATGGCGACCTTGAAACGGTACATGTCTTCGACGTTGGAAAACATTATCTTATCGCCTTTGACGCCGTTGAGATACTCATTTTGAGCCTGACGAGGACGTCTGCGGCCGACATAATATCCCTGAACGCAGTTCGGGAGATACAGTGAAACCATTGTGTCGGTAGGCATATCGTAGATGTACGAATCGTTCATCCCGACGGCATCAAAAACATCCTCACGCATGAAATCGACAAAGCTCTTGCCCGATACACGCTCCACTATACACGCCAGCAAAGCGTAGTTCACGTTGCAGTAATGGAAACCGTTGTCCGGCTTGAAATACGGATCGGGATGGTATTTGACATAATAGTCGATCATGTCGTTGTTGGTGAACGGAATCTTCTTGTTCGGCCAGTAGTTATCAGCCAAAGTCTCATAACGCGACAATCCCGAACGATGTGTCAAAAGCATCCTCGTGGTGATTCCATCGTAAGGGAATTCCGGAATATAAGTCCTTATATCTGCATCATAATCAAGGAGTTGGCGGCTTTTAAGAATCATGATAGCCTCTGCGGTGAACATCTTCGAGACCGAGCTGAGCTGGAACACATCGTCGACTGACAGGTCGCCTTTTCTTGTTCTCAGATTGTTCACTCCATAAGCTTTTTCGAGCACTATCCTACCCTTTTCGGCAAACAAAACCGTGCCGTTAAAGGTGGTCTTTTTCTTCAGATTCTGAAAAGACTTGTCGATTTGTGCCGCCTTCCTTTCAAGAGTTGGCTGGTCTAAATCCTTGAATATCAAGTCGACATCGACAACTGGCCATGATTGGACCTCTTCTTCGGTATATCGTTTTTCATCTTTCGATGAACATGAAATCAAAATTACAGATAATACAAGAAATAACAATCGCTTACTCATCTTTTGAAAAAATAACCTGCAAATATAGTAAATTTTTGTAATTTTGCAGCCTCAATTTCATTATATGTTTCAAGATTTCAATTTAAACCCTGCAATCCTAAGAGCCATTGATGAATTAGGATTTAAGGAGCCTATGCCGATACAGGCTGAAGTGTTGCCAGTGTTATTATCGCAACGCACTGATTTAGTAGGACTTGCACAGACAGGAACAGGAAAGACCGCTGCTTTCGGATTGCCGCTTTTGCAGAATATCGACCCGAAAAACCGCAGTGTTCAGGCTTTGGTTTTGTGCCCTACTCGTGAGCTTTGCATGCAGATAACCAAAGACCTGCTCAGCTATGCTAAATACATCCCTGAAATCATGATAGTACCAGTGTATGGTGGCGCCAGCATCGAGGTGCAGTTCAAAAGCTTGGCTAAAAAACCGCAGATCATCGTGGCTACACCGGGTCGTCTGCAGGATATGATTCGTCGCAACCGCATCGACTTCAGCAATGTGCAGTGGATGGTCTTGGACGAGGCCGACGAGATGCTCGACATGGGTTTTCAGGAAGATGTCGACGCGATCTTGGAATATATGCCGGAAGAGAAGAATACTCTGCTGTTTTCAGCGACAATGCCGGCTGAGGTGGAACAGATTCTCAACAAATACATGAAAGAACCTGTGCGCATCAGCATCGGACAGAAAAACTCAGGTACCGCCAACGTGCGCCATAATTATTATATGATTAAGGCGAGCGACCGTTACCTCGCGCTGAAACGTTTGATCGACTATTACCCGTCGATTTACGGTATCGTCTTCTGCCGCACGAAACTTGAGACACAGGAAGTTGCCGACAGTCTTATTCACGACGGATACAACGCCGCATCGCTGCATGGAGACCTCTCGCAGGCGCAGCGCGACCTCGTGATGAACCATTTCCGCCAAGGTTTCACCCAGATTTTGGTAGCTACTGACGTGGCAGCCCGCGGACTGGATGTCAACAACCTGACACATATCATCAACTACAACCTCCCTGACGACATCGACACCTACGTGCACCGCAGCGGCAGAACCGGACGTGCCGACAAGACCGGTATCTGCATCAGCCTCGTGCACCAGAAGGAGAAACATAAAATCAAAGCTATCGAGAAGCAACTCGGACAGCCGATGGAACGCTGTCTCATCCCGACAGCACAGCAGGTGTGCGAGAAACAGCTGTTCCGCCATATCGACAACCTCGAAAAAGTCGATATCATGCGTGACGACATCGACGACTACCTGCCGGTGGTGTTCAAAAAGCTCAGCTGGCTCACGCGCGAAGAGCTGATAACACGAGTGGTGGCGCTGAATTTCAACAGATTTTTGGATTATTACAAAGACGCCAAGGACCTTAATATTGATGAGGATAAGAAGGATAAGCGCTCCGCTGATAAGAAGGAGAAGAAAGTGCACGATGACTCGCACATGGTGAGACTGTTTTTCGGCATGGGCAAGCGCGACCATATCAAACCTAACTCATTGATAGGCAGAATCAACGATGTGACAGGCACTAAAGACATTGAGATCGGTCACATCGACTTGATGGAAAACTTCTCATTTGTAGCAGTCGATGGCGACAAAGCCCAATTCATTGTAGATTGCTTCGCTGACCCGAGCAAGAACACCGAAGGAATCAGAGTGGAAATCACTACCGGCGAGCCGAAACCAAAGGATAAAAACGTCATTTCGACCGGACATCGAACGAAGAGAGATGGTAGTGGAGAAATCTCCTCCAAAAAAGAACGCAAATCCCGCGACAGTTTCCACGAAGACCGTCGTCGTCGTGACCGCGAGGAAGAAAAACACGAACGAAGAAGCAGAACGAAAGATAAGAAAGATAAAAAGGATAAGAAGGATAAGAAGGATAAAAGAGATAAGAAGAAGCGCTCAAAAGAGAATGAACGCCCGGAGAGAAAACACGGAAAGAGGGTGAGATATTAAAATTTCAGATAGCTTTTTCTCTCCTCTTCCGGAAACTTTTCGATAGCATACCGCAACATAGTGCGAGGCATTGTCTTGTAACGTGTTGACAGCCAGTCTTTGAGACGTCGCTCATCACGTTTTCCAGCCTCACGAAGCAGCCAACCGACCGCTTTTTGAAGTAAATCGTGAAGCGGTTTCGGTTTCTCCAAAAAGATTTCAGCGATATTGTAAGTGTCGTCAAGCTGCCCATGACGCAGAAACTGCATGGTACTCACCATTCCGATGCGCTGCTCCCAGATGTTTTTTCCGTTGCGAGCGAGGTCGTAAAGAAGCTCGCGGTCCTTGTCGAGAAGCCAGTTGCCCAATAGCTCATAACACGACAAATCCACCAAATCCCAGTTATTAATATATTGAGTATTAGCGAGATAGAAGCCTATGCATTGTTGTTGCAAATTCACATCTTTCTTAGCATGTTTGAACACCTGAACGAGAGTTAGCAGTCCCGCCATTCGCATCTCGTGATATTCCGAGCTGACGCATTCCTGCAAATCATCAAAAGTTGTCTCGCTCCAGCACTCTTTCACCGCCTCCCTTATCGTCGGCACCTTGATTCCCAAGAACTTATCACCTTCACCATAACCACCTTTACCGATCTTAAAGAAACGCGACAAACCCGGCACCAACGCAGGGTTCTGCTGAGATAATATTTTTGAATATAGTGTATTCATATTTCAAAAAGAGACGGACGACCGTCCGTCTCTAATCTATTATCTGTTCTCTTCCAACCAAGTTTTGACGTTAGTTTCAATTCTCGCCTTAATATCCTCAGTATCCGCCGCCTTCTGGAATGCCTTTCCTGTCACCTTCTCATACAACTCAATGTATCTCTCCGAGATGCCTTTCACGATTTCAGGTGTCATCTCAGGGACCTTCTGTCCATCCTTGCCCTGGAAGCCGTTTGCCATCAGCCATTCGCGGACAAACTCCTTTGAGAGCTGCTTCACCGGCAAGCCTTTTGCGAAGCATTCCTCGTACTGGTCGGCGATGAAATAACGCGATGAGTCAGGGGTGTGAATCTCGTCCATCAGATAAATCTGGTCACCAATCTTGCCGAATTCATATTTAGTGTCAACCAAAATCAGGCCGTGTTTTGCAGCCACTTCTGTACCACGTTGGAACAGTTTACGAGTGATGACCTCGATCTGTTCGTAATCTTCCTTGCTGATAAGTCCTTGACGGATAATCTCTTCTTTCGAGATATCCTCGTCGTGACCTTCTTCAGCCTTTGTGGTTGGAGTGATGATAGGCTCGGCAAACTTCTGGTGTTCCTTCATGCCGTCAGGGATGTTCACACCGCAGATGGTATGCTGTCCGCTCTTATAAGTACGCCACGAACTTCCAGTGAGGTAACCTCTGATAATCATCTCCACTGGGAATGGCTTGCAGAGCTTACCCACTGTGACCATCGGGTCTGGAGTAGCGATCTTCCAGTTCGGCACGATGTCGGTGGTCATATCCAAAAACTCAGCAGCTATCTGATTGAGAATCTGACCTTTATAAGGAATGCCTTCAGGCAGGATGACGTCGAATGCGGAGATTCTGTCCGTTGCGACCATCACTAAATATTTGTTGTCGATGAAATAAACATCACGAACCTTGCCGTGATAAACTTTTGTCTGACCTTTGAAATTGAAATCGGTTCTTGTTAAAGCTTTCATTATATTTAATGTTTAATATTTTTCTTTTTAGTTTCCTCGTGCTTCGCACTCGGAATGACAACTCTTTTTTATTTTATTTGGCGCGGCTTTACGGTTCCTACATATTACTTTGTTACATTATGCCGCGCCATATAGTTCCCATTCATGTCCTGTCATTCCGAGCGAAGCGAGGAATCTCATTCCGTTTCTCTCGAAATGACGGTAGAGTCTTCTTCATCGTTATCATGATAAAATCTCTTGTACGCGTTGACAATCGCTGTCACCAGTTTGTGGCGCACCACATCTTTCTCATCAAGGAAAATGAACTCTATGCCTTTAACATCGCCAAGGATGTCGACAGCTTGCGGCAATCCTGAAGGCTGGTTTTTCGGCAGGTCGATCTGCGTCACGTCGCCAGTGATGACGAACTTAGCGTCGCGTCCCATACGTGTGAGAAACATCTTGAGCTGGGCTCGCGTCGCATTCTGTGCCTCATCCAGGATGACAAAAGCATGGTCCAAAGTCCTGCCTCTCATGAATGCCAGCGGTGCAATCTCGATGGTGCCGTCCTCCATGTAAGCCTGCAGCTTCGCCTGCGGCAGCATATCGCGCAAAGCGTCATATAAAGGTTGCAGATACGGATCGAGCTTGTCTTTCAAGTCGCCAGGCAAGAAACCCAGATTCTCTCCAGCTTCCACCGCCGGACGTGTCAAGATGATGCGGCGCACCTCACGGTTTTTAAGAGCGCGAACTGCAAGGGCAACCGCTGTATAAGTCTTTCCGGTACCCGCCGGACCGATAGCGAAAATCATGTCTTTCTTGCCGATAGCATCAACCATCTTTTTCTGGTTGACAGTTATAGCCTTGATTTGCAAGCCGTTACGACCATACACCAACACGTCGCCGTCGTTCATGCTCTGCACGTATGCTGTCTGTCCGTTTGAAACCATCACATCCTCAATCACTTGCGGGTTGATGTTACCATAACGTTCCAGATGGTTCACCAGCATATTTAGCCTATCGAGGAAATAATTCACCTCGTCATCACCTCCAATCACCTTCACAAAATCGCCGCGCGCAATAATTTTAAGCTTCGGAAACAAGTTCTTAATTATCGTAAGATGTTGATCCTTAGCGCCATACAAATCACTCGGGTTGACATTTTCTATCTGGACAATCTGCTCCGCCATCTATTTTCTAACTAAATTTTTACCACTGTTTTGATATGCAAAGATAAAAAATAAAAATTGTTCATAACTTTTTTATTTCAATAAAAATTTTTCATTATAAAAATGTATTTTTGCATTTGGGAATTGAGCCTCAAAAAGAAAACGGCAAAAACAATGGCAATTATAACACTTACTAGCGATTGGGGACTGTCCGACTATTACGTCGCGGCAGTGAAAGGCACCATTTTGTCTGCCCTTCCCGACGCTACCATTGTCGATATCACCCATAATATCGAGCCGTGGGACATCGCTTCGGCGGCGTTCATCATCCGCAACTGCTACCAGAACTTCCCGGAAGGCACCATCCACATCATAGCGGTGGAGACAGAGGAGTCGTCCGACAAGCCGCATATCGCGCTGAAAGCCAACGGACATTATTTCATTGGCACCGACAACGACATCTTCTCGCTCATCATTGGCGACGCGCCTTATGAAGCCGTCATCATCGACGTGATTCAGGATACCGACTATTTCACCTTCACCACCCGCGACCGTTTCGTGAAAGTGGCAGCAATGATTGCCAAAGGCGTGCCGTTCAGCGAGATCGGCGGTCCTTATCCTGAGATCAGGAAATGCATCACCTTCCAGCCAACCATCGACGCCAATTCCATCCACGGAATCATCACTTTCGTCGATTCTTATGAGAACGTGGTGTCGAACATCACCAAAGAACTGTTCGAAAAGATCAGAAACGGCAGGGCTTTTGAGATTAGGGTGGGGAAATACATCATCGACAAGATCTGCCGCAGCTACACCGAGGTGATGATGCCCGACATCGTGGCGCTCTTCGGCACACACGGTTTCCTCGAGATAGCAATAAATCACGGGAAAGCCGCGTCGTTGCTCGGACTCTCCCGTGATTCTTCAGTCGATATTATCTTCAAATAATATTATTTGTCACCGTACGACGAGCCGTCGAAGCAGTGTGTGCACACCTGACATTTCGGCAAGCCGATAGCTTTGCAGATATTATCTAATGTGTTGAATTTCAATGAATCGACACCGACGTGTTTGCGCAGCATCTCGACGAGGTTAGCATATTGCTTTGTTGTCGAATCGCTGTAAAGTGCAAGGTTCTTGGTGCTGTCGCCACCTTCCAACTCAGCGATGCAACGGCGAGTGATGAGTTCCAGCTCGTTCTTCGAAGCGCTGAAGTTCAGGAACTGGCAGCCATAGTTCAATGGAGGGCAGCTCAGTCTGATGTGAACCTCTTTTGCACCGAAGTCATACAACATCTTCACGTTGTCGCGAAGCTGAGTGCCGCGCACGATTGAGTCGTCGCAGAACACCACACGTTTGCCTTTCAGCAATGCGCGGTTCGGAATGAGCTTCATCTTCGCCACGTGTTCACGCTGCGACTGGTTGACAGGCATGAAGCTGCGCGACCATGTTGGAGTGTATTTCACCACGCTGCGCACATATGGAATCTGCTTAGCATTCGAGTAGCCGATAGCCATTCCGATACCTGAATCCGGGATTGGAGCGACATAATCAACATCCACGTCATCCATCATACCCATAGCGTAGCCGCCACGATAACGCATCTCCTCCACGTTGATGTTTTCGTAGTCTGATGCCGGGAATCCGTAGTAAATCCACAGGAATGAGCAAATCTGCATCTTGTCGTTAGGTACCTTAAGTTGGGTCACGCCGTCGGCTGTGATACGTACAATCTCACCAGGACCGATGAAACGTTCTGTTGTGTAGTCGAGGTTGATGTAGCTGTGGCTTTCGAAAGCCGCAACATAGCCTTCATCATCCTTACCGATGACGATAGGAGTACGTCCATAAAGGTCGCGAGCTGCGATGATGCTGCCTTCGGTGGTGAGGATAAGCATAGAGACAGAGCCCTTCACCTTATTATATACATTCTGGATACCATCGACGAAATCTTTACCTTGAGTGATGAGAAGAGCCACCAGCTCGGTCGGGTTAGTGTCGCCGTGACTCAGTTCAGCGAAGTGCTGTTTGTTGTCCAGACACTCCTTCTCGAGTTCTTTCAGGTTGGTGATTTTAGCCACCGTGACGATAGCGAACTTGCCGAGATGCGAGTTCACCACGATAGGCTGTGCGTCGGTGTCGCTGATGATGCCGATGCCGCTGTTGCCAGTAAACTTAGGGAGGTCGGCTTCAAATTTTGTTCTGAAATATGAGCCTTTGAGGCTATGAATGTCGCGGTGAAAAGTCTCGCCGTCGAAAGTGCAGATACCGCCAGCAGTAGTACCTAGATGTGAATGATAATCAATGCCATAGAAAAGGTCTGTGATACAAGGCCTCTTTGATACGATTCCGAAAAATCCGCTCATTTTTAGATTAGTTTTAAAAATTAAGCGGCAAAGATAATAAAAATCTTTTATCTGTTATTGATTATTTTTTATCTTTTTTTTGCGTAAAAAATAGCCTGCTCCTAATGCAGTGAGTATCAATAAACCATCGCCAAGAGGACCATTGTTTGCATCAAAATCATTGGTAATACCGATAGCAATAGCCGGAATCCATGGTTCACTCAATGTCGAACGATATGGCTCATTCCAATCGGTAACAATATTATCTATCTGTGCATTAGCGCAGAAGCTCATCATTATTGCAAATATAATTGATAATAAAATCTTTTTCATCTCTTTCAATTTTTATCTAACAACAATCTTCTGAGTCTTAATCTCATTACCTATCAATCTCAGGATATAAACTCCATTTGCATTAAGGTTAATTGTTTCAACTCCGTTTATGCGTTGGCTTGTCACGAAGCGACCCATCACATCATATACTTGCAGCTCGCCTTCGCCGCTAAGAACAAT
Source organism: uncultured Bacteroidales bacterium (assembly GCA_905234275.1). Classification (GTDB taxonomy): domain Bacteria; phylum Bacteroidota; class Bacteroidia; order Bacteroidales; family F082; genus Limimorpha. The sequence continues at coordinate 3,794 of CAJOHD010000002.1, read as the reverse complement.
ATCGTTTCCATTCTGATATGCGAAAACCCCATCGCCATTATCTTGGTTCTCCTGCAAACGCACAATGAAACGTGCTTCTGCATCTCTTGGCGATCCGATAAACGAATAAGAGCCTTCTGCAAGTATATCGATATCCTCACCTGTCAAGCAATCGATAACATGCAGATAATCAAACTCTCCTTCCGCCTCATAACCCAATGTATATATACCCGTTGTCTTCGCCTGGAAGTTCAAATTGAATGCCTTCACAGCATCATCAAAGGTGGCAATACCATAGTTTTCATCTTTATAGTTGATGTAAACCATCGGAATGTCAGAGTTGATATGCTCCATCTTGTTCAAACCTCTACCTTGTGAAAACATGACGTATGTCGCATCTTCATATTCGTTGTTTGATACAGTGAATTTGATTTTGCCACTATTGTATCTCGACTCATTTGGCCCTGCATCCGTATCCACTATAGTCACTTTGCCTCCACTTCCGGCCTGCACAAGCACTCCTTCGCACGGCTTAATTGGGATATTATCCGCAATAGCAACCCAACCTCCTGAAGAATTCAATCTGTAATATCCTGCATTAAGAATATTACTATTGATAGCATATCCTTCACCTTTATATATATTATGTGTATAAGGATTTCCAATTAGATTGAAACCTTTAAGTGAAGTAATGCCACATGATGCCGTCACATCACATTTAACACCACCACAGTTGGTTGAGCCATCAAACTCAATTGTGAAATTCTTCGCATTACGATATAGATATCCGGTTGCAAGCTGCAGACTATGATCAGGGAAATATGTGCTGCTTGTATTGCTGATATAGCTCCTCCAGTAATGGTTAGGTTCATCATAATACAACAAATCGAAATTATAAGGCTCACTATTTGATGTAATAATATTGACATTTGCATTTGCGCCTGTCAGCAACGCTTCTGTCACTGGCGACGATATGATATTCCATCCGTAAACAGGATTGCCATTTTTTGATGCCGCGGTTATATTTTTCAACACCGACACCGGAATTGATGCAGTCGGACACACGAGCTCGCCGCCGTCTTCAATAAAGATATGACCGTCGCTGGCTACCGTTATGCTCGAAGCTGTGTATTTATGATCTGATGGAATAATAATAGGAGCTAAAATCTCATAGCTGTTTTTCTCTTTTGAATATGTTACATAATTAGTTGAACTGCCTGCAAGTCTCCAATAAGAAAAATCTTCATTTGATACTGTCGGTTTCGACCAGTCGAACGATGCCGCCAATGCTACTTCGCCAGTTGTAGGTCTTAATACCCAATAGTTCTTATAATTGTCACTGGTTATACATTTCTTGACATTCTGTGCTGCCGAGCTTAGTCCTTGTGTAATATCACCGGCATTGTTTCTCGACACGCCAATCTCTGAAGTCTCATTAAGAGTGCCCGTAATAAATAGCTTTCCCTTACTACTGGTAAAAAACACATTCCTTTTGATAGCTGTTCCAATGTTGTTTTTTATCTGAACCGTACCTTGAACATAAAAATTACCATTTGATGCCACATACACACCACCAGTATTGTTACTAACGTTTTCCGTAACTGTAGAGCCTATTTTACCATAATCTCTCAAAGTAAGACTGCCTTCATTAACATATATGCCTCCACCATCTTCCGACGATGTGTTCTGTTCTATTGTGCAACCTTCCAAATAAACTGTTCCGACCCTCGAAAAAACACCTCCGCCCCAGCGATATGCATTGTTTCTTAAAATGGTGCAGTTGATCACTGTCAAAGGATAGCAACCATCGTTATGAATACCGCCACCGTCAGATGCTGAATCAAGGCTTTCATGCTCTTCAAGCTCATTATCCACTATCTCACAATTCTTGACTATGGCGCCGTTGGTCTTTACACGGATTCCACCGCCCTTACTATTACAATAGTTATCATGAATATAGACATTTTCTATATAAAAACTGGAACCCGTAGAATTGACACCGCCGCCGCCGCCGTGACTTTTGTTGAAGCTCAAATCACCGCCTACCATTCTAAACGAACCCGAGCAAAAGATACCGCCACCCGTGCCATAATCGCTGCCGCTAAGATAGTTAGCCTCATTATTTGACACAGTAACATTATAAACCTGAAGATTTCCTTTACAGTAAATACCTCCGCCGCTACCTTTATTGTTACCGCCGGTTATCACACCAGTGCCATAGATAGTGACATCAGCTTTGTTTCCGATATACAAAACAGACCCCTTGTCTGTTCCATCTCTGTCTTTTAAGCCACGGTTAAGTGTACATCCGTTCAAATATAAATAAATAGCACCACTACCTTCAATTGTAAGTTGTTTCTCGCCAGAAGCCGGTTTATATTCTTTATTATCTAACATTAACACCTTTATCGCTGATGTCGAAGTTGTCAGTACAGCATTCAATTTTCCCCAATCGCTTACATCCACAATACTATACCCGACAGCATAAGTGCCATAATAAACACCATTGCTATCACCGGTGGCATTAAAAACAACCTTCTTAGTGCTGTTATTTATAGAATAAGTATATTGTGCCTCATATGTCAATTCCTTGCCATAATACGAGACAACCGGCGCCGGGTCAAGAACTTCTGTCGGCTCAGAGCCTGCACTATAAAATGTAGCCATTCCGCTGACATAAGCTTGTGGCACATAATAATTGGTTTTAGCTCTTGTATATTTCTTCGAAATTACATTGTTAGGAATTTTACTATCAGCCTGATTACCGAGTTTCTTATTTTGGTAATAATTGTGCCAGGATTCGTCCGCTCTCAAATAGTAACATTTATTCGAACTTGTGCCTATGTTTATAGTTGCTGTGGTACCGTCTGCTATCTGGTAGAATGTCTTGAAACCCGTGCAATCAATTGTTTGATGGGCTTGTGTTGATTCAAAAATCTCAAGATTGCATCCTTCGCTTACCAAACCTATAAATCCAGCACAATTAGATCTCTTTCTTGTATTAATGCTTCCGTCAAAAACACAAAACTTACAAGTAACATTACTGCCAGTATGCATAATACCGACAAATCCACCTGCGTATAGTTCACCACCAGTCTGTCCGCTGGTAATATTTACCGAGCTCGTGCAAGATGTGATTTTAATCTTATTCCACACCTGAGATATAAAACCAGCTGGATATATCGATGTTGATGTAACTGTTATTGTACCATCAACTGTAAGATTTTTGATTTCGATAGTGTTTTTGTTTCCGTCAACGTAATCAAACAATGCGATATTAACACCGTCTGTCATATCCAATGTTATCACATGATTGTTTCCATCAAAATTTCCAGAAAAATAAGCTTCAGGGACTCCAACCGAAGTGGAAACTGTAAGATCAGCATTAAGTTTGATGTATTTCCCTTCGTAAACATATTGCACACTGCCGCCACCGCCAAAGTTTACATATTGCACAAACTCATCCCACTCTTTTGAATCATTAATAAGATATGGATCGCTAGATGTACCACTGCCTGAAAGTGGCTGATCCTGCCCGAATGCCAATGCAGTTATAAAAAGCGCAATAATAGTTATAATCTGTTTTTTCATAATCATTTGCATCTTCATTACACTTTCTTTTTTGGGGCTGCAAAATTACTAATAATATCAATAAGTTAGACCTTATTTTCAAAAAAAGTTTTCAACAAAATAGTTTAAAAGTTTATTTTTCTTTCAACAGTAAACGGTAAACGGTAAACAAAAAAAGGAGCCTTTGGGGCTCCTTTATGGGTTTGGCGACGACCTACTTTCCCACAAGCTGATGCAGTATCATC
>CAJOHD010000001.1:268523-628837 GCA_905234275.1 uncultured Bacteroidales bacterium | reverse complement strand
TGCTGCATTTGTTTTTTACTCGAACGTTATAGTTACACTGTTTGACGTAAACTCCCCTGAATAAAGCTTGTATTCCCCGACTTTTTTAGGAAGAGGAAGAAACTCATTGGGTTCTCCTATTTTCCATTCGGTTAAAACCTGATCGCTAAACTCCCCGTTTTTTAAAATAAACGTGTAAGTGCCTTTCACCAAATCAAAACATGTCAGATTATAAACGTCTTCTTTCGTTTCACCGGCTTTTAAGAACATGAATTGATGTGTCGTGTTGGTTTTAATGGCACGTTTTGCGATGTCTTTAGCTTTGAAAGGTGCTCTATAATCTTTCCTTTCATCTTTGTTCCCATAAACCGTATCGCTGAGATAATCGTTAATATATTGAAGATCTTTATTGATTATTTCCGGATTATCATACAACGATTCCTCATCGTCAATGAGCCAGTTAGCATAGTTGGAATACGGCAAATCAATCGCTACAACAAAACGATCGTTTGTGTATTGTTTGTTTTTTATCATCTTATTTATTTCGTTGATGTAATCTCTATGCATTTTAAAATACTCCACAAAACCGACCTCAAGCATTTTCGGATCAAATTTCATATTGATGCATACAGACCACATAAAATCAGGAATACCTCCTCTGTAATACGAAAATTTTCTGAAATACAAATTATCTTCTGAATTGTTAGTATAAGAAACCACCAATTCGGGATATTTTACGATAGAATCAGTTTTCAGGATATATGGCCCTTCGCTCCACCGGATTGATAGGTTGATGGAGATGGCCTGGGAGTGGAGGTTCTTAACGTGTATGAATGTTAATAAAAAAATCACACAATAAATTATTGTTTTCTTTTTCATAATTGAATCTGTTATGGATGAATAATATTAGTTAACCAACTATAATTTATATAATTTAATCTATTGATATAATAAGTAAAATCTTCACATGATTTTATTTTGAATCCATTATAATGAGAATTTCCCATATAGTGCTCCCAAGAATATGCAAAAAATTCTTTGGCTTCACCAATACAATCATTTTTTAATAGTAGTGAATAATTTTCACCCATTAATGCAATGTTCTGTGATGCATGAACAAATTCATGACCCATAGCATAAAACAAACTTTCTGGGCTATCAAATACAGAGTCTCCATTTAAAAATATGCTCGAATTTCCAGATATTAGACCATTACTCTCTTCTGCTTTTGTAATACCTAAATCACCTTTGCCAAAAGTATATCCATTTATGGATAATAATTTAATGTGATCCATTGGCATATCAGGGAAAAACGTTTCCTGAAATTCTTTTAAAAAAGCATCAGTACGCAATTTTTCTGGAATAGGTTTACCAGGTTCATATTCAATACCATGTGTTTTGCATAGTTTTTTAAAAGCCTCTAAAAAAGTCTTTCCTCCTCCCGGGCTTCCATGGTTACCGCTGCCATTGCGATGGGTTTCAGGGCCATGCCCGTAAAGGCGCCATTGCTATTGTCAAATAATGTGAAGCCATGCCAGTGTCGTAACATTGTTGCCAAAACATTCTAACAATAGCCCGCGCCTCTTGCTCCATTCGATATTCCAGGCTGGGATCCCACCCGAAATACTGTTCTCCCGTCGGGTCGACATACTTCAACGGGTTGTACATGCAGTAGGCATAGCGGTTGAAGCCCTGCTGTGAGGTCGGGTCCTGCATGTAGTTGTCGGGCGAGAGGAAGGATGACATCATAGGGTCGTACATTCGGCCGTTCATGTTAATGAGGCCTAATTCGTAGATGTGCTCGTGTCCGGTGAAGCCGCGGTCGAACTTCGGAGGGCGGGCCGGCGAGCCGCTCCAGGTCTGAGGGTCGCGCAGGTTGCCCCACGCATCGAAACTGCGACGTTCCACTATGCCGCAAACAGAGTCGGTAATGGCAGTCCAGCTACCGAGATGATCTTTGTAGATGTAGTTCACCTCTTCGGCGGTGCCTTTCTTTATAACAACGGCAAACACTCCATACGGTCCGTTAAGGTAAGTGTAAACACTCTTGCTGCCATTGTCATTGACAAACTCACAACTGCCGACATAGTCTTTCGTTTTGGTTCTGTTTGAAACGGTGTCGAGAATGATCATCTTTGTGCGTTGGGCGTCATATCCGTAAGAGAATGTGACAATTTTCCGCCCCTGAGCTATTCTATTCACCTTATCAAGTGAATTGTAAATTATGTTTTGGTTGTCGGGAAACTCCTGGCTTTTTGTTTGGACGCTTGATGTGGCATGCGGTTTGGTGCTGCCAAACTGTGCGTATTCAAAAACGATGGAGCCGTCTTTCTCCTTGCTCGTCATGCGTCCCAATGCGTCATAAACAATCGAGCTGCTCAGATTGTTCATAGTTATGCCTGTCAGCCTGTCGAGGTTGTCGTAGGTAAACGTTTCGGTCTTGCCGCTATACAGGCTGTCGGTACGGCTTGTCAGATTGCCGAATCCGTCGAATGTGTAGGAGAAGTTCTGAATGCCGTTAGAGGTCTTTGAGCCTACTAACCTGTTTGTCAGGATATCGTAAGTGTTTGTCGTGACAGCTCCGTTCCCTGTTGTGGCTTGGAGCAACTGTCCGTATGCGTTTATGTCATCGGTATGCCACAATGTGTTGCCACGCGCGTCCTTTATGTTTTTCTTTGTGCCATTTGGATAGTATTCATAGTAAACATGATATCCTGAAGGATACGTTATGCTTGCTATTTGAGATTTGTTGTTATATGCATAACTTGTATTATAAGAGGTGTCTCTCCGTATTTCATCGACAGATGTCAGACGGCAGTATGTATCGTATGTATAATTTAATAATTGACCGTTATGAGAAATTGAAGCCACTGTGCCCTTGTTTATGTTCTCATTATACGAATACAATGTGGTTGTTGCGTCACCATATACGTATTTCCGTGTTATACGTCCGAGCACGTCATAGTTGTAGTCATAATAGTCGTTTTTGGGAGTGTATTGTCTCACAATACGGCCGAATGCGTCATAAACAGATGTCGCCTCTCCATAATCTGGGTCATCAAGCGATGTGCGGTTGCCTGCATCGTCGTAGTCCATTTCCACAGTCACACCTCCTGAAGTCGTCATTGTGGCTATTCTTCCATTCGAGTAATAGGTATATGAAACATCTGCACCGCTTGCATCAGTATTATTGGTTATCCATCCCAGATAATTGACTGTTTGTTCTGTAGTACGAGTTGAGTTGCCCGAAGATGTTGTAGTAGTGGTTGTGAAACCATTATACACATTGCTGGACATATTTCCGTTCGGTTCAGTTGTACTTAATAATCTTCCCAGACCGTCATATTGGAAAGTGGTCCATAATGGGTTGTCGCCAGCCAGATGCGGGTTGGATTTTTGTGTAGGCAGCCGCTTCTCATTGTAATAGACATCAACAACAACAGGATCCAATTCATGATTGAGAGTCAGTGAGCGTATGGCATTGCCATTTGCGTCGTAGAATGATTTTATCGTAGACCTGCCCGTTGTTGAGACTTCCTTGTAATACAAAGCACCGGCTGGCGCCATAGTGGTTTCGGCCGCCCATGATGTCTGTTCTGTGGTCGTTATATTGCCTGGCGCTGTTGTTACAACATTAGTGCTGAACTTGTTGTTGTAGGTGTATGATGTCACCAGACTGTTGCTTCCTGTATGAGTAATAACCCTATCATAATTGTCATAAGTGTATTGATCACGATAAGCCAATCCATTAGGGTCTTTCGTTTTGCTTGTCAAAAGACGGTAATTGCTATATGTATATTCGGTGGTTATGGGCGCTTCATTGTGTATTCCATAAGGTGCGCTCACAGTTTCGGTAACGACGTTGCCACAAGCGTCATATTGGTAGCTGTAAAGCAGTGTTAATGTGTTGTTGCCTACAGCTTTTGGCGCGTCAGTCATGCTGCTAACCAAGAAAGGTCTGTTGCTTAGATACTCAAAATTTTTCTTTCTTGATACGGCAGGTTTGTTAGCAAATACAGTTATTGTCTTTTCCTCTGTTTTTCTGTTTATTATCCAATTAGAATAGTCATCTGTTTCATATTGATATTGTGTTCCGCTTCTATATTGGCAGTTTGAATAACTGTTGCAGTCTGCCCCGTTTATTCCAGTCAATATTTTTTTGCATTCGTAAGAGTTGGAATATGTTTTGTTGTTATTGTAGTTATACTCGTATTCAACAATTTCAACAGACATAAGCCCACCGTTGGAGTCAGGGTTATATGTTTTCGCTTTCTTATATATCATCGCCGGTCTGACGATAAGCATGTTTCCACCAGAAGTGCTCTGTCGGTTGCATTTTACATTATCGAAAACATATTCAGTTGTTTCAGACAGTGTTTTCACACCATTGTTGTAAACGTAAACCGAATCATGGCTTGGCAAAGCCAAGGCGTTAACCCCCGTAGTGTTTACCTCAAACCAGCCACCTTCCCATCTCGCACAAATATTGTTAATATAATTTGTTTTATTAACATTTTCAAAGTTAACGAAACCACGCCCGGTCCTATGCATAAGGACATTGCTGTAACTGAAAGATGTTTTATAGGTGTTTGAACCAATATGTTCAGAATAGCTTCTCATGGCCAGCATTGGTAACGAGAAAGGTTTTACATCGTTAACGAAAGGTCTGTCATTCAAAGTATAAAACCCCGAACTTCCCGGCATCAAATAATCATATTCAAATTCTGTTGTCCTTCCCATGCCGTCGGTTATGGAGTTTACTGAAAACCGTTCGGATGTTGATGGAAAACTGAAAATATTAGTTTCGTCGTCTGTTGTAATTGCCGGGTTATTAGGGTCAATGGCGATAAACGCGACATTGTCTTTTCCCAAGAAGTTACCGATGGTGAAATACTGGTTTTTAAAACTAATATCACTATTTTCAGCACAGTATTCAATTCTGAAATTACCGGTATGAGTCGTTTCGTCGGTGATTTTGAAATCTTTGTAAAAGATGGGCCTGTTGTTGCCATTATAGAAAATGATGTCAGTCTTGCCATCACCGTCAATATCAGATAAACTGACACCATAGGAAATGTCTGAAGAGACATAGTTAAGAGAACAACGGTATATAACCATATTCGGTAATGTAGCGTTGTCAAGAGTGGTATTGCTTATTCTTATCCAGTCAGAAAATCCTGTGCCTGTGGATAGAGCGACACATTTATGGTTGTCAATGTCATCAAAAAACAAATCGGCTTTGCCGTCATTATTAAAGTCGCCCGTATAATATGACGCTCGTTCATGATTCTGAAACCTTTCGGATGTTGTAGCCACCCTATAAGCCCCGTTTTGTTTGTAAAATGAAAGGTTTGTGTTATATTCAGAATCAAGAATCATAACCTCGCATAATCCGTCACCGTCAAAATCATCAGAAATTATAAGACCGACATTTATTATGAAATCGTTGAAACTATCAATTGAATAACCATTGTCATAATGTAAAAGGGCGGGATAACCATAAATCATATAGTCGCGGTCATTATCATCGACAATGTCAAGTTTTAAAAGAATGAGCCCCTTTATGCCCTCACCTATAAAATCTCCGGGTTTGACATAGTATCTGCCTTCTATAGTTGTACTATACGCGTTGGTGAATCCTCCTGAAAACTGTGACTCATATACTGTAAACCCCGTGCTATATTCCTCGATGCTTGGGTGGGAGTTTAACAATTTTGTCTGTGCCACAATGTCATCACGGCCATCTCCATTAATATCAAACACATGAATCCATTCCAATTTTTGTGGAACTGACAAGGTGTAATTTGGTGACGTGCCAAAACCGCCATATCTGTTATTTAGAAATACTTTAACACTAACGTCTCCAGTGTATCCGTAAAGAGGCTTGTATGGGACTGTCAACAAGTCAGAATATCCGTCACCATTGAAATCTCCAACGAATGTAACTTCTTCGAGAATAGACGAATTTATTTCCTGTGAGGATAATGAGTTGTTGTTCACGTCACTGTCAAGCGTGTTCCATTCAATAACAGTCGGGGTGATTTCATCATAGCCTTTTGAAAACGATATTTCTTCCAAGAGGCTGTACATTCTGTTAGTGTTACTATCATAAGTTAACCCATAGGACTCTATAATATTGCTGCCGTTTAAAATGTCGATATTTGTAAGAATCCTGTTGCACTGTACTTTGTTCCCTGCCACATAATAATGGTAATCATCAAATCTGTTGGAATATGTGAAAGATATTACAAACTGAGGATTAAGACCTGCAGAGGTGTTCGAAGTATATGATATCTGTTTGATATAAATGTCACTGTTTGCACCTGATGTCTCATAAACATACGAGATAGTGTTGCCGTTTCTATCGGAAATACTGTTTACCATCCATTTGATGACATTGTTTCCGTCACTTGCCAGCAACTTGGAATTGCTTGTATATCCATATTCTATGATATTACCGTTTTCCAATCTCACCTCGCATTTTGAGAAATAACCGTTTTCCTTCTGAAACACTATTTTTGAAAACTCGTCATTTTCAGTTTTATACTCGTAATTGTTTCCGCTGCTTCCTACAAGTATAAGACGTTGTCCGTCAAGTAAGAATTGGTCATCATTACTGAAGTCGGCAGCTGTCATCTTTCCGTCATGGTATAACGTGGAGCCGGTTCTGGTTATTGTGGAAATCCCGCTGATATTCCATCCGTATCCGAGCAAACCGTTGCCGCTTTGGCTATTGTAGATTATCCCGATTTCAGGCTGCATGTTGCATACTCCTTTAGGTATCTCCAAAGGGATTGAATATATTGCACCGCCTAACAGGCTGGCATTTACCGTCCCGCCAATTGAACCAACTATTGGTATTCTGTTCTCTCCATGAAATACCAAAGGCAAAAATAATAAAAAAAGTAATAGTTTTTTCACAAAAAAGTTTTTACATTTTGATAATTTTCCATACATGTCTTTCACCATTATGATTAATTGTGAGGAAATACATTCCTTGGGCTAAATCGGAAAGATTAAGCTCTGTCTGGCAGGATGTAAGCGTCCTTTCGTATATGGTGTTTCCATTTAGTGATAGCAAAGCCACATGAATCTGTTCATAAGAGTCTGTGGTTAATATAAGGTAATCGCTTGTCGGATTAGGAAATATCGACACATTAATGCCACTTATTGTATCTGATGCAACGCCGTAAGCTTCTTCTATTGTTTCAAGATTGTCATTTGTGCTGCCGTTTGTTATGTCGTTTTCATCGGCTCTCATGATAATGACGCTTAGCGAAGTCCTATTACCATTATTATCGTATGTGAAAGAAACCAGTTTGTCGTTTTGAGCATAAACATCATGTGGCAACGCTGTTGATAACAGCATTGCCATCAAAAAGATTCGGATTTTTTTCATAAGTGTATCAATTCTAAATTAATCCGTCACTTCAAACTCCCCGTAATATGCATCGCCATTCGGCAAAGTGAATGTTACGATATAACTTCCACTGTATGGAATATAGATTATTACTCCGGATGGAGTGTAAAGAGATGTGGTTTCAACCTCGCCGCCTCCAGAAATCGACACCTCAATTGCTACCTGCCCTAGATTCTCTGTGAAAACAACTGTTAAAGCGTGACCATCAAGTTCTGCGTTTATGCTGTTAGCATAATCTCTACCGACTGCATTGGGATTTGAAGAAACCAAGATAATCGGATTTCCACAAAAAACAGGATTCGCAAATATAAAAACCCCAATAATCATTAATAGTAACTTTTTCATAGCTTGTTGATTTTAATTGTTAAGCTTTGTTCTTTTCATTTTTGGAATTCCGATGACAAAAATATAGTAAAATTTTTCAACTTTTCAATTTTTATTTTTACGATTTTTACCTGTTTTTAGCTTATTCAGTTGATTATCAGGAAATTAAAAATATCAAAATCGGCATCACAGATTGAAAAAAGTTCAATATATTTGCGTTATGAAGTTGATAAGATTTATCATTACAGCCATTGTTGTCACTTTGCTTACGCTTTTGCAAAGTTGCGATAACTATGATTTATTCTCATCGGATGTAGCTCCGCTTCACAAGAATGTGTTAAAACCAATCAACGACACCATGACAGCACATCCTGACATAGCTCTTGACATGATTATCAAGCTTGCCGACACAATAGATGAGGATAAAATGACAAAAAACGACTATTTTGAATACCAGATTCTTTTAGCCGAAGCACTTTACAAAAACAATTACCAACAGACCAACAATTCTGCCGTCATCGAAGCAGTCCGGTTTTACGATAGTCTATCACAACAACATTCAACAAACACAGATGTACTTTTACAACAAGCGCGTGCACACTACTATAGAGGTGTGTCTCTCGAGGAAAAAGAATTAATCTTGGAAGCATGCTCCGAATATTACAGCTCACTAAAAACCCTTGATAATATCGATGTCGAAAACAATAACAGAAAAGACATCAAACATTTTAAGGCATTGACATACAACAGATTGGCATCGATTTATTTGACTCATATGATGCCTGATGAATCGCTGGATTGTTTTAATTTGGCAAATCAATATTTCACAGATTGCAAAGACTATCAGAACGTTGTAACAAATTTGGGATACATATCAAGTATTATACATGAGATGGAGGATAATTGTGAAAAGGCGTTGTACTATATAGACATAGCAGATTCATTGATAAATATCGCATCAATTAAAAATGCTACAATACGTTTTATTAAAAGCAAACGAGCGACATGTCTGTTCGACATAGGTGACAAAAGTTCAGCATTATCAATAATGACCGAAATCATTAGTGATGCTGATAGTGATTTTGAGAAGATGACTTTTTATTCGATTGTTGGAGAAATGTATTATAAAGATAATGATTATTCCAACTCTATATATTATTTTGAAAAAGCTTTTCCGAGAGATTGGAGCACCAAGATTCATGCAGCAAGCAGGATTATCGAAATGTGCCAAATAACCGGAAATGAGGATAAAGCACCATATTATGCGCCATATATGGCTGAAGAGTCGATGAATGAGATTTCAAAGGCTCCATTGAAGGCCAACTTAGCCTCACTATACGATCAATATTATGCTGAAAAGCACCTAAGAGCAAAACGTAGAGCTTGGATTACAGCAATAATAATCATTATCTGTGTAACAGCAGCAGGTTTCCTGGTTTTAGAAGTAATAACGATAATTAAAAGGAAAAGACATAAAAAAGAAATTGGTGAAAAAAACTGGTTCATTGGAGTGCTTCAAGGCAAGATAAAAAGCGCACATCGGGAGTCGGATATTATGAAAAAGAAGATGAAGTTGATGCACGACGACATTACAAAAATGAAAGCAGGCATCAAAAGGGAACCAATTATATTTGAAGAACGCCTTAGTATCATAATGCAGGACGAGACTTGCCGAAACGTAGGAGCGATGCAAAACATCCCCGTAAAAACAGACTGCAGCTACCCGGAACTGGTTATTGATGAAGAAACGCGCCGGCACATTGTGGAAGTGTGCGACCGCAATCTGGACGGTACTCTGCAACAGATTATGACAAGATACCCTAAACTGAAATATGACGATAAGATCATTTTCAGCCTGTATCTATTAGGTTTGGACGACAAACATGTTGCTGCTGTCACTGGTAGGAATTATCATCAGCACTACAAACGAATTCAAAGATACCGTGATATGTTTGACAACACAGGTAATCTTAAACTCACACTTGTTGAAATGATAAACCAGATTACTTCCCTTTCGGCTGATATGCAGTAATCACCACTGCGCTGAGAATCAACACGATACCAATTGCAAGGCGAACACCAAAAGGCTCATCAAATACGAAGATTCCGATTAAAACCGCTGTCAATGGTTCGAGGGCACCGAGGATTGCCGTAGGGGTAGCTCCAACATATTTTGAGGCATATACCATCAAAACAAGCGACAATGTGGCAGGTACGACTGCGAGCCACGCTGCATAAAACCAGCTGACGGCATTATGCGGAAGTTGCAGCGGCTGTCCGGTAAGCCAAGCAAACACTGCCATTCCGATGGCACAATAAAGCACCACGTAGAAGTTGATTTTAAACGACGACATCTCAAGCGGGCAACGGTTTACCACAATGATGTAGATGGCGTAAGTCAAAGCGGAAACGAGCACCAAGATTACACCTAAAGTGTTTAAAGCGCCGCTGGCATCGCTCCAATAAAGCAAAAGCACACCCACCAACGACAAAACTATTGCCACAATGGTCTTAATACCTGCTTTCTCCTTGAAAAACAAGCCCATAATAACCGCAGTCATGATAGGATAAGTGAACAGAAGCGTCGAAGCCACACCCGCCGCGATGTATTTGAAGCTGAAATACAGCGTCATCGAAGAAGCCGTGAAAAGCAGTCCGAGAGCCGTCAAAGTGCCAAACTCCCTCTTCGTCACCTTCAGGTTTTCCTTCTTGATAATCAATATGATAGAGATGATAATCCACGCCATGCTGAAACGGCTGAAAAGCACTGAGTTGGTGTTCATGCCCTGCTCGTAGAGCTTCAACGCGCCAAGAGGATTAGTGCCATAAAACACCGCTGCAAGAATGCCGCAGATCGTGCCGAATATCTTTTTATTTGAAGTTATCTTTTCCATTTTCTGCTCAAAAAATCGCGCAAAATTACAAAATTTTTAGTCGTTAGTCTTTAGTCTTTAGACTTTAGTTAAAAAAAATGACTAAAAACTAAAGACTAATGTCTAAAGACTCAAAAAAAATGCTATTTTTGCAAATTAGAAAATTTTGAGAACATGGCGGAAGATATTATTGACGACAACGTATTGGAAGACAACGAGTTAGATTTTACCACAAATGTTAATCCGGTCGATTACACCGACGAGGCTATCCAGCATCTCTCGTGGAACGAGCACATCCGTAAACGTCTTGGCATGTACATCGGCAAGGCAGGCGACGGCTCGGCACACGACGACGGCATATACATCCTGCTGAAGGAGATCGTCGACAACAGCATCGACGAGTTTAACATGGGCGCCGGAAAGGTCATTGAGATAGACATCAACGACGGCAAGGTGCACGTGCGCGACTACGGACGTGGCATTCCTCTCGCCTCTCTCAAAGACTGTATGGGCCAGATGAACACTGGAGGAAAGTACAACACTGGCGCATTCAAAAAAGCCGTGGGCTTGAATGGTGTGGGCGCAAAAGCCACCAACGCTGCGTCATCTTATTTCCGCGCACAGGCATTCCGCGATGGAATGACCAAAATAGTTGAGTTCTCAAAAGGCGAGCTACTTTCAGAATCAGACATCATCCCGACAGACCAGAAAAACGGCACCGACATCACATTCGTGCCCGATGCCGAGCTGTTTGGAAACTACCATTTCCTTATGGAATACGTCGATGAGATGATTTGGAACTACGCATTTTTGAATAGCGGACTGTCGCTCATCCTCAATGGTCAGAAATACCAGGCAAAAAACGGACTTCTCGACCTTCTTACACGCAGAATCGGAAAGCTCGACACCTGCGCCTACCCTATCATTCACATCAAAGAAGGCGACTTTGAGTGCGCATTTACACATTCGAATGTAACTTCAAACGAAGAGTATTTCTCCTTTGCCAACGGTCAGTACAACCCTCTCGGAGGCACGCATCTTAACGTGTTCCGCGAAGCTATCGCAAAGACTATCAGGGAGTTCTATAATAAAGAATACGAAACATCTGATATCCGCAGCTCTTTTATAGCAGCAATATCGATAAAGGTCGACAATCCTGAGTTTGAAGGCCAAACCAAGACAAAGTTCTCGTCGAACTACATGGATAAAGACAGCGAGACGACCATCAGGGCATACATCACTGATATCATCAAACGTCATTTCGACAAATTCTTGCACATGAACAGCGATGTCGCAGAATCCTTAATGCGCAAGATTATCCAGAACGAGAAAGAGCGCAAAGGCATGGCTAACATCAAGAAGCTTGCCCGCGAAAGTGCAAAGAAAGTCAGCCTCAACAACAGAAAATTGCGCGATTGCCGCCTTCACTACAACACCAACCACGAGAAACGACTTGAATCGACGCTGTTCATCACCGAGGGCGACTCAGCATCTGGCAGCATCACCAAGAGTCGCGACGCACAGACACAGGCAGTGTTCAGCCTCCGTGGAAAACCGCTTAACTGCTATGGCTTGACGAAGAAAATCGTCTATGAGAACGAGGAGTTCAACCTATTACAGGCCGCTCTAAACATCGACGAATCAATTGAGAATCTGAGATATAACAACATCGTCATCGCCACCGATGCCGATGTTGACGGCATGCACATCCGCCTGCTGATGCTCACATTCTTCCTGCAATTCTACCCCGACGTGGTTCGCGGCGGACACCTTTATATATTGCAAACACCTTTGTTCCGCGTTAGAAACAAAAAAGAAACTATTTACTGCTATTCCGACGAAGAACGTGTCAATGCCATCAAGTCGCTCGGTGCTCATCCTGAAATCACCCGATTCAAAGGTCTTGGCGAGATATCTCCTGACGAGTTCAGCTATTTCATAGGTCCAAATATGCGCCTGGAGCCGATTATCCTGCGCCACGACATGACGATTCCTGAGCTTTTGAAATATTATATGGGAAAGAACACCGACCAGCGTCAGAAGTTCATCATTGACAACCTGAGGGTTGAAGACGATTCGAATATCGACAAATTAGACTAAATCTGGTTAAAAGCCTATTTCTTTGATATTGCCGACGTTGTGCTTTTCAAACAATGTCCGCATTGCTTGGCTTATGGTGTCGCGCTGCTGTCTCTCTTTTGCCGTCAGCAACGAATCCGGCTCATCCAATGACAAAAGGCGATAATTATGTTTGAAATCGTTGTCGTGTGGACGGCTAACCCAATACGGGATATAAGCGCATTCAGAAAGCATGGTTAACGTGTCGTTTTTGACAAAATCGAGGCGAACCATATATCCGCCATAGGTATTTGGCATCGATTGGTTACTGATGACATTTCCCAATGAATAAGCTATAAAAGTTTGTCCATCGTTAAGCAGTTCCATAGGTTGAGCCACATGCGGATGACCTCCAATAACATGATCAACGCCTTTGTCAATCAGCCAGTTAGCCATTTTACGTTGCTCCTTTGAAGGCAAAGTCTGATATTCAATACCCCAATGCGGGATAGCAATGATCACATCAGGATTCATCTCTTTTGCTGTATTCAAATCGGCAGCAATTACTGCGGTATCCATCATATTCACAATATTCGGCTTCTCAACCTTGAGACCATTCGTGCCGTATGTAAAGTTAAGAACTGCCACTCTAATGCCGTTTTTCTCAAACAAGTAAGGATAATTAACGGCTCGCTCCATCGAATCAATATAAGTTCCAATATGAGGAACGCCCACCGAATCCATCATCATTATAGTGCGTTCCAATCCGTGCTTTCCACTGTCGAGACAATGGTTGTTAGCCGTTAAAATTATATCGATTCCAGCATCTACGATAGCTTGCAGATATTCGTCAGGCGCCCGAAACTGCGGATAGCCGGCATACGGCTTGCCTCCCAGCGTCACTTCGAGGTTGCCAATAGCTACGTCAGCATCCTCAATAACAGGTTTCACTCGTGCAAAACATTCGTCATAGTTATAAGAGCTATCAGGCTGCAAAGCTGCTTTAATCTGAGGTCCGTGCTGCATAAAATCGCCGGCTATCAAGATGCTCATATGGTATTCCTTGGGCTCAGGGATAACTTCTGGAGAGGTCTCCGTGACATCTTCAGCGACAACTTCCTGAACGGCTTCCGCAACATAATCAGTCTTTTGCAGATTTGAATAATTATTCCTGTTGCAGGATAATATTACAACCAACAAAAATGCAATTATTAAAACTATTCTTTTCATCTGCTGACTCTTTAAACTATTAAACTATTAAACTACTCTAAACTCTACACTCTAAACTCTAAACTATTAGTGATATCCCTTGCGATCATTGCCTCCATACCGAGCTTTTCCGCAGCCTTGTCCCCTGCTCTTCCGTGCATGAAAACACCAATGACAGCTGCCTCTTCAGGAGTGTAACGTTGTGCCAAGAGCGATAAAATTATTCCTGTCAGCACATCGCCACTGCCTGCTGTAGCCATTCCAGGATTTCCAGTTGAATTGACAAAACAACGTCCATCTGGAAGCATGATTGTAGTGCCAGCGCCTTTCAAAACAATGATAATCTTGAATTTTTGCGCCATAACACGCTGAAGCTCAATGCGTTGCTGTTTATCTTTACATTCTCCAAACAAACGTTCAAACTCCTTGACATGCGGCGTGATGATAGTGTTTTCAGGCAAAGCCGAAAGCAAATCCTTGTTTTCGGATATGATATTCAAAGCATCGGCATCCAAAACCATAGGCACTTTAGCTTCTTGAATAAGGTGCTTTAAAGCGTTCACCGTCTCTTCGGATTTTCCAAGTCCAGGTCCTACTCCTATCGCGTTATATGGTTGCAAATCAGGCACTTGCGAGAAACAATTATCCGACTCGTCAGGACTTATCATGGCCTCTGGCAAATATATTTGCAACGGTAGCATCGCCGATTTCGGCAAATGTGTAGTCAACAAGCCAACACCCGAGCGCATACAAGATTCCGAAGCCAATAATGCAGCTCCGGTTTTGCCCGTCGAGCCCGCAATAAGCAGCGCGTGACCATAAGTTCCTTTGTGAGAATCTTTCTCGCGCTTATGCAGCAATGGCTTTACATAATTTGCATCAACAGCTATGTTCTGAATATTCATTGTTTTAATTTTTGCAAAAATATGAAAAGAATTTTAAAAATACAAAAAGATTTCTCGACTTCACTTCGTTTCGCTCGAAATGACGGAGGGAAGAAAATTTTTTGTAATTTTGCGGCATGAAAAAAATTAAGCAGCCACAGTTTATTGAGGACGTCGAAATCATCGACGCCGGTTCGGAAGGCATGAGCATCGCCAAGCCGGAAGAGAAAGTAGTGTTTATTCCATTCGGAGCACCAGGCGATATCGTTGACATCCAAGTGTTTAAGAAGAAATCGAATTGCTTCGACGGCAAGATTTTAAATATAAAAAAGGAATCCGACAAGCGCGTAAAACCTGTTTGCCAGCACTTCGGTCTCTGCGGCGGCTGCAAATGGCAACACCTTGATTATCAATGGCAACTGTTTTACAAACAGAAGCAGATTAAAGATAATTTCGACCGCATCGGGAAGATCGAATACCCTGAGATGATGCCGATTTTAGGCTGCAAGAAACAGTTTTACTATCGTAACAAGCTCGAATACAGCTTCTCTAACCGCAAATGGCTCACAGACGGAGCTCCAGCAGGCACTTATACTGAAGAAGACTGCAAAGGTTTCGGTTACCACCTTCCAGGACTGTATGACCGCGTTTTAGACATCGAGAAATGTTATCTTCAGGCAGATCCATCAAATGATATCCGCTTGTTTATCAAGGACTTCACGATGAATCACAAGCTTTCATATCATAACGTGAAAGCGCACCAAGGCACCATGCGTAACGTCATAATCCGTTGCAACGGCAAAGGCGAATTCATGGTAATCATAGTGATAAACGAGGAAAACGACATCGTCAGAAACGAGCTCATCCCTGCCCTTTCGATGAATTTCCCGCAGATAATCTCGCTGATGCTGGTCATCAACAATAAGTTCAACGACACTATTTCCGATTTGCCGTTCGAATGTCTGAAAGGCGAGCCTTATCTGGTGGAAACGATGAAATCGCCGCGTCCGGGATTTGATGATTTGAAGTTCCGTGTCGGTCCGGTCTCGTTCTTCCAAACCAACGTGTATCAGGCGGAAAGGCTTTATAAAGCGGCATTCGACCTCGCCAACGTTCATGGCGACGAGCTGATGTATGACCTCTACACTGGAACCGGCACCATCGCCTTGTATTTCTCACGTTTCGTGAAGCGCGTGGTGGGCATTGAATATGTTGAGGAAGCCATCGTGGATGCCAAAATCAACGAGCAATTTAACAACATCTCAAATGCTGAGTTCTTTGCTGGCGACATGGCAAAGGTACTCACCGATGAATTCATCGCCGAGCATGGCAAACCCGATTTCATCGTCACAGACCCGCCTCGTGCAGGTATGGTCGACAAAGTCATCGAACAACTCAAGAAGATTCAGGCTAAAAAGATTGTTTATGTAAGCTGTAATCCAGCCACGCAAGCCCGTGATTTACAATTACTTGACGATTTGTATGCAGTAAAAGCCGTGCAGCCAGTCGATATGTTCCCGCACACACAGCATGTCGAAAACGTGGTGTTATTAGAGTTGAGATAAACAACTCATCACCTCTTCGATATCGAAGTTTTCACCTTTAACTATGAAATCCGCCTGCTCATAAATCGGCAGTCGCGAATTGTAATGATTTTCAACGTATTGGCGAAGCTCATCCTCAGTTTTTCCATACACCAACGGACGTTTACGCTTGGCATTCATGATTCTATGAAATGACGTGAGCGGACTGACTCTTACAAAGATCGTCGTGCCATTCTCTTTCATCCATTGCATGTTATCAAAAAAACAAGGCGTTCCGCCGCCCGTGGAAACCACCACATTGTGCATCTCGCCTGTCTTTTTTAGAATTTCAGATTCAAACTTTCTGAAATAATCCTCACCGTATTTCTCAAAGAAATCCTGAACGCAGATATGATATTTCTCCTCAAACAAATCATCGGTGTCGTATGGCTCATAACCCAGTCTTGCCGCCACTTTCCGTGAAATCGACGACTTTCCGGAACACATATAACCGATAATGTATATTCTATCTGGTAACATTTCTGAGCCCGTCATTTCGAGCGAAACGAAGTGAAGTCGAGAAATCCTCTATTAACGTAAACATTTAATGATTTCGTAAAACAAGGATTTCTCCATTACGTTCCATTTCATTCCACTCCAGTCGAAATGACATTTTGTTATTATCTTTTTCTCTGTGCTTGTTGCTGCTGTTTCTGCATCTCCTCCAGTCTCTTCTGGAATCTCGACTTCTTCACAGGTTTCTGTTTCGCAAGTTCAATTTTCTTACGAAGTTTATCTTCATCTGTGAAAACTCTGAAAAGATACATCTGGATGAAGGTGATGATATTCACCAACATGTAATAATAGCTCAAACCGGCTGAATAACTATTGAACAATCCGAGGAACATAATCGGCATGAGATACATCATGACCTTCATTCCCTTCATGCCCTGCTGGTTGGTAGCCGCCATCTGCTTATTATTGATATAGGTGTAAAGAATTGTCGTAACAGTCATCAACAAGGTAAACAAACTGACGTGGTCGCCGTAGAACGGGATGTTAAATCCAAGGTCAAGAATGCTGTCGTATGTCGAGAGGTCGTCTGCCCAAAGGAATGGCTGCTGACGGAGCTCGATACTCGACGGGAAGAAACGGAATACAGCCCATAAGATAGGCAGCTGAAGCAACATCGGCAAGCATCCTGATGTCGGACTGGCACCTGCTTTTTTGTAGAGGTCCATCACCGCCTGTTGTTTCTTCATATTGTCAGCCTCATTCGGGAATTTCGCATTGATTTCGTCGATTTCAGGCTTCAGGACACGCATCTTTGCCGTTGACTGATATGATTTGTATGCAAACGGCATCAAGCACAACTTGATAATGATGGTCAAAACCAAAATCACAATACCATAGTTCCAGCCGTAGCTACCAAGCCAATCGAAAACATTGACAACGATATATCTGTTGATCCAGCCTACAAGCTTACCACCAAGCGGAATCTGCTTATCGAGGCCGATATCATATTTATCCATGATTTTCAGGCTGTTAGGACCGAAATAATACTGCATCGCCATGGTGTTGTTATCCTGGAACGCGTCAAACGGCACATCAATAGTCGCATACATTGTCTTGAGATAACGTGGATTTTTGCTCCTGACATCAGTCTTCAAACCGACAACTGCTGAGTTGAAATTATCCTTGGCAATCAATGAATAACTAAAGAAACGCTGTTTGAACGACAACCATTTGAGGTTAGCGCGAAGGTCTTTCTCTCCATCTTTCTCACCGCCACGATCGCCACTAAGTGATTCAACGTCATCACTTAAGAACTTATAATAAACGTTTGAACCATTGTAACGGTCAACAGCCTTTTCCTGCTTCAAAAGATCAACGTACCAGTCAATTGTGACAAAATTGGTGTTCGATGCGATAATGTTTTTCATGTTAACAGTCTTCACATCGAAATCAATCATATATTCATCTTTTGTGATGGTATATGTAAATTCAATATATTGATTCGGATTCAGTATATCTGTCAAATTATCAGAATAGGCTCTCATGCTGAAAACCAATGGTTTTTCGCCGACAACAATATTCTCGTCGCCATCGTATTGATAATTATTCAAATAAGGCGTAAAGAACAAATCAATAGTATTGATATTTCTATTAGAAGCGAAGAATGAAAGATTGAACTTGGAAGTGTTTTCGTCGAAGCCGATAAGTGGCAGTGAATCCCATGTTTTATAGTCTTTCAGCTCAACTGTCTTGACAAAAGCACCCTTCGTTGTCAAAGTCATCTTAAGAACATCGTTCTCAATAGTATAAAGTTTCTCCTCTCCTGTCGCTGTTGTTGCGAAAACGCCATATTTGTCACGCATCACGGCGTCTGACGCTACGCCATTTTCAGGCTGTGCCATCAACTGTTGTTCAGCTGCATTTTGCGCCTCTACGAAACGTATTGAATCCTGGATATAACGTGCTCTATTTACTTGATAGATAGAGTCTTGAATCTCTCTTTGTCTCGCGATTTCCTCTTTCGATGGTGTAACCCAAATTGTCCATCCAACTAAAATTCCTATAATAAGGATAATACCAATAATTGAATTTTTATTCATATAAAAAATATTTCAAATAATGAGGCGCAAAATTACAAAATTTTAGTCATCATTTAACACATGAAGCAAACTTTTTTTCGAACGGGTCCTTAGCTTTTTCAACGCCTTATCTTTCACCTGACGCACGCGTTCACGAGTCATGTCAAGCATATAACCGATCTCTTCCAATGTATATGCATGACTCGAATCAAGTCCGAAATAATACGTTATCACCATGCGTTCTTTCTCGGTAAGCACTGATAATGAACGTTTTATCTCTGCCGACTCTGTCTCTGAAACAATGTGCTTGTCTGCATCGTTATTGTCTTCTGGGACGACTGTGTCAATAAATGTCAAATCGTCATCTCCGGTGACAGGCGCGTCCATTGAGACTTCCTTGGAGCTTATTCTCATAATAGACTCGATCTTGTCTTCAGGCATATCAAGCTCGTCGGCGATTTCCTTTATTGTCGGCTTACGCTGGTATAGCTGTTCGAGATATGATGCCGTTTTTTTCACACGACTGAGGAATCCCACCTGATTCAACGGCAGACGCACCATTCGTGACTGCTCGGCAACGGCTTGCAGGATAGCCTGACGAATCCACCAGACGGCATACGAGATGAATTTGAAGCCTTTGGTCTCGTCGAAACGCTGCGCCGCCTTGATAAGACCCACATTACCTTCGTTTATCAAATCAGCGAGGCTAAGTCCTTGATTTTGATATTGTTTTGCAACAGAAACAACGAATCTGAGGTTAGCTCTCACAAGCTTGTCAAGTGCAATTTGATCGCCAAGTTTTATCTTCTGTGCGAGTTCAACTTCCTCTTCAGGGCTTATCATAGGCTCCTTCGCTATGTCAGCGAGGTATTTGTCAAGAGCGCCTTGCTCGCGGTTAGTTATTGATTTAGAAATCTTTAATTGTCTCATATCTTTATTGTTTTATTGAGGATAACCCGTCAGAGTCACCTTAATTGTTTTTTCTTTTTCACCACGTTTAATCTTCACATCGACGACATCACCAGGACGATATTGTCCTAATGCGCCCATCAACTGGGCACGGGTATCGACCGTCAAACCATTGACACTCAATATGATATCATCTTTCTTAATACCTGCTTTCTGAGCAGCTCCACCTTGGAAAACTTCAGCGACGTAAACTCCCGAAAGGTAATCTAAGCCTTTATAATCACCGAATTCCTCTGTTATTTCTATCATTGAAATGCCCAGATAAGCACGTTGCAGCGAGCCGTAAATCAAAAAATCCTCTACAACTTTTTTTGCAATATTTGATGGGATTGCGAATGAATAACCTTCGTAACTGCCTGTGCGCGAGGCTATTGCCGCATTGATACCAATCAAATCGCCATTGATATTGACCAAAGCTCCACCACTGTTGCCTGGATTCACAGCAGCATCAGTCTGAATGAACGACTCAATGGTGCCTTCACCTAAAATATTGATATTCCTTGCCTTAGCGCTCACAATACCGGCAGTAACTGTTGACGTCAGCTTAAACGGGTTGCCCACAGCAAGCACCCACTCACCCACTCTAACCTTGTCGGAATCACCAAAAGTGAGAAATTCGAGATTCTTGGCATCCACTTTGATCAAAGCGATATCAGTTGTCGGGTCAGCACCGATAATCGTTGCCAACCTTTTACGTTTGTCGTTGAAAGTCACCTCAATTTTACGAGCGCCTTCCACCACGTGATTGTTAGTCACGATATAGCCGTCAGGCGAAATCACAACACCGGAGCCGAATCCAACTGACACATTGTCAGGAACTTGAACTCTTCCTCCATAAATCTGTTCAAGCAAAGGACCGAAGAAATCGTAATAGCTGTTTCCTCTCGTCACGATCTCGGCGCGAATATGGACAACCGTATTCACAGTCTTTTCGGCCGCTTCCGCAAAATTAACGCCATCAGCCCTACCAACCAGAGCCACACATACCATTCCAATTAAAAAAAACAATCTCTTCATTTTATTAAGTTTTTAAAAGTTTCTTAGCATATTAACGCTAAAATTTTAATATTCTTGTGCTTTCTTCAAAAATATTTACTATTTTTACAACAAATTTCTTGCCAAACTTTTGCTTTTGGTGAAATATTTTAAAACAATTATGCAAAGCACTGATTATCATAAAATTAAGTTCAGCAAATATCATGGCGCTGGCAACGATTTTGTCATGATAAATGCTATAAATTCGCCTGTCAGTTTGTCGGACGACGAGGTTAAAGAGATTTGCGACCGCAGAACTGGAGTCGGAGCTGATGGTTTGATTATTGTTTTGCCTTCTGAAAAATATGATTTCAAGATGAAATACTACAATTGCGATGGTCACGAGAGCACTTTCTGTGGAAATGGCGGAAGATGCATCTCAGCATTCGCGGTTGAAGAAGGCTTGGCGCCACAACATCTTGAATATGAAGCGATTGACGGCATTCACAAAGCGTTAGTCACAAAGAATTCCGACAACGAATACATGGTTTCCATCACGATGCGCGACATCGAGAGCTTCGATTTGAACGATAATCGACTACTTATCAACACAGGCTCACCGCATTATGTGACTCGTGTTAATGATTTAAAGAATTTTGATGTCAGAAAACATGGCGCGGAGATCAGAAATGACAAAACGATTTCCACCGATGGTGTGAATGTCGATTTCATGGAAGTTATTGACAATCAGTATCATATCAGAACTTTTGAACGTGGTGTTGAAGACGAGACGTTAGCTTGCGGCACTGGCGTGACAGCTTCGGCAATTGCTGCAGCATTGTGGTATGGCGGCGACAACATCAACATAAAAACTACTCTTGCGACACTCAACGTGAGATTTGAAAAAGCAGGAAACGCTATCAAAAACATAGTCTTATCAGGTCCGGCGACACATGTCTTCGACGGATTTTATATCTTTGCAAAATGATGTTCATAAAAAACGACATAATTTCTTTGCGAATAGCCGAGCCCCACGATGCAGAATTGATTTACCGCTGGGAAAACGACATGAGTGTGTGGCGCGACAGCGAGACGCGAGTGCCTTTTTCCATGCGTCAGATTGAACAGTTTTTGTTGAATAACAACGACTTGATGAGCGAGAAACAACTCCGACTGATGATTGAAGATGCTAAAAACGGCGATCAAGTCGGATGCATCGACATTTATGATTATGACGAGTTCAACCTGAGAGCCGGCTTCGGAGTTCTTGTTGACGAGAAATATCGAGGTAAAGGATATGCTAAAAATGCAATAAAACTACTATCTGATTATTGTTTTAACACATTGTTACTCAATCAGATATATGCTTTAATATTGGCATCAAACGTCGAAAGCATGTTCCTTTTCGAGTCGTTGGGATTTGAAAGATGCGGTGTAAGAAAACAATGGTGCAGAACAGCCGATGGATTCATCGATCAGATTGAATATCAATATATTAACAAGAAATGAGCAGCTATAGAATAGAATATAAAACCAGACGACAAAAAGAGAGGATCAGAAGGCGCAAAATCCTTTTGGTTTTCTTTGTGATAATTTGTGCTGCTGTCGTATTTTTCGCAAGAAACTATCTTTACATTACAAAACCGATTATACAAACAGCCGACGGAAAAGATGTATCGCTATACATTCCTACTGGTGTTGATTATCAATATGTTAAAAACGAAATAATATCGTTGAAAGTCTTAAAAAGCAAGAGCGCTTTCGACTGGCTTGCAAAGAAATCGCATTATAATGAAAATGTACATCCAGGAAGATATGTTTTGACTGACGGCATGACTAACCAACAGTTAATCAACATGTTACGCATGGGTTACCAAACACCGGTGAAGGTCGTTTTCAACAATATGCGCACTGTAGAGCAGCTTGCAGGACGCATCAGCGAGCAGATTGAGGCAGATTCATTATCCATCATCAACGAGATCAGAAACAACGAAGAAGTTGACGCAACTACCTTTATACCAAATACTTACGAGTATTATTGGAACACCGACGCCGACGATTTCGTGGAGAAGATGGTAGCGGAACACAACCGTTTTTGGAACGAATCAAGGTTGCAGAAAGCCAAAGACATCAAACTCACACCAAAAGAAGTCAGCATTTTGGCTTCAATTGTGGACAAGGAAACGACAAAGACTTCAGAAATGCCAAGGATTGCTGGTGTTTATTTAAATCGTCTGAACAAACATTGGCCTTTGCAAGCCGATCCAACCCTTGTCTTCGCTTTGGGCGATTACAACATCAGGAGAGTTCTCGATGTTCATAAAAACATTGATTCTCCTTATAATACTTACAAATACGCGGGGCTTCCTCCTGGACCGATATGCATTCCGTCGATAGCAGCAATCGATGCCGTTCTGAACGCTGAGAAGCACAATTATTTCTACTTCTGCGCCAAGGACGACCTTTCAGGATACCATGTGTTTGCAAGGAATATCACCGAGCACAACAGGAACGCTGAGAAATACAGAAAAGCACTAAACAAAAACAAGATATACAAATGAAAGCATTCAAAGCATACGACATCAGAGGCGTTTGGGGCACTGACCTCAACGAAGAAATCGCCTACAGAATCGGATATTTCCTGCCGGATGTATTGCCAGCCAAGACATACTTGGTGGGAAGAGATATGCGTTTGTCATCTGACACAGCATTTGCTCAGCTTACCAAAGGTCTGAACGACCGCGGCGTCAACGTCGACAGCGTCGGGCTCTCCACCACCCCATTGATTTACTGGACAACAGCAAAATTCGGTTACGATGCATCGGTTATGATTACGGCATCACACAACCCATCGAACCATAACGGATTCAAAATCAGTGCGAAAGATGCAAAACCTGTCGGATATGACACCGGATTGAACAAACTCGAGGCATTGGTGGCATCAGACAAAAAAGCTGTCGTCGCAGCACAAAGAGGCGTCACAAAAGAAATCGATGTTTATGCTCAATACATTGATTATCAAAAGCAATTCCTTGGTGACATCAGTAATTTGAAGGTCGCTGTTGATTGCAGTAACGGAGCGTCGAACATCTTCATCAAGAAGTTGCTCGGCGACACACCTTATTATATTAATGACACCCTCGACGGACGTTTCCCAGGTCACGAGCCAAATCCTCTTGAGGCTGAGAATCAGGAGCAAATCAAGGAGCTAGTGCTGAAACACAAATGCGACATCGGTCTGTTGTTCGACGGTGACGCCGACCGCATCACTTTCATCGACGAAAAAGGTCAGTTCATCTCCCCTGACTTGATCATCGCCTTCTTGGGCAATTACTTCCTTGGCGAGAAGAAGCAGAAAGGCATTGTGCTTCAAGACATTAGGTCATCACGAGCCATCCAGGAATACCTTGGAAAGCTATACAACGCCAAAGTCGAGACATGGCGAGTCGGTCGTGCCTATGCCGCTTTGAAGCTCCGCGAACTCGACGGATGTTTTGGCGGCGAGCTAGCCGGTCACTACTACTTCCGCGATTTCTACTATTCCGATTCAGGCATCATGGCAGCATTGCTGGTGCTTCGTTTGTTGGCAAAATTCAAGGCGGAAGGCAAGTCGATGTCGATGATTATCAAAGAGATATCAGGCTATCACAACTCTGGTGAGATAAACTTCACCATCGAGAAGAAGCAAGAAGCCATGGATGCTGTCCGCGACCATTTCATGAATCTCGAAAAGCCAGAGCGTTTCCTCGATTTCGACGGCTATCGCCTTGATTATCAAGACTGGTGGTTGAATATCAGACCATCGAACACCGAGCCGTATCTGAGATTTTTATGCGAGGCTAAGGATGAGAATAAACTGAAAGAGATTTTAAAGACTGTTTCTGGAATTGTTGAAGAATTCAAGAAATAAATGAAGAAAATTCTTTTATCGATACTACTGATTCTCAGCGTGTTATCAGCGTCAGCGCAAGACACTCTGAGGGATCCGGCGAAAGTCAAAAGGAACGTGAAAATCGTCGTTGGCACCGAGTTGACGTTGTATGCCGTATCGATGACTGGTCTGTATTTTGCCTGGTACGCTGACTATCCGCAGTCGAAGTTTCATTTTTACAACGACAATGGCGAGTGGATGCAGATGGACAAAATCGGGCATGGAACCACTTCGTACATCGTCGGCTCGTTCGGTTACGAAATGCTTCGTGATGCCGGTCTTGACGAAACACGCTCTATATGGTTCGGCGGTACATTGGGACTTGCATTTCTAACGACAGTTGAGGTTTTCGACGGTTTATCTTCAGAATGGGGTTTCTCGTGGGGCGATATGGCAGCCAACACCTTAGGAGCTGGCTTGTTTATCGGACAGCAGTTTTTGTGGCATGAGCAGCGCATCACATTGAAATACTCTTTCCACACAACAGAATTTGCAGATTATCGTCCCGACGTGCTCGGCTCGAATTTTTTACAGCAGACGATAAAAGATTACAATGGTCAGACATATTGGGCTTCGTTTAACTTTAAGTCGTTGTTTCTCAATAAGGAAAGCAAGTTCCCTGCATGGCTTAACTTCGCTTTTGGATATGGCGCAACCGGCATGACCGGAGGTTATGAAAATGCTTTGGAGCACAACGGCAAACCCATACCCTATTACGACCGCGAACGACAGTTCTACTTCTCTTTAGACGTTGATTTTACTAAGATTCCGACAAACAATAAAGTTTTAAAATATACGTTTAAAGTATTGAATATTTTCAAGATGCCGTTCCCAGCTATCGAATATAACACTGGTGGCGACTGGGTGTGGCATTGGATCTATTTTTAGTTGAGAGTTGAGAGTTGAAAGTTGAGAGTAGTTTTTAAGTTTATAGTATTATAGTTTAAAGTTTAAATATGAAAAAGATTTTAATTGCAGTATGTTTTAGTGTTTTGATGGCAATGGTCAGTTGCGGGCCGAATCCCGAGAAATCAAGAGTGTTTCTTGACAAAGGCATTGATTACCTTTATACATCGCAAGTTGACGAAGCAATCGAGTTTTTCGACAAAGCGATTAAATATGATGAGAATAACTACGAGGCATATTACTATCGCGGCTGCGCCTACAGCAACAATTTCAAGAACGACCAAGCTTTCAAAGATTGGAACAAAGCCATTGAGTTGAAGTCGGATTATGCCGATCCATATTTCAACATCGGCCTTATTTACAGAAGACAAAACGACTATTCCATGGCTTGCTATTATTTCAAATTAGCTGAAAAATATGGTCGTCAGAACATGGAAGACTACGTTAAATTCTGCGATTATTACGAATAGTTTATGGCGGAATATTCTTCAATTTTGTTGGAAAAAGCGGTCGATGAGCTCGCTAAACTGCCTGGCATTGGCAGAAAAACGGCTTTGAGACTTGCTTTGCATCTTCTTGGCGAAGAAAAAGTGGTCACCGACTCACTTTCACAGTCGCTGCTAAACATGCGAAACAATATCGTTTTATGCAAAAAATGTTACAACATCAGCGACAGCGATCATTGTTCCATCTGTTCTAATCCCAAGAGAGACAATGAGTTGCTTTGTGTTGTCGCCGACATGCGCGATGTAATGGCTATTGAACGCACAGGCTCGTTCAACGGTGTTTATCACGTCCTCGGAGGTGTCATCGACCCGATAAACGGCATCTCTCCCAACGATTTGAGGATCAAGGAGCTCATTGACAGAAGCATAAACGAAAATTTCAGAGAAATCATATTGGCGTTGCCTGCCACCATCGAAGGCGACACCACTAACTATTACATTTTCAAGATGTTACAGCATTTTGAAGGACAGATTACGACAATAGCAAAAGGCATCGCCGTAGGCGATGCCTTGGAATTTGCCGATGAGGTGACATTGGGACGCTCAATAGCGAACCGAATGCCATTTAATCGTTAATCTCCTCAAATAAATTGAGCTGATTCTCACAGAGATACAATTCCTCTGGAACCCCATATTCATAATGTGATATAAACCGCTCGATATTTTTCTTTATCAGCTTGATAGGCGTGGTTCTACGCGCCTTGCAGTAGTTCTTGAGCGACTTGTACTGTCCCTGCGACAACTTGAACGTTATCGCGTGGTACTTGTAACTTCTGTGATGGCGTTTTTTCATATTACATCATTTTTTTAGCTTCATCCAGCATCATCTGTGCAAGTCTGTTGGCTTCTGCTTCAGATTTGCCTTCAGAATAAACGCGGATTATAGGCTCTGTGTTCGATTTGCGGAGATGCACCCAACCGTCAGCAAAGTCAATCTTCACGCCATCGATGGTGGTAACCTGCTCGTTCTTGAACTTGTCAGCAAGTTTTGCAAGGATACCATCGACATCAGTCTGAGGCGTAAGCTGAATCTTGTTCTTCGACATATAATATAGTGGGAATTTCTTCTTCAATTCTGACACAGTGCAATGATTTTCAACAAGATATGTCAGGAACAATCCGACACCGACGAGGGCATCACGACCGTAGTGAATCTCAGGATAGATGACGCCTCCATTGCCTTCACCACCGATGACAGCACCGACTTCTTTCATCTTAGCAACCACGTTAACCTCACCCACTGCAGCAGCTGAATATTTGCCACCAGCGGCATTGGTAACGTCGCGTAAAGCACGAGTTGACGAAAGATTTGAGACTGTGTTGCCTTTTTTATGTTCCAAAATATATGAAGCAACAGTCACAAGGGTATATTCCTCACCGTACATCTCACCTTTTTCATTGATAAATGCGAGACGGTCGACGTCAGGGTCAACGACGATGCCGAGGTCAGCACCACATTCCTTAACCTTTGCGCAGGTGTCGACTAAGTTGACTGCCAACGGCTCTGGATTGTGAGCAAATTTTCCTGTCACCTCGCAGTTGAGCTCAATGATATTCTTAACTCCTAACTTTCTGAGTAACATCGGGATAGCCATGCCACCTGTTGAATTCACGCCGTCAACAACGACTTTTAGATTAGCTTTCTCGATAAGTTCTTTTTTCACCAATGGAAGCTTGCAAACCATGTCAGCATGGCGTTCAATCCAGCCTTCAGCCAAGGTGTAAGTGCCAATTTCATCAATTGGAGAGAACTCATATTCGTCTTTAGCAGCCTTTTCGAGCAACCATTTTCCGTCAGCTGCATCGATGAATTCGCCTTTATTATCAAGGAGTTTGAGAGCATTCCACTCCTTCGGGTTGTGCGAAGCTGTCAGGATCACGCCGCCGTCAGCTTTCAATTCTGTGACAGCGATCTCCGTCGTCGGAGTTGTGCTCAATCCGATGTCAATAACATCAGCGCCCATAGCCTGCAAGTTACCGCAAACCAATTGGTTCACCATCGTTCCAGAAAGTCGTCCGTCGCGACCAACAACAATACGAGGGCGTTTAACGCCACCACGTCTTATCAAACAAATAAAAGCTGAAGTCAGCTTAACGATATCAATCGGAGTTAATCCGTCGTCCGGTCTGCCACCAATAGTGCCGCGAAATCCGGAAATTGATTTAATTAAAGGCATAATTCAAAATTTTTCTGCAAAATTATGATATTTATTTGAATTTTACAAATAATGTGGTCACTTTTTTAATACCATTTTCGAAATGCTCTCAGTACCCTGTGGTAAGTCGCATTTCTGCAAATGGCATTAAAAAAGTTGTATGATTGATTCCGTTTTCAAATTGCTTTCAGTATCCCTAAGTTGTATTTATTTTTTTTATATATTTGCAAAAATTTTTGTAGATGTTCGACGACGACAATTTTTTGGATGACGACATGGACGTGAAAGAGCTGGTAAACCGCTTCGAGGAGATGGTGAAGCAGCATCAGTCATGCTATTTCGACGCCGACGAATTGAATGTCATTTTGGAGCATTATCTTCAGCAAAACAACATCAAAAGAGCAAATTTAGCCGCTGATATCGCCGTCAAATATCATCCTAACAACCCGATTATCAATATCATAAAAGCTAAACAACTTCTTGCGAACTCGCATGCCAAGGAAGCGCTATCTACTTTAAAAAATGCTGATTTGGACCGTGATGACGCCGATTATCTGCTCACTTTAGCGGCCTGCCATTCCGATTTGGGCGAGCATCAGAAAGCCATCAACGCTTACATGAAAGCAGCCAAGGAGTTCGATTTCAAGGATTGTGAGGATATTTACAATTTCATCGCCGTCGAATATGAGAATCTTGGCGACATGGAAAATGCGCTCAAGTTTTTCAAATTAGGTATTGATAAAGCTGAAGATATTGACAATCAATATTTTGAAATAAGAAACTGCTATTCCATGCTTCATCGAATGGAAGAAGGATTAGAGTTTTTTCGCAAAGAAATCGACAAAAATCCGTACAGCATCCCTGCTTGGATGGCACTCGGCAACTGCTATGTGCGCATGGGACAACTCGAAAACGCCATCGAACAGTTCGAATATGCCGTGGCTATTGACCCTCATTTTAAAAAAGGTTATGTCGACATTGCAACAGCCTTAAATGAACTTGACAGATTCAAGGAAACGATAGAAATCGTTGAGGAAGCCAAGAGATACAACGCCGAATCGGCATTGCTCCTTTGTTTGTATGGCGAAGCGTTCGCAAAAACCGGCAACAACGAGGAAGCGCTGAAGATTTACCATAAAGCCATGAAGCTTGACGACAAGCTTCCGGAGGCATACGCTGGCATCGGCTTTGTGCTAAGCGATGAAAACAATCCTGAGTCGGCAATAAAATTCCTGAAGCACGCGCATACTTTGTCGCCCTACAACACTGATTATATGTACGTTATCGTTGAGGAATACAACAAACTTCAAGAATACGACAATGCTTTGAAGTTCGTCAATGAGATTCTGGATCTGAATCCGTACGACGAGAACGTGTATATCTCAATGATGGAGTGTTACGTTTTGAAAGACGACCCCGAGAAGGCCATGGAGGCATTGGAGCGCGGACTTCTGATACTCCCGAACAATGCGGCTTTGCTGTATCGCAAAGCTTTCATATATTTTGCGCAGGATATGACAGAATCGGGATTGTTGACGCTGGAGATGGCACTCGACAAAGACTATGACGGACATATTGAGTTCCTGAATTTCGACGCAGAAAACCTCACGAGCAACCCGAACATTATGGATTTGATTGAAGAATACAGAAAAAAGAAATCATGAAAAACTATATCTACATTTTCCTTATCGCAATGGTGCCGCTCATCGAGCTGCGTGGCGCAATTCCTGTAGCTTACGGCATTCACACTGCCAACCCCGACTTCAGTCTGCTCTGGAGCTACGTCATCATTGCCATAGGCAACATTCTGCCCGTTCCTTTCATCTATCTCTTTGCACGAAAAGTACTTGAATGGGGAAAAGACAAACGCTTTATCGGTAAGTTTTTCACATGGTGTCTTGAGAAAGGCGAAAAAGGCGGCAAAAAGCTGCAAGCCAAAGCAGGACGCGGACTCTATTGGGCTTTGGTGCTTTTCGTCGGCATACCACTGCCAGGGACAGGCGCTTGGACAGGCACATTGGCAGCCAGTTTTCTGGACATGGATTTCAAGAAAAGTGTCTTAGCCGTCATCGGAGGCGTTGTGTTGGCAAGCATCATCGTCGGACTGGTATGCACACTGGGATTTGGAGCTATTTTTGGAATAAACTAACATTATGCGATACTACGGACTCATCGGTCATCCTTTAAGTCATTCATTTTCAAAGGCTTATTTTGAAGATAAGTTCAGAAATGAAGATTTGGATTGTTTCTTCGTAAATTTTGACATAGAAAAACTAGACAGCATAAAAGATATCATAATACAATATCCTGATTTACAAGGCTTTACAACTACACATCCTTATAAAAAAGCGATTTTTCAATATCTAAATTATGTCGACAGCAATGCGAAGGAAATTGGGGCTGTTAATGTTGTGAAAATCGATGCGGACAAAAAATTGCATGGCTATAACACAGATTATATTGGTTTTCAAGGACTTTTGGAAGAAGCGTTGGATGGCAAAAACATCGAAAAAGCCTATGTCTGCGGGACAGGCGGCGCTTCGGAAGCTGTGAAATTTGTCTTGAAAAAGAAAATAATAGAATTTGGAATTTTATCAAGGAAAGACAACTCGTATCAGCAAATCAAAAACAACGGTTTTAAAAATAACGAGTTGATTATCAATGCCACTCCAGTGGGAATGTATCCTAACAGCGATGGATTGTTGGATTTGCCATACGAAACGGCAAACAGCACTAACATCTTCATCGATTTGATTTACAATCCGGAAGAGACGATGTTTATGAAAGAGGCGAAGAAATATGGAGCTAGTGCGTATAACGGATTGAAGATGCTGAAGTTACAAGCTGAAGCGGCATGGCGGATATGGAGTTTATAGTTTATTGTTTATAGTTTATTGTTTATTGAATTTGATAGTTTTAAGTTTAAGGTTGAAAGTGTATAGTTAAGTGGATTTTGTTAGTAAAATAGTAAAAGAGTTTTCAGTGACGCCGAGAGTGGCGGAAAATGTGATAAAGTTGCTCGGCGAAGGTGCGACAGTGCCTTTCATCGCACGTTACCGCAAGGAGATGACGAACACGATGAACGAAGAGACGGTGGCTGACATCAAGAAACGCCTCGAACAACTCGATGAACTCGAGAAACGTAAAGAGTTCGTGCTGAAATCCATCGCTGAACAGGAAAAACTGACACCGGAACTGGAGAAAAACATCAATAATGCCGAGACATTGCAGGATGTTGAGGATCTTTACCTCCCCTACAAGCCGAAACGTCGCACCAAGGCAGAGATTGCACGTCAGAAAGGACTGGAGCCATTGGCAAAACTCATCATGGCGCAGAACAGCGACGACGTGAACGGCATGGCTAAACGCTTCATCAACAAGGAGAAAGACGTCAAAAACGAAGAGGAAGCGTTGCAAGGAGCCTGCGACATCATGGCGGAGTGGATCTCCGAAAACATCAACGGACGCAATAAGATTCGTAAGATTTACCACAGAGATGGCATCATATCTTCAACTTTGGTAAAGAGCAAAGAAGCTGAAGCGCAGACATATAAGCAATATTTCGACTTCAAGGAGCCCATCGCAAAGGCGCCATCGCACCGCATTCTGGCGTTGTTCCGCGCTGAAGAAGAAGGTCTTCTGAAGGTGAAACTCAGCATCGAAGCTAATGATGCGCTAAACGTGCTTGACAGCATTTTCTTGAGAAACGACAACGCCTCAACCGATTTGGTTCAAGACGCCATCGACGATGCTTGGAAACGCTTGCTCGAGCC
Source organism: uncultured Bacteroidales bacterium (assembly GCA_905234275.1). GTDB lineage: Bacteria > Bacteroidota > Bacteroidia > Bacteroidales > F082 > Limimorpha. The sequence continues at coordinate 596,757 of CAJOHD010000001.1, read as the reverse complement.
GTCACTTGAGACAGAGATGCGTGCGTTTTACAAAGAAAAAGCTGATGAAGTGGCGGTCAAAGTGTTTGCCGAGAATCTCAGACAATTATTATTAGCCGCACCATTGGGCAAAAAACGCGTGTTAGCCCTTGACCCTGGCTTCCGCACAGGCTGCAAAGTCGTCATTTTGAATGAGTTAGGTGCTCTGATTCACAATGAGACCATCTACCCTCACCCACCGCAAAACGAACACGGCAAGGCTGCGGCAAAGATTGCACATCTGGTGCAGGCATATAAAATCGATGTCATCGCCATCGGCAACGGCACCGCGGGAAGAGAAACCGAAGACTTCATCAAGAGCATAAGATTCGACCGAGACATCACGGCTGTTATGGTCAACGAAAGCGGTGCTTCGATTTATTCGGCAAGCAAAGTCGCAAGAGACGAATTCCCAGATTATGACATAACTGTGCGCGGTGCCGTGAGTATAGGACGACGACTCATGGACCCGTTGGCAGAGCTTGTCAAGATTGACCCGAAATCCATTGGCGTAGGACAATACCAGCACGATGTAAATCAAAAGATGCTCGGCGATGAGCTTAACACCGTCGTGGAAAGCTGCGTTAATGCTGTCGGCGTTGAGCTTAACTCCGCAAGCGAGCAGCTGCTCTCATACGTGAGCGGTGTCGGACCTCAGCTCGCGAGCTACATCGTAAAATACAGAAACGAAAACGGAGGCTTCACCAGTCGCAAACAACTTCTGGAGGTGCCTCGTCTCGGTAACAAAGCCTTCGAGCAGTGTGCTGGATTCCTCAGGATTCACGGGGCAAAACAACCACTCGATGCCAGCGCGGTGCATCCGGAGAGCTATCATATCGTTGAAAAGATGGCGAAGAAACTCGGAGTCAAAGTTGAAGATCTCATCGGCAACGAAGAGCTTATTGCCAAGATAAATCCAAAAGAATTCATTGAAAAAGACTTCGGAATTGAGACCATAAACGACATTATCGACGAGCTCAAGAAACCGGGACGCGACCCACGACAGACATTTGAGGTGTTTGAATTCGACAAGAACATCCGCACCATCAATGACTTGAGACAAGGCATGCAACTCGTCGGGATCGTCACTAATATCACTGCTTTCGGATGTTTTGTCGACGTCGGAGTGCATCAAGATGGACTCGTGCACATCAGCCAGATGTCGAACAGCTACATCACCGACCCGAACCAGGTTGTGAAGCTCAACCAAAAGGTGAAAGTCACTGTGACAGATGTCGACATTCCAAGAAAACGAATTAGTTTGAGCATGAAATAAAATATTCTTATAACCATCACGTTATAGATATATGAAAAAGTACTTTTTAATAGGATTGTTCGTCATATTCGCAGCATTGACAAACACTGCGAAAGCCCAGATTTTCTTAGGTGAAGCCTTCGCTGGCCTCAATATATGCCAAGTTGATGGTGACCAAATCATGGGATTCTTTAAGGAAGGTCTCAACGCTGGTGTCGGTGTCATTGCCCCTGTCTGGAAAAAGAACAAATTCAGCCTTGAGCTGTCGTTGGAAGTCCTTTATAATCAAAAAGGTGCAAAACAAGGACGCAAGTATTTCGACCATAAAATCGACCCGGTCACCGGCATCGAAATCACAGGAGAATATGATCTGTCATTAAGTTATGGCGAGGTGCCTTTTATAGTATATTTTACTGATAAAAACGTCGTATCGGCAGGTGTCGGCGTCTCATACGCACGTTTGATGGGAGTCAAGGAATATGAACATGGCGTAAGAACAGCTGTCACAGCAACAAGTGGCGAATACGACCAGAATGAGTTCAACATCCTTGCAGACGTAAAGATTCGTGTATATAAACGATGGAAAGCCGGAATTAGATACTCATATTCACTTAATCCGATAAGAACACGCGAATACTATGATATTACCGGAGCTTCACTTGGCACTTTCAAACAATACAACAACTTGTTCACCTTCCGTGTGACTTATGTCTTCAACGAGAAGCCAGAGAATCTGCAACGCGAGGAATATCAATACAAAGGCGACAATCCGAAGTTCCATAACAAGGCTGTTGAAAAACAACGCAAAAAGCTTGAGAAACAGAAGGCTCGTGAAGAAAAAAAGAAAAACAAACAATAAAAAAGTTAGGGGTTTGAAGTTAACTTCAAACCCCTAATTTCTAAATCCTAACTCCTAACTATTCAATAGTTGTTACAAGTGTTTCAAGTTCCTTCATCGTCTCATCGTGACCTTTTTTGTCAACGTAGCCGAGACCTGGAACAAGAAGTTCAATGTTATGACCTGCATTCAAGAACTCCATCAAAGTGTTTTTGACGCAGTATTCGGTAGCAATACCGCTGATAACCAAATCTTTACCGACACATTCTGAAAGCATTCTGCCGTCAGGACCCACTGACTCGAAGCCTGAATACTGCTCTTCGTCAACTTTCGCGCCTTTGCGGAAGATGTTTCTCTCAGGATCAGGACGGTTGGCAGGGTTTATAACGTCGGTGTAGAAAGCCTCATGGATAGCGCCACCACGTGTTCCCTGCACGCAGTGAACTGGCCAGATACCGCCGAAATCTGCAAACGAACTGTGGTTTGCCGGATGATAGTCAGTGATGTAAATGACTTTCTCATCTGGATGAGCGTTGATGTATTTCACAACCTCATGCACAGCGTTTTCAGCGTTTCCGCAAGCCAATGTACCATCGATGAAGTCATAAAGCATATCAACAACAAGATGCTCAGGAGCATCGTGGTTTTCCTCTACAAAGCTGTAATTCTTGCCGTAATCGAGATGCTGCTGCAAGAAATCGCATGGATAGTTGACTTTATAATCAACAACTTCGCCATCCTTCACAACTGGAACGATGTCTGGGTTGATGAAGCCGCCGTAAGGCTTGAGTCCGAGAGCCTCGTAACGAGCCTTCACCTCTTTGTGAAGGTCGAGATCGATTTTCACGGCGTAAGTCTCAATAAGACGTTTGCCTTCTTCATAGTCGCCTTCTGACTTAACACGCTGAATTTCAGCGAGAAGGTCGCCAAACAAACCACGGAGCTTGTCATAGTCGTTGATGACGAAATATGTCTTGCCGTCGCGAACTTTCTTCTCGATAACGTTGTCTTTCAAACCTTTCTCGTAGCACCACCAGCTGATGAGAGCGCGGTCCTGCATGTGAGCCTCGGTAATGTCTTTGCCAAGTTCGATACGAGCAAGCTGGCTCATGAGACCGTTGCGGATGAAGTCAGCATACTGTGCCTTGTAGCATTCCATATTTGGAAGGATGCCAAGTTCAACCATCTTAGGATCAGCGCAGTAATAAAGACCGAACAGGTCAGCACGGGCCTCTTCAAGAGCTGAGCTGTATTCTTTCAGTGCATTCTGAGGTGTTGTAGGCAACAGCTGACCAGAACCGTGACCGAGGCACTCATGCAAATCGGTGTGCAAAACGTCAGCGATGCTGCTGTATTTCTTGCAGAGGTCGATTTCCTCCTGTGAGTATGCAAACTCAGCCAAAACGCTCTTTGGTGACTCGTTGGCAGCTTTGTCGTAAGCATCCATCAAGTTGGTGATAGTCACTGACTTAGAGCCATAATCCTTACGAATCCAGTCGGCATTCGGAAGGTTGATTCCGATTGGAGGTGCCGGGAAGCAGTCGCCAGCCAATGTGGTGACGATGATGCCTTTAGCGCTCACGCCCTTACATTCTTTCTTCTTGAAACGTGGGTCGACAGGTGAGTTGTCCTCAAACCACTGTGCATTTGAGCTGATGATTTCAGAACGTTTTGTCTCTTCCATATCTTTGAAATCAACAATAGCTTCCCAAGTTGCTTTCATGCCCATCGGGTCGTTGTAGTCCTCGATGAAGCCGTTCACAAAATCAATATTTGAAATTGAATCTTCAACCCAAGCGATGTTGTATTCATCCCATTTCTTAAGGCAACCTGTTGTGTAATAATCGATTAACAGATTGGTATAGTTACGCTGGCTGTCATTTTCAGCGACTTCATTAGCTTTCTTGAGCCAATAGATAATCTGTTCGATTGCCTTTCCATAAAGACCGTCAACTTTGTAGACATCTTCATGAAGCTGTCCGTTCTCCTTGACGAGTTTTGAATTCAGACCGTAAGAAATAGGCTGTGCGTCGTTTGGTTTGCGCTGTGCATCGTAAAATACCTCGACTTCACCTTTATTAATATTGCCTTTGTAGAAATTGACGCATGAGTTTTGGATGATGTCCTCTTCCCCACTACGGCGCATTTTGTACAAATCTTTGTCAAAAATAACAGGTGTGATGAAATTAATGAACTCATCAACTGTCTCACCCTCTGCCAAAGGAAGCTGTTTTGCATCAGATTTCTTAACAAGCTGTGCGAAATATTCCTGAGAAATCTCCGGGAACATCTTATCTTCAGCATAATGATGATGGATGCCGTTGCTGAAGAACACGCGTTTTGCGTAGACCACAAAGTTCTGATAATCAGCGCATTTCTTATCGCCATTGTAAGAATTGAGGATAGCCTCGAGAGTCTTACGGACGGTAAGATTGTACTTGAAATTTTGGTCGGCGAGGATATCGCGGCCGCATTTTGCAGCTTCACCTAGATAATAAATGTACTCTTTCTGTTGCAGCGTCAACTCGTCCCATCCCGGAATCTGATAACGCATCACTTTCAAGTCGGCGAATTCGTCAACAAGATACTTGAATTCTCCATTTTGAGCTTCCTTATCGTTTGATGTACAAGCAGTTAGAAGCCCTGCAATTCCTAAAATCATGATAATTTTCTTCATTATTTTTATTTTAATTAATAATTCATAAAATTTGGGTGCAAAATTATCGTTTTTTTTATTACCTTTGCAGAAATTAACAAATTAAAAAAATTTAGACATGGAATACACACAACAGTCTGGCTATCAACAGAATAAGCCATCAAACAACAAGAAATACGGACCTTTCATCCTGGTAGGAATAGTCGTTTTATTGCTCATCATTTTCTGGAGTCGCATCACTGTGACGATTCCTGCTGGTCACGGCGGAGTGCTTTACCGTCTGTTTGGCGGCGGTATCGACACGTCGAAGACTTACGAAGAAGGCTTCCATTTCATCGCACCTTGGAACAGCATGACGCTTTATGAGACTCGTCAACAGGTGGCTGATGAGGAGATGAGCGCTCTTTCATCTAACGGATTGGAAATCAAGATTGAATTCTCAACTTGGTATCAGCCTAAATGGGAAGAACTTGGACAACTTCACGCAACCATTGGTACTCAATATCTTACGAGAGCCGTCTACCCTGCTATGCGTTCAGCGGCAAGAAGCGTTCTCGGAAGATACACTCCTGAACAGATTTACTCAACAAAACGTGATGCAATCCAGGAAGAGATCTTCATCGAGACGAAAAACCTGCTCGAAGGCAAGCATATCCAGCTCAACCAGGTGCTCATCCGTTCAGTCACCCTGCCTCCAACCATCAAGTCGGCTATCGAGAGCAAGCTGAAACAGGAACAGGAAGCTCTGGAATATGAATTCAAGCTCGAGAAAGCATCGCAAGAAGCTGAGCGTCAACGTGTTGAAGCTGAAGGTAAGGCAAGAGCCAACAACATCGTCAGCGCAAGTATCAACGACAAGATTTTGCGTGAAAAAGGCATTGAGGCTACACTGAAACTCGCCGAATCGCCTAACGCAAAGATTGTCATCGTGGGCAACAGCAAAGACGGCATGCCGCTGATTTTAGGAGACATCAAATAATGGCTAACAAGGTCAAACAGGTAAGAATCAGCATCAAGAACAAGCGGGCGTCGTTTGAGTATTTTCTTATCGACCGCTACACTGCTGGCATCGTCCTGACCGGAACTGAGATAAAGAGTATCCGCGAAGGCAAGGCCAGCATCGTGGAGTCGTATTGCTCATTCGAAGGCGACGAGTTGTGGGTTATTGGCATGCACATTGCCGAATACGCCTTTGGAACGTACAACAACCACGTTCCGAAACGTGATAGAAAGCTGCTCCTCACCATGAAAGAATTGCGTAAACTCAAGGCAAAAAGCTCTGAAAAAGGCTTCACCATCATACCTGTCGAATTGTTTATCAACGAGAAAGGATTGGCGAAACTCGAGATAGCGCTGGCGAAAGGAAAGCATTTCTATGATAAGAGAGATAGTTTGAAGGAAAAGGATTCTAAAAAAGAAATTAGGGAGTTTTAATGGTTATTGGTTATAGGTTATTGGTTATTGAATTATGAAAAGAGTGTTGATAGTTATAATGGTTTTGATTTCGTTGCCGATTTTTGGTAATGCACAGAAAATCAATTGGATGACGTTTCAGGAGGCTGTCGAGTTAAACAAAACTGCACCCAAGAAAATCTTCATCGACGTCTATACCGACTGGTGTGGCTGGTGCAAACGTATGGATCAAACCACTTTCATCAACAAAGAGGTGGTCGATTACATGAACGAAAACTACTATGCCGTGAAACTCGATGCCGAGATGAACGACACCATAGTTTTTGGAGGCTACACATACATCAATGAGGGCGGCATGAACGGAAGAAAAGGCACTCACCAACTTGCGGCAGCATTGTTGCAAGGCCGACTTTCGTACCCATCATACGTCTTTATGAACGAGAAAAACCAGCTCCTGACCGTGGCTCCAGGCTACATGGAAGCCAAAGATTTTATGCCGATTTTGAAATATTTCGGCACTGATGCGTACTTAAATCAAACTTTCAAGGATTACATTAAGTAAAGATGCGTAAATATTTAACAATCATATTGTTATTAACAATCGTTTTTACGGTATCATGTCGTAAAAAACAGGTATTTTCCGACAGTCCTTCGAAGAATATAAGACTCTCGACCGACACCATCGCTTTCGACACTGTCTTCACCAGCATAGGCTCCTCGACAAGGATTCTGATGATTTACAACGACAACTCTGAAAGTTTAAAAATCAGTTCGATAAAACTTGAAGGGGGCAGTTCTTCGCCATACAGCATCAACGTCGACGGACAAGCAGGGACATCGTTCAGCGACAAGGAAATTTACGCAAAAGACAGCCTCTACGTGTTTATCAAGGTTACGATAAACCCAAACGACGATAACAACCCGTTTTTCGTTCAGGACCGCCTTATTTTCAACACAAACGGCAATGAAAGCGTGGTCAACTTAACCGCATACGGTCAAAACGCGCATTACATCATCGGCAAAAAGGGTATTTTCCCTGACCAGAACGGACATTACACCAATTATTATGTTGCCATTACCGATTCCGTGAACACCGACGTCCATTGGACAGCAGAGAGACCGTATGTCATTTATAATGTGGCACTTATCGATTCTGACGGCACTCTAACGATTGAACCGGGAACGCATGTGTATTTCCACGGCGGTTCAGGATTATGGGCTTGGAGCGAAGGTCAGCTGATTGTTAACGGAACTGCAGAGAACCCGGTTGTTTTTCAAGGAGATAGACTTGAGTCATATTATGACGATCAGCCGGGTCAATGGGACCGAATTTGGCTCATGGAGGCACGCGAAGGGCACGGACATAACATCAATCACGCAATCATCAGAAATGGCTTTATAGGGCTTCAAATCGAGCGTATGCTCAAAAATAACATGGAGCCTACATATATCTCAAACACAATAATCGAAAACCACACAGGAATCGGGCTTTACGCCAGCTGCTACAGCATCAGCATGTCGAATACGCTAGTAAACAACTGCGGAAACTACTGTGTTGCACTCACCGGAGGCGGCGAATACCTGTTCCAACACAACACTATCGCCAACTACTGGGTCCATTCAGTCAGAAAAGCTGAAGCATTGTTCTTCAATAACTTATACACAGATCCAACTGATGGAAACACTTACGCGATTCCTTTTGAATGCGATATCATCAACAGCATCGTTTATGGCAACAGAAACGAGGAATTCAGCACAAACTTCTACCCCGTTGCCGACACGACATATAAGTTCAAAAACAGCTTGGTTCGCACGGAAAGACCGCAATTAACACAGCTTTATGAGTCATGCGTGTTTAACAAAGACCCGAAATTCAAGCTTCCGACAGAATTCGATTTCCACCTCGACACTCTGTCAAGTGCAATAGGAATAGCCAATCCATGCTATTCAATAGGCGATTTGAGATTCGATTTGGATGGTGTTGACAGAGGCGACAGACCAGACGCTGGGGCTTATCAATACGTTACTTCTTCGGATTCTCGCGAATAATATTGTAGATACAATGCCGTTTGTTGCCAACAGCATCAGTAACAACGACTTCCATCTTATTGTTGCCTAACTTAAGATACTCGTCGACATCATAGAACAAAAGGTCGTTTTTAGCGTCGTATGCACCGACGACCCATTTCCCATTAAGGTAAATGTCATATTTATCAATGCCGACTCCAGTATCTTTTATCTTGATTTTCAATCGTTTACATTTTATAATCTTGGAATTGTTTTTGAAATTCTGAGGTGTAACTTCCGGAGCTTTGTCATCTATTGCGAGAGCATAAGTCCCGAGTTTTCTGACGTTCGCAACAACCTGACCGTCAACCAGTTTGCCTCCGATAGAGCTGAATTTTCCGTCTTTTGCAACACAAACCACATATAATTTGTCCGATTTGGCAAACTTCTCGGCCGGACGAATCTTGATTTCAATATTCTTTTGAACCGGGATATCTTCTGTACCCAAAACATAAGCATAATCAGAAGCAATATTCGGAATTGTATCAAGCTGACGCGCCAGCACATATTCAAATTTATAAAACGCTTTTTTCGGTATTTTGGCAGTAAAACCATCCAGTCCCACCTCCACTTCATTCTTGCCGTCAACACGATAATAGCTCCTACTATATTGATTATCAGAATATTCCTCCAAAGGTTTATCGCCAACAAGTGTGAAATTCACTGTCGAAGTATTGCCCCAAAAATCTTTAACGACATATTTCATTTCAACCTCATCGCCCTCTTTCAACGTCACGCTACCACTCTGTTCACCATATAAATCAAGGATATTGTACTCGTCAATCTCACTTCTGACATATCTGATTTTATCGTTGACAAATTTTTTATAGTCAATCAAACTATTGACATAACGTGTCTCATCATACGAATATTTATCAAATAAAATACTGAATATCAATCTGTTATCAGCGAAAAGCTCTATCGAATAAACACCATTTTTGTTAGATGATCCATCAGCCTGATCGCAAGCAGAAATGCCAAAATAAACAGTTCCATTGACTTTGATATTGCCATTTTCAACATAATAACTTCCATTATTGTTATTCAGCTTAAAATATGCGTCAGAGTCCGAGCCGTTAACTGAAGATAACTCTTTGGGATACAATGCAATACCATTGATTATTGGCTTGATTTTGTCGTTCACTTTAAATCCAAAAAGGTATGGATTCATCGGACGCTGGTTCGCATCACGGAGTTCATAATGCAGATGAGGTCCGCCCGAACCGCCGCTATTGCCGCTAAGTCCAAGAAAATCACCGCATTTTACAGGAATTTCATCTTTTTCAAGAAACAGATTCTGCTTGAACGACTTGCTTGCGAGCTGTTTGGCTTTAACATATTTTCCAATCTTTGAATTGAAGCTGTCGAGATGTGCGTAAACCGACATATATCCATCATTATGAGTAACATACACCACATTTCCATAACCGTATGGCGAAACACCTATACGACTAACATATCCATCAGCTACAGCATATACCTTCTTGCCTATCTCGCCTCCTGTCTTGATATCGACACCGGCATGAAAAGCGTTATTGCGCAACTCGCCAAATGTTGCCGAAAGACTCATCGGGATATTCATCGGATTGGGATAAACAGGATAACCAGTCTGATTTTGAGCACATAAAGTACTGATTATCAACAAAAAGCAAAACAAAAATCTGTATCTCATCTTCAATAAATTTATTTTACAAAGATATGATTTTTTGATATTATTTTATTACCTTTGCAAAAAATAATTTCATGTGGTCAAATAGGAGAATCGATTTATGGAAAGTGTTCGTCATCCGCCTCGGTGTGATGCTGATTCTGCTTGCCATAAGCCGTTGGCTGCTGTTCATTTTCAACACCGGCAACTTCCCTGATCTCAGTATCGGAGAACAGTTCCGCTTGTTCTTTATCGGGATGCGTTTCGACGTCTGGACACTCATAATCGCAAACCTTCCATTCCTTGTTTTTTATGGTATTCCGTTTGAATTTAAGTATAATAAAGTATATTGCAAAATCATTGACACTCTTTTTGTTATAACAAATACTTTAAGTATTACTTTAAATCTTATAGACGTCATTTATTACCGCTATATTGACAAGCGAATGACCTCCGAACTATTCGGTTTTATCCAACATACAGACGACAATCAGGGTGGTTTGGTAAAGCAGTTTATTGTCGATTTTTGGTTCATGATAGTCGTTTTCTTTGTGTTTTTGTTTGCGATAATCATTCTCACAAGGAAAACGAGAGTAAAACCTCCTGTCATAATCCACAGAAAGTATTGGTACGTAACGCGTTCATTGGCATTTTTAGCTCTTGTCGCTCTATCAATCATTGGTCTCAGAGGAGGTTTGCAGAACAAACCGATCAGCATAATCACTGCCGCGAATTACACGAAAACACAGAACATCCCGCTGGTTTTGAACACTCCGTTCACCATCGGGCGCGGTAATTCCGGCAATGTGTTGAAACCGCTACATTTCTATGATGACGAAGAGCTGGAGCATCTCTACTCTCCTATTCGTAAGGATTTGACAATCAATCGTTTTATCGACAAGAACATTCCAGATTACAATATTTTCATAATCATTTTGGAGAGTCACGGACAAGAGATGGTGAAGTTTTACAACCAAAACCGAGACGAGTCGCTGACTCCTTTTCTTGATTCGTTACTTACTAACAGCCTGAGTTTCAACGGGATGGCCAACGGAAGACAGTCGATTGAGGCTGTAACGTCCATACTTTCGGGACTACCGTCTTTAATGTCAAAAGATTATGTGGAGTCGCGTTATGCAATGAACCGACTTGATGGAATAGGCAGTATTTTAAAGAAACACGGCTATTCGACAGCGTTTTTCCACGGCGGAAACAACGGCACCATGAATTTCGACGCCTCTGCCCTTTCTGCAGGTTTTGACAGCTATTATGGACGCAACGAATATGGTAACGACGACGATTACGACGGAACCTGGGGCATTTCCGATATGCCGTTTCTGCAATTCACCGCACAAAAGGTTAATGGGATGAAAAAACCATTTGCTGCTAGCGTTTTCACACTGTCGTCCCACCATCCGTTCAAGCTTCCAAAAGGTTATGAGCTACCGGAAGGTAATTACCAAACAGATTTCGAGAAAACGATGCGTTACACCGACGATGCAATGCGTCATTTCTTCGAAACCATCAGTGATTACAGCTGGTTCGACAGCACCATCTTCGTTATCGTCGGCGACCATGTGAACCCTGAACATCGTTTCGACAATTACCTCAATGGCTACGGGCAGTATCAGATTGTGACGGCTTTTTATGCGCCAAACGTCATTAAACCATTGAAAACCAATATCATGGCGCAACAAACCGACATTGGAATCAGCTTGTTGGCGGCTCTTGGTTATAACGACACCATATTCACTTTCGGCAGAAACGTGTTCGATAGTCTGCAAGAGCCTTGTTTTGCAAGCTATCTCAACAATATCTATCAATATTCCGATGGGAAATACATGCTGCAATCAGACGGGCAAAACATTACTGCTGTATTTGATATTGAAGAAGACCCTTGTCTGACCAAAAACCTTTATCATGAAGGCAATAACGAAACTTGGGATGAGCTCAATAACAAGTTCAGAATGCGCCTGCAGCAGTATAATAACAGAATGATTAACAACAAGTTATACATACAATGAAAGAGAAGATTTTGTTTATTGTCAACCCGATTTCAGGTCATCACGACAAGTCGAAGTTCCCTTCGATTGTTGATGAATTGATTGACAAGGACAAATACGACTACACCATCACGCTTACGGAATATGGCGGTCATGCTGCCGAGCTCACGAAGCGAGCCATTGAAAATCAATATGATATCATTGTGGCAGTAGGTGGTGACGGTACCATCAACGAGGTTGCTACCAACATGATTGGAGCAAAACAGACTTTTGCTATCGTTCCTTACGGCTCAGGAAACGGACTAGCACGACATCTGCATCTGCCTTTAAAACCTAAAAAAGTCATCACTGAGGTCATAAATAAAGGCGTAAAAGCTAAAATTGACACTGCAACCATGAACGGAGTGCCATTTGTGAGCATTGCCGGAGTGGGTTTTGACGCCATCATAGCCGATTTCTTTGCAAAAGACCCCAACAGAGGCTTCAAAACATATTTTAAACTCGTCACAGAGAAGTATTTCAAGTTTAAACCTGAAAAATATCATCTCATCCTCAACGACAACGAAGAAATCGACTGCGAGCCGCTGTTTATCTCCTTTGCCAACAGCAACCAATTCGGTTTCAACGCTGCTGTCTCCCCTCACGCCTCGCTCAACGACGGGCTTTTAGACGTATGTATCTTCAAAAAACCGAATGTCATACAAGTGCCTTACGTGGCGGAACGTCTGCTGACGCAGCATATCGACAAGACGCATTTCGTCGACATCCATAAGGCAAGTAAAATCCAGGTGATAAGAGATAAAGAAGAAATCGCAAATATCGACGGAGAAGCCGTGATGATGCCCGAAAAACTAGAAATAATTATCAATCCATTATCACTGAATATCTTATTACCACCCGCAAAACAATAATTAAAGTAAATTATAGATTATAAATACTAATAATATGATAAACAAATATTTAGAGATTTTAGAAAAATTGTTTTTAGGCATGCGTTTCGACGGCGAATGGGCTAAAGACTTGTCACAAGGAATAGGAGTCATCACACTTTTAGTGGTTTCGTTTCTCCTATTTTTAATTGTTAAATTTTTACTAAAAAGAGTTGTCGGAAACCTCATCAGGAAGACAAAATTCCAATATGACGACTATTTTCTTGGTAAAAAGTTAGAAAGACGAATTGCCTTCTTAGTACCAGTTTACATGATTGAAGGCTTGATTTACGCTGTCGCGCCTGATTTAGACATGCTTGACGGGTTTATTTATGCATTGGCTAGAATAGGTGAAATAACGACATTCACAGGCATAATCATTTCGATAACCGATTCTATATCAGAGATCTACAATTCATTCGATGTATCGAAAAATAAGCCAATGAAGGGCTTCATGCAGGTTGCCAAGATTATTGCGATAATGATTTGCATCTTGTTGATTATTGGAGTTTTGATAAACAAAGACATGAAAGATCTGTTAATCGGACTCGGTACTCTTTCGGCAGTTTTGATGCTCGTTTTCAAAGACCCTATTCTCGGTTTTGTCGGAGGTATCCAATTGACTTCCAATGACATGGTGCGTATCGGTGACTGGATTGTAAAAGGCGACGCTGACGGTAACGTAATTGATATCGGACTGACAACTGTAAAAGTCAAGAATTGGGATAATACCATCGCAACAATCCCAACATATACGCTTATTTCCGATCCGTTCATCAACTGGCGCGGTATGACTGAATCGGGAGGCAGAAGAATCTCTCGTTCTATAATAATTGATATCGACACAATCAAATTCTGCACTCCTGAGATGCTCGAAAGATACAAGAAATTCCAGCTTGTTTCGAAATATATCACCGACAAAGAGGCTGAAATTGCTGAATATAACAAGAAAAACAATGTCGACACCTCTACCCTTGTCAACGGCCGTCGTCAGACGAATCTCGGTATTTTCAGGGCTTATCTGCAGGAATATATCAAGCAGAATCCTAACCTGAATCACAATCTAACGATGCTGGTGCGTCAGAAAGACCCTACTGAATTCGGTGTGCCGCTCCAGATTTACTGCTTCAGCGCACAAACCGACTGGCTTTCATACGAGGCAATACAAAACGACATCTTCGACCACGTTTATGCAGTGGTCAAACAATTCGACCTCAAGGTCTATCAAAGACCTTCGTCATATTCTTTAAGCTTGATGAACGACAAATAATTCGGCTATATCCTTAACAGGGACAGGCGATTTGCGCGCAAAAGTCTTAAGACACAGCGGGCAAGCTGTCACAATCTCATCAGGATTATTGAACATCAGATCAGCGACGGAATTACTTGTAATTTCGTCGCGTTCTTTTTGCGTCAGGTTGAAGCTACCCAAGCTTCCACCGCAGCAGATGCTCAATTCTTTTTCTGACTTTGCTTTGAGCAGATTACCAACGTTTTCAATAACTTCACGAGGCTCATCGTACACTCCGAAAGCGCGACCGAGCTCACATGGATCGTGATAAACATAGTTGACGTCGGTCTTATTAACCTTCAGCTTACCATTTTTGATAAGCTCATTGATATACTGCGTATGATGCTGAATCTCAATGCCTTCGAGATGATATTCCTCTTTGAAGACTTTATAACAAATCGGACATGAAAGCACCAGCTTCTTTGCACCTGATTTCTTAATCAACTCGGTGTTTTTAGCAATCATAGCTTGTGCTTCTGCGGTTTTTCCACTAAGCAGCATCGGTCGTCCGCAGCAGATACCACCGTCTTTGTCCAAAAATTCGTACTCCTCACCTGCTGTTTCCATGATTTGCTTCATGGCACGCATGATTTTAGGCGTAAGCTGAGTCATACAGCCAGCGAAATAAAGGACTTTATCTTTGGAGGAGATTTCTCCACTACGCTGCGCTTCGGTCGAAATGACATCTAGGTACGAATGATCACTGTGAATTTCATACGGTACAGCCGCTCTCTGGCTGAATTTTATGTCGCACGATTCAATGCTTACAGGGCACACCATCACGCATTTGCCACACATCAGACAGGTCTCAGCTATGCGTTTTGCTTCATCAGAATCTTTGTTTCTGAGCTTTTTCATGAAATAAGCCGATGTGTTGCCACTCATCTTATCGTTTACGCTCATCGGGCATGCATCAATGCAAAGACCGCATGAAGGACAAGAATATAGCTGTGCAAGAGCATAACCCTTGCGAGGCTCACGAGCATTCAAACCTGCGTGACGCATTAGAATAAACAGTGCCTCAGTCGGGATATGCATATATCTCGTAAACGGCAGCATAAACATAAATATCAGCAAATCAATGGAATAGAGCCACCAAAATGCCATTATGTTTGTCTTCTCGGCAATCAGTCGGAATGGGAAAATAGTCCACAAAGCGAAACGAATCATATTATCGGCAAAACCGAACTTTGTAACACGCTTCACCCCCACTATCTTCGAGTGGATTTTCTTCACCACAGCGATCAAGATACCGCTGATAATCATCAGGAGGAAGAAATCCATCAGGAAAGCGAAAACCGGTGTTTCCTCAGCAAAATATTTGAAGAAAATCGGATAATAGAAGTTCGTGAATGTACGCGCAAAGCCTTCAACCTCAACGCCTTCAAGTGGTTTCAAGGTAAAGAGCATGATATGGCCTATCACGATTATCATGAACCAGCCGAAAGCGATAGCTGAGTGCATATAACCCAAAAGAGGGTTGCGTTTCCAAATCTTCACATGGAAGAGGCAGTCGCCAAAAAGATCGCGAATGTTAGCCCATGCTGTCTTTGGTGTTACCAAAGAGCGCAGAAACTGCTTTCTGTCGTCCTTAGGCAGCTGTAAAATAACTCTAATAAGCCCCACAAGGCAGTACGTCAGCACGAAAGCCATGCCGAGCACAAACGGGAGCACAAAAGGATGGAATATCTGTGAGTTCATCGTGTAATGTCTAACAAAATCTTACGAATATTGATGCCACGCGGACAAACGAGTGTGCATTTGCCGCAAAGCATGCAACGTTGAATCATTTTCTTTGCCTCTTCTTCTTTGCCTCTCTGAAGCATCAAAAGAATGCGGCGGAAGCTCATCTCAGTGAAGTTTCCTGCGGTGCAAGTCGCTGTACATGAGCCACATGCGATGCAAGTGTTGATGTCAGGATTGGTCTCCTTCAGATGGTTGAACGTCGTCAGGTCGACACTATCCATCTTGACATGCGAACTTGGTGATAAACAGAATCCAAAATCCATAACTACTTGCTGTTTATGTAGTTAAACACTTGTGTTGCCACTGAGCGTGCTTCTCCAATGGTATCAGGCAGCGACTTCGGAGCGGTGCAGGCACCGGCAACGAAAACACCGTCCTGTGCAGTACCGTTCATACCAAGATACATATCCTTATTCTGCATGAAACCATCGCTGTTATTAGCAACTCCGAGTTTCTGCTGTATTACGTCGATGCTCTTGTTCTTTTCCATGCTGCACATCAAAACGAGCACGTCAAGAGTCATCTTCAAAGGCTTGCCAAACAAGGTGTCTTCAGCCTTGATGACGAGCTTGCCGTCCATGTCTTCTGAGACCTCGCAAACACGACCACGCACGCATTTCACGTCGAAATCTTTCTGTGTTTTAAGATAAAGGTCTTCATAACCTGGGCCGAACATTCGCAAATCCATGTAGAAGGTGTAGACCTCAGCATCCGGGAACACTTCCTTGATCTCGCAGGCCTGTTTCAATGCTGTGGTGCAGCACACTTTCGAGCAGTATGTGTTGCAAACCTTCACGTCGCGGGCGCCGACACAATGCACAAAACCTATCTTTTTCGGGTTGTTGATGCGCGCATCATTGCCTGTCCTGAAGAAATTCTCCAGTTCAACGCTGGTCATCACATTGTTATAGATACCGTAGCCGTATTCCTGTTTTCTCTCAGCCTTGAAAATGTCAAATCCTGTTGCAAGAATCACAGCCTTCGCGTCAATGGTCTCATTATTGCTTAAAATGGCCTTAAAACCATCAGAATTGCGCTGAATATCAGTAACTTCTGTATTAAGATAAGTCTTAACGTCTTTCACCTGATTGAGCATCTGATCCACCACGTCTTTAGCAGGATGAAACGCAGGGAACAGTCTGTCCCACTGTGCGATATGTCCGCCAAGATGCTCGCTTTTTTCAACAATAATCGGGGTCAGCCCCATCTTTTGCAACTGTGTGGCTGCTTCCATTCCGGCGGCTCCACCGCCAATAATCAATATATTTTCTTTCATAACGTTGATTTTCAAACTGATTTAATACATGATGGGCACATCGGCTGACCGAGGTCTTTGCCGTTCAAACCCTGATACTTTTGTTTCGGATCGTATGGTATTCCCATCTTTTCAAGCAATGGCTCAATTGCCACCTGATGCATCTGCAAGCCAAGGTCCCATGGGTCGTAGCCCATCACCAGGCCAGCCACTTCCTCGTATGTCAAGGCAGGGATACCGTAGCCGTTCTTGCCGTAGGTCTTGCCGGTCTGCTCAGCGATGACATATTGCCATCTGTCAAGGAAATAAGGGCATCCCGGACAGTTGGTGATGATAAGATCCGGCTCGTATGGCTCCATCGACTCGAATTTCTTATGAGTGTTCGACTCCGAATAGCCTCTGTTGGCCTGCACGAAATACTGACGGAATCCGAAACCGCAGCACTGACGGCGTTCCGGGTAGTCGACGACCTCGCCGCCCCATGCCTCTATCATACCGACGAGGACATGCGGATATTCAGCACCTCCGAAGCCCTTCGAAGGGAACATCTTCGAATAGTGGCATCCGATGTGCTCGACCACCTTCAAAGGCTTGCCGGTCTTGGCGTTCACGAGCGGGAACTTCATCTGTTTGGCAATCTCGAAACGGAATTTATAGATGATGTCGCTTGCGTGAGCGAGATATTTCGGCTTTGCGAACTCTTTCTTGCATGAATCCCAGAGATATTGGCGAATCTTAGCCTCCAGCTCAGGATATTCGTGCCATGTCTCAAGTGTCTCGGTGTAGCATCCGAACGAGGTGATGCAGGAGCAGACATAGTTTTCGTAGCCGCTCTCCTTCATCAACGCGAACTGACGCGCGATGATAGTCATTGCCGTCTCCTGAGGGATGGTGTCGCTGTGATATGCAATGCCGCCGCATGTTGTATGATATGGATTCTCGTAAAAATCCTTGCCAAGTTTATTCCTTGTGATGTCTAAGAAAGTCACCTCCGAACCAGGCCAAAACGCCTGACGGATGCAGCTTCTCACATAAAAATAATGGTCATCGGGAATGTCTTTCTGATAATCAGCCCAGATCTTCTGTTTTCCTTCAATAATCATTGTCTAATGGTTTAAATGTTTTTCCCAGTCGTTTTCAGTATAAACTTTCATAAAATATTCCTCATCGGAGAGGTTTTCTTTCACAGCCTCCTGATGTGCGTCGCTCAAGACTTGTTCCATCAGCTCAGTGGCGCCTGTCACGTCGAAGATGTTCTTCAGCTGGTCGAGACTCTCCTTCGGAATCTTACGCAGTCCGCCGGGACCGTCACCATCGAGGTTAGAGCCCATGCGAGCATGCAAATCGTCCAAATTATCGTTAATCCACTTGCCCACAGGACCGAATTCCTTATGAGTCTCGTAGGAAAAAGTTCGTGGATAAACGCAATAACCGTAGTTTAAAATATTGCTGCACAAGTCTTTAACCACCACATACTGCTGTCTTCCCTTCTCAGATTGCATGTAAAGTCCGCTTCTCATCGAAAGTTTTCGCAAAGCCATAATCACCAATCCCGGTGCATTAGCTCTTGGACAACGTGTCACACACGACATACACTCACCGCAGTACCAGATGGTGTCGCTCTTCAAGAGTTCCTCCAGATCGTCCTCGTTTTTACGCGCGACGATGTTCACAATGTTCTTCGGATTGTATTTGTAAAACTCGGCAGCCGGACAGACAGCTGTGCAAACACCGCAGTTCATGCACGCCTTCATGCCCTCTTTTATCCTGTAATCCTTATATAATTCCTCTACAAGATGTCCTTTAAACCTATATTCCATAAAAGTAAATTAGTATATAGTAAATCATTTTACTAACAGGTTGCAAAAATAGCAAAATTTTAGGATACAAAAACAAAATGGTAAAATTTTTTACTAATTTTTGAAATTATTTTTCAATCATATTTCAGAAAAAATTATCTTTGCAAGTTGAATAAATATTTTAGATTTTAAAATCATTTTAATATGTGCGGAATAGTAGCATACATTGGTAAAAGAGACGCCTATCCGATTTTGATTAACGGTTTGAAACGCCTCGAATATCGTGGTTACGACAGCGCCGGAGTGGCTCTGCTTAACGAGAAAAATGAACTCAATGTTTATAAGACAAAAGGCAAAGTGTCTGATTTAGTGTCGTTTGCATCAGGAAAAGATACAAGTGGACATATCGGTATAGCCCATACCCGTTGGGCAACACATGGTGAACCTAATGACATCAACGCCCATCCGCACATATCTCGTTCAGGTAATTTAGCCATGATTCATAACGGAATCATCGAGAATTATCTGACCATTAAAAAAGAATTAGGTAAACGTGGCTACAAGTTCAAATCGAGCACTGATACTGAAGTTTTGGTGAACCTCATCGAGGACGTGCAGCTCACTCAGAAAGTCGATTTGTTTGAAGCTACCCGTATTGCTCTCAACCACGTCAACGGTGCATACGCTATCGCTTTGATTGAAAAAAGCCATCCCGACACCATAATTGCAGCGCGTAAAGGCAGTCCTATGGTAATAGGTATAGGCGAAGGTGAGTTCTTCATCGCTTCTGACGCAACCCCTATCGTCGGAATGACGTCACAGGTGGTTTATATTGAAAATGAAGAGGTTGTGAAGGTGAAACTCGGCGAAGAGTTGAAACTCAAGACCATCGACGATGTCGAGATGACACCTTATATACAAGAACTCCAGCTGAACCTCGAATCTATTGAAAAAGGCGGCTTTGAGCACTTCATGCTGAAAGAGATTTACGAGCAGCCGACCACGGTGCGCGATACTATGCGTGGACGTCTGCACGCAGATCTTGGAAAAATCACATTAGGCGGTATCTTCGACTATGAGAAGAAGATTCTCAACGCTCGCAACATCATCATTGTGGCATGCGGAACATCATGGCACGCAGCTCTCGTGGGCAGCTATCTCATTGAGATTTATGCCGGCATCCGCGTAAAGGTGGAATACGCCTCAGAGTTCCGTTATCGTGAACCTGTCATCTTCCCTGACGATGTCGTAATCGCCATCTCACAGTCAGGTGAGACAGCCGACACCCTTGCAGCCATTGAGATTGCGAAAGAAAAAGGCGCAACCGTTCTGGGCATCTGCAACGTTATCGGATCGTCAATTTCGCGTGCTACCAACGCCGGCATCTACACCCACGCAGGTCCGGAAATCGGTGTTGCTTCAACAAAAGCATTTACAGCTCAGGTAGCAGTTTTGACCATGCTCGCAATACATCTCGCTGAGCTCAACGGACATCTGCCGAAATCAAAGATTATGGAGCTCATCCACGAACTCGACATGATTCCTGAGAAGATTCAGACCACTTTGGAGAGAAGCGCCATCGTGAAAGATATCGCAGCTGAGATGAAAGACTGCCACAATGCCATCTATCTCGGACGTTTGCAGAACTTCCCGGTGGCTCTTGAAGGCGCTTTGAAGCTCAAGGAGATATCATACATCCACGCTGAAGGTTATCCGGCAGCTGAGATGAAACACGGTCCTATCGCTTTGATCGACAAGGACATGCCTGTTATCTTCATCGCTACCAACAAGTCAACTTACGAGAAGGTCGTTTCCAACGTTCAGGAAGTGAAAGCTCGTCACGGAAAGATTATCAGTGTAGTGACAGAAGGCGACGTTCTGGTAAAAGAGATGTCTGATTACGTCATCGAAATCCCTGATACAGAATGCACTTACGCCCCGTTGCTCGCCACCATCCCGCTGCAGCTCCTCGCCTACTACATCGCCGTGCTGCGCGGCTGCAACGTCGACCAGCCTCGTAACCTGGCAAAATCCGTAACCGTTGAATAATGAATGAAAAAGTGTCTCCTGATAATATCAATATTACTTACCTCCGTGGTGACTCTGGCGCAACAGACAGTTGTGAAAGGCAAAATTATTGATATAGAATCAGGAGAGACTTTACCATACGCCAACATCTCATACACCGTTGATGGTCAGACATTTGGAACCACCAGCGATGTCAATGGTGTTTATCGTCTCGAATCAGATAAGATTTTCGACTATCTGACCTTTGAATATGCTGGCTATAAGCCTTATATGGTGAAAATCAAACGTTTCACTACACAAACCATCGATGTGAAGATGGAATCGGTGTCGATAACGTTACCCAAGGCCGAAGTCAAAGCTCAGCGAAAAATCAAAGAGCGATACAGTCGAAAAAACAACTCAGCGGTCGATCTCATAAGAAAGGTGCAGAAAAACGCTGAACGCAATAGCCTCTCGGGATTCGACTATTACCAATATGACGAGTACAGCAAACTGGAACTAGGTCCGTCAAATCTCAGCAACAACCTTGAAGACAGGTGGTTTATGAGAAACATGAAATTCGTTTGCGAAAACATCCGTCCATCCGAGCTGACTGGCAGAAATTATCTCTCGTTGTATTTTGTTGAGACTTTATCAAAGACTTATTACCGCAAGGAGCCGCATTGCCTCACAACGGAAGTCATTGATACTAAAGACGTTTTGATCAGCAAATTCTTTGATTACACTTCCATGGAGGCGGTTATCGACAACTGGATAGGGTTTGTCGATGTGTACGATCGCAACATCAACCTTTTCAACAACGCCTACACCTCCCCTATGTCGCCGATAGCAATCACTTTCTATCATTTTTATATAGTCGACACGGTTCAATACGATAATGAGAAATGTATCGTTTTGTCGTTCACTCCCGCCAACCAGATGGATATGGGCCTTTGCGGCAGTCTTTGGATTACCAACGACTCCTCGTATATGGTAAAGAAGGTGCAGCTGCAGCTTCCTCGTCATTCAGGCACCAACTTCGTCGAAGCCATGATGTTTGAACAGGAATATGAGAAAGTCGGCTCGGTGATGATGCCTACTCGCTATAACCTCGTGGCCGACATTTATTATCTCGGTGTAGCCCTTCACGGAAAACGTTCTGGTGTCTTCTCAAACATCCAGATAAATCAGCCGTTGCCGAATAGTTTTTATGCCAACAAGCCGGCTAAAACACGAAGCAAAGCGTTCTACGATCATCGTGAAGATGAGGAATATTGGGACACAAAACGTACCGACAGCCTCTCATATCACGAAAAACGCATAGCTGAAGATACCGAAAAACTCAAGCAGGTATTAGGATTCAAGCTCGCAACAGGAACTGCGATGGCTCTTGGATACAACTACATCGATTGTGGTCCGATCGACATCGGCCCAGTGTTCAACATGCTGAGTTACAACGAAATAGAAGGCTGGCGACTGAGGTTTGGAGCAAAAACCAACACCAACTTCCACAAACACATTTTCCTTGAAGGATTTCTCGCTTACGGTACGAGAGACCAGAAATTCAAGTATCGCGGACAGGTAATGTACTCGTTCAACAAAAAAGTCAACAACCAGTGGGAGTTCCCGATGAATCTTCTCACTCTCTCTTATGAGCACAACACCGACATCCCGCGAATGGGCTCATTCGGATATAGTTATAACGAAGATATCGACCGTCTCGGACGATCTATCAGTCGTCAGGCCAACTACAAGATGCTTTTCATCGACAAGGCTAAAATGATGTACGATTTTGAGACTGAAAACCAAATCGGGCTGAAGCTGTTTGTCGAATATGAGGAGCAACGTCCGCTTGGTGATCTCGTTTACGAGACTAACGGCGGAAAAATCTACAACCCGTTCATTACCAACTGCATAGGATTGGCTTTACGTTTCGCTTACAACGAGAAAGTGTTTCAATATAATCAATACCGCAAGCCTCTGTCAAGTTCTGTAGCGCCTGTTTTTACTATTGGTTACGCTTATGGCGGCAAATATCTCGGTTCTGATTACGAATATCACAAAATACAGGCGATGTTCAGCAAACGCTGGTTTTTGAGCGTGCTCGGAATAGCCGATTTGGATATCACAGGCGGCATGGTTATGGGCGAAGCACCTTATCCTCTCCTGTTCGTACACCGCGCAAATCAAGGAGTATACTACGACGACAGAGGTTTCAACCTCATGAACTATTATGAGTTTGTCAGTCAGTATTACATTCAGGGGATGTTTGAGTACAACATGAACGGATTCCTCCTCAACCGAGTGCCTCTCATTGGGAAACTGAAACTCCGTGAAGTGTTTTCTCTAAAAGCTGTCTGGGGTGGAATTTCCAACGAGTGCAACCCTGCAAACGGCAACGAGAACCTCTTCAAATTCCCTACCAATCCCGATGGGCAAACCGAGACCTATTCTTTGGAAAAAGAGCCTTATATCGAAGGCGGCATAGGTATAGCTAACATATTCAGTATCTTAAGGATAGACTATGTACGCCGATTCAACTACCTCGATCATCCCGAGGTTGACAAATGGGGAATTTTCTTCTCTATAAAAATAAAATTCTAAATCAGGATATCGTCAAGCTTCACTTTAGGCACATAATGCACACCGTCAACACGGTAATATGCGCGACTCTCGTCAACGCCTATAGTCTTCAGTTTGATCTTCTCAGCGCCCTTACCCACTGCCAAAATCGCCAACGGTTCATGTTGCAAACCGAAATGCTCCACCAGATTCACTTTGTTGAAAGCGCAAATCATCACGCAGTTGAGCCCCATCTCTGTGGCTTTCAACGACATACTCTGAAGTGATATTCCAAGGTCGATATCGATGATTTTGGTCTCCGGTGCCGAGGTGCAGACTATGATAAACGCCTCAGGCTCAGTGCCTTCATACGGCAGATGCAACTCTGGAAGCATGCCTCCGAGCTTGATATTCTTCAACACAAAATCAGCATCCTCGCCTTTTGTCACAAGCTTAAAACGCAACACCTGCTGGTTCTTTCCCGATGCAATTTTAGTATTCACATTCACTATGCGCTTCAGCATGTCGCCAGTCACCACAAAGTCTTTCTTATACCCGCGATAGCTGCGGTTTTTCTCAAACAGAGTGTCCAACGAAACGTGCTTTACTGTTTTCTTAGCGCCCGAAGCGAATTCTTCCATGCGCTTCTCTAAATATCCGTCTGCCATTTTAGTTTACAGTTTAATAGCTTAATAGTTTAAAACTAAAACGCAAAAATACAAAAATTTTGTATTTTTGCATCCAAATTGATTTTAATGCTTAAGAAGTTTATATTTTTTGTAATTCTAATCATTGCGGCAGTTGCTGCTAACGCTCAGATTTTCAGCGTTCATGGTACTGTTATGGATAGCGTTACGAAACAGAAATTGGCTTTTGTAAACATTATAATCAACGACGACGGCACCTTTGGAACCACTACAGATATCGACGGAAACTTCACCATTTCAAGCAAAAAAGAAATCAAGAATCTAACTTTTTCTTATGTCGGATATCAAAAAAAACATGTTCCTGTAGAAAAGTTAAGCAAAAAGATATTGTTATCCCCTATCAGCTATCAGCTGCAGGAGGTCGTGTTCAAAGCCGGCGAGAATCCCGCCCACCGTATCATCGACAGCGTGGTGAGAAACCGCAAGCACAACAACCCCGAAATGCTTGATTTTTACTCATATACGATTTACGACCGTATGGTTTTCACCGTCGACACCACCGAGGTTGCCGACTCAGTGTTTGCCGATTTCGGTAAACTTTGGCGCGATAACGACATTATGGTGATGGAGACCGTCTCCGACATCTATCATAAAAAACCCAACACCAACAAACGCGAAATCAAGGCCAACAAGATATCAGGACTGAAAAATCCCATGTATTTCTATGTTCTCGACGGAATGCAAAGCTATCATTTTTATGACGATTTCATCACCGTTTACGAGAAAAACTACGTCAACCCGATAACACCGGGCAGCAAATCGCGCTATTTCTTCGGCCTGGAATCGGTAATGCCCACTGCAGAAGGCGACTCCTTATATATAATATCGTTCAAACCTCGTCGCAACACCACTTTCGACGCTCTTAAAGGCGTAATGACAATAACTTCCGACGGATGGGCTATCGTCAACGTGAAAGCAGAAGCAGCCGATCAAACAAACACCTTAGACGTCAAGATTCAGCAGCTTTATTCGAAAATCAACGACTCAGTGTGGTTTCCTGTGCAGCTCAACACCGATATCATATTCTTGAGGATGCTAGCATACGACCATGCGTTGGAAGTTGGCACAGGTTCACCCGAAAACACCAACACCTCTCTCAACGGAATCGGAAAAAGCTATATCCGCGACATAAAAATCAACGAAAAGATTGAAAACAAGAAGTTCGGTTCAACCGATATCGACATCGCCGAGGACTCAGGCGAGAAGGACGAAGAATATTGGAACACTTATCGCACCGACAGTCTAAACGAAAGAATATTAAACACTTACCGCTTTGTCGACACCATAATCGAAGATAGCGGTATCGATGTCGACAACCTCATGAACGCCGCCCACAGCATCATAAAAGACGGCTCCATCCCTTGGGGAAAATTCAACATCGGACTGGGCGACATCCTGAATTATAATATAGGTAACAAGTTATACCTCGGACTGGGTTTAAGCACCAACGAGCGGTTGTCAAAATATCTGAAAGTCGGCGGCTATTACGGCTATTGGTTCGGTGCAAAACATTCAAACTACGGCGGCAATGTCGAGATAAAATTCAACCGCAAACAGGATTTCGGACTCAAACTAAGCATCGACCATATCTATCAGGCATTCGGCGATTATGGTTTCCTCAACAGCGCCTACAACCCTCTCAACGAGAGCAACTATAAGTATTTTTACATAAAATGGACCACTCTCAACACCACAGCGTCGGCTGAGCTGTCCACCCGATTAGCCAAGGTTTTAAGAGGCTACGTGAAATTCAGCCTCAGCGATAAGCAATGGTCAGACGAGACTCATCGTCTCACCACTATCGATTTCAAGCTCCGCATAGCACCTGGCGAACGTTATATGCTAACTCCGAAAGGTCTGGTAACAGTGCAATCGGGCAAACCTGTCATCTGGCTCTCCTATCAGAAAGGACTCAAAGACGTGTTGGATTGTCCGTATAACTTCGACAAACTGCAGGCACAGCTTACATATTCATTCTTAACGCGCTACATCGGAAAAACGACCATCACCCTTCAGGCCGGATACATTTTCGGCGACGTCCCTGTGTTCGAAAACTTCAACATTTTCGCCAACAACCACGGTTTTGCGCTCTATTCGACTGAGAGTTTTGCCACAATGCATATCAACGAATTCATCTGCGACCAGTTTGCACTGTTGTTCTTCACCCATAACTTCGGTAAGTTCTTCAAAACCAAATATTTCAGTCCGGAATTCATCTTCGCCACCAACGTCGGATGGGGTAATCCGGGTATGAAGGACGGCTTCTACGAAAGCGGTCTCGTAATCGACAACATGCTGAAAGTGAGCGTCTCAAAAATCGGTTTCGGAGTCTTCTACCGCTACGGTGCCAACTCTTTCGACAATGTAGCCGACAACTTCGCCTACAAACTCAAACTCGCTATCTCATTCTAGTTTTTGTAATACTCAATCAGCCCATCCATAGGGTTTTTGAGGATTTTCGAGCAGGTAATGTGGTGATTTGAAAGAACTTGCAAGAGGATATCTTGAAAAACGTAAGCAATTGAACCAACGAAGCCTAAAGCGTCACAAGTGAAGTTGCTGTTTATAAATGCTTCAAAACAATCACCAACAACTATTTTAATATATTCATTTTCAATATTCTCAGCTGCAAACTTCGCAAATTCAGCAAGAAATCTCGACGGCTGCTCGCCTTGATAAACGCGCTTCAAAAAAGCTTCTCTGTCAAGATGATATTTCTCATCGAATTTCTTTCTCAAATCCTCAGGCATCAAGCCTAAGAAATAATCGTGCACAATGCGCTTTCCGATGTGGCAGCCACTCCCCTCGTCGCCTATCATAAAGCCAAGCGAGGCAACACTTTCTGTGATTTCCTTCCCGTCATAAACACATGCGTTCGAGCCTGTCCCCAATATACAGGCAACACCGGGATTGTTGCCAAACAAAGCATGGCAAGCGCCCAACGTATCAGGATACACCTCTATGTCGTTGATTTTAAACACCATAGCCAAAATCATCGCCACCTTATTCTGATTAGCCTCAGTGCCGCATCCCGAACCGTAAAAACGAATCTTGTTAATCGACTGATTACCAACAGTATCTTTGGCTTCACCGACAATGTTTTTTATCGTCTCACCATCAGTGAAATTAGGATTGAAACCGGTGGTAACAAAACGTTTAGCTACATTATCGCCATCCAAAAGTACCCATTCGGCTTTAGTCGAACCGCAATCACAAATCAGTGTCATCTCTGTATTTTTTGCAAAAATACAAAAGTTTAATAGTTTAATTGTTTAAAAGTTCATTAAATTAAAAAAAAGTTGATACTAATAAATATTATTCATATTTTTGCACCTCAAAATTATTGCAACTATGGGAAGAAGTATGAGAAAATGGCGTGTTGAGGACTCTGCTGAGCTCTACAACATCAACAACTGGGGCATTAACTATTTCTCTATCAACGAGAAAGGTAACGTGGTTGTTACTCCGCGTGAAGGTTGCGCCTCTGTTGACCTTCGTGAACTTGTCGACGAATTGCAACTCCGCGACGTGTCGGCTCCTATGCTGATTCGTTTCCCTGACATCATCGACACCCGTATCGAGAAAATCGATTCCTGCTTCAAACAGGCGGCTAAGGAATACGATTTCAAAGGTAAGAACTTCATCGTCTTCCCTATCAAAGTCAACCAGATGCGTCCTGTGGTCGAGGAAATCGTCAGCCACGGAAAGAAGTTCAACATCGGACTGGAAGCAGGCTCAAAACCTGAGCTCCACGCCATTATTGCTTCAAACACCGATAGCGAATCGCTTATCATCTGCAATGGCTACAAAGACGAGAGTTTCATCGAGCTCGCACTTCTCGCCCAGAAGATGGGTCGCACCATCATCATCGTTGTTGAGAAGATGAACGAGTTGCGCCTCATCGCCAAGCTGTCGAAACAGCTGAAAGTCTCCCCGATGATTGGTATCCGCATCAAGTTGGCAAGCTCAGGAGCAGGCAAATGGGAAGACTCAGGCGGCGACGCCTCAAAGTTCGGTCTCTCATCATCCGAATTGCTCGAAGCTCTTGAATTTCTTGAGAAAAACAACATGATGGACTGTCTCAAGCTGGTGCATTACCACATCGGCAGTCAGGTTACAAAGATCAGAAGCATAAAGATAGCCTTGAAGGAAGCCGCACAGTTCTACGTACAGCTTCACAAGATGGGCTTCAACGTTGAGTTTGTTGACGTTGGCGGCGGTCTGGGTGTCGATTACGACGGCACACACTCAGCCAACAGCGCCAGCTCGGTCAACTATACCATTCAGGAATACGTCAACGACGCCATCTTCTCTATCGTCGACGCCTGCGATAAAAACAATCTGCAGCACCCTAACATCATCAACGAATCGGGTCGCGCGCTTACAGCACATCACTCGGTGTTGATTATGGAAGTCTTGGAGACAGCCTCACTGCCTACATGGGACGATGAAAATGAAAAGGTGGAACCTGAAGACCACGAGTTGATTCACGACCTCTATGAAACTTGGGACAACCTCACTAGCAAGCAGTCGTCGATGCTCGAAACCTGGCACGATGCACAGGAAATCCGTGAGGAAGCCCTCGACCTGTTCAATATGGGACTTCTCGACCTTAAGACACGCGCCAAGATTGAGCGTATCTTCTGGTCAGTAGCGTTGGAAATCAACCAATTAGCCAAACAGCAAAAACGTGTTCCTGACGAATTGTTAGCACTGCCTAAGTTGTTGGCCGACAAATACTTCTGCAACTTCTCAATGTTTCAGTCGTTGCCTGATGCATGGGCTATCGACCAGGTGTTCCCTACAATGCCTATCCATCGTTTGAACGAATATCCTGACCGTGAAGCCACTTTGCAAGATATTACTTGCGACTCAGACGGTAAGATGACCACCTACGTCACCGGACACAGTCTGTCGCACAATCTTCCGGTGCATACCCTCACCAAGAACGAGCCATATTATATAGGTGTGTTCCTTGTGGGCGCTTATCAGGAGATTTTGGGCGATATGCACAACCTCTTCGGCGACACCAACGCCGTTCATGTCTCTGTTGATGAAAAAGGCTATTACATCGACCAGCTCATCGACGGTGAGACCGTTGCCGAGGTTCTCGAATACGTTCAATACAGTCCTAAGAAGCTCGTCCGTACCGTCGAATCATGGGTTACGAGCTGCGTGAAAGCTGGAAAGATCACAGTGGAAGAAGGAAAAGAGTTCTTGTCGAATTACCGATCGGGACTTTACGGATATACTTACCTCGAATAAACAAAAAAGACCTTCGATTGAAGGTCTTTTTTTTGTGACCTGGCTGGGGCTCGAACCCAGGACCCCCACATTAAAAGTGTGATGCTCTACCTGCTGAGCTACCAAGTCATTGAACTTGTAACGTTCAATTGCGACTGCAAAAATACTGCTTTTTTAAATATCTCCAACAAAAATTTTGAAAAATTTTTAATCGAGAATTCCTTTGCCCTGACGGGTGATAAGTATTTCATTATCAGTGCAATCGACAATGGTACTCCCCTTGTTTTCTCCCACACCGCCGTCGATGATGATGTCGACACGGTCTTTATAATGCTCATTTATCTCCTCAGGATCGGTCAAAAAACCTGAAATTTCATCCTCGTCAAGGATAGATGTAGTCATTATTGGGCAGCCTAACTCACGGACGATATTGGTGATGATGGGCTGGTCGGGAATACGGATACCGATGGTTTTGCGCTTGCTCTGAAAAAGCTTCGGGATGTTGTTGTTGGCCTCCAAGATGAAGGTGAACGGACCTGGAAGGTTGCGCTTCATAAGCTTGAACACCTCGTTGCTGATAGGCTTGGTGAACTCCGAAAGCTGACTCAAATCGTTGAAGATGAACGAGAAAACGGCTTTCTCCTTTTTTATTCCCTTGATCTGGGCGATGCGCTCGAAAGCCTTGTTGCTCTTAATGCTGCATCCGATACCGTAAATTGTGTCGGTGGGGAAAATAATAACCCCGTCATCATTAAGACACTCAAGAATCATCTTAATGTGACGAGGATTCGGATTTTCCGGATGTACTTGTAGATACATATTGTGATCCGGTTGGGATTCGAACCCAAGACCCACAGCTTAGAAGGCTGTTGCTCTATCCAGCTGAGCTACCAGACCATTGCTTTTAGCGACTGCAAAATTACAAATTTTTTATAAAATGATAACCAAAAATACAAAAAATTATTTGTATTTTATAAATAACTGTAACTCAACGGTTTATGTCTATTTCTTGCCACCTGCTGGCTGTGGTTTCGACTTCTTCACGTTGATAACGCTGCCCATAAAGTCCATTTCGTTGGTCTCAACAACGGCAACATACGCCTCACTGTCGTTAGGCATCTCGACAAAACCGTAGCATTTCGAGCGCTTCGTTTCATGGTCCATAATGACCTTGCATGAGGAAACAGTGCCGAAACGTTCAAAAAGATGCTTCACATCATCGACAGTTGTCCGCGGAGATAACTTTGCTATAAAAATCTTCATAAATAATAAAAATATTGTTAAGTCTTAACTGATTAAATATCAGTGCAAAGATATACAAATATTTTTATACTTATGAAAAAAAATTAAATTATTTTGCAATTTCCATTATTCTGCCAATAATTTCGGTGTTATCCATGATGCCTGAGAAACGCTTTGCGCCTGGTCCGTAGGAGAACACCGGGACAAACACTGCCGAGTGGCTTCCTGTGCTCCACTTGAAGTCGGTGCGTGTGTAACGGCCTTCAGGGTCGACGATAGTGAGACCGCCTGTCTCATGGTCGGCTGTCACAACAACAAGGGTGTTGCCGTCTTTCTCGGCGAAATCGAGCACCACGTTGAGTGTCTTGTTGAAGTCGCGCATCTCTTCGACGAGAGTAGCTGAGTCGTTATCGTGGCAGGCAAAATCGATTTGCGAGCCTTCTACCATTAGGAAGAAGCCGTTTTCGCTAGTGTTGAGCATCTCGATGGCTTTAGCTGTAGCATTAGGCAGGAAATCGCCGCGTTCCGGAGCTTTTACAGGGTGTTTGCGGCATGTGAGCACCATGGTTCTGGCGTTGTTGTCCTCAATCTGAGCTAGTGAATCATAGATGTTCCAGCCGTTGTCCCACATCTTTCCGAGAAGATCGAGACTGTCTTTACGCTCGGTGAAATATTTCTTGCCGCCTCCGAAAAGCACGTCGAGTTTCTCTTTTTGCGAGATTTCGAGGGCTATACCTTCGTTGTCCTTACGTGTGATGTTATGTGCGATGAAATCGGCAGGGGTAGCGTGAGTTACAGCGCATGTTACTACAACGCCTGTCTTCTTACCTTGATCGGCGAAAATCTCAAGCATGCTTGGTACCGGGATGCTGTCGGCGTTCATTCCTACGTTGCCGTTGTTCGACTTTGTACCACTGGCGATAGCTGAACCGCCTGCTGCTGAGTCGGTAATCTCGTTTGAAGCTGACTTCGTGATTGAAAATCCTGAATATGGGAAGCGCTGGAAAGCGGTCTTCTCTGGACTTGTGAGGATGAGCGAATAAACCTGAGCCGGTCCCATTCCGTCGCCAATAAGAACGATGACGTTTTTGGCTTTAGGTGCCTGTTTTTCGTTGTTTGAGCTGCAAGAGCTTAAAAATAAAGCTGTTGCGACGATAAAAAGTGATAAAAAGTTACGTAATTTCATGGTGTTTTTATTTTTCGCAAAAGTAATAAAAATATGAAAATCAATTGTAAAATAAGGGCAGAAAAAATTTTTTCAAAAAATGTTTTGTATAATTAAAAATGTTGTATCTTTGCACCCGCAAAACCACAGAACACGGAGAGGTGGGTGAGTGGCTGAAACCAACAGTTTGCTAAACTGTCGTAGCCCCTAAGGCTACCGGGGGTTCGAATCCCCCCTTCTCCGCAGAATCGGGGCATAGCGCAGTCCGGCTAGCGCACCTGCTTTGGGAGCAGGGGGTCGCAGGTTCGAATCCTGCTACCCCGACAAAAAATGTGGATTCGGGGCATAGCGCAGTCCGGCTAGCGCACCTGCTTTGGGAGCAGGGGGTCGCAGGTTCGAATCCTGCTACCCCGACAAAAATCTAAAGCTCGCAGAAATGCGGGCTTTTTAATTTATTAACCAAGTTCCGATTCCGGCATTTTTGAGACTTTTGAATGAAGCAGTGACATCATTTCCTTAACAGCCAACGGTCGCGTTTTTTGAACGCGGCGGCAGAGTCCCTCCATAATTTGTTGAGCTGTTTCTTGTGAAGACAGAGTCTCTCGGAGCAATTTCGGCATCCCATGTATCCGTTGGTGTTTTCCGAAAAACGTTCGGGATGGCGGAAAAAAGTGATCTCCCATCGTGCCCGTCTTCACATAATTGTGGCTAAACTGCTTCTGACACCCAGGACTTTCCAACTTTGACGGAAAGAAACGAAGAGCCATCTCAACGACAAAAACCAGCCATATAGCCACCAGTATGGCAGGCCTGCCTTCAATGATCTGCTCAATGTCTTCTCCACCACGTGTACGGTTGAGGATATACAGCACCAGCAACACGATGAAGATAGCCGAGCGTAACAACAGCCTGACGTAATGCATTATGCTGACGACAGTATGCTGATCCTTTTTCATATCATTTCCACGATTGCTTCTTCAATCATGTCTGGTGAAACCATCGGCTCGAAGCGGATGATGGTCTTGCCGTCGCGTGAAACTAAAAACTTCCCGAAATTCCATTTGATCGCGTCGCCTTGTTCGAATCCGGTGCCAGTCTTCTGATGAATCTGTGTGAGCATGTCGCCGAACTCCTCACCACCTTCAGGATAGCCAGCAAACGGAGCCTGCGCCTTCAGGTAAGTGTAGAGCGGGCTCTCGTTCTCGCCGTTGACGTCGATTTTGTCAAAAATAGGGAAAGTCACATTGTAATTCAGCGAGCAGAAGCTCTGAATCTCGTCGTTTGTGCCAGGTTCTTGTCCAAGAAACTGATTGCAAGGGAACGCTAATATTTCCAGTCCTTGGTCATTGTATTTCTGGTAAAGCGCTTCGAGGCCTTCGTATTGCGGAGTGAGACCGCATTTGCTTGCCACATTGACAATCAGCAGCACTTTGCCTTTATATTGGCTCATTGACACTTCTTTCCCATCGATATCCTTAACGGAGAAGTCATAGATACTTTGTTTTTTACTACATCCTGCAAAAATCAGCATTGCAATGGCTGCGAAAAGTAATAGTTTTTTCATTGTTTAGTATTTTTTGCAAAGATAATAAAAAACTAATATAAGCTATTTCATTATAATTTATGATTGCAAAAAACTAAAACTTTTGTTGATGGGGATTGCCCATCTTGGACCGACACCGCTGGCTCTCTTGCAGCTGCCGTCGAGTAGATGCCTGCAGGCTATGACGAAATGATGAAGCCTGTCATCGACAACGTTCTGATACTTATTGTCGTGTTGATTCTACCAATACCCGTTTCACACAGACTCCGTTTTCACAGCCGATGCGAAGCAGATAGATGCCGGTACCGTATTGCGACAGGTCAAGAACCATCTGACTGCCATCGGTCGGAGCATCGAAAACGGTTTGTCCTAAAGCGTTTGTCACAGTCACACGGTTCATGCCTTCAACCTCAATGTTGACTTGACCGTTGGTTGGGTTAGGATAGACTTTAGTGTCAGCGTTCAGTTCATTTACGCCGTCGGTAATCACTGTAACATAGTCGTGAATGCCGTCAGCGGCCATTGCGGGAGCCGACTCGCAAGTTTCGTTGCCAGGCATGGTGTTGACAGCTGTCACTTTGTAGTAGCAGTTGATGGCTTGGATATCGTTGTCGTTGTAGCTTACGGCATCGCCATCAGCCCAGCCGATCATATTGTAGTTTGAGCCGTCAAACGAACGATAGATTTGGTAACGGGCAGTTTCGCTGGCTGTACCTGCCCATACGGCGTTAGTAACAGTGATGTTGTCGATAACAACCGCGTATTGTCCGACATTGGATTGATGATGGAAACCAAGGAAAACCTCTTGTCCGGCGTAAGCCGAAAGATCGACCGTGTATTTGTTATATGGATATGATGTCACAAACGATTGCACATCGGCGATTGTCATGCCATCGGCAGAGGCTACTGAAACAGCGATAGGCTCGTTCGGATAACTCGGGTCGTAACCCGATGCATAGAACTCGATGCTTGCATTCGGAAGAACCTTAACTTTCGGCATAAATGCATAATTGTTCGGATTGAGGTCGCCAACACCGTTGATGTATGAGAACGAACTCAGGCAGGCGTTGGTGTTGGTGGTGTTGACACTGCCGTCAGGGTTCATGCCGCCTCCCATGTAGATGCCAAAATTATAGCCGTCGCCGTTGGCATCAAGCATCGACCAGCCTTGCGGATCGTTCTCAAAATCGATGAAGAAGTCACGCTTCCATGAGAGGATAACTCTATGACCATCCCATTCGCCCGACAGATTCTTAGCCGCTACACATTCCACATCGGCATTGGCACATTGTGGAGCTGCTAGTGCATAATAGGTGCCGTCATCCTTGCTTCCCTCTTGGATAACACGGATGCAATAATCAATATTAGATCGGTTCACATTGTGTGTAAAACTCGTCTCACCGAGATTCAGCATCGCGATAAGCTCGTCGTTCGCATATACCAAAGCGCCTTTTGCAGGACGAGTGATTTCTGCTTCAACATTAGTGACACGGATGTCATCTACATAAAGATAATAGGTCTCTCCAGTTGTGTTGAAGTGACGGATGGCAACATAAATCTGCTGTCCAATGTATGCCGAAAGATTGACGGAATATTCAGTGTATGTTCCTGTGCTGTTCCATTCCTGAATCATAGTGAAATCAGAAGGATTCGTGTTTCCTGATGTTGAAACGGCCACGCCGAAATGCTCCGGGTCGGGAGCAATGCCAGGCATGTTAGCATCGACAGCCATAAATGAGAATGTGGCGCCTTCATGAGGGGTCAGGCGAGGCAAAACCACAAAGTTGTCAGGATTCAAGGATCCCACATTGCCAGTCACCCATGACTCTGACTTCAGACATTTGCCACTGCCGTAGCCGCCGAAAGGATAAACTCTGAAGTTGTAGCCGTCGTGGTTAGCATCAATCAGAGTGAGGTCCGACATGGTGCTGTCGGCAAAGTCGTAGAGCAACTCATCCACCGTGAACGATGAGTTCATCATCGGGAGCGTCCAGCTGAGTTTGACAACATCGCCGTCACTGTTGGTGTGGAGACCTGTTGGCGAGCCTTGGAAGTTGTCGGCTGAGCGGAAAGTCCAATCCGTTGACTTGGTCAAAGTGGCACCCGACTGATACGTGGCTATAATGGTTGTGTTATGCGAAGAGTTGTTTGCGAAGCCGTTGGTATCAAGCAGATACTGGGTTCCAGTGACATTATTCGCTACCGTAGCACCATCAAGTGAAATGCTGCAGTTTACCAACGGGTCGTGAGCCTGAGATCCGACAAAGATATCATCCACGCAAAGGCAGAAGTTGTTCTGGCTGTTGAAATGACGTATGGCGATGTAAATCTCCTGGCCAACATAGCTGTTCAAATCAACGGTATATTCATGCCAGCCGCCTTGCTTCGCTGTCATAGTCCATTCCTGGAGCATGGTGAAATCCGTCACATTGGTTCCTGTGGTCGATACCGCCAATCCGAAGTGGTCGGCAGGATAAGCCTCGTCCAAAGCAGCGGCATAAAACGTCACGTAATGATTATTGGCCGTAATCGCCAGTTTTGGTGACACCAAGTAATTGTTAGGGTTGAGCGCACCGGAGTAGTTGCTGTAGGAATATGACATCACCACGCCATCGGAGCCATTGTGGCCATAGCCCTCGCCAATAGGCGAAAGTGTCCAGTTGTAGGTGTCGCCGTCAGCATCTATGGTAGTCCAATTGACAAGTCGGCCTTCAATATAATCTTGCTCGAAATCAAAAGCGTAGCCGTCATTGCCGGTATTATAAAATGGAGCATTAAAGATTAAGTAACCTGAAGCGGAGACGTAGTTTTGCACGCCCTGTTGGGCTTTTGCTCCAAAAGGAGTCATTAAAAGTGCCATTGCGAGAAACGGCAGAATCATTCTTTTCATTAGAAATGAGTTTAGTTAAATAGTAATGTGTTAAATCAGACTGCAAAAATACAAAAAAAATCACAAAACCATTACGTTTCACCTGCTTTTTTCCCTTGTTCACTGTGATTGTTTTGACATTTCACGGAGAAATCGTTATTTTTGCGTCAAAAATTAAAAAATGATGAAAAACCGTATTTTGCACAGGGTATTGATGGTGATTGTCATCTCGCTGATAAGCTGGGTGCTTTATTATGTTGTCTGGTTTCTTCTTGACGAGGAGATAAGGGCTGACTTCAGCAAAGGCTGGCCGTTCCGACCGATAGAGCTGCTTATCGACTACGCCACGTTCTGCCTTTTTTCGTTCATGGCGACGTTTTACTATCTTCGCTCTTACGACAAAGCCGAGCGCGAGCGTGACCATTACAAGCTGATGGCGTTGGAAAACCAGATAAACCCGCATTTTGTGTTCAACAACTTCAGCACTTTGGCCGATTTGATTGAGGTGAACCCGAAAAAAGCCTCGGAATATCTGATGAACCTCTCAAAAGTCTATCGTTACACGCTGACGCATCTCGAGTCCGACACTGTGACTGTGCAAGACGAACTTGCCTATCTGCAACGCTATCTGATGCTTCTCAACGAGCGTTTCGGAGAAACGATAACAGTGAAAATCGCACCTGAAATAAGCAATAGCAACGGATTCCTGCCGCCTGCGGTGCTTCAGATGATTGTGGAAAACGCCATAAAGCACAACGAACACACCAACACCCACCCTCTCACAATTGAGATAAGCGGCAACAACGAGCAGATTACGGTGTGCAACAACAAGCGCATGGTGTCGGCAACCGACTCGGCACATGTGGGAAACCACAACATTGAGGAGCGCTACCGTTTGCTAACAAACAAAAAGGTGCTCATTGATTATACTGACGATTATTATTCAATTACGATTCCGATTATTTCTCAAAAACTTTTAAAAAATGAGAATACTGATTATAGAAGACGAACAAAATAACGCCGACCGCCTGATGAGGCTGGTGCATGACATCAAGCCCGATGCCGATTGGGATAGTCTGTGTGGCTTTTGCCAAAAGCACGGCACTTAACACATAAAGCACGGCAAAACCAGAAATCCAGAACCAATACTCCGTACCAACTGCGAGTTTGGTCTTGCCGAGGCAAAAAGCGAAGCCTGTTTCACAGAGGCCGGCAATAATTAAGATTATCCAGTTCATTTCCTTTTTTTATTGTATTTCGCTTTAACTATTTCGTATGAGTTCTGGATTAATTCTATTATTCTTTTGTTAACCTCTCTATCAATTCTTTATGCTGCGGATATAGCTGAAGAAGATTTGATTTCTTTGCCAATTCATAGTTGTTAATTGTCATTTCTTTCGTTTCATATATTGGACTTCATCAGTCTGTTTCAGCTCAATCTTGTCGCCCGATGCATCCATACAGGCTCCACATGCTCTACGCTCTTTACTACCACGTTTTTCATTAACATACTTTTCATATGATTCCATATATTCCTTCAGCCAATTATCGAGCATATCCTGTCGTCCAGGCAAAGCTATTATTTCGCTGTTGTCAAATTTCATATTATATTTATCCCAATCAAGAGTTTGTATCAACGAATCTCCTTCAATATTCCATTCTCCTTCACATGTATAAGTCGCCTTTAACTTTCCTTTGGCGTAAGGCATGTTAGCAATCCCCGATTGAACACCTACAACCGTACAGGTGTGGTCTTTTCTGTACTCCCATTCCTCTTCATGATCATCGGACGACGACACTTTCCATGTACCTATCAGATTCTCTTCCTTTAACGCAACGCCGGTCTTACTGATGCTGTTGACATAGGCTTCCATTTCCTCGTCGGTGATGCTCATAAGAAATTTGTTCTCGTTATTAAGCTTTATACAATCTTCAATCATATTGGTAATAATGCCTATTCGCCAAGCTGTATAATTAATGTAATTTTGAGTATTACTATCAGTCAGTTTATCTTTCAGGAACTTACGCAGATTCGTATTGTATGATTCAAGATATTGTTCAACACTCATCGATTCATCCATGGAGTTTATCTGTTGCAATTCGCCTGCCTGTACGGGACGCTGCCAATAAATTGACTTGTTGTACATGTCAAGAAACTTTTGGCGACTAAAATAAAACGACTGCACATTGTCGATAAACTTCATGCTACCCAGATTCTGCCAGGTATCGGGACTGCTATGGAAAATCTTTTCTTTCGACATGTCGAAACTATAC
Source organism: uncultured Bacteroidales bacterium (assembly GCA_905234275.1). Lineage (GTDB taxonomy): Bacteria > Bacteroidota > Bacteroidia > Bacteroidales > F082 > Limimorpha. The sequence goes on along the minus strand of CAJOHD010000001.1, from coordinate 558,226 downwards.
TCATTCTCATCCTGAACAATATAACTGAGAGCCAAAACCAGCGTATCTTGCGGAAGATCATCAATCTGGTTGAGATGGCTGATTGTATAAAGTGTCGCATTGAACTGCTCCTCCATCTCATCTTTAAGCGACTTCACCCTTTCGACCGTCTCGTCGATGTCGTGAATCACCATCATGGCAGTCAGACGCTGAGCCTGTTCTTTTTTATTGTTTTCGATTCTGTTGCTCACGGCAAACGTCAGGCCCACGCCTATTGCCGTTCCGATAACGCTGATCAGGAACTGCATCCACCATGATCTGCGTTCTTTTCTGGATTCTTCACTTATCATTTCTCTAATATCTCTTATCTGTTATCTGATGATGGGAAAAGTTAAAACTTCTGCTGGTATAGCTTCTCAGCCGTCGTCTCGCCCTTTTTGAACGGTCTTAATCGGAACGTGTATTCGTAAACGTCGTTTTTAATAAGGTACTTATCGAGTGCGCCTGGACCGCAGGTTGCTGTTCCCAAAGGAGCCTGCTTGAGGTCGATGTTCACCGTCCAATAGGTTGCGGGCACTATCTGGTTGATACGCTCAGCTTTGGTGAGTTCTGCATCGGAATAGCGGTAGATGCTGAAGTTGAGATGTTCCTTGCCGCTCACAAAGAGACCGTCGCCAGCCTTGTTGGTGACAGCAAACCATCTCACCTCGTCGCGGTTGCCGCTTTCCTGTGGCTCCTCGTGCATCTCGAAGAGGAACTCGGCGTTGCGGTCGTAAACCCCTACCCTTCCCGATGCGTCTCTATCAGGATAGTTTTCGGTGTCCTTACCGAAATATCTCACTTTGCTAAACTCAAACGGCATAACCAACTGAGTGCCTATCTTTGGGAAGGTGACGACCTTGTCGGTAGGCCTCACTTTCATTGTGACCAGCACGTCGGCTGTGCCGTAAACCTCATATTTTTGGTTGGTTTTCAGCACCAGCTCGCCTTTGTTGTTATTGAACTCGAGGTTGACGGTAACCACCACCCTGCCAGCGTCGACACGTTTCACGTCGAACGATTTTTTGCTGATGGTCAAGCTATCTAATCCCGCTGCTTTCCAGAGACGTTTGGCGTTCCAGTCGACATCATCGTTAAGCGTCGGTGCGCGCCAGAAGTTAGGATGCATTGGACCTTCGAGAATCTCCATCCCCTGATAGACAAACGAGGTCGGGACACCTTGTTTCTTATCGATGGTGAATTTAAAGTTCTTGTTGCTCAGCACTACGGCGTCATTGCCGTTTTTCACTTCAAGCTTAGGAATGTTGGTAACCTTTACCGGATCTTTCTTACGGACGTTAAGCGGAATCTGTTCGTATGCCACCTCATAGCCGGCAGATACAAGATCGTTTCCAGTCTTGGTCTTAAACGAGAAGTTGATGAAGAACTCCTGGTTGGGGTTCACTCCGATAAGCTCTTCGGCCTTGTAAGGATCAGGAATGTTGATGTTGACGGTTTGCGACTCGCCTGGCAGGCAGCTCAGTTCAACCTTGCCTTTTGAGTAAGTTCTGTCGTTTGAGAATATCACATAGTCGCATTCAAAATTGCTTAAGTCGGTGAAGATGTATTTGTTGTCAATCTGGAACACTCCGTTGTCGACATCGAGGGCTGATACGGCGATGTTCTGATAGCATTTCTTAACCTCGTCCATGTGATGGTGAGGTTTTCGGTCGCTGGTAATCAAGCCGTTGACGCAGAAGCTGTCGTCGTCGCCGCAGTCGGCAATGCGGCCAAGATCGCCACCTGCAGCATACCATTGGGTCTTCATCTTCTCGTCGTATTTGATGATAGTCTGATCGACGAAGTCCCAGATGCAGCCGCCTTGCAGCTGAGGATATTTCTCGAACACGTCCATGTAATCCTGCAAACCACCGCAGCTGTTACCCATAGCGTGACAATACTCAACCATGATAAACGGACGGTTTTTCTTGTCGAGATGTTCTTCGGCGAACTTGGTGAGATAATCGACGCTGGCATACATCAGTCCGATATAGTCGGTGTTGTCGTCATAGATGGCTCGTTCGCAGATCACGGGACGGGTGTCGCGTTTTTTCATCCAGTCGTAGCAATACTTGGTGCAGACGCCGTTACCGCATTCGTTGCCCACCGACCACACTATGATGGAAGGATGGTTTTTGTCGCGTTCGACCATGTTTTTGCATCGGTATAAAAACACCTCTTTCCACTCGTCTTTCTTAGCGAGGCTGTGTTCTTCATAGCCCTGCGGATGCGACTCGTTGTTGGCCTCGTCGATGACGTAGATGCCATATTTGTCGCACAGTTCATACCAGTAGATATCGTCGGGATAGTGGCAGGTGCGCACAGTGTTGATGTTGTTTTCGAGCATTATGCGGATGTCTTCCTCCATGGTCTTGCGGTCAACATATTGTCCGGTAGTGCCGCTATGTTCGTGACGGTTGACACCTTTCACCATGATAGGTTTTCCGTTGACCTGCAGCAATCCGTCTTTAATCTCGACCGTACGGAAGCCGATGTTCGAGCTGACGCTTTCGATGACGTTGCCTTTACTGTCTTTCAGTCGGATTGTCATGGTGTAGAGATTAGGACTCTCCGCCGACCAAGGTTTTACGTTAGGGATGATGGTTTTCTCGAAGTTGAGGGTGTAAATCCTCTCGTTTTTAAACTTCTTAAGGTCTTTTTTACGAACGTTTTTAACGAAGGTTTTCAGTCCGGCAATCTCCACTTCAACGTCGAACTTGCTTGGGATTTTTTTCGGGTCGAAGTTGATATCGACCGACATTGCGAAGGTGCCGTTTTGATAGCGGCTGTCGAGTCCGGCTTTTACGTAGAAGTCGAAGATGTTGAGTTTAGGTTTTGAGTATATTACCACGTCGCGGGTTATGCCGCTCATGCGCCAGAAATCCTGTGCCTCGAGGTACGAGCCGTCGCTGAAACGGTAAACTTCAAGAGCCAATATGTTAGGCTGTCCGCAAATAATATAAGGTGTTACGTCGAACTCGGCCGGCGTTTTGGAGTCTTCGGAATAGCCTACGAAATTGCCGTTAACCCATAGATACATTGCCGATTTGACAGCGCCGAAGTTGAGATAGATGTTACGACCTTCCCAGTTGCCCGGCACTTTAAACTCAGTGATATAACGGCCCACAGGGTTATATTCGGTAGGGGCATAAGGCGGATTTGACTTGAATTCGTTGGCGACATTGACATATACAGGTTCGCCGTAGCCGTTCAGCTCCCAGTTGCCCGGTACAGGTATCAGATCCCAGTTTTGCCAGTCGTAACCAGGGTTATAAAAGCCTTCAACTTTTTCTTCGGGAGTTTTTACGTAATTGAAACGCCAGTCGCTGTTCAAGCAGCGCGAATAATCATCGACCGGAGTCGGGATGACGTTGGTGCGGGGAGGCATTTTGTTGACCTGGAAAACCGACAAGTCGTTCCACCAGTCACGGATTTCAACATTCTGAGCATTTGCGAAAAGCGATAACAATATGATTGTCAATAATATAGAAAAACTCTTTTTCATAAGACGATTATTTAAAAAACTTGTGAAAATGATATGGCGAAATTAAGCATTTTTTTGAAATAAAAATTTAAGTTTCATAAAATTTTGTTATCTTTGCGAGTTGATCATATATAAACTATGAAAAAGTTTTTGGCTATATTTTTGTTATTATCGGCTGCTGCGGTGGTGTTATCGTCGTGCGAGCGCAATTGCTACTGCAAGAATCTGGAAGACGGCACGGAGGGCATAATGTACGGAGCATATTCGAAGAAAGACTGCAGCGACATGGAGGATTATTACAACGATCTGTATCAGAAAGACATTTACGAATGTACATATAAATAATTGATTATGAAAGAGAAACTGTTTTTCTTCAGCATAAAGCATCCGCTTCTGTACATATTGTCGCTGGCAGTGGTTTTGAAAATACTGGCAGCATTGTTCACTGACGGATGGCTTAACGACATCGATTTCAATTATTACAGCATACCCACATCGTGGCTGGCTAATCCTTGGATTGTGTATATTTCACGACTGGCTCTGGGAGCTTTCTCGTTGTTAATCATTACGACAGCATATAGAATCACAAAGATCATAGCCGACAAGACGACGGCGTTGGAAATTGCGACTTTCGGAGCGTTGTATTGGGCTGTTCCTGACTTGACAGTGCATCCAAACGCATCAATAGTCGCACTTCCATTCCTGCTTTACGGTACAGTACTTATTCTGAGACAGCAATATATATTAGACAATCTAGAGACAGAAAAGTTTCACCGCACGAGTTTCATAATTGCAGGCTTCTGTCTCGGACTAGGATTTGCAGTTTATTATCACAGCCTCATATATTATATAGGTATATTGATCACGCTTTTCATTTTGAAAAATTGGAAAGGCGCCTTGATGACGCTGATTGGCTATGTTTTGGCTGTGGGCATCACTCAAACAATTATCGATTTAGTGATATACCACAAGCCATTTGTGGCAATGACGAGATTTTTCGGCGATTTCGGCAATTGTTTCAATTATGTATTCGGCTTGGAGTTCAATATAAAAATAGTAGGATTATTCTTGCTAGTTGCATTAGTTCCACCGATGTCGGTGATGCTGATTTTCGGCTTTTTCAGAGTGTTTCGCAAGTATATTTTACTGGTTTTGCCGACCTTGATAACACTGGTCTACTCAATCTTCATTTTAGATGATTGGAGTGTTTTACTGCTGACTGTGCCGACATACGTTATTGCAGGTTATGTGGGATGGAAAGAATTCCACAAAAACTCAGCATTTTGGACTAAAAACAAATGGTTGTTATTGACCTGCTACATGATTTTTGCAGTATTGAACATTGCCTTGATGATTTTTACTTTCGTTGTATAATATTATGACTAAAGACGAAGCGAGAAAACGGATCGCCGAACTGAGCGAAGTTATTGATAATCATAACTATAAGTATTATGTCTTGGCGCAGCCGAGCATCAGCGACTACGATTTCGACATGCTGATGAACGAGCTGATTGCGTTGGAAAAGGAGTTTCCTGAATTTGCGCTTCCCACCTCTCCCACCCAACGCGTCGGCGGCGATATAACCAAGGAGTTTCCGCTCGTAAAACACAGATACCCAATGCTTTCGCTGGCAAATTCGTATAATCGAGACGAGATTATAGAGTTTATACAGCGCATAGAAAAAACCATCGAAGAGCCAGTGGAGTTTGTGTGCGAGCTGAAATTCGACGGCGTTTCAATCAGTCTGACATACGAAAAAGGGTTGTTGGTGCGCGCTGTCACTCGAGGTGATGGAACTCAAGGCGACGAGGTGACGGCAAACATCAAGACAATACATTCAGTACCACTGAAACTGCATGGCGACTTCCCCGATTTCTTGGAGATGCGTGGTGAAATCATCATGCCGCACGACAGTTTCAACAAGATTAACGCTGAACGCGATGAGCTGGGGCTACCATTATTTGCAAACCCACGAAACGCCACAGCCGGCACCATAAAACTGCAGGACTCGAAAGAAGCGGCAAGTCGTCGTTTGGACAACTACTGCTACTACATGATGATGGACAACCTGCCGTATCAGACTCATTATCAGAGTCTTATGGCAGCAAAAGAATGGGGATTCAACATCTCGCAACACATGAAAGTGTGCAAAAACATCGACGAGATTGAGAGTTTTATCAACTATTGGGATGTTCAAAGAAAGAACCTGCCGTTCGATATTGACGGTATCGTTATAAAAGTCAACAGTTTTGCACAACGCGAGGAACTCGGCTTAACGGCGAAATCGCCACGCTGGGCTATTGCCTATAAGTTTAAAGCGGAGCAAGTGAGCACTAAGCTCTTATCGATTGATTTTCAGGTAGGCCGACACGGAACGATAACTCCAGTAGCCAACCTCGAGCCGGTGCTTTTGGCAGGAACCACAGTTAAACGTGCCACTCTGAACAATGCCGACTTTATCAAGCAATTAGGTTTGCATTACGACGACATGGTGAAGGTGGAAAAAGGCGGCGAAATCATCCCTAAGATTGTGGGGATAGACCTTGAGAAACGCAAAGCCGACAGCCGTGAAGTGCAGTTTATTGGAAAATGTCCGGAATGCGGCGCAACTTTAGTGAAAAAAGAAGGCGAAGCGGCCTGGTACTGTCCGAACAGCATGGGCTGTCCACCTCAGATAAAAGGCCGCATAGAACATTTTATCAGTCGAAAGGCAATGAACATCGAGAGTTTAGGCGAAGGAAAAGTCGAAGTGATATTCGACAACCACCTTATTAATAACTACGCCGACCTCTACGATTTGACTTACGACCAGCTTTACGGGCTGGAAAAAACAGAAACTTTTTTAGATGAATCCAGCCTCTTCCCGGAAACGGTGACGAGAAAGGTTTCGTTTAAGGAAAAGACCGTCAACAATATCCTCAATTCGCTGATAAAATCGCGCGAAGTGCCATTTGCCAGAGTGCTTTATGCATTGGGAATCAGAGAGGTGGGCGAAACAACTGCTAAGGTAATAGCCAATAAGATGGGCAGCATCGACAACATCATCAATGCATCGTTGGAAGAGCTGCAGGAAATCAATACAGTGGGAGAAACCATTGCTTTGAGCATCTGCAACTTCTTTGACGACGAGCGTAACATTGAGATTATCAACCGCTTGAAAGCTTTCGGACTGCAGTTCGCGCAGGAGAAGAAAGTCGCTACTGAAAACCAGGTGCTTGCGGGAAAGACCATAGTGGTGAGCGGAGTGTTTGCCAACTTCTCGCGCGACGGAATAAAACAGAAGATTGAGGATTTGGGAGGCAAGAACTCGAGCTCCATCTCGTCGAAAACCGATTTTGTGGTTGCGGGTGAAAAGATGGGACCGGAAAAACTTAAGAAAGCTGAAGCGTTGGGGATAAAGATTATTGATGAAACAGAGTTTTTGAATATGATTAAATAGCTTATTAGCTTAATAGGTTATTGGTTATTGGTTATTGGTTATTGAAATTTGAGAGGTTAAAGTGTAGAGTTTGAAGTTTAAAGTGTATATTTTGAAGATAATTTTGAATAAATAGATTATGTTAAGAAAATTACGAGTTACTTTGGCAATTATTTGCTTCACGTTGATAACGTTGCTGTTTTTGGACTTTTCAGGAGCGCTGCATGCTTATTTTGGCTGGATGGCGAAGCTGCAGTTTCTGCCGGCATTGCTGTCGTCAAGTGCAATAATTGTACTTGCAATTATCATTGTGACGCTGACCTTCGGCAGGATTTACTGCTCCATCATCTGCCCTCTCGGCGTATTTCAGGATGGAGTTTCACGAATAGCTGAGAAGCGTAAAAAGAACCGTTACAAATTCAAACAAAGTCGCAAATGGCTGAGATACGGCATACTGCTGGTGTTTGCGGTGCTACTCTTCGTCGGGCTTAATTCGATAGCGATATTGATTGCTCCGTACAGCATCTACGGCCGCATCGCATCCAATCTTTTTGCGCCGGTTTATCAGTTGATTAACAACGGATTAGCCTACTTGGCAGAACGTTGGGACAGCTATGCATTCTACCACGTTGATGTTTATATCAAGAGCTTGCCGATATTCATTGTATCAGCAGCTTACTTCATGATAATCATCATATTATCACTGACTTCAGGACGCTGGTACTGCAACACAATTTGCCCAGTAGGGACCATCCTCGGTTTCTTCGCAAAATACTCCATCTTCAAGCCTGTTATCAACAGCGAGAAATGCAACAGCTGCGGGCTTTGCGAGAAAAACTGCCGTTGTTCGGCCATAGATGCGAAAAACAAGAAAATCGACTACACGAAATGCGTGACATGCTTCAACTGCGTATATAAATGCCATCGCGATGCAATGAAATACAGACTGGCAGGAAACATCGACAATGTAGGCAAAGTCGATAAGATAGCCGATGTTTCGAAAGAAGGGAAGACTTCGCGCAAAACGTTTATTGCAGCTATAGCTACAGTTGCAGCAGCATCGGCATTGCAGGCACAGGAGAAGGTCGTCGACGGCGGTTTGGCCACCATCGAGAAAAAGAAGGCTCCGAAACGTGAAACACCATTGAAACCAGCAGGGTCGGTGAGTTTGGACAACTTCACATCGCGTTGCACAGGCTGTCAGCTATGCGTACAGAATTGTCCGAATGACGTGTTACGTGCATCATCGAGACTTGACACTTTCATGCAGCCTGAGATGTCGTACGAACGTGGCTACTGCCGTCCGGAATGTACAGCCTGTTCTGAGGTTTGTCCTGCTGGCGCCATCCAGAAGGTGACACGTGAGCAGAAGACCGCGATACAGATTGGCCATGCTGTTTGGATTGGACAGAACTGCGTGCCGTTGAGAGACGGGGTGGCATGCGGCAACTGCGCAAAACATTGTCCTTCTGGTGCCATCACCATGATGCCGTACGACCCGGAAGACGCTGCATCACCGAAGATACCGGTTGTCAACGAGGCACGCTGTATAGGCTGCGGAGCCTGCGAACATGTGTGTCCGGCCCGCCCGTTCAGTGCGATTTATGTTGAGGGCAATTTAATTCATAAGGAGGTATAACATGGAAAACAATATATCAAGAAAAGACTTTCTGAAGGTTATAGGAGCTACTACGGCCGTGTCAGCCATTGCGTTAAGCGGCTGCAAATCGGAGAATTATGAAAAAGAAACGAAATATTCATTAGGCGATATCCCGAAGGATAAGATGACCTACCGCATCAACCACAACACCGGCGACATTGTGTCGATTCTCGGATACGGCATGATGCGACTTCCTTTTAAGGACAACGTCATAGATCAGGAAATGGTCAACAAGCTGGTGGACTACGCTATGGACCATGGTGTCAATTATTATGACACTTCGCCTGTGTATTGCCGCGGAAACTCTGAGGTTTCCACAGGAATAGCGTTGAGCCGTTATCCTCGCGAGAAGTATTATCTCGCCACCAAGCTGTCGAACTTCGCACCACAATTCTGGAGCCGTGAAGCGTCGATAAAGATGTACCGCGACTCATTCGAGAAGCTGCAGACCAACTATTTCGACTATTATCTTCTGCATTCCGTCGGCAACGGCAGCAAAGGCTTAGATGGCTGGGAAACGTTCCAGAAACGTTATATCGAAAACGGCATGATTGACTTTGTGCAGGAAGAACGCAAAGCCGGACGCATCCGCAACCTCGGATTCTCATTCCATGGCGATCAGCGAGTAATAGAGTGGCTCTTGGACAATCACGACAAATACCACTGGGATTTCGTGCAGATAGAAATGAACTACATCGACTGGGAGCACGCACATGACGTTGATGCAGATAACGTAAACGCCGATTATCTCTACAAACGCCTCACCGACTTGAACATTCCGGCAGTTATCATGGAGCCTTTGCTCGGCGGACGACTGGCTAATTTACCAGATGTGCTTGCCAACACTTTGAAACAACGCACACCGCAAAACAGCGTCGCCTCCTGGGCGTTCCGTTTTGTGGGCACCTACCCTAACGTGCTTACAGTGTTGAGCGGAATGACGTACATGGAACATCTGCAGGACAATTTGAGGACTTATTGCCCGCTTCAGCCGTGTTCGGATGAAGAGCTGAAGTTATTGATGGATGTTGCCAACCAGTATCTGAAATATCCAATAATTCCTTGCACTTCGTGTCAATACTGCATGCCTTGTCCATACGGCATCGATATACCTACGAACTTCAGTTTCTATAACAAATGCGTCAACGAGGGCAGCATTGTCGACAACCCGCAGTCAGCCGATTTCAGACGTGCACGCCGCCGTTTCCTGATAGAATACAACCGTCAGCTGGAAGCCGACCGACAAGTGGAACACTGCATAGGATGCAACCAATGCGTGTCGCACTGTCCGCAACACATCAACATACCTGAACAGCTGACAAGAATTAACGATATTGTTGAGAAACTGAGAACCTTATGAAAAGAAAAACGGCTATACTTATAGTAATTGCTAGCATTTTAGCTTGTTTGGCGCTGCTATATTACTGTGGTCCTATTGAAGGTCCGATGCCACTATGGCTGTCAATACTGCCGCCTCTCATCGCTATAGTGATGGCTCTGGTATTAAAAGAGGTGATATCAGCGCTGTTTCTCGGAGTGCTTTCGGGCACTTTCCTGATGGCGCTGTTTACGGGACAGGAACCCGGGATGGCATTAGGCAGCGGACTATTACGTGTGGTCGACACATACATCGTAGGCTCGATTTTCGATTCAGGCCACGTCACCATCATCGTTTTCACTTTGATAATAGGCGGAATGGTCAAGATTATCTCGGCAAACGGAGGTATGCAAGGTATAGTGAACTGGCTGCTGCGACGCGCGAAAGGTCCGCGATCAGGACAGCTGATGACGTTTATCATGGACCTCTGCATTTTCTTTGACGACTATTCGAACACATTGATGGTGGGAAACACCATGCGACCGGTAGCTGACAAGCTGAAGGTGTCGCGAGAGAAACTGGCTTACATAGTCGATTCAACGTCAGCACCAGTGGTTGCTATAGCTTTCGTCACCACGTGGATTGGAGCGGAGTTGAGTTACATTCAGGAAGGCATTGACGTTATCGGCATCGACGCATCAGCCTATTCGGTGTTTTTCCACTCGCTGAAATACAGCTTCTACCCTCTTCTCACCCTCGCTTTCGTGCTGATGCTGATATACAGCCAACGAGACTTCGGACCGATGCTGAGAGCTGAAAAAGAAGCACGTATCAAGTCGGATTCAAGTTCTGAGACATCAGATAACGCTACACATTCCGCACATGGCATTGACGCTTTGATTCCTCTTTTAACCTTGATTTTCGGCACCATCATCGGACTGTTTGTAACAGGATACGATTCATCAGTTTGGCAAGATGCCAATCTCGACACATTCTCGAAACTGTCAGCAACCATTGGCAATGCCAACTCATATTTAGCTTTACTTTGGTCGTCGCTCATCTCGCTGATTGTGGCTGTCATCATGACTTTGCTTCGCGGCTCGTTGGAGTTTGGCAAGATTATGGAAGAGATGATTGAAGGCTTCAAGGTGATGTTCAACGCAGTGCTGATTCTCACTATTGCTTGGTCTATCGCATTGGTAACCAAAGACATGCACACAGCGGAGTTTGTTTCAGACATCTTGCTGAAACTGTCGTTATCGCCATTTATCGTACCGGCATTGACGTTCCTTTTAGCAGCTTTGATAGGCTTTTCGACAGGCACTTCATGGGGCACGATGGCTATACTTTATCCGTTGATTTTACCTGCATCGTGGATGCTTTGTCAGGATCAGGGATTCAGCGTTACAGCCACTATGCCGTTGTTTTACAACGTTGTGGCCTCTGTAATGGCAGGTGCCGTAATGGGAGACCACTGCTCGCCTATTTCAGATACCACCATCATGAGCTCGATGGCGTCGGGATGTAACCACCTGCAGCACGTGAAGACACAGATGCCATACGCACTCACCGTTGGTGCAGTAGCCTTGTTGATTGGAGTATTGCCGACAGCATTAGGAATGCCATCATGGCTGGCGTTTGTGATAGCGATAGCAATGCTCGCCGCTATTGTGAGATTTGTCGGAAAGAAAGACTAACGACTAACAACTAAAGACTTCAAAGCTTCAACGAAACTATTGATATCGTCTTCGGTTGTGTCGAACGAGCACATCCAGCGGACGACGTCTTTGTCCATGTCCCAGTCGTAGAAGAAATACAGCTTCTGTAGCTCGGTCCATACTTTACGTGGAAGTTGCACGAAGACACCGTTCACCTGAACCGGATACATCACTTTCACCTGAGGGATATCTTTCACTGCATTGTAAAGCATCTGTGCCATACGGTTGGAATGCTCGGCGTTGCGGCGCCAGAGGTCGTCTTTGAAATAAGCCTCAAACTGGACTGCCAGGAAACGCATCTTAGAGCAAAGCTGCAGACCTTGTTTACGGCGATATTTATAGTCTTTAGCCAATTCAGGATTCAGGAAAACCACCGACTCACCTATCATCAGGCCGTTTTTTGTGCCACCGAAAGAGACCACATCGACGCCGGCATCGGTTGTCATAGCCTTAAAGGTACAATTCAAAGCGACAGCAGCGTTTGCAAGACGGGCACCATCCATGTGCAGATACATGTTATGCTTATGGGCTAGATCAGCTAAAGCCTTTATTTCATTGATGGTATAGAGCGTTCCAAGCTCCGTTGATTGGGTTATAGTGATAGCTTTCGGCTGTGAATGATGCTCGAAACCGAAACCATGCATACGAGTCATCACCAACTCGGGAGTGAGCTTTCCATCGAGAGTGTCGACAGTGAGCAGGCGGCACCCGACGATACGCTGTGGAGCGCCGCATTCATCAACGTTGACGTGCGCGGTCTCGGCACAAATCACTGCTTCATGCGAGCGCACCATAGCGTCGATAGCCATGGTGTTGGCACCGGTGCCGTTAAACACAAACGACACTACAGCCTGATCGCCAAAATGCTTTTTAAACAACTGCTCGACGCGAGCACAATATTCATCGTCGCCGTATGCCAATGCATGTTCAACATTAGCGTCAGCTATAGCTTTCAAAACCTCAGGGCAGATGCCTGAATGGTTGTCACTTCCGAATCCTCTTTTCATATTTTAATCCTATTAAACAGCATGATAATGAGCCGATTAACCCGAAATAGATTGAATCGACAGGCAAAGATACAAATTCTCCGGCAATTAAGCACGCCGTTCCAAAAATAATTGAGATAAACACCCATTTCGGTTTGAAACGACCCGGATAAAACAGCGCTAAAGTGAGCGGAACGAAGGTGGCAGTTGTGCGCAAACCCATCGACAAGAAGCCCAAATCGTTGATGTAACGCCCTGAGAATGAGGCGGCAACGACGACTGCAACAATCTGTATTCCGACGATTGTGATACGCGAAATAAGGAGTTTATTGTTGGGTTTGAAGACGTCTTTCACCAATATTGTCGAGGCGCCGAGAGTGAGTCCGGAGCCGCCGATGATGATAGTTATCAATAAGGTGCCGAGCACTATGCCGCCCAAGAATTTCGGCAGATGGTTGGTGACGAACATCGGGAAAGCCTGAGCCGAGCTTGTCATCACGCCGAGACCCGACGGGATGTCCTTGCCGATGGCCATCAACGCGTTAAGCTCGTCGGCGGTGATATAATGGGCGCGCATATACATGCCCACCATCACGCAGGCGAAACCTATTGGTATCGAAATCAATGCTGAGATCATGGCACCTTTGCGCGCCACGCTGTCGCTCCTTCCTGACCATATCGCCTGCGCATAGGTCTGGGTGGAAAGCACACCGAGAATCACCGAGAGGCACGAGCCCACGTCTTTTGAGACGCCTCGAGCGAAGATATTCTGGTATTTATGATTCACGTCTTGGATGGTGTTCATGCCGTCAACCGATTGAACATCAGTATTGAGCAGTACATGATTTATCGCATCCATGAGGCCTGAATAGCCTTTTGAGAGGGCGAGCACCACCGCTCCTGCCGCCAACGCGGAGAGGCACAGGAGAATGATCTTCACCACGCCACCAATGCCCGCGCTCCAGAGTCCGCCGAAGACCACATACAACGTCATAATTATTGCGGAAAGGATTGCGCACGCCCAGAATGGGATATTGAACAGCGTCATCAGCAGTGCCGAAGCCGACAAAACCTGTGCGATGATGCTGATAAACATACCCAATGAGCACAGGACAGAGCCTGTCATCTCGGCTTTGCGGCCATATTCCTTGCGGACTATCTCAAGCAAAGTTGTGCTGCCGCTACGCCTCAGAGGAATCACATATCCTATTGCGAGCGCCACGCATCCGAGCGCCATTCCCATGGTGAACCACCAAGCGGAAATACCGAAACTGAAAGCCAATTGGGCAGTACCGACAGTCGACTGTCCGCCTACCAAAGTGCCTATGATAGTCCCTGTGACGACCCAAGTGCCCGCTCTTCCGCCACCAGTATTGAAGTCGCTTTCATTCTTCACGCGCCTAACCGACATAATACCAACGACTTCAATCAGAAGTATTGATAAAACGAGGCCCAAAATATGGTAAAAAGAAATCGCCATTTTCAATATTAAAAACGGTGCAAAATTACAGTTTTTTCTCTCGCAGATTACGCAGATTGCACAGATTTTTTTATTATCTTTGCAAAAATTTCAAATCATGAAAAAACTATTATTAACCATTATCGTGGCAACGTTGATTTTCAGCAGCTGCTGCAACAAGACAGAAAAAACTGATGTTACTATGAATACTACAATGGAAGACCTGCTGACTCGCCGCAGTGTGCGCAGCTACACCGACGAAGTGCCTCCGATGGAGGTTATTGAAGAGATCTGCAAGGCGGGAACCTACGCCCCGACAGGAATGAACAGACAAGCACCTATTATTATTGCAGTCACCAACCGAGAGGTGCGCGACAAGCTTAGCAAGCTCAACTCAGCAGTGTTCGGTAAAGACAACGACATGGACCCGTTTTACGGCGCTCCAGTGGTGCTTGTGGTTTTAGCTGATACCACAGCGGCATTCACTTGGAAAGAAGACGGCTCACTGGTTATGGGCAACCTGCTGAACGCCGCCCACGCCAAAGGACTTGGCTCATGCTGGATTCACCGCGCAAAAGAGGTGTTTGAGACTGAAGAAGGAAAAGCCATCCTCCGCGACCTCGGCATCGACGACACGAAATACGTCGGAATTGGCAACTGCATCCTTGGATACGTAAAAGGCGATTACCCAGTGGCAAGACCTCGCAAAGATAATTACGTTTATTGGATCAAGTAATGATAGACAAGTAATAGTCAAAGACATTTTTATTGTATTGATTATCAATTTTTTAAAATTTTCGATGATAGACAAACGATAGGCAAGACGTGTTTTTGACTTGACAATTTGATTTTTATAAAAAAATTGATATATCTTTGCAACGTCAACACAATAATTGACATGCAACCATTTAAAAGATATATCACAATCACGCTCCTCGTTATGGCGACGGTATTTGTCTCGTGCAGACAAGCATCGCGTTATGACGAGGCGCTTGCTATATATAATAAAGGTTTTGAGCTGCGTGAGACGAAGCAAAACGAAGATGCCGCCAAGGCCTTCAGCGACGCTTTGGTGACATTAAACTTTTGCGATGCCGAAAATTACGATGTCAAGGCGTTGAAAGCCGAAAACGAAGACCGACTTGGAGAGATTTATTGGCTACAAGGTCTTTTTGAAGACGCTTTGAACATGCATCTCGACGCCTCCACCCTATTCCGTGAGCTCGGCCAGCCCGCAAATCTGATGAAATCCATAAGAAATGCTGGTCGCGCAGCAGCTTCGTTGAACCACCTCGACGATGCTGAGTATTATTACAACGAGGCGATGATAATTGCAAGGACTTTGGATGAACAAGATTTCATAAACAGTTTACGTCTTGATTTGGCGCGCGACATCTACATGGAATCTGGCGATTTCGAAAAGATGATTTCAATTGTAAATCAGGCACTTGCAAACGATGCCGAGCCTTACCAATGCCATCTGCTGCTCGGTTTGGCGTATTATTACCTCGAAAATGATGATGAAGCGATAAAACATCTCAACGAGGCAGCTAAAAGTGACAAGGCTGGGATGAAAATGTCGGCATATCAGACGTTATATTTCATCTATCAAATTCGTGGAGATTATGCGAAAGCCCTTGAATATCATGAGCTTTTCAACGATAATATGATTGCAGCAGATAACCAGCACCGCAGCGAGGAAGTACAACGCATCAAAAGCGCTAACGATTTGAAGATGCAGGAAAACGCATTAAAGGCGAAACAGAGAACGCGCACTATATACTTGGGTGGAGTTCTCGGAGTACTCGGAATTGCGTTGATTATCACAATTATTCTGCTTCGTCAGAGAACTCTGAGATCTCAATTGGACGCTGAAAAGAATAAAAACCAGTTTGAGCTTGCTCTCAAGAAAAACAAGGTTTATGTCACTGCCCTCGCGTTGTCGGAGCAGATTACGAAAAGCAGACTCGATTTCGTGCTCGACGACGACTCTTGGGATGATTTTATGAATCTAATCAACTTGATTTACAATGACTTCAATAAAAAGCTTATTGAGAAATATCCTTCATTGACACAAGAAGACCTGCACATCTGCTCGCTGACGAGATTGGGATTCAACAACCAGGTGATTGCGATTTTGCTGAACCAGCAGACGAACTCGTATGCGAGACGCAAATCAAGGATTAAGCAGGAAAAGATGAATGGAAGCGAGGATTCACGGAGTTTTGAAGAGATAATAGAAAACATTTAACCACGAATTGACACAAATAAACACGAATTATAATAAATTGTATCTCATGAAAAACATTACAAAAATTTTAATCATTATTCTATCGTTATCATTGATAACCATTGCCGGTTGCAAGAAAAAATCCCCTGTGAATGACGAGCCGCAGACTCCGCCGGCTCCAATAGAGTTCACCATTGACAACTATGTTTATCAGGTTAACAGCGACAGCGTTTCTGTAACTTTAACAGAATGTATTGAGTTGCAATATTTGTCGGGAGACGTAAACATCCCGGAAACGGTTTCGTATGACGGCAAAGAATACACTGTGACTGTCATCGGCGACTATGCTTTTAATTTTGACATGGCCTGGACAGAAATAGGCACACTGACCCTTCCGAATACGATTACCAAAATAGGCGATTGGGCTTTCCACGCCTGTGGTTTTACCGGCAATTTGAATCTGCCAAGTTCTCTTACATACATCGGCGAGTGCGCATTCTCAGCTAATTATCATTTTTCAGGTTCACTATATATCCCTGATTCCGTTACATTTTTGGGCGATAATGCTTTCAACAGTTGTTACAGTTTTGAAGGCACATTACACATTCCGAGCAATATCACCGCCATAAATGATGGTGTGTTTGAGTATTGTTGCAACCTGACAGGGCCATTGAACATCCCAGAAACCGTCACAAAAATAGGCAATCGTGCTTTTGAGAGTTGTTATGGCTTTACCGGTAATCTGGAGTTCCCTGAATCAGTCACCTATATTGGGGAGTTTGCTTTTTATGATTGCACACAGTTTATAGAAGTCATTTCCCGTGCTACTGAGCCGCCGACATTAAGAGATTATGTATTCCCAGACGATAGGTACACAACTCTCACAGTACCATGCAATAGTGGCTATCAATACGAGCATTCACCTTGGATTCTGTACTTTGAAACAATTGAAGAAGATTGCGACACCGCGCGTCATTTCGACCGAAGCGAAGCGGAGTGGAGAAATCTCTAAACTAATTAAAATATTAATCTTATGAATAATAATATTTTCACAAGCTTTATTAAAATAGCAGTATTATTTTTGTTGGCATTTCTCTTGATTACAGCTTGCAAGAAACAAAAAATTGACAATGATTCGGGAAGTGTTCCTGAAGAGCCAGGCGTTTTAATCACCAATCCGCTTTGTTTTACAGCCGAAGACAGCCGCATTGCAATAGAAATGGACGCAAGGTTTGGCTATGATACAATATTATATTTCGAGTATAGTTATGACAATGTCGTTTGGAACAGGTTTATACCTAATTATACTATTGCGGTTTTGGCGCATGAAGGCGACAAGGTATATTTCAGAGGCCATAACCCTCAAGGACTTAGTCCGAATCTTGAATTATATGACGAAAACAACCATTATCTTGGCGAAGGTGTTCGATTCAGGACAAATTACAAGGAAACAGCCGTAAGCGGCAATATCATGTCATTGATTGACACTGTTTTCAGGGACAAGCCATTGCCTAAAAACTGTTTTGCCTCGCTTTTTATCGACACATACATAACATCGGCGCCTGAGCTGCCTGCCACAAAAATGGGAGATTATTGTTATTCCAACATGTTTTACGGTTGTTCGAGGCTTAAAACATGTCCAGATTTGCCTGCGACAAATTTGTCGAAATACTGTTATGAACATATGTTTTTCAGATGTTCGCAACTTGCTTCAGTACCAACGTTGCCAGCCACGACTTTAGCTGAAGGCTGTTATAAACTGATGTTCACGTGTTGCAGCAACTTGAGAGGCATCAAGGTTTATTTTACCGACTGGTATAATGGAGCGACACTATACTGGCTCGATCAGACTGCTGAATACGGCACTTTTTATTGCCCCTGGTCGTTGCCTCAGGTGTTTGGCACAAATAAGATTCCAGACAACTGGCTGGTTGAACCTTTCTAATTTTTAAGAAGAAATTGATATGTTAAATATGAACAAAATCACTAAATTAATAATTGTTATTCTTGCGTTATTATTAGTAACTATTGGCAGTTGCAAGAAATCATCCGACAATGCGGCAAATAGCACAAACGAACCGCAGCCGTCGCATCCTACAGGAACGATTAACGGCTTGTTTTCTGTCAGCGACTCGACGATGATTTATTTTTCGAAAGGAAATCTGCAATACCGCGCATCAAATAACACTTGGCGATTCGCTGAAAACCAATGGGATACAATAGGTTTTGACAATTCCAACATTTCAGATGATTACGACGGCTGGATTGATTTGTTCGGCTGGGGCACTGGCAACAATCCCACATTGTCAAGTGGAGCCGACAATGACTACCCTACGTATTCCGAATGGGGTGACAACAACATTTCCAATGGCGCAGGCAGCATCTGGCGCACTATGACAGGATCCGAATGGACATATCTTTTTAAACAAAGAATTACCAACAGCGGTCTGCGATTCGCAAAAGCCACAATCGACGGCATTAACGGAGCGATAATTCTTCCCGACGACTGGACAAGCGACTATTTCATTCTCAACAACACCAATACAACAGGTGGCGATTTTGCTTTGAACACAATCTCAAAATCGGAATGGAATAACAGCCTCGAACCGCATGGAGCAGTATTCCTTCCCGCCGGCGGTTTCCGATTTGTGAATTTAATTCAAAGCGTCAATATAGCAGGATGTTATTGGACATCAACACCTTATTATGACGACTTCGCATTGTACTCCTTCGTTGGTGAAGACGGAGGGAACATAAGTATTGATGGTCCACGTCATTGCGGATTGTGTGTCCGTCTGGTCTGTGATTTCAAATAAAAATAAATCTGTTTATCATGAAAAAGCTTCTTCTTTTAGCTGCAATTTTTTGTTCAATAACCCTCAACGCCCAGGATTTCCATGTCGGCAAATTATTTTATACCATCAACGACGACGGTGTTACGGTGACTGTCACTGGCCATATTGATGGCATTGGTGCGATGGGAGACCTTGAAATCCCTGAGTCTGTGACCTATGAAAATCAAGATTATACAGTTACAGCGATTGGATATCGGGCTTTTTACAATTGTGCTTTTCTGGACGGCACTTTGACCCTTCCCAATACCATTACCAGCATCGGTGATTGTGCTTTTGACTTCTGTCAGAGACTGCATGGTGACATAACCATCCCTGATGCCGTCACTTACATTGGCGAACACGCATTTAGCAACACCAATTTTGACGGCTATCTTACTTTGGGTGAAAATGTAACCACAATAGGTGAAGCTGCTTTTGGAGGTTGTTCATTTAATGGGTTATTGATAATTCCTAGTTCCGTGACATCAATAGGTTCTTACGCTTTCTGGGACTGTACCGGTTTCTCCTATATCATTTGCATGGCTCGAGTACCGCCTACTATTGGAGACCGTCCGTTTGAAAACATGGATTGTTCAAAGCTGATAGTCCCTTTCGGACGTCTATCTGTTTATAGAAATTCAGAATGGAATCAATATTTCGACACATTTGTTGAAACATGGAGCGGTTCATACTGGCTTAATTATGCGGGTGGCAACGGTTCGCCAGAAAACCCTTATCAGATTGCCAATTCGGAGCAGTTGGCTTTGTTGGCGTGGATGACATACGAGGGATGTGATTTTGCGCACTATATTCTTACAAACGACATATTCTTATTTAACGATCGCGGATATTATTGGAGAACAATCGGTGATTATGATATCAATGTGAATTCACCACGGTATTTTAGAGGTGTTTTCGATGGAAACAACCATAAAATATTTGGATTAAACATAGAAAATCCAGGGCAAAACATGGTTTCAGGTCTGTTCGGCTGCACCGATAATGCCACAATCAAGAATGTGCATATTGAAAACGCTCACATTAAAAACGGTGTAGTAACAGGAGCACTCGTGGGATCGGCACAAAACACAATTATTGAAAATTGTACAGTTACCAACAGTCATATCGAATATAGCCAAACCGCCGGAGGTATTGTGGGGACTTATACTGTTAATGCCGACGACACATTTTACATTAAAGATTGTGTAAATGAAGCCAGATTGGACAGCATTTATGATGGCGCTGGCATCGTTAGCGCTATTTCTGTTGAAAGCGGTGATTTTAAAATAGAATCATGTATTAATAAAGGTAATATCATTGCACAAAACTGTTCAGGCGGAATAGCTGGCATGGCGATACAATCTCTTATCACAAATTGCCAGAATTTCGGCAGGACATACGGAGGAAAATCCGGTGGTATTGTCGGTCGTGTTGACAATTGTATCGTTCAAAATTGTATTAACAACGAGACTGGTGTTTTCGACGGCGGTGATTACAATGCCGGAGGTATCGTGGCTCAGTTCAGTAATGGCATGTTGTTGAATTGTCAGAACTATGCATCTGGTTATGGCAACACCATCGGCGGCATTGTCGGACTTTGCAACGACATTGAAATCAGGCAATGCACAAATAACGGAACTATTTTTGGCAAAGGCTCTGTGTGTGGCGGCATTATGGGAACGATGGGGTATCAGAATATTTTGGTGGATATTTACGATTGTGTCAACAACGGCGATGTCGTGGGCAACAGCGTAAGTGCAGCAGGTGGAATCTCCGGCAAGCATGCTAACACCATCACACGATGCGTGAACAAAGGCACGGTAAAAGCTTCGCCAGCAACAGAGTTGCACATTGGCGGACTTAGCGGCGGTTTTCAAAACTATATAACAAACAGCTACAATCGTGGCGACGTAATAGTTGAAATAAAAACTCTTGATGAAAGTTTGGAAAGCGTCTGGGCAGGCGGAATAGTCGGCACAGGTGGTCAATCAATAGAAAATGTTTACAACACTGGTGACATTTACATCCCTTCGGCGCTGTTGGCCTCCAATATTCAGGTCTATCGCGGAAATATTGCCGGATATGAATATGAAAATATTTACGACTTGAACTGCTATTGGCTCGATGACGACGACATCCCTGCCTGCGGAAATCCCGATTCGCCTGATTTGCCTGGCTCTTCGGCTTTTCATCGCGGCGATTATCCACCTTATTGGCTGCTCACCATCGGACAATACGGCACCAATGATATGGTAAAGGCACTGAATGCCGGTGCAAACCACGAGTGCGTTTGGATTGAAGATGTCAATGGCGGTTTGCCAATTATTACGAATTATGAGGACAACTATCCACTTATCGGCGACGAATGGTATTATGAAATCACCAACGAAAACGGCAGCGTCACTTACCAGTATCTTGAATGTGCTACCGACACCACCATTGGTACAACAAGACCGAAAGTGATTGTTAAGAGTAACACGTTGTACGACAAAGGATTAAATATTGTTAAGACTCACGAATACGTTTACAGCGACAACGGCATTGTCTATTGGTGGGACAAGCTCACAGGAAGCTACACCACGCTTTATAATTTCTATGCCAATGTCGGCGACGAATGGACTATTAGCGTTGGCAATCAAAGTATTACGATGCACGTCGATGCGGTTAACTACAGCGAATACAATGGTACTGCCTATCGAATAATGACCATCAGCGATGCTCAAGACATCTTCGGCGGACAGATAATATGCGGCATCGGGCACACCAGAAGCTTCTTCCCCGAGAGATTGCTTCAGAAAGACAGAAATTATCGCGTTGACGGCATGCGATGCTATTGGGTTGACGGAGAACCGATAATCCAGTTTGGCGATGTCGATTGCGATGAGATTTACGAGGAACATCACCAAACGACTCCGCCCTGCAACTCGGAAATCACGGTTTATCCGAATCCGACGAATGGTGTAATAACCATTGTAGGAACAGACAGCGTCTGTCAACAAACGACAGAATACACTATCACAAACATCTGCGGACAAACCGTTATGAAAGGAATAGTTTCAGGTAACAACCAGCAGATTAACGTGGAAAATATAGAAAATGGGATGTATTTCATCAAGACCGGAGATATTTCAATAAAATTCGTAAAAAATTGATGAGATTCCTCGCCCCTTCGGGGCTCGGAATGACAAGGAAATTGCCTTGTCATTCCGAACGGAGCGAAGCGGAGTGAGGAATCTCGTTTTAATGTGTCTTATCCGGCCATTCCGGAACTGCTGGTGCTTCAGGCCAGTCTTTCATCTGTTCCAGAATCACCTCGATGGCCTTATCCAATTGGGCATCAATGCCATTGAACTCGTCGTATGGGTTGTTGTCGATGACGATGTCAGGGTCAACACCGTGTCCCTCGATAATCCAATTGCCGTTCTGGTCGAACGGAGCGAACTCAGGACGGTTCAAAGTGCCGCCATCGATGAATGGAAGGCTGCCACGGATGCCAACAACACCGCCCCATGAGCGTGTACCGATAGTAGTACCGAGTTTGTAATGTTTGAACTGCCACGGGAACAAGTCGCCGTCGGATGCTGAATATTTGTTGAACAACAACACCTTTGGTCCGTTCATCATCTGGTTTGGCTTGATTTCCGCCTGAGTTCCGTTACGTGTGATGGTCCACATGGAGGCTTCACGACGCAAACGTTCGATAATCATCGGAGAGACATTGCCGCCACCATTGCCGCGGTCATCGATAATCAAAGCCTTCTTGGTGAGCTGAGCATAGAAATATTTCACAAACTCGTTCAAGCCCTCAGGTCCCATATCAGGGATGTGGATGTAACCCACCTGTCCGTTGGTAGCCTTGCTGACTTTTTCGATGTTATTCTGCACCATGTTGTAGTAATAAAGCGAATTCTCGCTTGCGATAGGCTCAATCACCACATCGCGTGCGCCGTTTTCCGAGGCTTTGCTATTCAGACTCAAGACCACAGCTTTACCAGCTTTGTCGACAAGTGCCTCGTAGATATTGTTCATGTCTTTGGTTGAAACTCCATCGATAGCCACGATGAAGTCACCTTCTTCGGCATTCACGCCGATTTCTGTCAATGGAGAGATTGTCGCGTCGTTCCAGCTCTCCCCTTTCAAAATCTTATTGATTTTGTAATATCCGCTGCCGTCACGCTCGAGTTCTGCGCCAAGCAGACCGAGTTTGAGACGTGGTGTCTCCGGGCGGTCGCCGCCACCGGTGTAAGCGTGACCAATGTTAAGCTCGCCAATCATCTCGCCGATGAGGTAGTTAACGTCGTTACGATCGCCGCAATACGGAATCAAAACAGCATATTTGTCGTGAATTGCCGGCCAGTCGTTACCGTGCATGTTTGGCGCATAGAAGAAGTCGCGCATCTGGCGCCACGCTTCGGTGTAGATCTGTGCCCATTCCTCATGCAGGTTGACCCATTTCTTCATGTTTGAGAGGTCGATAGGATCTTCAATGCCCTTCACTTCACGCTTAGGAGCGTTGATAACCGCTATATTCCAACGTTTTCTGATGACCATCTTCTTGCCGTCAGGAGTGAGATAATAATCGTTGAAGTCACCGATTCTGGTCGCCTCTTTCTCTTCTAAATCATAGTAATACAAGCCGCCTCCACGATTGCCCCAAGTCATGTAATAAAGACCGTTTTCAACTGCATTGAGGTCGTAATAATAAGCTGTATTTAGGTCTGGCAGCGGAATGATACGGCTCATAATACCTTCAAAATCAATCTTTATCGACTTTTCTTCTTCTTTTTTAGAGTCTTTTTTCTTGTCTTTACCCTTTCCAGATTTCTCAGGTTTTTCTTCTTTTGCCTCGCCTTTTTCAACAGTCACTTCGTCGTTTTTCGTGAGGAATGGCGACGGTGTGTCTTTCTGCAAGGTAATCATATAGATGCGGCTCATCTCGCGATAGGCATAGTTCCACTCCACGCTGCTGTAAGTCGGGTTGAAATCGCGTTCAGAGGTGAAATACAGATATTTTCCGTTCTTGTCGAATGTAGGATTTGATGAGTTGAACCAGGTGTCGGTAACAGGCTCAACCTTCTGAGTATCAACATTATAGATAAAGATTCTGCTGAACTCAGACATATTTTCATCCGAGTAAGCGATCCATTTGCTGTCGGGCGACCAGGTGAAATCTCTCATTTCGCCATCTTGACTCTTCGCCACTTCAGTCACTTTCTTTGAGGCGACGTCAATAATCATGAGGCGGTTCATCTTGTCGTACCAAGCGATTTTCTTGCTGTCTGGCGACCATGATGGCTGATATTTATATGTCTCAGAAACCTTTTGAGGATCAGTGAGTTGGATAGCTTCTTCCTTGCCGTCCTGTTTCTGGATATAAAGCTCGTCGTTGCCTGTGCGGTCGGAGATGTAAGCGATATATTCGCCATCAGGCGACCAAGCGACGTTGCGGTCGTGAACGCCGTCAGATTTTGTGAGATTGCGAGTAATCCCTGACTCTACAGGCAGTGTCCAAACGTCACCGCGAGCACCCAAAACGATACGTTTGCCGTCAGGAGAAACATCGCCTGAGGTGATGAACTTCGATGCATCGACATATTTGGTTCTCGAAGAGATACCGTCGCCGATGATTTGCACAGGAATCTTGTTGATCGAGTTGTCTTTCAAACTCAAACGATACAGCTCGCCGCCGTTTTCATAAACGATGTCATTGTCTCCAAGCGAAGGATATTTCACATCGTAATATGTGTAGTTCGTAACTTTCGTAATCGTCTTTGTTTTCAAGTCATAGCAGAAGATATTCATCGTTCTGTCACGATCAGAGCAGAAATAAATTTTATCTCCAGCCCACATCGGGAAGATATCTTGAGCATCGTTTTTGGTGATGTTTGTCAATTCTTTGGTGTTGAATTCGAAAATCCAGATATCGTCAGCCATACCGCCGCGATAATATTTCCAAGTACGGAACTCACGCATCACACGGTTGAACGCGATCTTCTTGCCGTCAGGCGAATAGGTGATCCAGCCGCCCTCTTCAAATGGGAGCTGTTCGCCCAAACCACCGTTGATGTTAGCGACAAAAAGCTGTCCGACGAAATCGTCCCAAGTGATACGGCGTGAACGATAAACGATGTTCTCGTTATCCTTCCAAGTCATCACGATGTTGTTAGGTCCCATACGGTCAGACAAATCATCGCGATCGAGGGTCGCAGTGTATGTAACACGTTGAGGCACACCACCTTCGGCTGGCATCACATAAACCTCAGTGTTACCGTCGTACTGTCCGGTGAAAGCAATATTCTTACCATCTGGCGAGAATCTTGCGAAGATCTCGAACCCGTCCGGGTCGTTAGTCAATTGGCGAGCCACTCCGCCGTTAATGTCGACGGTGTAGAGGTCACCTGCATAGCTGAAGACCACCTGGTTTCCGTGAATAGCCGGAAAACGCAGCATCTTAGCCTCGTTCTGTGCCTGCAGCGACAATGCGCCGAGTGCAAGCAACAAGCTGAAAATCAAAGTTTTAAATTTCATAGTAATAAATATTTAAATGTTAGAATAATCGGTCCATTTTCACTTCCACCACTTTAACCTCATCTCCTATATAAACGAGAAAAGCCTTGATTTGCTGCACGGGATTCATCTGAATAAGTGCTGCTGTATAATCTTGCAGCTGGTTGAAATATTCCTCATGTGCCTTTCCGGTTTTGTAATCGATGAGGATGGTTCCTCGCGGCGTCTCAGCGTACCTGTCAGGACGGATGATTCGTCCGTCGTATGTGTGGATATCCATCTCGTTTTTCACGACAGCATCTTCAGCAAATGCAGGCTTAAGCTCAGGTATTTCAGTCACTTTGCGGAATGTCTCAAGGAGTTTCGCAGCCTGTTCCTCGTCAATAGTGCCATCGTTGACAAAAGGTTTAAGCGCTCTCTCGGCGTCGTTTATCGTCTTGATTTTCGACAGAATCTGATGCACCAGCGAGCCCCATTCTTCAGGCAAAAACGAGCCTTTTTCAGCCCAAATCATGGTCGGATCAGGGTCAACTTGCAATTTCTCGGTCCAATTCAAAGTTTTCGGTGCCGTCTCGCCTTCCTTCAATTCCAAAATCTTAACCTTATTGTCTTTAGCTGATTTCTCATTGACAGTCAAGATTGTGGCATCAAACTCTCCGAAATTATATGTGGTCGACACCTCGCCTTCCTGAATCTCAAACTCATCGTTATTAGCAAAATAATCGGTGAAAAGATTATAACCATCTTTAGGACAATAATCATTGGTGTAAACAAAAAGCATGTTTTTTGCTCGCGTCATCGCGACATACATGATATCGAGGATGTCGAGCATCGTCTTGCTTTCTTCTTTTTTAACAAGATTTTCGTAATTCGTTCCCGTAAGCTTATCCTTCGACAGTTTCAGTAAAAACGCATCAAGATATGGAATATCTTTAGTATCCTGATTATCAGCGCATTGCAACCAAATTTCACTTTGCGTAAAGCCTCGTGACGGAATTAAGTTGGTGTCGGCGTAAGGATACAGCACCACCTTGAATTCCAGACCTTTTGCTTTATGTATGGTCATAATCTGCACGCAGTCGAGGTCGCCAGTGATTTGCACCGCCAACTTGTCTTTTTTCTTGTCCCAAAATTCCAGAAAATCGCCGATGCCTGCACTATGACGGCACTGCCATTCATAGACTGTGCTCATGAAATATTGCAGAAAGACGTCTGTTAACACATTAAAATTGTATTGGTTGCAAATTTGGATGCAGATGTCGTACAATCCACCGGTTTGTTCCGTTGTAGAGACGCACGGCCGTGCGTCTCTACAACCGATTTTCGTAGAATAGAATTCCACTGCCATCCGGGTCACTGGATTATTTTCATCGACCATCAATGCCAATGTGTTGACAATCAACTTGATTTTATCTGATGTCTGCAATAAAACCGATTCTGCTGAAAGGACCTCGATGCCGTTTTCGACCAGATAATTGGCAATATCCGTGCCGTCTTTATTTGAGCGGACAAGAATTGTAATATCTTTATAATCAACACCTTGTGCGTGCAGATTTTGAATCTGCGCCAACATCGAAGTCTTTACCTTTTCCTTGTATTCTGCTGTCTTAACATCTCCACCAAACACCTCAACCGATACAAAACCGCCTTGATTTTTCGGGTCATAAGCCTGTTCGGCATCGTCAAAAACTCCATCAACGATATGGGTTCCGGCAGAACGGAAAAACGTGTTGTTGAATTTGATCACATTTTCCGAAGAACGGTAATTCATGCTGAGTGTCATCTTCTGCGCCGAATTAACAAACTGCTGCTCGCATCGCGCTCCGAACTCGCCTTCCGGTCGTTTGTAAATCATTGGCAGACTGATGATTTGCTCCACCTCGCCGCTACGGAAACGATAAATCGACTGTTTTGCATCGCCAACAATCATGTTCATATTGCCGAAAGCGAGGCTATTTTCCATCAACGGCAAAAAATTCTGCCACTGCAGCACAGAAGTGTCCTGAAACTCATCAATGAAATAATGCCTATACCTCTCGCCTATCCGCTCGTAAATAAACGGCACCGAACAATCGCCCAAAACATCGGAAATGCGCTTGTTGAACTCCGAAATATGCACCTGCGACGTCTCCTTGATATACTCACGGATAAGCTCAAAAATATGACTTCTCAAAACGTACAAATACAAGTCTTTTTCAATAATTCCAAGCACTAACTTTCTGGAATACAACGACTTATATTTCTCTATCGCATTGGCATAAACCTTGACAATCGAATCGTCATCGATGAGGCTTTTCTTGTTTTTCCAACTGTTTTCACCGCTCAAAATCTTGTCAACAGTGGCGTTTGTGACAACGCTTTTGCCTTCCGCCATCTTCTTTTTCACAGATGGCAATCCGCTTGATTTCTTAAAATAATCCTCTTCAGTGATGCCTTGTTTCACCTCCTCCGCCTCTATACCCTTGATAATCTGCGACAAAGCATCGTTCATCTTCTCGTTTTCCGAATGAACGTATTTCTTTATTACTTTATATTTTGGCTCATCTAAATCACTGAAATTCTTATAGTTACCTTTGCGATACGCATCTTCAGAAAGTAATTTTTCGATATATTCGCCTATAAGTTTCTTAACATTCCACGACGTCTCTTCCGAGAGGTTAAACTCGACGAATTCCGACAAAATATTGGTAATGAATGTGTCTTTGCCAATCTCATTCGACAGTCGCTGGATTATCTCGTCAATCAAATCATCATCATCCAAAATGACGCTGTATTGACCGGGCAGTTCCAGTTCCCTTGCAAAACTTCTTGAAAGTCGCTGCACAAAACTGTCGATTGTGCACACAGCCATGTCGCTGTAATCATGCAAAATCCTGACATACAGTGCATTAGCTCTTTTGATGAGCTCACTTTCTTGAACGCCAAGCGCATCAAGCAAATAACCGCGCATCTGCCTGATGTCTTTTCCATCCGAGCCTTCACTTATCCCGACAAGAAAGTGTAAAATCTTGGCTTTCATCTCGTTAGCCGCCTTATTGGTGAACGTCACAGCCAAAATCTCACGAAAAGCGTCTGCATTGTCGCCAAGACAAAGCGTCAGGTATTCCCTCACAATAGTGAAGGTCTTACCCGAGCCCGCAGAGGCTTTGTAAATCTTGAAAGGCTTATTGTGGCTTTGGCTCATCGGATGACTTCTTCTTGTTTTTCTTATGAATATTGAACACTTCCCTCAGATGATCAAAGCTTTGCGAATATGAGATACCCACACCTTGAGTGAAGTCGGAATAGTTGTCTATCGAATAATAATAGTAGTTGTTTTTGATGTTTGTATGATTATAAGCCTTGAGGCTCAATCGTTTAGTCAATCTGAAAGTCACATCAACATCACCCACGATGTTATTGGTGTTGTCCATATCGCTCTTATTGCCTCTGATAACACCGAAGTTACCTTCAACGATAAGGCGATCGTCGAAGAGCTGAGTGGAAAGCGCCACCTCCAGTTCCTCATTAGTGAGCTTGTCGTCAGGCGTGTAATTGATACCGATGTCGAAGTCTTTTGAAATCTGCGAAAGCCAGTTGCTCAGCTGTCTAGTAATCACGCTATAGCCTGCTGTCGTGCCGAATCGGGAGATGTTGCTGCCGGCAGTGTTTGAGAACGAGCCAAGCATCATGAGTGAGAACACCTGTTGCGCCATAACCGTCTGATTTGTGGTGTCGATGACAGAATAAACAATGTTGCGCGTATCTTCCTTGGCGTTAGGGAGTTCAATACCAAACGTTATCGTCGGGTTCATCAACTTGTCGGAAAGTCTGATGATACAATCGACATTGATGTTGTTTGTCAATGCCGTGGAGTCAACAATTGAAGAGCCTAATGATGTCAGTGACGACTTTGTCCTGTAAACGCCTATCACGTCGATGTCAGCATCGGTAGGGTCGCCAGTCCAACGCAGAGTGCCACCATTACGCAGAGTGAACACTCGTTTAACCAACTCAAAACGGAAAGTGAAGGAACCACTGGTGATAACATAATCGCCACGCAAATCAAACTCCTTGGAATTCAAGCCCATTTTGATGTTTCCGACACCACGGGCATTGATATTTCCCATGTTTTGTGGCAAATAAATATTTACCAAAGCGTCAGAATTGACATCCGCATCAAGGTTTATGGTGAACTCATTCTCATTTTTCTTCACCTCCTTGACTAATATCTCCTCAATAGTATCGGTATCTTTTTCATTATTATTCACAAAAATGACGAAATTGTTATCCATTGATGAGTTTCCTGACAACGGCACATCAATCACAGTGCCTTTCTTAGTCGCCGCGTCGATAGTCATAACAATATCGTTGGCTGGGCCGCTTATCTTCACTGTACCATCAGAAATGGCAGTGCCATAAAATCCTTGAGCTTTCTCCGGTGGAATGTTAAATGCAAGGAAATCATTGCATTGCAAGGTCAGATCGAAATTGATATCTCTCAGATGATCATGATAAATCGAACCATTCAGCGACGCCTTATTGCCCAAAGTATCGTTAATCGTTATATCGTTGAAGAATATTCTGCGCTTTTCAAGTGTAACATTATCGCTAAAAGTGTAATAGGTATTCAGATAATTGATGTTGCATCCGGCATCTTTAAACCTGACTTTTCCAATAATCTCAGGATCTTTAATAGAGCCTCTGATATTCATACTTCCACTGGCGTAACCGCTCATCCTGCTAACAATACTGCTGATGAACGGCGACACGGTCTCGAGCTTGAAATCATCAAAGAACATGTCAAACTTCAGATTATCAGTCTTCTTTCGCGGATAATAGAATCCCACGACACCTACCGACTCATGGTTTTCATTGCCGAAATGCTGGTTATACACTGCCAAATTCATGAAAATCGATTCGCTTGGCTCGTACCATTTTGCACTTGCCAACACGTCGCCGACCTCCTGCTTATTGATGTAAAACTGCCGCAAATCAATGTCTGACGAGAATGTCAAATCTTCGTTAAGACCTGAAATATCTATAAATCCGGTAAGGATACCGTCAAAATTCAGATTGTTGCCTATCGTGATGAAGTCAAAGTCAGAGATGTCAACGTTTTTGAACTCGGCTGACAAAGTGTCGGAGTCATGTCTCGGATAGACGCCGTGAGCCGAAATCCTCTGACTGCCGGTAAACAGGTCGAAATTATTCAGATATGTGTGTTTTTCCTGAAAATCGAGACTGCAGTTAGGATTAAGATACCACATGGTGTCGTTGACGCGAATCAGATTCGATTTAAACGTAAACACGCCGCCCGACTGCTGATGTGGTGTGAAGACCGACATGATATGCGCCTTGTTGTGATCTGCGTCGGCATCATCGTCCCAAAGCAGGTCCATGTTCACCTTGTCGTCGCCGAATCGGCTCACAAACACAAGGTTTTCGAGGTTTATCCTATCAGGATTGCTGCTTGTAGAATCCCTCAAAATGAAATCCTCAAGTGTGATTCTTGAGACGAACTCATCGAATTTTGCAGTATTTCTGACTTCAAGATTCTTGAATGTCATGCCGTTAAACCTGATCTCAGGCGAATCAATCGTCGAGCCGTGATACGAATATCCGTCGGTGTATGAAGCGTTGATGGTGGTGCCGCTGCTGACGTACAACGACGGCACGAACAACTTTGTAAGAGTCCTTGTATCTTTGAAATCCATCAAAAGCGAGAACTCCTGTTTGTTCTCGTCAGGCACAACGTCGCCAAACCATTTCGGCATGTTAACATATCTCTTCGCCGTGTTTTTCATGGCGTTAACAAAGGTCTTCGCATTCACGATACCTGTTCCGTAAAACTCAAAGAAATCGCAGCTTATCGTCACATCCTTGATGCCGCTCTGCTCGCTGACATTGGCGAAAAGACTGTCCATCCGATACGTCTCACCATTGAAATATCTCGTTTTTTTGATATCCAGCCTTCCGGTGAGATTGTCGATGTCATTGCCGCTAAACTCAATGTCGATATTCGAAGAGAGATGCATAATCGAATCATTATCAAGGAGATTCAGGTTGACGAGATCGGCATCCACGATATTTGCAATGATATTGTAACTCGGACGGTCGCCATGAAAATCGATAATCGAGGATAAATCAAGGTCAAGATACGGATGATTGATGTCGGTCATCGATATAAACCTTTGATTTTCAAAGTCTCCGTGGATATTGAAATCGTTAAAGTCATTGCCTTTAAATTCCAAAGTGCTGAAATACAAATCTGTTTCAAACTCAGTATCCTTCACCGCAAGTCCCTGACCGCTCATATCGAATTTAAATGACGTCTCACCAAGATCATTTGTCGCAAATAACCTATTGAGTTGCAATTCTTTAGCATCGATATCAAACGAGTAAGCCGAAGATTCAGTTGTGTTGAGATAAACTCCGACATCCAGGTCACCTATTTCGGTTATGAGGTTGAACTGTGTCTTAAAATTCTCGGCGAATCCCTGATATTCGCCTGACAATGAATACTTTCCGATGCATTCCATCATCTCAGGAACAGGAACCGTCTTGGTGTCTATCGGGATGTAAAAACCTTTGGTATCTTCGTACGACGAGACAAGATTATGGATCGTCACATCGATGTAAGAGTTAAAGAAATTGGGCAGTCCTGCAAATGAGACGTCGGCTTCCAGATGCGACTCTTCTCCGAAGTCAGCTACAAAATCGCTGACGGTGAAATCGCTGACAGTGCCGTCAAAAAATGCTGTAAAGTAAAACTTATCAGGCATCTTGTCCAAAATCGAAGCGAAATATTTGAGGTCGCTGAGCTTCACCGTTGAGGGTCTGACATCGCCAATCATCTTGACAGAATTGACAAAGTCGAAATAAGCTCTCGAATTTTCGTATTCAAAACGCAGGTCGAGGTCGGCACGCGACTCGCCGGTTTCAAGGACCAGATTGTTGACATTGAGACTTTTCTCGCAAAACACCACGTCGCCCATCGCGTTGTTGAGCACCAGTCCGCATTTGTCAGTACCTTTAAGCGACTGCACGACACCGAGGACTGTATCATTCTTAATCTCAATATTGCTGAAAACGCCGTAAATGCTGTCGATATCAAGATGAGCGTAGTCCATGCTCAGTTTCTCCGGACGGTCTTTGTTCTGGTTCCAAAAGATGACATGACCGTTGTCGAGTTTCAGATTCTCAACCTTCAGGTGAAGATCCGAGTCATCATCGTCTTTTTTAACTCCAAAAAGATTGATAATCTCTTTGATATTCAGCTGGTCCTCCCCTTCATATTTCACGATGCGTCCAAGCACATCTTTCAGATATATGTCCTTGATAATGATTTCATTAAACACTATCATCGGACTGACTTTCGCATCCAGTTCGCCGATGCGGAACATAGGATATCCATCCAGGTCGTCGAACACAGCGTCTTCTATGCGCACCCCTAAGTTGTCGGTGATGTAGAATGTTCGGATTTTGACGTTAGTGTTTAGTTTTCTTGATAATTCGCCTGCAAGTGAACGCGCTATCATACTCTGCACGGTGAGATCACGGAAAGCCGCCACAAGGCTCGCCATGAAAGCAAAAATTATCACAATGATAATTAAAATGCCGTGTATAATATTCTTTTTTGTACCTTTGCGCATTCTTTTATTGCTATGAACGAATACATTTTAGCCATCGAATCATCGTGTGACGACACGTCAGCGGCAGTCCTCAGAGGCACGACAGTCTTATCGAATGTCATTGCTAATCAAGAGGTTCACCGCCAATACGGTGGTGTCATACCCGAACTCGCCTCGCGCGCGCACCAGCAGAACATCATTCCTGTCGTTGACGCCGCAATTAAGCAAGCAAATATACAAAAAAATCAAATACGCGCAATAGCTTTTACACGTGGACCAGGATTATTAGGTTCATTGCTCGTAGGTACTTCATTTTCAAAGGCTTTCGCGCTCGCCATGGACATCCCGATGATAGAAATTAATCATACCAACGGTCATGTCTTGGCACTTTTCGCACAGGAGCCTGACAATCCTACGCCGGTTCCGCAATTCCCGTTTCTTTGCTTGACAGTTTCAGGCGGTCACACTCAGATTATGAAGGTTAATGATTATTTCGACCTTGAAATCTTGGGAAAGACCATCGACGACGCTGCCGGCGAGGCGTTCGACAAGACAGCTAAAATCATGGGACTCGGCTACCCTGGAGGTCCGATAATCAATAAGTTAGCCAAAGAAGGCAACCCTGACGCTTTCCAGTTCAGCAAGCCGCATATCCCGGGCTACGACTATAGCTTCAGCGGACTGAAAACGAGCTTCCTGTATTTCTTGAGAGACAAACTTAAGGAAAACGAGAATTTCATTGAGGAAAACAAAGCCGACCTTTGCGCTTCTATCCAAAAAGACATCATCGATACGCTGATGAAGAAGCTCATCAAGGCGGCGAAGGACACAGGAATCAGACAGGTGGCGATAGCTGGCGGAGTGTCAGCAAACACTGGGCTTCAGGATGCTATGATCGCCGCTGGAAAGAAATATCATTGGGATGTGTTCATCCCGAAGTTCAAATTCAGCACCGACAACGCCGCCATGATTGGTGTTGCAGGATATCTGAAATATCAAAGAGGAGAATTCGGCAGTCAGGACATGACACCGTATGCTCGCACTGCTACGCAGTAGTTTAGAGTTGAGAGTTTAGAGTTGAGAGTAGTTTTAAGTATAAAGTTGAAAGTGTATTGAGTATGAATTGGGAATCGTTATTATCAGCAAAGCGTGAGGCTCGCGCACAGAGCGTCGCCGACATCAGGAACGAGTTTCAGAGAGATTACGACCGTATAATCTTCTCCAACATTTTCCATCGTCTGCAAAACAAGACGCAGGTCTTCCCTCTGCCTGGTGCAAAACTCGTGCATAACCGATTGACACACAGCCTCGAAGTGGCAAGCGTAGGCCGTTCGATAGCACGTAAAGTGTCGAAATTCCTCATCGAGAAGTACGGTCCCGATTTCCATGATGTCATCTACGACATCGACACTATAGTTTCAACAGCATGCCTCGCTCACGACCTCGGCAACCCTCCTTTCGGGCACTCCGGCGAGGAGACCATGAGCAGCTACTTCAAGTTCGGCGAAGGCAAGTCTTTGAAGAGCCAAATCCCTGAAAACC
Source organism: uncultured Bacteroidales bacterium (assembly GCA_905234275.1). GTDB lineage: Bacteria > Bacteroidota > Bacteroidia > Bacteroidales > F082 > Limimorpha. The sequence continues at coordinate 523,439 of CAJOHD010000001.1, read as the reverse complement.
AATGGTCTGACCTCATCTCGTTCGAAGGTAACGCCAACGCATTCCGTCAGCTCACACACCAGTTTGTCGGTCGTCGTGAAGGCGGACTCTCCCTGACCTACGCCTCGTTGGCAACGTTGATAAAATACCCTTACCCTTCATTCGACAAGGGCGACCGCAAGAAATATAACGTCTTCAACAGTGAAATAGAGCAGTTCGAGAAGGTGATGGAAGGCTGCGGGATCCCTCGCATCGACAGCGAGCGCCCGATTTACGCACGTCATCCGCTTTCATACATGATGGAGGCCGCTGACGACATCTGCTACCTCATCCTCGACATGGAAGACGCTCACAAACGTGGCATCATCCAGACCGACGACATCGACCGTCATTTCACAGCTTTCTTCAGCGAGGACAGACCGGAAGAGGCTTGGTTCTTCGAGCGTCGCGCACATATCTTCGAGACCGTCACCGACGCCAACGAACGCATGGCATTTCTGCGTGCCACCGTAATCAACAAGCTGGTCGACTGTGTGTCGAAGGTGTTCATCGAGAACTACGACGACATCATGGCTGGCACCTTCAAAGGCAGTCTTATCGCACACCTGCCGAAGCTCGAAAACGACGCCCTCGAAGGCTGCAGAAGCTTCTCAGTGCCAAACATTTACAAACATCCTTCAGTGGTGAAGATCGAGGTCACAGGCTACAACATCATCGGCAGCCTGATGAACGAGTTCATGGACGCCATCCTGCATCCTGACAGCGGCTACCACAAACGTTTAGTGTCGATTATCCCTGACCAGTTCAAGACAGAAAAAGACGACCTGTACTCGAAAATACAAGTCGTCCTTGACTACATCTCAAATATGACTGACCTCTATGCGGTGCAGTTATACAAGGATTTGAGAGGAATTGAATAAATCGTTTATTTTCCTGTCAAATCGTGATATCTGCGGCGTGCCGACACATAGGTTATCTCGCGGTCGGTGATGGCGTTTTGTGCCTGCAGAAGCAGCGCGTTAGCCTCAAGAACATCAGTGATGGTGTTCAGTCCAGCCTCATAATTGAGTGATGCTATACGATAATTCTCCTTTGCCATATCAAGTGACGCATTGTCTGACTCAAGCAACGCCTCAGCCTCAACCATCTGGTTATAAGCCTGTTTTTCCTGCAGCGACATCTTCTCTGTCAAATCTTTCTGCATGATTTCATATTGCTCGATCTTCAGGTTGTGCTCCTTGATCTTATGCGATGTCTCCCACCATTGTGTCAGCGGCACCGACACTCTTGCGAAGAATATCGCATTGCCTTTGTAATACTTCTGAATCAGGTTGCCATAATTCACCATCGCGCCGACTCCGATTTCCGGAAGAGCCTCTCCCCTTGTCAGACGTTTATAATACGTCTCTGCATCAATCTGAAGCTGCAGGAGTTGTATCTCCGGACGAACAAATTCGTCGTTTTGAATGAAATTATCGCTGTTTTCAAGGTCATTTTGAAGTGTAAGACCTTCTTCAGGATATTCGATGCCTATCTGCTGGCAAAGCAGCTGCGATGCAAGAGCGATGCCGTTGTTTAGCTGTAACTGCTGAGCTTTCAGCTCATTACGTTTCATAGCCACACGCAGCTGGTCGTTTTTAGTAACGAGACCGGCTCTAAGAGCCACATCAACGGTATGGTCAAGCGAGTCGATCAAAGCAAGTGCCGACTCAAGAGTCTCAACCTTTGCCTGCAAGCCGAGGACAAGATAATACGTCGATTCAATATCCTCGAGCACGTCACGTTCAGTCACCTCGGCATTCAGCTCTGCCGCCTCGATGCCCAATTTCGCAAGTCGGTTACCATTTACGATACGACCGCCTGCATAAATAGGCTGTATCGCCGTCGCACTGATACTCTGGCCTTGTTTCATGAATCCAATCTCTGTCGGGACACCCCAGCCGGCATCATGCAGCGTCTCGATTATCGCCTTCAAGATCTGACCGAACTCATCTGTGCTGAACTGGTCGACACCATATTGGATAATCGGATTTACAGCATAATAACCGATATAATTTGCCGAAACCTGAGGGAAATACTTGGTAAACACCTGTTTCTTGACTTGTTGGGCCTGCTCGATCTGCAGCTTGCTCGTCTTAAACTGCGCATTATTCGCCCTCGCTAACGCGAAACATGAGTCGAGAGTCAGAACATCATCGTTTTGAGCTGTCAAACCCAATGTCAGAAATGCCAAAACAATTATTAAAATATATCTTTTCATAGTATTATGCATTATTACTTTCAAGATTATGTTTCTCAATTCGTTTTTCACGCAAAGCAAGATTTTTCAAGAATCTGAGGTTGATTCTATTCCAGAATTGCTTGTCATGTTCGCCAGCGTCGAAAGCGAGGCAGTAAGCCACCGGAAGCACTGTCACCACGAGTGGGAAAGTAAAGATTGTACCGAAGCAGATGACCACGCCCATTGGTTCCCAAAGCAATGTCTTTGCCAGAATCATCGGGATGACGCCAAGAGCTGTCGTCGCCGATGTGAGGAATATCGGTCGCATACGGCGCAATCCCGCTTCGTAAGCCGCCTGATGCACCGGGATATGCTCCTTCAATCGCAACTCAGCGGCATAGTCGTACATGATAATAGCGTTACGCACGATGATACCGATGAGTGAAATGACACCCAAGATAGCGGTCACCGACAAGTCGAGTCCGAACATCCAAAGTCCCAAGGTTGAGCCGAAGATGCAAAGCACCGACACCGAAAGCGAAAGCAATGAGATTCCGATCTTCGTATAGTGGAAAATCAACACAATGAACATCACCACTATTGCAGCCAAAATTGACTGGATAAGCGACGGCATAGTCTCGACAGTCACTGCCATTGAGCCACCCTTATTGATGATGATGTCATCTGGGACGTTAAGATTGTTCGCAATGTATTTGTCTATCGTTGCGAACTCTTTAAGCTGTCCTGCGCCTGTCATAACATCAGCTGACACGGTAATACACTTCATACCGTTACGGTGCGGCAGATTGTTATGCTTGAACGTTGGTGTCAGCGTCGCCACCTGACGCAGCGGCACCCATTCACCTGGCTTCGAAGTAGGAACCAGCATGTCGCCAAGACCTTCATAATCAATATCATGAACACCTTCGGTATAAACTGTGGTATGAAGATTATAACCTCCATCCCACAATGAAACGATGTTGCTTCCAGTCAAAGCGCCTGCCAGATATACCGACAGAACAGACTGTGTCACACCAAGTCTTGATGCCTCTTCCATATCAAGCGTGACCTCGATAACCTCTTCAGTCTCATCGAAATCAGAGTGGACATAGAACAGGTTCGGACTTCTCTTCATGAACGCCTTAATCGAGTCGCTAATCACCGAAAGCTCATCGTAGTCGTCACCGATGACATAATATTCCACCGGCGCATTGACTATCTGATAATCCATCTGTTTGAAACGGATCTGCGCTATAGGGAACATGTTCTCGTATTTCTGAGGATATTCGAGCATCATAGCCTTAGTAGCTTCATCCGACTCGGTTATCACAATAAACTGAGCGTAGGCGTTGGTCGGCATAGGTTCTGGAGCGTATGTCATGTGGAAACGTGGCGATGCCATACCGAGGAAGGCTGTCACAGATTTCACACGCGGGTCGGCTTTCAAAATCTTTGTCAGTGAGTCAGCCACTGCCGCCGTCTCCTCTATCGAGCTACCATCAGCGAGATGAATCTCAACAGCGAAACTGTCTCGCTCAGCCTTTGGCAGCATCTGGATATTGATCTTCGTGAACAAGAAAACACCAATAACGACTGATGCCAACGCCACACAGACTGTTGCCCATTTATGACGGAAGCAAAGGTTAAGAAGCCTTTTGTAACTATTCTGAAGAATATCGAAAAACTTAGCCTGAATCTTCTCGAAACGTGAGAGTTTGTTAGGATTCTGAGGAGTAATCATCTTTGCCGACATGAATGGAATCACCCAGATGGCATAGAAGAAACTGCACGCCAACGTGATGAAGATAGCCCATGGGAACAACTTAATGAAGTCTCCCATGTTGGTACCGTTCATAATCGGTAACATCGGGAAAAACATACATGAGATTGAGCATGTGGCGATGAGCATGGACGTCATGAGCTGCTTTGTTGACACTGCAGCCGAGTACCAACGCGAGTGCCCTTCGCTGAGCATGTCGGTATAGCCGTCGATGACCACCACCGAGTCGTCGACTATCATACCAAGCACCACGATGAGAGCCGCCAACGTCACAGTGTTAAGCTCCATTCCGAGCAGATACATGATAGCCCAAGCCGCTGCGATACACACCGGCACTGATGTCGATGACACCAAAGCCGTTCTCAATGGGAACAGCATGAGCATCACCAAGATAACGATGAGGATAGCCTCAATGAGGTCTCTCAAGAACGAGAGCACAGATTTATTGACCACTACCGGCTGGTCGGTGATGCGGTGCACATGAATGTCAGGTGGCGCTGTGGCAAGGAAAGCGTCGATCTTCTCGTTCACCTCGTTACCGAAAGCCACCACATTATATCCTGGACGCATCTCCATAGAGAACATCAGACATCTGTGATTATCAACATCTTGGTCGGAATACTGGATGTACTGCGACGACTCCTGATAACGACGTTCAAGACGAGCCACGTCACGCAACTTCACTGTCTGTCCGGTAATCTGGTCGGAGAAAACGACGAGTTCATTGAGCTCATACACGTCATCGATAGGCACTTCGATATGTATCAGCGCCTGTCCATCCGAATTATCAACTTTTCCAGAAATGGTACGAAGGCTGTGTGCCGCCAGTTCTGCTGTCACCATTGAAGGCGAGACAGCGTACTGTGTCATGCGGGTCGGGTCCATGTAAACGGCTATCTCCTCTTTTTGCTCGCCCACAATCTTGATGTTACCCATCGTAGGGATGGTACGCAGCTTCTCCGACAGCTTATCGGCGAAATCACGCAGCTCTCGCGACGAACGCTGGTCACTCTCGATGGCGAGAAGCAACGACGAAGCGTTACCGAAGTCATCGACGACAGCCGTGGCGATAACACCTTTCGGCAAGCTGGTCTGTCTAAACAATACCAATCCCTGACGAATTCTCGACCATGTCATCTTGGCGTCAACGCAGTCGTTGTTAAGGTTGACGATGATGACAAGCATGCCGTCTTTGGAATACGAATATGTCTTGGTCTTATCCACATCGCTGAATGTGAACAGATACTGCTCGGTGACATCAGCCACCCTCTGCTCTATCTCTTCGGCAGTGGCACCAGGATACACCACAGCCACCACACCGGTACGTATCGTCACATTAGGGAACTCGTTTTTCTTCAGACGAGGAAGCGCGAAGAAGCCGAAAATGACGATGACCGTAACGAAGAAGAACACCAGACTATTGTTCCTCATCGCAGCTTCAACAATATTTCTTTTCTGAGCCATAAGTCTCTATTTTTTTGATGATAAACTATTTGCAAGAGACTGAAGCTCCGTTATACAACTTCTGATAGCCAACAGTGACTATGGTGTCGCCAAATTCCAGACCATTGGTGACGAGCACGCCGTTTTTCACGAAATCGCCGACCTCAATGATGCGACGGTATGACTTGCCGTTTTTCACAGCCCACACCGCCAATCCGTTAGGCATAGTCTGCACACATGAAGCTGGAATGATGATTCCTGAATGAGCTGCTATGTTGAGACGAACCTTGACAACCATGCCAGGGAGTGCGTCTTTGCCGTTAAGGTTAATTCTCGCCTTCACTGTGTAGGTGTGTCCGAAAGGATTAGAGACAATCGACTTGTCAGAAACCGTCATGGTCTCATCTTTCACGTTCAAGGCCTGAATATCAGCGAAAGCTTTATCACCCACATTAATCATTCCGATTTCTTTTTCCGGGACAGAAAACTCAACGACAAGTTTGTTTATGTCGATAAGATGGCAGAATGCCTCTGCCGGATGCATATTCTCTCCTACCACGCGATCACCCATGCTGATGATGCCGTCCTGAGGCGCATAGATGGTGCAATCATCAAGATGTTTGCGAGTGGAAATCTCGGTCTGGCGAGCCTTCTCAAGGTCTGTCTCCATCTGAACCCAACGCACATCGCTGACGCCACCTTCCTCATGAACCTGTTTCAGACGAATGTATCCGTCTTCAGCCTGATTGAGTGATGCCAAAGCCGCGTCGTGCAAGCTCTTGGCCGATGTCTCGTCAACTTTCGCGATGATGTCACCCTTCTTGACCTTCTGTCCGTTGTGGACGTAGATCTCCGTGACGGTTCCGCCTAATGGGAACGACAACGCAATCTTCATCTCGCTCTGCAATGTTCCGATGTAATTACGGAAATCGAGATCGCTATCGACATTGGCAACTGTTATCTCCACAGGGATCACAGGATTATAAGTCTGATTTTTGTCTTTGTTTTCTCCACATCCCATTAAAAGTAATGAAATAGGAACGATAAGTAAATGTTTGAACCGCATTTTTAAACTATTTAAAATCATTATTATTCAATTCCGATATTATAAAGGATGAAAGCGTAGATGTCGGCTTGTTCCTCAATGACTTTTGCCATCGGCTTGCCGCCGCCATGACCTGCCTTGCTGTCGATACGAATGATCTTAGGCTCGTCGCCGGTCTGAGCTGCCTGCAGTGTCGCTGCATATTTGAATGAGTGTGCAGGGACTACTCTATCATCGTGATCCGCTGTCGTCACCATGATGGCAGGATAATGAACGTCAGGACCGCTTTGTATTGTGTGTAATGGTGAATAAGCATACAACGCCTCGAACATCTCCTTGCTGTCTTCGCTGGTGCCGTAGTCTGATGCCCAGTTCCAGCCGATAGTAAACAGATGATAACGAAGCATGTCCATCACACCGACCTGAGGCACCGCAACGCGGAACAATTCAGGACGCTGGTTGACGACAGCGCCGACCAACAAACCACCGTTCGAGCCACCGTTGATGGCAAGATAATCAGGCGAAGTGTATTTGTTATCAATGAGATACTCGGCAGCCGCTATGAAGTCGTCGAACACATTCTGTTTCTGCAACTTGGTGCCCGCGATATGCCATTCCTCACCGTATTCGTTACCGCCACGCAGGTTAGCCATAGCATAAACACCGCCCATCTCTAGGAACGGGATGCGCATGGCCGAGAAGCCAGGATTCAAAGTGATGTTGAAACCGCCGTAACCGTAAAGCAATGTAGGATTCTTGCCGTCTTTCTCCAAATCTTTCTTGTATGTCAAGAACATCGGAACGCGTGTGCCATCCTTGCTGGTGTAGAAAATCTGCTCTGTCACATAGTCCTCAGGGTTGAAATCGACATTCGGAGCACGGAACACCGTAGAAGTATTGTTTTCAATATCATATTGATAAATCGTTGTCGGGAATGTGAATGATGTGAAAGCGTAGAAGATCTCAGGCTCCTCGTAACGGCTCACTATGCCTGCAGAGCCGAATGTAGGGAACTGAATCTCATGTTTCATCGTGCCGTCGAGTTCATAGACGTATGCATGATTTGAAGCGTCTTTGTCGTAGGTGATAATCATCTTGCCGGCACCCATCTGAGCACCCACCATCACGTTGTCGTTTTCAGGAATCAAAACCTCCCAATTTTCAATAGTGGCTTTATTCAAATCTTTAAGATCCACCACGCAGACCTTGCCCTTCGGCGCATCATAGTTGGTCATGATGTACATCTTTCCGTCGATGATGTCGATTGGGCTGTACTGATAATCCATGTCAGATGCAATCTGCACAAACTTGCCTTTCGGGTCGTTCATGTCGCGGATCCACAAGGTATGTCCTGCCCCCTGACCGCTCTCATAAAGGAACATATAACGCTCTTCCTCATCGGTACTCACACCATGGAAATAACGTGGCTGCGAAGGATTTTCATAGAAAAGCTTGTCTTTATCTTGAGAATCACCGAGTTTATGATAGTAAATCTTATGATTTTCATTGACATTCGAGAACTCCTTGCCTTCCACCGGTTTGTCGTAAGCGGCATAGAAGAAACCGTCTTTATACCAGTTTGCTCCAGTAAACTTAGCCCATTCGATATGATCTGGGAGCAGCTCTTTTGTCGCGACATCCATCACAAAAATCTCTTCCCAGTCGGAACCGCTACGCTGGATGGTGTATGCGAGATACTTGCCATCGCGTGAGAAGCTCATTCCGCCAAGGGAAACAGTGCCGTCGTCAGAAAGCTTATTAGGGTCCAAAAGCACCTCTGGCTCAGCGTCGATAGCCTCCAACATATAATAAACGCTCTGGTTCTGCAGACCGTCGTTCTTGCTGTAGAAATACTTTCCGAAACGTTTCCACGGAATGCCATATTTCTCATAATCAGCGATTTGTGTGAGACGTTCTTTGAGTGTCTCTCTCAACGGGATATGGCTGAGATAGTCGTTTGTCAGCGCGCGCTCTGCCTCCACCCATGCCATAGTAGCGGCCGAAGTGTCGTTTTCGAGCCAACGATATGGGTCAGCGACCTCAGTTCCAAAATAATCATCCACGACAGTCTCGTCGCGATCGGCCTTCGGATACTCCTTAATCTTATAGCGAGTATCACATGCGGATAACATTACCATGCTTCCCATGATTAACAAGGTTGTTTTTAAAAATTTCATAATATTCTTATTAAACTTATAACTTTCAACTTTATAACTACTCTAAACTCTAAACTCTAAACTTTTTTATCATGCCACCATAGCTGTATGCTGTTGAACAGATTCTGCCACACCGAATACATCGCCGGGAAAATCGACGCGAGCGGATTCAGGTAGGTGTTTGCCATCCAGATTCCCATCGCCGAGTTTTTCTGTCCAAGCAACTGTCCCCCCGCGATGATGTCACCGTATTTGTAACCGATGAATTTCCCCAGACCGAACTGAATCGCGCAGAAAACCACCGATGCGATGCCGAGCCAGATGATTGCCGACATGTTTTCTTTACCTTCCAAAAACATGAAATCTATAGTCTGACCGAGCGTTATCGTCAACGCCATCGCCCAAAGGTAAAACGAAAATCCTTTGATTTTACAAAAGAAATCGTTGACCTTCGGCATGAAGTTCTGACATATCAAAGCCACAAAGAACGGAAGCGCTATCACCGTGCCTATCTTCTTGAAAATCATCAGGAAAGACGTCAGAAACGTTATCTCCTGATGTGTCCCGATGAACGAGAAATAAATCGGCGCCATCACCGCCACCATCAGATTCCCGATGATAGTGTAACTCGTCACCGTCTCACGGTTTGCGCCAAGCATACACGATATCACCACCACCGATGCCGCCACCGGACAAATCACACCCACCAATATTCCTTGCGCTATTATCTCGTTGACATTCAATGCTGTAAGCAGATAATACATCCCTATACTCACCACAATCTGATACATCATCAGCCAGACATCCATCTTCGAGAAACGCAGCTTTTTCACGTTGACAGCTGCAAAATTCAGCAGCAGGATGCTGAAAACAAGGTACGGCACTATCACCCTGATAAGGCCGCACCAAGTGTGGAACAAAAGCCCAAGCACGATGGCTATAGGTAGAACGTACGGACGAATTTTATGCATTCGTTATCTCTTACCCTTCATGATTTCCACGAATGGGTTGTAATAGTTCTCACCTTTCTGTGTAACGCCTTCAAGACCTTTACCACCGTTCTTCGGACGTTTCACATCACCGAAGATACCTTTTTCAAGAGCGGTGAACAAACCTTCCTTCACGATTTCCTCGAGCAATGCTATTGTGTTGTTTAACACCAACTTGGCACGTTCACGGCAGATACCGCCTTCTTTGAACTCCATCTCCTCGCCGATGCTGTGGAGGTTGTTGAAGATGTATTTAGCGTTCTCGATTGAGAGGTAACGGTCGCTCATGAACGGAGTATGGATAGCCTCGGTAGGCATACCGAGCAGCTGGATTCCCTGATGTGTCCAGATTCCGATGATGTTGAACAGAGCATCCTGGATGTGACCACGGAAGATGTTACCTGTCATGAACTTGGTCGGAGGCATGTATTTCAATGTTGCCTTCGGGAATATCTCACGTGTCATCTGAGCCTGTGCGAGCTCAAGGAGGAAGCCGTTTTCAAGCATCGGATCCATCTCGAAAGCGTGACCCAAGCCCATCTGCTCTTCCTTCAAACCTGCTGAGAATGCAAGCTGTTCGTTGATGAGGTCTGATGCCAAAACTGTGTGAGCAGCCTCGACAGCGTCAGCGGTGGTCAGGTAGTTATCCTCACCAGTGTTGATGATGACGCCTGCGAATCCGTTGATGATACGGCTCATGTACTGGTCGATCAAAGTGCGCTGCATGTTGATATCGCGGAACAAGATACCGTAGAGAGCGTCGTTCAACATCACGTCGAGGCCTTCGAAAGCACCCATGACGGCGATTTCCGGCATACAGAGACCCGAGCAGTAGTTACACAGACGGATGTAACGTCCGAGCTCCTCGCCCACCTCATCCAATGCCTTACGCATGATACGGAAGTTCTCCTGAGTTGCGAAAGTACCACCGAAACCTTCTGTTGTAGCGCCGTATGGCACATAGTCGAGCAACGACTGGCCAGTAGTACGAATCACAGCGATGACGTCAGCACCCTGACGAGCACCAGCCTGCGCTTGCACCACGTCCTCATAGATGTTACCAGTTGCCACAATAATATAAAGGTATGGCTTCGGGCCTTCGCCAATTGTGTTCAGATAATGGTCACGTCTGTCGTGGCGAGCACGAATCTTTCCGACGTTCTCGTCGATGACTGGCTGCAGTGTCTCAGCAATCTTTTTCTGGTCGCGAGTCACCACTTTTGTGATGTCGAGCTTGCCGGCTGCCACCTGTTCAGCTATCTCCTGTGGCTTTAAGCCAGTCTGAATCATAGCGTTAGCGATGAAGAACAGCACGCCTTCACCAAGCACGCCTTTCTCTTTCAGTGTATCGACCACCACGTTTGGCAGCGGCACCTGGTTCTCATCGACGCCATCGATACCCATCAAACGGCTCAAAGTACGCTCCACAGCGACGGTGGTATATTGTTCGACGAATTCCTGCACCTGGTCTGCAATTTTCTTTGCCAGACCTCTTGCATACTCAACTTTTGTAAAATCAAGACCTAATTTGCTTGTCATAGTTTTATATTTTTAATTTATTCTTTTATTTTCAAAATTTCACGGGCTTTTGAAATCCATTCAGAATCAATTCCTAAGCTTTCAGCAATATTTAAAGCTTCATGCGGGACTTCACCATCTTTGACTTCAATAAGCTCGTAGTTCATTTTGCCATCCTCGAATCCTTTGACACGAAGTCTTCTGGAATCAGTCGGCTCTATATCGTAATGCGTTGTCATGACGAGGCTAACGTTTTCAACCTCAAGTACTTTCACCAACGATGAGACCAAAGCCGTTCCCTCCTTCGGGTTCGTGGTCCTCGCCGGCTCGTCAATCAACGCTAAGATTTTTCGTTTTCCACGCGATGCCTTAATTACAGCATCAATATTTTTCATTTCCGCCGCAAACGACGACAGTCCCTTCTCTATCGACTGCTCATCGCCAATGCAGAAATAGATTTCATCTTTCAAATCAATTTTGGCTTTTGTTGCAGGAATGCCAAATCCAAACTGGAACAGGTACTGGCACAACGTCAAGGTCTTCAAAACCACCGTCTTACCTCCCATGTTGGCACCTGTAATCAGCGTCGGCTTGTTCCAGAAAGCTATTTGCACCGGCTGGAAATCGCGGTTCCTCAACTCGAGCGCCTCTTTCACTTCCGGATTGAACAACCCCTCGTATTCCGTCTCGCCATTGTCGGAAATCGTCGGAAAACAAAGGTTATATTTTATCATCTGGAACGCCTTCGCGAGGTTTAAGTCGATGAATCCCAATGCTTTCTGCGCTGCCTCGAGCTCATCGGCGTATTTCGATAGCTGCATCGACAGCTTGGCACGAATCTCGTCTTCAATGGATGTCATCTCGCTGAACAACGCCTCGTCGAAGTCGTCTTTCGCCTTCATCTTTCTGCGAAGTTCGCTCAACTTTTCGGAATACGAGTCATAGATGTAAAACGATGCAATCTTCATCCCGTCAGGGTCTAGAATGCTGACAACATCTTCCAAATTCGGAATGAAAATGCTCTCGCCAAGTTGCAAGTTGTCCATCACCACCTGAGTCTCGCCGGCAAGCATCGCCAAATGCTTCACCTCGAAAAGCTCGATGTCATCCAGAACGTATTTGTTTCGCAGATGGGTAATCGTGCCCCCGATCTCCTTCAGATTGCAGAGTTTAAACTGCAGGTTGTTGATCTGGTTTTGGTTCTCTTTTACGTTAACAACATCATAAAACTCCTTGAGAATCTGATAGTTAGTTTGTATTTCCTTAGCATCCGTCGGCATCTCAGTGTCGAGAATCATTCGCCTCGCAAAGCCCGAGTGGGTGTCGAGGTTGTCAATCATATATTTCAGACCGCAGGGTTGCTCTATGAGTTGTTTCAGTCGCATTTTTTCAAGTCATAAACCGGAAGGTTAATAGCTTCCGACATTGTTTTACATAGTCTGTCCGAGTCGAGCACCATGCCATTGGGTGCCGTCGGGTTCACCGTCACAGCGATGAGCTTGCTTTTCATCATGACACTGATCTTGCCGCCTCCCCTCACAAACGCCTTATATAATATAGGTGTAAGGAAAACCTTCGTAAAATCAGTCACCACAATCTCCGTCTCTTTAAAAATCTTCTTCGTCCGGATGTGTTCCATAAAGCCGTCGGTCAGCGCTCCGCTCATATACAGCGTCTTGACATGCTCGATGCCGTCAATCTTGATATTCGTCGATAAAGACGACGTCACCTTCAAGTCATGTATCACATCATCGTCGTCAACAGCCCAGACTCCCGTGTGTATGTCATTGAACCTCAATCGGTTTTCTTCAGATGTCAAATCCAGATTCACCATATCCACCACAAATGCCGTCTTCTGCACGAGATTTGTGATATTCGCCGAATAGGCTGCTCCCGTTGCCAAGATCATCGACTCGCTCGTTGCCGGCGACGCCAGACTCATTCGCGAAAGCGCCCCGTCGATGATAATCAAATCGATGTTGTATTTCTCCATCGACGTCTTCCAACGCCTCAAACCGAGGTTCGACGACGGTCCCGAAAGCAGTATCTTGCCTTTGGTCAGCGCCCTGGCTGTCACTATCCTTCCTAATGAAGTGTTCTCATCGCTCACTTCGACAAGCTCCGACACCAGTCTTCTCTGCAGATAGTGTTTCTCGCTTGTCCCAAAAAATGTGCCTTCTTGTATGGTAATCTCCGGCTTTGCCGTCTTCGTCACCTGGTCGGTCGTCTCACCGTCAATACCAATGGAACTCAGTCCGATACGCATCCTGTCGAGGGGCAAGCGGCCCAAAACATAGTTCAGACTCACCGTTTTGCCGGTGTTTTTCGCCAGCCCCACGATAGAACAGCTTCTGTATTTTATAAGTTCCTCTATAAAAGGCATAACTTATTGAGCGTCATTATCTTCCGTTCTTTTATTTCTGTTTTTGAAAAACAAAAGATAAAAAACGTATGTCAAAAGTGCTAAAAGTATTGTTTCAACCAAACTGAGGAAGATGTTTGTCAGCCAAGTAAACACGAAGAAATTCGGTTGTGTCTTGTAAACAAACGACATCAGCACGTTTACCATAAAAACGACGAGCATCAAAACCATGATGATCTTCCAGTTTGACACTTTCTGATAATTATTCTCGCTCATACAGTTAGTTTTTATTTATTATGTTTTTGTCTTTCATGACGATAGAGATGAGCCGGTTCGATGTTCATCTTCTCGCCTTCGAGCAATGTGATAACGCCATCGACAGGTTTGTTTCTGTCGACTTCTTCCACTCTCTCAGCCTCGAGTCTCTTCTTAAGTGCCTGGCACTCTGGGCAGTTGCACTCGCTGTGATACTCTGCCGGCTCGGTGTAGGTTGTGATGACGCCTTCGAAGTTACGCAACACCACTCTGCCTGGTGACTGTGAGATGACGTACTGTGGCATGACCGGGGTCTTGCCGCCACCGCCTGGAGCATCGACGACGAATGTCGGGACGCAGAAGCCTGAGGTGTGGCCACGCAAACCTTCTATGATCTCGATACCCTTCGAAACAGGTGTTCTGAAGTGCTCAAGACCCATAGAGAGGTCGCACTGATAGATATAGTACGGACGCACGCGCATCTTCACGAGGTCGTGGACGAGGTTTCTCATCACGAACACGCAGTCGTTGACGCCACGGAGCAACACGCTCTGGTTACCTAACGGGATACCTGCGTTAGCAAGTCTCTCGCAAGCTGCGAATGACTCAGGTGTCACCTCATTCGGGTGGTTGAAGTGTGTGTTGATCCAGATTGGATGATACTTCTTCAGCATGTCGCAGAGCTCAGGAGTGATACGCTGCGGGCAGACCACAGGTGTACGTGTTCCCAAACGAACGATCTCAACATGTTTGATCTGACGGAGACGACCGATGATGTATTCCAACTTCTTGTCGCTCACCATCAAAGCGTCACCGCCTGACAGCAACACGTCGCGGACACATTCTGTCTTCTCGATGTATTCCAATGCTTTCTCGATTCTGTCGGCTGGTGATTCGTCGTCCTTCTGACCTGCAAAACGACGGCGTGTGCAGTGACGGCAGTACATTGAGCACATATCGGTGATGAGGAACAACACTCTGTCAGGATAACGGTGTGTCAATCCTGGAACCGGTGAATCCTCGTCCTCATGCAGCGGGTCGAGCAAGTCGGCGCGTGCGATGTGTGTCTCAGCAGCCGTAGGGATAGCCTGACGACGGACCGGGTCATTCGGATCGTCAGGGTTGATGAGGCTCAGATAATATGGAGTGATAGCCATACGAAGTGTCGAAAGGGTCTTCTTCACACCTTCTTCCTCGGCTGGAGTCAGCTTCACATATTTCTTCAAGTCCTCAAGGGTCTCGATGCGGTTCTTGACCTGCCATTTCCAATCGTTCCACTGTTCGTCAGTGACGTTCGGAAACATTATTTTTCTTCTTGATTCTCCCATATTCTTAGTCTTTAGTCGTTAGTCATTAGTCTTTAGAAATCAACCATATGGCTAAAGTCTAAAGACTAAAGACTAAAGTCTTAATTAAGCATAAAGTTCTTCAAAAATCTTTCTGAGTTTCGGGCTCTCACGTAATTCCTGCAATGTGAATTCAGCGTGACCTTTGGTGTAGCCGTTACCCATGATCATGTTGACGTCTGAGCCGATACCTTCAGCGCCCAATGAAGCCTTTGTGAAGCTTGTTGCCATTGAGAAGAAGTAAACGATACCGTCGTCCTTTGTGCAGAGGACTGCTGTCATCTCCTGATCCGGAACGTTCACGCAGTTGATTGTAACGTCGGCCATCTTGCCGTTTGTGAGTTTCTCGACGAGTTCATAAACCTGAACTGGTGTCATACCTGCAGCGCTCTCGACGATGTCGCAGAAGCCGAGGTCTTTGATACGCTGTGTTGACTTAGGGCTGTTGGCGATACCGATCACCTTACCTGTCACGCCGACACGTTTCTTAGCCTCGTAAGCGCAGAGCATACCTGACTTACCACCAGCGCCGAGGATGACGACAGTCTGACCATACTGGCAGAGTTTTGCTGTCTGTGCTGGAGCACCAGCGACGTCTAATGCTGACAATGCGAGTTTCTCTGGCATGTCGCTCGGGATCTTAGCGTAGATACCGCTTTCGAAGAGGATAGCCTTACCTTTGATGTCAACCTGGTCAACGTCTGGACGGATGGCGATGATTTCATCGATGCGGAGAGGTGTCAGTGACAATGAGACCAATGTGGCGATGCGGTCGCCTTCTTTGAGGTCGATCTTGCCTTTCAAAGCGTCACCGATCTTCTCGACTTTACCGAGGAGCATACCGCCTGAACCTGTACGACGGTTGCGGTGCTTGCCTTGCAGTTCCACGTTGAGGAACATTTCTTTCTTCACCTCTTCCATGATCTTTTCCTCTGATGCGCCAGGACCTGCCTGCTGTTTTGCATAGTTGTGGATGTCGGTGAATGATGCTGAGTCGATATTCAAAGTCTGGACGTCAATCAAAATCTCGTTGTCCCAGATTTCGTCCATGTTGTTGTCGAGTTTGTTAGCTGGTTGTGGAAGAACGCCTTTTGGTTCAATCACGCGGTGTGTACCGTATTTGTTACCGTGTTTCTGCATTTTTTTAAATTTTTATTTGTTATTTAATTACTTTTAATTTGTTTTCTTTTTTTTAATAATTCCCGTCATTTCGAGTGAAGCGAAGCGGAATCGAGAAATCTCTAATAATTGAATGAGATTTCTCCACTCCCTACGGTCGGTCGAAATGACGAAAAGAGATTATCTCTTCTTCAATCCCAGAATCTCTCTTGCTTCGTCTGATGTAGCGATTGGTCTGCCGAGTTCTTTTGCCAGTCTCACCACTTTCTCGACGAGTTCGCCGTTTGACTTAGCGAGGACGCCTTTTGACAGATAGAGGTTGTCTTCGAATCCGACGCGTACGTTGCCGCCCATGGCGATAGCTGCTGCTGCCATTGGGAATGCGTTACGTCCGACGCCTGTCACTGTCCATGTCGAACCTGCCGGGATGCCGTTGACGAGCCAGCAGAGGTTTGCCACTGTTGCAGGTGTGCAGCCAGGGACGCCGAGCACGAAGTTGAACTGCATCGGTGCGCCCGGGACTTCGCCCTTGCGAGCCATGGTGAGGATGGTGTCGAGATGACCCATCTCGAAGCATTCGTATTCCGGCTTGATGCCGCGCTCGATCATGCGTTTGCCGAAAGCGCGCATCGTTGGCATGGTGTTGTCAAAGATCTCATCGCCGAAGTTGCATGTTCCGCAGTCGAGGGTTGCCATCTCAGGACGTGGGTTGGTGTCGGTCGACTGAAGTCTCTCGTCTGGTGTCATACCGACTGCACCGCCTGTCGAAGGAATCAATATCACATTAGGGCAAACCTTGAGGATGGCCTCTTCGCACTCCTGGAAACGGCCACGGTCCTGTGTAGGTGTGCCGTCGTCCCAACGGACGTGAAGGTGAACGATTGCTGCGCCAGCATCGACGGCCGACTTAGCCTCGCGCACGATTTCCTCAACGGTATAAGGAACATTAGGATTCTGTTCTTTTGTTACTTCTGCGCCGCAGATAGCAGCTGTGATTATCAGTTTATCCATAATTATTTATTTTTTCTTTGGCAATCTTTAGGTGTAACGCATGTGCCAGAAGCGCGGCAAACCAAGATAGGCTCGTCGAGCTCGTCAGCAGCTGATGGAGAGATGTCTGGACGGGCTACAGCAACCTTGCGGGCCTCAAACAACATGTGGCGCGATGTGTTGCCTTCGCGGTCAATCCAACCTTCAGCTTCGATAAAGTCACCTGCATAGACAGGGGCTTTGAATTCAATCATGTCGTATGCGCAGAACAGACCTTCGTCGCCGTCACGCATAATCAAAAGTTCGGTAGCCACATCACCGAAGAGGTGAACCATGTGAGCACCGTCAACCAAATTGCCACCGTAGTGAGCATCCTTCGCACTCATGCGAAGTCTAATCTTTGTTCTATATTCTTTTTCCATTTTCAAAATTTTTAACTTAAAACTTTAAACTCTAAACTTTAAAACTACTCTAAACTCTACACTCTAAACTCTACACTCTAAACTCTACACTACTTCTCAACGTAAATACCGTCAACATAAATTCCCGATGCGTGAACATGTTCAGGAGCGATTTCTCCAACTTTCACAAGCTTCTCAGCCTCAACAACCACGTAGTCGGCTGCTGTAGCCATGAGTGGGTTGAAGTTGTTGGTTGTTCCGAGGAACACCATGTTACCGAACTCATCAACGATGTTAGCGCGCAAGAAAGCGATGTCAGCCTTGAGAGGTTTCTCGAGGATGTAGTCTTTACCGTCGACTTTCACGATATCCTTGCCGTCCTGCATGATTGTGCCGAGACCTGTTGGGGTGAGGACTCCGCCGAGACCTGCGCCGTAGGCTCTGATGCGTTCTGCCAATGTGCCCTGTGGTACGTATTCAACCTCGAGAGTGCCGGCGTTCTTCTGTGCCGCCGTCTCTTTGTTTGTACCGGTGTGTGACACGATAGCTTTCTTCACCTGATGGTTAGCGACGAGCTTACCGTGGGCGATGTTGTCGTAAGCGGTATCGTTAGCGATGATTGTTAAATCCTTCACGCCTTTCTCAACGATAGCGTCGATGATCTGCACTGCGCTTCCCACTCCGAGGAATCCGCCGAACATAATTGTCATGCCGTCGTGAACCTTCTCAACGGCCTGCTCTAATGTAATCTGCTTATTCATAGCCATTTATGTTTGATTTGTTTAATTTTAATTCAAATTACCTAATTACAAAAAATTTGCCTGCAAATTTACGGATTATTTTCGAATGGTGCAAGACATTATTAATAAATATTTTTTAAAATATAATTCCTTATTTTCCAACTTTTTTCCATATCTTTGCAGATTGGACTAAATAAATAAAAATCATGAAAATTAAAAACATCTTAATCATTTTTGCAATGAGTATTTTAGGTTTAACTTCCTGCAATTCAGACAGTTGCAAGGACAATCCTTTTTTCTCTGACTATGGGACATACCTCGAAGCGCCCGCGTTCGACAAGATTAAAAACGAGCATTACATGCCGGCTTTCATTGAAGGCATGAAGCAGAATAAGGCAGAGATCGAGGCTATTTGCAACAATTCCGAGACTCCAACTTTCGAGAACACTATCTGGGCTTACGACAAATCAGGCGAGCTGCTCGGCAAGGTCGGCGGAGTGTTTTTCAACATGATGGAATGCATGAGCGACGACGAGCTTTTGCAGATTGCCGAAGAGGTGATGCCTATGATGTCAGCACATGGTGATGATATCGCGATGAATCCTGTGCTTTTCGAGAAGATTAAATATGTTTACGACCACCGCACCGAGATGAACCTCGACGACCAGCAAAACCGCGTGGTTGAGAAATATTACAACGACTTCATCCGCAGAGGAGCCAATCTGAATGAGGAAGACCAGGCAAAACTACGCGAAATCAATGAAAGACTGTCGATTTTAAGCCTTCAGTTCGGCAACAATCTTCTGAAAGAAAACAGCAATTTCAAACTCGTCATCGACAACGAGAAAGACCTTGCGGGACTGCCACAATCAAGCATCGACGCAGCTGCCGAACAGGCCAAGAAAGACGGCATGGAAGGCAAATGGGCTTTCACATTAAGCAAACCGAGCCTCATCCCGTTCCTGACTTATTCCGACAACTCAATGTTACGCGATGAGATTTACAACGCTTATTACAATCGTTGCGACAATAACAACGAATACGATAACAAAGCCATCATCAAGGAAATGCTGGCGTTGAGACTACAGAAGGCTCAGCTTTTCGGCTTCGACAACTACGCCAACTATGTGCTTGATGTCAATATGGCAAAAGACGACAAGACGGTTGACAAGTTCCTCGACGGTATCTTCAATACAGCAAACGAACTGGCTAAGAAAGAGCTTCGTGAGATGCAAGAATTAGCCCCTGCAAAAATTCAACGCAGCGACTGGTGGTATTATGCCGAGCAGCTCCGCAAAGCCAAATATGATTTCGATGAAAATCAGATTCGTCCTTATCTCTCATTGGATAACGTCCGCAACGGTATGTTCATGGCTGCCAACAAGTTATATGGCGTCACTTTTGAAAAGAGAACCGACATTCCGGTCTATTTTGAAGGTGTCGAGACCTACGAGGTTAAAGACTTTGACGGTTCGATTTTAGGACTTCTCTACCTCGATTTCTATCCACGTGAGTCGAAGAGCAGCGGCGCATGGTGCACCTCGTTCCGCGAAGGCGGCTACGACATCAACGGAGTGTGGCATCCTGCTCTTATTCAATTGGTTATGAACTTCACGCCGGCATCAGACGACACCCCTGCCCTGCTCGACTGGGATGAGACAGAGACCATGTGGCATGAGTTCGGACACTCGCTGCACGCCTTCTTCTCGAAAGGAAAATACAGCAGAACTTGCGGCAACGTGCCTCACGACTATGTGGAACTTCCTTCGCAGATCATGGAAAACTGGGCTGCCGAGCCTGAGGTTATCAGAATGTACGCAAAGCATTACCAGACTGGCGAAGTCATGCCTGACAGCTTAATCGAAAAGATCGAAAACAGCGCTTTGTTCAACCAGGGTTTCAACACCACCGAGCTCATCGCAGCTTCAATTTTGGATATGAAATACCACGAGTTGACCGATATCAACGAAATCAACAACCTTGATGTTGATGAATTTGAAAAAGCTCAAATGCAAGCCATCGGTCTGATTCCTGAGATTCAGCCTCGTTACCGCAGTACCAATTTCTCGCATGTGTTCAGCGGTGGCTACAGCGCTGGATACTACGCCTACACCTGGGCTGAGGTACTCGATAAAGACGCTTTCAACTTCTTCAAAGAATCGGGCGATCTGTTCAATCCAGAACTTGCCAAGTCATTTAGAATCAATTGCTTGCAAGAATGCGGCAATGACGAAGGAATGGTTCAATACAAGAAGTTCCGCGGTCAGGAGCCAAGCATCGAGCCTTATTTGAAAGCACGTGGTTTAAAATAACATAAATCATTGACAATCATGACAGTAGATCTCTTTGTATCTTGCGTCATCGACCAGTTTTATCCGATGACGGCGATGAATACCATAAAACTGCTCAAGGCGGCAGGCGTTGAGGTGGAATACAACCCCGAGCAGACATGTTGCGGCAAGTTCGCGTTCAACAGCGGCTACGTCGAGGAGTCGAAGACACTCGGCGAGAAGTTTTTGCCCGACTTTCCAAACAACCGTCCTATCGTCGGCATCAGCGCTTCGTGCGTGGGATTCATCAAGACGAGATACAAAGAGCTCTTCTACAACACCAGCCTGCACTTGGAGCACAAGAGGCTTGTGGCAAACATCTTCGAAATCACCGATTTCCTTGTAAATCAATTACATAAAGACTATTTCGAGGCTGTCTTCCGTCACAAATGCGCATACCTCGACTCATGTTCCGCTTTACGCGAGTTAGGTCTGAAAAACGAGGCACGACAGCTGCTTTCTAAGGTCAACGGACTTGAATTAGTCGATTTGAAACATCCTGAGATTTGCTGCGGCATGGGGAAAGGACTCTTTGCAGTGCAACACGAGACCATTTCATCATCAATGGCCGACCAGAAGCTGAAGGACGCCATCGAATCAGGTGCTGAATATCTGATTACCAACGATGCATCATGTCTGATGCACCTCAATGCCTATGCGAAGAAACAGGGCTTGCCTATCGAGGTTATTCATATTGTTGATGTGCTGACATCAGGATGGGAATAGTTTATCTCCTTCCAGAAATTCGGGTACGATTTAGAAACAACTTCGGCGTTATTGATTTCAATGGCGCCGATTTTCATTGCAAGCGGTGCCAACGCCATAGCGATGCGGTGGTCGTTGTGGGAATCGAAAACTGGCGGACAGACGCCATTTTGCGGACAGATGCGGTCTGTTCCAACCTTTGACAACTCTGAAACCATCGCCGCCACCCGATCCGATTCCTTGTGAACGAGATTGCGCAATCCGGTGAACCTGCCTTCTACCCCGAGCCCGGCACAGGTGGCGGCGATGGTAGGATACAAATCCGGATTGTCGATAAAATCAAATGATAATTGTTTTTTAATTATTGAATTATTTTTTTCAATAATAATATCATTGCCATCTTGAACGGTTTTCACACCAAAATCTTCAAACCATTTTGCGACGACAGCGTCACCTTGTTTGGAATCCAGCCTCAAATTACGCAATCTGGCACATCCGTTTTCACTGAAAGCGACGATTTCATACCAATACGAGGCGCATGTCCAATCTGATTCAACAGTATATTCAACATCTTGATAATCAGATGGTTTTACAAAAACATCACGACCATCACGATGCACATCAATGCCAAATTTCTGCATCACATCGATGGTCATGTCAACGTAAGGCAAAGATGACAAATCGCCATCTAAATGTAGAGACGTTTCCTGAAACGTCTGAAAAACAGGCAATGCCAATAAAACCGACGATGCAAATTGTGAACTGCGTGAAATGTCGATGTAAATTATCGGCGGACATACGCGTTCTGTCCCTACAGAACCATGGATGCGCAAGGGAGGAAATCCCTCCTGCCCCATGTATTCAATATCAGCACCCATTGTGCGCAACGCATCAACGAGGTCACCAACTGGACGCTGTTGCATTCGGTCGGAACCGGTGAGAAGGTAATCACCTTCACGAAATGCAAGCGCTGTTAGGATAAAACGCAGGACAGTGCCGGCGTTAGCACAATCTATTTCTTTAGGATAATAAGGATAAGAGGGATAATGAGGGTAAGATAAACTAGCAATGATATTTTTCAATAAAGCTGTGTCATCAGAGGTTGAGAGATTCTTCACGCGAGGCATGAAACCTCCATAATATCCAATCATCAGAACGCGGTTGCTCTCGCTCTTACTGCCTACAAGATTGACGTCGACATCAAATGTTTTATTTATCCCAGTAATGCGCATCTTTCAGATAATCAATGAGATAAGTTATCGAATCAATAATATCCTGAGGCTTCACAACGACATCATAAACAGGTTTCCCGATGTCTTTAATCAGCACAAACCTGATATCCCCGCCTTCATTTTTCTTGTCATGACGCATAATTTCAACCAGATTTTCAATTGGAATATCATTTAAATCAAATCTATTGAAATTTTTAGCATATAAATCTTTATAATATAAAGTTATATCATGATTTAAACTACAATATTTTTCAGAAAGATACAAAGCAGAAAACATGCCAAGCGCCACCCCTTCTCCATGACGAATCTCTTTATGATGATCAATGAGATAAGTCTCAAGAGCATGACCGATAGTGTGACCGAAGTTCAAAATCTTGCGTCGTCCCTGCTCTGTCGTGTCATTACGAGTGATCTCATCCTTGACCTCAATAGATTTCACAACAAAATCATGATTCAGAGGCAGCTTCGCATCAAGGAAAAATTTGTCAACGATGAAACCGTATTTGATAATTTCAGCAAGACCTGACAACAGCTCTCTTTTTGGCAAAGACTCCAGAAACTCAAACAAAACTACGACCGCCAATGGCTGTGAAAATACTCCGATTTGGTTCTTAAATCCCTGAAAATCAATGCCTGTCTTGCCTCCAACGGCAGCGTCAATCATACCCAGCAGCGTTGTCGGGATATTGATAAAATCAATTCCGCGCTGATAACATGAAGCAGCAAAACCACCAATATCAGTCACCATACCACCACCGACATTAATCAGCAAGGCTTTTCTATCAGCATGATTCTCAACAAGTTTCGACCAAATAAGCTGAACGGTTTCAATGTTTTTATGCTGTTCGCCCGAAGGGATAACTATTTTAGTATTTGATTTTAATAATTCAATACTATTGAAATATTGAAGACTAAACTTCTCGGTGTTCTCATCCAAAAGAAGAAAAGTTTTGGTGTGAGAAGCAATGAGAGTTTTTAGTTTTTCGATATCGTTTTTATAAAGAATCATCTATAATACAATGCTTTTACTGATGGAGGATTTCTCGACTACACTTCACTACGTTACGTTTCGCTCGAAATGACGGCTAAACAATTGTGCATTTGATTTTTCTAGCGTTATCCGTATCTCCCAGAGCGATTTCAACCTTGATGAAATGTTCTGGCATCAGCGGGTCAATGAGCTCGGGCCATTCCAAGAGGCAGAGTCGTCCGCTGTAGAAATAGTCCTCATAACCAATGTCATAGACCTCCTCCAACTTCTTGATTCTGTAAAAATCGAAGTGGAAAATCGAGCCTTCAATCGGCGTAGGATATTCATTAACAAGAGCAAAGGTCGGACTGTTGACCTCGTCTGTCACCCCAAGTTTATGGCACAGATTTTTGATCAAAGTTGTCTTGCCAGCCCCCATCGGACCGTAAAAAGCGATGATATTCGATTCCTCGCGCCAGGAAATCAGGAGGTCTGAAACCTGTGAGAGCTCGTCTACACTGTTGATTATGAACGATTTTGCTATCATTTTGCTTTCAAATATGCGACAGGAATCATCATTTCATTCATGGAAATGCCGCCATGCTGGAACGTGTTCCTGTAATAATTTACGTAATAGTTATAGTTATTCGGATATGCGAAGAAATCATTGGCACGCGCGAAGACGTATGAGGTCGACACGTTGATGCGAGGCAGGAAAATCTTCTCCGGATCTTTCACCTCAAACACCTCTTTCGCATTGTAATTCAACGATTTACCATACTTATATCTCAAATTTGTGTTCACAGCCTTGTCACCCAATATCTTCACCGGATTCTTCACCCAGACAGAGCCATGGTCGGTGGTCACGACAGCGTCACAGCCTTTGTTTGCTATGAATTTCATCATGTCGAACAGCGACGAATGCTCAAACCACGACAGCATCAGCGAGCGGTATGCCACCTCGTCGTCGGCGAGCTCACGGATGATCTCCATCTCAGTGCGGGCGTGCGAAAGCATGTCGACGAAGTTATACACTATGACGTTTAACTTATTCTGCATCAGGTTGTTCATCTGGTCGTAGAGCTTCTTGCCCGCCGCCAGATTCAGCACCTTGTTGTAAGAATATTTGATATTCTTGCCATAACGACGGAGCTGCTCGCCCAAAAGCTCGCCCTCAAACTGGTTTTTCGTGCCTTCATCCTCCTCGTCGACCCAGTATTTCGGGTAATGACGGCGGATCTCAAGCGGCATCAAACCTGCGAAGATGGAGTTACGAGCATATTGCGTTGTCGTCGGCAAGATGCTGTAATAAATATCATCGTCAGCGACGCGGAAATAGTTCTCCACGAGCGGTTGAATCGCTTTCCACTGGTCGTAGCGCAGGTTGTCTATCAGTATGAAAAACAACGGTTTATCGTTATTTTCAAGACGAGTAAACACCTTGTCTTTCATCACTGTATGCGACATCGTCGGCTTGTTGACAGCCTTGCCCGACACCCAGTCGCAGTAGTTTTTCTCCACATAGCGCGAAAACTGTGTGTTTGCCTCGTTTTTCTGCATGAAAAGCACCTCTTTAATGCCCTCGTCAGTTGATTTCTGAAGCTCTATTTCCCAGCGTGTCAAGTTTTTGTATAAACCGATCCACTCGTTGTAATCGAGGTTATTGTTCAGGTCCATTCCGATCTTGCGGAACTCTTGCTGATACATCGATGTCGACTTCTCGTCAACGAGTTTTTTATTTTCGAGATTACGCTTCAGCGAAAGCAAAATCTGGTTCGGATTGACCGGTTTTATCAGGTAATCCGCAATATTGCTACCGATGGCGTCCTCCATGATGCGCTCCTCCTCGCTCTTCGTGATCATCACGACAGGAAGGTTCGGAAACTCAGCTTTTATCTTCTCAAGCGCCTCAACGCCAGAAATTCCCGGCATTTGCTCATCAAGAAAAACAATATCAAAATGCCCGTTGCGCACCATCTCCACAGCGTCACTGCCGTTGTTGGCGGTCTCGACGTCGTAACCTTTCTGTTCCAGAAACATTATATGCGGCCTGAGAAGTTCAATCTCATCGTCAGCCCAAAGAATTCTTGTATTTGCCATAATATTCGTTTTTTAATAGAACGTGAAAGGTCGCAGTTTGTTTTATATTTTTTAAAATAATTTCAACTGAATCGACATATTGAACGTTTTGCGATGATATGGCGACATTCCGTGCTCAGCCACAGCGTTTTTATGTTCAATAGTCGGATAGCCCTTATTCTGTTTCCAATTATACGCAGGATATTGAGTATCAAGCTCTTCCATGATATGGTCACGAGTCGTCTTTGCCAAAATGGAAGCCGCTGCAATAGACTGATATTTAGCATCACCGCCAACAATGCACTGATGTTTCAGGTCATGATATTTGTTGAAACGATTGCCATCTATCAGCAGCAGTTCTGGACGGATTTTCAGCTGGTCGATAGCGCGATGCATCGCCAAAAACGAGGCGTTAAGGATATTAATCTCATCGATTTCCTCTGCCGAAACGATACCCACGCCATACGCCGCAGCATTCTCCAACACCTTGACTCTCAACTTCTCACGCTGTTTTTCAGTAAGTTTTTTTGAATCATCGAATTCCGGGAAATCCATTCCACGTGGCAGAATGACAGCAGCCGCCACAACAGGACCCGCAATACATCCTCGACCGGCTTCATCACAGCCAGCTTCGATGAGATTTTCGGTGAAAAATGGCTTCAGATTCATATTTTTATCCCAAATAACGGCAAATATTGGTTCACAATGACGGCAATCATCATCACAACCAAAGCAATATCAATGAGTTTGGTCTTTTTCACATAGCATAAAGCCATAGACATAAATATCGCCACCATCATGAAAAAATAACCGTTGCTCATCACTGGATTTTGCATAAAAAGCATCAAAAAACTTAAGATAAACAGCACCAGCATAACCCTCTTCCTATGTCTTGTACTGACGAGATTATTAACATTACTTGACCAAATCTTAAGAATCGAGAGTGCCGAAAGCAAAACCATAACCAACAAAACCGCTTTCTCCATCGTTGTGATATCAAGTTTCGTCAAACTCATGCTGGTAAACGCATCGGTATAATCATTGATGAATTCAAGCGAATTACCTGAGATATAGATTATGGTTGTCATAAGAAAATATGGGGTTACAAGTCCTAAAATTGGAATTATATACAGCCTCATATCTCTGACGCCATGCACTATCAAAGCAAATAAAACCCACAGTATCATCAA
The DNA here is from genome assembly GCA_905234275.1 of uncultured Bacteroidales bacterium. Classification (GTDB taxonomy): domain Bacteria; phylum Bacteroidota; class Bacteroidia; order Bacteroidales; family F082; genus Limimorpha. The sequence goes on along the minus strand of CAJOHD010000001.1, from coordinate 496,589 downwards.
GATGGCAGGAATATAAAACATCGAACCGACAGCGATAAAAATACCTGTATTCATCAAGTATCGCTCAGGTTTTTCAACGTTATAGATAAGAAAGACGGTCTGCTGAGCCATCACCATTAACGGCAGCGCTATCAGAAACGGATAATATTCGTTGGTTATTGGCACACAGCACATGCACAACACCATCATAAATGAGAAAATACTGCTGTATCGAGTGACCAAGTTGTCGACGGTCATCATCGAATTAAAAAGGAACACACACGAGCCAAACAGCAACATAACAAAGACTGTCATTGCTATGTTGGAGTTACCCATCAGACTCAACAGAAAATCATACATCGGAGTTGTCGGATATTCATAGGCCTGGTTGTTCGACTGGGTCAGGAACGCAGGAATCCACAGCACTGCTATCAGCAGCACTATCACGACAGCTTGCGCTATGTAACTGTGTTTGAAAAACTTAAGCATGATAATTCATCAAATCCACGCCTATATCGTGACGGAAGTTCTTGCCTTCGAATTTTATCATTTTGGCGCTATGATAAGCTTTCTCCCTCGCCTCTTCGATGTTCTTGCCATGTGCAGTCACTGCGATGACACGGCCGCCTGACGTAACTATATCATTACCATCGAGTTTCGTGCCGGCATGAGCCACGATGCAGCATGGGCAGACATCCTCAAGTCCGGTAATCTTCATTCCTTTCTTGTAAGCCTCAGGATATCCGCCAGATACGAGCATCACAGTGACTGAAGTCTCTGGGCTTGCCTGATAATGAGCCTCATTGAGCTTGCCTTGAGCACATTTGTCGAGCAACTCTGCAAAATCCGAGTCAATTCTAGTCATCACGCCTTCTGTCTCAGGGTCGCCCATGCGGACGTTGTATTCGATGACGTAAGGATCGCCGCCGCAGTTCATCAAGCCCAGGAAAACGAAGCCTTTGTAGTCGATTTTCTCTTTTTTCAGACCTGAAATGGTAGGTTTTATGATGCGATTCTCGACTTTTGCGACGAACTCAGGTGTGACGAAAGGAACTGGAGAAACAGCACCCATACCGCCAGTGTTAAGACCAGTGTCACCATCGCCGATGCGCTTGTAATCCTTGGCTTCCGGCAGGATGACGTAGTTTTCGCCATCGGTCAAGACAAACATCGAGACCTCGATACCTTTGAGGAACTGCTCGATGACAACCTTAGCGGAAGCTGAGCCGAACTTGCCTGAAAGCATCTCTTTCAATTCAGACTTGGCTTCATTTAAGTCGTTGAGTATCAGCACGCCTTTACCAGCAGCGAGACCATCAGCTTTGAGAACGTATGGTGCCTCGAGCGTTTCGAGATATTTCAAGCCTTCGTTGAGGTTTTCGGCTGTCACGGTAAAGCATTTCGCTGTCGGGATGCCGTTTTTCTCCATGAAATTCTTGGCGAAAGCCTTGGAGCCTTCGAGCTGTGCGCCTTTCTTATCAGGTCCGATGATTTTTATATCTTTCAAATCGTTGTCATTCTTGAAGAAATCTACGATGCCGTCTACCAATGGCTGTTCCGGACCAACGACGACAAGGTCGATTCTGTTTTTCAAAACGACATCTTTAACCTCTTGAAAATTAGAGATATTTATTGCTAAATTAATGCCGACTGACGCTGTTCCTGCGTTTCCCGGTGCGATGTAAACCTTTGACACTCTTTCACTTTGAGCTATTTTCCAAGCGAGAGCGTGCTCACGGCCACCAGAACCCAGCACCAAAACATTACGCTCAACGGCTGTAATGTATTGAGCTTGAATATCTTTATAATTCACAGTATCTTTTCTTACTTCACCAGGATACATAATGATCTTTTCCATATTTTTTAGTTTTTAATTGTTAGCATTGTTTAAGGGAGATTTCTCCACTTCGGTCGAAATGACAGATGAACTGGTCGAAATGACGGATGAACCTGTCGAAATTACCTTATACCACTGCTCAGCTGCTTTGTCCCATGAAAAATCGTTTCGGCGGATGCGTCCTTTCTCTATCAGTGAGTTACGGATGTTTTCATCCATCACCAGTTCCAAGGCGCCTGCTATCGATTCGGTGTCGAACGGGTCGACGAGAAGTGCGGCATCGCCAGCCACTTCAGGCATTGAGGTGACGTTCGACGTGATGACTGGCACGTCGCATTTGTACGCCTCCACTATCGGGATGCCGAAGCCTTCAAAATACGAGACATACACCGATGCCAGTGCCGCCGCCGTCACACGATGCAGCTCTTCCATCTGCAGATGGCCCACAAACACCACGTCAACCTTATGTCCCATAGCCTCATAAGCCTTCTGGATAGGCTCCGTCCACCAGCGTTTCTCCCCCACTATCAGCAACTTAACGTCCGAGCCTGTGCGTTCCTTGAACATATCGAACGCAGGGAACAGCCTTGCCAGATTTTTGCGCGGATGCAGCGAGCCAACAAACATAAAGTATTGACAGCCAGAGGTATATTTATTTCTTATCTTAATTTTCTCTTCTTCAGAAAGCGGTTTAAAGCCTTCGTTTGCGCCGTTGTAAACGACATCAATTTTTTCAGGTTCAACTTTATAATTGTCAATGATATCCTTCTTTGAGAACTCCGAAACCGTTATGATTTTCTTGGCTTTATGAGCAAATTTCGGGAAGAACTTCTTATAATGCCATAGTGCCAGTTTGGGGAAGTCCTGCGGGAAATGTTCGAAGTTAATATCGTGAAACACAGCGATTTGCGGTGTCTTCGACCTTAAGCTAAGATATGCGTCTGTCGACAGATAAACGTCGGGTTTTATTCTGCGCAGAGCGCGACACACTGAGATTTCGAAGTAGATGATATATAAAAACGGGTGTCTTGCCTGTGGGAAAAGCACGACGGGCTTGACGTTTTCAGCAAAAATAAACTTAGGGTCGGGCTTGCGGTCGAAGAGGAAGTAAAACTCGTCGTCGGGATGTGCCTTTACGATACGGCTCAGCGTCTCGTAGGCGACCCAACCGATTCCTTCGAGTTTGTCTTTCAACAGCAATCGAGTATTTACAGCGATTTTCAAAGCAAATTCTTTTTTGCAAAGATACAAAAAAAATAAAAACCAGTAAAAAAATTGTACTTAGCTAACGTATTACTTAACCAACGTTATCGTTGACAGTTCTCTGCCGACAGAGCGGATTCCGTCCTGAATTCGAAGCACCTGTTCCTCTGAGATATACTGTCCATGCTTGTATTGACGCATCAGCGATGAATTAATGTTGAGACGTTTTGCCAACTTGCTGACATTCAGATAAGGATGTGCATTGTAAAATGCTGAAATGTCGTATCTGTATTCAAATTCAACGTCTTTCAGTTCCACAGGAACCGGCTTACCGTCGTCGATATAAGTTTCAACCATTTCCTGATAGCCTTCAAGGAAATCTTCTTTGGCTTCGTCAACGGTTTCGCCACTTCCGATGATGACGTTTTCCAGTTCCGGAGCATGCACTCCGAACAGTCCGTCCTCACCTTTTTCGATTAATGCGATAACTTTTTTCATAGCGCTGCAAAGATATAACAAATTTGTTATATATGAAAGAAAAATAAAAGAAATTTAAATTATTACGTCCTGGCGGGCGATATCTATTGTTCCTTTTCCCTTGATGGAAAAGGAACCAAAAGATCAAGGCCCGATTAATCGGAGCCCCGCTGCAGCCGAGCTAAAGCTGTGATCCGCCCCTCCCACCGCACCGCAGAGCGACGTGGGAGCAAAGCCTTTCCAAGATACTTCTAAAATGGATATTATTACAAATTATTTTTGAAGATACTTGACATATCGGCATACACCTCACCAGTCTTTTCATTCACAAGATAAGCACCTATAGTTTCTCCCACAACAAAATTTTGTGTTAATTGATAATAACCTGCTGATTTCTTTTCTTTTGTTCCTTTCGTGAGTTTGAATACAAGCAGTAGTCTTGTGCTACAATAAGGATCCCTCAATGTCTTTTCAATCTTCAATGCCGTTTCTTCAGGAATAGTCGTAGTTTTGACAATATTGTAATTGAAAATTCCATTTGTTGCTAAATTCGATTGCTGTTGAGTTCTTGATAGATATGTTGATGGATATGTTAGTGCAACACCTTCTTTTAAGCAAAGATAACCTGAAGCAGAATACCTATATAAATCATCAAAGCCTATTTTGATATTGAAGCAACGATTTTTAACATCATACGGATTATTATAGCGCAGATTAAACATCCAATAACCAGTCCCTTTTGTTACAATATTGTAATCTTCCATCATAGAATTGTACAATTCCTGATATCTTTCTGTTTTCTTAAACTCGTTAACTTGAAGTTCTGTGCTGTATTTATTATATAGTTTGTAATACTTTATGACATCTTTCTGTAACAAGGCAGAAATTTCATCAACAGAATATTTTTTGGTTTTGCCTTCTGCATTAATAAATTGGATGGTTCTAACATCCTCATTTTCCAAAACTTTAAACACACAATTCTCTGTTATTGAAGTTATTGTCTTTTGAGAGAAAGATGGATTAGCGAATACCATGCTAATCAATGCAATTACTAATAATCTTTTCATACGGCGATACTTTTTATGTTAAACAATGATAAATTCTTACAAAAAAGAAACGTGGACTGTATCCATGCGCCTCGTGAAGTATCGCCAAACACTTGTAAATACACACAGATTAGCAGCCCACGTATGTGAACCACAGTCTGTGTCTCGTATTTACCTTTATTAAAATTGGCGATTTAACACGAGGTTGAGACACATTTGTCGATGCAAAGATAGTAATTATTTTTAATAAAATTAGTAATTTTTGAAATATTTGAGGTTCCTCACCCCTTCGGGGTTCGGAATGACATATCATTATAATTAATCACCGTGGCGCGGCATGTGAGGACCTACTGATTAGTTAGAACCGTCAAGCCGCGCCAAGTTGTTTCCCCAGAGGGTCTGTCATTCCGAGCGAAGCGAGGAATCTCAAAATGACAAACCAATTAAAAAATTTACTATCTTTGCAAAACAATTTTTCTTAAAATGGCTAAAGATTTAAAACCTCATATCGGGATCTTCGGGCGCATGAATAACGGCAAAAGCTCGATAATCAACAAGTTAACGGGACAAAAGATGGCGATAGTGTCGGAACAGGCAGGAACAACCACCGACCCAGTGAAGAAATCAATAGAGATTTTCGGCATCGGCCCGGTGATTCTGATCGACACCGCCGGCATCGACGATATGAGCGAACTCGGCAAACAACGCGTGGAGAAGACTTATCAGGTGCTAAAAGAGATTGATTGCGCGATTTTGGTGATTGTTGGAGAAGATTTCGGGGAGCCGGAAAAAGAAATTATTGGACAGTTTAAGAAGCATGAGGTGCCATTTATAATAGTACATAACAAGTCGGAGATCACCGAGATCTCAGAGAACTTAAAGACTCAGATTGAAGCAGAATTTTCCACTAAAGTCTTGGAATTCAGCGCCTTAAAAGACGATGCAAAAGTGCTTCAAGAAGCTCTGAAAAAAGCCTTTCCAGAAAGCGCCTACAAAAAAGCTTCATTGCTCGGAGGCATAATAAAACCTGGCGACGTGGTGGTTCTGGTCACCCCTATCGACGACGAGGCTCCTGAAGGCCGTATGATTCTGCCTCAAGTGATGGCAATACGCGACGTGCTCGACAACGACTGCATCTGCGTGGTGCTGAAAGAAACAGCATTGAAACAGTATTTCGAATCAAACATGCCGCGTCCGAATCTCGTAGTCACTGACTCCCAGGTGTTTAAGATCGTCAACGAGATTGTGCCGAAAGACGTGATGCTCACGAGCTTCAGCATCATCCTGGCCCGACTGAGAGGCGACTTCGAGAATTATCTGAAAGGCACCCCTCACCTGTCGAACCTCAAAGACGGCGACAAAATCCTCATGCTCGAGTCATGCACCCACGAGATAAGCTGCGGCGACATCGGACGAGTGAAACTGCCGAATCTCATCAGGAAATTCACAGGAAAGAACATAGAATTCACTTATCTTTCAGGCCTCACCCCTATCGAAAACATCCGTCAATACGCAATGGCCATTCAATGCGGCGGCTGCATGGCGACACGCAAACAGCTCATCAACCGCACGAACATGGCAGTTGAAAACGGCATCCCGATCAGCAACTACGGCATGGCAATAGCCTACATGAACGGCATTTTCGAAAGAGTGACAAAAATGTTCTGAAAAAGTTGAACATTTCAGAAAATTATATATATTTGCAAAACCAACCAACAATAGTTTGTAGATGACCTAAGGTCGAGATAAGTTATTGAGACTAAGGGCTTTACGAATAAAAAGTCAGAGCTGGAAGAGGTAAAAATCCGACGGCAAGGGAATTGAAACACGTCATTTCTCAGCTGAATTTTGTTGTTTTAAAAGGAAAAATAACAAATAAAAAGCTAAAAATATGCAATTTCATCCGGAAAAATGTCGCATCCCAGACGAGCCTAACCGCCCGTTTATCTCATCGGAAGAGATTTGGGACTACATCAACAACACAAAGAGCACAGCAGAGCGCGTGCACGAAATCATTGAGAAATCACTGAACAAGAACCGCCTGACGATGGAAGAGACAGCGGTTTTGGTCAACACCACCGATCCTAAGCTTGTCGAAGAAATCAAAGAAGGCGCTCGCGAGTTGAAACGCCGCATCTACGGCAACCGCATCGTGCTCTTTGCCCCTCTCTACGTGGGCAACTATTGCGTGAACAACTGCAGCTACTGCGGTTTCCGCTCATCGAACAAAGAACAGATCCGCACCACTTTGACCGATGAAGAGCTCGTCCGCAACGTGGAGGCTCTGGAAGACGACGGTCAGAAACGACTCATCCTCGTTTACGGTGAAAGCCCGAAATACTCACCAGAGTACATCGCCCACACCGTGAAAGTGACTTATAACACCAAGAAAGGCAAAGGCTCAATCCGCCGCGTGAACATCAATGCAGCTCCATTGGATGTGGAAGGCTTCCGCACAGTGAAAGAGGCTGGCATCGGAACATATCAGATCTTCCAGGAAACCTACTGCCCTGAGATTTACAATGAATATCACCCAATCAACACCAAGAAAGGCGACTACAACTATCGTCTGACCGCCATGGACCGCGCCCAGCAGGCAGGCATCGACGACAACGGTCTGGGTATCCTCTTCGGCTTGTACGACTGGCGTTACGAGGTTTTAGCAATGATCCGCCACACCAACCACCTTGAGGCTTGCTTCAACGTAGGACCTCACACCATCTCGTTCCCTCGTATCAAAGACGCATCGGGATTGAGCATCGACAAGAAATATTTCGTCGACGACGACACCTTTGAGAAGATTATCGCCATCTTCCGTCTGGCAGTGCCTTACACCGGCATGATTCTGACAGCACGCGAGGACGCCGACTTCCGCGCAAAAGCCATTGAATACGGCATCTCACAGATCGACGGCGGCACCAACCTGCAGATCGGTGACTACAAATATCATCACGAGGAAGAAGAGAAAAACAGCGACAAACAGGAAGACCAGAACCTGCACCGCGAGCAGTTCAAGATCGGCGACGACCGCACCTTGGGCGAGATCATCGATAAGCTCCTCGACCACGACTTCATCCCGAGCTTCTGCACAGCATGCTATCGTTTGGGCAGAACCGGCGAGCATTTCATGGAGTTCAGCGTGCCAGGCTTCATCAAACGCTACTGCACACCTAACGCCATCCTCACCCTCAGCGAATACCTCGTTGACTACGCAACACCTGAAGTCGCCGCAAAAGGCTGGAAAACCATAGAAAACAACTTCAAGAACGTCGACCCGCAGTTCCTTGATGAACTCAAGAAGAGAATTGAGAGGATTAAACAGGGTGAAAGAGATTTATACTTCTAATCCTCCCGTCATTTCGACCGGAGCGAAGCGTAGTGGAGAAATCTCCTCCAATCAAAAAGATTTTACTTCAATTTGGATTATATAATGAATGATGTTTGGGTGACCGTGAATAACGGTCACCTTTTTTATTTACAGACTCAGCTTCAAGCCGGCGAAGAATGTGCGAGGGAACGTCGGGCCATAAACATATCCTGCGTCACGCATAGCACCTTGGTCAAAGTCGTCCTGATAGCTGTCGAAGATGTTCTGCACTCCACCGTTGATTTGCAACGTGGTTCCTAGACTCAAAGGTATATCGTAGGTCAACTTCACACCCATATCGAAGAATGAAGGCGTGATTCTCTCACAGTCTTTCTCAACATAACCTGCGTAATGCTGCACCAGCATAGGTCCGGTGTAGACCGCCGACAACGAGGTCTTGAAACGCTCGGTGATCGGGAACATACCGGTGATGTAGCCATAGTTGTCAGGGGTGCGGAACATGCGGCGCTGCGGCTCCACATCAGGGTCGTCGCTCCATTGCTCAGGCTCGTTATAACGGCTCTGCTGCCAAGTGTAGCCAAGCTGCAGTATAAAATCGCCATAATCGAGCTGCGTCTCGATGTTCACGCCACCCACATGAGCGCCAGAGCCGTTGCAGCGTTCGAGAAGCATGTTTCCTTGAGCGTCATAGCCGTTAGGACGAAGCACGAAGACGTCGTTCAACACGGTGTAGAATCCTTCAACCATAATATCAAAACAGAACGGTCCGAAATAATGCTCCCATCCTACCGAGCCGCTAAAGCTGTGGCTGTATTCAGGCTTCAAATCAGGACTTAAGGTGATGAGCGACACCTCGCCTCCCACTGCCATGATATGCAGGTCCTCGTCAAAGACCTGAGGCGCGCGGAATCCCGAGGAATAGCTCAGTCTTGTGGTGACCGAAGGCACTATAGCCCATCTCACATTAGCTCTCGGGCTGAAAACAGGGTCGTTCATCATGCTGTGCTTGTCGACACGGAGTCCAAGAAGGAAGCCGAAAATCTTGTTTTTCCATTCATTTTGCAAAAAAGCGCTTGCCACATTAGCCTGCTGGTCTACCTCACGATTGTAAGCCGGCTGCTCATCGACGAGATGATTCGTGGTCCATTCGACACCAGCCATCAGCGTTGAAGGCATGAAGATCACATGGGCAAAGTTATACGATGCCTGCGTGCCAAGCACCGAGCTGAAGTCAGTGGAGTTTCCGTATGCATTCAGATCATATTGAGTGCCATAATATGTGTCACGATGGATATCCTGCAACGAGCCATAAGCCGACAAATGGAAACGCGTGTTTTTACTAAGAAAATCGTAAGTCAAGCCACCTCCGTTGATATGATGTTCGGCCTGCTCTGCCACCTGACACTGATGCGGTCAATCATTGAAACAGGGATCTGCTCGAGGCCGTAAACACCCGCCAATGCACTGAACACCGGACGGCTGTCAATCAATATCTGAGAGTATTTTCCTTCCAAACCATTGATTCTAACTTGGTTAGCGCCACAGTTCTGACAGGTATTCTCCACCCTCAATCCCGGTTGGAAATTCAATCCTTCAGCGAGGTTGACAGCATTAACCCTATCCAAAGCCTTAGGATTCAATACATTAACCACCACAGCCGCCTCCTTGCGATTCACCTCGACACGGCTCGCTGAGACCACCACATCCTTCATAACCTGGGCGTCGACTTCAATCGCTATGTTAAGCTCATGACTCTGACCTTTGACAATCGCCACCTCAATTGACGTCGTCTTGTAACCTACGCAGGATGCCTCAACAACCTGATTGCCTTCCGGCAAATTCGTGATGTAATAATGTCCGCTTTCATCAGTCGATGCGCCAAGTTTCGTCCCTTTTACCACCACGTTGACGTAAGGCAAATGCTCGCCTGTATATTTATCAATAACGTGACCGAAAATATTGGCGTCGGTATTTTGAGCCATAGCAGCAAAACTAACTATCAACAATACAAATAATAATTTTATTTTTAAAAATTTCATACAATAATAATTTCTTAATTAAACAATAATAAACTTTTGCAAAAGTACATCCGCCATATCACGTTAATCATCACTATTAATGATGATTTTTCATCAACAAATACCATTTAATGGCTAATTGACTTCTGCAAATGCTATTATGTATTCTTTTTTGTAAACGCCTTCGAGTCTCCCCAAGCGTTGTAAAGCACCTTATGCCCTATCGACTCCATGCGTAAATCCAAGCAAGTCTGGCATTGGTCAGGTTTATCTTTGACGCAGGCCTTGTCGGGATAGATGAGATAATTCTCACGAAACTCGTTTGGTGTGATGTTAGGCATGATGACGTTGGCGCCTACCATTATGGCTTTCTCTCGACCGAGAGGATCAACAGTCTGGTTGGCAGTCGCCGCCACCATGTTGATTTCAGGCATCATCAGGCGTAGAACGGCAATCATCTTCAAAGTGAGATTCATGCGGTCTTTTGCCGATGGAATCTGGTCTTTATATTCATAAAGAGGTGTGTCGGGATGCGGGATGAAAGGACCCATTCCAACCATCGCCACGTCTTTTTTCTTGAAGAAAAGAAGGTCATCGGCGAGGTTATCGAGGGTTTGGAACGGCAAACCTACCATTACACCTGTACCAGTCTGATAGCCAATATTTAACAGCGAATCAATGCACGAGAGTCGCTTATGAAAATCATGTTTTTTATCTTTTGGATGAATCTTATAATAAAGCTCCTCATCAGAGGCCTCAATTCTCAGCAGATAACGATGTGCACCTGCTTCAAACCAGCGGCAGTAGGTTTCTTCGGTTTGCTCTCCTAATGAAAGCGTGATTCCGAGGCTTCCGTTGTCGATTTTCTTTATTTCCCTGACGAGATATTCAATTTTATCGACGAACTCCTTATCATCACGCTCGCCGCTTTGGATAGCAACGGAGCCGTAGCCCAAATCATGAGCCAGATGTGCGCATTCAAGCACTTCGTCGTCGCTCAAAGTGTAACGCTCCACCTTGGTGTTCTTGCTTCTCACGCCGCAGTAAAGGCAATATTTAGCGCAGCGGTTGCTATATTCAATCAGTCCGCGCAGATGGACATAGTTGTCGAGATATTTAAGTTTGGTTTTCAGCGCTTTGTCGAAAAGACGTGACATCTCCTCGCCTTCCGCAGCAAGAAGAAGTTTCAGGTCTTCTTTTGTAAAAGATTGTTTATCAAGTATTTCGTCAAATTGCGACATTAAAAGTATTTTTTGCAAAGATAATAAAAAGTCTTTAGTCTTTAGTTGTTAGTCTTTAGTTTTTACAACAAAATAGAGACGGTCAGCTGACCGTCTCTACTAAAGTCTAATGTCTAAAGACTAAGGTCTAATGACTAAAGTCTAAAGATTAAATGATACCCTGAGCTAACATAGCTTTTGCAACGCGCATGAAGCCGGCGATGTTGGCGCCCTTCACGTAGTTGATAGTACCGTCAGCCTGTTTACCATACTCAACGCACATGTCATAAATGTCGTTCATGATCTTGTGGAGTTTCTGGTCAACTTCTGGAGCTGTCCAGTTGATGTGAGCTGCGTTCTGGCAGATCTCGAGACCTGATGTAGCAACACCACCTGCGTTAACAGCTTTACCTGGAGCGAATGGGATACCAGCTTTCTGGAATGTCTCAATTGCGCCTGGTTGGCAACCCATGTTAGAAACTTCAGCGACATATTTCACACCGTTCTTGATCAATTCCTTAGCATCTTCTTCTGCCATTTCATTCTGGAATGCGCATGGGCATGCGATATCGCATTTCACTGTCCAAGCTTTCTTACCAGCGGTGAATTTAGCTTTGCCTGGGAATTTGTCGGCCATATCCTGAACCTTGTTACGGTTTGAAGCACGCATGTCGAGCATGTAGTCGATCATCTCGCTTGTGATACCGTCAGCGATTTCGCAAACGCCGTCTGGACCTGAGATAGCGACGACCTTAGCGCCGAGTTCTGTAGCTTTGATAGTTGCACCCCATGCCACGTTACCGAAGCCTGAGAGAGCGACTTTCTTGCCCTGCATTGTCTCACCCTTCTGGTGAACCATGCGGTCAACATAGTACATTGCACCGAAACCTGTAGCTTCTGGACGGATCAAAGAACCACCCCAGCCGTAGCTCTTACCTGTAAGAGCGCCTGTGCTGTGCTCGCGAGCGAGTTTCTTGTAAGCACCATAGAGGTAACCGATTTCACGGCCGCCAACGCCGACGTCACCAGCTGGTGAATCCTGGTCAGCACCGATGTTTCTCCAAAGCTCATACATGAAAGCCTGGCAGAAACGCATGATTTCAGCGTCTGATTTTCCTGTTGGGTCGAAATCAGCACCACCTTTACCACCACCGAGTGGGAGGTTTGTCAATGAGTTCTTGAAGATCTGCTCGAAGCCCAAGAACTTAAGCATTGAAACGTTAACTGCTGGGTGGAAACGGAGACCGCCTTTGTATGCGCCGAGAGCGGCGTTGTACTGTACACGGTAACCTAAGTTAACCTGCACCTGACCTTTGTCGTCAACCCATGTCACGCGGAATGTGAAGATACGATCTGGTTCAACTAAACGCTCAACGATCTTAGCTGCTTCAAATTCTGGATGTTTGTTGTAAACTTCTTCGATTGATTCGAGCACTTCGCGAACTGCCTGCAAATACTCTTTTTCGCCTGGATGTTTCTTTTCCAGGTTTTCCATGATAGTTTGTACTTTCATTACTTTTGTATTTAAAGTGTTAATACGTTATGAATTATCTATGAATTTTCCTTTAAAATTTTCTGCAAAATTATAACTTATTTTAATATTAAACAATTATTTTCAAAAATATTTTTATCTCCTTGTCTCTACGTAATTACCATTGTCCCAAACCAAGATTTCCTTCACACTTCCGTCCATATTATAATGAACTTCCTCCCCGTCTTTTACGTTATTTTTGTAGTGAATCAAGGTATTTTGATAAAGTCCGCCCTCGCTGTAGCCTTTCTGGATGCCTGTTCCCTTGTCGTAAACTGCACTGCTTCCGATGCTGCCATCCTGATAATACATAATCCATGCCGCATGCATCATCCCGTCACGATACTCACCTTCAACGAAAGGCTTGCCGTTGTCATACCACTGATAAAACAAGCCGTTCAAAACGCCATTCTGATATGTCGACAGCTTCACTAATTGTCCAAAAACGTTATACTCCTCCACCACTCCATCATATTGATTGTCAACATAATAAGATTTTTCCTCAAGGTTACCGTTTTCATACCATCTTGTCGATGCGCCATTCAAGACATTCATCGTATACGTCGCTTCCATCTCAGGCTTTCCGTTCTGGTAATACCATTTGCAGACACCGTCAAGACTGCCGTCAGTGTAACGCAATTCCGATTTGATAACACCATCTGGCCAATATGACTTGACGACATTCTCATCTTTTTCGCATGAAATCAAAAAAGCACTGATTATCAATAATATAGAAACAATGATTTTATTTCTCATAACCAGTTTTCAAAACCATTCTGTTATATCCCTTAAACTGATAAACATTCCAGAAAGTATTCTCATATCCAGAATTTTCCTCATTTCTCTGGAAATGGAACCTCGTCTGAAGCAGCGGAATGTCATAATCCGGCAGATTTTCGGTCATTTCATCGCCAAACAAATCCAACGCATTGAGGAAATACCAGCCGATATCAAATCCTTGATAAGCATAGTCGTTAGGCTCAGTTTCATATCTGTTTCTAAACTTGCAGATAAAACTCTCAACTCTAATATTCTGATAATCAAGATATTTGTCATCAAAATAGATGGCGTGCATCTTCATCAGATTGTCGTTGAACAGACCTGTAAACTTACTCCATTCAGGAAGCATGATAACCGTAATCGGGTAATGCTCAATGAGTTTAGTCACCTTGTTAACTATCTCGTTGGCAAAAACCTTGTCATTACCGTAAACGATGAAGAGGTTGTTTCGCATCGACGAGGCGTAATTTTTCACCGGATTAAGGCTGTCGCGCTCATAATTGATGTTCACAATATGGTTTTTGAACGCTGTGCTGTCGTTAAGATTTTGCTTTAAAATATTGACATCCAATGAGATATTGTCGGTCAGATAATCTGATGCTTCAAAGTCGATCTTGAGATACTTCCATCTCTTATGATGACTTTTGATCGTCTTGACGATATGCCTGTTGTCGACATACGAGCAACTGTCGATATTGCGCTCAACTATTTCATTTATCTTGTTGACAATCAACGTGTCGGAGTATTTCTTCTCTCTGATAATGAACACGTTGTTTGCGTGATAATAATTCTTCATCAGGCTGTCGAGCGGCGCAAGCTGACCTTCAAAAGAAGGCTTCACTTTTATCACATTCGGATGATTATCAATAACATCCGTACGTTGAGTCACCGGGTTCACAATCGGGATATTGCGCAGCTCGGCATATTGGCTAACTATCTTGAACGGCTTGATGTAGAATGGTCCTACGATGAGATCGGCGTTAGCGAGCCACGGGTCAGCGATTGCTTGTGTAGCCTTTTGAGCGTCATTGTCAACATCGTAAACCTTGAGGTCGAGTTTCATGTTACGCATGCTCACCACCGAGTCGGCGGCAATCATGAAACCCTCATAAAAATGTAGGAAAGAAAAAGGTTTTGCCAGTAACATCTTTGTCGACGGCTCAGCCTCAAAAAACGACTCATCTACCTGATCAAGATAGAGCGGCACCATCAGCGCCACACGGCATGTATCCTGTGCCTTAACCTCCGCAGAAGCTAAGAAACACAGGCACAATGCAATATTTAAAAGTCTTTTTATCATTATTTATCTTTATGCGGGAGCGGCACAAAGCCGTTACCCATAACCTCCGCACTCTCAATCACGTTGACGAATGCGTTCGGGTCGATGTCGCGCAAGCTAAGCTTCAGTTTCACCAAGTCTGTGCGGTCGAGGTTGGTGTAAATCATCTTACGCTCCTGACCTTTGTAGAGACCTGTGCCGACGAAGCATGTACCACCTCTATCCAAGTCATTGATAATGTATGCTCTAACATCTTCAATCTTATCAGTGATGATAAATGCCGTCTTGTAGCTCTTGACACCGTCGACGATGAGGTCGATGATCTTGCTTTCAATCACAATCAGGAGGATTGAGTAGATTGGCAGACGAATCTCGCCGAGCAAGAGTGATGTCAATGTGATGCACGAGTCAACTATCATTACTAACGTTCCGAGGGAGATTTTAGTATATTTGTGCAAAATCATTGAGATGATATCGCTGCCGCCTGATGTAGCGCCCGACTTGAAGACAAAACCAATAGCGAGACCGTAAATACCGCCTGAAACGAGGGTGTTCAGGAAGTAGTCAGGTTTAAAATAGGTATTAGTACCAAGGACTTCGAGCATCGATTTGTCAACTACATCACCTTCAGCAAACACATGTTTATACTCAAAAATGACAGGATCGTAGCCCCATGTTGACTCGAGCACAAACGTGCATGCGAAGATAAGGATTGTCGAAAGAATCGTCTTGAATCCGAATTTCGGTCCGAGAATCCATGTTCCGATGACGAGCAGCGGGATATCCATGCAGATAGCGTACAATGACACTTTCCAAGGATACAACGCGTTGAGCACGTTGGAAAGACCGTATGTGCCACCAGGTGCGAGGTGGTAAGGGTTAACGAACATCACGTCGCCGATGGCGAACAATGCGCTTCCGAAGATAAGGAAGGCGTAGGAGATTATTTCCTGTTTCCAGTTGATTTTTTTTGTCATAATAGTAATATTTATTCCCATTCAATGGTCGCTGGCGGTTTTGACGAGATATCGTAGCATACCCTGTTCACGCCTTTGACCTTATTTATAATGTCGTTTGAAACTTTCGCCATAAACTCATACGGCAGATGCACCCAGTCGGCGGTCATTCCGTCGGTTGAGATGACGGCACGTAAAGCGATGGTGTATTCGTAGCTGCGCTCATCCCCCATCACGCCGACGCTCTTCACTGGAAGAAGCATCGTTCCGGCCTGCCAGATGCTGTCGTAGAGATTGTCAGCCATCTCGTTTGGATAAGATGCACTCGGCAATTCGCATTTCCACTCACGCAAACCGCGGATGAAGATATCGTCAGCATCGCGAAGGATGCGGAGCTTCTCTTCCGTCACCTCACCAAGGATACGGATTCCGAGGCTCGGTCCAGGGAAAGGATGACGACCCACGAGTTCGCGTTTGATGCCTAATGCGCGGCCCACACGACGAACCTCGTCTTTGAACAATGTACGCAACGGCTCCACAATCTTGAGGTTCATCTTCTCAGGAAGTCCGCCCACATTGTGATGCGACTTGATCTTGCAGCTCGGTCCGTTGACGCTCACGCTCTCGATGACGTCAGGATAGATGGTGCCTTGAGCGAGCCATTTTGCGCCTTCAATCTTCTTGGCTTCTGCCTCAAAAACGTCGATAAATGTTGAGCCGATAGCTTTACGTTTCGCTTCTGGGTCAGTCACGCCGGCGAGTTTGCTCAAGAACAAATTGCCTGCATGTACACCTATCACATTGAGACCCAAGTCTTTATATGAATCGAGAACGTCTTCAAATTCGTTTTTGCGGAGAAGTCCGTTGTCGACAAAGATACATGTCAAGTTTTTACCAATAGCCTTGTTGAGCAACACTGCGGCCACTGTGCTGTCGACACCGCCCGAAAGACCCAGGATAACCTTATCGTTTCCGAGTTTGGCGCGCATCGCTTCCACGGTTGTGTCGATAAATGAATCAGGAGTCCAGTTACCGTGGCAACCGCAGATGTTCATCGCGAAGTTTTCAAGCATCTTCGGACCTTCCTTGCTGTGGAACACCTCCGGATGGAACTGCACCGCCCAAGTGTCCTCGCCGTCGATTTTGTAAGCGGCATTCTCCACGTCGTCGGTCTTAGCGATAACATGAGCATTTTTAGGTAATTTAGCGATGGTGTCACCATGCGACATCCACACTTGCGAGGTCTTTGAAACACCTTTGAAAAGGATGTTATCCTCCTCAACGACTGTCAGCATAGCGCGGCCATATTCACGAGCCAACGAAGAGTTCACCTCACCTCCGAAATGATGAGCCATAAACTGCGCTCCGTAGCAAATTCCAAGTAATGGCAGCTTGCCTTTTATGTTCGACAAATCAGCAAAAGGCGCCTTGTCGTCACGAACAGACGAAGGACTTCCGCTTAAAATCACGCCTTTGATATCGTCAGTAATTGCTGGGATTTTATTGTATGGATGGATTTCACAATAAACGTTGAGCTCGCGCAGACGGCGTCCGATGAGCTGTGTCACCTGCGAGCCGAAATCTAAAATCAGAATTGTTTCCTGCATATTGGTAAAATTTCGGTGCAAAAATACAAAATTTATGGTGATATTTTACATCATTATTTAAAAAAATGTTATCTTTGTCCCGTCATTAGGGATGATGAATAAAAATAAACGTTATGGCAAAAAAAGTTAAGAAACCGATAAGCAAACCGAAGAAAAAAGGTTCGTCAAAAAAGAAAAAATCAGGCAATATCTTCACAAAACTAATTGTGATAATTTTCGTCATTATATTAGCTTTCTTCTTGATTTTCAGTGTATTCAGACCAAGCAACAAGGCTGCGAAAGTAGAAAAACCGACCTCGCAACTTGTTGAAAAACAAGAAAAGAAAGATGTGAAAGCGGCTGAAAATCCGAAAGCCGAAGAAAAAGCAACCGCTGAAGTCAAAAAAGACGAGAAAGCTGAAAAGAAAGCCGCTGAGACTAAGGTTGTTGAGCAAAGCATCAAAGGCACATGGCAGAGCACTACTGGCGGCGCTTTCCTCACCATGGACGGCAAAGAATACCGCCTCGATTTCATGGGCGTCGACAGCGACCTGCCTATCATCGGAACTTATAGCGTTGACGGCGATTTAATCACTTTCATAAACAAAAAAGACCCTTGTAAAGATGTCAAAGGTCTTTATGAGGTGAAGTTCAACAAGAACGAGATCGGCTTCAAGTGCAAATCCGACGACTGCACCAAGCGCAAGGCCACCCTTCCTACCGAGTGGGAATGGCTCGACACCGAGGAATAACTACTCCTCAAACCACTGCTTCTTCTTGAAAAACGTGGTGTAGACAAACATCAGCACCGTCATGAACACAAGCCCTATACGTGAGGCTTTGTAGTCGCCTGCAAGGTCGTAAACGATGAAATCACGAACGACGAAGCACACTATTCCCAACATAATAAAGAGGAATACAACATTCAATTTGTTGATGACCGCACGTCTGCGATCAGGGTCGTAAATCCTTTTTGCGACAGCAGGCATGCCGAAATAAAGCACCACATAAGCGGTGATCAATGTCAATTCGATAATTCTTTCGATATCCATAATTACATTCTTTTATTTTTCTTAAGTGCTTCGTTTATAATCCATTGGATCTGCCCGTTGATGGAACGGAACTCGTCCGCCGCCCATTTCTCAACGGCATCCATCGTCTTCGCGTCGAGACGCAGGACGAAATTCTTCGTATTTTCCTTTTCTTTAGACATTATCACCCAACCTTCCTGACATGATTTTATCTTCAGAAATAAACTGGTCGTAAACGAATAATATCAATGTCACCACTGCCATTGTTATGATTCCGGCGAGACCAGCGACACCGTTGATGAGGTCGCTTCCACCGCTGATGAAAAGCATAGTGGCACCAGCCAAAGCGTTGATTGTTCCGTGGAAAATGGCAGCCGGATAAACTGATTTCGCTTTCATAACGAGATACAGCTCGATTGGTGTCATAACAAGGCACATCAAAACCATCATGAAGACTCCAGCAGTGCGGTGAACGAAGTAGTTATGTCCCATGAGGATGATTGGGAAATGCCAGAATCCCCAGACGACGCCGATGAAGAGGCACGCCACCCAGAAATTCTTGCCTTTCAATGCGTTGACGAGATAATTACGCCAGCCGTACTCCTCCCCGAACGCCGCAATGGCATTGATGGTAATACCTGCAAAAAGTCCGGAAACCAAAGTGGTTATAATCATAACCTTAGGATTTTGCATCGCCATGATTTTAGCCTGATCTTCCGGAGAAAGGTTTTCAAATCCTGGAATTGCCGGCATGTGGAAACCAAGTGTGCAACCATCAAACAGCGAGTTGATAATGATGGTAACAGCGACAATCACCACAGGCAGCAGCCATGCGACAAACCACGAGCCTTTGATCTTGAATTTCAGAAGGCCTGTGCTGCCGAGTTTCTCTTTGTTAATTATCTGAATCACTATCGCGCAAATCAGCGGAAAAAACATGTAAATCGATGCGCAGAGCAAACTATACCCACCCATGCCAAACCACATGAAGGCGGCGAAAATCCAGCTTGCGAGGCAAACTATTATTGAGAAATTTATTGCTTTTTTCATGATAATAATAATGGTATAATTACTGAAGGAATTAATAGTACTGCGATGAAAACCACCACAACAACTATGCTTCTCTTTTGCGATGCGGTTTTCATATCGACTAATCTCGATTCATCTACAAGCTTCACTGTTGCATTCATCTCATCGAAAAGCTGTGTCGTCTGCTCCGGACTTTTACAGTTAATGAAATATAAATCTTGCGTGGTCTGAATCTCGATAAACGGGGCTTTATAATGGTTTTCAAGATACAAAACGGCGCGTTTACGATAATCTTTGATTCTGAAAAAGCCTTTCCACATGAACGCTCCGCCGTAGCCATTGCTTCGCATGGTGACTTTTGGCATACTGTGAACCAGTTTTATCGACTTAATCGAATCATTAGGAATCGCTGTCGGATAAAGGAAATCCTTGATGTAAATCCCGTCATGGAAAATTTGGATAATCGGCTTTCTGCAGACGAGGATTGTAAACGCAATGATAGTCGCTATCGTCAGTATCATGCTAAACCCGAGCTCCAAACCCATACCAACTGAAACTGCCAGCATATTTGAAATCATCTGTTTAATTTTAAATCTTAAATCTTTAAATCATATTATTGATATAAAGTGCCAGTGTTTACTACAGGTTGAGCGGCATCGTCGGCGCAGAGCACAACCATCAGGTTGCTGACCATGGCGGCTTTCTTGTCGTCGTCAAGTTCGACTACTTCCTCATCTTTGAGCTTATCGAGAGCCATCTTCACCATCGAAACGGCGCCTTCGACAATCTTTTCACGTGCTGCGATGATAGCTGCCGCCTGCTGACGACGAAGCATAACCGCTGCAATCTCAGGAGAATAAGCCAAGTAATTGATTCTCGCTTCAATGACTTCGAGACCCGACATTGCCAGACGGTCGTTGAGTTTTTTCAGAAGTATGTCGTTGATTTCCGAACCGCCGGCACGAAGAGTCAAATCGCCATTGTTGATATCGCCGTTCTCGTCGTAGGCAAACATGCCAGCCACCTCACGCAAAGCAGCGTCACTCTGCACTCTCACGAAGCTCTCGAAAGCGCGCATACGGCTCATCACGGCAACACTATTGCCCACTCCCGAAGGGTTGGCGGCCATAGTCTGAGAATCGATTTCAAACATAGCTTTGTATGTGTCTTTCAGCTTCCAAACAAGAATCTGACCGATCATAATCGGGTTACCGGTTTTGTCGTTCACCTTGATCGGGTCAACGTTGAGATTACGGGCACGGAGAGAGACTTTTTTCGATGAATAGAACGGATTCACCCAATTGAAACCGACTTTTGTCATGGTTCCCTGATATTTTCCGAAGAAAACCATCACCATTGCCTCATTCGGCTCGAGCATACGGAAACCGAGACACATGATGAAATCGACGACCATCATCGCGATTCCGCCAAAGAGCAGCCACAACGGCTCACCTTCTGTCAATTGTGTAAATCCGTAGATTATCAAAGCAACGATTGCGATAACCACAAACAACATCAAGAATCCATTGATTCTCAATCCTTTAAATTCAAATTCTTTGTTTTCCATAGTTGTATTTTTTAGATGATTACTTTTATTTTGTGATATTATTTTGATATCATTTTCACATCGCAAATATACAACATATTTTTAATATGCAACAAAAAAAATGAAAAATTTTTAAGACGTCATTTCGAGCGTAACGAAGTGAAGTCGAGAAATCCTTTTTATTAATTGTTTTCGTTTATGGAGGATTTCTCCATTCCGCTCCATTTTATTCCGCTTCAGTCGAAATGACGGGAAGTAACTTCGCAAATGCAATCTTAAACCAAGCGGTATAATTTTCAGGATTTATGTCAATATCCTTTTTGATATTCTCGATAGTTTCGTATTTATACGACTCCACCTCTGCCCTATTAATAATAGGTGTCGCGTCGGTGGTGCCAATAAACACATGGTCGAATTCATGCTCGGTAAGGCCTTGCATCACGTCGGCCTTGTAGATGAAGCTGAACGCCTCCTTGAGGTCGCACTCCATCCCCATCTCCTCCATTAGGCGGCGTTTTGTGGCATCTTGCAATGACTCGCCGTCACGCGGATGGCTGCAGCAGGTGTTGGTCCACAAGCCCGGAGTGTGGTATTTTGTGAGCGCACGCTGTTGGAGCAGCATCTCCCCTTTGCTGTTGAAGATGAAAATCGAGAAGGCACGGTGCAGCGTCGGGTTGACGTGAGCTTCTTGTTTCTCCATCAATCCGATTTTATTGTCTTGATTATCAACGAGGACGACGTATTCGGGCATGGTTTAAACGTTGAATCTGATGTTGATAATGTCACCGTCTTTCACCACGTAATTTTTCCCTTCGACGGCAAATTTTCCGGCTTCTTTGACAGCCTGTTCCGAGCCATAATGCAGGAAATCATCGCAGCTCATCACCTCGGCGCGGATAAAGCCACGCTGGAGGTCGCTGTGAATGACGCCGGCAGCTTCAGGAGCAGTGTCACCGACATGGATGGTCCAGGCACGAGTCTCGTCAGGACCTGTTGTGAAGAACGACTGCAGCTTCAATGTGCTGTATGCGAGGCGCACGAGCTTGTTCACGCCTGGCTCAGTCAATCCTGCATCTTCCATAAACAGGGCGCGGTCGGCCTCGTCGAGTTCAGCAATCTCCGACTCAAGTTTTCCGGCAAGGATAATCATGTCTTCGCCATGGAGAGCGGCTTTCACAGCCTCGGTGTATTTGTTTCCGGTAAGTGCCGAAGCGTCGTCGACATTGCAGACGTACATTATCGGCTTGACCGTAAGCAGCTGAATATCTTGGATATACTTCTTATCTTCCTCAGGCACGTTGGCGGTGCGGGCGTTCTGCATGTTCTCGAGCACCTCTTTGTAAATTGAAAGCACCTCGAATGCACGTTTGTTGTCCTTGTCGCCATTTTTAAGCAGTTTCTCGACTCGTTGCAGCTTACGTGTCACAAGGTCGAGGTCGCGCACCTGAAGCTCGAGGTCAACCAGTTCCATATCGCGCACCGGATCGATGCTGCCTTCGCTATGCGGAACGTTTGGGTCGTCGAAGCAGCGCAAGACATGAATCAGTGCATCGACGGTCTGCACCTCGGCAAGAAGTTTGTTACCGACACCTTGTCCGCCCTTGCTCAATCCCGGAAGGTCGACGATTTCGACGGTGGCAGGCACGATACGCTTCGAATGTGAGATATTGTCGATGAGTTTGAGGCGTTCGTCGCGCACCTCGCACATTCCGATATTCGATTTTGTAGCGAATCCGATTTCCGCCTTAGTGTTTGATATACAATTAAATATGGTTGTTTTTCCAGTGTTGGAAAGTCCGATAATTCCGCAGTTTAGTGCCATAAAATTATTTTTTTGCAAAAATAATATTTTTTCTCGCAGATTATACAGATGGCACAGATTTTTTCTATTCTTCCACAATTGATTTACTCGCTAAAGCGAGAGATTTCGCAGATGAGCCAGCGCCCCGAAGGGGCATAGTTTTAATCCATCGGCTGCTATTACGTTTCATCTCCTCAACAACATGTGCAACCGTCTCCGTTTTTGAAAACATCAACAACACGTGAACATGGTTTTCAACTCCACCGACGCGCAAAACATGGCACCCCGTAGTATTAACGAGTCCGCCGATATAATTGTGCACCCGTTCCCAATGCTCCTCCTCTATTCTCGGGCTCGTGTTTTTCACGTGGAATACTATGTGTAAATAAATTTTGGATAATGATTGTGACATAATTTTGATTTTTTTGTTATATATTGTTTCTTATTATTTGTGTTCCCATTACGCCCCAAGCGTTGCCCTGGGGCTAACGGCTGTTGCCCCTTCGGGGCGGCCATTCCATTCCAATTACCGTTTGTCCATTAGGGGCGTTGCCCCTGCCTTACGGCTTATGGCCTTTCAGGCCGAAAAATTGTCCCGGTTATCAAAAGGCTTCGTGTTTTGATTGTTAGTTCATTTGTCACAAAATATGTTTAAATTTTGGCAAAGATATAAAAAAAATGAAAAGCGAAAGGTTTATAATGAAGATATGGTTACATTCAATGACGGAATATATGAATTGTAGTATCATTAACAACCTTATCAGCCAACTCTTCATGTCTTATCTCCATACTTTTATACGGCTGACCTTCCTTAAAATAATACTTCGTTGAAGTATAACAACATGCGCCACCGCTTGTAACCAGAACTAGTGTTTTGTTTTTCAAATCAAAATCATAATACATCCGACAGGTTTCCGTGGATAATCTATAAAACGGCACATTATTAATTTGAACAAAACCCTCAGGGAAATCCTTGTAAAATGTATAATTCTCACAATCCAGCCAACGCTCAGCAACGTCTCCTTTCCAAGGTTTGGGGCTATCACAAATTACGAGTTCATCATCTCCATCAAAATTATAATCTCCGAACCTGACAAAAGTACGCCAATCCAAATAAGATTGCATGGATTTGTTATAATATTGATTCAAAACGATTGTATCCGGACTATTATTAAGCGTTTCGTCATCAAACCAGCCATCCAAATCAACCAATTGTGTTAAAACTTTTGTTTTTCCGCCTTTTGTAAAATAAAAACTTGCTGTTCCCCAATAACCTTGTGATTTATCGCCCAGCCAATGGATTTTGACATCATAGCCATTGATAGGTTTGTTGTAAACGAACCATTTTTCAATACTTTGTGTAAAGCCAGTGAATGTCAGTATCGTAAATAATATGACGAACAAACATTTATTCATCTTCATCAGGCAACAATTCATCTATAGTGTCTCTAATTTCTTCTAGTTCTGCGTCATAATAACACGAAGGATCTACTGAATCCATATTTTTTATGATTCCAGTTATTACCTTAATAAGATTATTCATTGACGGAAATAGATTTGCCGTACTACTATTTACAAATCCATCAAACCAAACACCAGCCGTATCGTCAACTTCAGGGTCATTATCCTTGTGTTTGTCATACATATCATAATTCTCGATTAGCCAATAATGGAGAAAATCGAGACTTTTTTCCATCTCCTTTTTAGCTTGAAGAAAAGCATCTTGAAATAATCCTTGATTGAGAAGAGTATTTATTTCATGTGTCGACCTAGTCTCACCTTCATTATTTGTAACATTTTCAATGCTTTTTATAGATACGGTAGAGGTATTATGATCATTAATGTGAAATATAAAATAGCCACCGACTCTCTCAATCTTTTTATATACCAATGGTATTATTACTTTTCCTTCATCATCAATAATGCCCATCTCGCCATTTTTATTGGCAACAATACATGTGTTATCTATAAAAGGCGTGTCGTCTGGAATTTCTTCGTATATATTTTCAAATTTTATCTGATTCCATTTATCGATAAAGTAAGTCTTCTCATTAATTTTTGCAATCGTTATTTTGGGGCCATAAAAATAAATTGGAGAGTCATATATTATTGGAATTTGTACGTCTCCTAGTTTGTTTATACATCCAAATTTTCCACCTTTATAAGCACAATAATGTGTATATGGAGCATAAACCGTAGATATAACTCCATCATCATAGTCCCAGAATGCCTCACCTCCAAGATTTACATATTGTAATCCACATTTATCAAATCCACTATATTCTGGAATGTTATATGTAATTAGTCTTTTCTCTTTTGTATCTTGATTTTCCAGCCATAATCCATCAAAGTCGGCATAAAAGCCAACATTCAACGAAGCTATTCTTTTATACTCTTGTTCTTTTTTATCGATATTATCACTATCAAATAGTGAGACCTTCAACAAATCTTCTTCATCATTAGTTTTCATTTCGTAATCCTGTGACAAAAGTATTGTTTCATTATCTTTGAATTCTATAAGGTATACTCCTTTTCGTAATTCCAATCGAAACATAATATTTGGTTGAGCATTACCTTTAAACTCTTGATCACAATATATTTGACACGATTTATCAACTATAATTTTAAGAATTGAGCCCATAAACTTTTATATTATTAACTTTGCAAAGGTAGTCTAAAGCAAAAATATAAACAAGTTATTTTTTGTTAAGTTTTCAACATTTTTCAACCCGTGACAAAACGTCACGCTTTCAATAAGTTTCAGTCGGTTACATAATGTAACCATCTCAGAACACTAATTTTCAGTTGGTAACGATTGTTACCAACTCGGCTAATCTTCTGTAAAACAAGGTGTTTGTGCTTACATTATCATGTTGCTGGCGTCAGCAAGATGATACAGAACAACTATTCAAATTGCAAGACCATTTTGCTGACGTCCGCAAAATGGTCTATCTCTGCAAACTGCTTATTTTAAAGGGATTCTGGCCACTCAATCTCCTTCAAATGTGAAAATTTCTGCTCCAAATAATACATCTTTATCGTCGGAACATAATCAATCAATTTCTTTATTCATTTTTCTCTCTTGATAGTTTTCTTTGGCAATTGCAATAGCTTTCTTGAATTTTTCAGCCAAGAGTTTCTTGTCGGGCAACTGGGTGTAATACTGCGCCACTTTTATCGGGCTGTTTTTGTCAAGCATAAGATACTCAACATGTTCGGTGTTGCCTTCCGAACATAATATCAATCCGATCGGCGACTCCTCCCACTCTTTTCGCTCATTTTTATTAAGATACCTTAAATATAACAGCATCTGCCCTTCGTATTCGGGTTTGAATTTACCCAATTTCAAATCGATGGCAACAAGTCGGCGAAGCTCGCGATGGAAAAACAACAAATCGAGTTTATAATCAATTGAATCAACCGTTATACGCTTTTGTCGAGCAACAAAAGTAAAATCAGAACCGAGTTCTTTGATAAAATCTTCAACTTGCGATATAATGGCATCTTCCAATTCTTTTTCAGAAAAAGTATCAGGCAAGCCCAGCATATCAAAAAAATAGCTGCTTCGGAACACCAAATCCGGCAAAAGTTGGTTTTTGTCTTTGGCTTCAACCAACTCCTTTTTAATAATCTCTTCCGGCTTTGTACTTATTGCGGTCCGCTGATACAATTGTTTGTCAATTTGTTCATCCAAAGTTCTTGTATCCCAATGCTCTTTGGCACACATTTGAGCATAAAACTGGCGCTCCAAAGAATCATTGATATAACTCAGACTCTTAAGATGGGTCCATGTTAATTGGGTACGCGCTGCGTACCGAATTTCATCTTCTGAAAAAGTCTCCGCGCTGCGGAGACAATGTCTCAACTTTTTCTCGCTCCACCCTTGCCCATACTTTTCTTGCAACTTAATCGCAAGATTTTTAACGATTTGCTTACCATAATCAGCTCTCTGATTATAAAGCACATCTTCCTTAATTCGCTTGCCGATATACCAATTGGTCATGCAAACTTCGGCATTCATATAGGTCGCGACACGGCGGCGAACGCCATCAATTATGCCACATACATCTTTGTAAAGAGCCTCTTCTTGAGACGCATTTTTTTGAATATTATTATCCATAATTTAATAAAGTTAAAAAGTTCCACAAACTTTTCAGTATCTTGCTTGCAAAGATAAACATTATTTTATGTTCTAACATCAAGATTATCAAAAAAAATATTTATAAAAAATTATTTCCGTTATCAAAACTTTTTGTATCTTTGCAGTTCATTTCGAGCCTTATTCCGAAATTGGTTTTTGTAATTGAAAATCAATGACTTGAAATGGAAAAATAAAGTTTAACAATCCTCGATTGCCTAATTCGGAAGAGCCGTCGGGTACAATTTAAGTAAAAATAATGAGCGAATTAGAAAACACCGTCAACGAAGAAATCCAGAACGTTGAACAGCCACAGGCTGAGGTGAAGAAAGAAACCAAGAAAACGAAACCGGTTCCAACAGATGATTTCGACTGGAGCAGCGACGCTAAGAAACACGACAGCTACAAAGCTGAAGACCGCGCACGCATGGAAGCCATGTACGAGAAGACAATGAGCCAGATCGGCGATCACGAAGTTATCGAAGGAACAGTTGTCGCAAAGACTTCACGCGAAGTCGTCGTCAACATCGGATTCAAGTCAGATGGTGTTATTCCGATTTCAGAATTCCGTCACAACCCAGACCTTAAGGTGGGTGACAAAATCGAAGTCTACGTGGAGAACCAGGAAGGCATCAACGGCCAGCTCGTCCTTTCACACAAGAAGGCCCGCCTTCTCAAGTCATGGGACCGCGTCAACGAGGCTTACGACAGCCAGGAGATCGTCCGCGGCTTCGTCAAGAGCCGTACAAAAGGCGGCTTGATCGTCGACGTGTTCGGCATCGAGGCATTCTTGCCAGGTTCACAGATCGATGTCAAACCTATCCGCGATTACGACGTATTCGTCAACAGCACAATGGAATTCAAGGTTGTTAAGATCAACCAGGAGTACAAGAACGTGGTCGTTTCACACAAAGCCCTCATCGAAGACGAAATCGAGCAGCAGAAGAGCGAAATCATCAGCAAGCTTGAAAAAGGTCAGGTTCTCGAAGGCGTTGTCAAGAACATCACCAACTACGGCGTGTTCATCGACCTCGGCGGTGTTGACGGTCTTATCCACATCACCGACCTTTCATGGGGCCGCATCAACGATCCTAAGGAAATCGTCCAACTCGACCAGCAGATCAAGGTCGTTATCCTCGACTTCGACGACAGCAAGAAACGCATCGCCCTCGGTCTCAAGCAGCTCACCCCACATCCATGGGATGCTCTCGACCCGAACCTCAAAGTTGGTGACGTCGTTAAGGGTAAAGTCGTTGTCCTCGCCGACTACGGCGCGTTCATCGAGATCGCTCCAGGCGTTGAAGGTCTCATCCATGTGTCAGAAATGTCATGGTCACAGCACCTCCGCACAGCTCAGGACTTCCTGAAGATTGGCGACGAAGTGGAAGCTAAGGTCCTCACACTCGACCGCGAAGAGCGCAAGATGAGCCTCGGCATGAAACAGCTCGTCCCGGATCCATGGGAGAACATCCAGGAGCGTTATCCAAAGGGTTCAAAACACACCGCCACAGTGCGCAACTTCACTAACTTCGGCATCTTCGTCGAACTTGAAGAAGGCGTTGACGGTATGATCCACATCTCAGACCTCAGCTGGTCGAAGAAGATCAAACATCCGGCAGAGTTCACCAAGATTGGTGACAAGATCGATGTCGTGGTCCTCGACGTTGACCAGGAGATCCGCCGCTTGAGCCTCGGCCACAAGCAGCTTGAAGAAAACCCATGGGATGTGTTCGAAAGCATCTTCACTGTCGGTTCAATCCAGCAGGGAACAATCATCAGCACAAGCGACAAGGGCGTCATCGTCTCATTGCCATACGGTGTTGAAGGTTTCTGCCCGAACCGTCACCTGAAGAAAGAAGACGGCACAACCGCTAAGGTTGACGAGACTTTGGATTTCAAGGTCATTGAGTTCTCGAAGGAAAACAAGAAGATCATCCTCTCACACTCACGCATCTGGGAAGACAAGCAGAACGCTGCAGCAGAAGTTGAGACAGCTGAGAAGGAGAAAGCTGCAAAGAACACCAAGCGCGCTGTGAAGCAGATCAACGACAACGTTGAACGCACAACTCTCGGCGACCTCGATGTTCTCGCAACATTGAAAGAAAACCTCGAGAAAGAGGAAAAAGGCGGAAAATAATCGAAATCGATAAAATCGATTAAACGCAATTTGTAGAGACGCACGGCCGTGCGTCTCTACATTTTTTATATATTTGCAAAAAAATTTCATTATGGAAATCTCTCATAAAAACAATTCAAGAGACGGCTACTTCATAGCCGAGGAAAACGGCAAACGGATGGGATACATCTCCTACGAATGGATGAACGACTCAGTCTTTGCCATCATGCACACCGTCGTAGAGCCGGCATTTCAAGGTAAAGGCATCGCCAAAGCATTGCTTGATGCCGCCGTGGCATACGCTCGCGAAAACAGCCTCAAAATTCATGCCGTGTGCTCGTATGTGGTGAGACAGTTTGAGAAGACGGAGTATGATGATGTGAACAGTAGGAAGTAGAAGCGAATCATTATTCGCCCCTACGATTTTTACAAAAAAATCACTAAACCCCTTGACAAACGACAAAAATTGTTGTATCTTTGCATCGTCAAGCGAGATGCTGGCGCCGTTGCGATTACTTCGGGAAGGTTAATGATCCCACAAAGCAGCGGCATTTTTTATTCCAGTTGTGGAAGCGTCACTGAATACTGAAGAAACATCATTGAAGGGTTCAGCCTCAAGTGACGGACAATAAATTGTTTTTCCATCAAGATTATTAAGATGCTTCTTGAGGAAATCCCTTCTTTCTGCCACCGATTCCGGGATAGAATCTATTAACTCTTTCGAAACTGTGTTTTTAACAACCGGATAAGTTGTAAAAACCTTGTCATTTTTCTTGTAAAACTCTTTTTTCGTCATACCTTTAATTTTTAAACATTTAACAATAAAAATTCCTTTCGCAATCCTGCGAACTCCCAATCCCATTAGTATTTTGTTTTACGATGCTCTTTAGTTATGGTTCATAATCGGATACAAAGATACGGAAAACTTGGCGTATTTGTCAAGAATTTATTGATAAATTTAAACAATTTGTTAGATTATTTAGATTATTTCATAAATTTGCATCCGCATCGTTATCAACAACATTTTTAGAATGTCTTTATTTGACAAAATAATAAGTGTTTTTAAATCGCAAAACGAAGAGCCTAAAGTTGTTACACCTGAAATAGCGTCTCTTTTAGATTTCAGGAAACATTTGTCTTCGTTGGATGATACTGACTGTTATATTGCGAAATCTGATTACGCAGATATGCGTGATAAATATGCAGCAACATATACCTTTTTCGACAATGCATTGCGAGGTAACATACTGGATTATTATTGTAAGAACAACGCTATCAACAAATGCGATGTAAAGAGTTTTCTTTCAGATTATAAAGATTTATGTTTAAATAAAGAGTCTATTGTTATTTCACAACACAATGAGGCTTATATATCACGTCATTTAAAAGAAGATAAAGACTATTTGGACAAGATTCTTTTACCTGTTGATTCAAAAATTAGATTGGATGAAGAGCAGCGACGTGTTGTCTTGTCAGATGAGGATTATACATTAGTTATAGCAGGTGCTGGTGCTGGTAAAACAACGACTGTGTCGGCAAAAGTCAAGTATCTTGTAGAGAAAAAAGGCATATCCCCTGAACAAATCTTGGTTATCTCCTTTACGAATAAAGCTGTCGGCGAATTGCGCGATAAAATCAATAAAAATTTGGGCATTAATTGTCCTGTAACAACATTCCATAAAACAGGATATGCTATTCTGCGCCGCCAAGACGCCAATCTTAAAACCATTGTTGACCAAGGTTTTATGTTTTATGTAATCAACAATTACCTCAAAAACAATATTCTTGAAAATCCGGAATTGGTGGATAAACTAATTCTGTTTTTTGGCAGTTATTTTGATGCGCCCTATGAGGGTGACGATTTGAATGATTTTTTCAATTATATAAGTAAGGCTGATTTCTCAACAATTCGAGGAAATATTGATGAATATACCGAAAAGATTATCAACGAGCGAACCGGAAAGTGTTTAACAATAGCGCGAGAAACATTGCGTTCTGCACAAGAAGTTCGTATCGCTAATTTTTTATATCTTAATGGCATCGATTATACTTATGAAAAGCCATATCCATATAATATTCTGCGTTCACATAAACCTTACACACCTGATTTTACACTCACACAAGGAGATAAAGTTGTTTATTTGGAACATTTCGGAATTACTCAGGATGGCAAGAATAATCGATATGAAAAGGAACAGTTAAATAAGTATAAACAGGAAGTCAATGATAAAGTCAAGTTACACAAGGAACATGGAACGGATTTGATTTATACTTTTTCAGGATATAACGACAATCGTGATTTGTTGGAACATTTGAGAGAAGAACTATTGGAACATGGTTTTATCCTTAACCCACGCCCGTCTCAAGAAGTCTTTAAAAAGATAATAAATACCGAGGAAAACCGATATATTTCACGTTTGGTAAATCTTATCTGCACTTTTATACAGAACTTCAAAACTAACGGCTACACTATAAACGACTTTTCACGTTTCAGATCTTCTTCTAACAACGAACGCACAAAGTTGTTCCTCACAATTTGCGAACAGTGTTATCATGAATATACAAAATGCCTCAAGGAGAAACAAGCAATTGACTTTGAGGATATGATAAATGACTCTGCACGTATTTTACAGGAAAAGGAGCAAAAAGGCGAAAAATTAGATTTCAAATACATTATAGTTGATGAGTATCAAGACATATCTCGCCAGCGTTTCAATTTAACAAAAGAGCTTAGCAAATTGTGTGACGCTAAGATTATTGCGGTCGGCGATGATTGGCAATCTATTTACGCTTATGCTGGTTCGGACATTACTTTGTTTACTCATTTTAAGGAAACATTTGGATACGGTCAGGAGCTTCGAATAACGAAGACATATCGTAACGCACAAGAAATAATTGACATTGCTGGCGGTTTTATTCAGAAAAACACTTGTCAAATACAAAAAGCGCTGATTTCACCGAAGCATATAACAAATCCGGTTATTATCCAAACTTATACTGAGGAAGTTGACAGAAAGACTACAGAAGGTAAAGGTGGCAAATACTATCTTGTCGGTGAAACTGTGGAAAAAATCATGAAAGAAATACTTGCCGAGAATCCAAAATCATCAATATTGTTACTCGGCAGGTATGGTTTTGATGGATATAATCTTACAAAATCGGCCGATTTTGAATATTGGGAAAAGACCGGCAATGTAACATCAAAGACTTTTGCCGACATAGAAATGGAATTTATGACTGTACACAGAGCCAAAGGTTTGGGATATGATAATGTAATCATTATCAATGCGATGGACTCCACATATGGTTTCCCTTCAAAAATTCAAGATGACCCTGTATTAAAATACGTTGTCAAAACTGACCATTCCATTGAATATGCGGAGGAACGCCGTTTGTTTTATGTGGCATTAACCCGTACCAAGAATCGTGTTTATATAGTTACACCACAGCAACGTCCTTCCGAATTTGTACGAGAATTGGTTGCTGACTATCCTACTGTAGTTTTGAGGGGACAATTGGATAAGCAAAAAGACGACACCATAATTATCAAGCATTGTCCTGTATGTGGTTATCCTCTGCAACAACGATACAAAAAGGCGTATGGTCTAAAATTGTGGATTTGTTCAAATGAGCCTGAAATCTGTGATTTTATGACAAATGATTTGAATGGTAATGACATGTCAATCATAAAATGTGACCAATGCAGAGATGGATATTTGATTGTTAAAGAAGGCAAACCTGGAAAAAATGGTGAAAAAAACTCATTTTTAGGATGCACTAATTATACAGATGACAAAAAAGGATGTAATCGTATGATGAGTTATAAAGAATATAAAAATCTTTCATCATGAGTAAACTTTCTTAATATGGCAAGCAATCCTGATTTTGTACAATATATCGCCGACCAGTGCGGAGGGGCTGGCGAAATTATGGTCAAAAAGATGTTTGGCGACTACGGCATCTATTGCGACGGCATCATCTTCGGCCTAATTTGCGACAACTGTTTCTATCTGAAACCGACAGACACCGGCCGGGCTATGCTACGCAACGTCAATATGCGCCCTCCCTACAATGGAGCAAAAGACTATTTCTTTATTGAAGACGTCGACGACCGCGATTACATGTCGGAACTGGTTAAAACAACCTGCAAGGAATTGGCAATTCAGAAACCGAAAACGAAAAAATAATTGATTTCATTATGAAAAAATTTGTCCTAATAATCACAATAATTCTAACATTGTTTGTCGTTTCCTGCGATAACAATGTAGAGACGCACGGCCGTGCGTCTCTACAACAACAAACCGAAACCGCATTGGAAGAATTCCGCGCCGACCATTTCGGTCTCTTCATCCATTTCGGCGTGTATTCCAAACTCGGGGGCATCTGGAAAGGCGAAAAGATTCCTTATTACGCCGAACAGATAATGAACCACGCAAGGATTACGATTCCGGAATATGAAGCTGTAGCAAAGGAATTCAATCCTACCGATTTCAACGCCGATGAGATTGTGCTCCTCGCCAAAAACGCCGGCATGAAATATATTGTCTTCACCACGAAACATCATGACGGATTCTGCATGTTCGACACACAAACAACTGATTATGATATAGTTGACTTCACGCCTTACGGCAAAGACATCGTAAAAGAACTCGCCGATGCCTGCCATCGCCACGGGATGAAACTCGGCTTCTACTATTCCCTCCCCGACTGGCATTTTCCTTACGGAATCCCTCGCCTCGAGCCCGATTCAACGACAAATTGCACTGAACACGTGAACCAGGTTTATTCGCCGCTCGAGATAATAACTCCAGAACTTGAGGATTATATCGTAGCTCAACTCACCGAGTTGCTCACAAACTATGGCGACATTTACACAATGTGGTTCGACATGGGTCTCATCACTTCAGAACAGAGCCGACGTTTCCGAGAGACGGTGAAAAGCCTTCAGCCTCAATGCCTTATCAATGGCCGCATCATGAACAACATGGGCGATTATATGACACTACCCGACAACGGCAACATCTCGTCGTATGGCGACATCTATTGGGACAACCCCACTTCGCTTTATAACTCATGGGGTTACAAATCGTGGATTGAGCGCCCGACTCTCGACAAACAGATTGAGACACAAAAACAACGCCTGCTTACAACAGTCGTCAACGGCGGAAATCTTCTGCTCAACATCGCTCCTGACGGCACCGGTAAAGTCCTTGATTATGAGAAAGATGTACTAAATGGTATCGGCGATTTCCTGAGAGCGCATCCCGACACTTTAGAGCATCTGCAGCCCTGCCCTATCGACTGCATCATTGGCGTCGGGAAAGACGGCCACATCCCCACTCTGACGCCTCAAGATTGCAAGCCTCACGCCGCCATCGACGGCACCGGCTACATGAGCGTGCAGCCCAATTCTTGGCTCTCATGGCAACTCGATTCCCAAACCTCCGGCGAATACGATGTTTTCATCGTCTATAAACCCGAAAACGATGCCAAAGAATACACTCTCACATGCAACGGAGTCTCGAAAACAGGCGTTCTCCCTAGCATTGACCGAATGCTTCAGACCACGTATTTTGGCACCTTATCAATAAAAGAAGGTCCTAACGAAATCATCCTCGACCAAGCGAACAGATGTAATTCGTTGGAACCGTTAGGGTTGGAATTGGAACGGATTATTTTACGAAAACGTTAATAAAGTCGTTAGTCGCTAGTCGTTAGTAATTCTCTTAAAGATTATTGATACCTTTTGCAGAAATGCGACCTACCACAGGGTACTGTGAGCATTTCGAAAAAGGTATCAATAATCTTTTTCACCAAAAAACTAAAGTCTAAAAACTAAAGTCTAAAGACTAAAAACTCAAGACTACTTCAGCGCTGAAGCCTGATGATACTGGCGGGCACCTAATTCCTTATCGAACATATAAAGTCCGAGGGCGTTGTCGCCGATAGCCTTCAATGCCTCGAGGTTCTTGCCGGCCTCTTCCTCTTCTTCAACCTGCTCGTCGATGAACCACACCATGCGATTCTGGGTCGCATAATCTTTTTCCTTGATAGCTAACTCGTTGATTTTGTGAATCATCTCAGTTACCTTCTTCTCGTGAGCGAGTGTGTCTTCAAATGCCTCAACCGGCGATTTCCAATCGGTCTGCACCTTCGCGATAGGCTTCAAAACCACGCGTGCGCCACGGCTCTGCATATATTTGTAGAAAATCATGGCGTGGTCCTGCTCCTCCTTGAACTGAACCTCAAACCAGTTGGCAATGCCGTCCAAACCCTTCGCGCGGAAGTTGGTGCCCATTGATAAATAAAGGTATGCCGACCATAATTCAGCATTAATCTGCGCATTGATAGCGTCTTCAATCTTCTTGTTCATAGTGGTAATTTTTAATGTTTTTATTCTAATCTAAACCAAAATATTCAAATTATTTCACGCAAAATTACACCGATTTTTGAACTTTGTCAATATTTTTCAAAAAAATTTTCTTTTTTCTTCAAAAATGATTTAACTTTGTAAGGATAAAATTTTCGTATTATGACAACACTCTCTTCTGCCGACAAACAGCAACTCGAAGCTTTGGGAATCTCAGCCGAACAGGTTGATAATCAATTAAATCAGTTTAAAAAAGGATTTGCTTTCAGCGACCTGATCGCACCAGCGACCATCGGTAAAGGCATCGTCCGTTTTGACGAAAACGAGATTGAAGGGCTGGTCAGGCAGTTCGACGAGGACAAAAAATACTACGACATCATAAAATTTGTGCCTGCTTCAGGTGCCGCGAGCCGAATGTTCAAGAACCTCTACGCCTTCGTCGAGGAATATAAAAACCAGGCGATTCCTATCGATTTCCTCAAAAAAGAGAAGATAAAACCCGATTCTGTCGAGAATTTCTTCATGGGAATCCACGATTTCGCTTTCTTTGAAGACTTGAAAAACACGCTCAAAGCGAAAGGCAAAGACATAGAGATGATATTGAAAGACAATGAGTTAGTGGAGATTGCAGAGGCATTGCTCAATGCCGACGGCATGAACTACGGCAGCCTTCCGAAAGCACTTTTGAAGTTCCATAAATACGGCGACGACGCCCGTCTCGCAATGGAAGAGCACCTCGTGGAAGCAGCTGAATACAGCAAATCCGCCGACAGCAAGACTGCCCAGCTACATTTCACGGTGTCGCAGGAACATCTCGACATCTTCAAGAAGATGGTAGATATAGTGGTTCCTAAATACGAGAAACTCTTTGGCATTCAATATGTTATTACCTTCTCGGTGCAGAAGCCTTCTACCGACACCATCGCCGCAACCATGGACAACGAGCCATTCCGCGACAAAAACGGCAAACTGGTGTTCCGTCCAGGCGGTCACGGTGCTTTGATACAGAACCTCAACGACTTACACAAAGAAATCATCTTCATCAAGAACATCGACAACGTGGTTCCCGACAAGCTCAAGCCGACCACATATAAATATAAAAAGGTGTTGGGCGGCTATCTCTTCCGCCTCCAGCAGCAGCAGTTCGAGTACCTCGAGATGCTCGACGCCGGCGACGTCACCAATGCCGAGCTTGACGAGATTACCGCTTTCGCGAAAGACAAACTGATGATCGACATTCCAGATTTCTTCAGCACCTATAATGAAATCGAGAAGATCGACTTCCTCTACGGGAAGCTGAACCGTCCGATGCGCGTGTGCGGCATGGTGAAAAACGAGGGCGAGCCTGGCGGAGGCCCATATTTCACCCGCAACAGCAGTGACGAGATCTCGCTCCAGATTGTGGAGTCGTCGCAGATCGACCACAAAAACGAGAAGCAGGAGGCGATGTTCCGTTCCTCCACCCACTTCAACCCTGTCGATTTGGTCTGCGCCACCCAGGATTTCAAGGGACGCTCGTTCAATCTCCCAGAATATGTTGACCCTGAGACCGGCTTCATCTCCTTGAAGTCGAAAGACGGTCGCGACCTGAAAGCCATGGAGCTCCCCGGTCTCTGGAACGGTGCCATGGCCGACTGGATTACCATCTTCGTCGAGGTCCCGATTCTGACCTTCAACCCCGTGAAGACGGTGAATGACTTGCTGAGGGAGACGCATCAAGGGTAAAAATGCACGGTCATCGTGCATTTTTTTTAATTTTTTGCACACTCATAATGCAATTTTTGCATAATTCGCAAAATTTCTATGCAAAATCTGCATAAATTACAAAAAACATGTATCTTTGCATTGTCAAATTAAACAAATTATATTAAGAAACAGACAGTTATAAAACTATAAAGACATATAATTAAGGCGTTTTCGCTTTTAAATATTGTAGAGGTGTGTAATGGTACACCTCTATATTTTTAATTCGAAGTGATTGTATTTTAGGATTTTTTGTAATTTTACATCGTTAAAACTCAATATATGATAGTCGATAAAATCAAACGCTACGTCTGGCTCCTTGACACTATCTACCGCTCTGGAGAAACAGGCATCACTTTCGATGAAATAAACGAAAAATGGCAACGCTACGATTTGCTTTCCGAGGGCAAGCGTTACCCTAAGCGCACTTTTGAGCAACACAAAGATGAGATCCAAAACATCTTCAATGTAGAGATCTGCTGTGACCGCAAAACCAACCGCTATTTTATCGACGACAGGGATGAACTTCGCAACAACAATCTGGTTTTAAGGTGGCTCATCAACACCTTCAATCTCAACAATATCATTGGTCAGAGCAAAAATCTCAAGGATAGAATCGGTCTTGAGGAGATTCCGGCTGGTCAGGAGCAACTTATCGACATCATCGACCTGATGAACAACAGCCATACTTTCGACATGGAATATCAAAAATTCTATTCAGAAGACAAGCAGCTGTATCAAAACATGGAGCCTTATGGCGTTCACATATTCCAACGTCGCTGGTACGTGTTGGCTCATAATCCTCAAAACGACACGCTTCACACTTATGCACTTGACCGTATCGTTAGCTTGAAGAAAAACGATAAAGCTTTTAATATGCCGTCCGATTTCTCCGTCAGCGATTTCTTCAGTGATTGCTATGGCATTATCAAAGATGAAACTCCAGCTCAGCGCATTATTTTGAAAGCTAACAACTTCCAAGCTAAATACCTCAAAACCTTGCCGCTCCACGACTCCCAAAAAGTAGTCTCTGAAGATGAAAATTTCACTGTTTTCTCCTATTATTTAAAACCAACTTTTGATTTTAAACAGAAGGTACTATCATATATGGGAAGTGTTGAAATCATTGAGCCACAATCCTTCAGAGAAGAGATAATTGAGGCCATTGATGAGATGAGAGAGCTATACAAATAATATGCTTCCACATTAGTTTTGCAGAATTATGTGGTATTATTACAAAAATATTAAAACAAATCAATATGAGTTCTATAATTAAAGACTATAATGACTATGCAAATGCATTACATCATCTATGGATAGAGTATGATAAAGTTCCTAGTTTGCATGACACTTTGTGGTTAGGAACAGGCATTGCCAATTTTTATCATGAAAACGTTGATTTGTTATGGATGGGAATAAATCCATCTTGTACCGATGGACAACGAATTGAAAAACCGTTTCCTTCTTTCGAAGAAACACTTCAAAACCCTGATATTACATACTGGAAAACTGTAAAAAGAATTCAAGAAGGAAGTAAATTCAGTTACGTTAAAGAACATCTCGATTTGTTTGCAATTCGGAAAACACCACAAGATTTTCTACGTAAAGTTGGTGTTGATAAAGAGGGTAATCCAGCTCTACATTTTCTCGCAAAGCATTTGTGGTACACACAACAATTTTTGGAGAATTATCTTAAACCCAAAGTTATTGTTCTAGCCAACAAAGCAGCTGGTGCATATTTAGGATTAGATTCAAAATATGTTTGGATGGGTTATAAAACAAAGGAAGTTATAACAGAAATTGAATTCCCCGGCAAAGTGTATAAAATTATTGGCATAAGAAATGAAGAAAGACTAATCCGACACGACCAACGATATAATAATCAAATAAATGGAACACTGATTCTGCATTCACGATTTCAGGGTAATGGCTGTCCTAGAAGCCAACAAATTGAACCTCAACACATTGACAGATTATTGGAATTAGCAGGATTAAGATAACATTACATGCTGTGAAAAAATCAGGCTTCCACATTGTTTTTGTGGAAGCATTTTCTATTTTTGCCTTGCAACAAAAAAATTCAACTTATGTCTAATAAAAAACTCATTGAAATTGATGCTGGCAATTTATTTCAGAATAGTACAAGCAAGAAAACAAAAACTTCAACTGAAATCGGGTTTCAGTTTATTGGTGAGAAGAATATAAGACTATGTAATCCCGATTTTCCTTCTATGTCGGAATCCAGTGGTTCAAGCACAATATTAGATGGTATCCTGAAAGTGCAATACCATGAGGATTTTAAAGTGCCAGAATATATTGAAATCAATGGCAATTATTATAAAGTCACAGATCTTGGCAAGTGTTTTGTTCCACGAACAATGAAAACAATCTTTATACCTGCATCAATATCCCATATAGAAGAGTTACCTTTAGAAGTTTGGTGTACTCCCAATTTGTCAAAAATACAAGTATCTCAAGACAACAAGTACTACGACAGTCGTGAAGATTGTAATGCAATAATTGAAACAGCTTCCAACACTATAATAACAGCTTGTAACAACACCTTTATTCCTGAATCGGTGAAGAGTATCAGAGCAGGTGCTTTTTGTGATGTCTCACTCAAATCGTTTTTTATTGGTCCCAACATTATCCACATTGATTATGGTTTCGCAGATTTCTACGGTTTAGCAACGCTAAAAGTTTCCAAAACCAACAGATTTTATGACAGCAGAGAGAATTGCAATGCCATTATTGAGACAGCCACAAACACCTTGGTTAAAGGTTGCATAACAACAAAAATTCCTCAATCAGTAAAACGTCTGGGTATTTCTTCATTTTCAACAATTGAAGAATTGGAATCATTTTCCATTCCTGATAACATTGAGTATGTTGATGGTTATGCATTTTGTAACTGTACTGGATTAAAGCATATTGAAATACCAGCATCTATTAAAAAGATAGATGCAAGAGCTTTTAGTTATTCCGGTTTAAAAACAGTTACAATTATGAATAAAAAAATAAAGATTCACAAAACGGCCTTTGACCCCATGGTTATAATCAATGGCCATCCAGTTTCATATTGGATGCGTTCTAAAGGAAATTATTTGGATTTAAATAAAGAATAATACTATGGAACTTTTAGAATATCTACTCAATAATCAAGACTCCAGTATCGACATCATCAAGCATCTGGTAAACACGTTAAAGTCTGAACAGCTTGTCGAACTTCGTGCTGCCACCGACAATGAAGATGTCTGGTTTTACACCAACAGCATAATCAACGCCAAAACTTCTAATGAAGTCAAAACCGTCAACGTTCCGCTTCAGCAGTTGCTCGACGATTTCAACAATCCTCGCAGTGGCAAAGTCCATGAAGCACGTCGTGAACTGAAAAAGCGATTCGAAGCCCAGTCGTTTGCAGATCAAGAAACAATCATCGCCGCTTTCATGAACAAAGCCACAAAGACAGATGTCGTCTGGTGTTCAAAGTATTTCATCGAAAACTACGCAGAAACGGTCGTATATCAAGGACAACAGTTTGATGTCGTTGGCTATATGTTTTGGAAAGATGAGTATCTTGATGTGATAAAACATCATTGGGAACACGATATGGATAACTATAAGTTATTGAAAGCCATCGTTTTATTCGATTCTGCCGAGTATTTGAAAGAGCGAATCAGGCTTATTGAATTAGAAGCTCCTGGCATCATCGACCGCCCATCATATTCAAGCCTTTTATTGAAAGTATGCGAGGACAAAAGCTATCTGCTTCCGAAAGAGCACCTTACTCCACCACAATATGCCTTTATCGCTGCCAAAACAGGACGCAATATCACTCCAGAAGAAGCTTCTGCCGCTCTTGTTTGGGCAGTCAATAATGAATCTTGCTGGAGTTTCAATTTCGCTCGCAATCTCCAAGGCCATCTCATCTTCCGCGATTTCAAATACAGCACTCTTGGACTCTCACTCTGGTCTCTCTCCAAACTCGGTTTTTCCGACATCATCATAGCTTTCAATGAATGGATAAAACAAGTGATTGCGAGACTGGAATCTCTAAAAGAAATTGACAATAATGTTATTGACAAAACAATAAAAGAAATGATCTCATTATTATAAAACTATTAAAAACGTAAATTTGTGTCATAATCTAAAAATCTTAGTAATTCATCGACCAACCATCAGCCACATCTCCCATATTCCCTACGAACTTGGTACGACCATGGTACTAATTTGATACGGCATTGCCTTAATCACCTTAAGCGGCTGCCTTAATGTCCTTAACGGCTTTAATGGCATTAACGCCATTAAGGTTGCCGCTTAAAGGTTTTAAGGCTACTTCACAATCATCTTCGATGCCATAATCCTGTCAACCGCAACAATACCGTCTTCAATATGGAAAACATAATTCTATTTCTTGTTGTGCGACACCATTCTGCGAGCCTGTGGATA
This sequence comes from uncultured Bacteroidales bacterium, assembly GCA_905234275.1. Taxonomy (GTDB): domain Bacteria; phylum Bacteroidota; class Bacteroidia; order Bacteroidales; family F082; genus Limimorpha. The sequence continues at coordinate 455,126 of CAJOHD010000001.1, read as the reverse complement.
TATCATCTTTATGGTTATTGATCTGCTTGTTTCTCCACTACCCTTTCCCAAACCTCATCAAAATACTCGTTCACTGTCATCCTACCTGGCTTGCTAACACTGCCCATCAGCACATCATTTTCTATATCTTCGTAATTCTTCATAAATCTAATCTTTCCTTTTTGCAAAATTACAATTAATTTCTCATTCATATGGCTCCTGTTTATAAAATTTATTAACTTTGTATTTGTTTAATTAATCAACCATGACTAAAGACGACTTCATTCAAAAAGTTCAAGATAGCTTACCTATCGATAGAAAAACCGATGATTTTCTTGAAGATGTCAAGAATACCTATAAAGGGTTTATTGACAATATAAAAACCATCGACGATAATGTATTTAAAAGTATAGAAGATAAAACACTAATAATACAAAAAGTCAAAGAAAGTTCAGACACGATACAAGCTGTAATTAAAAAATATCTTGATGGTAGTCATGGCGAAGCGTATGCATTATTGAAAAACAGTATTACCAATCCAGATGGTTCTCTAAAAATTGGTGTCATCACCATAGACAAAACCGAAAACAACAAAAAGTATTATTACCGAGCAAGGATTGATGACGGCACAGTAAAATCATATCAGGATATGTTTCATATACCCAATAATAAGCGGGAGATTATCAAAACCGAACGTTTTAGTGCTTTGGGTTATCCTTGTTTGTATTTAGGCAATTCAGTGTATGATTGTTGGGAAGAAATGGGGCGTCCTTCTTTTGACGATTTGTGTTTTTCAGGTTACAAAGTCGTTGAAAGTTTTAAAGTTTATGATTTAAGAAAACCGACTAAAGAAGACTTTGACCATTATGATATATCAAGCATTGTAGAACGTTTGGTCTATGTCTTTGCCTGCCAGTTTAAAGTTTTGCATAAAGATGGACATTTTAAGCCGGAATATATTATTCCACAATTAATCCTAGAATTGATAATAACTTCAAATAGAAAGAAAAAAGAAACTGAATCAAGCCCTTATTCATTGGCATGGGGAGTAGCCTACACTTCAACACATTTAGCAAACGATTTTCCATATAAAGAAGATTACTTGGAAAACATAGCATTACCAGTAGTTGATACTCTGAACGAATACTGTGGTTATCTTACATCATTGTTTGAAGTTTCTAATCCTATTCGATATAGATACGAGGAACTCAAAGAGAACCACAACGGTATACATTGGAACAGTCCTGATGCCGATGAAATAAAAGAAACATATGAAGCTTCTAAATTGGGTTTCATCGAAAGACGTTTAAAAGAGAACTCACAATATTATCAATCACCATACATTATTATTGATAGTCCAGATAACATAATATTACCAACAAAAGGAGGTAATGGCAATATATACATTAAGAGCAACAGCCAATGGACTGTTTCTGTAAAAGATAATGAAGATTGATAAACTGATCAGTAAAATATCAATTAGATTAATAATTATTGGGGCTCCTGCCCCACAGGGTTTACAGCACGGGCCTGCGCAAAAAGTGTGGTTAGAGCTTATTTTTGCATATGTTCTTGTGGATACTTTTCTATATAGAAAAATATCATAGATAATTCTTGCCAAATCCAAAAATCTTTTGTACTTTTGCACTCGTTATTGAACCATAACTAAGAAGCATCGTAAAACAAAATAACTAATGGGACAGGGTGTTCGCATCAGGGCGAAAGGATATTTTATTGTTTAATATTTAAAAATTAAATGTATGGCAAAAAATGAGTTTTACGAAAAAAATGACAAAACTATTGCAACTTATCCAGTTGTAAAAAACACATTATCGAAAGATTTAATAGATTCTATCCCAGACTCAGTGGCGGGAAGAAGGGATTTCCTCAAAAAGCATCTTAACAATCTTGATGGATCAACAATTTATTGTCCGTCACTAGGAGTGAATGCTTCAATTATTCTTAATAGCATTATAGAAACATCAGAAAATGCAGCAATTACAAAAGAATCGACAATTGCGGCATTGAATGTGGTTGCATTGATTGAAAAATCCATTTATGACGGCATGGATATTCCTGTTAGCAAAACCCAAACGTCAAAATTCCATTTTATTTTTGTTTACAGATTGAAAGCTATGCTTGAAAACTATGGGATCGCAAAAACACTAATAGGGGTACGGCTTAATCCTTCAATGATGTTTCTCCAGTATTCAGTGACACTTCCACAATTGGAATAAAAAAAGCCGCTGCTTTGTGGGATCATCAACCTTCCCGAAATAATCGCAACGGCGCCAGCTTCATGCTTGACGTTGCAAAGATATAACAAATTTTATATTTTGTCAAGTGGTTTTTAATAAATTTTACAAATATGGATAACAATAACGTGCCAAAAGGCTATTTTTCTGAAAAAACGATGCTTCGATTGATCCTTAAAAACGCGATTGGGTCAAACAGATTGGTAGTGCGGTCGGTTGAAGCAATGTTGGCTTGCAAACTAACACTCACCTACGGATCCTATCAGCAAATGCATGATCTACAATATATTGCGACAACAGGAAAAACAGAATCATATGAAAGCGCAGAAATGTTTTCTAACATGCTTAACATATTGGTTCCGACACACCATACTTCTCCTACCGATTTCATGCATTCGCAAGAAGATTACATTAATGATTCTATCGACAAATATGAGAAATATAAAAAGTATTTAGATCTTTTTGAAGGTATGGGATTCGTCCCCAGAGTGGTTGACAAATTCTGCAAAACGCTGTATGATACTGATGATTACTATGGTTTTAAAGCTTCAAGCAATATGCATTATATAGTTTATTCAGAAGCATTGTTGCTTTATCAAATGGAACAAATTGATTATCAAATATTTATGCAACAATTTCAAAGAATAAACCTGTTTGATGGACATCGTAAACCTCTTACTGGCACAATGTTAAAACAAATTCTAAATACAATACATCCAATTGTCGATTTGTATAAAAAAGTTTTGGCAGAATCAGGAGCATTAAGTGATTTTCCTTTATAAATCCTTTAAAAATAAAAAAAGCTGGCATCACTGCCAGCTTTCTATACACTCATTCTTTTGAAAACATTATTTTATTTTTTCAACAATAGCTTTGAAAGCTTCTGGGTTGTTGAGAGCCAGGTCGGCCAAAACCTTACGGTTCAAGTCGATGTTGGCTGCATGAATCTTACCCATGAACGTACTGTATGTCATTCCGTACTCGTGTGCGGCGGCATTGATACGTACAATCCAAAGGCTTCTGAAATCACGTTTCTTGGCCTTTCTGTCACGATAGGCGTAGGTCAAACCCTTTTCCCAAGAGTTCTTGGCCACTGTCCACACGTTCTTACGAGCGCTGAACTGTCCTTTCGTCTGTTTTAATACTTTTTTGCGTCTTGCTCTTGAAGCGACTGCATTAACTGATCTTGGCATATTTTTCTAATTTTATTCCGTAAGAGCGCCCCGCATCTTCCCGGGATCTTTCTTCCGCTCTTACAAGAGTTAAACAATTTTGTTGATTACATGAGAAGCATCTCTCTCACGGCTGCCATGTTGGCCTGCTCGACAATTGTCTGATGACCGAGAGCGCGTTTGCGTTTGTTGGTCTTCTTGGTCAAAATGTGGCTGTGATAAGCGTGTTTTCTCTTCACTAAACCGGTGCCAGTAATTCTGAAACGTTTCTTGGCAGCGGATTTTGTTTTCATTTTAGGCATTTTAAATACTATTTTAAATTTACAAATGAGTGTATTCTATCTTATTTCTTAGGAGCGATGATCATCAACATGCGCTTGCCTTCCAACTTTGGCAACGACTCCACCTTGCCCACATCCTCCAAAGCCTGGGCGAACTTCAACAATACCAGCTCTCCCTGCTCCTTGTAAGCGATTGATCGTCCGTGGAAGAACACATCGACCTTCACCTTCGCACCATCCTCGAGGAACTTCTTGGCGTGATTCAACTTGAACTCGAAATCGCTGTCGCCAATCTGTGCTCCCAGACGTAACTCTTTGATAACCACTTTGGTAGCCTTAGCTTTAATCTCTTTCTGCTTCTTCTTCTGGTCAAACAAGAACTTCTTGTAGTCCATAATTTTGCAGACCGGCGGGTTGGCGCTCGGTGAAATCTCCACAAGGTCGAGACCTGCCTCGTCAGCCATTCTGATGGCCTCGCGAATCGGGTGAATCTCGTTGTCACCGGCCTCGCCGACGACTCTTACCATTGGTGCCGTGATCCTGTTGTTTATTCTGTGCGGATCATCGTTCTGTTGTTTTCTTGGAGGTCTGCTGTTGTTATTATTGTTGGCATTGCCTCCTGGGATAAACGGTGCTATGTTAATTATCTCCTATATTAGTTAAACAATCTATTAATATTCCACTTTCTGCTCCTCGGCAACTTGGTCGTTGACCAATTTGGCGAAGTCGGCGATTGGCATCGAGCCGAGGTCACCGGTGCCGCGCTTACGCACCGACACAAGGCCTTCGCCCTCTTCCTTCTCGCCCACGATGAGCATATAAGGTATCTTCTTCAATTCAGCGTCACGGATCTTACGACCGATCTTCTCGCTTCTGTCGTCGAGCAAGCATCTCACGTCGGCAGCATTAAGCATATCGCGCACCTTCTCTGCATACTCCTGATATTTCTCAGAGATAGGCAGGATGATAGCTTGGTCTGGAGCGAGCCACAACGGGAAGTCGCCGGCGCAGTGCTCAAGCAACACGGCCACAAAACGCTCCATCGAGCCGAATGGTGCTCTGTGAATCATCACTGGACGGTGTTTCTCGTTGTCCGAACCGATGTATGTCAGGTCGAAACGCTCAGGCAAGTTGTAGTCAACCTGGATGGTGCCGAGCTGCCAACGACGACCGAGGGCGTCTTTCACCATGAAGTCGAGCTTAGGACCATAGAATGCAGCCTCGCCAAGCTCTTCTCTTGCAGGAAGGTTCTTCTCAGCGCATGCCTCTTTGATAGCCTGCTCTGCTCTTGCCCAGTTCTCGTCGGTACCCACATATTTTGTGGTGTTGCTTGGGTCACGCAATGAGATCTGTGCTTCAAAGTTCTCGAATTTCAAGGCTTTGAAGATGATTTCGATGATGTTCATCACGCGGAGGAACTCGTCTTTCACCTGATCAGGACGGCAGAAGATGTGGGCGTCGTCTTGTGTAAACGAACGCACACGTGTCAAGCCGTGCAACTCGCCGCTCTGCTCGTAACGATACACTGTACCGAACTCTGCCAAACGCAGCGGGAGGTCTTTGTATGAACGTGGCTGCCACTTGTAAATCATGCAGTGATGAGGGCAGTTCATAGGTTTCAGCAAGTAAATCTCGCCTTCCTCAGGAGTTGTGATCGGCTGGAAGCTATCCTTGCCGTAATGATCCCAGTGACCTGATGTCACGTAAAGATTCTTGTTTCCGATATGAGGAGTGATAACCTGCTCATAACCATAGTGTTTCTGAATCTTTGTGAGATATTCCTGAAGGCGGTTACGCAAAGCTGTACCTCTTGGAAGCCACATCGGGAGACCTTTACCAACCATGTCGGTGAACATGAAAAGCTCAAGTTCACGACCGAGTTTGCGGTGATCGCGTTTCTTCGCTTCCTCAAGAAGAACGAGGTACTCCTCGAGTTCTTTCTGTTTCGGGAAGGTGATACCGTAGATACGTGTCAACTGCTTGCGGTTCTCGTCGCCACGCCAGTAAGCACCAGCGATTGAAGTGAGCTTCACAGCCTTGATGCATGATGTATCCGGGATATGTGGTCCGCGACACAAATCGGTAAAAGTTCCTGATTTATAATATGTTATGGTACCGTCTTCAAGCTCGTTGATAAGCTCGACTTTGTACTCATCGCCTTTCTCGGTGAAATATTTCAAAGCGTCGGCCTTGCAAACGTCAACACGCTCAAATGCCTGTTTTTCCTTGGCGAGCTCGAGCATCTTTTTCTCAATCTTCACGAGGTCTTCTTCGGTCAATGTCATGTCGCCGGTGTCGATGTCATAGTAGAAACCGCTCTCGATAGCCGGACCGATGCCGAATTTCACGCCTTTGTAAAGCTGCTCGATAGCCTCTGCCATGAGGTGAGCCGATGAGTGCCAAACTGTAGCTTTTCCCTCAGGGTCGTTCCACGTAAACAACTGAATATTAGCGTCTTCGTTGATTGGACGAAGCGCATCCCACATCTTGTCATTCACCTTTGCTGACAACACGTTGCGAGCCAAGCCTTCGCTGATGCTTTTGGCAATATCCATTGGCGTTACGCCCGCTTCAAACTGTCTGACTCCACCGTCAGGAAATGTAATATTTATCATATCAAAATTATTTCGCAAAAAAGCGCTGCAAAAATACAAAATTTTTTAACACGAAATGCACTGATTATCAAAAATTTTTCAATCAATTTTTACGGTCTTCAAATTCAGCAAATTCACGGGGTTTCCGTTGAATCCCGACACCCTCTTGTTGACGAATCTCAGCACCTCGTCGTAAAACAGTATCACCACCGGTGCCTCAGTCATCATCAGCGAGTCCATCTCATGGTAGATTAAAGCCCTGTCGCTCAAGCTGTTAGTGGCGATAGCCTTCTCGTAAAGCTCATCAAATTTCGGGTTGGAATAATGAGTGTAATTCGGACCTTTCGGAGCAAAATTTTCGGTCGTGAAAAGCGAGAGATAGTTCTCCGCATCAGGATAATCGGCCACCCACGACGAGCGGAAGAACGGCAGACTGCATTGAGCACGCTTCTCACGCAAAGCCGCCGGCATCATCTCCTCCACTTTGCAAACCAGACCGACATCAGTCACCGACGATTGCACAAACTTCGCCAAATCGATGTAATCCTTTGTGGTATAAAGCTTTATCTCGCTCCCTTGCAGATGATATTTATCGATAATCATGAACGATTTCTGCTGATTGAAGGCATATCCGATTTGTCCCAAAGAATCGTATCCTGGCAGTCCCGCAGGAATGATTCCGCCGTTTCCTGGAGTTCCGATGCCGTTTCTCAGATATCGCAGCATCTTCTCCCTGTCGATCGAATAATTCACCGCCTGACGCAACGCCACTTGACGTTCTTTATCATCTCTTTCCTCTTGATTATCAATATAAAACGAAAGATATTCAGTATTCAGATACGGCTCACGGATAAGATAAAAACGGTCTTCATATTTGCTTCGCAAAAATCCGTCGCGAGTCAGAAGCTCATCTTTGTAACGCGCATCGACACCCGACATGAAATCGGTTTTTCCTTTCACAAACTCCATGAACGCCACCTGCTTATCGATGAGAAAACTCACCGAAACTGCATCAATATATGGCAACCGTTGACCATTTTCAAACTCGAAATAATCAGGATTTTTGCGCATAACGAGGCGTACACCTTCTTTCCAATATTGGAATTTGAAAGGTCCGGTTCCGACAGGATGGCGACCGAAATTCTCACCATAAAACTCGACCGCTTCGTGAGGCACCACCGAGGCGTAAGTCATTGATAATATGCCAAGAAACGCAGGGAATGGCTCTTTCAATTCAACTTGAAAAACGCTGTCGTTCAATGCCTTGAAAGCATATCCGTTGTCATCTTGTTTTACCTGAGCGAAAATCCAAGTTCCTGGCGAACTTAACTTTCTGTCAATCAATCTGTTAAATGAATATTCAAAATCTTGAGCCCCCACTCGTCTACTCTTTCCATTGAAGCAGCTGTCGTTGTGGAAAAACACATCGTCGCGAAGCAAGAAAGTGTATGTTTTTCCATCTTCGGAGATGTCCCAACTCTTAGCCACCGCCGGCACCACATTCATCTCATTGTCGAAGGCTACCAGACTGTTATACAATTGGTTACAAGCCCAGATATGCGGCTGGTCTTTGGCATAAATCGGGTCCAAAGTCAGGATTCCCGCCGCCTCGTTGTACTTGAAAATCTTGAGGTTTTCGTCATTCGACTTCCTTCCGCACGACGCGAAAAGGATTATTGAAAATAATATGAATATTAATCTTTTCATCACTGCAAAAATACAAAAAAAATAATTCTATTAAACTTTTAAGCTTCTAAGCTATTAAACTAAATTGTATTTTTGCAAAAATTTTCATTCAATGCGCATTAAAGCTATACATGTTGACCGCGGCGTTCTCGTCATCACCGATTTCGGTGACCGCACGATGATTATTCCTTTAAGCAACCGCGACAAACTGCTGAGTTTCATGCGCTCAAACGCCACCAACGTGCCGCTCTTCCCGATGAAAGTGATTGACAGTCTTGCCGATGTGGCATCGCACAAGGTGCAAATCAAGATGGAGGCGAAGAAAATCCTCCCAGAGTGGCCTTATTTCGTTTTAGACGTAAACTTCAGGTATTCAAAGAGTTACGACATCTCGTTTGAGGAGCCATTTTTCAAGCTCTCCCACCCTCTCGACGACGGCACCAACTTCTTCCGCGTCGAATACGAGGAGATCGAGAGCGACTTCACGCCCAACGGCAAATACCGTGGTGCCCACGCCCGCCGCTATCACCTCGACGAGATAATGGAAAGTCTGGAATATCTCGCAAAAGACACCCCAGACTTAAAACTTGAAGCAGTGATTCAAACAACCGCCGGAGAGGTTTATACTTCCGAAACCTTGAATCCAGTTATTTTCTTATGCGAATCCACCAAGAACTTATTGTAATCCAATGAGTTAACCTCCTGCTCCTTTTCCAATGCGAGGTCTAATACCTCGAGCATGTTGTCGACGAAATGGAACTGCAGGCCTTCGATGTATTCCGGCTTGATGTCCATGAAATCGCGTTCGTTGTCACGTGACAAAATGACATCTGTCACATCGTTGCGTTTGGCAGCTAGCATCTTTTCTTGGATGCCGCCAACTGGCAAAACCCTACCACGAAGCGTGATTTCGCCTGTCATTGCGAGTTTATCCTTAACTCTGCGCTGAGTGAATGCTGATGTCAGTGCTGTCAGCATGGTGATACCTGCCGATGGGCCATCTTTAGGCGTAGCACCCTCCGGAACATGAATGTGGACATTCCATTCTTCAAACACTATTGGATTGATTTTCAACTCATTAGCGTGCGCCTTAATAAACTCATAAGCTATCGTAGCTGACTCCTTCATCACATCGCCGAGGTTGCCTGTCATGTTAAGCGCGCCTCTGCCCCTGCTCAAGCTGACTTCAATCGACAGAATCTCGCCGCCGACTGGTGTCCAAGCCAATCCGATGGCAACGCCAGGCATGCTATGTTTCACCTCTTCCTCATCGTGATGCATAGGCACACCAAGGGCTTTCTTCAAATCGTCCTCAGTGACTTTTTTCTCATAATTGCCACCAACAACAATGGCTTTTGCCTTTTTACGGATCACGTCGGCAATTCTACGCTCAAGGTTACGAACGCCAGCCTCACGAGTGTAGTCGTCGATAATCTTATAAATGATTTCTTCAGAAAACACTACATCTCTCGACTTCAAACCGTGTTCTTTCAGCTGCTTCGGAATGAGATGGCGTTTTGCGATTTGATACTTCTCCTCACGCAGATAGCCATTCAAATCGATGATTTCCATTCTGTCGCGCAAAGCCGGATGGATAGTCTGAAGGTTATTAGCCGTTGCTATAAACATCACCTTCGAGAGGTCGAAATCGAGCTCGATGAAGTTATCGTTGAAGGTGTTATTCTGTTCAGGATCAAGGATTTCGAGCAAGGCAGCCTGCGGGTCACCATTGATGTTGTTACCGCTCACCTTATCTATTTCGTCAAGGATAAAGACAGGATTCGACGACTTCGCCTTCTTCAGATTCTGAATGATTCTGCCAGGCATTGCACCGATGTACGTCTTACGGTGTCCGCGAAGCTCTGATTCATCTCTAACGCCACCCAACGACATACGTATGTATTTGCGTCCCAATGCTTTAGCTATCGACTTACCCAACGATGTCTTACCGACTCCAGGAGGTCCCACCAAGCACAAAATCGGGGCTTTCATGTCGTTTTTCAGCTTCAAAACTGCCAGATGCTCGACAATTCTATCCTTGATTTTCTCAAGTCCAAAATGGTCTTTATCCAAGACTTTCTGCGCGTGTTCGAGATCGAAATTATCCTTCGTATATTCATTCCACGGAAGTTCAACGAGAGTCTCGAGATAGTTATGCTGAATGCCGTAATCAGCCTGCTGCGGGTTCATACGTTGCAGCTTCTGAAGCTCCTTCTCGAAAACCTCCGCCACTTCCTTGTTCCATTTCTTTTTGGCAGCTTTTTGTGTCAGTTCCTTGACATCCTGCTCATTAGGCGTGCCGCCGAGCTCCTCCTGAATAGTCCTAAGTTGTTGATTCAGAAGATATTCACGCTGTTGCTTGTCGAGGTCGGTCTTTACCTTGCTTTGAATCTGCTGTTTCAGGTCGACCATCTGCATCTCTTTATTGAGAAGTTTCAGAAGTTCATTGGCGAACTTAGTTATATCGTTGATTTCCAGCAACTTCTGACGGTCTTCCATCTTCGCCACGAGGTTGCTGGCGATGAAGTTAACCATAAACCAAGGGCTCTCGATATTGCGGATGGCAAAAGTAGCCTCAAAAGGCACTGCTCCCGACTTCTGCACGATCTGCATCGCCATATCCTTGATACTCTGTATCAAAGCCTTGAACTGGCGGTCGCGTGGCACCGGAGTCTTATCGCCAAAAGGAGTGATTCTGCCACGCAGATAAGGCTCGGTGACAGTTATTTCTTCAAGTCTGAAACGGCGTTTGCCCTGAATGATGACAGTGGTGTTTCCATCTGGCATCTCCAGTGTTTTCATGACTTGCGCGATAGTACCTATTTCAAAAAGGTCTGACTGTTGTGGCTCTTCCACCTTAGCGTCGCGTTGGGTGATGACACCGATGTCCATACCTCTTTTATATGCGTCCTTCACAAGGCGGATGGTCTTGTTTCTGCCGACAGTAATCGGGATGACGACGCCTGGGAACAGCACGGCGTTACGCAAAGCCATGATAGGCAGCTCCTCCGGAAGTTGCGCGTCGATCATGCGTTTCTCGTCTTCCGGCGAAAACAGCGGTATATATTCTGCATCAGCTTCGATGATGTCGCTGAAGACTATATCGTGGTTGATTTGATTATCCATAAAAACGTTTTTTCAAATTCCTTCTATCAAAAATCGTGCCAAAAAAAGCCCTTGTCATTTCTGGCAAGGGCAAAACTTCATTATGAAAAATTTAACAAACCTATTCTTGGATTATTTTTTCTTAGCTTCCTGGAATTTTTTGTACTTGTTGTTGAATTTATCAACGCGACCAGCTGTGTCAACAAGTTTCATCTTACCAGTGTAGAATGGGTGTGATGTGTTTGAAATCTCAAGTTTCACCAATGGATACTCGTTACCGTCTTCCCAAACAATAGTATCTTTTGTGTTGATGGTGGAACGTGACATAAAAGCTTGGTCGTTTGACATGTCTTTAAACACGACCAGTCTGTAGTTCTTTGGATGTATGTCTTTTTTCATTGCCTGTATAATTTTCTTTCAATTCGGACCGCAAAATTACAACTTTTTTCAATACAAAAATCTTTTTTTTGAAAATTTTTAAAATTTTTTCTTTCCGTTGATTTTCAGCACCTTATAATAATAATCAAGATATTCGTTTTTTCAGATATGACTTAAAATTTAGAAAAACCTGTTAAGGTTTATGCCAAAAATCCATTTTCGTCGTGAAAAATTAAAAACGTAAAAATTTTCATTTTTTCTTGCTTATTAAAAAATTATTGTTTATTTTTGCAGTGTCAAGTTAGAATAAAGGAGGAACTCATGAGTAAGATTGCTAAAGACCTGTACGAGTTTGCGCTGATGCGCTACGAGGAGCTTTTCCTTTTGGTCGGTGGCGAGTCGCCGACGTGCAGCCGTGATGCCATAGAAATGGCTGTTATGACGAGGATTGTTAACGAATATGAGGAGCAATATTTCCCGACATTAGACTAACATCTCCCCTTTTCCATTGATTATCAAGCGTTTCATATAGGATAAAAAGATTTTTATCTTTTGTGTTTTATATTGTTTTATTTACTAACTTTGCAACGCTGAAAACAGCATAAAAATAAATAAGGTATTTATAAATTTATCAACTTAAAATATAACGTAATGAAACACAATTTCAATGCGGGACCATGCGTCCTTCCAAAAGAAGCAGTTGAATCAACAATCAACGCAATTCGCAATTTTGACAACACTGGTATCGGTTTGATGGAGATTTCACACCGCACTCCAGGTTGGGAGCGTATCATGGAAGAAACACGTCAGTTATGGCGCGACATCCTCAATATTCCGGCAGAATATGAGGTTCTCTTCCTCGGTGGTGGCGCAAGCACACAGTTCTTCACAGTGCCAGCTAACCTTCTGAAGACAAAGGCAGCTTACCTCCAGACAGGTGTTTGGGCAAAGAAAGCCGCTAAAGAAGCTAAATTGTTCGGTAAAGTCGAGATCGTGGCTTCATCAGAAGACAAGAACTACACTTACATCCCGAAGGGCTACACCATCCCAACAGATGCTGACTACTTCCACATCACAACAAACAACACCATCTACGGTACAGAGATCCGCACCGATATGGATTGCCCAGTAACACTTGTTGCTGATATGTCATCAGATATCATGAGCCGTCCAGTCGACGTGAAGAAATACGGTCTCATCTACGGTGGCGCTCAGAAGAACGTCGGTCCTGCTGGCGTGACATTCGTCATCGTCCGTAAAGACCTCCTTGGCAACATCGGCGACCGTGCTTATATGAACCCACTTCCAACAATGGTTGACTACAGAACACACGCTGCAGAAGAAGCCAAGAACGTCTCTATGTTCAACACACCTCCAGTACTTCCTATCTTCGTCATGCACGAGACATTGACATGGTTGAAGAACACCATCGGTGGTGTCGAGGCTATGAACAAGCTCGCAGTCAAGAAGTCAAACCTCCTCTACGAAGAAATCGACCGCAACTCAATGTTCGTCGGTACAGCTGAGAAAGACTCACGTTCAATCATGAACCACTGCTGGGTGATGGCTCCAGGTCGTGAAGACCTCCAGGACGCTTTCATGGCATTCGCAAAAGAACGCGGCATGGTCGGTATCAAGGGTCACCGTTCAGTCGGCGGCTTCCGCGCTTCATTATACAACGCCTGCCCAATCGAGTCAGTTGAAGCATTGGTACAGTGCATGCAAGACTTTGAAAAAGCTAACAAGTAATTAGACTTTAGTCTTTAGACGTTAGACTTTAGACCTTAGTCATTAGATTAGGGTCTAAAGTTTTAAAAATTTAAAATAGCATAGAAATGAAAGTATTAGTTGCAACAGAAAAGCCATTCTCAGCAGCAGCTGTCAATGGAATCCAGAAAATAGTTGAAGAAGCAGGTTACAGCTTCGCAAAACTCGAGAAATATACTGACGTTCAGCAGTTCTACGATGCAGTCGCTGACGCTGACGCTCTCATCGTGCGTTCAGACAAGGTGACTAAGGAAGTCATCGACCACGCCAAGAACCTCAAGATCGTGGTTCGCGCCGGCGCAGGTTTCGACAACCTCGACCTCGCAGCTTGCACAGCAAGAGGCATCGTGGCAATGAACACACCAGGTCAGAACTCAAACGCAGTCGCTGAGTTGGCAATTGGTATGATGATCTACATGGCCCGTAACACATTCAAACCTGGCACAGGTTGCGAATTGAAGGGCAAGAGAGTCGGTATCCAGGCCTACGGTAACGTCGGTCGCCTCGTGGCTGAAAAAGCTAAGGCTCTCGGCATGGAAGTCTGGGCATTCGACCCATTCGTACCAACAGAGAAGATGGAAGCTGAAGGCGTTCACGTCCCTGCAACACTTGAGGAGCTCTACGCACACTGCGACTACATCTCATTGCACATCCCGGCAAACGACCAGACAAAGAACAGCATCAACTACGCTCTTCTTTCGAAGATGCCAAAGGGTGGCTGCTTAGTCAACACAGCTCGTAAGGAAGTCATCAATGAGGCTGACATGGAGAAGATGCTCGCTGAAAGAGCAGATTTCAAGTATGTCACCGATATCGCTCCAGCAAACGCAGAAGCATTGGCACAGTTCGCTCCACGTTTCTTCGCAACACCTAAGAAACAGGGGGCTGAGACAGCTGAGGCTAACATGAACGCAGGTCTTGCAGCAGCTCGCCAGATCGTGGGCTTCTTCAAAGACGGCTGCACAAAATTCCAGGTTAACAAATAAAAACGAAACATTATGTCAGTTATAAGACCTTTCAAAGGATATCGTCCACCGGTTGATATCGTTGAGAAATTAGCTTCAAGACCATACGACGTTTTGAATACAGAGGAAGCACGTGAGGAATGCGCAGGCAACCCTTACAGCCTTCTCCACGTGACCAAAGCTGAAATCGACCTTCCAGCTGGCCACAAAGACAGCGACCTTGAGACTTACATCAAAGTCGTAGAGAACTTCAACATGTTCAAAGACTACGGATGGCTCGTCCAGGATAAGGAAGAGAAGCTGTACATCTACGCTCAAAGCATGAACCCGAAAGATGCCAACGCACACTGGCAGTATGGTATCGTGGCATGCGCTTGGAGCGAGGACTACATCAACAAAGTAATCAAGAAACATGAGTTGACACGTAAGGACAAGGAAGAAGACCGTATGAAACACGTCCGCATCACCAACGCCAACGTGGAACCAGTGTTCTTCGCATATCCGGCAGTGAACGAGATTGACGCCATCGTCAACAACATCGTTCGCCACGAGAAGCCAATATACGACTTCATCGCTAAGGAAGACGGTTTCGGTCATCGTTTTTGGGTCATCGACGACAAGGCTACCATCGCCAAGTTAGTTGAACTCTTCGACAAGAAAGTCCCTGCAATGTACATCGCCGACGGTCACCACCGCAGCGCTGCAGCAGCATTGGTCGGACAGGAGAAGAAAGAGCACAACCCACACCACACCGGCAAAGAGGAATACAACTTCTTCATGACAGTTATCTTCCCTGACAACCAGTTGAACGTCATCGACTACAACCGCGTTGTTAAGGATTTGAACGGCTTGAGCAAAGACGAGTTCATCAAGGCTCTCGGCAAGACATACGATGTCACCGACATGGGAACAGAGATCTACAAGCCAGCCAAGCTGCATGAGCACAGCATGTACCTCGACGGTCACTGGTACAAGATGAGCGCAAAACCTGGTACATACGATGACAACGACCCTATCGGCGTTCTCGATGTGACAATCTTGAGCAACAACGTGTTGGACAACATCCTCGGCATCAAGGACCTCCGCACCGACAAGCGTATTGACTTCGTCGGCGGTATCCGTGGTCTCGGCGAGTTGAAACGTCGTGTTGACAACGGTGAGATGAAAGTCGCATTCGCAATGTATCCTGTTTCAATGAAACAGATCATCGACATCGCTGACACCGGCAACATCATGCCACCTAAGACCACATGGTTTGAGCCGAAACTCAGATCAGGATTGGTGATCCATACACTGGAATAATCCGATGAAAACAAAAAAATCCCGCCGAACGGCGGGATTTTTTTATTGTACTATCTGAATAATCGACACTCCTAACGCCTGCTCAATGAGAGCGATAGTTCGACATGTAAAATTATGACCACCGCCAAGCCATCTGGTAACATCCGAAGGGCGACGATGTGTTAAAGCCGCAAGTTCTTTCTTACTGATTCCTTTGTCTTTCATTACAGAATCAATACGATTGGCTATGCCATCAGTTAAAGCATCGGTTGCCCAATCAAGTTCTGAAATGTTATCATACGCTTCTTGAATGATTGGACTGAAGATTCTTACATTATTATCTTTTTTCATATCTCGAAAGAGGCACTTTCAATGCCTGTAATTACATTCTGTTCAATTCTGATTTTCCCATTTTTCATTTCTTGGGCAAGCAATTTATCAAACTTCTGTAAATCCATAACATAACCGCTCAACTCCTCGTCTTCCTCGTATGTTCTCGTATTTTTCGCGCCACCATTTCCGACAATCAAAATTTGGTCAGATATTCGCAAACAATACAAACGCAAAACTTTTGAATCAATTGACAACGCTGCAAGATTATCTTTGAATTTTCCTTCAGGACGGAAATAGCGTTCCAGAGCTCCATTCGCAACAATCCTGTTGATTGCTCTTAACACCAATTGAAAATCCTTGTTCAGCTTTGCATCATTTATGAACTTTTTTACAAAGTTTTCATACTCACTTAAATCACTACCGTCAAAGCAAATTGAGTACAACCCCACTTTATCGCTCTGCTCTATTATCTTTACTGTTGCCTTCTTCATAATCAAACCTCCATTTATCGCCGCAAAGATAATAATAATTTTTGAATATTTCGCATATATGCGAAATATTTTTAAAAACAAAAATTAAAAGCCCTTCAACTTTAAGGCTGAAGGGCAAAACTATTAAAAAATGTAATGTTTACTTGAAATAATATCTGGCGCTAATATTGAATCCTATCTTGAAATCGTCAATAACTTTAGTGTAATACATTGGTCTTACATCTAACTGAAGTGTTAATGGTATTCCAAATATAAACTCAAGACCTGCAATTCCCTGAGGAACAATTTCCAAATCATCATCTGCGATGCCGACTCCGACTCCTGCACCAAACATTCCATGCAAATTTAATCCATCGCTTTCTACTAACCGTGGTTCCCACATAAATGTCTGATGTAGCATTATTGCATTTATTTTTTTTGTATATTTCCCATAATACCCACCATAATTGGAAGTGTAATAATATCTACTTTTTTCTATTTCAAAGAACGAAACACCAATATCCGTTTGCATAGCCCATCTTCTTCCTGTAAAATACTTCATAGAAAGACCATTGATATTAACAGCTATAACACCTATACTGAATTTATATGGTTTATCTGTTTTGGGAGTTGGAGCTTTACCCAACGTCCATCTAACTTTTCCATAATAGCTTGGTGGCACAAAACACACAAGATTATTCCATCTGTCAATCAAATTTTTAGCTATTTCATTAAATTTTTCTTCCAATTGATCGAAATTATCTGCAAGTTTGAAATGGTCATCATCATAAGAAAGGCCTGACAAAACTTCTCTGAATCTTTGAGCATTACTGCCCACATCGTTACCTTCGACAGCAATAACAAAACTTTCTATAGGTTTTCCCTTTAATTCTTTCGTCAAACATTTATCCTTAACGTATTTATAATAAGGATTTAAAAGCCCATCAGCAGGAATGCCTATTTCAGGATCTCTTGAATTATTGTCATAACCATCAGTAAATGTAACAATATAAGAACCATCATATTCAACATTTTCATCCAATTCTATGTTGTTAACATAATCCTCCATATAATCAGATGCCAATCGCATTGCATAATACATAGCAGTTTGTTTGTCTTTTTTTAATCTTTCAATAAATGATTTCATACTATAATATGACTTCTGATTTAGTTCAGTTATAGGATATACTGTCTTTTCAGTATATGACATAGTATTAAATCCTATAATACCTAATCTTACATTACCATCATGAGATTTTTCGTAGATGATATCAATAAATCTTTCGGCATAGTTCTTCAAATCATCAAACTTATCACCAAGTGAAGTACTACAATCAAGTACAAGCATAATTGTCATGACTTTATTTTTACTAGCTTGCAGCTCACCATCTATCGTTTCACTATCTATCTGCCATTTATTGTTGTTTTTATCCCACTTCCAAAACTTCAATCCACCATCAAAACCGCCAGGATAGTCTGTATTGGCATGGTCAAAATAAAACACTTCAAATTCATCTCTTTCCTCACCTATTTTATAATCTTCATAAGTAAATGTAATACCTTTTGAAACAATGTTTTCCAATTTATATTCGAACTGGCCATTTACCAGATTAACACTATAGTCACCCTCAATATAATATTTAGCTTTTTCTGCTTGTTGAGAGCTACTTTTGGAATGTGAATACATTTCCGATAATGAGCTTTGTGAATATGCAAGCATCGTCCATAAGATAAATGATGTTGCAATTACTATTCTTTTAATGTACATATTTATATTATTATTTACCTCCACTTGAATAGGCTATCGGCACCTCCTTTCAAGCACCTTTGTCATAAATCGCACACAAAAAAAAGCGTGGTGCTTTTTCGCATCATCTGAATTCTCAGGAATCTGGACTACCTATCAAGTCAAATTTATCGAATAAGCCCACGCTAAAACAGCGCGAGCGTCATAGGCTTTATTCTTGACTTGATATTTTCAAAAGTGTCCAGTTTTTGAGAATTCAAGATTTAGCTTCTAACGCTTTTCCCAATATGTATCTTTAAAGTGTGCGCAAACAAGTTGCGTTTTATATCATAGGCAAATATTTTTGTTACTATTCCGTGAATTAGTTCTGCAAAATTACACAATTTTTAATACAAAAGCAAATCATCTTAAAAAATTTTTGTATATTTGTAAAATTTTCAACATTATGGCTGATAAATCTTTTGATCCTAATGCAGCGGCGGCGCTCGGTTCGGGCATTTACGGACTGCCGTGCACGGCTGAGGAAGCTGAAATCATTATAATCCCTGTGGAATGGGAACTGACTACGAGTTACAACCGCGGCACCGTCGACGGTCCGAGTGCGGTGTTCGACGGCTCGATGCAGGTCGACCTGTGCCATCACGACTACCCGGATTTGTGGCAGCGCGGCATCTGGATGGACGAGTTTCCCAAGGAATTGAGAAAACTACATGACAAACTCGCTCCTATCAGCGAAGAGATAATCGAAGGCATCGAAAACGGCGAAGTCGACGAGTTCCCGTGGAAATACGAGGCAAAATACAAAGCCATCGAAGACGGTTTCGAGAAGATGTTCGCCTGGCTGCGCGAGCGCATCGCATATTGGAAGAAACAAGGCAAGAAAGTGGGACTTCTCGGCGGCGACCACAGCACGCCTCTACCCTACCACCAATACCTTAATAATATAGGTGTAAAATACGGCGTGTTGCACGTCGACGCACACAGCGACCTGCGCGAGCGCTTCGAGGGCTTCGAATACTCGCACGCCTCGATTTTTTATAATGTCTTGAAGCTTGAAAAAGTCGAGAAATTGGTGCAGGTGGCTATCCGTGACTACTGTCATCAGGAAAAACAGCTGATTCAGGACTCAAACGGCAGAGTGAAAGTGTTTTACGACCGCGACAACCGCCGCAGAATGTATGAAGGCGCCAACTGGAAGCAAATTTGCGACGAAATCATCAACGCATTGCCGGAAAAGGTTTATATCTCAGTCGATATCGACGGTTTGGACCCAAAACTATGTCCTAACACAGGAACTCCTGTGCCAGGTGGCATAGAATACGAAGAGCTGATGTATTTGCTCAACAGAATCAAGGAATCGGGAAAAGAAATCATCGGCTTCGACCTCTGCGAGGTCTCGCCTGGCGAAGGCACTGAATGGGACGGAAATGTCGGGGCAAGGGTGCTGTATCACCTTTGCGGAATTAGTTAAGTTCACGCAGAAACAACGGAAATTGCAGAAATCATTGAATAACAAAAAAGCCCACAATGTGGGCTTTTTTTAATATAATAATTTCCGTTGTTTCTGCTGTTACTGCGTGTAAAATTATTCCATGTTAGTGTACACTGCCTGAACGTCCTCGTCGTCTTCGACTTTATCAAGGAAGTTCATGATGCTTTCGATCTGTTCGTCGTTGAAAGCGACAGGGTTGTTGGCGAAACGCTGGAGGTTAGCTTTGATGATGTTAACCTTCATGCCTTCCAATGCCTCGTGCATTGTGCCGTATGATGTCCAGTCGCTGTATGCGAATGTGCCGTCTTCTGTCTCTTCAATCTCTTCGAGACCAGCGTCGATGAGTTCGAGTTCGAGATCGTCCTTGCTCATTCCGGCAGGGATTTCAATCTGGAATACAGCCTTACGTGTGAACATATATTCAAGCTGACCAGTCTTCAAAAGCTCACCGCCAGCTTTGTTGAAATATGAGCGGACGTTAGCAACTGTACGTGTTGTGTTGTCTGTAGCGCATTCCACAACGCAGAGCACGCCGTGAGGACCCTTGCCTTCGTACACGATTTCAACCATATCAGCCGTGCTCTTATCGGTAGCACGTTTGATAGCTGCATCGATGTTATCTTTTGGCATATTTTCCGCCTTGGCGTTCAAGATAGCCTGACGGAGTTTAGGGTTCATATCTGGATCCGGACCGCCTTCTTTTGCTGCGATTGTGATAATTTTTCCAAGTTTCGGGAACACTCTTGACATGTGGCCCCATCTTTTCATCTTAGCCGCCTTGCGGTATTCAAATGCTCTTCCCATTTTTTTACAATTTTATTTTTCGGGCGCAAAAATAATAAAAAAATTTAAATCCTTACTAAATTTTTAAATTTTTAGTTGTTAGTCTTTAGTCTTTAGACTTTAGCAACTAATGACTAAAAACTAAAGACTAAGGACTAAAGACTAAGTTTTTTGTTTTTTTTTCTTCGCTGCTGGAAACAGCACGTTATTCAATATCAACCGATATCCCGGCGAGTTGGGGTGCATGTCAAGTTCAGTCGGCGGATCGCCCACAAGATGCTGGTAATCCTCAGGGTCGTGACCGCCAAGGAAAGTCCAAAAACCATTGCCGTAATCACCGTGGATGTAACGGTCTTCTTCCAAAGCCGCATTGTCGCCCAAAACCACCACAGTCGGCTTTACGTATTTCTTGTTGAAAGCCGTGGTCTGCCCCATGAAGCCTTTAATCAGCTTTTCATGGTCTTGAGTGAGCATTGTCGGCACAGGATCCCATTTCGCGGAGAAGTCGAACAACAAGAAGAAATCGTTGCCCTCTCTCACTGATTTCGGACGCGTCAATGTAACGTCAATATTTGAAACTTCGTATTCCTGCGGGTTAGTTGAGACAGTGAAGTCAGTGAAAGCGAAGCAGCTATCATAATTCAAGCGTTGCGGATCGCCAGGACGTATAGCGTCGCCGTCGAACATCACGTCGCAGATGTCCAAGCCTTCTGCTGCAAGAGCGATGTCGAAACTATCTGGAGCAGAGCACATCGCGAAGAGATAGCCGCCACCAGCCACAAAGTCGCGAATCTTTTTCGCTACAGCGAGCTTCAGCTGAGAAACTTTTGTAAAGCCATGCCGACGCGCTGTTTCCTCTTGTTTTTGGACATCTTCTTTATACCAAGGATAGTTTCTGTATCTTGCCCAAAACTTTCCGTATTGCCCAGTAAAATCTTCGTGATGCATGTGAAGCCAGTCGTAGGTGGGCAGCACGCCATCCAACACCTCGTCGTCGTATATTATATCATAAGGTATCTCGGCGTATGTCAGAACTAAAGTCACAGCGTCGTCCCAAGGGAGGATGTTTTTCGGGGCGTAGACAGCCAGACGTGGCACTTTCTGGAGCTTCATCTCGTCCATATTCACGCCAGGATCAGCGATTTCAGCGAGAATGCCTTGTGCCTGAACGTCGGCAATCACCTGATATGAAACATTTCTAAGCTTACATTCGCGCTCAAACATCTCATGATAAGGCATCAGATAGCTTCCACCTTTGTAATTAAGCAGCCAGCTTATCTCTAACTCGCGTTGCAGCACCCAATATGCCACACCGTACGCCTTCAGATGGTTTGTCTGCGTCTCATCCATCGGGATCAGGATGTAGGCAGCGAAGATTTTCGGCATCGCCAACATCATGATTATCAAGACAATTATATATCTTTTAATATTTTTCATCTTTATAAAAATTTAATGCAAAGATAGCAAAAAGCCATTAGTCATTAGCCATTAGCCATTAGTTTTTTTGATTTTTTGTGTTATTGAATGATTAATTTTGTATTTTTGCGAATTGTTTGAATCTATAATTTATATACGTAATAATATGGAAAACACATTGAAAAAGACTGCATTGAACGCAATGCACTATGAAATGGGCGCCAAGATGGTTCCATTTGCAGGTTTCGACATGCCGGTTCAGTTTGAAGGCGTGAACGTTGAACACGAGACAGTCCGCAAGGGCGTTGGTGTTTTCGACGTGTCACACATGGGCGAGTTCCGCGCAAAAGGTCCTAAGGCTTTCGCATTGGTACAGCGCTGCACATCAAACGACGTGGCAGCATTGGTTGACGGTAAGGTTCAGTACACCTGCCTCCCGAACGGCAAAGGCGGCATCGTCGACGATATGCTCGTTTACCGCGTGTCAGCTGACGAATATTTCATGGTTCCTAATGCAGCCAATATCGATAAAGACTGGGCTTGGATGTCGAAAGTCGCTGAAGAGATGGGCATGAAGCTCGGCGTCGACTTCATCAACGAGAGCAACCAGTGGTCACAGCTCGCAGTGCAGGGTCCTCTCGCACTCAAGGCTATGCAGAAGCTTACAAAGGCATCTGTCGAAGATATGGAATACTACACCTTCAAAATCATTGAATTTGCTGGCGTAAAAGACATCATCTTCTCAACAACAGGTTACACTGGCGCTGGCGGATGCGAGATTTACATCCCTAATGCAGAAGCAGTGAACGTTTACAAGAAGGTTCTCGAAGCTGGTAAAGAGTTCGGTATCAAGCCTATAGGCCTTGGTGCACGCGACACTCTCCGTCTTGAGATGGGATTCTGCCTCTATGGCAACGACATCTGCGACACCACTTCTCCTATCGAGGCTGGTCTCGGCTGGATCACCAAGTTTGTCGACGGCAACGACTTCATCGACCGTCCGTTCCTCGAGAAACAGAAAGCTGAAGGCGTCACACGCAAACTCGTCGCTTTCGAGGTCACAGGCAAAGGCATCGCTCGTCACGAATATGAGATCTGCGACGCTGAAGGCAACCACATCGGCGAAGTGACTTCAGGCACAATGGCTCCATCAGTGAAGAAAGCTATCGGTATGGGCTATGTGAAGAAAGACTTCTCAAAGGTCGGAAGCGAAATCTTCATCAAGGTGAGAGACAAACTCATCCCAGCAGTAGTGGTCAAGTTACCATTCTACAAAGCATAAAAAAAGCGGCTCAGTTGAGCCGCTTTTTTTATGCTTTCTATTTACCACGCAAAGACTATTCCGAATCTCGCACTTGCTTGTCGGTATGTCGATGCTGTCTCAAGCGCAGGAGCACCGATTTTTGTCACAGATAAAATATTGTCGGTGACAGCGTAGATATTGAATGCGCCGAAATGTGCGCCGATGCCTGCTCCCATTGCTGTTCCAGTATATTTCGACAGTGTGCAGTTCAGGGTCAGGCTAAGATGATTCCAGAAGTTTCCGCTGTAAGCCAGTGTCAATGCCGGATGCACCTTGCCTTTCACAAAATACATCTGACCGATGGCTGTTGCGCGAACCATTGGATTCAGCTCATAATATCCCTGAAGCATCAATCTGGTCTTGAGATATGTCTTGTAGTCGGCACCTTGCTCAAGGAGTCCGTCGCCCCACACCTCGTCAACGATGTCTTGAACCATCGATTTATAGTCGATCTCAAAATCGGCGAGTTGGCTGTAATCGTCAAACAACGCGTCGTTGATAGTCACAGCGGTCTTATTCACGTTCTTCACCTTGGCGTCGGTCCATTTGATGTAGCCGAGGTCATAGACGCCTGCTGCCACACCGAAATGCTCGTTGATGGTATATGATGCACCGAAATCAAAGCCGAAGCCGATGTTCTCGCCAAAGTCCATCATATCACTCGATGTAACCGAGTCGAGCATCTTGCCGATGTCTTCAAGCTTCTGAGGATTACCCTCAAGCAAACTTGCCATCTTGACGTTCAAATCGACGTCTGCCGAGATAGCGTAGGTGTTAGGATCTGTAAAAATTTTGGTGTCTTTGTTATCCATAACGACATTTGCAATACCGCTCAAAATTTTCGGACGGATACCCACAGTGAGTTTGTCGTTAACTTCATACTGGGCGCTGATGCCGAACTCATGGAAAACTGACGCATCAAGACTAAGGCTGAAATCGCATGGGTTGTCGACTCCCATATAATGGGCGTTACCAAACACAAACAATCCGACGAAATCCTGAGAGTAACCAAATTCTCCAGTCATTCTCAACCTCCAGTCAATGTTGAAGAACAGCTTCTTTACTCTAAAGCCGACGTTCACCAGATCCATCGAGAAGTTGGCGTTGATGGAGTTGTCATCATCAAGACTGTTAACAAATTTCACAGCGTCGATGACGGTTTTGTCGTCTCCGAAAAGGTTTTTATACTTAACGCTCGAGTTGAACATTGAGACATTGATGTTCGAGAAAGCGATGCCGACCATGCCATTGTTAGGCATTCTGATACCTGGGTTATAATAGTTAGCGTAAGGTATATTCGGAAGCAAAGTCATTCCGATACCGTCGTTCTGAGCTTTTGAAACGAATGATGCGCAAACTAATGCTATGACAATCAAATATTTATATAACTTTTTCATATCGCCCTCCTCCATTAATTGTTGTCACCAAATTCAATTTCCTTAGTCTTCGTCAGGATTCGCATCCTCAAGAACACGGCGTCGGAATCCATCATTTGTATCGGGTCGTCGCTGATAGCGTCGGTTGAAGCTCCAAGACGAAGTATCATATTGTTCGACCTCAAGATGTTTTTCAGCTTACGACCGTTCACGTTCATTGTGATTGTCCTGATTTCATCGGTTGGTGAGTAATCAAGAGACTGCACATTTGTGAACAGCGAGTCGAGGACTGCATCGTTCTTCATGAAGATAGCCTGCATGTCAACATCGAGTTTGATTTTGCTGTTATAATCGATGAAGAAGTCGATCTCATTGATGTAATCGTCAATCTCGTCGCTTGTTTGGCTGGCATCCGACAAGTTGATTGCGATAGTGTCGGTGTAGCACAAATCGGTGAGTTTGAACGAGAACGGCATCTCGATATCGGCTGCGATATTTACCGTCGAAGTGTCAGAGATCGAGAAGCTATTTTCGTTGAGGTTCATTCTCACTTCGCCATAGAAGTCCAAGCGGTTATAACCTGCCAAAGCATCGATATTCTCAGTAAAACCTACGAGTCTGGTGTCATTCCAAGCGCCTTCTGTAGGATTCACCTCAAGTTCCACCATATCGCAAGCGAGAAGATTTGTAACCAATCCGTTATCAGTATTGACAAAATCAAGTTTTGTGATATCGCCTATGGCGCCGAATCCGAAGGTGTTACAATATGCTATATTAATTCTAGGTATTGGAAGAATAGCGCTTCCGCTAATTCCGTTGATACCGAAGTCGATTTCCGTCTGGTCATTGAAGATAGAGTCGAGAGGTTGGTCGATGGTACCGTAAACGGTCTTAAATTTCACACCGGTAAGTCCGCCTGTGAGGTCGCTGGTGTAATCGCCACCAGGATAAAAACCGTCTTCAATATGCATTGTAGCGCGTGCGCTGAATGACACTGTATCAGATTCCGGCACGATGCTGTATCCAGCCAAATCGCGGCTCTCACGACCTTTATCATAATAGTTAATAACGATTGTAAGAGGCTCGCCTTCAGGTGATATCAGCTGCTCAGAGTAAATCTCAAGTCGTTTCAAATGCTCTATTTGTGGACTGACAGTAAAGTCAACACTAAGCACACCTGAGCGAAGCAACACCTCTTCTATATTATAGCCATCGTAGTGGAAAGGCACCGTCATGAATTTATCAATATTGATAATGGTGTCTTGGGTACCCATCGGCTCAAATGGAGGCATTGTGAAACTTGTCGTAGTGTTAAACGACACATCTGAAATATCATCGAGAAGGTCGCTCGCTTTCAACACATCTTTGATCGTATCGACGTAAAAAACGAAGATTGAGTCGTTTCTCACGCGCAGCCAATTCTGCGTGGTGCTGTCCATGTCGTTCATAATGTGTCTCAAAGCGACAGTATCGCTAAACAAAGCGATTGCAAATTGGGTGTCAACCGCCACTTTTTTCACCTCATTTTTCTTGCAAGATGAGCTATAAATCACCATCAGCAAGAGCAAGGCGATGCTAATTAATGTTTTAAAATTTAATTTCATATCGTTAAAATATTGATTAACAATCGTTTAGAAATAAATAGCATTTTACAAATAATCGTTTCAAATATAAAAAAAATTTCAATTCGAATGAAAATATTAATTTTTTAAAAATTTTGAAAATTTATGTTTCAGGTAATTAAAAAAGTTGTAATTTTGCAGTCCGAAAAATTTAGAGAAAAAGAATAGATATGTATTTAACTGCAGAAAAGAAACAAGAGATTTTCACAAAGTACGGTAAAAACGCACAGGATACCGGCTCAGCAGAAGGACAAATTGCATTGTTCACATTCAGAATCAAGAATTTGACAGAACACATGAAGGGCGCTAAGAAAGACTTGGCAACAATGCGTTCACTGGTTTCTCTCGTAGGTAAGAGAAGAAAACTCCTCGCCTATCTGAAGAAGAAAGATATTGAGAGATATCGTACTATCATCAAAGAATTAGGTATCAGAAAATAATAGCATTGACAATCAATGCCCTTGCAAAAAAAGGCAATGAAATATTGCCTTTTTTTGCATTGTTGTATACCTAAGCAAAAGCGGTTTATTTTATTAATTATTAAAAGATTTTATTATGGGTCCAGAAGGTATTAAACAGACCATACAAACTGGTAAGGACATTATTACCATCGAGACAGGACGTCTGGCCAAGCAGGCCGACGGTGCAGCGGTAGTGACATGCGGTAAGACAGTGTTGCTCGCGACAGTGGTTGCGGCAAAAGAAGCGAAAGACGATGTCGATTTCCTGCCTCTTTCAGTCGATTATAAAGAAAAATACGCCGCCACAGGCAAGTTCCCTGGCGGTTTCTTCAAACGTGAAGGCAAGCCATCAGACTATGAGATTTTGATCTCACGTCTCGTTGACCGTGCCATCCGTCCATTATTCCCAGACGATTTCCACGCTGAGATTCAGGTGCAGATCACACTGCTCTCAGGAGAGCAGAACGTGCTTCCAGATGCTTACGCAGCATTGGCAGCATCAGCAGCTATCGCAGTGTCAGACATCCCGTTCCACGGTCCTATCTCAGAAGTCCGCGTGGCTATGATCAACGGCGAATACGTCATCAACCCGCGTGCTGACGAACTCGAAAACGCCGACCTTGAACTCATGGTGGGTGCCACAATGAAAGACATCTGCATGGTGGAAGGCGAATCGAAAGAAATCTCAGAAGCACAGATGATCGGTGCTTTGAAAGCTGCTCACGAGGCCATCAAAGGTCAGGTGCAGGCACAGCTCGACCTCGCTTCACGCGTCGAGAAGGCTAACCCTAAACGCGAGTACTGCCATGAAGTCAACGACGAAGATTTGCGCGCCGACATGATGGCATGCTGCTACAAGCCATGCTACGACTTCGCTCTCACCGGCAACGCCAACAAACACGAGCGCGAGGACGCATTCCAGGCAATCCTTGACAATTATCTCACAAAATACACCGAAGAGGAACTCGAAGAGAAGACTCCGATGGCAAAACGTTACTTCCACGACATCGAGCGTAAGGCAGTGCGTGACGCTATCTTGATTGAGCGCAAACGTCTCGACGGCCGCAAGCTCGACCAGATCCGTCCAATCTGGACAGAAGTCGACGTGCTTCCATCATGCCACGGCTCAGCCATCTTCACACGTGGTGAGACACAGGCATTGGTGACAGTGACATTAGGCACCAAGCTCGACGAGCAGACCATCGACGGCGCTGTCGTTGAAGGCACAAGCAACTTCATGCTGCACTACAACTTCCCGAGTTTCGCAACAGGCGAATGCAAGGCAAGCCGCGGTGTCAGCCGTCGTGAGATCGGTCACGGAAACCTCGCTGAGAGAGCATTGAAGAACATGATTCCTGCAGGTGACGAGAATCCTTACACCATCCGCGTGGTGTCGGACATCCTCGAGTCAAACGGCTCATCATCAATGGCTTCGGTGTGCGGTGGCACATTGGCATTGATGGACGCAGGTGTCAAGATGAGAAAACCTGTCGCAGGTATCGCAATGGGCTTGATCACCGACAATGAGAAATACGCTGTCTTGTCAGATATCCTTGGCGATGAGGACCACCTCGGCGACATGGACTTCAAGGTCACCGGTACCGTTGACGGCATCACAGCATGCCAGATGGATATCAAGGTTGACGGCTTGTCATACGAAGTGTTGAGTGAGGCTCTCGAGCAGGCTAAGGCAGGCAGAATGCACATCCTCGGCGAGATGGCCAAGACCATCACAGAGCCACGTGCCGACTACAAAGAGTCAGTGCCACGTATCGAGAAGATCATCATTCCTAAGGACTTCATCGGCGCAGTTATCGGCCCTGGCGGAAAGGTCGTCCAAGAGATTCAGAAGACAACTAACACCGTCATCGTCATCACTGAAGACGAGAAATGCGGTATGGTCGAGATCGCTTCTACTAACAAGGAAGACCTCGAGGCAGCTAAGGCCAAGGTTCGCGCTATCGTTGCAGTTCCTGAGGTTGGCGAGGTTTACGACGGCACAGTGAAGTCAATCATGCCGTTCGGCGCTTTCGTCGAGATTCTTCCTGGTAAAGACGGTCTGCTCCACATCTCTGAGATCGACTACAAACGTCTCGAGACCATGGACGGCGTTTTGAAAGAAGGTGACAAGATCCAGGTGAAGCTCATCGACATCGACCAGAAGACCGGCAAGCTCCGTCTCTCAAGAAAGGCATTATTACCGAAACCGGAAGGTTACGTTGAGAAGCCAGAGAGACCGCGTGGCGAGCACAAGGGCGGTGACCACAAAGGTGGCAAAGGCGAACACAAAGGACCGCGTCACGAAAAGAAGTAAATCTTCAAAACGTCATTTCGACCGACCGAAGGGAGCGGAGAAATCTCCTTCAAAAAAGTAATAACAAAATTGCAGGAGATTTCTCGATTCCGCTTCGCTTCACTCGAAATGACGGGTTTAAAAAAAAGTAAATCTTAATAAAAAAAATATGAGGCAGTTAAAGATTACCAAACAAGTTACCAACAGGGAAACCGCTTCTTTGGATAAGTATCTCCAGGAGATTGGTAAGGTTGAATTGATAACGGCCGACGAGGAAGTCGAGCTAGCGCAGAGAATCAGACAAGGCGACATGGCCGCTTTGGAGAAGCTCACGAAAGCCAACTTGAGATTCGTCGTCTCCGTGTCGAAGCAGTACCAAAATCAGGGATTAAGCCTCCCCGACCTCATCAATGAGGGCAACCTCGGACTTATCAAGGCGGCACGCCGTTTTGACGAGACTAGAGGTTTCAAGTTCATCTCTTACGCTGTGTGGTGGATCCGCCAGTCCATCCTCCAGGCTCTTGCAGAACAATCACGTATCGTCCGACTTCCATTGAACAAGATCGGCTCGATCAACAAAATCAACAAGACATACGCAAAGCTGGAGCAGGAATTTGAGCGCGAGCCTAACGCCGAAGAGATAGCTGAAGTCCTCGACCTCACCGAAGCCGAAGTCAAGGAATCGATGAAGAACGCAGGACGTCATGTGTCGATGGACGCTCCTCTCGTGCAGGACGAAGACAACAATATGTACGACGTCTTGAAGAGCGATGAGGTTGTGACACCTGAGACGCAGCTTCTTTACGAGTCATTACGCAAGGAGATTGACCGTGCCATTTCGACTTTGACACAGAGAGAGGCCGACGTCGTCCGCTTGTATTTCGGATTGAACGGCGGTCATCCTATGACTTTGGAGGAGATTGGTGAGAAGTTTGACCTCACACGCGAGCGCGTGCGTCAGATCAAGGAGAAGGCGATCCGCCGCTTGAAGCACACAAGCAGAAGCAAGATTCTCAAGAGTTATCTTGGTTGATCTTATTATTTGATTATTGAGTGATTAACAGGGCTGTGAGAGCGGTCCTGTTATTTTTTTATAACGATATTACGTTATCACGTTATAACGAAAAAAAATAACTTCAAACATTTCTTGTTCCGTTGCAATTTGGATAATCTGAGCAGCTCCAGAAAGCATTGCCGGCATTTTTGCCTTTTTTCGCCATGCGCTTAATCATTGGTTTGCCACATCTTGGGCAAAGCGGTGCGTCTTCTTGGATACTTTTCTCCGCACGATAAGCAAGTCTTTCAGCTGATAAAGCCTCAGTAAAGCCGCCTTCCACCCTGAATGACTCCAGCTGGTTCTCAATCTGTTTGCCAAGCATCATAATGAGGCGGTTGCATATAATTAACAGACAATTAGCTTCCTCAATCGAATCGTTTGATTTCAGCCAATGGCCGAATTTGCGTTTTTGGGCAAGGATATGAATACTACTTAAATGCTGCACGTCATCTTTATATGTAGGTCTGTCCAGATGGATAGTGCTAACAGTTTTGTACTCCTGAGATTTCACTGACCACGGAATGCTTTCGTGGCTCAACAGCCAATTCAAATAATCGTTAGCGAGCTCTGAAAGGCTAGCACGTGCCACATCTGTGAGCTTCATCTCCGTTTCTTTAGATGTGTTATGTCGTGAATTGCCCTCTGCAATGTTGGCAGGAACAGACCGCGCCGCCTGTGTCATTTGGTCGTATTGCCGCCCACAAGGATCGTTGCTGCGGTTGAGATAACGACGACAAAAATCTTGCGTAGCCAATTGTATTACATTAGCCATCACCCAAGTATCTAACCAGTAGTATCCAAAATTATTTAGTTCCATAAATTTTACTTTTTTATATTTTCTGCAAAGATACTATTATTTTTTAATTCGGATAAAACTGTTTTAAAAAAATTATTAATTTTGCGACAATTCCAATTTTGGAATAGGGGCATGACAACTCATCTTAGAATGGGGGACGCACCAGCCTGAGCCTTGTACAAAACGCAAGGATCTTGATTTTCATTAACCAAAGATTTTATGATGTTAAAGTAATACAAATGCTAATATTCCCACGATTATTATAACAACAACCGCCATACAACCGATTCTGCTCGAATTTCCTTTGTCGAAATTGGGAACAGTTGTACCAGCAGGCTTCTCTCCAAAGAAATCTTCGGAAGCGCCAGGATAGAATGCATCATCATTGTCAATATCGTTCATCTATTTTGTTTGTTTAAGAGTAAAAACCAACATTTTAAAGAATTTTTATCAACATATTCACTTTTCTTTCGTCAAGTTTTCCTGACAGAACGCTTGTTTTTACTTTTTCTTTAATAATGTCATTTTTGATTAGCTCTTTTAACATGGATTCTTCAACTCTTAAAAGCCATGAAGTTTCTATTTTATCGACATCTTGATATCGTATGGGGTCTAAATAGAATTTATACTGTTCATGATTCTTTCCAAAATCATCAATCATTGCATGAGCATTACTGTATAAAGCATTTTTTCTAAAGTCAGCTAAATACCAGCAAGCACCAGTTATTTCTTCTTCCTCAAATTCTTTAATAAAACGAGGCTGCTTCAATAATTTCTCAAAAGCATTAACATTATCAATTCCAAAATTCAACTGTTTTAATATTACCAAATATATTATTAAACGTTTAGAGTTGTTTTGCACATATTTAAGATACTCCATCTTAATATTTGAAGGCAGAATATTATACATTATCATTCCTAGTTGTCCATCAAAGCCTTCAAACAAAACCTCGACATCATTTACTCTATCAAAGACCACCCCTTCTTGTTGTAATTGGTTTGTTATAGTTTGTGCCAATCCCAATGAATCATAACGCCCAACTTTTATCATATCATCCAATATATCGATGGCGACCTCATTTGATGGTTTACATTTCTCCACCATCATATTTAAATGCTTTCCTACAGTTAAAACCATTTCATTACACCATAAATCATGAATGGTTTTATATAATTTTTCAGCAGATTCATTATGGTAGTCATTTGATGAATGCCCTATTACAAACACCATATTACCTAAAACATTGGAAATTACACCTACATTATATGTTGGCTTTTTAAACCTGTCATGTTCATGCAATGACCAGTACAAATTATTAGTTAATTCTTTAAGATAAAAAATCGCATCATCATTAAGGGTTATAGATTTAACATCATATTGTTTAAATAAATCTGACAATTCTTTTGTGTCTATAAAGAACAACATAATAAATATATGCTGCCATTCAAGTGAATATAATTTTGTCACTCTGAATATTTTATCATATTGATTCTCTTTTGTAATATGACTAACCAATATGCCTGACACTGTGAGTTTTGCCAAAGAGTAGAAATAAGAGTTTCTAAACTCCAAACAATTTGACACACAATAACGATATACTCTGTAAAAGTTATCAATTAGATAATATATATTATAATTTGATAAAAAACCTCCATTATCAGCATCAATTTTTTGTTTGTGTATTTCATCAAAAAGAGAATTAGCCTCATTTAGGTTTTTACTGAAAAACTTCAATGTTAACAAATCCTTAAATGTTTGTTTTATGTATTTATCAATAGGCAGTTTTAATAAAATTGTATCCAGATCAAATGCTTCTATTTCTTTAACAATACTATCCCCATCTATATCCTCTCTATCCCAAGCTTCATGCTTGATGGAGTATCGTATATTATTCAAATTATACACACTGATAAAATACAGGATATACAGTTTTTTGTCCCAAAATTGAGGCAACAATTATTTATATTTTATATAAGCCTCATAGTATTTACCCAATCTACATAATACATAAGGCAAATATATATCTTTGATACCAAAGCTCATACCTTGAGACCTCATATCTTTCATTGTCTCATACAACTTCTTGAAATTTAAGTTATAAAAATAATCAACACAAAAGTCTCCATCTAATGAGTTTCTTATATTGTTAAAATTACTCTCATCAATAATAGTCATCCCATCAATAGCATACACTTGATTTACAAATGCATGTTGTAAAAGTATCAATCTGTCTTCTTTAGGAAACGATTGAACAAATCTTCGTTTACCTGAATATGTTTTAAGATCGTCTGTTAGCTTTTTGAAGTATGATGAATCAAGATTTAGAGCATTAAATCTATAATACCAAGATTTATACGACTTTTCAGGAAACAAATAACGAAGACCATCGCCAATTACATTTAATTCTCCTTGAACTTTTTTAAGTTTTACCAATATATCTGACAATACATCTTCAGAATACACATTTTTAATGTGTTGTATGATTTTTATTTGCTTATAAAGATTTTTGCCTTTTATTGATTTTAGCTTATTTAAATCTATTTGGTCAACATCGATACTATATTTATTCAGAAATTCATCAGGATTAGTAATACTAACAACGTTTATACCTTTCTTCTCATAATACTCGAGCATTTCTTTATCAACATGTTCGTCTGTCAATAAATAAACACGCTGCATATTTTCATCCAAAATAGTCTTTATTTCATTCAGAATGATTTTTAAGTTCAAATCATCAAAAGAAAATCCTATAAACAGCACCACGTTTGTAGTGAACAAAGATGTTACAAAAGAACGAATCAATGGGAAATTCCTGCCATAATTATAATAATCCTCTTCAGCCAGAACAATATTATCAGCACTAAAATCGCCATGCATTTTTATAACTTTATTAGGATATCTGTAATATGGCAAATCTGCATCTTTTCGTATAATATCATATTGTTTGTAATTGGCCAGTATTGCTTGCTCTATGAGATTATCATAATTGGTTGTGATAATATGAGCCGGATTAAGTTGCAATACAGCATTGTGAATCGGATTATACGCCACATTTCCATCTCTTAGAACCTTTCGGATTTTTTCAAAATAATCTTTCTTATCACGTGTGTTTTTATAAATCTGTGCAACTTTTAGGTAATCAGTTTCTACTCCAATATTACCTCCCAACTCATCTTTAAATGATTTGATTAAACTTTCCCAATTTGGAACATCAGAATTGGCGGATACTCCTGCCCCAACAAACACAACCAATTGTTCCAAGTTGCTTGCTTCCTGCAAATGAAGCAAATGTGTTATTTGTATATTATCCATAATCTTTACATCAGTTTTTATTTTTCATACTCCTCCCTCGTTATCTTCGTGTCCTTATCCACCACCAGCACTTCATCGTATGTCAATCCATAAAGTTTATAAACCTTGAAATCTATTGCATTGTCTGTGGCGGCAATTTCGGCTAAGAGATTGTTGCAATCAGCTTTATACTGATTAAAATATTCTTCCCATTCGTCCTGTTGGCTCAATGAAAGCGTTATTTTCTGCTTCTTCAACTCTTTCAGGAACTCCGCAAACTCCATCGCGTCGAACTGTTCCAAAGCGCCGATTATCTTCACGCCCTCGAAATTGTCCTGCAAACGGCGAAGGAAACGACTGCGCTTCTGCTGCAAATTTTCATATAGCGAAAGCATTGTATTTGCTAAATAAGGGAAATTATCCGTGTTGTCTAGATTTGGTATTGGTAATGAAGCTAACTCATCTCTTTGTACATGTAATGTGGGGAAAGTGGTTTCATAATACCAACGTAAAAGCTTAGAATTTAGTAGTATTGCGAGTGTTTTTAAAATATTTTTTGATTTGCTCTCCGTCTCAATTATAATAACATCTTTAACATAATAATCTCTATCATCAAATGTAGCCATAAGACCACCGCCAGTATCTCTGACCAAGACTTTTGGTTGTTCAAATCTTTCTGCTGTTCCAGGACGTGCAGTTATTTTATTAAGTCTCATCTGCTCAGGCTGATAGATTACATATTCACCCTTAAACACAATAGTCCAACGATTAATATCTGCGCCACGAACCAACTTCTTGCAATCAGATGAAATAGCTGGATTATATGTGAGAAAACGTTCGTCATCTCCAGTTTTTATACCAAAAGCCAAATCAAACATCTTTCCTAAATGATAAGAGTTTGTTTGCATTTTATTCTTCAACAAAGATGAAGTCCCATCAATTGATAAATCAAATACGTTTTTATATGTTGAGATAAATGCTTCTTGAGGAATGGGATGATAGACAATATTGTTTAAATCAACCTTATCATCTATTACAGCGGAATTGAGAATATGGTTATTTGTATTTTCTTTTTGTAACACAAAAATACATGTCTTTACTGTAGCAGAATCAAAAACATCTTTTGTAAAATCTACAATCTTCATAACACTAGCATTGTGAAGAATGTATTTTCTTATCTGTTCAAAGCTATCTAATCTCAACCATCCATCCGATACTATATATGAAGCAAATCCTTTATGTTTCACTATTTTTAGTGCTGTTTCCATAAAGCAAACATACAAATCAGCCTTCCTTTCATACGTTGGAAATGCACCCCATAAATATCGTTTGACATCATCTTTAAGGTAATGAGGACGCACGTACGGCGGATTCCCAATCACCACGTTAAAACCGCCTTTTTCGAAGACTTTCGGGAACTCTTTTTGCCAGTCGAAGGCCTTGTCGCCGGCAACAGCAGGGTCGCTGATGAGCGAGTTGCCGCATTTGATGTTCTGGCTCAAAGTGTTGAGCTTGCGGTGAGGCTTGGCAGTGCGCAACCACAACGCCAGCTGGGCAATCTCAACGCTCTCCTCGTTGATATCGACACCAAAGAGGTTATTCTCCAAAATACTATTCTCGACATTTGGAAACACCAGCGATTCGCCTGCTACCTTGGCTTCCATCTCGTCGATAAGCTTATGCTCGGCAATGAGGAACTGCAAGGCTGCATTGAGAAAAGCACCACTTCCGCACGCCGGGTCGCAAATAGTAATCTGCAAAAGCCATTCGCGATATTGGCTCAACTGCTCGATAAGCTTTATCTTTGTCTGCTTCTGGCGTTTCTGGTCGGAGAAATAATCCTCTTCAACGATGCCAAGCTCCGCCTTCTTCTCGGCGCAGAGCTTCCCTACCGTGTTCTCCACAATGTATTTTGTAATGTACTGTGGAGTGTAGAAAACGCCGTCTTGCTTGCGTTTCGAAGTTTTAGGAATTTCGCCGTTAGTGATTTGCTGAGTAATCTCTTCAATTTCGGACAGCGAGTTTTCGAAAATATGACCTAAAATATTCACATCGACATCGCTTTCAAAATCGTACGAAGCGAGCTTAATTGTCGGCTCTTCAAGCACTTCGTCAGAGATTCTCAAGTTGTCCAAAACCTCGTCAGGCTTGAAAAGTCCGCCGTTGTATGCAAAAATCTCGTAATGCTTTCCTTGATGGCCTGTATCGAGATATCCGAAATATTTCTTAATCCTGTCGTAAAGCGGCTTATACTCATCGAGTTCCTTGAGTTGTCGCCATTGTTTGATGATTTCAACCATCGAATTTGGCGGAAGCAGTCCGCAGTCTTCGGCGAAGAAAATGAAAAGCAGACGGTCGAGCAGTTTCTGTGTCTTCTTGAAAAGAAGCAGTTGCCAGTCGCTTTCGTTTTTATTTTCTGGAGCAGGATTGTTTTTCAAAATATCGGCAAACAGCAATCTCTTAAACTGCGAGTAATCCTTATACAAAGCGTTGGTTATCTGGTCTTCCGACGACACCGACTCGCTCTTTATCTTCAGGGCGATGCCGTTTTTCATCTGGTTCCATGCAATGCAGAGATACATCTCACGGAATTCGTCGAATGTCATCGTAAAGAGGCTCCATTCGCGGAAATCGACAGCATTGTCAATATAAAGGCGAAGCTTCTCGAAGTTGGAGATTATCACATAACGGGCGTCTCGGTGCTGGCTTTTATAGCCGAATGCCTGTTTCTCGATCTTGCTTAAGTCGGTGGTTTTATGGTCTTTAAGCTCGATCACACCAATCACGTTGCCTTCGAGAAGTATTGCGCCGTCGGCTTTCTGCGAGTTGGTCTCGTTTTTCTGCTCGGTGATAAGATTAAAGTTGGGCGAAGGGTTCAGCGTATAGCCCAGCACTTTCACAAAAAGTTCTCTTAGAAAACCTTCCTGAAACTGTTCCTCTTTGCTCTGCCTAATGTTCACCTGAATCGCCGCATTCAGAAAATAGCTTTTATACTGGTTCCAAGCCACCTCAACGTCGTCGTTCAGCGTCGCGATGTACTTCTTAATGATATTTTTCTGGAATAACATATCGGTGCCCATTTAGGATTACAGGTGCAAAGTTAAGAAAATTTTCGGAAAATTTGAAACAAATCAAAAATTATTTTGTTATCTTTGCACTTCAAATAAAATCATTCATCACAATGAACAAACTTATCGCTCCATCGTTACTTTCAGCTGATTTCCTGCATCTGGCAAAGGATATCGACATGGTGAACCGCAGTCAGGCGGACTGGTTCCACTGCGACATCATGGACGGGGTGTTCGTGCCGAACATCTCTTACGGCATACCGCTCGTGCAAGCCATTAAAAAAGAGGCACTTAAGCCTCTCGACGTGCATCTCATGATTGTCGAACCCGACCGCTATTTCGAGAAGTTCCGCGAAGCGGGTGCCGACATCATCACCTTCCACTATGAGGCAAGCACCCACATACATCGTAGCGTGCAGATGCTGAAATCACTCGGCGTGAAAGCCGGCGTGGTGCTCAACCCGCACACCTCGGTGATGCTCCTCGAAGATATCCTCGGCGACCTCGACCTTGTTCTATTAATGTCAGTAAACCCTGGATTCGGAGGACAAAAATTCATCGAACGCACATACGCCAAGATTGAAAAACTGCGTCAGATGATTGAAAATCAAGGATTAAAGACATTGATTGAAGTCGATGGCGGAGTGAATGTCGAGAACGCACCGAAACTTTTCAATGCTGGAGCGGATGTTTTGGTTGCAGGAAACGCCGTCTTCAAATCGGAAGACCCAATAAAGACAATAGAACTCATGAAAAGATAACACCCATACCGTCATTTCGACTGAAGCGAAGCGGAACGGAGAAATCTCATTCAAAAAAAAATAACATAATTGCAGGAGATTTCTCGACTTCACTTCGTTTCGCTCGAAATGACGTTACTAAGAATATGTTAAAATTAAATTATTAATATCATGAACGAAGAAGTATTAAAACTTAAACCGGAAAACGTCTGGAAGGAATTCCAAGGCATCATGGGCGTGCCACGTCCTTCAAAGAGAGAAGAGAAAATGGTCGCTTACCTCGAGAAATGGGCTAAAGACCATAATGTGGAATACAAAAAAGAACCTTGCGGCAACATCATCATGACAGTGCCGGCAACCAAAGGCATGGAGAACCGCCAGACCATCATCCTGCAGGCTCACATGGACATGGTGTGCGAGAAAAATGGCGACAAGGTCCACGACTTCGACAAAGACCCTATCGAGGCTGTGTTGAAAGGCGAATGGCTGCACGCTAACGGCACCACCCTCGGCGCTGACGACGGCATCGGCGTGGCTGCTGCATTGGCAGTGATCACTGACAAAGACGTGAAACACGGTCCACTCGAGTGCATCTTCACAGTTGACGAAGAGACAGGTCTCACCGGCGCCGAAAAACTCGACCCGAAAGACTTCACTGGCCGTATCCTCCTCAACCTCGACTCAGAAGACGAAGGCGAGATCTTCATCGGATGCGCAGGCGGCATGGACACCATCGTCAAGATTTTCTACAAACTCGAAAACGCCCCAGAAGGCTATATCCCTTACGATGTGAAGGTCAGCGGACTCAAAGGCGGTCACTCAGGCGACGACATCAACAAGAACCTCGCCAACGCTAACAAGCTGTTAACCAGAATCTTATGGCAGGCGACCAACGACTACGACCTCCGTATCTACGACATCCAAGGCGGTAACCTGAGAAACGCCATCGCCCGCGAGGCGACAGCAGTGGTCTTCATCCCGAATGACTGTGCAAAGAAATTCGAGGCCATGGTGAAGAAGTTCGAGAAGAGCTTCAAGAACGAATATCAAGTGACCGAACCTGGCATCACTGTGAAGGCAAAGAAATCAGAGCTTACACCAGATGTCGTCATCGACGAGATGACTCAGTTCGATCTCCTGAACGGCCTCCTCACCTGCCCTCACGGCGTCATCGAGTGGTCACAGACCATCCCGAACTTCGTGGAGACATCGACAAACCTCGCCTCAGTGAAGAAAAAAGAAGGTTATTTCTTCATCCAGACATCACAACGCAGCTCAATCGAGTCGGCTAAGGAATACGCGGCAGCAATGGTCGAGGCTTGCTTCAACCTCGCCAACGCAGAGGTGAAACACACCGACGGCTACCCGGGCTGGACACCTAACCCGAACTCGGCAATCTGCGCCATCGCTGAGAAAGTCTATAAGAAACGCTTCGGCAAAGACCCGAAAGTGAAGGCTATCCACGCAGGTCTCGAATGCGGCCTCATCGGCGACAAGATCGCTGGCATGGACATGATTTCATTTGGCCCGACACTCCGCGGCGTGCACTCCCCTGACGAGAGAATCGAAATCAAGACAGTCCAGATGTTCTGGGATTTGCTGTGCGATATTCTCTTGGAAGCACCGAAAAAATAACTGTCATTTCGACTGAAGCGAAGCGGAATGGAGAAATCTCCCGCAAAAAATTCATCTTAACAATTGTAGGAGATTTCTCGACTTCACTCCACTTCGTTACATTTCGCTCGAAATGACGGCAAAAGCATAAAAGTGACGTTTTTTCGTCACTTTTTCTTTTTTTTTATACCATTTTAAGATATTTTTCGTTATTTTTGCAGGTTAATTTGACTTTTTAACTTCATAAATATGAAAAAAATATTGATTTTGGTGTTGATAATTTTAGGGTTCATGCCCTTCGTTATCGCGCAAGATGTGACGTTTTACGTTGTGAAAAACGACGGAACTACTACGAGTCACGCCATGAGCACAAGCTCGAAGATTTATTACTCCGACACCCAGCTTTTCCTTGATAACAATGGGACAACAGTTTCTTACAACTTGTCGGAACTTAGAAAAGCTTATTTTACAACACAGCAAAGCACTGAAGAAGTTGAGAATCAGCAATTGGCGATATATCCTAATCCTGCCAAAGATGTTTTGAATATCAAAAACCTTGCAGATAATCAAGAGGTTACGATTTATTCGATAAATGGCTCGGTTATCATGAAGACAATCGCATCAGGCAATGCTGAAATCAATATCAGCGAGTTGCGTCCGGGGATGTACGTGGTGAGCGCAGGCAATCTGGTTTCCAAATTCATAAAAATGTAATACCATGAAGAGAGTTTTGTTCGTTATATCATTGATATTCATTGGATTATCCGTCAAGGCACAGGATGGCGAATACCATGTGCGCATTCATGGCCAGGAAAACAAAGGCATCGTTTTAGACGCACCGGTCAGCTCCATAGACAGCATGTATGTCAACGAGAATGGTAAGCTTAAAGTGCGGACAATCAACAACTTATACTCGTTTGACTTCACCGAAGTCGACAGTTTGACATTCCCGTTTATTCCGGCAAGTTCAGGCGACATCGTATACATTAATTATAATGGCACAACAGCTG
Organism: uncultured Bacteroidales bacterium; assembly: GCA_905234275.1. Classification (GTDB taxonomy): domain Bacteria; phylum Bacteroidota; class Bacteroidia; order Bacteroidales; family F082; genus Limimorpha. Next base: position 414,790 of record CAJOHD010000001.1, on the reverse strand, counting down.
AAGTCATCAACCCCTACCCTGTCACTCAGGTCATCGTGACAGTCAGCGAGGCAAAAGTCTCCATCACATCGCTGAGCTCATCGAACATTACTTATTGTCTGTCAGGCACTGCAAATCCTGGACGTTTCGCCATTGAGAGCACAACAACGCCAACTATTCAGCTTAATGGTGTGAATCTCACCAACCCTACTGGCAAAGCCATGGACTTGACATGCGATGCAGGCGTAATCCTTGAAATCGCCGACGGCACTACTAATTCGCTCAGCGACGGCACCGAAAGCGACAAGAAAGCAGCTCTCATGAGCAACAGCGACTTATTGGTGCAAGGCAACGGCACTTTGAACGTCACAAGTTTTGTGAAGCACCCGATAAAAGTCAAAGGCATCTGCACAATCAACTCAGGTAACTTTGTGATTACCAGCGATGTAGACGACGTCAACGGCTTCTCAGCCGACAGCACTTTAGTCATCAATGGAGGCTCGTTCAACATCACTATGAACGGCGATATTTCAAAATGCATCAAATGCGATGACAACATGACAATCAACGGCGGCGAGTTCACTCTCGTGGCGGCAGGCAGCACAGTGTTGGAAGTCGTTAATAATCAGAATGTTCCGTCATATTGCACAGCTATAAAAAGCGACAACGACATCTACATCAACGGAGGCAGTTTCAACATCACTTTGCCAACATCAAATCAAGGCGGAAAGTCAATCAGCGCTGATGGAAGCATCATCATCACCGACGGCACTTTCGACATACTCACACAAGGAGCCGGCGCGGCTTACACCGTGACTGGCGACACCAAGGATTCATACACTTCATCATGTCTGAAATGTGATGGGAACATGGAGATTCTTGGCGGTAATCTGCTTTTGAGAAGCACCGGAGCAGGCGGAAAGGGCATCAACTCTGGCGGTACGATGAAAATCGGCTTGGAAAACGCCAGCAACGACGATCTCACACTTAACGTGACTACCAGCGGCGAGCGTATTACTGTCGTTGCAGGCAGCGGCGGCGGATGGTGGCCCGGTGGCGAAGGCGAATATGCCAATCCTAAGGCTATCAAGGCTGATAGCGACCTGACAATCAACAGCGGTAACATCACCGTCAACTGCACGCAGACGCAGAACGAAGGCGGCGAATGCATCGAGAGTAAGGCTGTCCTGACCATCAACGGCGGAAATATCGAGGCTTATTCAAAGAAAGATGACGCTGTCAATGCTTCTAACAAGCTCATCCTCAATGGCGGAGTTTACTACGTTCACAGCGACGCCAACGACGGCACAGATTGCAACGGCACCATGCAAATCAACGGAGGATTTCTCATCTCCAACGGCTCACGTTCGCCTGAAGAAGGCTTCGACTGCGACAACAACCAGTTCAAGATAACCGGAGGCACTGCCATAGGCACTGGCGGAGGCACAAGCAACCCAACATCAAGCGTTTGCACACAGCCGAGCATGAAAATCAACACACAGCAAGGTTATGCCATCCAGATTCTCAAGTCGGACGGCACAGTCGTCTGCACATACAAATGCCCAACTTACACCAGTGGTGGCGGCGGCGGACCAGGCGGTGGCAACGGCATGGTGATGCTCTTCACCGACCCGCAGTTACAAACAGGTCAGACCTACACAATAAAATACAACGGAACCATCAGTGGTGGCACCAACGTGAACGGTTACTACACCGGCAACGTCACCTACAGCGGCGGTCAAAGCACCACTGCAACGCTCAACTCTATGTACACTACTGTCAGCGCCGGAGGCAGTGGTTGGTGATAAACAGAAAAACTATGCAAAATAAGCAGTCCTTGCGCTAAGCTGAAAATAAGACTGCGATTTTTGCATAGTTTTGGAGTTACAAATATTTCAAATTACTTCTCCGTAACAATCAAAATAATCGGCTTGAGTAATCTTCACGTTGACGAAAGAGCCGATTTCTAATTTATTATCTTTCATTGAGATAAGCACCTCGTCGTCGACTTCTGGCGAGTCGTATTGGGTGCGACCGACATAGTAGCCGCCTTCTGTACGGTCGATGAGTACTTTTTCGGTTCTGCCAAGACGTTTTTGATTGATTTCCAATGAGATATCCTGCTGGACATCCATGAATTTATCAACGCGCGCCTTCTTCACCTCTTCCGGGACATCGTCTTCGAGTTCGTAGGCAGGCGTCCCCTCTTCAGCCGAGTATGCAAACACGCCGGCGCGCTCGAACCGCATCTCCTTGATGAAATCGATAAGCTCGTTGAACTGCTCCTCCGTCTCGCCAGGGAAACCAACAATAAACGTGCTTCTAAAAGCGATATCTGGAACGTATGAACGCACTTTCTTTACAAATTCAACAGTCTGTTCATGAGTCACACCACGACGCATGGCCTTCAAAATCGGCGTGCTGATGTGCTGCAAAGGCAAATCGATATAATGACAAATCTTCTTGTTGTCACGCATCAATTCAAGCAACTCAACTGGAAATCCCAGCGGATAGCCATAATGCAGACGAATCCACTCGATGCCGTCGATATCAGTGAGTTTCTGAACCAACTCCACGATATGCGACTTGCCATCAATATCGTAGCCGTAATATGTAAGGTCTTGAGCTATGAGTATTAACTCTTTAACACCTTTCTTCGCCAGGTTTTCAGCCTCTTTGATGAGGTTTTCCATCGGCACAGACTTATGCTCACCGCGAATCAACGGGATGGCACAGAAAGCACAATGACGGTTGCAGCCTTCGGAAATCTTCAAGTATGCATAATGCGAAGGCGTTGAAAGAACTCTTTCGCAGCAATAATCGGCATGGAAATCTGATTTCAGGATGTCGGCAGCGACATGTTGCACTGGCTCAACTCCAAAGAATGCATCGACTTCATGAATCTCCTTGCGCAACTCTTTCTTGTAACGCTCCGAGAGACAGCCCATCACATATAACTTCTTGATTTTATTGGCTTTACGTAGCTCAGCGTATTCCAAAATGGTGTCGATCGACTCCTCTTTTGCATCACCGATGAAGCCACAGGTATTGATAATCACCACGTCGGATTTCTCCTCCGAATCGTGGACAATCTTATATGTGTTGTTCAGCAACGCCGCCAGATGCTCCGAATCGACTTTGTTTTTCGAGCAACCGAGAGTGACAATGTTTAATAGTGGTTTCTTCATTTTATTATGAGATTTCTCCATTCCGCTTCGCTCCAGTCGAAATGACAAGAACCATTATTTGAATAATGAATCGACGAACTCGTTACGATCGAAAATCTGGAGATTTTCCATCTTCTCTCCCACTCCGATGTATTTCACCGGAATCTTGAACTGATCGGAGATGCCAATGACCACTCCGCCTTTGGCAGTGCCATCCAACTTGGTGAGTGCCAATGCATTAACCTCAGTCGCAGCAATAAACTGACGAGCCTGTTCTATAGCATTCTGTCCTGTAGAAGCGTCCAAAACCAGCAACACCTCATGCGGTGCATCCGGAATAACCTTCTGGCACACTTTCTTTATCTTCGAAAGCTCGTTCATCAAGCCGACTTTGTTGTGCAGACGGCCTGCTGTGTCGATCAAAACCACGTCAGCATCTTGTGCCACAGCCGATTTCACTGTGTCGAAAGCCACAGATGCCGGGTCAGCGCCCATGCCTTGGGAGACAATCGGCACGCCTACCCTGTCAGCCCAAATCTTGAGCTGGTCGACAGCAGCTGCGCGGAAGGTGTCGGAAGCACCGAGAACCACCTTCTTACCAGCCATCTTGAAGTTGTATGCGAGCTTGCCGATGGTGGTGGTCTTACCCACTCCGTTCACGCCCACAACCATGATGACGTAAGGTTTCTTATCTTCCGGAAGGTCGAAAGTGCTGCCGTCGCCGGAGTTGTTCTCCTGAAGCAACGATGCAATCTCTTCCTTCAAAATACCATTCAACTCACTGGTTCCCAGATATTTATCACGTGCCACACGTTTCTGAATGCGGTCGATAATCTTCAAGGTGGTATCGACTCCAACGTCCGAAGTCACCAAAATCTCCTCAAGGTTATCCAAGACCTCGTCATCGACCGTCGACTTTCCGATAATCGCCTTCGAAATACGGTCAAACACGCTGGTACGGGTCTTCTCCAGACCTTTATTCAGATCTTCTTTAGCTTCTTTATCTCTCTTAAAAAACGAAAATAATCCCATTTTTCTACTCGTTTATAATATTTTGCAAATATACTAATAAATTCTATTCTGAATCAATTTATTTGTCATTTCGACTGAAGTGTAATGAAATGGAACGAAATGGAGAAATCTCCGGCATTTTTAATTTCGGAATCAATTGTTTGGCTGAGATTTCTCCACTCCCTCTGGTCGGTCGAAATGACGTGTGGGTCTAAACCACAAAAAGCTTTCTCGTCGAAACGGGAAAGCCATTCTAAATCAATTCAAAAAACTATATTAGTTCTTTGCGATGAATTCTTGTGCCTGGTCAATCGGGACGATGGTCTCTTCAAAATAGTAAGCACCAGTCTTCTCTGATTTCTTCATTTTGATGACCTTAGTGAATTCCTTACCAGCTGTGTGCAATGATGCAACTACCTTCTTTGCCATATCCTAAATCTTATTTAATTTCTTTGTGAAGAGTCATTTTCTTGAGGATTGGGTTGTATTTCATGAGTTCCAATCTCTCTGGGGTGTTCTTCTTGTTCTTTGTAGTAACGTAACGAGAAGTTCCCGGGATGCCTGTTGCCTTTTGCTCTGTGCACTCCAAAATCACTTGTACGCGTGCGTCTTTAACTTTCTTTGACATATCTATTTCCTTTCAAATTTTCGGACTGCAAAAATACATATTTTTTTAATACCTTACAATATTTTTCAGCCAAAAATTTAGAAAAATTTTAACAATACTATTTATCTGATTATCAATCGATTAAATTATTCTTTATTGATAATCTTATTGACAACCTCAAGAATTTCAGCCTCTTTCTTGATAGCAGCAGCCTCAATCTTTGCGCCATCGGCAACAATTTTATCGGCAAATGCTCTGTCCTTCAATCCAGCGGCGTTGATTTTCACGTTGAGATATGCGCCCATGACGGCACTTCTGCAGCACAATGCGCCTACTCCGGCGTCTGACACTGATGCTGGATTGCCTGTCTTTGCCATCGCCTCAACAATCTCGAACGCCTCAAATGCAACGTTCATGGTCTTGAACGGAACCTTTGTAGCATACTGTGATGCGAGTTCGAGAGCCTCCATACGAGCAGCCTTGTCGGCGTCGGTCTTCTTAGGCATCTGCAATGCAGCCATGATCTTGTTGAATGCGTTGGTATCTTCATCAACCAAATCGAGGAGCTGATCTTTCAAAACCTGACCTTTTTCAGCAACTTTCGAAAATTCTTCCCAACGCTCATCCCAACCTGGTTTGTGTGATGACAGGTTAGCCACCATCGTTGCCAATGCTGCGCCGAGAGCGCCCATGTAAGCAGAGATTGAGCCGCCGCCTGGAGCCGGGCTCTCGCTGGCTGTCTCGTTGGCAAAGCCTGTACAAGTCATGTCGACGAGCTTCTTCTGTGTCATGTCTTCAATCAAGAACTCGATGACTTTCTCTTTCGGGTTGAACGGCTTCAAATCGTCGAGACCCATCGACTTGATGGCTATCTTCATGATTTCATCCTCGCTGACGCCCAATGAACGCTGCTGTTTTGCAAGATAATACTTACCTGCGTCGATGAGCACCTTCTTAGGAATCAAACCGACGATCTCGCAGCCTGTCACGCGCACGCCACGAGCCGCGGCCTTAGCACAGACCTCGTCGAAGCAGACGTGAACCGGCGAGACGTTGATGTTGGTGATGTTCATCGACACCTGAGCGATGCCGTATTCCTCGATGAACCATCCGATAGCCTTGGTGCTCTTCAGAGTGCCAGGAATCATGATGGTGTTGCCGTTTTCATCTTTCATCGGCTTGTCGGTAACCTTCGGTCCCACTCTCTTCGGACGGCCTTTCTCGCGGACGTCGAAAGCGATGGCGTTGGCGCGGCGTGTCGAGGTGGTGTTGAGGTTATAGTTAATGGCGATGAGGAAGTCGCGGGCTCCTACCTGTGTAGCACCGGTCTGTGCCACATGCTCGTTCCACTCATTCGGACCGAAATCAGGTTTCCATTCCTCGGTGCCGAGACGGCTCGACAGTGATTCATATTCGCCTGTACGGCAATAAGCCAGATTCTTACGTTTTGGCTGGAAAGCTGCCTCTTCGTAGCAGTAAATCGGGATGTTGAGCTCTTCGCCGAAACGTTTTGCGAGGTTACGTGCGTAAACCACCACCTCGTCCATTGTGATGTTTGATATCGGGATGAGAGGGCAAACGTCGGTTGCACCCTGACGTGGATGATCGCCGTGATGGTTACGCATGTCGATAAGCTCGGCAGCCTTCTTCACCACGCGGAATGCGGCTTCGCACACGTTTTCCGGCTCGCCCACAAAGGTGATGACGGTACGGTTTGTCGTCGCACCCGGGTCAACGTCCAACAATTTCACGCCTTCAACCTTCTCGATCTCGGCTGTCACCTGATTGATGATGTTCATATCGCGACCTTCGCTGATATTCGGAACACATTCTATAAGCTGTTTCATAGTATATATTTTTATTGATTATTTTTCACAAACTGAATCGGGTGCAAAGATAGTAAAAAGTTTAATGCTAAACTTTTAAACTGTAAACTTTTAAACTATTAAACTAAAAAACCTCGCTGCCAGCTTTATCTTTTGTCGGGAATCTGGTAAACCTTGTAGCGATAAAGCTTTGATTCAGCGAGTTTTTTTCTAAAAAGGGGCCCGCGCTATCACAGCGGGAGCCCCAAACAAAACTAAAACTAAACATGTTAAAACTACATTGCTGTAGCTTTGGGATTAATCTCTCGCAGATTTCACAGATAACACAGATTTTTCTGTTCTACCACGAGGATTTAGTTCGTTGACACTCACGGATCTCGCAGATGAGTTCCGTTAGTGTTTATTTCTTTCTTTTCTTAGCAACAGCATATCCTGCACCGAATACGGTGAGAACTAAGAGGCCGCTGCCGAGAGGAGTCGGTTCCGCATTAATGTTATTGCTGATACCAAGAGCTCCTGCCGGAAGACCAGGCATATAGCCAGAAGTTCTACTTCCCCAATCTGCTTCCCAATCAACAAATGAATCATTCTGTGCGTTAGCTGTAAAACCGATTGTCAAAACTATAGCGATTGCAAATAATATCTTTTTCATTTCAATTTCCTCCTATCTTTTTATTCAACAACAATTTTTTGGGTCTTTTCGTTAAGTCTGAAAATGTAAACACCTCGTAGCGGAATGTTGATGGTTTCCACACCGTTTATGCGTTGTGAGCCTACCATTCTGCCCATTACGTCGAATATTTGCAATTCACCTTCTCCGTTAACCACTATATCATTACCGCTTTGATAAGCGAAAATTGAATTTTCAGAGTTCTCAGCGTTATTAGAGTGGTGCATGTTAACAATGAAACGGTTTTCGTTGTCGCTTGGACTTGCAATGAAGCTATATTCACCTTCAAGCAACATGTCAACGTCTTCTCCTGTCATTCTGTCGATTATGTGGAGATAGCTGTACTCGCCTGTTGCTTCGTAAGATAGAGTATATTTACCAGTTGTTTTTGCCTTAAGGTTAAGGTTAAAAGACTGAGTGCTGTTGTCCATTGTAACAATAGCGAAGATATCTCTATCTTTTGGAATATAAAGCATCGGGACGTCTGAGTTGCGGTGATCAATCTTGTTAAGACCATAGCCTTCCTCAAACAAAGCGAATGCTGCATCTTCATACTGGCTGTTTGCGACAATAAACTTCAAGTAATCGCGATCTGATCTTGATTTAGCTCCACCTGCCGGCTTAGTTATTCTAGCTGTAACGCCTGTTTTGTCGATTTGGACAAGGAATCCCTGAGTTGGTGTAATAGTTGCAGCCACATCAGCCGACCAAGCACCAGATTCCGACAGAACATATCCACCAGTAAGCGTACCACCATTATTTACCGTCACATCACTCATAGTGATATTTTGCGGATATGGGTTTCCAATAAGGTTAAAGCCCAACAATTTATCTTCAGATGATGCATACGACAAAGCTTTTTCATAATAAGCAGCTTGATTGTTATATCCAGCAAAATGGAGTTCAGCTCCATTATTACGGTAAAGGTAACCTTGTCCGATATTGAGATTGAATGCACTCTTCTTATAATTCATCCATGTATGTGATGCTTCATCATAGTAGAAGAAATCATAATTTGTTGCAGGATCAAGAATAAGATTTTCAACACTACCTGGTGTCAAGAATGTATTTGAAGCCGTGTGCACCGGTGTTGATATGGTGTACCATCCGCCATCTTTTGCAGCGCTTGTTATGTTCTTTTTATAAGTGAGCTGAACTGAAGATGATGTGATAAGCTGGCCACCGTCTTCGATAACTAAGTTATTAGCATTACCACTGTTAGTAAATGTACCGTTAACTGTTAATGTAGCACCTGATTTGATTGTAAGACCAGAGCTTGCTGGGATTGTGAGGTTAGTTGCTGACACTGAGGCATCTTCAGGGATTGACACTGTGACATCTGGTTCTATAATAGTTATTTCGCTACCAGCCATATCTTGATATGGACGGTATTTTACAGAGATATTAGTAATTCTAATTGCTGCACTTGAAACTATATAACCAGTATTATAAAACACATTAGTCATATCAATTGTTCTGGATTTTGATGAAGAGCTTTCGCTATGTGGCATGTTGCCATCACCAGCTCCAATTTCTGTATTAATATAAAGAACCGTTGTGGTATTATTACCACTACCATTAGTAACACTGAAATTAATCTTTTCTATTTTACCAGGAAATACAGGAAGCTTAATATAACTACTATTTGAAGTTGTATTTATTTGCAAGAAATCTGTTTGGTTGGTTGATTGGAATGCATTTGCTTCCCAATAAAAACCATCTTCTGCTGTAACAGTTTTAAAATTACTATTTCCTGTTCCATAGGTTGTTCCGGCATTTGTTACATTAGCCATATCAGAATTTGTCAAAGTAGCTACGAGGTCAGTTACAACTGTGACAGTAACTGCGCTGGCAGGCATGGTGAATTTATCATCGCTTGTAACTGTGAGATAATCGCCAGTAGTATTATTTTTAACTTTAATAGCATAAGCATAGTTGGAGGCGTTGCTTAGTGTTACAGCTACGGTTACTTCTGTGCCGTATTCAATAACATCATTAGTAGCAAGTGTCGAACCTCCGACTTTCAAAACTGCAGAAGCACCTGCGTCTTGACCAGTAACAACTTTAGTATAGCCATAAGAATTTATAGACCATTGTGCATATAATGTTGTATTCTCAGAGATATCGAATGTTTCGCCAGGTGCATAAATCTCTGCACCAACGGTTTCCCAATCTTCATGATCACTCCACCATTCAAAAGTATGACCTTCCCATGCCAAATCGCCTTTATCTAACACTGTTACTGTTGCGCCTGAATGATATGGACTGAGGGCGTCGACTGGAGCTGTACCTGTAACACTTTCACCATTTTTATCATAAGTAATTGTGTATGTCGCGATGAATGATACGGTAATTGTAACATTACTTGCTGGCATTTCGAACTTGTTATTAGTAACTTCTATTTCATTAAGTTCGCTGTCTTTAACAACCATGCTATTTAAATCATAGCCTGAGTTTGGAGTAACGGTAATTGTGATTTCATCACCTTCTGCTGCTGAAGTTGGAGTTGTATATACAGAACCACCAGCAGGTGTTGAGTTAGTTACAGTAATGGTGTAAGCTGGAACAAATGTTGCATTGACTGTGATGTTGAAATCAGGCATTGTGATTGTATAATCGTTGCCGCTGACAATTACCGGAGTAATACCTGCAGAAGCACCGCCAGTTGTTTGAGTGATATTCCATGAATCAAGTTTATAACCAGATGCTGGTTCAGCTGTGATTGTAACCGTTGTGCCATAAGCTGCAGCAGTATTACCTGATAATGTTGTACAATGATTTGGAGTTCCATAAGCAATGGCGTGTGTGACTGAACCTGAAAGAGCAACAGTCACATCTGTTGCGCCTGTTGAAGATACTGTAATCTTGTCGCTATTGGTGCTGTATGTGCCACTGTTTAATCCTGATTTTAATCTGATGTAAACAGGAGTGCTTGAAACAGAGCCTGCGCTTTGAGTTAATGTCACGCTGCTTGCATATCCGCTGTTTTCAGAAAGGCTAACCTCATAGTTGCCGCTTGCTGTCACAGTAACGTTAGCTGTAAGTAAGCTACCGCTAACATTGATCGATTGAGCATCACTTGGACCTGAACCGTAAGCGTAAGTAAATTCATTCAAGTCGCCTGAAGCTGCAACAACAGGGTTGATGTCTTCAACGGATTCAAGCATGATGGTGAAGTGAGTTGCATTGGCATCTGTGTTGCTATTGAAACCAGTGAAATAACCTTTAACTCTAACTTTTTTGCCATGTAATGCACTTAATGCTGATTTTTGAGCATCAGTAGGATATGCTAATCTTACGTTATAAGTAGCACCAGAAACATTAATATCATAAGTATCATTTGTTGTGGATACATCAACAGTTCCTTCTATTTGAACATAATCACTTAAATGGTTGCCTGTCATATATGCTGCAATACCACTCCCATTCAATGTTGTTACTTGAAGTGGTTCGTAATTTGAAGCAGATTGATTATTACTATAAGCTTGATTATTATACTCAAGAACATGAGCATAAGCCGAGATACTTTTACTGCTAAATTTTATTTTGTTATTTAGGGCAACGCCACCGCTATAATCCTTATAATAGTAGTAAACATAACCTGTTCCATCACCCATAACAAAACCTTTACTATGGGTTGCAACGACGGTACCCACAACTGAATAGCTGCCAGTACTTGTAATTGTGTTTATATTAACGGTTTGTCTTGTATAAGTTGCCGAAGTTACAGTACTTGCGTTGCTGTTAGCATCATACCCTATGGCTTTAACTATTGTGGTTGCTTTTAAATTAATAACAGTAGCTGATGTAATTGCAGTACCGTTAGTATTACTTGGGATTGAATTATCAGTTGTATAGTATACAGTAGCATTTCCAGATGCTGGAGTAATTGTTACATCAATGTTGGCATCGAAATTGGCGCCAGCTGTCAGAGTTGGAGGGGTTACTGTGTATGCAGCCTGAGTGAGAGTTACTCTACTAGCTGATTCAGTGGTTCCTGATTTAACTGTGAAATATGCATATCGTTGAGCACCATTGTTAGCTGCTATAGTCAAAGTTAATGTGTTTGATACAAAATTAACGTTTGTAATCCAAGCAGGTTGAGATGCTGTTGTGTTCCCAGTCGCAGCCTCATAGAATTGTAATGAGTAGTCAGGACTGGCTATATTTGTTGGAGTAATTGAAAACTCAACCGAGCCACCTGAGCAAGTAACTGTTGACGGAGCGGTTGGAGAGACTGAAATTGAAGGATCATTGCTTCCAGCAACATAAGATAAATCAAAGGAAAAGTATCTTACATTATAATTACTATTGCCAGTTTTTTCTTTGACATGTGATATTTTTACACCATATACGCCTGTAATTGGAGTGAAGCTTACATCAAAATCACTTCCACCAGTGTTAGTTATTTTAGTCGTAAGAACTTTTGATGTACCATCTATTGGATCTCCATCTGAATCTAACAAAACAACGTAAACAGAATTTGCTAAAGGATCTTTTGTAGTACCACCACCTAAATTAGCTGTTAAAGTAATGCTTGTTGGGGTTGCCGTCCAAAATGGATCTTCATTTAATATTTGCATATAATATTCAGTTCCTACGGTAGAACCATCTTGCAAATAAGCTTTATTGGACGGATGTGAAAAAGTTGTTGTAAAACTTCCTCCTGATGTTGTTGGATCACCTGATGTTGGAACTACTGACATCGCTGCAACTGATGTTGGAGATTGCCCCAACATTGTTCCCGGCCAGGTTATTAGCATTAAAAACAGCACAATTATGGCTGTCGTTAGATAAGTAATTTTTCTTTTCATTTTGTTAGTTTTTTGTTTGTTAATTTATTTTTAATATTTTGTCTAATTTACAACTGTCAGATTTTTATTGAATGCTACAAAACAAATTGAGTATTTGATCTCCATTATAGTAACATTTGTTATTGATGATAACAACACCTCCAGCATTGGCAAAATCGGCATATGCACATATTTTTTCTAATTGTGTAATTACATTGGGAATTTTATCATAATCCGTTACATTCCAAATGCCACCAACATATTTTGAACTATAACCCCTAATCCGGGAATCTTTACATAACCTGCCAGTTGTTAAGTCAAAATATACACAACCTCCAAACAATTTTTGTATAGGAAACTTATTCATTATATAACTGGCAAATTCACTATAGTTGATTTTCAACACATTAATGTCAGAACAATGCTTAGCAAAATCAGGTTCAACTTTTGCGACATCAATCTTGTTATATCCATTTTTGAAGTTATGATTAAAATAAGCTGTCATGTGTTGAAAATCTGCCATATCTACAATGAATTAGTTATGATGATGGTAACTTTTGGACATAAAAAAACCGCGAACTTTTTGTTAAGCCCGAGGTTCTGCAAAACCATTACTACAACAAGAAAGCCCACGGTTAAACCGCGAGCGTTTCTCCCTTTCCTTGTGTAGTAATTTGAAATTTGCAGATTTCGAGCTTACGAAGAAAAGCGAAAACGCCTTTATTTATGTCGTTTTATGTAATTTTTTTCTGTTTCTTAATATCTTTTTATGTTTAGCGGTGCAAAATTAGCATTTATTTTTATATAAGGTGTATTAATTTTTAAAAAGTTTACAGTGTCAACCTTGTCGATATCCAATTTTTCGTCTTTCGGCATAAGACTTCTGGTAGTTTTGCAATTCTGATAATGCGACGCTGATAGCATCAAGTTGAGCTTGATGATCTTCGTTAATATCATTCTGATCTGTCAGGATTTCCTCAATGTAGCTTTTGATATCACCTATTTCTTTATGTAAAGCCTGGTAATTATCAGCAACATATTGTGCAAAATTTCTCATTGCGACAAAAGCCCTCATAATCATAATGTTTTTCTCTATTGCGATATCTGAATTTAGGACCGAACTAAGCATTGCCACTCCGAGTTCTGTAAAAACGAAAGAATTGTATCGACTTCCACCTCGTTTTGAGGACGCAAATTGCGACCTCAAACTTGTAACATCTTTATTATCAATTTGTTTCAACAAAACTTGATTTTCAACTGCCAGCTTTCTTTCATGTGGAGTAACTTCAAACATAAAGTCTGAAGGGAAACGTCGCATATTCCTTCTTACTGCTTCTTTCAGTCTTTTTGTTTCAACTTCATAAAGTGCCCCCAAATCATCGTCAAACATTACCTTTTTCCCTTTTACTTCGTAAATCTTTTGTTGTATCAACTCTATTTCATTCATATTTTTAATTTTTTTAAAACATTATTTCAAAACCATACTAATTCTACTCACTTGTTATGAGTCCCAATCCATTAAATAATGTTTTACGATGTTCTTATGGTATTTGATTCAATTTCAGCAACACAAATACAACAATTTTTGATTGTCAAGAGGTTTCTGCTAAAAAAGTTTAGAGTTGAGAGTGGAGAGTTTAGAGTTGTTTAGAAGTTTACAGTTTAAAAGGGCATTGGGGGAAACAAACAAAGCGCGGCATGAAGGGGACATACAAAAGACCATGTGCCGACAAGCCGCGCCAGAATGATCAATGTTTGGGGGCTGTCATTCCGAACGAAGTGAGGAATCTCACTGCAACTGCAAACTGACAATTATATTTTGATACAGCATCACGTCTTCGACTTTGGTGATTGACGAAACCCTACGGCCACCGTCTTTCGACGAACCGCCACAATGGAAAATCATCTCGTTTTTAGTGCCGCTATAAATAAAAATGTAGCGATCGTGATATATTCCTCCAGTTGTTTTCAGCGTGATGTCCACATTAGGATATTCTTTTTTGAAAAGCTTTATGAGTTTTTGCTTTGGTCTACTGCCAAGTCGCCTTTGAGAACCGTCATTAAGGAATAAATACCCAATTATGTAAAAGCATACGGTCGTTTACGTGCACCGCCCCAACTTGAAGTCGAAAATTTCGACTTCAAGTTTTTATATTCAGTTACATCTAATTGAAACCTAAAATCGTCATCAAAACGCTCAATGTTGTTTTTAACCTGTTCGTTGAATCGCTTTGTAGTATAACCATAAATCTCAGCCAGATCAGCATCAAGCATCACCTGAACCCCTCTGATAATGTAAATCTTGGATTTTAAATAATCCTCGTCGTAAATCGACAAACTGTTACCTTCCGTAAATAATGAATTTTTAGAATCTTGCTGCAAATTTACGACAAAATACGCAGTTTGTCAAGAACTTTTGAAAAATAATTTAGCCATCAACAAAAAAGGGCGCCTAGCGGCGCCCTCCCCCAATAATGATTAAGCAAAAATATATATAATTATGAAAATTTACATTGGCAAAATTATAATAATAACCCGACAATAATTTTATTCTAAGTGTAAAACATTTTATTCTCTGTGTATTTCTTTTTATTCTAAAAGTATTTATTTTATTTTGGATGTATTAAAATGAAAAAAGGACGTCGAAAGACGTCCTTACTATAAACTTTACACTTTATAACTACTCTACACTCTCAACTCTAAACCCTCAACTTTCCTTTAATGATCATCTTCGCGACTTTGTTCGCGCCATAATAATACGGCATGAACTCAAGCTGCGTCATCGGCTTGGTGATGATCACATTGGCAATTTTGCCTTTGGTGATTGAACCGAGCTCGTCAGCTACATCCATTGCGTAGGCAGTGTTCAAAGTTGTAGCATTCAACGCCTCTTCCGGTGTCATGCGATAGCGGATGCAGGCGCATGAGAGCACAAACTGCATATTGCCTGATGGCGACGTTCCTGGATTGAAGTCTGACGCCATAGCTACCGGTAAACCTGCGTTAATCATATCGCGCACCGGTGAAAGCGGCAGGTTCAGGAAGAACGCACAGCCAGGAAGCACCGTCGGCATGGTGTCGGAGCCTTTCAACGCCTCGATTTCCTCTTTTCCCATCTGTTCGAGATGGTCAACAGAGATAGCACCGTATTTCACGCCTACCTGCACGCCTCCTGAGACAGCCATCTCGTTGGCATGAATCTTCGGACGCATGCCGTATTTGATGCCAGCCATCAAGATGCGCTCAGTGTCTTCGACAGTGAAGAAGCCTTTGTCGCAGAAAACGTCAATGAAATCTGCCAAATCCTCAGCTGCCACAAGCGGTATCATCTCGTTGATGACGAGGTCAACATAGTCTTCCTGATGTCCGCGGTACTCCATCGGGATGCCGTGAGCGCCAAGGAAATTCGCCTTTATCGTCATCGGAGAGTTCTCCTTCATACGACGTATCACACGCAGAAGCTTCAGCTCGCTCTCGGTGGTCAATCCGTAGCCACTCTTGATCTCGACGGCGCCGGTTCCCATGTGCATGATCTCGTCGAGACGCTGCATCGCCGACTCATAAAGTTCGTCTTCGCTAGCGGCTGCGGTGGCTTTCGCAGAGTTAAGGATTCCTCCTCCCCTTTTTGCAATCTCCTCGTAGCTCAAGCCACGAATCTTGTCGCAAAACTCCATCTCGCGCGAGTTAGCATACACCAAATGGGTGTGCGAGTCGCAGAACGCAGGCAAGACCAAACCGCCCTTGGCGTCGACGACTTTCTTCTCCTTTGCCAGATATTCCTGGTATTTCGGAGATTTCATCTCGCCATAGTCGGCAATCTTGCTACCTTTTATATATAGGTATGCATTCTTGATGCGCTTAACGTCCGACATCGCGGAGCCGGCTTTCCATAAGCTGCCGTCCTCCACGATGCCGCAAAGTTCCTTAATGTTAATTATTAACATGGTCTTTAGTCTTTAGTCTTTAGACTTTAGTCATTAGTCAACTAGTTCTAAAAACTAACGACTAACGACTAACGACTAAAAACTATTTTTGATAAATCTTTTGCCAATTCTTGTACTCTCTCTTCTTCCAAGGACCGTTGTGATATACGTAAGATGCAATCATCGGGATGACAGTTGTACCTTCGGCATATACCATCTGCTGGAGCTTCTCGCTGACCTTGCCCCATGAACCTGCCTCGAGCAATGTTGATGATGAGCAAGCGCCATCGCGGACGTCAGCAACGGTGATCTGGATAGCGTATTTGTGCATTGGCACCTCGTGACCGAGGATTTCAGCGCAGACGACAGTGTCCTGAGCGAAGTTCTTAGGTGTACCGCCACCGACCATGAACAAGCCTGTCTGTGGAGCAGCCATCTTGATTTCTGTCAGCTCGAGGAAGTCGGCGACTGAGTCGATGCTCACGTATGGCTTGCCGGCATTCTTGCGCTCCCACTGGTGCAGACCGATACCGAAACCTGCTGAAGAATCTGAGAATGCTGGGCAGAACATCGGGACGCCGCACTCGTAGCATGTCTGGATGAGGCTGTCTTTCTTCACGCCGTGGCCTTCATGCAGCCATTTACCAAGGTTCCACAAGAACTCACGTGATGAATATGGACGTGGCTCGAGGATGTTGGCGAGCTCGTATGTGGCATGGTCGCACACTTGAAGCTGTTCCTCATCGATGAATGTGTCGTAAATACGGTCGATGTAGAGTTCGCGAAGTTTTGTGTCAGGGATGATGTTCTCTTTTTCACCGATATAGTGTTTAAAACCAAGGGCTTCGAAGAGGTCCATATCGATGACTGAAGCGCCTGTCGAGACGACGACGTCAATCATTTTGTTGCGAACCATGTCGACGTAAACCTGCATACAGCCTGCTGCTGAGGTCGAACCGGCCAGAGTGAGGATGTTGGTGCAGTTCTTTTCCTTCACCATCATCATGTAGATGTCGGCGGCGCGGGCAGTGTCGCGTGATGTGAACGACATATTGCGCATTGCATCGATGATTTCTGTTGAGTCGTACTTCTTGATGTCGATGTGCTTCACGACATTCTTCAATAAGTCTTTCTTTTCAAGTTTTCTTGCCATTTTATTTAGTTTTTTATGTTGAAATTTCGAATAATTTTAATCTGCAAATATACAAAAATTAATACAATGTACAAAAAAATCGTCATTTCGACTGAAGTGAAACGGAACGGAGACCTGAGCGAAGCGAAAGCATTCGCCGCAGGCGAATAAATCTCATTCAATTTGCAGGAGATTTCTCCACTCCCTGCGGTCGGTCGAAATGACGTGGGGAACAACAGCTCGAAATGACATCTAAATAGTTAATCGCCTCCAGTCCTTCGTTGAAAATCAAATCGATGACTGACAAATTCGAGACAAACGGCTGCCTGTCGCTGAACACTTGATAATACTTTGGAAAATCTGTCGAATCAGGCGACCATTTGGAAAGCTTGACACGATAATCTTCCGGATCAGAAATCGGCTCAAAATCTTCAGTATAAACTATTTCTTTATTGATTTTCAATACTTTAAGGATGAATTTCAAACAGAACTCATTTAAGTCGATGAGCTTGTCGAATCGGGTCGAAAAAGCCTTTTCCAAATAAGGGAAATAGTAGTCGAAATAAGGCGTTTTGCGATATGCCGCCTCCAAACAGCGCTGGTGAATCTGTTGCCAGGGTTCTTTATAACTTATCGCGATGTCTTTTGTCAAAGTGTGGTTGCCGTTGGTTTTAACGATAGGCACTGTTAATGTCTGCAAACCATTGGCTGTCATCACATTACAACGTGTTCGGCACGATTGTTTCTGATAGGTCTCGAACAGTTCTATCTTCGGCGCCTCATTTTTTAAAAACAGCGCAATATACTGAATGTCAGGCAGATACGATGTCGGGAAAATGTTATTCACCTAACAGCTTGTTGATTTGTGAACGAAAATATGCTTCGTCTTTCGCGCCTACCGATTTCTCTGGCTGAGCGCCTTCTTTTGCGAATAAAATCGTTGGTAAGTACTGGATTTTCAACACCATAGCGAGCTTCTGCTCTTTGTCGGTATCTACTTTGTAGAAATCGACTTTGCCGTCATATTCCTGAGCCAGCTTCTCCAAAATCGGGGCAACCATCTTGCATGGACCGCACCAGGTGGCGTAGAAGTCAACCACACAAGGCTTGTTGCCTTTGAAAACGAACTCCGTAGGGTTTGCTTCAAAATCCCAAATGTTTTTAACGAAGTCTTTATACGAAATCACTTTCACGTAAGACTTTTCGTTAGCTGTTGATTCTGAAACAGTTGCATCTTGCTTATTGCTCTCTTTTTTGTTATTGTCAGAACTGCCGCAAGATGAAAAGAAAGCGACTAAGGCTATGGTTGTCAATAAGAATTTTTTCATGATTTCTATAATTTAATTTATCAATCCGGATAAGCTATTCTAACGTGATATATGCTCATCAGCTTCTTTTTCAACACTTTCTTCGTCACGGAGATATCGTGGAAGGTGATGTTGGTGTTGTCGAACTGGTGAGCTTTCATCTGACCGTCGATGATGTTGTCGACGAGCTTGTTAAGCGACTCCTCTGTCTTTTCTTGCATGCTTCGTGAAGCGGCCTCGACGGCATCGCACATCATCAGCACAGCTGTCTCCTTAGAGAACGGCACCGGTCCGTGGTAGCAGAAGTCGCGTTCATCAACGCCATCAGGGTTTTCGCGCAGTTCCATCTGGTAGAAATATTCCGTACGACGAGTACCATGGTGAGTCCTCACAAAGTCGATAATCTGCTCTGGAATACGATATTTTCGGCAGATCTCAATTCCGTCAATAACATGGCTGATGATAATCTGAGCACTTTCAGAATACGACACATCGTCATGCGGATTATATTTACCATTCTGATTTTCAATGAAATAGAACGGATTGCGTGTCTTTCCGATATCGTGATACATCGCGCCTGTGCGGACGAGCAGCGCATTGCCACCTATATTATATATAACCTCCTCGCAGAGGTCGGCAACCTGCATCGCATGCTGGAAGGTTCCAGGAGCCTCCGACGCCAGCTTTCGTAACAGCGGACTGTTGGTATTGCTTAATTCGAGCAAAGAAAGATCGGTGACAAAACCGAACACGCGCTCGAACAGGAAGGCCAGCGGAAGCGCCAACATAGTGAAGAAAGCGTTACCAGCATAGATAAAGATAGTGGTCAGGTTGAGAGAGTCGAAGCCGCCGTCATAAATGAGCATCATGCCGAAATACACGATGACATAAGTGGCAAAAACCGCCAGCGAAGTGCCGAAATAACTGGCTCTACGCGTGCGCTTGGTCATGCTGAAGATTGCGACGAACGACACCAGCATCTGGACGAAGAAATACTGGAACGGGTTAGGCACCACCAAGCTGATGATAACCAGTGTCATAACCTGCACAATGATGGAGATGCGGGCATCGAAGAACGTCATCAGCAGCATCGCCATGATCGCCACAGGCATCATGTAAATCATTGATGGAGAATATTTTACAAGGAGGAACGACGGCACTATCATCACCAGCATCAGCAACAAAATCAAGTTGATGTAACGCAGCTGCTCGAAAATATCAGGACGTAACATCCTGAGAGTCATGTACAAAGCTAATAAAACAATAGTCACCAAAAGCAGCTGGCCATAAAGCATGTAGTTTCTGCTGAAGAAATTTTTAGCGGTAATGTCGGCGTATTCACGTTGTAACGAGCTGATAATCTGATACTTCTCCTCTGTCACGATCTCCCCTTCCATGATGATGAGCTCGTCTTTCTGAACCATTCCGAAAGTCAGCATGATATTATCGACAGCCATCTTCTCGGCCTGCTTCGTCATGCTCTCCGAATAGATTACATTTTGTCGCAAAGAATTATGTAACAAATTGCTAATCAATTGCATAGTCTTATAATCCGATATCTTCGAGATTTGACTTTGGATGTAAGCCGAAGCTGTCGCCATGGTGTTCAAATCATCGTATTTGCACTTGGTTTGCACCTTATTGCGCACCACAACCACCATCTCATCGCCTTTGAAATTGTTGGTTCGGTCGTTTTTCGCCACTATGCCGTTATTCTCGATATGGTCGTAAATATTCAGTATCAGATTTCTATAATAATCCTTATCGCCAATAGTATCATTCCATTGATAATCAAAGTCTTTGAGCAGCTTTTCGCGACCGTTTTCAGTTCCAAGCGCATCAAACACAAAGATCGGCTCCACGCTCTTCAATGCCTCTTCTTTTTCCTTCTTCACAGTCTCGTCTGACTTGTAAATCGGGAAGTTGAACGGAGCGTAAAGGCTTTCATGCGGCCAGGGGCGCATTTTCTGATATTCATATTTAAATTTGACGTTTCGCGGCATCAGCGCGATGATAATCAAGATGGTCAAAACGAAAGCCGAGACCTTCATTATACCATAATATGAATGGCGAATCTTTTCTACAACAGCCTTTATCTTACTCATAATCAATGATTTAAAAATAAAATAAGTTATTTTTCAAAATGAAAAAATTAACTTGTAAAAATAAGGAAATTTCTTGTAACTTTGCAAAAAAAGTTTCAATTATGTTTGGAATCTGCACTTTATCGGCAATCCCTGTTAGAAAAGAGCCTCATCACGAGAGCGAACTGGTGACTGAATTGTTGTTTAACGACCTTTACGAAGTCTTGGAGAAAAACGGCGACTGGCTTTATATCAAGATGGAATACGACGGATATGAAGGCTGGATCAGAAGTCTGCAACACTTTGATATTCAAGAAGATGCATTTAAGGCATTAGCTTCAAGCGATTGCTATGTGGTCAACAATCCGATTGAGTTATATGATTCAAAAATTTTGACTTTCGGAACGACGGTTTATTCAAAAGACAAATGCTGCATTGAAGCTAACAGTTTCATTAACAACACGTTAAAGCTTCTTGACGTGCCGTATCGCTGGGGAGGAAGGACCGTTTTCGGCATCGACTGCTCCGCTTTCGTGCAATTGTGCGCAAAGACTATCGGAATCAAGTTACCACGTGATGCCTCACAGCAGGTGGAATGCGGCGAAGACGTGTATTTCCTGACAGAAGCGAAGGCTGGCGACATTGCGTTTTTCGAAAACGAAGAGCATCATATAGTGCATGTCGGCATCATTTTGGACAACGAAAAAATCATCCATGCCTCCGGAAAAGTCAGAATTGATTCACTTGACCAAACTGGTGTTTTCAATAAGGAGTTAGGAAAACACACACATTTTTTAAGTGCGATAAAACGCATTGTTTGAGGTAATCACACCGACACCGAAAAAAAATCTATTTGCCTGCTTTCTCAACTATTTTGTCCAAAATATCTCTTGGTGATACTTCATATTGTTTAAACTCCCTAATATTCTTTTCGGTAATCCACAATTGACCCTCTCCAGTATTACCGCGGTGCTGGCCTTTAGAATAGTACGCATTACACTTAACATCGTCACTTGATAACACCCAGTATCTAATCAAATCCCTCCAGACGGCAATCCATACAAAAACATCACAACATCCAGGTTTAATTTGTTGAAAATTCATATCAAAACCAGATTTTGAATCACTTGATAACGCTTTAATAATCAGAGCTTCTCCACTTTCACGTTTAACAGCACGTGATGCCTTAACCTCTATTTTTATTCCATTATACCAAAAATCATATTGACCAGAATAATTAGGATCAAGACTTGACGATGGTCGTCTTAATTCTTGAACCAACTCATTTAAATGACGTTGCGCCCAAGTTTCGCCAAATGTCCTCGGAGCCGTTATCTCAAACACATACAAGTATTTATTCCTTTCTAGATATGAGTTTCTTAAATTTAAATAATCTTTGAAATCTATTATACCACATGAAATCAAGCGACTTATAACATATTCAAATTTATTAAAAGGAAAAACGGAGTACAATTTTTCCAAAACATCGTCATCCAGATCTTTTTGATGACCAATTTTGTTATTTAATGCACTTATGCATACTTTTAATTCTTCAATTAACTTTTCCATAAATTTTGCTATTTATATATTCAACTTGTTTGTTAGTAATACCGAAAATGTCATAAACATATCTCTGAATCAACAATTTAGACTCATCATCACCTTCTAATACTGCTGTTACCATCGACACCAAAGCTCTATCTTGATTTTGTGTCAATAATGGGAATGGCAATTCCTCAAGATTTCCTCTCAAAACCTTTATTTCACCATACATTGACATATATAAAAACTGATACAAATCTGAATTCAATAATGCTAATACGCTTTTGATAGACATTCCTTTGACATTTGGAATCAATATATTAGCACTATTTAAAAACAAACTTCGAGAATCATCATAAGCAAAAATCAACTTTTTTGATATGAATTTATACACCAATTTTTCAGAAGCCCTGTAATACTCATCTTTAGCTACCTGTTGAAATTCATTTCTTATATATTTTATATAATTCTGCGGCCGCTTTAATCTATATTGTTCAATTTCTTTTCCCGTAAAAATCGGCTCAGTATCATGATCATTTTGTTTTTTTAGTTTATTTTTATTATCACCAGTGACAATACCCAACGCCCACGAACTACCTCTCAAACTACAAACGCCCTTGCTTTTAACTTTATTTATAATATCAATATCCTCATCACCCAATAGATTAAAAACATATCCTTCCGTTTCATAAAACGAATCTATTCTTACATATCTAGTCGTATTTCCCTCTTTTACAATCACATTATTTTCTCTTTCTCGCTTTTCCAAGCATATATCTACATATTTGGTCATTACTCCAGTAAACGAACCCGAGTACAATGATATCTTTTTTAAGCATCCATTTTGAAGCATAAATCTTCTCAGATCCTTATGACATTTGACATTCAGCACTGATTCTGGTAGCAAAAAACGAACCGTGCCATTATCACATATTTGATCATATGCTTTAACAAAGAAATAAGAGAAACTCTCTTTGGAACTAATTATGGATGATAATTCTGCACTATCAACCATTGCCCCCCAAGGTGGATTACTTACTATATATGAAAATCTAATATTGTGAATTTCATCATCTGCAGAAAAAATGCTATCGTTTAGATAATCTAAAAGATATATATGTGGATCAAATTCATATGTATCATATTTAAGCAGCATATTAACTTTGGCCAGTATAACTGCTATCGGATCATTGTCTGAGCCATATAGATTATTAGGATTAACATTCTTTAATGATATTAAAAAAGCACCACTCCCGCAACAAGGATCATAAAAAAACTGATCTTTAGAAAAATCTAAATCTTTTGTCATTTCAGTTGTAATAGAATTAGGGGTATAATAGGATCCCTTTTTATTCTTTTCACCTTCAAGTAATAAACTTTGATATACCAATCCTAATATATCCAACTCGTTTTCTGGAAAATGGTAATCAAGCACATCATCAATTACTATAGCATTTATTGTTGACAAAACTTTTTGCACATGTTTCTTTTCTATAATGCTTTTTTTTCTCAAAAGATTTATAGCGACCGAATATAAAACATCAATTGTATCCCAATTTTCTTGTCTTACATAATCTACAAACAATTGGATGTTACGTATATTATTTGGATTCACAAAATACTCAACTGGAAGAATACATTTAGATGATAATCGTTTGTTAGCCCCTGACACCAACTTCATATTCTCATCAGAATGCAATTTATTCCAATTACGACGTGTTGCTTCAGAAATATATGAATCATTATTATATCCTGCTCTTACATACATATCACTCAAATTTTATTCTTATGCAAAAATATTATTTTTTTTTGAATTAGCGACTCATCATTTCAAAAAATTTCCTAAATTTGCACTTCAAAAATAATGAAAATTACAAACCATTAAATAATTAACTCATGAATAACGCATTATTTCAATTTGCACATCCTGCTAACGAGCCTGTGAAAGAATACAGACCGGGCAGCCCTGAGCGCATCGCTTTGGAGAAAGAACTCGAAAAACAGTCGAAGGAAGTAGTGGAGATTCCTATCATCATCGGTGGTAAGGAAATCCATACCGGCGACATGGGCGAAGTGGTCATGCCACACAACCATAAGCATGTGATTGCAAAATACCATAAAGTCGGCGAAAAAGAAGTCAACATGGCTATCGACGCCGCTCTTAAGGCCAAGAAAGACTGGGAAAACACCCCATGGATTGAGAGAGCTTCCATCATGGCACGTATCGGTCAGCTTTTGGCAACCAAATACCGTGCACGCATCAACGCTGCATGTATGTTAGGTCAGTCAAAGAACTGCTTCCAGGCTGAAATCGACTCAGCTTGCGAGACCATCGACTTCTACCGTTTCAACAACTACTATGCAGGCAACCTCTATTCAGAGCAGCCTTCATCGAGTCCAGACCAGCTCAACCGCGTGGAATACCGTCCACTCGAGGGCTTCATCATGGCTGTGACACCGTTCAACTTCACCTCTATCGCTTCTAACTTGAACATGACACCAGCTTTGATGGGTAACACCACCATCTGGAAACCATCAACGACAGCATTGCTTTCGAACTATCACATCATGCAGATCGCAATGGAAGCAGGTCTTCCTGCTGGCGTCGTGAACTTCCTGCCAGGCAAGGGTTCTTTGATTGGCGGCGTCGCCTTGAACAACCCGAACCTCGCCGGTATCCACTTCACCGGTTCGACAGCAACATTCCAGGGCCTCTGGAAGGGCGTAGGCGTCAATATAGCCAATTACAAGTCATATCCACGTCTCGTCGGTGAGACAGGTGGTAAAGACTTCATCTTCGCTCACAGCTCAGCAAATCCACGCGAGGTGGCATGCGCTATCGTCCGCGGCGCCTTCGAATATCAAGGCCAGAAATGCTCGGCAGCATCACGCGCATATATCCCGAAGTCGATGTGGAAAGAAGTGAAACAGATCGTTGGCGACATGCTCAGCACAATCAAGATGGGCGACGTCACAGACTTCACCAATTACGTCAACGCTGTCATAGATGAGGCTTCATTCGACAACTGCAAAGGCTACATCGACAGAGCAAAAGCCAGCAAGGACGCAGAGATCGTGTTCGGTGGCAACTGCGACAAGAGCGTCGGTTACTTCGTCGAGCCTACAGTCATCCTCGCCAAGGTGCCGAACTACGAGTCAATGGCTCAGGAGATCTTCGGACCAATCATCACCATCTACGTCTACGACGACAAGAAATATGAGGAAACACTGGAACTCTGCGACACCACATCACCTTACGCATTGACAGGAGCTATCTTCGTCAACGACCTCAAGGCTCGTCAGCTCGCCGACCAGAAACTCAAATATTCAGCAGGTAACTTCTACATCAACGACAAGCCAACGGGAGCTGTCGTGGGATGCCAGCCATTCGGCGGCTCACGCGCATCAGGTACCAACGACAAGGCCGGTGGTCTGTGGAACCTCATCCGCTGGACGAACCCACGCGCAATTAAGGAAACATTCGTTCCTGCTACGGAATACGGTTATCCTTTCTTAGCGAAATAAGGAGATTCCGCACCCCTAAAGGGGTTCGGAATGACAATTTAAATCATATTTAAAACTAAGGCGCGGCGTGAAACGCCGCGCCTTAATATTCCCCAAATCTGATTGTCATTCCGAGCGAAACGTAGTGGAGCGAGGAACCTCTTATTTTATTACTCTGTAAATCAATTCCTCTCCCGGCCTTGCCAATCGCATTCTTTGGCGCTGTCCTTCTGTCAAATCATAATAAATACGGTCGGCATCCACCTTAAAGCCAGCGTTTTCAAGCACTTTAGCATAGTCGCGACCGAACTGGCGCACATGGTCGTATTGACCGAAATAGCGTTTACGTTCCTCAGGATCGGTGATTGAAGGATCTTCCCAAGTATCGACATTAGGATTGATAGGAACCATCAGAATTGCCCAGCCACCTGGTTTCAAAATACGTTTTATCTCCGAGAAAGCTTTATTCATATCGTTGACATGTTCCAAAACATGATTGCAAATCACGACGTCATATTGGTTGTCGGGAAGGTCGATATTGGTCACATCAAGATGCAAATCAGCTATCGGCGAGTCGAGATCAGCGGTGGTGTAATCGAGGTTTTTCAATGCCCTAAAACGTTTCAAAAACGGCTGCTCAGGAGCAAAATGAAGCACTTTTAAAGGGGCTGAAAAAAAGTTAGAGCGTTGCTTTAAGTAAAGCCATATAAGTCGATGACGCTCAAGTGATAAGCAATTAGGACAAAGACGATTATCCATAGCCTTTCCATAGCCGTAAGGAAGGAATTTTCGGAAGTGTTTGCCACACACCGGACACTCCACTTTGTTGCCAATATAAAACGGTCTGATAATGAAACTGAACAGCCCGCTGAAGCGTATCAGCGTCTGACGTGGAAATATCTTGGTAAACAAAGCTATTAACTTCTTCATAACAGATTTTTTATCGCAGCAGTCATGTTTGACCACTGATATTTTTGTTTTTCATCCCTAACTCCTTCAACCAGAGCGCCATAGCGATCGTTTTCACAGAAATCGACAAGAGCATTGGCGATGGCTGACGGATTTGGTTCGACGACATAACCGACTTTTCCGTCAGGAATTATCTCGCCCAAGCCGCCGACATTGGTGACAAGCATCGGCTTCTCAAAATGATAAGCAACCTGCGTAACGCCACTTTGTGTAGCCGATTTATATGGCTGAACGACGATATCAGCAATATTAAAGTAATACTTTACATCATTATCGCTAATATATTGATTTTGAATTATTACCAAATCATCGACACTGCGCTTTTTAATCTGTTCAAGATAGGGTTTTTCGTCGTCGTAGAACTCACCTGCGACAATCAACTTGACATTGTGTTTTCGAAGTCTCTTGTCGGCAAAAGCATCGATCAGGAGGTCCAGACCTTTGTATGCGCGAACGAGTCCGAAGAACAAAAAATAACGATAACTCTGGTCAAGATTGAGATGATGTAACGCCTCACTTCTTTCCATTATTTCGCCATAATGGTCGTACAATGGATGCGGAACCATGCATTTCGGCTTGCCTTGTTTGTCAAGCGACGCTACATCATCGAGCACCGATTGTGAGAGCGCCACAAAGCCGTCCATCGATTTCACAAAATACGGTGGCAACATCTTGTCGAGAACCGATTTCTCATGCGGTATCATATTGTGAATCAATCCGATACACTTGGTTTGACGGTTCTTTTTTATCACTCTTGCAATATTGCCGAAACAAGGGGCGAAAAACGACATCCAGTAAGTGAAAATCACGATGTCGGGATTCTTTTTACGTATCTCCTTCCCTACCTTAATCCAGTTTAACGGATTGATAGAGTTGACTTTACGCTCAATCGGGAAGCCTGCAGGAGCTTCAGCGTCGGAATACTGCGTCTTACCTGGAAACAAAAACGAAGGATACTGAAGTTTGAATGTAACGACTTCAATATCAACACCTTCCTTGACAAACTCAGTTGCAAGTCTGTCGGTGAAAGCTGCAATGCCTCCACGATAAGGATGCGACGTTCCGACGATGACGATTTTCATCTTTTATCCTTCTTATCCTCTTTATCCTTCTTATCCGGTTCAACAACCGTTGCCTTGTACTTGATTTTGGCGAATGCCTTGATCAGGTTTTCAGGGTTTGTTTTCTCACTATCGTATTGAATAGTAACGAGTTTGGTGTTTAAATCAGGGTCGATAGCCTTCACTCCTTTTTCGAAACGGAGGTTATCTTTGATTTTTTTCACACAGTTCTGGCATTCGATCTCAGGGTCGGTTGTAAATACAACTTCCTTAATGTTCTGAGCCTGGACCAAGGCTGCCAAAAACACCGCAAATGTCAATAAAACCAGCTTTTTCATAATATTCTATTTTGTTAATTTCCATTTAATTCCGGCGTAAACCATAATGCCATCGATTGGACCGTAAATCATTGTCGCGTCGAAGTCCGGACCCCATGGATCATCATAGCCTACGATTGGGTTTTTCTGTTTGAAATTAGTGAGATTCTCACCTCCGATATAGATATTTCCCCAGCGGAACCATTTGAGTATCTGAGCATTAAGTATCGGATAAGCATCAAAAGTACCGAATCCGTCAGGCATACGACCATCGCCGTTGATTTGCAATGTGAGGTCAAACTGCCATATTTCAAGCGGAGTTTTGTATGTTGCTGTCACCAAACCCTTGTAACGGCTGGTCAAAGGCTTATCACGAAGCACTCCGTTGATGGTGTATTTCACGTCGTTATATCTGAATGCGCCCAACAGCGAGAAACCCTCGAAAAACGGGTATGTCGCATCAATTTGGAAGGTATGCGAATACGATATTCCGTCAAGATTGCAGAAATGTACCTGGTGAATGTCGCTGTCGACGTCAGTAATCACCTGATTCAAGAAGTTTGTATAATAATATTCCAGATTGATAAGCAAGCACTTCTCAAAAATATCGATATCAAACGACGCTGTAGCCCCATAGTTCCAAGCCTCCTCCTGTTTCAGGTTGTCGTCGACGATAATATCGCGGCTGCTCGCCAAAAGTGTATGATAATCAGGCATCGGACGAGGCGTGCGATAGCCCTTTCCTGCCGAAAAACGCAGTTTTAAAAGATCGCTGACGCTCCATTTCAAATGAGCGCGAGGTGTAACAAACGCACCATATAAATCGCTGTAATCGCCTCTAATACCCGCCATAATCACCAATCTGTCGTCATAGTTGAAAGTATATTGTGCGTATGCGCCTCCAATATTTTCATCAGGATCTTTGACTAAGTTCGGCAACAAGGTCCAGTGTTCATTGTAGCAGTCATGATTGAACGACAAACCCGTTGATATACTGTGACTTGGCGTGAATTCAGTCTCAAACATCAGCTGCGCGTAAGCATTATTATTATCCACGTCATACGTTCTCACGCCGTAAAGCGAATTCATTTTGTGGATTGAACCCGCTAAAATCAAAGCGACGTTAGTGTTATGGATTTCATCGAAAATATAAGCATTCTTGATAACTCCCTCGTAACGTTCAGATTCGATATTGATCTTATATAATTGATTCACAGTATCTTGTCTATGCATCGAATGATGAGCATCCTCCGTCTGGCCGCCGTTTCTATCCTCTTGCAAAGCCTTAACGTAAGCCTGCATGACGTAATGGTCCTTCTTGTACATCCAGCGGTTCATAAAGTCATATTGCTGAACCTTAGGCATATCCATAAAACCGTCGCCGTTGCCGTCATGTTCCATCCACATATTTTCGTAATGTCCTAATAATCCGGTACTTAGCGCATCGTTGAAGTGATAATTGCCTTCAACATTTGCCTCAATTTTCAGATGACTGTCAATGAATAAATTCATGTCGAGTTCCTCATCCAACTGAGGTTTCAGATACTCCACGTTGATTTGTCCGGTTATCGACTCATAGCCATTTTTCACTGTCGCGGCACCCTTTGACACCTGAATCGAATGCATCCAAGTTCCAGGTATATAACCTAATGAGAATGGGGCCGCAGCACCACGGAAAGCAGGCACGTTTTCAGTCAGCATCTGGACGTAACTTCCTGATAATCCGAGGAGTTTGATTTGTTTTGCACCAGTCGCCGCATCAGAATAATCTACGTCAACAGATGGGTTTGTGGAGAAACTCTCTCCGAGATTACAGCAGGCGGCACGACACAACTCGGTGGTTGTGATAACCTCAATATTTGCTACATCTTTCGGCTTAAACCTTCCAGGGCGCGATGCCTTCACAACAACCGCATCCACAACAGCCACCTCGCTCGACAGCTTAACTTCCACATAATCAATATCTTTACAGAAAGTTGTATCGTTTTTAAATCCGACGAATGAAGTGACTAAATAGTCGGTTTCATCGCACCTATTTAACGCAAATGAACCGTTGGCATCTGTCGTGGTGCCATGATTGGTGCCTTTCCATACGACGTTGGCGCCAACAAGCACATTGCCGGTATCATCCTTGACTATACCCCTTACTTGCGAAAACGAAGTAATCGCCAGGAAACACAATATAATTGATAATATTAGTTTTTTCATATTTTGCCGGAGATTTCTCCGCTCCTTACAGTCGGTCGAAATGACAGACCTTATTTATTATTTCATTTATTTCTTTAGAAATTTTCGTATAATATATTATTGTTAAACCAATAATCACAATAATTCCGGTTCTGAGCACTGCCTCTGCCACCTTGACCACGATTCCATCACCCAACAACTCAACAAACCAAATCGAAGCAGATCTAACTGATAACCAATTGATTGCAAATAACAGCATCATAATTGCTATCACCACAATTTCTTTCCATGAAAATGGAGAAATTCCAGTTTTCCAAATAATAAGCGACAGCAAAAACAAATAATAAATGGAGAACGAGATTATCGAAGACCACGCCGCTCCTGTCATACCCCAAATTGGTATCAGCTTGTTATTCAATATAATAGCGCTGATTGTGAGGATTGCCGTGAAGACAAGTTGCAGGTAATACCAGCGCGAATAGCTTAGCACTGTAACTCCAATATTGAGCGAAGAATTGACTAATTTTGCCAGTCCGAGAAGGAAGAAAACCCACTTTCCGTCAACGTAACTTTCGCCGTTTGGAAGCAGTTCGAAAAACAGGTCAATGTTGATCCAGATGATGAAAAACACGAAAGCCCCGGCTATCAACTGATGTAGCGAAACACTTTTGCACATCATCGTAGCACGTTGAGTATCATTGTCTTTCATCGCTTGCGAGATGATCGGACGCGAAATTGCAGCCACCGAACGATACGGCATCTCAACCAAATTAGCCATATATGCCGCGATAGTGTATATACCGGTCACAGCAAGACCCATCTTTGCTGAGATAAAGAAAGTGTTCAAGCTCGGGATAATATTTCCGACGACTGCCGCAACCGTTAAGAAAAGCGTGTAAAACATGAAATCCCTGCGCAGACGAGGCGTTACATGCCCAGGTTCTATCTTGAAACTAATCTTCGACAGACACAGTAAATAGATGATATTCAACAATGTAGCAGCAAGATAAGCCAAGCAAAGACCAATCACCATGCCGTCCAAACCGATGACGCCAGTGATGTACAGAATGTAGTCACCAAGGGTGAAAAGCCTCACTCCCACCTCGCGGACGAATTTTGGAACGACGATGCGCATGAGCAGGTTGGCGTTGGTCTCAAACACCGTCATGTACATCATGAAAAACGCCATCGGGATGACGAGGTACATATAATCGACAAACAGAGGCGACTCGTCGGAGAACTTATTGATTATGAAGTCTTTAAAGACGAAAAACAATATCGTAAAGATGACAAATCCGATAGCCGGAACTATCAATGTCCAGCCGAAAAAGCCATGGTCGCGACTCTTTTTGTCTTTGAAATAAGGATAGTAGCGCATCGCCGAGGTGTTGGTACCCAGCGCAGCGAGACCCGACAGCAACAAGGCGGCATCAGCCATGACACGAGTAAGGCCGATCTCCTCCTGAGTGAGATATTTCGTCATCACAAAGAAGGTGGTAATGAACCCCACGGCAACGCCGAGGTAATTCATTATCGTGCCTTTAATGCTCTGTCGTACTACTATTCCCATTAGTTTTTCAGGATGTTCTTGATGAAATTACGGGTTGGATAATTCTTATCATTCAACACATGATAAAGCTCGCACATCAAAGGATAATCAGCCATATCGATCTGATTATCAACAAGTTTCTTATAGAATATATCCACAGCAATGCGACCTTCAAGCACAACGTTATCTGACATGCAGTTGTTGAAGAAACCCTTTCCGATAAGCAGTCCGAGCGTACGGTTGCGACTCATGTCGTTGAGAGCTGTCAGTGAAAAATCGCCGAAACCACAATAATGATACATGGTGCTATTTTCGCCACCGAAAGTGATTATCAAGCGACGCATCTCATTGAGTGCCTTAGTGATAACGATGGAACGAAGGTTCGCCGAGTCGAAGTTGGCATCGACCATTCCTATGATAATGGCGTAGATATTCTTCAAAATCGAGGCATACTCAACACCAGTTACGTCAGTAGTGAAATCTGTGCGAATCATAGTGTCGTCAAAGACATTAGTGATGATTTTGTAGAGCTCCTCGTCGGTAGTTGCAGCGGTGAGACCTGTATCCTGTCTATTGATGATTTCACGTGCAAACGAAGGTCCTTTCAACGTCATGAAAGGATTGAAAATGAATGACTTGATGCTATCAGGAATAATCTGATCGCCGCTGCCGAAGCCTTTTGCCAGGTTGACCAGCAAAGCTGTCGGATTGATATAATCTTTGTTTTCCTTGAGATAACCAACGACTGCGTTTGAAGGGATGGCGAGAAATATCACGTTTGCCTCAAGGAGCACTTTTTTGTCGCTCGTGGCTTTAAGATTCTCGCTAAGTTTGCATTTCGGGAAATACGAAGTGTTGACATGCATGGTATTGATCATCTCAACCACTTCATCCTCAATGGATAACAAATATATCTCATCTTTATTTTTCTGAGCGAGTACGTCGCCTATTGCAGTGGCTATTGCTCCGCTTCCGATAAAAACAATTTTTCGCATTTTAAAAAATTTTTGCAAAAGTACGAAAAAAAGTTTAATAGCTTAATAGTTTAATAGTTTATTTGCTTTTTTCCATCAATAACTTCTTTTCCGCGAGGAAAATCGACGCATCAAGCTCATAGCCAATCAAAACGATGATACAATTCACGTACATCCACATCATGAAGATGATGAGACCGCCGATTGAGCCGTAGAGCGCGTTGTAGTTGGAAAAGTTGACGATATAGTAATTAAAACCGATAGTGCCGACGATAAACATCAGCGTAAACATTATCGTGCCTGGTGTGAACAAGCGGAATTTCCTGTCTTTATCAGGGTTTCCGAAGAAATAAAGCACCGAAATGGCGACAAGAAGCACGAACACCGTAAGCAGCCAGCGTCCAATGTCAATCAGGGTAATCACCAAGCCGTTGTAGAAATGAATTTTATTGAAAAACCAAGGTAAAACGTCGTTTCCGATGATGATAAGCGCTATTGAAGTGATGAGCAGAGTGCCTAAAATCAAGGTGGTGATCAAGCCGCCGCCATACATCCTGACGATGTTCATCTTTCCGATGTGGTTTACGCCCATGTCGAAGCCGCGGAAGAAGGCGCGGATGGCACCTGAGCTGAAGTAAAACGCCATAATAATACCGATCGACATGAGGGTGTTGTGCTGATGCGACATGATTTCATCGATGGTTCCCACTACCCTGCCTGCGATATTTTGCGGTAACAACTTATGAATCATCTCGACAATCATATCCTGTACGCCCTCAAGCGGCATGTACGGGATGAACGTGAAAAGCACCATGACAGCTGGGAAAATCGCAAGAAACACGTTGAAAGCCACAGCTGCCGCACGGTCGGTGAGATAACCCTTCGAAAAACCGTCAATAAAATACACGAGCACATCATAAAACGGTTTGCCGCGAAAGCCTGGAAACGTTATGGATTTTAGCCAACGTATCGCTTTTACTTCCAAATACTTGGCTTTGCGTTTATATTTTTCAATATTAATTCCCATAATTCAATTTTTACGATGCAAATTTATGAATTATTTTTGTATTTTTGCATAAAAATTAATTCTTATGGGAGAACATGTTTCACATCCTGGCGTGGTAGTCGAGATAAACGATAAAGACCTTGAAATAGAGATACTTAGCTCGAGCATGTGCGGCTCCTGCGGCATCAAGTCGGCATGTGGGATGTCGGAGATGCAGGAGAAACGCATCACTGTGCCTAAGCCTGAAGACAAGGAATTCATTGTCGGTCAGCCGGTTAAGATTATCATGAACACAAGTCAGGGCAACAAAGCGGCATTGTTCGCTTATTTCATCCCGGCGTTTTTGTTGGTCGCTATCATCGTGATTCTCAGCAACTTATCAGTAAAAGAATGGCTTGCAGCGCTCATCGGAATCGGAGTGCTGGCAGTGTATTATGTTATTCTTTACTTTTTCAGAGACAAACTGAGAAACGAATTCACGTACGAGATACGGTAACGCAACTACATGAACACAAATGACTTATCATTGATGATATCATCCACAGGAGTCTCGTTAGGCTGCCATGTCCTCACATGGATAATCGGCTTCTCGTGACGCAAATCGACCATCAGGAAGAGATAGCCCACATCGCCATAATTGCTTGAGAAATACTCCTGTTTGAGCTGAACGCCAATCACATTGTTGATATTGTTAACAGTGTTGAACGAGGTGTTTGTGAAACGGATGCTGATGAACTCATTGTTGTCAAACACTCTTTCGAGACGTTTCATGTATTGGCCTTTCGACAATGTGTCGTATTTGATTCTCACCTTCTCGTCAAGCCTGATGTCGTCGGTTTTCTTGGTCTCTTTCAGCACCGAACCCACAATAATCAAAGCGCTTTCAGAATAGATCTGGTTGAGATAATCTTTGCGTTTCAATGCGTATGCTGTCTGATAGTCCTCGATGAAGTTAATCAGCGTGAGGCGTGCTTCATCCGACCATTTCTCTTTCGCAAATATCTGGCTCTCCGTGATATCCGTCAAACGGAACGCTATTGACTTGACTTTTTTGGTGTTCTTGTCGAAACGGAACACTATGTCGCGGATAAAACTCACATTGCCTTTGAAGTCGAACTGCATGGTAATGGAGCGGCAAAGCACTTCGTCGTTGAAATCGAGGAGTTTGTATGAAGGTTTTCCTATAATTTTTCCATTACCATAGCTAAAAAGGTCTCTCATCATCTGCATCCCATCTGGGGTGAAATATTTCTCCATGCTGTTTAGGTCTTTTTTCGCGATAGCCTTCTCGATTTTTTCCATTGTTTTGAGATAATCGTTCTGAGGCTCCGACGAAGCGACGGCATTGATAAACTCCTCCGACTTTTCCATTGATTGGGCAATATTCTTGTCTGCATACGTCTTCTCTTCATTGACATTATTCACTTTCTTGGCTTTGTCGATTGGGACTAATTTTTTTGAGCCAGGGAAATCTATCTGTTCGTCGAGGGCGTTTATTATTGAATACACTTCAGGGTCGTAAAATTTGACAGCTTCAGTGTTCTCCAAGTCGATAACGATGTTGACGTTATGCATGTCGGAATGCACGAGTTTTACGGTGCTCAAGCCGTTGTCGACCGTGCCTTGGGCTGTGCCGTTGCCGTTGTTGTACGAGAAATTAAGACCGTCGATACCGTTTCCGAGGTAAGAGAATTTGAAGATAAACTCGTTGTTGTCGCCTTTTTCCTGTTTCAGAGGAATGACCGTCACGTCGGCGAGAATATTTTCGGTGCGGCGCAGCAGCCATCTGTAGCAGTTGACTTCCGGACCTCTTTCTTCCCTGAATTTCAAAGAGTTACCATCCGGATGCGAGTGGCATAATATGAGAGCCCAATAGTAATAGCGCAGTGCGTCACCGATCTTGTAAAGGTCTTCGGCGTTCATGGCTTCCGCGATATAATCCTTTATTTTCGACTCTCTCACTTTGCAGAGTTCGGCAAAGACGCTTTTCTTGATATAGCGGAAAGCCTTTGCAGAGCCGTTGGCATCGTCCAGAACGAGGTCGTCGGACTGCTTCTTGAGCACTTCGCTGAAGGTACCGAGAATGCGTTCGTGCTGTTCGTCCTCGTCGTCGGAGTTCTGGAAATAAAGCGGGTGCAGCGACTTGTCCATGGCTATGTTTTCGAGCAGTTCCTTAAGAGCCTCCTCGTCGGCTTTACGGGAGTTCTTGCACTCGCCGCTCTCGCCGAAATAATATGCATCGTCGGCTTTTATTCTGTCAGCTTTTTTGCGGTTTTCCTTGAAGTTCTGTGAGAATGCGGTAACTGAAACAGTCATCGCAAGAATAAAAAACAAATATTTTTTCATAAATACAACATTTTATCGTTTGACACCAATAATTATTTAACATCACAGACAAGTCGAACGCTAAAGCCATAGCTCTGCTCAGCAGGATATTCAGTATGCCGTAGATTTTCGCTCATTTTTTTATTACTAAAATACAAATGATAAGCTTCGTAGTTCTTTTTAGACATTGTTGATGACCAATAACGCCCCTTTTCATTGACATTGGCCAAATCTGTTCCATTGTAACGATAACCTGCCGCAGGCAAAAAAACAGCACCATTAGCCTCAAAACCATTGTGCCAATCGTCAGCTGAGATAATATTATCAGTATAGTTGGCATTACCAACATCTGTGTTTTTTAATACATAAATTGCTGCATTCCAGTTATCAGGAACCAAAACCATTCCGTTTACGCCATCAACTTGGGCTTTAGCAAATCTCATTCCCGAATATGTATATCTTTCATACAGCAAATAAGTCCATTCATCTTTCGACAAAGTACGCCATTTATAGCCATATCCATTAGAGATATCGTTTTTGCCCCAATCATTAAAGCCTTCATAATGGCTGTCATCATTCCAATAATGCGCAGGATTTTTACCTGTAGCCCAGTTGAACAAATCTATCCAGCCGTTATTGTTTTGTGAAATATTGTAGTTTTTGTCACCTAAAAAACCCCATTGGTTTTTGGCAAAACGCAATGTTTTTGTCGAGGCCTGATATTGCAGATTTCCTTTTGAGAACCTGACTTTTTTCCCAAGAGCAATAGAGAAAACGCCATCAAGAGCGCCTTCAGGGACACGTATGGTAATCGATTTTTCACCATCTGTTGTCAAATTAAATGTCTTGTTCACAAACGAGACCGAGTCACGCGTTGCTGCTACATTATGCTCACCTTCAACCAGCGTTAAGGTCAGCGGGCTTTTTCCCACATATATGCCATCTATGATAATCATGTCATCTTTCCCGTTGGTCGATATTGACACTTCGTGACTTCTGTAAAAATGAGCATTAATTGATATTGTATCGTTACCAGTCAAAGTAAGTTTTTGTTCATAATTGTCATATCCCCGCAAGGTCATCGATACTTTATAAAGTCCAGGGGCAACAATTGCTGTCGTCGGGGTTTTCCCTTTATACTTGTCATTCATCATGATGTCGGCTCCTGCCGGTGTCGAGTTGAGAACCACCATGGCATATGTCTCGTCATCGCTAAGCACGATGTTTTCAAGTTCGTTATTTATTTCAGCATTTTTTATTTCAATCGTCCTAACCACCGTTGAATACCTATCCTTCTTTATTTCGACGACATGCTGGCCTTTTTTAATCTTCTCGAAGACATAAGGGGTTTTACCGACGCCAACGCCGTCAACATAAACCGATGCACCTTTCGGAGTTGTTGTCACCGTAATCCAGCCGAAATCAGGGTCAAGTTCCACATCCAATTCCATTTCATCGCGTTCGGAGAACCGTGTTGTACCTTCTTTTGTGAAATAATCCTGACATGACACTTTATAATGATGCTCCACTCCTACCGACACGGCTTTGCTGGCATAGCCTGTACCGGCAAAATCGTTGTCAATGTATATCTCGGCATCATCTGGTGTTGCTCGGATTATCAGCGTTGCTGTTTCTATACTCAAGGTCAGTTCATAAACCTTGTCCGCCTCAAGTTGGAATGGCAGTCGGAACACGCAGTCACCCATGTATTTTATCTTCAGCTCGCCGTTTTTCTTTGACGACACATGTAACAGCCACTGTCCGTTTTTGAACGCCGTATGCGTTATCTCAAAACCATCAGGGACGAATACGAACTCACGCATAATATTTTCGTCAAAACCGAGTGCGCTCACCCTTATTCTGGCTATTCGATTACCATCGGTATCCTTTCTCGCATCTTTGGGTATTTGCTCTTTATCAATAATCTCGTTAGGTTTGTTGACAAAGTTTTTAACCACCAAAGGAGATGTGTTTTGGGAGAGACACGTCATCGCAAACACGATCATTGAAACAAACAAGAATAACTTTTTCATAGAAACATCATTTAACGTTATAATTAATCTGAGGCCAGACGGACACCTATAAACTCGTCTCTTTCTCCTGGTTTTGCGAACGATCTTGCCGTTACGCGACATGATTTGGCTTCAATATACCAGCTGCCGCCGCGTATCACACGTTTGTCACCTTTCTCCGGACCTTTTGGATCAGGGTCGTTGACGCGACGATAATAACTATACCAGTCGTGGCACCATTCACGCACGTTGCCACTCATGTCATAGATTCCAATCTCGTTGGGTTTCTTGCTGCCCACCTGTCTGGTTCCTTTGTCACCTGTTGTTTTCGTGTACCATGCCACCTCGTCGGCAGTATTGCTGCCGCTGTATCTGTAGCCTATGCTCTTTTCTCCGCCACGTGCCGCATATTCCCATTCAGCCTCCGTTGGCAGCCTGAACTTACCGCCAGTAAGCTCGTTTAATCTTTCGATAAACTTAATGCAATCATCCCAACTCACATTCTCTACAGGTAAATCATCACCTTTGAATTTGCCTTTTCTGCTTCCCATGACAGCCTTCCATAGAGCCTGTGTAACCTCCATTTCTCCAATGTAATAGTCGCTCAGCACGATATCATGCTGTGGCGTTTCATCATCTTTTACATCTTTATCATTTGCCGAAGATGCACCCATAGTGAAAGTGCCGCCTCTAACTGATATCATCTTGAATTTCACTCCGTTGACATTATACACTTCATTTCCCAACAGTTTCAGTTTCAATATGTTTTCGCCACCAACCGGCATCACATCTATTGTTCTTTTTGCTGATTTGATGCCGTCTTTTCTCAAGATTGAGACAAGATTCGTCTCATCCTCAGAGCCGCCACGCACAGCAGTAACTTCATGGTTACCGTACGGGAGAGCTATTGTCATAGGGCTCACCCCCGATAATTTCCCATCAATAAAGATCCTGTCACCATCTTTGTCAGTAGTAATCGTTATATCGCGCGACTGCGAGAGCACCACATTGATGATTTTTGTCTCCCCCTCCTCTATCTCAATAGTTTCTTTTGCAGGATTATAGCCTGTCCTCATCAGGACGACATCATGCGTTCCGACGGTAAGTTCCAATGTTTGCGGAGTCTTGCCTTTGAAGACACCGTCAACTGTGATGTCTGCGCCGTCAGGGCTTGCATACAGGCTCAAGAAGCCAAAGGATATATCTTCCACTTCAAGTGTGATATTTTCCAAATCAACATTCTGTTCGCCGTTTTGTATCGACACCATCCCGACATAGGTCGCAAATCTCTCTTTTTTAAGTTCAATCTTATGATTCCCTCTTCTTATTTTTTCAAAAACATAAGGTGTTACGCCAACCCTTTTGCCATCGACATACACATCAGCGCCTTCCGGACTTGTGTTAATCGTTATCCATCCGAAATTCGGATCTAAGTCTATGTCAAGTGTCTTTTCTGTTATTTCTGTAAATACCATGACACCTTCCTTCGGGAAATAATCTGCACTTTTCACTTTGTAACGGTGTTCCACGCCCAATGAGACCGGAACACGGACGAAGCCTATTCCAGCTTTGTCACCATCCACATAAATCTCTGCGTCTTCTGGAGTGGCACGGATAATCAAAGTGGCAGTTTCCATTGTCAGTGTCATCTCATATACAGCGCCAGGTTCAAGTTTATATGGCAACGAAAAAACACAGTCACCCATGTGTTTTATGGTTATCTCACCGATTTTTCTCGACGAGACATAAAGGTGCCATTGGTTGTTCTCCAATGTCATTTGAGTGATTTCCAATCCATTTGGAACGAACAGGAATTTCTGCATCAATGCACTTTCAAAGCCAGATGACTTCACTTTTATAAGACAGACCGGATTATTGTCGTTATCTGTCCAATTTCTTTTTGGAACCATTTCTTTATCGACTTTCTCCGTCGTATTCTGTACAAAATCTTTAACCATTAATGGCGATGAATTCTGTGACAATGCGACTAAGCATGTCATTATCACCACAAATAACAATAAACACTTTCTCATAAGCTCATATTTTATATTAATACTTGAGAATTATTCTTAATCCGTTAGATGAATAGTCTGAATCTGGTGAGTAATGTTTCTCACAATCATCAACTTCACAATAACTCTTGGAACTATTATAGCATCCACCACAGAGAGGCTTTTTGTCATTGGTATCATAACACCATTCATTGACATTTCCAGTCATATCATATAATCCGAGTTCGTTGGAATCACGTTGCCCTACTATACGAGTCCGACACTTGTTATTTTCCAACAGCTTGTGTATCTTATCCAGTCTTTTAAAATATCGGTTAAGATTTTTTGAATCGCCATAATCCACTTCTTCCTCATACAAGAATCTGTCGCCGCTGTTTTGGTCAAACCAGGCGACGTTGGTAATATAGTCACCTCCGCTGTATTTGTATCCCTTGCTCTTCTTCCCTCCTTTTGCGGCATATTTCCATTCCTCTACAGTAGGCAGACAAAAACCATCGGCATCTGTATTAATTGTAACCTGCCATTCTCCTCCGGTTTTATCAATATTATAGTATTTTTGTAATCCGCATTTCTCACTCAATATATTGCAAAACTCAACAGCATCATACCAGCTGACATTTGACACTGGCAGATTATCGTCGTAATAAGCCATATTTGGAAGACTTCCCATCACTGCTTGCCACAAGGACTGTGTAACTTCATATCTTCCAATATTAAAACTCGGCACCGAGCCGCCTTCCACGGCAACCATGTCAAACGTCACCCCGTTGACTGTAAAAGTACGGTCATAAATTGGAATACTGATATTTTCTGTAATAGGATTATTGGACAAGCTCACATTCAGCAATTTCTGGCTGTAATGAACATCTTTCTC
This sequence comes from uncultured Bacteroidales bacterium, assembly GCA_905234275.1. Classification (GTDB taxonomy): domain Bacteria; phylum Bacteroidota; class Bacteroidia; order Bacteroidales; family F082; genus Limimorpha. Next base: position 373,959 of record CAJOHD010000001.1, on the reverse strand, counting down.
TTTTAACAGATCCGTCAAAACCTCAGAAGAGCCGCCTCTTGCAGCCACCAAATCATGAGACCCTATCGTAAGGGTCGTCGTTACAGGACTTGCTCCCAAATATTTGCCATCGAAAAATATCTTATCGCCTGTTTTATTTGACACTATAGTTATTTCCTGACCTTTCAGAAGTTCAAGACTCAGAACCGTGGTGTCGTTTTCCAAGATAACCACATTTTCTGTTATCTGGAAATAACCCTTTTTGTTCAAAACGACACTATGGTTACCAATCAACAAATTCGGCACGGCAATCGGAGTTTTTCCTATTTCTCTTCCATCAACTACGACATCTGCATCTTGCGGTGTCGAATTAATAACAAGAGCACCATATTTCATCTCCTTGGGGACAAGAGCGACGCTATCAAGCTCGACATTAGTCTCACCAGCACGTATCTTTATCACTTTTACAAGTCCGTTATATCCTTCTTTTCTTAGCTCCACCCTATGTGGACCGCGACTTATCTTTTGGTTTACGTATGGTGTTTTTCCGACATTTTTGCCATCGATAAGAACATCCGCTCCGTAAGGTTCGCTGGTTACTGTTATCAATCCGAAATTTGGCTCAAGCTTGACTTTTATCTCTTTAGTTTCAACATTTAAAAACACAATAGTACCTTCTTCGGAATAATAATCCTTGTTTAAAACCTTGTAATGATGTTCTATACCAATTGATAACTCTTTATTTACCGATCCTTCTCCAATTTTTTCGTTATCTATATAAATCTCTGATTCTGTTGGATTTGCTGTTATAATTAACGTGGCTTCCTTCATACCCAACGCCATCTCGTAAATCCTCGATCCCTCAAGTTTATAAGGCAATGTGAAATCAAAATCACCAAGATATTTTATCGAAATTTTGCCATTTTTATTCGATGACACATACAATAACACTTTCCCATCCCTGATTGTTTTATACATAATATCCAGTCCATCCGCCACAAAAACAAATTTCTGCATAAGATTTTCATCAAATCCCACAGCTTTCACCTGAATCTGACAGACTGGGTTATTGTCCCAGTCGGTACGGGCGTCGCGAGGCACCTGGTCGATGTCCATGATGCCGTTGGTCTGGAGCACGAAATCCTTCACCACCAAAGGCGAAGTGTTTTGGGCAAAGCCAATGATTCCCAATAAAATAAGGGCAAAAAATAATAATAATCTTTTCATATTTCAACAGTATGAATTTGCAAAATTATAAAGTTTTTTATAAAAAAACAATTTTTTCTAAGATTATCCATATCGCTCCATTTCATTCCGTTTCAGTCGAAACGGCTGGTGGCACGTTACTCTTTAATTATTAAGAGGTTACATTTTTTGCAAAAATTCCTTGTATAATTAATATAAAATTAGTAATTTTGCAACCGCTAAAAATATGTTTTGTTTTATGAGTAACATTTTACTATGGTCCCTTGTAATTCTGGGAATTTTAGGAGGAGTCGCGGCGGTGATTCTGTTCTTCGTCGCGAAGAAGTTCAAGGTTGAGGAGAACCCTCTCATCGACGAGGTTGAATCGGTGCTCGCGGGTGCCAACTGCGGTGGCTGCGGTTTCGCAGGCTGCCGTAACTTCGCTGAGGCATGTGTTAAGGCCGCTGCCGAGAAGCAGAGTCTCTCAGGTTTGAACTGCCCGAGCTCCGACATGTCTAAAGTCGCCGGATTACTTGGACTTACCGCTACCGTTGCCGAGCCGATGATCGCTGTAGTACGTTGCAACGGTACTTGTGAGAACGCACCATCGAAGGTGCATTATGAAGGAGCCGACATCTGCGGTTTCGCCAACACTCTCTATGCAGGCGAGAACGGATGTCCTAACGGCTGCCTCGGTTTGGGCGACTGCGTGAAGAAATGCCAGTTCAACGCCCTCCACATCAACAAAGAGACTGGTCTTCCTGAGGTCGACGAAGACAAATGCGTGGGCTGCGGCGCTTGTGCCAAGGCTTGTCCGCGTGGTGTTATCGAGATCCGTGCCAAGGGTAAGAACAACCGCAGAGTGTATGTGGCTTGCAACAACGTGGAAAAAGGCGCTATCGCTATGAAGAACTGCAAGGTGAGCTGCATCGCTTGCCAGAAGTGCTTCAAGACCTGCCCGTTCGAGGCTATCGAGATGCGCGGCAACCTCGCCTACATCGACTTCACGAAGTGCAAGCAATGCCGTAAGTGCGTCGAGGTCTGCCCACGCGGAAGCATCCATGAGGTCAACTTCCCGCCAAGGAAGCCTAAGGCAGAGGCACCTGTAGAAGAAAAACCAGCAGAAATTATTAAAGAACAACCAAACGAAAGTAAAGAATAGGTATGAATCCAATTAAGACATTTCCAAAAGGTGGCGTTCATCCGGAAGAAAACAAGCTTTCGTCGGACCAGCCTATCATCACATTTGAGATACCTAAACAGGTTATCATCCCGCTCGGTCAGTGCCTCGGCGCTCCAGCGGAGCCGATAGTCGCTAAAGGCGACAAGGTGAAGGTGGGACAGCTCATCGCGACGGCGAAGGGCTTCATCAGCGCCAACGTGCACTCGTCAGTGAGCGGCACCGTCAACAAGATTGACGACGTGATGGACCACACAGGCTACCGTAAGCCAGCTATCTTCATCGACGTGGAAGGCGACGAATGGCTCGAAGGCATCGACACCAGCGACACCTTAGTAAAAGATATCACCCTCTCCAGCGAAGAGATCGTTGAACGCATCAAACAGCACGGCATCGTGGGTCTCGGCGGCGCCACATTCCCGACATACGTCAAGTTGATGATACCAAAGGACAAGAAAGCCGAATACGTCATCATCAACGCAGCGGAATGCGAGCCTTACCTCACCTGCGACAACAGACTGCTGCTCGAGAAACCATACGAGTTCCTCGTAGGCGTGAAAGTCATAATGAAAGCTGTCAACGCACCTAAAGGTGTGGTCGGCATCGAGGTCAACAAGATGGAAGCCGCCATTAAACTCGACGAGATCGTCAAAGGCGACAAGTATTTCGAAGGCATCGAGATTCAGCCGTTGAAGACAAAATACCCTCAAGGCGGTGAGAAACAGATTATCAAAGCCATCACCGGACGCGAGGTGCCGTCAGGCAAGCTGCCTATCGAAACAGGCTGTGTGGTTGTCAACGTGGCATCAACATTCGCCATCTACGAGGCGGTACAGAAGAACAAACCTCTCGTCTACAGAGTTGTGACTGTTACTGGTAAATCAGTGAAGAAACCATCTAATTTCTTGACGAGAATAGGTACTCCTGCCAACATGCTCATCGAAGCCGCTGGCGGACTCCCAGAAGACACTGCCAACCTCATCAACGGCGGTCCTATGATGGGTAAATCGGTGAGTGTGACAACATTCCCAACCATCAAAGGTACTTCCGGTATCTTGATGCTCAACGAGAAAGACGCTCAGCCGCGCAAGGTGAGCAACTGCATCCGTTGCGGAAAGTGCATGCAAGCCTGCCCGATGGGACTTGAGCCTTATCTCTTGAACCGCTTGGCACGTCAGAACAACTTCGAGGAGACAGAGAAACACAATATCATGGACTGCATCGAATGCGGCTCATGCGAGTTCACCTGTCCTGCCAACATACCGCTCGCCGACTACATCCGTTACGGCAAGACAAAGACAGGACAATTAATACGTTCACGTAATCAGAAATAGCTATGAATCAGTTAACAATATCAGGTTCTCCGCATGTTCACGGAGATTTAAGCGTCAGGAAAATAATGTACATGGTGATTGTCGCCTTGCTTCCTGCTTTGCTTGTAGCCATTTATTATTTCGGTTGGTATGCACTTCGTCTGACCATCGTCTCGGTGGCAGCATGCGTCCTGACTGAATATCTCATTCAGAAATTTTTGTTCAAGGGTCCATTGACCATCAACGACGGCTCTGCTGCCTTGACAGGTCTTTTGCTCGCCTTCAACGTTCCTGCTAACCTTCCTTTGTGGATGGTCATCGTAGGTAGTGTAGTTTCAATCGGCATTGCCAAGATGTCGTTCGGCGGTCTCGGCAAGAACCCATTTAACCCGGCATTGGTAGGTCGTGTGTTCATGCTTGTGTCATTCCCGACAGCCATGACGACATGGCCAAAGGCACAGCCGATCTTCGAAGCTGGATTCTTCGCTGATGCAGTGACAGGTCCTACCCCATTGAGCCTTTTGAAAGAATCAGGCGTTGGGACTCTCGCTAAGTCAGGCGATATGCAGTTCCTCGACATGGTGCTCGGCAACCGTGGCGGTGCTTTCGGTGAGATCTGCGCAATAGCATTGCTTATCGGTGCTATCTACCTCCTCATCACCAAAGTCATCGACATCTGGACACCATTGAGCATCCTGCTCACAGTGTTCATCATGACAGGCATCTGCTATCTCGTCGACCCGACACAATACATCGCCCCATGGTATCATCTCGTTTACGGCGGTCTCATCCTCGGCGCTTTCTTCATGGCAACCGATATGGTGACATCACCGATGACAACGCCAGGCAAGATCATCTACGGCATCGGCATCGGCGCCATCACAGTCATCATCCGTCTGTGGGGTCAGTATCCTGAAGGTGTATCGTTTGCAATTCTTATCATGAACGCCGTTGTGCCGCTCATCAACAAAGGTTTCAAACCAAAACGTTTTGGAGTTTAATTGTTGAATCTTAAAATTTTGAAGTTATGGCAAAGAAAGAATCAACATTAAAGAATATGCTCATCGCCTTGATGGTCATCACCATCGTGTCGGGCGGAGTGCTTGGATTTGTTTACGGCTTGACCAAGCCTGCTATCGATCAGGTGGAAGCCAACAAGAATCTCAAAGCTATCAACGAAGTGTTAAAATCTGACGTTGAGATTGTAAAGACAGAGACTAAAGAGATTGACGACCTCACATACAACCTGGCATTTGATGCTGAAGGCAACTTCATCGGTGCAGCTATCAAGACCTATTCGAAGAACGGCTTTGGTGGCAAGATTGAGTTGATGGTCGGTATGCTCGCAAACGGAATTATTAATAAGGTGTCGATATTATCACAGGCTGAGACCCCTGGTCTTGGAGCTAACATGGTGAACGACAAGTTCAAAGGTCAGTTTGACGGCGTAGACCCAAAGACTTTCATCCTTAAAGTGAAGAAAGACGGCGGTGATGTCGATGCTATCACAGCTGCAACAATCAGTTCAAGAGCCGTTTCGGAAGCCATCAAGAAAGCTGCCGACGGTTTCGAGGCTAACAAAGACCAATTCATGAAAGGAGGAAACAATGAGTAACTGGAAAACTTTCACCAAAGGGCTTATCAAGGAGAACCCAATCCTCGTCCTTTTGTTAGGATGCTGCCCTACCCTCGCCACCACGACGAGCGCCATCAACGGTATGTCGATGGGTCTTGCGACAACATTCGTTTTGATAATGTCGAATTTAGTAATCTCATTATTGAAGAACTTCATTCCTGACAAGGTTCGTATCCCTTGCTTCATCGTGGTTATCGCCTCGTTTGTGACTGTGGTTCAACTCGTTATGCAGGCTTACGTGCCTGATATCTATGAGACATTAGGTTTGTTCATCCCTCTCATCGTTGTGAACTGCATCGTGTTGGGACGTGCTGAGGCTTTCGCTTCGAAGAACCCGGTATGGCCATCAATCCTTGATGGTGCCGGCATGGGTTTAGGTTTCACCTTCGCCTTGACAATTCTCGGTTCCATCCGTGAGGTCCTCGGCAGCGGCAGTGTATTCAATTGGAGATTCCTCCCAGAGGACGCACAGACAATTCTTATCTTCGTACTCGCTCCTGGAGCTTTCATCGCCTTGGGTTATCTCATCGCAATAGTCAACAGATTAAAGAAAACTAAATAACGTAGTGCCATGAAAATCATCATCATTCTTATATCGACAATATTTGTCAACAACGTCATTCTGGCGCAGTTCCTCGGAATATGCCCATTTTTAGGCACTTCCAAGAAGACATCCACCGCTGTTGGTATGGGTGCAGCCGTTATCTTCGTGCTCGTGCTCGCCACCTTGGTGACATACCTTTTAAATAAATACGTCTTAGTGGCTCATGGACTTGAATTTTTGCAGACGATAGCATTTATTCTTGTCATCGCAGCCTTGGTGCAGATGGTTGAGATCATCTTGAAGAAGATCAGTCCATCACTTTACACAGCACTTGGCGTGTTTTTACCTTTGATTACCACCAACTGCTGCGTCCTCGGCGTCTCGTTGAAGGTCGTCGGTGAAGGCTTCATCTACGGCAACAACGTCGGAGAGGCAGTCATCTACGCAGCTGGCATCGCCATCGGTTTCGCAGTGGCATTGATCATCTTCTCAGGCATCCGCGAGCATATCGACCTGATGGAAGCCCCTGAAGGAACAAAAGGAACCCCTATCGCTTTGATCACAGCAGGTATTCTTGCTATGGCATTCATGGGATTTGGAGGATTAGTATAATTATCAACCATTTATAAATTTAACAAATGAAGAGATTAAACATTACAAGATTGCTCATCGTTGTTGTGTTGGCACTTTTTGCCAATGTCACGATGGCACAGACCTACACCTATCCTGTTAAAGGCAAACAAGGCTTCTCAGTAAGTCAGAAGACCCGTGACGGGATGCACATCAGCTATGAACTTGGTCAGTTTACACTGAATCAGATGAACTATCGCGGCGAAGACATGTCGGAAATCACCATTTCAGGCATCGTGCTTCCTAACACCGAAGGCTGTCCTAACCTTCCAACGGATAGCCGTATGCTGGCTATCCCTACAGGTGCAACAGCCACTCTCAATGTCGTAAGTTACGATATGGAAGTCATAAAGAATGTCAACATCGCCCCTGCCCTTCGCATCCAGGCTGAGGATGAGGAGCCAGATATGGATTACAAGAAAGACATGAGCGTTTATGCAAAAGACGCCATGTATCCTGAGAATCCTTTTGTCATCGGTTCTTCATACATCCGTGGTGTTGACGCTGTTACAGTGGCTATCACCCCATTCCAGTACAACCCTGTCACCAAAGACTTGATTGTTTACAGCAACGTCGAGCTTTCTGTGACATACGAAGGCGGCAACGGTCAGTTTGGTGACGACCGTCTCCGTTCACAATACTGGGATCCAATTCTCGCAGCAGAGCTCATGAACTACGACCAGCTTCCTGTCATCGACTATGAAGCTCGTATGCAGAAATGGCTCCGCGACGGTGACGAAGGTGCAGAATATCTCATCATCACTCCTAACAACGACGCTTGGGCACCATACGCAGAGCAGTTGAAGGAATTCCGTATGAAACAAGGTATCCTCACAGAGATCTATCGTCTCGACGAGATGCCGGCTACCACCACAGCACAGATGAAGACATGGTTCCACAACGCATACGACACATGGGACATCGCTCCTGTTGCAGTGCTTCTTCTCGGCGACCACAACACCAACATGTCGCAGGGTATCCCGGCTGAGACCACAAGCCACCCATACAACGGCAGCTGCATCACCGATAACTTCTATGCTGATGCTGCAGGTAACGACAATCTTCCAGATATGGTCTTCTGCCGTCTTGTTGCACAGAACGCCACTGAGCTTCCTGTCTTCGTCAGCAAACAGATCGACTACGAGACAACACCAAACATGACAGCAGCTTTCTATCAGAGCCCTGTCACAGCATTAGGATGGCAGACTGAACGTTGGTTCCAGCTCTGCTCGGAGGTGTTTGGCGGTTACATGCGCGCTCACGGTTACAATCCACAGCGTATCAACTGCATCTATGACGGAACACCAGGCAACAGCTGGTCATCGAACCAGAACACCTCTATGGTCACAAGCTATTTCGGACCTACAGGAATGAACTACATCCCAGCATCACCAAGTGAACTCGGCGGTTGGACAGGTGGTACACCTCAGCAAGTCGTTGACGCTGTTAACGCAGGTACCTTCTGGGTACAGCACCGCGACCACGGTCTTAACGAAGGCTGGGGCGAGCCTGCAGTGCGTAACAACCACATCGACCAGATGAACAACGTAGGCAAGCTGCCTTTCGTCATGTCAATCAACTGCCAGACTGGTATGTTCAACTACACCGGCTCTAACGGCAACTGCTTCACAGAGAAATGGATGCGTCGTACATACAACGGCGAGAATGCTGGTGCTGTCGGCGTCCTCTCTCCTACTGAGGTTTCTTATTCATTCGTCAACGACGCCTTTGTTTGGGGTGTTTACGACCTCTTCGATGGCAACTTCATGCCTGACTACGGTCCATACGCTGACAACACAGGCAACTGGATGCCTGCTTTCGGTAACGTGGCTGGCAAGTACTTCCTCGCACAGAGCTCATGGCCATCAAACCCAGGCTCAAAAGACATCACCTACACCATGTTCACCGCTCACTGCGATGCTTTCTTGAGAATCTACACACAGGTTCCTCAGGATATGACAGTGAACCATCAGAGCGTGCAGCTTGCAGGTCTCAACACCTTCCAGATCACTGCTCCTGAAGGCACTACAATCGCTTTGACCAAAGGCGAAGGCGAAAACCTTGAAATCGTGGCAGTAGCAACAGCAACAGGCAGCGTACAGAACATCGAGATCGCTCCACAAGTGCCTCCGACAGTGCTTCACCTCACCGTGACAGGTCAGAACTACCTCCGCTACGAGGCTAACATCGACGTCATCCCAGCCAGCGGTCCATATATCATCATCGATGAATATTCACTTATCAATGAAGCTACTCAGCTGAACTATGGCGATCAGGCAGGTTTCAACATCCAGCTCAAGAACGTCGGTAGCTCAACAGCTCCTGCTGGCACAATGACATTGACAAGCGAATCAGAATACGTGACAATCACCGACGCCACTGTTGACTTCACAGCTATCAACTCAAATAACACACAGAGCATTGACGATGCATTCACATTTAATGTGTCGAACGAGGTTCCTAACAAGACCAATATTGAGTTTACAGTCACAATCATCAGCGGTACTGACACTTACGAGAACCACATTACAGTGAAGGCTTACGCTCCTGTCATTGAGATTCAGAACGTAAGCATTAGCGAACTCGAAAACGGCAACGGCAACGGCCGCCTCGACCCGGGAGAGACAGCAAGATTGACATTCCTGGTCAAGAATACAGGTAACGCCGACTCTAACGTCGCCAACGCTACCATTGTCATGAACAACAGCTTCTTGCAGTTGTTAACAGCTCCTACAGTGTCAGCCAACACCATAGTGGCTAATGGGTTATACTTCTTCGAGTATGACGTGTATGTCGGCAACGCTCCATCAGGATTTGCTGCAGAATACACTTTGAATGTGGCATCAGGTGCTTACACCGACACAAAAGACTTCGTTTCAAAGATAGGTCTCAATGTTGAAGACTTCGAGCAAGGTGTCATCGATACTCATTTGTGGACAAACACCTCACAACATCCATGGACGATATGCACTGATGAGCCTTACGAAGGCAATTATTGCGTAAAATCAGGCAATATTGGCAACAACTCGGAGACATTGCTCTCACTCAACTATGAAGTAGGTGCAAACGATTCCATCGCCTTCTACTACAAGGTTTCTTCAGAAAGCGGCTACGACAAGCTGTACTTCTACATCGACAATGTTGAAAAGAACAACTGGTCAGGCAGTGTGGCTTGGACAAGAGCACAATATGCAGTGACAGCCGGCACTCACACCTTCACCTGGAAATACCAGAAAGACACAAGCGTTGCCAGTGGCAGCGACTGCGCATGGATCGACTTCGTGATTTTGCCAGTTGACCAGACTCTCAACGTGAGCGCAGGTCTCGATATCAACATCTGTACCGACGAAACTGCACAGCTCAACGGCTATGCATCCAACCAGACCTCACTTGAATGGACTACAGCAGGCGACGGCACATTCGACGATGCTACAATCATGAATGCTGTTTATACTCCAGGTGCTCAAGACATCGCGAACGGTGGTACCACCCTCACCTTGACAGCACATAAGGGCAGCGAGGTGTTGTCAGACGACCTCACATTGTCATTCGTCGAAGAGCCAGTTGCAACAGGTACTGAGTCAATGACACTCATGACGATTGAAAATATCGAGTTGTCAATAGAGATTGAGAATCTCGGCATCTTCCAAGGATGGACTACAACGGGAACAGGTACATTCACCAACCCTATTGCACAGCAGACCGAATATATACCAGGAAATGGTGATTACGATCTCATCGACATCATTCTCACAGCAAATTACACTGGTTGCGGTTACAAGACTTATACATATGATGTAAATGTTCATTTCGCACAGGACAACGTTTCTGAGATGAACGAGGGTAAGCTGAGCATCCACCCGAACCCGACAAACGACGTAATCAACATATCAATCGACAATGTGTCATCTGATGTTCAGATTATGGTTTACAACTCTGTCGGACAGATGGTTTACATGCAGAACGAGACAGTTGAACACGGCTTGAACACAACACTTAACCTTAACGACCTCTCATCAGGCACTTACATCCTTCAGATTAGAAGCAATGTTAATGTCTGGACAAAGAAAGTTATAAAGAAATAATTTTTTAAGCAAATGGAAGGAGTACCTGCTTTATTTTTCGATTTAGCTCTGATCCTCGTCACTGCAGGCGTCACAACCGTTATCTTCAAATGGTTGAAGCAGCCTTTGGTGCTCGGCTATATCGTGGCAGGCTTCCTCATCGGACCGCATTTCACGTATTTTCCAGTCGTCGAAGACCCCAGCAGTGTCGCGACATGGAGCGAGATCGGAATGGTATTCCTTCTATTTGCAATTGGTCTTGAGTTTTCCTTCAAGAAGCTGAAGAAAGTGGGCGGTCCGGGCGCCATCATGGTGCTCACGGAGCTCATCATAATGTTCACGATAGGCTTTCTTGTCGGAAAAGCATTCGGCTGGCAGAGGATGAACTGCATCTTTCTGGGATGTATGCTCTCTATCTCCTCCACCAGCATCATCGTCAAGGCTTTTGACGATTTAAAACTCAAAAACGAGAAATTCACCACCCATGTCATCGGGGCATTGGTGGTGGAAGACCTCGTTGCCGTCATCTTGATGGTTATCCTTTCCACTTTGTCGGTAGGTAACACCTTCGACGGTGGCGAGTTGGTATTCAGCATGATAAAACTCATGTTTTTCCTGATAATTTGGTTCATTTTCGGCATATACCTGATACCATCATTCCTTAAACTTATCAGGAAATTCATGACAGAAGAGACGCTGGTCATCATCGCGATAGGCCTGTGTTTCATGATGGTCATGCTTGCCAACTATGCCGGATTCTCCTCCGCTCTAGGCGCCTTCGTGATGGGTTCAATCCTTGCAGAAACGCTTGAAGCCGACATCATTCACAAACTTGTGACCCCGATAAAAAACCTCTTCGCAGCAATATTCTTCGTTTCGGTAGGCATGCTGGTCAACCCTAAAGTTTTGGTTGAATACACTTGGCCAGTCATCATCATCGCACTGACAGTGATGATTGTCAAGACGTTAAGTGCCACCTTCGGTATGCTGATTTCAGGAAGAGACATTCATACCTCCTTTAAGGCAGGCTTCTGTTTCTGCCAAATCGGAGAGTTTTCATTCATCATTGCCGCTTTAGGCTTGAGTTTCAAGGTGATAGACGAATACCTCTACCCTATTATCGTCACGGTATCCATCGTCACAACATTCTTCACACCTTATATTATAAGGTTAGCTGACCCGCTTTATAAATGGCTTAACCCGAGGATCCCAGATAAGTGGAAACAGGCTATGTCAAACTATTCAGAAGGGTTCAAGGTGAGCGAGACAACCACGTTGACATTCAAGACGTTTGTTGTCAACCAGTTCAAGAATATGCTCATTTACGGCTGCATCATCTTCGCTCTCGCCATCATTTGTTTTTCCGCCATCGGACCATTTATAGTGAATAATATCCATGGATTATGGGGAGGATTCACAGCAATAGCCATAACATTAGCCATCGTGTCGCCATTCATCTGGGCGATGGCGTTCAAATACAGAATCTCACTGACTAACTCAAGATTGATCACAAAAAATCTTTTTGAGCGTCACGTGATTGCAACAATTTTCGTCTTAAGATATATCATCGCAGTCGGCATTATCACCAGCATTTTACGTCATTTCATCAGTTTGAATTTCTTTGCGGCGGTAGGCATTGCGATAGCTATCTCCCTGATTTTAGCCTTCTCCAACGGCATCATGAAGTTTTATGACAAGTTGGAAAAGAATTTCATGGACAACCTGAACAAACGTCAGAAACAGGCATCATTCATCATTCCAGAGGTTCTTCAGGAGAACTTCCATCTTGAGAAGGTTACAGTCAGTCCGTTGAGCCGCGTTGTAGGCAAACAATTGAAAGACACTGTGTTCCGCAAAGAGTTTAAGGTCAGCGTGGTGTGCATTGAAAGAGGCAACGAAATCTACGATCTTCCCGACAAAGACATGTATTTCTATCCATACGACATTGTGACTTTGGTGGGAAGCGACGACAATATAAATAAGGTAAAGCCGATTATTGAAATCGAAAATACCGAGTTGATTCATGAGCGCCAGGGGCATAACATGAGTCTGCACTCGTTCACAATCACTGAAAAAAGTCCTATCTGCCATGTTTCACTGCTCAATTCGATGTTTAAGGACAAATATGATGCGATGGTAATTGCTATACAAAGAGGCGACGAATACATCCTAAGTCCTTCTGCAGCAACAGTTTTCAGCTGTAATGACATCGTATGGTTCGTGAGCAGCAACGAGGCAGCAAAAATGATAATTCAAAAAGAAGAAATATAACTTAACCATAAATCCCATGAAAAAAATAACTAATTTTTCAAAAATAATGATGACAGTGGCAATTCTTCTGTCGTCTGTTATTGTCTTTGCTCAGACTTTTGAGGTTGTGAACAGCAACCGTTCCAACCTTGAGCTGAGTCTGAAAATCGACAAGTTCTCTCTCGAGGACAGCCATCTGGATGGTGTTGAGGGTCAATCCATAGTCCTCAATGGCATCTTCCTTCCTAACGAGGCCGGAATGCCCGATTTGCCAGTCGTTTCACGCTATGTGGCAATTCCAAGAGGCGCCAATGTCGTTTTAAATGTTACACATCAAGTGACAGAAACGATTTCAGACGTTGACTTGATGCCGGCACCAGAGTTGCCTTTGGACGACGATAAGACTCCAATGAAATACGTAAGAGACGCCAAGGTTTATTCAACCGACGCCTTCTTCCCTGCCGAGCCTATCATCGCATCAAAACCTATGAAGATTCGTGATGTTGACGTGGCTATCGTCAGCGTTACACCATTCCAATATAATCCTGTCACCAAAGAACTTGTAGTGACAAGAGAGCTCAATCTGGAAGTCGTTTTTGAAGGTGGTGACGGTAATTTCGGTGGCGACCCACGTTATCGCAGCACTGCATGGGATCATATCATCCGCGACATGGTCATCAATGAGAATGTGTTGCCAGACGCTGATTATCAAAACTTTATCAAAGAAGCGGCACAATGCCGTGACACAGGCTGCGAGTATCTCATCATCACTCCTGACAACCCTGACTTCATCGCCTTAGCCGACAGCATCAAGCTGTTCCGCAACCAGCAAGGCATCCTCACCGATGTGGTGACTGTTACGGAATGTGGCGGCAATAATCAGAACGCTATTAGAAGCTACATCCAGAACGCCTACAATAACTGGGATATCCCAGTGTCGGCAGTTCTCATTCTCGGTGACCATAACGACGACGGCACAATGGGTGTGGTTTCATATACCATGAACAACCACCCTGGTGGCGGCGGTTACAACCCATATATCTCCGACAACAAATATGGCGACGTCAACGGTGACCATCTGCCGGAAGTCGTTTTAGGACGTATCACTGGTCGTAACTACGATGAGATGTACCACATGATTAACAAGGACTTACAGTTCGAGCGTCATCCTTCGACTAATCCGCATTTTTATGATAAACCTATCACTGCGATGGGATTCCAGCTTGAGCGTTGGTTCCAGCTCTGCTCAGAAATAGTGAATGGCTTCTGGGAATATGAACTCGGCAAGCATCCTGTGCGCATCAACGCCATCTATGAAGGCACTCCGGGCAGCAGATGGTCGTCAGCAGAAAGAACCAACACCATTATCAACTATTTTGGTCCTAACGGTCTTGGCTATATCCCTCAAAACATGTCGCATCTCACCGATTGGGACGGCACTGGCAATGATATTAACGATGCCATCAACGCAGGCGCGTTCATCATCCAGCACCGTGATCACGGCTCAGAGGAAGTGTGGGGCGAGCCATCGTATAACATTGGCTACATCAACCGTCTTGTCAACCCTGACCTCACTTTCGTGATGTCGAACAACTGCCTCACAGGACGTTTCAACTACAACGGTGTCAACGGACAATGCTTCGCCGAGGCATTCCATCGTCATCAATACGGTGCGCTGGGCATCGTGGCGGCTACACAGGTGTCGTATTCATTCGTCAACGACGTGTACGTCTGGGGCGCTTACGACAATATGTGGCCTGAGTTCATGCCAACATACGGCACTGAGCATCCAGTCGATTTCGTTCTTCCAGCATACGCTAACGCATCAGGAAAGTTCTTTCTCCAACAGTCGAATTGGGCTGGCAGCAGCGTCAAAGAGATAACCTATTACCTCTTCCATCATCATGGCGACGCGTATATGAATCTCTACACCGAAATGCCTCAGGATCTTGATGTCACAGTAATTCCTGTCATAGTGGAAGGTACTACGCAGTTTGAAGTTACAGCAACTGAAGACGCTACAATATGTTTGTCAAACGGCAACGAAATCATTGGTTTAGCGACAGCTACAGGACAGCCGCAGACGATTACAATTACTCCGCAAAGCCTTGGAAACGAAGTGGTTCTGACAGTTACAAAACAAAATTATTACAGATATACAAAGAGAATCGCAGTCATACCTAACGAAGGTCCATACTTGATTTTCAGCAGCTATGACGTTAACGACTTGGACAACAACCATCAACTCGATTTCAACGAGACAGTTTCGCTTAGTGTTGCCCTCCATAATGTCGGTTTTGCAAGCATCCAAAATGTAAACGTTGAGTTGACAACCGAATCTCCATATATCCAAATCAATTCTGCATCAACAACTTACGAATCATTAAATATTAATGAGATTGTAACAAAGAACAATGCTTTCACCTTAAGCGTGTCAGATGACATCCCTGACCAGACCAAGGTGTGGTTCCACTTGACGATGAGCAACGGAACTTATTCATTCTCAGATGATTTCGCCATAGTTGCAAATGCTCCGTCATTAAAAATCACAAATCTGCGTATTTCAGATGCCAATGGTAATCCTACCGACAGATTATATAAAGGAGAAACCTCAACTCTGACGTTTACCGTTAATAATCAAGGACATAGCAGCAGCAATGACATCACAAACCACCTTCTCATCGATGCGCCTATCATCAGTTATGAAAGCCAGACAATTACAACTGAAGGCATCGGTGTTAACGACAGTATTGATGTTGATTTCGTTGTAACTGTATCGAATTTTGCTCCTGACGGCGCTATTATCGATGATTATATGACAGCGACATCCGATGGTTATCAGGATGTTTATCAAAATGTGATTGCTCTTGGCAACTGCATTGAAGACTTTGAGGATGATGTACTTAACCCGAATTTCACATGGAGCAATTCAGGCACATCTCCTTGGTATAGAGATGACAACGACCCTTACGAAGGTAATTATTGTTTCTCAGGAGCATCGACCGAAACCGGATCGACATCAAAATTATCAATAGCAGTAACCACCGAGATGGATGACAAAGTGTCGTTCTATTACAAAAGCTCTGTCAATTCCGACGATGAATTCAAGTTCATATTAGACACAGACCACTATACTTTTACCGGTTCACAATGGCAATTGTTCGAGATACCTATCAAACGAGGAACACATCTGTTGAGATGGACTTTCGCAAGGAAGAGCCATGCCGCTGAAGGCTCTGCGTCGATCGACCTTCTTAAGCTGCCTCCGATGCATACCGAAATCACTGATGTTGAAGAAGTTACAGCAGATAAGAGTAACGTTTTTGTCTATCCGAATCCAGGAAACAACGAGTTAAACATCATAGTATCGGAAAACGATTTCTCAAAATTGCAAATCTATGATTTCCAAGGCAGAATGATACTTGAGAAAGAAATCAACAACGAAATAACTACGATCAACACTGAAAATCTCGCTGTCGGATTGTATTTCTGGAAAATAGGCAACGAAACAGGGAAATGGATAAAATCAAGATAAGGAAAGGTTTAGACATACACATTGAGGGCGAGGCGACAAAACAGCTCGAGAAGTTCGAGCCTAAGTTTTGTGCGCTAAAACCAACAGATTTTATTGGTGTTTTGCCGAAATTACATGTCGCTGAAGGCGATGATGTGAAGATAGGCAGCGTGCTTTTTCATGACAAGAACAACGAGAAAATCGTGTTCACCTCCCCCATTTCCGGCAAGGTGAAAGCCATTGTAAGAGGTGAGAAACGTGCAATTCTTGCTGTCATTGTGGAAAACGACGGCAAGAATGAATCAATAGATTTCAGTTCTGTTGATAATCTTATTGACAGGATGTTACAAAGCGGCATCTGGCCGATGCTTCGTCAAAGACCTTTTGCCACCATTGCCAATCCAGACGATAAACCGAAACATATATACGTGTCGATGTTTGATACGGCACCATTGGCGCCTGATTATGATTTTATCATTGAAAATCAAAATGATGCGTTAGCAAAGGGAATCGATGTGTTGTCAAAATTGACAGACGGAAACGTATATGTTAACGTTTGTAGAGACGCACGGCCGTGCGTCTCTACAAATGCAAAAAACGTTGTCGTGACAGAATTTTCCGGTCCGCACCCTGCAGGAAATGTTGGTACGCAAATAAACGCCATTTCACCAATAAACAAAGGCGAAGTCGTGTGGTACTGCTATCCGCAGGATGTCATCGCAATCGGCAAATTATTCCTCACTGGAAGATACGACAGCACACGAATCATTGCGACAACAGGCTCTGCGGTGAAAAATCCGCATTATTACCAGACAAGAATCGGTGCTGACATCACACCTATATTAAATATAGACGACAACGCACGTGTTATCAGCGGCAACGTGCTGACAGGCACAAAGATCACTGACAATTCTTTCCTCTGTTACCATGATTCGCAGGTTACAGTGATTCCGGAAGGCAACAAATACAAGATGTTCGGCTGGTTGAAACCTGTTTTCAAGCGTTTCACCGACACCAACACCAACGGCGATACTCGTCCGTACATCATGACAGGACAGTTTGAGCGGGTATTCCCCTTCGACATCTACCCTATGCAACTCATCAAGGCATGTCTGATAAAAGACATCGAGCAGATGGAAGAACTCGGCATCTATGAGGTTGACGCTGAAGACTTTGCACTTTGCGAGGTCATCGACCCTTCGAAGACACCGATACAACAGATTATTCGCGAAGGACTTGAATTTATCAGAAAGGAGACCTGCTGATGGGACTGAGAAATAATATAGATAAAATCAAGCCAAACTTCGAAGAAGGTGGCAAATTCGCTAAGTTTCACTCGACTTTCGAGGCGTTTGAGACGTTTTTATACACTCCAAACAGGGTGACGACAAACGGAGCACACATCCGCAACTATGTCGACATGAAACGCAGTCTCATTTATGTTGTGTTCGCCCTCATTCCATGCTTCCTTTTCGGAACGTGGAACATCGGCTATCAACATTTTCTGTCAGTTGGAGAAAGCGTAACATTCTGGCAGACATTCGGTTACGGACTTTTAAAGATAATTCCTTTATATATTGTCAGCTACATTGTCGGTCTGGCAATTGAGTTCATTTTTGCGGAGATAAGACATGAAGAAGTCAACGAAGGCTATTTCGTGACCGGCTTTTTGATTCCGTTAATTATGCCTGTCGATGTGCCGCTCTGGATGCTCGCGATAGCTGTGGCTTTTGCAGTAATCATTGGCAAAGAGGTATTCGGAGGCAGCGGCATGAACGTAGTGAATCCGGCGTTGCTGGCGCGAGCGTTCCTGTTCTTCTCTTACCCTTCAAAGATGACGGGCGATAACGTGTGGATAGCAGAAAAAGCTGACGCTTACAGTGGTGCTACGCCATTGGGAACTATCTTCAACGGTGGCTCTGTCAATGATTTACCAAGTCTGGCGGACTTATTTATTGGAACAATTCCAGGAAGCGTTGGTGAGACATCGAAAATAGCCATCCTGATAGGCGGTATCTTCCTGATAATTACTGGAATAGCAAGTTTGAGAATAATAATATCAACATTCATCGGTGCAATAGCGATGACGCTGGTATTCAATGTGTTAGGTACAAATCCGGCGATGGAAGTCCCATTTTACTATCAAATCATGATGGGCGGCTTCTTGTTCGGTACCTTCTTCATGGCAACCGACCCTGTGACAGCAGCGCAAACCAACATTGGAAAATGGGTCTACGGCTTCCTCATCGGAGCCATAGCGATACTGATTCGTGTAGCAAATCCTGGCTATCCCGAAGGAATGATGCTTTCGATATTGTTGATGAACGTCTTCGCGCCACTCATCGACTGGTGCGTGGTGGCATGCAATATCCGTAAACGCAAGAAACGCTGGGCAGCAGCAGAAAGGAGTGACAAATGAGCGACCGTTATATCTTCCGTTATATCATCATTTTAGTGGCGATTGTGTCAGTTCTGCTCTCCGCTACGGCGATGTGGCTACAACCTTATCAGAAACGCAATGAGCTCAACGAGCAGCGCATCAACATCCTGAAAGCAGCAGGAATTACTGGTGTTGACAACAAAAATGCCGAGCAGTTGTTCAAGCAACATTGCACCGACCAACAAGATGGCGACATGCCATTATATGTCATTGATAATCAAATCACTGTAATCCCAATGCGAGGCAATGGACTGTGGGGACCGATATGGGGCTACATCGGCATTGCTGATGACGGAAAGACTGTGGTGGGTGCTGTATTTGACCACAAATCCGAGACACCAGGATTGGGTGCGGAGATTACCACAGACAAATATCAAAGTCAGTATAAAGGCAAGGAATTAGTGAAGAATGGCGATACTGCAACAGTTGAGGTTGATGCCATTGCAGGTGCCACTCGCACGTCGAAAGGCGTAGAAGATATGATTGAACAAACAATGAAGTTGTATTTACCATATTTTGAAGGCAATGAGTAAGAATATGAATCTGATAACGGCCCCATTGCGTAAAGCCAACCCGATCACGGTGCTGATACTCGGCATCTGCTCATCATTGGCGGTCACTGCAAAGCTCAAGCCTGCTATAGTGATGGCGTTGTCCGTCACGGTGGTGACAGCCTTGTCGAATTTAGTTATCTCATTGCTGCGCAAGGGAATACCTTCAAAAATACGCATCATTGTGCAACTCATTGTCGTGGCGACATTAGTCATCCTCGTCGACCAGTTTTTGAAGGCGTTTATGTATGATGTCAGCAAGCAACTCTCTGTGTTTGTTGGACTTATCATCACCAACTGCATCGTCATGGGACGTTTGGAAGCCTTTGCAATGTCGCATAGTCCCTGGGAATCGTTCCTTGACGGCATAGGCAACGGTCTCGGTTACGGCTCGATACTCGTCATCGTGGCGTTTTTCAGAGAATTGTTCGGTAGTGGCACACTATTAGGCTACCAAATCATCCCGCAAGGATTGTACGATTTCGGATATGTTAACAACGGCTTGATGATTTTACCTCCTATGGCTTTGATAATCATAGGAATAATCATCTGGCTGCAAAAACCTGAGGAGGAGAAATGATGGATACACTTGGCATTTTCTTCCGTTCGATTTTTATCGACAACATGGTTTTCGCCTACTTCCTCGGGATGTGCTCATTCCTTGCCGTCTCGAAGAATGTGAAGACCTCCTTCGGTCTGGGCATCGCAGTCACTTTCGTGCTAATCGTCACAGTACCAGTGAATTATCTTTTAGATAAATATATTCTCTCAGAAGGAGCTTTATCGTGGTTAAATCCAAAATTTGCTGATGTCTCACTCGATTTTCTCAGTTTCATACTCTTCATCGCCATCATCGCTGCCATAGTGCAGATTTTGGAGATGATAATCGAGAAATACAGCCCTGCTTTATATAATTCTTTGGGCATTTTCCTCCCTCTGATTGCCGTCAACTGCGCAATATTAGGAGCGAGTCTGTTTATGCAAGAGAAGCATTATGACACTGTATTTCAATCACTTGCATACGGATTCGGCTCCGGAATAGGCTGGCTCATCGCTATAGTCGGCATGGCAGCCATCAGAGAGAAGATTAGATATTCTAAGATACCGAAACGCCTTCAAGGCACAGGTATCGCATTCATTATCACAGGTTTAATGGGAATTGCTTTCATGGCGTTCCTTGGAATAAGTTTTTAGCATGAGCGTCCCTTATATCATATTAACCAGCGTCATCGTTTTTCTCATCGCAGTGTTGATTCCTGTGGCGATTCTGATTATCGTCAAGAAAAGGCTTACGCCAAAAGGAAATGTCAAAATTAGCATCAATGATGAACGTGAATTAGAGGTAAAACCAGGCAATTCATTGCTGCAGACGCTCGCTGAAGAACAGATTTTCCTGCCGTCAGCATGCGGTGGAAAAGGCAATTGCGGAATGTGTAAATGTCAAGTTCTGGAAGGTGGGGGCTCTATCCTACCAACAGAAAAAGGCTTTTTCAGCTATAAAGAGCAGCTCGATCATTGGAGATTAGGTTGTCAGGTTAAAGTGCGCGAAGACCTTAAAATACACATCAATCCGCAGATCTTTGGTATCAAGAAATGGGAATGCACGGTGGTGAGCAACCGTAACGTCGCTACATTTATCAAGGAATTCGTAGTAAAACTGCCAGAAGGCGAGCATCTCGATTTCCTCTCAGGCGGTTACATCCAGATTGATGTGCCGAAATGCGATGTAAAATACAGCAATATCGAGGTTGACGAAGAATACCGCAAAGACTGGGAGAAGTTCCACATGTTCGACCTTGTGATGCGCAATCCTGAGCCGCAGTTCAGGGCATATTCAATGGCAAATCATCCTGCCGAGAACAACATCATCATGCTCAATGTGCGTATCGCCACGCCGCCATTCGACAAGAAAAACGGCGGTTTCATGAAAGTGAATCCTGGCGTATGCTCATCCTATATATATTCTCTCAAGCCAGGCGATAAGGTAACCATCAGCGGACCTTATGGCGAGTTCCATATTAAAGACACACAAAAAGAGATTGTCTTCATCGGCGGCGGCGCAGGAATGGCTCCTATGCGCTCGCATATTCTCGACCTCTTCCTTACGAAACAAACGCAACGCAAAGCATCGTTCTGGTATGGTGGCCGTTCATTGCGAGAGCTATTCTACATTGACGATTTCAAGAAGATTGAAGCTGAGAACCCTAACTTCAAATTCAATATAGCGCTGTCGTCACCGCTTCCTGAGGACAACTGGAACGGATATGTTGGCAACATTCACGAGGTATTATTTGAGAACTACCTCAAAAACCATCCGGAGCCGGAAGAAATCGAGTACTATCTTTGCGGTCCACCAATGATGACACAGGCTGTGCTCACGATGCTCGACAACCTCGGTGTGCCGAAAGAGAATATCCTATTTGACGATTTTGGTGCTTAATTTTCACCCCTAGGGGCGAAATTTTTACCCCTATTTTAGGCATATTTACCCCTAAATATGTCATATAAAATTTTCATTCACCCCTAAAAACGGCACTTTCACCCCAAAATATGGGTTTTTATCCCAAATTTCACCCCACTCACCCCTCAATTTTTTCTGGGTTAAAATACTTAGTATTTTTGCAGCGTTTTTAAAGCAATAGAGATGGAAGAAAAACGCATTTTTGACATTCTGACGACTTATTTACGCAAACATCCTGACCAGAAAATCGCTCTCGCCAAGAAAGAAAACGGCGAATGGAACAAATACAGCATTCAGGAATATGTCGAAACAACCAACATTATCAGCTATGCCCTCATCAAGTTAGGCATCCAGAAGGACGATAAAATCGCTATCATCAGTAGCAACCGTCCCGAGTGGAACATCATGGACATGGCTATTCAGCAGGTTGGAGCTGTCACTGTGCCGATATACCCTACTATCAGCAAGGAAGACTACCGCGTTGTCATCAACAACAGCGAGGCTAAGTTCGTGATGGTCGAGGGACTGTGCGTTTTGAATAAGATTGAGGACATCAAGGCTGACATCCCGTCGTTGAAGATGATCTACACCTTTGTGAAACGTGGCGACTACCCTATCTGGGCCGATCTGCTTCAATTAGGTAGAGAAAATCAAGACGTGGAGGAACTCGAGCGCCGCAAAGCCGCTGTGAAGAGCACAGATTGTGCTACAATTCTTTACACATCAGGCACGACAGGCACTCCTAAAGGTGTGATGCTCTCACACGCCAATATCCTCGGTCAGATTGAAAATTTAAGACAGACGCCATCACCTACTTCAACACGCGCATTGAGCTTCCTGCCTATTTGCCACGCTTACGAGAGAACTTTGGTTTATTTGTATCAATACCTCGGAATGTCAGTGTATTATGCAGAGAGCGTCGCTACTATAGCCAACGACATGAAGGAAATCCATCCAACGATGATGACCTGCGTGCCACGTCTGCTGGAAAAGATTTACCTCAAGGTAAGACAGTCGGGACAGAACCAGAAAGGTCTCGCAAAAGGCATATTCTACTGGGCTATGAACCTTGCAGAGAAATACACCGTTGATGGTAGAAGCTGGTTCTACAACCTTAAGTTGAAGCTTGCCGACCAGTTGGTTTACAAGAAGATTCGCAACAAACTCGGTGCTGACTGCTTCGACATCATCGTTTCAGGCGCTGCGAGCATCCAGCCGAATATCTCGGCATTCTTCTCAGCCATCAAGATGCCGGTTTACGAAGGCTACGGAATGACAGAATGCTCACCTGTTATCTGCACCAGTTCAAACGTGCCTCACGGCCGTGAAGCGGGATATGTTGGTCCGGCATTGCCAGGAGTTGAAGTGAAAATCGCTGAAAACGGCGAGATTATCTGCCGCGGGCACAACGTGATGATGGGCTATTACAAACAGCCAGAATTGACAGCTGAAGTCATCGACAAAGACGGGTGGTTCCACACTGGCGACCTCGGAAGTGTCAATGAATACGGCAATTTTAAGATTACAGGCCGCATGAAGAACCTCTTCAAGACATCTTTGGGTAAATACATCAACCCAGACATGATTGAGACCAAATTCACTGAGTCGGGATTCTTCGAAAACGTAGTGGTACTTGGCGAAAACGAGAAATTCGCAGCCGCTTTGATAGTGCCAGACTTCTCATTCTTGAAAGACTGGTGCGCAAAGCACGAAATCAAGTTCACGACTAACGACGCTATGATCAACCTCAAAGAGGTGAAAGACCGCTTGACTAAAGAGGTTCAGAAGATCAACGCTTTCTTCGGTGACACTGAAAAGATTAAGAGGTTCAAGTTCCTCGCTGATGAGTGGTCAACGGCGAACGGCATCCTCACCCCTACTCTGAAGGTGAAACGCTCGGTTATCCTCAACAAATACAAGGATTTGATCAGCAGAATGTACCAGGGAGGAGATTGATTTCCCCACGTCATTTCGAGCGAAACGAAGTGAAGTCGAGAAATCTCCGGCATATGATTTGTACAATTCATTTGTCGGAGATTTCTCCATTTCGCTCCACTGCGTTACGCTACAGTCGAAATGACGGCAACAATTAAAATACCATGGCGAAAGTCGTGGTATTTTTGTCGCTTTGGACGAGGGTTATGTTTCCGTTATGTTTGGTCATTATTTGTCGGGAGAGGCTCAGTCCGATGCCGGTGCCGTTAGGTTTTGTCGTGTAGAACGGCACAAAAATCTCATCCTGTTGGCGCAGAGGCACTGGTTTTCCGTTGTTTGTGACACTTATTATTGTGCGGTCTTCAGAGTTAAGCTCCGCGCTGATGCGAATTGAGTTGGCTTCGGCTTGCACAGCGTTTTTAATGAGGTTATTCAGCACCTGCAAAATCTGACTTTCGTCGATATAGACAAGTAAATCCGGTGTTTTTGCAGTGTAAGTTATCGTAACTCCTTGCTCTTTGAGGCGCGATTTGTTCAAATTCAAAACACGTTCCATCAGCTCGTCGACCATCACGGCTTTGCGCACCGGTGACGACACTTTCATCACGCTGCGATACGACTCCACAAACTTTATAAGGTCTTTTGAGGAGGAGGAAATGGTTTCCAGTCCGGCTTTCACGTCCAGACTGTCGTCTTTCGACAATGCGTCGCTCAGCGAAGCTATTGGTGCCACGGTGTTCATGATTTCGTGCGTCATCACTCGGAAAAGCTTGCTCCACGAGGCGGCTTCATCCACTGCAGTGCGTCTCTTGAAAATGCCACGGATACGATTTAAAGCTCGGTTGAGACTTGAGTTGTCACGGAAACGGAAGTTCATCTCGCCGTCCTCGAGCGAGTCCATCATGTAGGAGACTTTCTTTGTATCATGCTTTCGAACCAAAAAAACAGATATTACAGACGCTAACGCTATGCCCAAGATGACAGACACTATATATAACCAGACTGGAATGTTCATATTCCGTATTTTTTGAGGCGGTTATATAATGTCGGACGACTGATATTCAATGCTTTAGCCACAAGTGAAAGGTTTCCGTTGTATTTCTTCATCGCATTGCGAATCACCTGTTCCTCAGCATCTTCAAGTGTCACGTTTTGAGCAATATTTTGCGAATTAACCAGTTGTGAATCACTGATTTGCAGGTCATCTTTGCCGATAATTTCGTTGTCCGACATGATGACAGCTTTCTCAATGCAGCCCTGCAGCTCACGGATATTGCCGTTCCACTGGCAGTTCACAAGCAGAGTCTTTGCTTCATCTGAGAAATCCCTCGCTTTGCGATGATATTTATCGGCATATTTCTCAATGAAAAGCATTGACAACGGCACGATTTCGTCCTGACGTTCGCGCAACGGCGGCAGATGCAGTGGCACGGTGTTGATGCGGTAATAAAGATCTTCGCGGAAACGTCCTTGTTTCACCATCTCGGCAAGATTCATATTGGTTGCGCAAATCAAGCGGATGTCGACAGGGATGTTTTTCGTGTCGCCCACCCTATTGATGCGGCGATTTTGAAGGACACGGAGCAATTTGGCCTGTTCGCTCAGCGGGATGTTACCTATTTCATCGAGGAAGAGCGTGGTGCCGTTGGCTTGTTCAAATTTTCCGATATGGTCGGCATGGGCATCGGTGAAGGCGCCTTTCACATGGCCGAACATCTCACTCTCAAACAGAGTTTCGGTAATTGCACCGATATCGACGCTAACCATGTGACGGCCAGAACGGTTCGAAAGCCTATGAATCTCGTTAGCGAGCACGTCTTTTCCTGTTCCGTTTTCGCCTGTGACAAGCACTGTGGCATCTGTCGGTGCAATCTTTTCCACCATGCGGCGCAACTCCTGCATCGCCTCGCTGTTACCCCATTGCATCTGCGATTCGGCAGGTTCGTCTTCAGTTGTAGCGATATGGCGGTGTTTCTTTGATGCCTCTTCCAGGATGGCAAGAAGTTTGTCGTTATCCCAGGGTTTCACCACAAAATCGAATGCGCCGCGTTTCATGCCTTCCACAGCTAGAGCTATATCGGCATAGGCTGTGAAAAGCACGACTTCCACTCCAGGAAAATGCTTTTTTATTTCGGAAAGCCAATATAATCCCTCGTTGCCGGTGTTGATGTCCGTCTCGAAGTTCATGTCGAGCAGCACCACATCGGGTTTGAACGACTGCATCGTGCTGATGAGCGATTTAGGCGATGCAATGAGCTCGACATCGACAAATCTTGTTGGCAGCAGAATCTTCAGTGCCGCGCGGATTCCGGCATTATCATCGACAACGAGGATATGTGACTTGAGTTTAGGCATTTAACATGATAATTATTGCCAAAATTACGGAATTTTTCAATTACCGTAACATTTTTTTACAATTCTGGCAAAACATCTTCGACAACGCGACCGTCGAACAGGTTGATGATGCGGTCGGCGTAGCCTGCGTCGCGCTGCGAGTGGGTCACCATCACGATGGTGGTGCCTTCCTTGTGGAGGTCGGTCAGGAGTTCCATCACCTCTTTGCCGTTTTTGGAGTCGAGGTTACCTGTAGGCTCGTCGGCGAGGATGAGTTTCGGGTTGGCGACGACGGCGCGGGCTATTGCCACACGCTGCTGCTGACCGCCTGACAGCTGCTGCGGGAAATGCTGTGCGCGGTGCGAGATCGCCATGCGTTTCATGATGGCTGTGACACGTTCCTTGCGTTCGGCGGCGCCGATATTCATGTAGCGCAGCGGCAGCTCAATGTTCTCATAAACGTTAAGCTCGTCGATGAGGTTAAAGCTCTGAAACACGAAGCCGATGTTGCCTTTGCGGAACTTGGTGCGGTCTTTCTCCTTCAGGTCGCCCACCTGCTGGCCGAGCAGCTCGTATTTTCCATCCGAAGGGTTGTCGAGCAAGCCCAAAATGTTGAGCAGCGTTGATTTTCCGCAGCCCGAAGGTCCCATGATGGCGACAAATTCGCCGTCGTTAATCTCAAATGACACTCCATTCAGCGCCAGGGTTTCAATCTCTTCCGTGCGGAAGATCTTCACTAAATTTTCTACTTTAATCATAGTTTTAATTATTTAAAGATTTAACATTGTTTTCTTTTTTTCTTTTGTTTTTTACGTTATTACGTTATACGTACTAACGGGATAACTATTCTTTTTTTAAGGCGTATGCCGGATTAACTTTTGATACTGATATGATTTGCCAGATGACCGAGCCGATGGCAATGATGAACGAGAGGACTGCAGCCACAGCAAAAATCCACCAATAGGTTGGGATGCGGTAGGCGAACTCTTCAAGATAACGCCCGCAAAGCCAGATGGCGACAGGTATTGCTATCACGTTGGCTATCAATATCATGACAATGTATTCCTTCAGATTGCGACGGATTTCGCTTTCCATCGTGCCGCCAAAAACCTTGCGGATGGCGATGCCCTTCTCGCGCTCGGAGGCGAAATGGGTGCTCATGGCGACCAAGCCAAGCAATGCCAGCATCACCGAGATACCCATTATCAACTCGATAAGTCGCATCTGGCGTCGGGTCTTGTCGTATTTCTTGGCAATGACATTCTTCACAAAATCGTTATTGTAAGGCTCCACGTATGCACCAAAGACAGTTTTGCAATGCTTCTCATACACCGCATCGATGGCACGTTTTGCCTCGTCGTGATTACCAACAATATCCAACAGGAAATGAAACGGTTGGGGAAATAACCAATGACCGTTTGCAAAGACGATGGAATAATCTTCATCGGTGGCATGGAGTGCGTCCAGCATATTAAAATCCTTGATGACACCACAGATATCTTTGACTCCCTTACCATTTGCCCACGACATAATCTCATCGAAGTTGTAATCGCCGTAAGGCAATCCTGTCATACCCACAACGGTGCTTTCCGTTATCCAGCCGCTACCCTCCTCGGGCTCATGGAACTTTTCCACCACCTGAAAGCCCAACATCCTGAATGCCGCAGTGTCGCATGTGAAGAAATTGACATTTGTTGTATTAACCGACTCTCCTTTCTTGGCCATGAGTACTGTAAAATATGTAAAAGTCGGAATACTGTTTGTTTTTGCCAATTCCTTAACACACGGCAAAGCTCGAAGGTCGTCGGCAAAGGCTTCACTTTGTCTGGAAACGTCCAATTTCGAACTGATGAAATAAAGGTTGTCGGTATGTAGTCCGATGGGTCGCTCCACCATATGACGCATCTGAAGTTCCATAGTAATGACCAACGAAATCAGAATTATCACAATCACATTCTGCAAAACTATGAAAACCTTCGACAAGGTCTTTTTCGAATGATATTGGAAGGTGCCTTTCACCACGTCGATGGGACGGATTTTGGCGATAATAGCTGCAGGCATAAATCCAGCCAACAGCGAAACAGTTATTGTTATAAGCAGATAAGCGACGACATAACTTATTGAGAATGGCACCTTTACAGGGATATCAGCAGCCAGCAGACGGTTAATTCCAGGCGACATAGCATGAGCTATTGCCAAACCGACCACAAAACAGCACAAGGTAAATGCGAACGACTCGCAGAGAAATTTCCAGATAATATCGGACCTCTGCGCTCCCACAAGCCGCCTCGAAGCCATCTCCTTGGCGCGTTTTCCCGTAAGGGCGACGTTAAGATTCACATAGTTGATGAGAGCCGATATCAGCAGCAAAAGCCCTATCACAATCATTGTTCGAAGCATTGACCTGTTACCTTGTTGCAAGTGAATTTTTGTTCCGCTGAAAAACAGTTCATCCATACGGAACATGGAAACACACTTTTCCTTGAAGAAAACAGTAAACTGTCCGCCGTATGTCTCCTTGCAGATTGCAGTGATTTTATCATTCAACAGCTCGCGGTCGGCATTAGGACTTACCTTCAGGAAAGTATGGATATAAGTCATATTATATATCGGATACTCTCTGAATGGTTTCACATTCTTGCAGGTCGCGATATTAGCGATTAAATCGGCATCCAGCAACAGTGAGCTGCCCAAGGTGGAAAAAACGCCCGCCACATTCAGGGTGTCTCCCCCTGCAATCAGCTGACGGCCAATGATTTCGTCTTCTATTTTTGAAGCTAATTTCTCTGAGATGAAGGCAATGTTGGATTTGGTAAAGTTGTCGGCATCGCCTTCCTTAAATTTTACAGGGAAGAAATCGAAAAATTCGCGGTCGCAGTACAAATAATCACTTACATACAACTCGTCTCCAATTTTGATAGACTGTTCTTTTGAGAATGAGAAATGTGTCACGCTTTCCACTTCGGGCAGCTTGTCGGCGATAAGCTCCTTCATACCGTAGCCGTTGGTCATTTGATCGGCACCAACTGCATAAATCCGCTCACGGTCGGGGTTCTCACGCGTGACGGAGTATTGCTGCATCACATAGCAGAACGCGATGATGACAAAGGCCAAGGCGACGCTCAAACCGATGAACTCGATGGCGGTGTAAAGCTTGTTGCGGGATAGGAATTTAAGGTAACTGCTCATTTTTATTCTTTTTTCAATGATTCCACTGGGTTCATTTTTGAGATTTTACTGCTGCTGAAGGCCACTACGATAGCCACAATTGTCAGGACTATCACTGCGCCGCCGATGAAATACCATGGCGAGAGTCCGATGCGGAAAGCGAACTGCTCGAGCCAGCTGCGGGAAGCGAAAAATGCACCGACAGCACCCAACACAGCAGCAATTAATGACAGCTTCAGAATCTCCAGAGTGAACATCCCCACTATCTCGCTCGACATTGCGCCATGCACTTTTCTCAACGCAATCTCTTTGCTTCTGCGATTTAACTCATCGATGACATAGCCTATCAAACCGATAAGCGACACAAATATAGCGAACAAAGCTCCCACAAATATGGTGTTTCGCATCTTGCGGTTGTCGGCATACTGGGCACGGACCTCGTCGGAATAAAGCTTCACCTCAAGTTCATTCCCTTCTGTAACCTCATTAACAACATCATGGATGCGGTCTTTTGTCTTTTTATCGGCGTGACGTACTTTAACCAACAGATAACGCATAGGATTCAGGCTGGTTTTACCGAAAAACACACCATCAAACTTGGTACCGCTGTATAGGTCGCCATGGAAATAGCAACTTGGTTTCAGGTTAGGATCGAGGGCGCTGCCAATACGGATGTTGCGGTAAACACCGGATATTGTCAACGGTTCGATATACAGTTTTTTTCCTACATAGAAATAACTATGGTCAGATATTAAAATCTGTTTCCCCACCGCGCCGTCGCTCCAATCCTCAAACTCCATCATTTTCTCGATGAGGCTTTCGCTGACCGCCACCTGCAACGAATCAGTTGGATAGGTGCCTGCAATAAAAGGAATTTCCATCAGATCGTAAAAACCATCCGATACGTAAGAACCATCAGCGAGTTGCACCAAAGTAGTTCTCTCACCAGGTTTTTGCACCACATTGCCTTCAGCATATTGGAAAGGTAAAATCGCACAAGCCTCCACACCCTCCACTTCAGGCATAGAATTAAGCTTATTAACCACCAAATTGCGTGTCTTGACGGTTTGCATATCGATGTAATAAAGATCCTTGTAATTATATCCCAAATCTTCATTGGCAAGATATTCGTATTGCCCTGTAACCACAAGCAACATAGCCATGATGAACACATTCACCGCCACCTGCAGACTCAAAAGAAACAGTTTCCAGTGACGCATGTTCATGCTGAAGTTTTGGATAGCCTTCCATATAGGAACTCGCGTATAAAGAATTCCCGGAACGACAACCGAAATCACAAATATCAGGACAATAACAGCCACAATCATACGGATGCTCGGTCCGATGAGAGTAGAAGTGAATGATGTACCCAACAGATTGAGTGCCAGGTTGTTTCCGGCAAGGATAAGCAATACCGCAAGCAACAATGCCAATGCGATATGAACAGCCGCCTCCTTTATCAGCATCACATAGATTTCACGTCCTCCGGCGCCATAGCATTTGCGAATGCCAATTTCCTTCGAACGTTTCATCATCGCTGAAAGCACAACAAGTATGTAGTTCATCATGCTTATAAAAAGCAACAGGAAAGCCACAATACCAAGGACAATCACTTTGCTATGCACCTCGATGTCAGACGTGTGCAATTTGTCGAATGGCGTAAGGTGATAGCGCACCTGGTAGCCGTGCCGTGTCTTCAGTTTCTCAAAGTCCTGATGCGTTGTCTGCATTTTATAGATAGCCTCGTCGAGCGAGTTGGGGTCAACGCCTTCCTGCAATTTAACATAGCCGGTGTACATATCGTTGAACACCCAGTTGTCTCTTGATGCAGTTTGATAAAGCTCCAGCGATTTCACTATGCCAAATGAAAAGGTTCCATTCTTCGGAAAATCTTCAAAAACCGCCTCAATAATGAATTTCTCAGGACGGTTTTCCTGCATGATAACCTTGCCGAGACATTCGTCTACACCTCCAATGTTTTCTGCAAAAGAACGAGACACGGCGACATTATCCTTGCTGCTCAACGCTTTGACGATATCTCCAGCAATGATGGGTTGTGAGAATACCTTAAAGAAACAGGTGTCAGCGACGAGTGTCTTGCATTTGAACACCAGATTTTTCTCTTCGTCAAGATAGTTTAAATCACGGGAGCCCAACACAACGCGAGTTGCCTCCTCAACACCCGGCACCTCGGCTTTGAAGCCTGGAGCCACGCCACCGCTGATTTGGTCGAAATCGTCTTGTTTGTCGCCCAAAATGGTTTCAGCCTTGATGAGATAGATGCGATCCACATCCTTATAGAAACTGTCATACGACAATTCGAAGCACACCTTTGCAATCAGCACGATGCCAATGGCGAGACCTATGCCCAGCGATAGGATTTTGATGAGGTTATCAGAGAACTTTTTCATACATTAATAACGTAAAAACATTAATAATGATGCAATAATCATGCCAAAAATGCAAATCATTCTAAATCAATGAAATACATTTTTGGCATGATAAAAAGTGTAAAAAAATTTTACAGTGAGTGTAAAGAAATTTTACAATTAGGCGGTCATCCCCCTTTGCAGCCACAGATTGAGCAGTCGGTCGTAAATGATATAGCCGTCAGGTTGAGTGTAAACAAGTTCTTTGTCAACAAGTACATCAAGCGCTGCCTTTACACTACTTGGGCTAGGAAGGTCATTCCGTTTGATAAACTCATTGCTTTGTGGTTGTTCCACTTTGCCTTCTTTGGCAATAGCCTTCAGCAGATTAACCTGATTTGAGGTAAGAAACGTCATGAGCATCTCGTACTGTGGTGTCAATGTGGCAAGGACAGCAATGATGGCGTCGGTAGCCTGATGCAATTCGGTTATCCGTTTGTTTCCTTCATACAAACGGTTCATCATCAATTGTATATACCAAGTATAACCGTCAAAACGCTGATATATGTCATGAAATACCTCTTGACTCAAAATACCTTTCTTTGCCTCGAAGAAACGGCTGGCAAATTCATAATAGGCATCTTCCGGAATCGGTTGAAGGTTCATAAACTCCGTGCTCTGGTAAAACGGACGTTGTGGAGAATTGAACATTTCAGCCATCAGGTGCTGCCGGCTGCCTGAAAAGATAAACCCGGCATTTGAAAATTGGACATGCGAGCGCAGCAAGGCTTCTGTACCTTTCTCAGGGTAATATGCCACCTGCTGAAACTCGTCAATGGCAACATACACCTTTTTCTTGCTGCTTTTCAGATAATCAAAGATACTCTTCAACGTGTATTCATCGCTTGTTGAATCGATATTTAGCGAGAGCGATGGCATTCCCGTCAACACGTCCACAGTAACGACCGGCCTCCATGCCTTGAAAGCGTCAAACACTTTTGACATTAAAGACTTCTCGCGTCGCAAAGCCTCATCCACGATAGCAGCGCCCAACACTTGCACAAAATCATGAAGGTTTTGGGTGGAAAAGATATCCACATAGATACAAACCGCGTCTTTTTCAGTTGATGAAATGCGGTTAAAAGCATGTTTTATCAATCCTGTTTTTCCGATTTTTCGAGGGGAAAGCAGCGTGATATTGCGCCCATTCTTGAGTGAAGAAATCAGATTTTCGGTTTCTTTTTCCCTGTCGCAAAAATATGCAGGTCCATCATATCCCTTGTAAACAAAAGGATTTTCAAGCTTTTTAGTTTTTTGTTTACCCATAGCATTATCTTTTTTTATCACATAATTATCGTCACGTAAATTACGTCACAACTTTTACGTGATGCAAAGATAAATACTTTTTTTGAATGACAATACAAAATCTTCAAAAAAAGATTATTCCTTCTTCAACGCCACTGCAGGATTGGTCTTTGCAGCCCGCAAGGTCTGCCATAATACGGACAGAAAGGCCATCATAAAAGCGATGACAACAGACACCGCAAATATCCAGAAATAGTTTTCAAGTTTGACGATGAACTGCTCCAAGTAGCGTTGTGCCGCCCAGACTGCCAAAGGCACGGCGATAACGGCACCAACAATTACTAAAACCATATATTCCTTCACATTGCGCCACGTCTCACTCTCCACAGTACCGCCAAACACCTTGCGGACGGCTATCGAATGGGCATTCTCGCCCGCGTAGTAGGTGCTCATGGCAATGAGGCCGAGCAGCGAAATCAGCACGGCAAGAAGCATAAATATCTCCATCAGCCGCATGTTGTTCTTGGCGGGCTTAAGGGCTTCAAGATAGAAATCGTCAATGTAGCCATCAGCAACAACTGTCGGAAGTTCCCCGTCAAGCCATTCATCCACAACTTCTTGGATGGCCTTTTTTACTTCTTTATGATTGCCGACAGTCTCAATAACGAAACCGCCCCACTTGAAGTCTTCGGGCCTCACAATGCTGATATACATATAGTAATCCTCGCCCATATTGCTACTATTGACTGGGAAATCGCGGAACACACCGGCCACCTGCTCACAATCACGTGTCTTCTGCGCTAAAGTCTGGCTGATGTCGTGATAATCGTCATCGAGACCTGTCGCTGCGAATGATTTTTCACTGAACCAGACAGAGTTGTGAATCTGAGTATGATAATCCTTAATTATCTCAATATCAAACATTTGAAAAGCAGCGGTATCCATCATAAACGGCACATACGCGATGGTCCGACCGTCACGTGTAAGAGACCATTGCTGACCCCAAGGATGACCGGGAACGCCTTTGCACCATCCAATGCGTTTCACACAAGGCAATGATTCCAACGACTCACGCAATTCGGATTGTGGCGTAGAGGATAAAACCGACAGATAATAGAGATTATCCGTGTTGACATGCTTCGGTCGGTTCAACGAAGTGCAATATTGCGCCTCCATCACAATTGCCATCGCGATAAGGAAAACTGCCAAAGCATTTTGGATGACAATGAACACCTTATTAAAGACCATCTTTGTGTTGCGCTTGAAGGTGCCTTTTACCACATCCATCGGCTCCACGCGACTGGCAAACCATGCAGGGATGATGCCGTTAAGCACGCCAACCATCATAACGATGGCAATATAGGCCAAAAAATACATTGGCGTTATCTGAATGTGAATTGGGATGCTCGGATTGTTGAGCAAAGCATTCATTGAAGGCGCAAAAGCGTAGGCTAACAACAGCCCAAGTCCGAAGCAAACCGCAGTAAACAGCAATGATTCAGCGACATATTTCCAAATGATGGCCGTTTTCTGTGCACCTAATAGGCGGCGCGTGGCCATTTCTTTGGCTCGTTTTCCCGTGAGGGCAAACGAAAGATTGATGTAGTTGAATACTGCCGAAAGTAACAGTAACAACCCAACGAGTGCCAAGAGTTTCAGTGTTTTGATGTCGCCATGTTTCAGTTGGTCGTTAGGTTCGCCAAAGTCTTTGAAAAACAGATGGTCAAAACGGGTCATGTCCAACCGTTCAAAGAAAGCCTGGCCGTACATGTCGGGATAGATTTCCTTGCAAACTGCTTCCACCTTGTCGTAAATCACTTGTGGGTCGGTGCCCTCTTTGAATTTGATGAAAGGAATGGTTGAGCCGAAACGGTCGTATGGCGTATCCCAAGCAGATTTGTTGAGAAAGTCGTGTTCGTTGACAATCAAATCTGTTGTTTTCAGCACCGTGTTTTGGAAATCCTCAATGATGCCAATGATAACATATTTGTTCAAAATCAAATCCAAGGTTTCTCCAACTTTCAAATCGTATTTTTGCGCAAAACTCTCGCTCACGATGACATTCATTGGCGCTTCAATGCCTTCGGGCCCGCCTTCAACAAATTTGAGATATGGAAACATTGTGAAAAATTCCTTGCTTACGGCAGTCAACGAGGCTTCAATCTCCTCGTCGTTAATGATGACAATGGGTGGATTGGCCTCAATACAATACCGTGTGGCAAGTTCCACCTCGGGGACGCGGTCTTTCACCTCGTCAACGAAAGCGTAAGTGGAGCCGAGATAGCCCGGCATCCCGAAGCAATAGATGTTTTTCCGGTCGGGGCTTTCGCGGGTGATGCTGTATTGCTGCCACACGTAACTGCCGATGATGATGACAAAGGCGAGGCTTACAGCGAGGCCCACCATCTCAATGGCGGTGTAAAGCTTGTTTCTGCTTAAAAATTTTAAATAACTGCTCATGTGTCTTTTATTATACTAACGTAAAAACATTAATAATGATGCAATAATCATGCCAAAAATGCAAATCATTCTAAATCAATGAAATACATTTTTGGCAAAATTAAAAGTGTAAAAAAGTTTTACAGTGAGTGTAAAGAAATTTTACAATTAAGGCTACCACGGCCTACTGTAAAAACAGGTGTCGGTGACTACTTTTTTTTGCACTGAGCAGACATAAAAAAGATTACGGAATTTGGAAGTTAATGTGTATTTTTTTTGTATATTTGCAAAAATTTCAATTATGGTCATTCTTAACGAAAAAATATCAAGAGAACAATTGAAAGCCTTGGCTGCCAATACTTTTGTCGACATGATTAAATGTGTGGCAGATGTCAAACTTGAACTTTTGGCTGTTGATGCCGAGCTTCATGCTGATCTTGAATCGATGTTGCTTGAAAACGGCTCAGAGCAGGAAAATCTTTGGGGATTTAACCTGTATCCTGATGAGACTGGCGATGACTTCATCGAATTCGATTCTCTGATAAACATTCGTGCCTGGCAAGGAAATCGCAGCCGTGACATTGAGGATGAAAACGTGCGTAAACAAATTCGTGATATTGTATATAAATTTATCGAATAGCCATGCAACACGAAACCCTCAGTAACGGAGCTTGGGCTGAATTGACGCTTGCCCAGCAGATGGCTAACATCGGAAGTGAAAGCTATCGTGCTACGAAATGGCTTGCGAAAGGTCGAAATGATAATGCCGAGCGTGCTTTCGAGCGTATGCAGGAACTGGTTGACCTCACTATAGAGTATGGTCGTAAAAACCAATCAAACAGAAATGCTCTTCTCAAAGAAATTTGCCGTTTCAGGGAACTTTTCTGCTCAGCATTCCTTGACTCAAATATCACCGAGCTTACATCTTTAAATCAGTATCTTGACCATTTCGCAAGTATAAACTAATTGTTTTTCAACGACTTAACTGGATTCATTCTTGCCACGCGGTTGCTGCGGTCACAATGAGCAGGACCGCTACCACGCCAATGACAAAGTATATTGGCGAGAGGCCGATGCGCATGGCGAACAACTCCAACCATTTGTCGGCGAGGAAATAGGCAATCGCCACGCCAAGCATGGCCGCAATCAAAGCCAGTTTCAGCACATCCATCAGGAACATTCTGATGATCTCGCCCGACACGGCACCGTTCACTTTGCGGATGGCGACTTCCTTGCTGCGGCGGTTCGACTCGTCGCGCACAAAGCCAATCAGACCCATCAAGGCGATGGCCAAGGCGAACAGCGCGCCAATGGTGAATGTTCGTCGCATCTGGGACAAATACCCGTACTCTTGCTTAACCGCCTCGGTGTACGACTGCACCTCGACATTCTTCCGGTCAGGCAAAAACTCCTCGATGACCGACTTCACCTTGGCGATGGCCTCGGGGTTGACATCCCGCACCTTCACCACCAGAGTCTTAAAGACTTGATAAGGGTCGTCATTATTCACGTCCCAGCAAAAGCGGATGCTTGCCCTGTGGTCCCCGCCCATCATAGAGCCAAGGATATAATCTTCATACACACCGCAAATGGTATAGACATCGTCATCGTCGTCGCTGTGTTCCGAAATCAGGATGTCCTTGCCCACCGCGCCGTCACTCCAGTCGGCATAAAGGTTCATCTCCTCCACGAAGCTGCGGCTCACGGCCACATCCTTTGGCTTCGAGGGTGCCCTGCCCTCCGTCAAACGGAAGCCCATGATGTCGAAGAAGCCCTCCGTGGCACCGTATTGGTCGCACGCGGCCATCAAATACTTAGATGGATTGTCGGGCAGCATGATGTTGTTTCCCGATGAGGTGTTCAACGGGATGCAATAGGTCAGTTCAGCCGCCTCCACATCGGGAATCTGCCTTAGTTTCTCGACAATCAGCGCCAGACTGGCCTTGTCAGCGCCTTTCAAGTGTGAATACAGCAACTGCTTGTATTCGTAGCCCATATCGGCGTTCAGTGCGGTGTTGTATTGCCTGTCGGCCACGATGACCATAGGCAACAGGATGGCATTGATGCCGATTTGCACCATCAGCAGCGAGAGTTTCCAACGGCGTTTGCTTTCCTTGTAGCCGCTGAAAGCCGTCGACACGGGAATCCTGACGAACATCATCGCGGGGATGATTGCCGAGACGAGGAAAATGAAGACAATGATGGCAACAAGTGTCCATATTGTCTGCGGCACCATAAGTTGCTGGACGGGCAAGCCCAACAGCGACTCAATGACCCCGTTGAAAGCCCATATCAGCAAGGCGGCCACGGCCAACGCCGCTATCAGGTTCAAGGCCGTTTCCTTGATGAGCATCCAGTAGATGCTTCCCGAGCCCGCCCCATAGCATTTCCTGACCCCCATTTCCTTCGAGCGACGCACCACATCGGAGACGGCCATCAGCAGGTAGTTGAGCACCGAAACCAAGAGCAACAGAATAGCCACCACCGAGAGAATCATCATGGCGTTTTTGACCGATTGATTGTGACGGTGGAAAGTGGCAAAAGGCGTGAGCGTGTACCAAATCTTTGAGCCGTCGCGCTCCAACTCCTCCAAGGGCTGATGCGCCTCCTGCATCTTGCGGATAGCGTCCTTCAAGTCATTGGGATCGACATTGGGTGCCAACTTGACATAGCCGCGATAGCGGTCGTTGCCAAGCCAATTGTTGTTGCTCCACTCTCCCAAAGCGGCGATGGTCGTCACGATGTCACATTGGATGCTACCGTTTTTCGGGAAATCCTCAAACACGCCAACCACAGTCAGTTTTACATTCGGCCCCCACACTTCGGTATAGATTTGCTTGCCTATGGCCTCGTTCACGCCGCCCAACTTCTCCGCGAAACTACGGCTGACGGCAATGTCGCCATTGTATTGTTGCAAGGCCTGCATAGGGTCGCCCGCAAGAAATTCCCGACCGAAGAAGTCGAAGAAACTGCTGTCCACAACAAGGCACTCACCCGAGAGAAGGTTGTCTTTTTCATCATAGATTTGTGCTCCGGAAATCAGGTTGGAATAACGCGTGGCGGCCTCCACACCTGGTACCTCTGCCTTGAAGCCCGGCGCCACAGCACCCGAAGTGCCCCAGAAGTCATCGGGGTCGCCGCCTTCCTGGAAGATGATGTTCTCCGTGATGCAATAGATCCGGTCCACATCCTTATAAAAACTGTCATACGACAATTCGAAGCACACTTTTGCGATCAGCACGATGCCGATGGCGAGACCGATGCCTAGGGATAGGATTTTGATGAGGTTATCAGAAAAGTTTTTCATACATTAATAACGTAAAAACATTAATAATGATGCAATAATCATGCCAAAAATGCAAATCATTCTAAATCAATGAAATACATTTTTGGCAAAATAAAAAGTGTAAAAAAAATTTACAGTGAGTGTAAAGAAATATTACAATTTGAAAAACTTTATCTTATTACCAAACGATTGGTGAAGGTGTTGCCATCGGTTGAGGTGATACGCAATAGATAGACTCCTTCGGGGAAATCGCTTATGCTGAGATTGTTGGTGTTGTAGAAGGTTTTCACTGACTGGCCGAGGGTGTTGAAGATTTGAACTTCGGCTGCTTCCGCGCCTTCAATCCTAACAAAATCATTGGCTGGGTTGGGATAAAGGCTTATTGTTTTATTGTCAACTTCAGTAACAGAAAGCAATTCATCGCTTATGGTGACCACAAACTCACGTTGTCCGTCGCTGGAATCGATAATCACCGATGTTATTACCCTGTCTTTTACAGGATTTTTGGCGTAAAACATGAAGGTGAACCAATCGGCAGGATTCAGTGTGTATGGCAATGGCCAATCGGGTACAATGTTAAGATAATTAGTGCCCACTTCGGTGGCGGAATAGATTTCAACGGGGATTTGCGAACCGAAATAGCGGTTTTGCAGACAACCTCCAGCACCGTTTTCGTCCTCCACATATTGATAAGGTGAGCCAACGATAACCAAACCATAATCAATCATGGTTTTATTCAGCATTGCGGTAACATGGTACTCACCTATTGAAGTCAAGATTAGTATATCATAATCAAGGTAATCGTTTTTTCCTGGAGCTGGCATAAAAACCACCGTCACGGTCACCGATTGTCCTGCAGGAAGGGTGTAAGACAAGTCGATGCCCTCAATAACAAATCCATTATCTTCTGGAATGATGTCTTCGATGATTACGTCGTTGGCAGTTTCGTTGGTGATGACGAACTCTGGAATGCCTCCCGTTGGCGT
Organism: uncultured Bacteroidales bacterium; assembly: GCA_905234275.1. Taxonomy (GTDB): domain Bacteria; phylum Bacteroidota; class Bacteroidia; order Bacteroidales; family F082; genus Limimorpha. The sequence goes on along the minus strand of CAJOHD010000001.1, from coordinate 334,390 downwards.
TGGTTCGAACCACAGGGTGTCAGGAGCGATGGTAAGGTTGTTTTGCGCTTTTGCTAAGAATGCCATGCCGAAAAATGCGAGGCAAAGGCACATTGTTTTGATAGTTGTTTTCATATTGGTAAATTTTAAAATGTTTTCCGATCTCAAAATTATAACGAAAATACATCAAAAAAGCAAGAATGGGGTTCGAATATACATTTTACAGGCATATATATTTTATAACAAATTGTAACACAATGGATTACAATAGTGACTTATATATGTTTTATATGTCAGATTATGTCGAAAATAGGGTCGGAACCAGCCTTTTTATTGGCGTTGGAGCGGTACTGGCGGACGGTGTTTTCGCTCAATCCGAGCAGGTCGGCTTCCTCTTTGATGCGGAAACCCAGGAATGACAGCACTATGATTTTTTGCTCGGTGTCGTTGAGCTCTGGACAGGTTGCGCTTAGCTCCTTCAAGACCTCAGGATAAACGTTGTTGAATTGTTTGATGATTTGCTGCAGCCGGTCGTCGCGTTTGCTCTTGTAGATTGTGGCGACACTTTGAGTGAGCGTCTGACGCTGGGAGTTTTTAATCTCCAGTACCTCGATTTCCTTGTTTTTGCGGTATCGCGACACGAAAAACCAAAGCACAAGTAATGCGATGACGAGAATGGCGATAAGCAGATACAGGCGCAAACGTTTCACATGATGCTCGCTTTCAAGCTGCTGTTGCTGCATCTGAAGGTCATATTCCTCCTTCACCTCATCGACGGCAAGCTGGGTGTTGTCGACCTTTTGCATCTTGTTCATGTATTTTTCGGCATATACCATTGCGTTTTCGTGGTCGCCAATGGCATTGTAGGACTTGAAAAGATAGAAGCAAGCATCTGGATTGGATGTGATTTTGGTGCCATAGAATATTGTGGAGTCATATACGCCGAGCTTATAATAGGCTTGGGTCAAGTCGTAATAAGCGGCGTCACTATAAAGCTTTTTCCGATGTTTGTCGTTGGTTCCTTCCAGCAATACAAGGCATTGTTTGTCTAAAGAGATGGCTTTTCTTAACAGTGCGATACCGTCGGTTTTGTCGTTGTAGAGGCCTTTGTCGTAACGATAGAGGTAATATTGTGGAGCCATCTGATAGTATTGGGCTATCATCGCCTTGTCGCCTGTTTTTTCAGCCGATATCAGCGCTTTGTCGTAATAACACAAACAGCTGTCAGGTTCGTGACATCTCAGAAAAGCTAATCCCATCGTTAGAGTTGTCAACGTGTGGTAGTTATAGCTGTCTGTGTTGTTGAAAAAACGTTCCGCTTTACGCAGGCACTCAATGCCTTCGCGATAATGTTTAGCGTCGCAATACTGCAGTCCTAAACGGAAGTAGATGTTGTGTTTCAGGTTTTCGATGTTGTCGTGATTGATGCGTTTGTCCACACTTTTGCACTTTTCTATGCTTTGCATGGCTTTTTGTTTGTAGTCGAGCAGCACATGGGGCGATTTCCCGGTAAGACCTGCTTCAAGAGCCTGTGTCCAGTAGGTTTGTGCCGCAAAATAGTATTCCTTGCTGTTGGCGAAATAGCCTTCTGCCTCGTTAAGGAGCGAGTCGGTTTCGGCGTTGAACTTCAGCGAAATTTGGTTTGTTCGGGCTCTCAGCAGGCAATAATGCGCACGTTCTTTTTCGGAAAGCACTGATACGTTGAGCGTGTCGAGGATTCGCATTGCGCTGTCGGGATGCGGCTGGTAGAGCAACTCTATTTCATAGAGTAGATCTTCCTGAGGAGGAGCTTGTTTTCCACACGATGTTGCAAAGAGCAGCAAGGCCAAAAGATGTAATATAAGATCAAGTTTTTTCATATTGTAAATCTCGAGTTTGACAATGAAGCCTTCAATGTAGTGTTGGGCTGTCAAAGACGATGTTAATAGCTTTCTCTGACGATTGATTATTCTCAGCAAATGTACAAAATATTATGTTACATAGCACATATTTTTTTCACTCCTTTTTCAATGCATTCACTGGATTCATTCTTGCTATTCTATTACTACTCAAGACCACTACTATCGTTACTATAATTAGGACCACGATGGCACCAAGGATGAAGTAATGTGGCGAGAGAGCGACTTTTTCGGCGAACTGTTCGAGCCATTTGTTGGCGACGAAATAGGTGAAGATACACGCCAATACTGACATTATCAGCGAGAGTCGCAGCACGTCCCAGGCGAAGATGCGGAGCACATCGGAGGCGGTGGCGCCATTGATTTTGCGGATTGCCATCTCCTTGCTGCGGCGGTTCGACTCGTCGCGGACGAAGCCGATGAGGCCGATGATCGCTATCAGCAGGGCGAAGACCGACCCAATGAGGGCGGTGTTGCGCATCTTGAGACTGCCGTCGTAAGCCTTGCGCATCGACTCTTTCCAAGATAATATCTCCACCTCTTTCCCGTTGAGGGCATCTGAGACAGCACTCGTTAGCTTCTGCATAGCAACATCGTTGAGTTTCTCGTTGGTACGGAAAATCAGGAACGGCAGATACGACTCGGCGTCATCGAGGGTGCCGTAGAACAACACGCTCGGCCTCTCATCGAGATAGACAAGGTTGCCTATACGGATGTCGCGATACACGCCGGAGATAGTAAAACCTTTCAGTTCCATTATTTTATCAGCGTCTTTATGACCAGTGATGTTCACAATCTTACCTACAGCGCCGTCGCTCCAGTCGGCGAACTCGTTCATGCGCTTCACAAAGCGTTCAGAGACAACGACCTCCGACACGTCAGAAGGTTCACGGCCTTCGACAAACTCGATGCCAAGCAGATTGAAATAGCCAGGAGTAACTTCATAACCGTCAGCCACGTTGAAAAGCTGGCGGTCGTCACCAGGAAGCATGATGTTGTCGCCATTGAAGCCAATGATAGGCAGCGCGTTGCTTGCCTCCACGCCTTCAACCTCTTGGAATTGCATAAGTGTCTGAGCCACAATCTTTTCTGTATCTTTATTGCCATTGTAAAAACTCATGTAATAAAGGTTTTCAGGCTCGTAGCCAGGGTTGGAATTGTTCATTTGGCGATATTGCAGAGCCACGACGATGACCATCACGGCGATGAAGACGTTGATGAACACCTGCACGCCGAGCAGACCTATCTTCCATCGGCGAGAGTTCTCGGTATAGTTGCGGAACGCCACAGAGACCGGGATTCGCATATAAAGCTGGGCAGGGACGAAGACCGACACGAGCAACACGAATATCAGCACCAGACTGATGACGAAGACGCTTCGAGGGATGAGTAATGTCTCGAACGGCACATCCAATAGGTTAATTATCAAGCCTTTAGATGCAAATATGATACCGGCAGCCAACGCCAATGACAGTAGCAGATGCAGGAATGCCTCGCGAGCCAGCAGCCAGTGGATATCGAACGAATTGGCACCATAGCATTTGCGCACGCCTATCTCCTTCGCGCGGCGCACCATCGATGAAATCACGACGAGGATGTAGTTGAGCAGGCTGATGGTTATCAGCAAGGCGGCGGTGATTGTCAGCAGGATCACCATCGAGCGCACATACGATTCGGAGGTGTGAACATCGCTGAAAGGCTCAAGATAATACCACAGCACCGTGCCGTTTTTCTCAAGCTCCTCCATGGGCTGATGCGCTTCCTGCATTCTACGGATAGCCTCACCAAGCGATTTATAATCAACGCCTTGTTGAAGCTTTACAAAGCCAAAATAACGGTCGTTGCCGAACCAATTTTCGGTAGTCCACGAAGGGAGCGTTACTAACGATCCCATGATGCTGAAGTGGAACTCTCCGTTATCGGGAAAGTCTTTGAACACGCCCTCGACGGTGAACTTGCGGTTAGGGTCGTCCTCATTGGAGATGTATTTCCCTATGCATTCCTGAACACCGCCGAGTTTCTTGGCGAAAGTCTCCGACACCACTACGCAGAGCGGTTTGGCGAGAGCTTTTGCCGGGTCGCCAGCCAGAATTGGACGGTCGAACACCTTGAAGAAACAGGAGTCGGCGAGTACCATGCGGCCTGAGATGACGTTATTGTCCTCATCGACAAAACGTTCGCTGCTATAATAAAAGGTATAGCGGGTCGCCTCTTCCACGCCTGGCACCTCGGCTTTGAAGCCCAGGGCGATAGCACCGCTTGTCTGGGAGAAATCGTGTTTTTCACCTTGCTGTTCGTAGTGAGTATCAATGAGATAGATACGCTCTACATCCTTGTAGAAGCTCTCGTACGAAAGCTCGAAGCACACCTTGGCGATGAGGACTATGCCGATGGCGAGGCCTATGCCAAGGGATAGGATTTTGATGAGGTTATCAGAAAAGTTTTTCATGTTATTCACATTTTAATGATTTAATTGGATTCACTGTGGCTGCTCTCAAACTTCTCAACGTAACGACAGCTATTGTTATTGCCAGGACTGCCAACAATGATATCGCAAACACCCAGATGTACAGCGGCACACGGTAGGCAAAACCTTCCAGATAGCGCCGCATGATAACAATGCTCACGGGCACTGCGATGACGAAGCACACCAAAACTATTTTCACGAAACGTGAGTTGAACATCGCCAGGATCTGCTGCACCGTGGCACCGTGCACACGACGGATGCCAATCTCTTTGCGGCGATGCTCCGTCTCGAACATCACGAGTCCGAACACTCCCATCAACGAGATGACGATAGCCAAAATGGTGAACAAAGTGATAAGTTTCGAGAGGTTTTGCTCTTTTTTGTATTGGCTTTCAATGGATTGAGAAAAAGGCCACATCTCGTATGACATGCCATCACCCAAGTCAGGGTCTAGTTCGTTGAGTGTTTTTATTGTACGTTCCATTAAGGCGGGGACATCAACGCCAGCCTCGGTGCGGATAAACATCCTCATGCAAGGCCGCCACGGGTTCTTGCCATACACATAGAAGCAGAACGGCTGGATATCATTCCTCAATGAGGCAAAATTGAAGTTTTTGCAGAAGCCGACAATCTCAGCCGGATGGTCGGTGTGACCGGTGATTGGGTCTTCGAAAGTGATTCCGTACATATCTCTCGCCGCCTCGTTGAAGATGAAAACGCCGTTCTCAGACTGCTCGTCAGAAGGGCTGAAATCGCGGCCTTCCACGATGTCGATGCCCATGAAACGCAGGAAGTTCCATGAAACAGGATAGCATTGGAAACCGGCGTCCTGCTCACGGACCTTGCGTCCCCAGCCCATGCGGCTGTCGCGAACGAAAGCGCCGTCGCCCCAAGCAATGTCTTTGATGGCGGCATCAGCTTTCAACTGACTCTCAACAGCTTCGCGGTTGTTGGCGAGTTTCCACGACAAGTGCGACTGCAACAGGCATTCCTGATTGAAGCCCATCTCATGATTCATCATGAAACTGCGTTGCTCATGGACGAAGATGGCACAGATAATCAACACGATGGACACGGTGAACTGTAAGCCAATCAAACCGATACGGAATGCTTTTCCCTTTTGCGTGGTGCCAAAGGTGCCTTTCAGAGCAAAAGCGGGATTGAACGAGGTGGCGAACAAGGCCGGATAGATGCTGGCTACCACCGAGATAAGCAGCGCCAATCCTACGGTTAAAGCGACAACACCCCAGTTTTGGCTAAAATCCAAGGAGGTTTCAATCAGTGGCGCCAAGGTGGATTGCCTGAACAGCGTCACAACACCCACAGCCAACGCCAGAGCGATAACCACCATCGTTATCGACTCGCCCACCGACGACATCACCAACGAGAATCGGCTGCTACCCAAGATTTTTCGTGTGTTGATGCTTTTCAACCGCAGTGGCACCATCGCAAAGAAGAAATTGATGTAGTTGATGAACGCGATGAGCATCACGAAAATGGCGATGGTGAGCAGGGTAATCGTTGTGGTTCGGTTGCCTTGTTTTCCTATAGGATTTATGTTGTCGGCAAAATACAGGTCGCCAAACGGGTATGGATGTATCACAAATTTCGCTTCCTCGTCATCACCCACCACTCGATTTTCAGTAATAGACACGTATTCTTTGACTAAAGGCTCGGAAATCTTATCGATATCATCGGGGTTAGCTCCTTTGCGCAGTTTCACAAAATAGTTGTACGACCACTCACTTCTTTTGTCAATGTTTTGGTCACCCATGTTGACGACAAATTCGAAAGATGAAAGGTCGCTGTGTTTAGGCATGTCCTTGTAGATAGCGGCGATACTCGCCTCCGCCCAAGCGTTTCCGTATGAAACCTTGACATTATCGCCCACTTGAAGACCAAGCCTTTTCGCCACTGATTCGGTGATGGCATAGCCTTTTCCTGCTTCCCAATCATCCCAACTGCCTGAAACAAGCTGAATGTCAAACACATCGAAAACACCTCTTGTCATAGATGTCACTTTCGTTGTGACAGGATCTTGGTCGTCACTCAAACGGATAATCAGATCATCGCCCCACAAATGGCCGCAGCCGCTTGCCTCGATGTCGGGTGAGTTGGCGATTACCGCCTCGCAAAGCGGACGGTTTAGCCAGGTCTGATAGGCATCATTGCCGAACACCTCGCCATAGCCTGTAAGGCAATAAATGCGTTCGCTGTCCTTGAGCGCCTTGTTGTAGGTGAGGTCGTGGTGTACCTGCACAAGGATGATGTAAAGCGCGGCAAAGGCCGCCGTCAAGCCCAAAATGTTCAGGATTGATGAAGCAAGGGCTGTTTTTCCTTTTTTGATAATTCTAGACATTGTTGTATTTTTTTTAAGTCTTTAGACTCTAGTTTTTAGCATCGTCTAATACTAATGACTAACGACTAAAAACTAAAGACTAATTATTCTTTTTTCAACACTGTTGCCGGATTGGCTTTAGCTGTCCGCACGCTTTGCCAGATGACCGCAATGAAAGCAATCAGAAGCATGACGAGGCCTGCGAGCACGAATATCCACCATGAGAGGCTGATGCGGTGCGAGTAGCCCTCGAGCCAGCGATGCACCACCAACCACGCCACGGGAATGCCGATGACGAACGCCTCGCCGACCATCTTCATGAACGACAGCACCAGCTCGTGCAACACACCGTTGTAGTCGGCACCGAACACCTTTTTCACCGCCACGCTGCGACGCTGTTGCTGCATGTAGTACGAGCTCATCGCAAACAAGCCGAGACCCGACACAAGCATCGAGAGCAAAGTGAAAATCAGCACTATGCGGAGGATACGGCTCTCGTCGACAAAACAATTGTCGATCATCTCTTCGATATAATTGGCGCCAAACAGCTTGCCGGGCATCACTTCGTTAGTCACCTTTTCCAATCTGGCATAAGCCTCTTTGTGGTCGCCCCTGACCTTCACCAGAATGGTCCACGGCCAGTCTTCATCCCAGTCTTCACCTCTGTTATATATCAAAGCCGACGACTGCTGCGCCTCCAACGGTCTGATTTTGAAGTCGTAATAGATGCCTCCGATTTTGAAAGTCCCATTCTGAGCGGACTCAAACGTCGTTGCCGATTCGTCGATTCCAATCTCATTAAAGGCGTATTCGTTGAGCCAATAGGCAGGTTCTGCAAGCTGGTTGTCCTGCTTCACTCGGATGCCGAGAATGTCGAAATAATGCTGGTCGCCCTGAATCTGCTGGAACGAAACCCAGTTACCGTCGCTAAGCTCCATGGTCCAGTTGTTGGTGCCTTGCAACGGTATGCCGTCGCCTTGTCCTACGTCTTCCACAAACGGCTCAGCGCGATAGGCTTCAAGCAACGGCCTAATTTCGCCCAGTTGGCCGTAAGCGTTGCCAATCATCAAGATATCTTTGGTGTTGTAACCCAAATCGGCGGTGATGAGGTTGCGAATCTGCAAGTACATTGTCAGGGCGGCGACGAGCATCACCACGGTGATGACGTTTTGCAGCGTGATGATGACTCGGCTATAGACCGTCTTGGTCTTCAACCGCAGCGAGCCGCGCACAATCTCGATAGGCTGCGCCTTCTGAATCAGCAGGGCTGGCACGATGCCGGCAATGAAGCCGAGAACCACCATCAACGCAATGACAACTAAAATATTAACTAAACTTACTGCTCCGAAAATGGAGATTTGATAATCCAAGACACGTGTTGCCGCCGGTGATAATGCCTCGGCAAGCAAAATCGCCAGCCCCATCGCCACGGCGCAAAGCAGGGTGCTCTCCCCTATCATTTTCATGAAAATGCCTGTTTTTGTTGCCCCAACGAGCCTTCTCGTCGCCATCTCCTTGGCACGGAATCCGATGAGAGCTGTGGAGAGGTTCACATAGTTCAAAATTGCGAAGAGCAAGAGCATCAGGCACATGGCGAGAAGCAGGTTCACAAACGAGCGGTCGCCGAAATTCAACGCTCCCGTCCAGTCGTAGTTGCCGTTGTTGAGGAAATACATGTCGCGCAACGGGATGATGCGTATCTCGTCATATTTGTGTTTGTAAATCCAGAAATTCTCCTCGCACCAGTTCAAGATGTCGTCGTGACGTGCCATCAAATCGGCACCAGGATAGGTCATAACAAAAGTGACACCTGCCGCGGCATTGCTCATGTATTCGTCATGCGAATGGTTGATTTTTGTTATAATTTCGCCACGGATAAGCACATTGGGTGTCTTGAGGATGCTATTGCCGAAGTCTTTAAAGACACCGCAAACGATCAGCGGGTATGATTCGCCCTCGTCACCGATGGACATCTGCCGTCCGACAGGGTCTTTATCACCAAAATGCGCGTTGGCGAACTCCTCGCTCACCATGCAGCGGTCGCCTGCAATGCGCCAGTCGTCTTTCGAACCTTTCACAAGGTCATAGCTGAACATCTCGAAGAAGCACGAGTCGACGGCGATGGTGTTGCCATAGACTGTCTCGCCGTCGATTTTGTACTCCGAGGCCATCGACACATTAGCCACGCATGTCGATTTCTCTATCTCTGGAAACTGCCCGCGCAGGTGCTTGTCGAGCCAGTACCCCATATTGACACTTTCCTCGTTTGTTATGACATAGATACGGTCAGCGTTCTTCTGGAATGCGTCGGTAGAGAGTTGTCTCTGCACATACACTGCCAGCAGCAGTACGAATGCCATCGAAATTGTCAAGCCCAGTAGGTTTATCAGGGCGTAAAGCTTGTTTCTTTTCAGGAAGTTTAAAAATGAATTCATGGTTAATTTTATTAAAACATTAAAACATCACTGTCTCCGAAGTTATCGTATGATGAAGTAATCACTTTCTCACCTGGTTCAAGACCTTCTATCACCTCGTAATATTGAGGGTTCTGGCGACCGATGCGGATGTCGCGGCGTATCGCCTTTGTGCCGTCGGAGCTCATGACATATATCCATTTGCCGCCGGTCTTCTGATAAAACGCTCCGCGAGGAATCAGTATCGCCTCAACAGGCTGTCCGAGCTGCAGGTTGAGGTAATACGTCTGGCCGCTGCGGATGTTCTCGGGCTGCTGTCCTACGAACTTGAAATCGGCTTTGAACTTGCCGTCGCGCACCTCCGGATACACCTTGCGAATCTGCGCCTGATAACGTTCGCTCTGACGCTCAAAGGTGGCATCCAAGCCTGCCGACACCCTGTCGATGTAATGTTCATCTATCTGAGCCTCAATCTTATAGCTGTCGAGGTTGTTAATCTGTCCGATCTTCGACCCTGCCGCCACACTCTGTCCGAGCACCACATCAAGAAGTCCGAGTTCGCCATCGATAGGAGCCTTAATGGTGAGGTTATCCTTACGTTTGCGGATCATCATCATGTTTTGGCGCATATTGTTCAGGCTTTCCTGCATCTGCTCAATCTCCACCGAGCGGTAAAGGCTGTCCTGCTTGGCGCGATTCTCCACCAGTCGCAGGCGGCTTGCCGACAGCTGATAATCCTCTTCAGCCTTCAGAAACTCCTCTTTCGAAATCAGGCCGTCGTCATACAGCGATTTCAGTGCCTCGTAGTTACGTTTGTTGCGTCGCACGTCCATCTGCAGCTGCAGCTTCTCCTGTTCCACGCTCAGCTTCTGCTGTTCCATCTGAATCATGGTGTTGCGCAAGATGTTTTCCTTCTCGGCGAGGTCGGCTTCCGAATTCAGGATCTGCATGTCAAGGTTTTCGTTGCTCAAAATCAGAATCACGTCGCCTCGTTTCACTCGGCTTCCTTCTTCCGCTACAATCTCCTGCACCACGCCGCCCTCCAGCGGACTGATCTGAATAGTCGTAATCGGCGCCACCTGTCCGCTGATGCGGATGTAGTCGTTAAACTGTCCGAGCGTCACTGCGCTCACGCTGATGTTGTCCATGTTCACCCGCAGTTTCTTTGAGTCGTCTCTCGCCACGAGCCATACGATAAACGCCACCAGCACCGCGCCCAGCCAAAACGGCACCGCTTTCTTCGTGAAAATCAAATTGATTCCTTTTTTCTTTTCTAATATTCTGTCCATAGTATTTAGTTTTTAAATTTTTTCTTTTTTTGTCATTTCGAGCTTGTCGAGAAATCCTTTTGTTACTTAAACAATTGAATAAGTCCGTTAAACAAGGATTTCTCCATTCCGCTTCGCTACAGTCGAAATGACGGGAGTGTCATTGTTCCAAATAGTGTATTCCTTTATAATATAGTACAACGGATTTCTTGATAAAATGCTGCATTTTCGCATTCATTTCTTCAGCCAAAGCGTTCAAATAATTGTTAGATGCTGTCTGATATTCGATTGAAGAAATCAAGCCTTGCTCGAAACGTTTCGCGTTGAGTGCGAACGCCTCTTCCTGCAGCTGCGCTCTCGTCTCAGCCTGACGCATCGCATCGGCAGTGCCCTCACAGTCGGCAACGGCACGATACACCTCCGCCTCTATCTGCTGCACCGCCTGGTCGTAATCAGCTTTTGCCTTGACGTAAGCGTTTTTCTTTCTAGAAATACTAGAATGCCTTGATAATCTATCGTAAATTGGTATGCTTAAAGACAACTGCACGTACTCTCCCCTATTATTTTTAAACTGATCCTCAAACGGCACTGGTGTATAGCCTTCCAATCCCGGATAAGTAAAGTAATTCGTAGACCAGCCTCCATAAAGCGAGAGACGTGGCAACAGTTTCCATCTCGAGGTGCGAAGTTCCAGCTCAGCGTTGCTCATAGTACTCTCGGCAAGCACTACCAACGGCATGATGTCTTTTGCGTTCTCAGCAATGGATTGTGCATTTTCTGCACTTTGCTCTGCAAAAACATCAGAATCTGTTAAGTCGGCAACCACCTTCAACGGCTGCTCGATAGGCCAAAACATCACATCTTTCAAGGTGATTACGGCATCGTTATAGCGGTTTCTGCAATTTGTCAGCTGATACTGACGCTCAGCAAGGTCGGCCTGCATCTGCACCACGTCGGCATGCGATTTCTGACCCAATTTCTCCTGACGTTCAGCCAGTTGCAGCGCCTTCTCTGCCGTTTCAACCTGAGCTGTGAGAGCCTCTTCCAGTTTTGTGAAATACAGCACATTGCAAAACGCCTCCATCGTAGCCAAGCAAACCTGATCTTCCAGCTGCTGCGACTTGGTCTTGCCCATCATCTGCGCCGTCTTTGTAATCTTCATATTATTCACCGCCTGAAAACCGTTGAACAGATCGATTCCAGCCGACAAGCTATAGCCGTTGTGGAACGAAGTAACGGTGCTGTAGGTGTTCGACTCCGGGTCGATACTACGACCGAAATTGTAGTAGGCGTAAGTGCCACCATCCACCGACGGCGTAAATGCAGTCAGAATTGCGTCCCTTCTGTTCACCTGCGCATCCCTGTTGTCAGCATCCTGAATTGTTATCTTCGTCGAATGCTCCACCGCATATTGCATGCAGTCTTTCAATCCCATCGTGATGGTATCCTGCGCCTTCAAAAACAGCGGCAAAATAATTGTGATAATCAAAAATGTTCTTTTCATGTTGTTAACTCCCTTCCGTCATTTCGACTGAAGCGAAGCGGAATGGAGAAATCTCCGACAAATAAATTGTTAGAAACTAATGCAGGAGATTTCTCGACTACACTTCGTTCCGCTCGAAATGACAACTAATAACTAAATTCATATTTAATTATACAATTCCCATGCCAAACTCGTAATAGTCTGATTATCAACGATATTTAAAAATAACAAAAGAAAAAAGTGTAAAAAAATTTTACACTGCTGTAAAGAAATTTTACAAAATTATGATTTCCACGCGGCGGTTCAGCGCTTTGTTTTCCTCTGTGTCGTTGGGCTTGAGAGGATTGCCGGAGCCATACCCTACTGCTGTCATACGAATGGCTTCGATACCTTTATTAATTAGCGCCTCCTTAATCGAATTAGCGCGGTCTAATGATAGTTTTTGGTTATGTTCTTCAGTGCCGGAATCGTCAGTAAAACCTGAGATTTCTATGTTTATTGAAGGGTTTTCTTTTAGGAAATTGGCAAGCGAGTCGATTGCTTGATACGATGACTCCTGCAGAACGGCGCTGTCGAACTCAAAGTTGATGTTTCGCATCACGAAATGAGTGGTGTCGACGATTTCAGGCATGTTGATGTCCTTAAAATCAAAGACGTAGATGTCGTAGCCACCGAAGCCACCGTCACGGTCGGAAGAGACGTAGCATTTCTTGCCATCTGAGCTGACAACGAAGCTGATTTCGTTTTTGTCGGAATTGACAGGCGCACCGAGGTTTACAGGCTGACTCCATGTGCCATTATTTAGCTTGCGGCACACGAAAATATCGTAGCCACCCATGCCGTTATGACCCTCAGAGGCAAAAAACAACGTTCTGCCATCAGGATGGATGAAAGGCGCCATCTCGCCAAAACGGGTATTGATAGTGGCAATAGATTGCGGAGCGCTCCACTCACCCTGTAAATACTGACTAAAATAGATGTTACTCTTGTTTGATTTGGTATCTCTGACGAAATACATTTCCTTGCCGTCAGCACTGATGCAAGGCTGCGACTCCATAGTGACGGAGTTGATAGGTTTACCTATATTTATCGGTTCACTCCATTGATTATCAACGTATTCAGACTTATAAATATCGCCTCTTCCATAACCTCCAGGATAATCTATGCCGACGAAATACAAAGTTTTCATATCGGATGAGAAGCACATAGCACCGATCCAATAGTCGTTATGCCAGCCAAAATTAAGCAACTCGGCAGGCTGGTATTGCCCATCAATAATTTTTGAAGTGAAGATGAACTCATTGCCGCTGCGACGGGTAAAGACGATGCTGTCTGGAAACACTTGATTGATATACTCGTCGCCTTCGGTGTTCACTGTAGGACCGAGGTTCTGTGCATCGGCATTTAAAATAAAAAATAAAGTGACTATCAGCAACAACGCGCTGATAATCACTCTCTTGATATAACTTTTGTCAGCTATGATTATCTTCTTTTTTTAGCTTGCAGAGTGTTGTAAAGCAACTCTACTATTGTCATAGGTCCCACGCCGCCTGGCACTGGGGTGATTTTCGATGCCACCTTAGCCACCTCGTCGAAATCGACATCGCCTTCGATGCGGTAACCTTTTTCAGTGGTGTTGTCTTCGATACGGTGGATACCCACGTCGATGACAACAGCGCCTGGCTTAACCATATCAGCCTTGAGAAACTTCGGTTTGCCGATAGCGACCACGAGGATATCAGCCTGACGTGTAATCTCCGGAAGGTTCTGTGTCTTACTGTGGCAGATGGTCACAGTGGCGTCAGCACCTTTGCGTGAAAGCATAACGCTGATTGGGGTTCCCACAATGTTTGAACGACCTAAAACCACCACGTGTTTGCCTGCTGTCTCGATGCCGCTGCGTTTCAGAAGCTCAACGATACCAGCTGGTGTTGCAGGCAGGAAGCAAGGCTCGCCAAGCTGCATCAGACCGATGTTGTGAGGTGTGAAGCCATCGACATCTTTCTTAGGATTGATGCTGTGGATGACCTTAGTCTCGTTGATATGTTTTGGCAATGGCAGCTGGATGATGTAACCGTCAATTTCCTCGTCGTTGTTAAGGAAATCGATGAGTTTCAGCAGTTCTTCCTCAGAGGTGTTCTCCGGGAGACGATAGACTGAACTTGTCATTCCCACACTCTGGCAGGCTTTCTCTTTGGAGGCGACATAGGTCTTTGAGGCGCCGTCCTCGCCCACTATCACAGCAGCGAGATGCGGGGCGTCCATGCCTTTGTCCAACATTCCGGCGACTTCAGCCGCTATTTCCTTTTTCATTGCATCGGCGATAGCTTTGCCGTCGATGATTTTATCTCCTATATTCATCTTTTAACTTTTAACTATCAACTTTAAACTACTCTAAACTCTACACTCTCAACTCTAAACTAACGTCTGCGTTTCGCTTGCTGCATCATCTGCATCATCTTCTTGGCGCCGCCTGTTGAGACCATGCGCATCATCTTGGATGTCTCCTCAAACTGTTTGATGAGGCGGTTGACTTCTTCGATGCTGTTGCCCGAGCCGTTGGCAATCCTGCGTTTGCGGCTGCCGTTCATGAGCTTCGGATCCTCACGCTCAGCAGGTGTCATCGAGCCAATGATGGCCTCAATGCTCTTGAAGGCGTCTTCATCGATGTCCTCGTCCTTGATCTTGTTCATTCCAGGAATCATACTGGCAAGATCCTTGATACTTCCCATCTTCTTGATTTGCTGGATCTGCTTGAGGAAATCGTTATAGTTGAACTCATTTTTGGCGAGTTTTTTCTTCAATTTGGCTGCCTCTTCGGCATCGAACTGCTCCTGGGCTTTTTCAACGAGGGAGACGATATCGCCCATGCCGAGGATACGGTCGGCCATACGTTTCGGGTAGAAGATATCGAGAGCGTCCATCTTCTCGCCGAGACCCACGAATTTGATAGGTTTCTCAACGACTGTGCGGATTGTCAAAGCTGCACCGCCACGTGTGTCACCGTCAAGTTTGGTGAGCACCACGCCATCGAAGTCGAGGCGGTCGTTGAAGGCTTTAGCTGTGTTTACAGCGTCCTGACCGGTCATGGCGTCGACCACAAACAGGGTCTCCTGTGGCTTCACCGTCTCCTTAATCTTGGCGATCTCGTTCATCATCTCCTCGTCAACGGCGAGACGACCGGCGGTATCGATGATGACCACGTTCTTGCCGTCTCTCTTAGCCTTGGCGATGGCATTTTCAGCAATCTGTACAGGGTTTTTGTTGCCTTCTTCCGAATAGACTTCCACGCCGACTTGCTCGCCGAGGACCTTCAACTGGTCGATAGCGGCCGGACGATACACGTCGCCTGCCACCAGCATCACTGTCTTACCCTTCTTGGTCTTAAGATAGTTGGCGAGTTTCGCCGAGAAAGTAGTCTTACCGGAACCCTGCAGACCTGCGATGAGGACGATAGCCGGGCTACCTTTGAGGTTGATCTCGGTATGTTCGCCGCCCATGAGTTCAGCCAACTCATCGTGCACAATCTTCACCATCAACTGGCTCGGCGACACAGATGTCAAAATCTTCTGGCCGATGGCTTTCTCCTTGATGTCGTTGGTGACATCCTTAGCGATTTTATAGCTCACATCGGCGTCGAGCAGGGCCTTACGGACCTCCTTAACTGTCTCAGCCACATTGATTTCAGTGATATAACCTTGTCCTTTAAGGATTTTAAACGAACGTTCCAGTTTCTCGGTTAAGCCTTCAAACATATCTCAAAATTTTATTAAGCTGCAAAATTACAAAATATTTTAATATCTGTTGAACAAATCGAAGTGATATTGCATATAAGCCTTGCCCTGACGTGTGAGGCTGTCGGACTTGTCCTCCGGGAAGGTGTTTTTCACCACAGTGTTATTGGTTGTGATGACGAACTCGCCTTCGTCGGTCTTCCAGCCTAAACCACTATATAACTCAAAGAAAGCGAATGGTTTATAGCAAGTATTGAACACATCTTTACTCCAGATGAACTCATCATGATTGACTCCAAACTGTGCCAAAAGCGTTGCCGGGATATCGGTATTGCCGCAGATCTTGTCGAATGTGGTCCCACGGAGTGAATCCTGCAATGGCTCACCGTAAATAAGCAACGGAATCTTATGATACTCAAATGATTCCAGCGGATAGTTCTTATATGACGGGTGACTGTGGTCAGCCATGAAGAGGAATAAAGTGTTGTCGTACCACGGCTGCTGTTTTGCCCTATCCATGAAGAGTTTTATGGCGATGTCGGTATATTTAGCCGAGTTGACGAAAACCTTCTCAAGCTGAGGCCATTCAAGCTCTTCGAAGATCTTCGGATAGTCGTATGGCGAGTGAGTGCTCAGTGTGAATATAGTGGTGAAGAACGGCTCCGGCTGACTGTTGATATCCTTAGCAGCCCAAGGAAGCATGTCGGTATCCTGAATGCCGAGTTTGCCCTTATGGAAATGCTCGGTAACGTCTTTACCTTCAACTATTCTGTCGAACTCGTTATATCTCAGATACGACAAGATATTACCATAGTTAAGCTCGCCGCCGAAGTAGAAACTCGAGTAATATCCAAGAGAATCAAGCGGTTGGATGATTGACGGGATAGCGTAATATTTCTCCTGATGGTTGGTGATAGTAGTCACAGGAAGGCCTGGCAGTCCGCCGATGATTGAAGCTATGGCCTGTTGCGAACGGTTTGCTGATGCATAGAAATTGGTAAACAGCAGTCCGTCTTTCTCAAGTTCATGGAAGTTAGGTGCAATGCTTGGGTCGCCACCAAGCGACTCAATAAGGTCACCGGACCAGCTTTCGAGCAAGACTATCAACACGTTAGGACGCTCTGTCTTCAAGATGTTGACCGTGGAGTCGCATTCAACTTTATGAGTCTCTTCTGTGATAGCTTTCGCTGTTTCGAAATCCATATAGTTGAAGTGCGCGTTGTCTTTCACCTTGCGGTCGTTGGTGAGGTTTTCGGCAAGATTATAGACAGGATTAACTGTCATAATGTTGACTATCTTATAGTTACTGAAATATCCTGAGCTCGTCGAAATCGGTATCTCGCCAAAACCACCACGCATTCCGATGAATATCATGCCGAAAGTGAGGACGAAAAGCGCAGGATACATAAACCAGTCGATTTTTCTTTCGTGTAATATGATTTTCGAAGGCTCGATCCAGCGGACATACCACCAGCAGAACAACAGGGTGAAGCAAGCCCACAGCGAGATTAACAGCACTGTTTGCTGAGTAGAGGCAGTGTTTATCACCTCCGAAGGGTTCTCAAGATAAGCTAAAGCCTTGGCGCTCAGCTTGGTACCCCACTCGCCATAGATGCCTATCTCGCCCATCACGGCAAGGACATAGCTGGCGATTATTATGTAAAAATACCATCGCATCCAGCGATAGTTGATGTTTCGGTTGAAGCACATCCCGATGAAAAAGACGAGGGCCGGCAGTGCCATGATGAAGCACGCAGTGGCAATGTCGAGAGGTATTGCCTTAAAGAAGCTTCTGATTATCTCCATAAACGGAACCATGTCAACATTGACCAGATGCCAATAGTTAACAATGAAGACCACTCGCATTGTTGCGAACATTACCAGTAAGAAAATCAATATCTTAACGAGATAAATAACGTATTTCTTCATAGTTTGAAATTTTTGCAAAAATAATAAAAAGTCTTTAGACATTAGACTTTAGACCTTATATTTTTTTAATAAAAAAAACTAACAACTAACGACTAACGACTAAAAACTTTTAGTAATTTTGCATTGTTTTAAAAACTTTGTCATCATGGTAAAGGAAAATTTGGAAACAGTAAGAAAAACAATCCCTTCGGGAGTTTTGTTGGTGGCGGTGTCGAAGACCAAACCTGTGGAGGACATTCAGGAGGCTTACGACGCCGGACAACGTGTTTTTGGTGAGAATCACGCCCTTGAGATGCGCGACAAACACGAGGTTTTGCCAAAGGACATCGACTGGCATTTCATCGGACATTTGCAGACAAACAAGATCAAATACATTATTCAATATGTCAAGTTGATTCATTCAATCGACACCTTTAATTTATTACAAGCCGTTAATAAAGAGGCTGCAAAACACGACATTGTGGTCGATTGCCTGCTGCAGTTCCACATTGCCGAAGAGGAGACAAAATTCGGCCTCAGCATGGAAGAAGCCGAGGAAATACTGAATTCCGACATCTTCAAGGCGATGAAAAACGTACGCATCTGCGGCGTGATGGGAATGGCGACCAACACCGACGATATGACTCAGGTTCGCAAGGAGTTCAAGCACCTGAAAGAGATTTTCGGCACATTGAAAACCAAGTATTTCAACGGCTGCAAGTGGTTTAAGGAGATCTCGATGGGAATGTCGCACGACTACCCGATTGCCATTGAAGAAGGCTCGACGATGGTGAGAGTCGGAAGTAAAATTTTTGGAGAACGAAATTATAATTAAGAGTTGAGAGTGTAGAGTTTAGAGTTTAGAGTAGTTTTGAAGTTTAAAGTAGAGACGGTCGGTCGACCGTCTAAAGATTTATAAGTTATGGAAAATTTTAATGCAAAAGAAGTAAAAGACCGTGTAGTTCAATGGATTAGAGACTGGTTCGAAGTGAATGGTCCGGGCTGTAACGCTGTGGTCGCCATATCGGGTGGCAAGGACAGCAGCATAGTGGCGGGGTTGTGTGTAGAGGCGCTCGGCAAGGAACGCGTTTACGGTGTGACAATGCCAAATGGAGTGCAGAAAGACATCTCCGACAGCATGAAGCTCATCAACCACCTAGGAATAAAATATTGCTGCATTAACATCGGTGAGACATATAACGCTCTGATGAAAGAGGTGAAAGAAAAACTCGGAACGCTCGGCAAAGACGTTGCTAATCAGACAGTTATCAACATGCCTCCACGTTTGAGGATGACAGCGGCATACGCTGTTTCACAGTCGGTAAACGGTCGTGTGGCAAACACCTGCAACCTCTCGGAAGACTGGGTAGGTTACAGCACCCGTTACGGTGATGCAGCTGGCGACTTCTCCCCTCTCGGTGGACTCACGGTGCAGGAAGTGAAAGCTATCGGCAAAGAGCTAGGTTTGCCTATCGAATTGGTCGAGAAGACCCCATCAGATGGCTTATGCGGCAAGAGCGACGAAGATAACTTAGGCTTCACTTACGCCACCTTAGATAAATACATCCGCACTGGCGTTTGCGAAGATCCTGTCATTAAAGCGAAGATCGACGACAAGCACAAGAAGAATCAGTTCAAGTTGGAGCCGATTCCGCATTTCAGTCTTTAATTAGCATCGCGAACGAGGCGGACAGAACAGCCATAGTAACGTTGTTTGTGAATGTTTGAATTAATACCAGTTTGGCCGATGTAAATATAATATGCATCTGCATAGCCATAATTGTAATTGCTCCAGTAGTTCCCAACCTGTCCGACATCTTTTACAGTAGTTATATCACGATAACCTGCATTGGGGAGAAACACGCAGCCAGCTGATGCTAAATCGTTCCAACCAATTGTTGTACATTGTGTTTTTGTTGTAGCGCCATTGATTGTACCCCATGCAATATCTGAAGTGCTTGTGGTGACTCCGCTATAATCATCAGGAATTATGATAATACCATTAACTGGAACGCTGTTTGTATTAATTGTTGCTATTGTATACCTTGCACTCGCCGTACCATTTATTGTGATGCTAGTAGTTCGTTGTGTTAACAAATATCTCCATTCATCTCTTGATAATGTACGCCACAAACCTGGCATATCACCACCGTTCTTTATTGCATTAAAAACGCCCCAGTCATAATAGACACTAGCACCAGAAAAATCTGATGGCTCAATTTGATATTTTACAGGTATAGCATCAGATGATTGATTAACCCTTGTAGGACCATAACCATAGACTTGACCATGAGCCATACCATGCCAAGAAGCCGCTGAGTTTGATACCGTAAATGGATAGTTTTTGCTGTTAAAGTAGTCTGTTTTTCTGTGATATCCACTTGTTGCCCAGCCAAACAGGTCTCTGTTAACATTCTCTAATTCACTATCTTGAGATGTAGTAGTTCCAAGATAATCGTATTGATGATCGGCAAATTTCCAATAAGGCTTAGTATCGTTGCCAATATACTGTAAATTTCCTTGGGAGAAATGCACTTGTTTCCCGGCAGCCACGGCAAACTTACCGTTCAAGAGGCCTTCATTACCGACGATTTTTTCTTCAGTATTGACATGTAACGGATTACCTCCGCTGGAATAATAATGTTTTGCTTGTATACCTCGATAAAATGTTATTTCTCCTTTTCTAGTTTCACTAACAAACTTTATATTTGTTTGTTCCGTTGTTGAAGGTATCAGAGCTATGTAGTTTCCAGTGCCAACCGCTTTGGTTTTTATACAGCCTTTTGCTTTTCCTGTCATGGCGCCATTAAGATAGTTTAAATCGGCAATAGTATATATGTCATCACCATAAATAAATACGTCTTCATTGCCAAATTCACTCAAGTCAAAATAAGCTATTGCCATTTTCATGTCAAGATTAGCATTAAAGGCAGTCTGACCGTTAGTATATTGGGCACTACCTACAGCTATATGATATTCGGTTACATTGTTTAATTGTCCATCCTGGTCTGTATAGAATGTTGTAAACATTGGATAGCTATCACGTTCTATTCCTTGCCCAATATAGAAAAAGTAAAGAGTTTCTCCAGAAAGGCTAGGACTATTATTCAACGTACCGGAAAAAGACATTGTATTGCTTCCATTGCCAGTTTCACTAAGTGTTCCCAAATGGCCAGAAGTTGCTATGTGCTTGTCGCCTCCAACATAAATGTATTCTACTACACCTTCAGCCCATTTAAAGGGATTAGTTGCATTTGGATCAAATATTGTTCTATCATCACTACAGCCTGCATCAAGGATTATGTGTAATCCTTCATTACCTGTTACAGCTGGCGTCAGCACTTCCTTTTTACATTGTGTCGTACCTAATAAAAGAGCAAATGCAAATAACAACACGACACCCTTACGTAATGAACGTTTGCGACTATAAATCGCATATCCAACGCCGGCAGCTAGCATTATGAATAATCCGCTTCCAACTGGAACTGTAGGATCTTCGTCAATGAAACCGCCAAGATTAAGTGAAGTTAAATCTGAAACTAATTGACGGTTATCATAGACATCTTCATACTCACTAAAGAAATTATCTGTTCTCTGAGCGTTAAGAATGGTTGGAGACAGTAACAAAATCGCGAGAACAGAGCACAATAATATCCTGATTCTCAATAGATTAAATTCTTTTCTCATACTTTAAATTTTAGGGGAACTGAATTGTTGACGGCAATAGCGCTGAAGCGCTATTGCCGTACAAATCACCAATTCATCAAATTTTTCTGCCGTTTTCTACACTATTGGATTTAAAATTTTAAATGGTTAAATCAAGCGGCAAAAATAGGGTATCGACACGACAAGAACTTTATTCTGCGTGTATTTCGTTGTTTTCTACGTGTAAAAAATTTTACTCTGCGTGTACTTTTTTATTCTGCGTGTATTTTTGCACCAATTTGATTATCAGCAAAATAATGCCAAGATAAACCATCCACAATGCAGCCGTCCACGTGTAAGAGATGTGATCCAAGCGCTGTTTTGTGATGTCCGGACTTTCATGACGAGTAATCGGGTTAAGCCACATTGTAGTGCCATCAAAGAAAGTCAAAACGGTGCGAACGTATTGGTCAGAGTGTTGTATTTGGTATGAGACATTATAAACAGCGTCTTCTGAGGTATGATTTTCTTCTTTCAAAACGGTGCCATTTTGTCCTATAAACTGCACCTTTCTTATTGGTTTTGTGACACTTACAGCAAAATAGTTGCCATTCAACTTTGCACTATTTAAATAAGGTATATCACGCTTGAAGCGTTCCACTTTATGATCCATTTTCTCCTGACGGTCGAGGTCGAAGTCAACACCGACAGCCTTACCCGAGAGGAGAGCATCGTAAAGCTGATTGGCATCATTGTCTTTGGCGTTAAGATAAGTTATTCTCAGTGCTATATCGTTGACTTTCAGCACATCGTGAGTATCATCATCGGCAATGAGATAGACAAGATGACCGTTGGAAAGCGCCATATCCCAGTGTTCAGGCGAGTTGACGAAGCCGTTCAAAACCTCCAAAACTTTATAGTTGCTGAGATATTTCATGTCGCGCACATTATAGCTGCCATCCACGAAACTCGGATGAGCCACTGCCACTACCCTATTCTGCTCGCCTAACTTATTGAGCATGTGCTGCTTATGACTTAAAGTCTGATAGAAGAAATAATCGATTCGGCGCACTTTCTTGGTTCCGAGGCACACCTGATGGATTTTCCACACATTGTAACCATGTTCATAACCAGGAATAAATCCGGGATCTTTGCCATTTTCATAGCCATTCACCTTATTATAATCTGATATCCCGACGTGATCGTAGCCAAAAAGACGATACATGCTGTCGTAAACCGCGTTGCCATTATTTCTGCCGTTAGTCACACCACCATATTGACGCGTATGTCCGTGGAAATTGCAGCATTTCCAATATGTTGAGTCGATATCTTGATATGGATTATGAAGATAATCGCCATGGAATGGAACCGGCTCATCGAAGACATAAACCGGCACGAAAATATTCATCGCAATCAGAAAGCAGATGAATGCACTGACCAAGTATAGGAAATATTTGAAAACTTTTTTCATTTACGACATATACGACATTATTATTAACAACAAAATTACAAAATTATTTTGAATGAAGAATCAATTATTTTGACTATTTTTGCACCATGAAAAACAGAAATTACATAGTTCATATTGCAGGCGTTATCGCCATGATTATCTGGGGGTTATCGTTCATCTGGTCAACACAGGTGTACCGAAACCTCAACCCTACGGCGACGATTTTCCTGCGGCTTGTGATAGCAACAATTTTCTTCACCGCCATCCTTTTTACTTTTAAGCTAAATGAAAAAGTCGAGCGGAAACACCTTGGGTTGTTCGCTTTGGCGGCGATGTTCGAGCCGTTTTTATACTTCATTTTCGAAGGTTATGGATTGAAAAACACCTCTCCTATCATCGGCTCAGCTATCATCGCGATGATTCCGCTGGTTACACCTATTGCAGCATCGATTTTTCTGAAAGAACGACTTTCTGCGATGAATATCATCGGCTTGATTGTGTCGTTTCTTGGCGTGATGGTGATGCTGATAAACAAAAACCTCGAGTTTGTGGCATCAACTAAAGGCGTCATCTTTTTGTTCTGTGCGGTGCTGGTGGCGGTAGGTTATTCCATCTCTTTAGCCAAGTTGACCAAGCTATATAAACCATTGACAATCACTTGGATGCAGAACATCATCGGAATGATATATTTCATTCCGCTGACGATTATTATGGAGCAGTTTGAACCATCGAATTTCTGCAATGTGAGCGAATATATCCTTCCGTTGGTATGTCTTGGTGTGCTTTGCAGCGCTGTCGCCTACTCGTTATGGGCTTTTGCATTCAGCAAGTTAGGCGCATCGAGAGCTAACGTTTACAGCAACCTAATCCCTGTGTTTACTGGCATTTTCAGTTTCATTTTAGGTATTGAAGCGCTGTCGGGCAACAAGATTTTGGGCATTCTGATGGTTGTAGTCGGTTTGATTTTCTCACAGTTAAAAAAGAAGGAGGCAAAAGCATGATAACGAGCAAGACCAATCCTAAGATTAAGAATATCATTAAGTTAGAGAAGGCTTCGGAGCGTCGCGAGCAGAACCGCATCTTGATTGAAGGACGCCGTGAGATCGAGCGCGCCGTCGCCTGCGGCTTTGAGGTGGATACGCTGTTTGTTTGTCCAGAGATTGCAAAAAACGGAGCAGCGATAACGGCGCGCTCGGTTGAGGAAGTCTCGTTGGAGGTGTTCGAGAAGATCGCCTATCGTGAAGGCAGCGACGGACTTCTTGCCGTAGCGATACCAAAATACGCTGATTTACAACAGTTTAAGCCAAAGAAAAAGAACCCGCTCATCATAGTGCTCGAAACCGTTGAAAAGCCAGGAAATCTTGGTGCTGTGATGCGTACCGCCGACGCCGCAGGCGTCGACGCGGTGATAATAGCCGACCCGAGAACCGACTTATACAACCCGAACGCCATCAGAGCCAGCGTGGGATGCATATTCTCAGTTCCGTTGTTCACATGCTCGTCGGAAGAATGCATCAAGTGGCTGAAAGACAATAAGATAACGATATATTGCACATATCTGAAAGCTTCAATCGATTATTTGGACGCCGACTTCAAAAAAGCCTCTGCCATAGTGATGGGAACGGAGGCAACGGGCATCTCGCAGCAGTGGGTTGACGTCGCCGACCAGAACATCATCATCCCGATGAACGGCATCGCCGACTCGCTCAATGTGAGCGTGACAACGGCGATTGTGACGTTTGAAGCTGTGAGACAACGTCGCTCCCCCGTCATTTCGACTGGAGTGAAATGAAATGGAACGAAATGGAGAAATCTCCGGCATTTGAATGAGATTCCTCCCTACGGTCGGAATGACAAGGACAAAAACAGGGACTATATGACGCGGCTTGAAGGAACATTATAATTTGCAGGAACCTGCATGCCGCGCCACAATAAAACATAACAAGTTGTCATTCCGAGTGCGAAGCACAAGGAAACTCAATAAAAAGAAAGAAACATGGAAAATAACAATTATACACGAAATTTCAAAGTGTGGTCTAGCTACTGCGACAGCGTGAACAGGCTGAGTCCTTTCATGATGCAGACCTTGTTTGAGGAGCTTGCTGACGCTAACGCCATGCAGCTCGGCATCGACCAGCCTACTCTCGGTGTGCGTGACAACGCCTTTTGGGTAGTCCGCCGCATAAAATTCGAGTTCAAAAGCGTTGTGAAAGACCACGACGACGTGATTTTAAAGACCTGGCCGTCGGGACCTGAAACGTTGCGATGCTTCCGTTCTTATCAGATTTTGAGACCAGACATGGAGCCTGCAGTGAACAGCGTCGCCGAATGGGTGATTTTGGATAAGGATACTCGCCGCCTGCGCAAGACTGACAGCGTGCATTACCCTGATATTCAATTCATTACAGAAAAAGCCTGTGAGCCGACATTCAAAAGGTTCAAAGACGACTTCACTGAGGACGATTTCGTTTATGAGAAGACAATCCGCGCTTGCGACATCGACATCTCGCGTCACACCAACAACACCAAATACTGCATGATGGTTCTCGACTCATTTTCCGTTAAGGAGTTGGAAGACATGAATATCAAAGAGTTAGAGATTCATTACGAGGCGGAAAGTTTGGAGGGCAACGTGCTTCGCATCTATCGCAAAAAGGTTGACGACGAGTGGCATTTTGCGATAAAAAGAGACGGGAAAGTCGTCACATACGCGGTTATTAAGATTTAAAATTTAAGATTTAAAGATTTAAAATTTGATTTGTTTTTTTAATATTATTTCCTAATTTTGCAAAAATTTGGGAAGGAGAATGAAGCATATTTTCATCGTTAATACTGTTGCAGGCGAGCATTCGTGTCTCGAAGAGGTGAAGAAAGCAATTGCCAACGAAAGCGAAGCTATTGACTATGAATTATTTACACCCAATTCGGCGAAAGACAACGTTAGTCAGATAAAGGAATACCTCGAGGCTCATCCCGATGAGGAAGTGCGGTTTTACGCTTGTGGCGGCGACGGTACGCTCAACAAGGTGGCGAGCGGCATCTACGGTTACCCGAACGCGAGCTTGGCCGTGTTAGCTTACGGCAGCGGCAACGATTACATTAAATATTATGCTGATTTAAAGGCATTTAGAAATGTTGAGAACGCCATGCACGGCACCGAGAAGCGTATCGACATCATGCAGGTCAACGGGCGGTTTGCCATCAACGCCACGCATTTCGGACTTGACTCGGTGGTGGCTAAAGTGATGCATAAAATACGCCGTTACCCCATCATCGGAGGCAAGATGTGCTACCCTATCGCGGTGTTGCGGGCATTTTTGACAGGGATGCGCACAAAATGCACCGTCTACGCTGACGGTGAGAAGCTAAACGAAGGTAAGATTTGCCTCTGCACCATTGCTAATGGCAAATACGTAGGCGGCAGCTACCAATGCGCACCTCGCTCATTGAATGACGATGGTTGGTTGGAGGTTTGCCTTATAAAGCCGGTGTCGAGAATTAAATTCGCGATATTGAAGAAATACTATACCAATGGCACACATCTCGACAATCCGAAGTTTGAGAAATATGTGGTTTATCGCAGAGCGAAACAGGTGGTAATTGAAGGAGGCAAAGGGTTCTGCGTGTCTTTGGATGGCGAGATTTTGGAAGGAGAAAAAATAATAGTTGAAAATAAACAGCAGGCGATAAGATTCGTTGTCCCGGCAGTTTGAATAAGAGATTCATAAAACCTCTCATACAATTTTTTCATAATTATTTGTTTTTCTCAAAAATAATTTATATTTTTGCAGAACCATAAAACAATTAATTGTTAAACCATTAAAAATTAATCAGTTATGAAAAAATCCATCATTACCATTGTTCTATTATTTGTTTTCATGTTATCATACGGACAAATAAAAATGCATCCTAGCGGACAGGTAAGCATCCAGGCCACAAACACAACAGACGGTGTACAAATTGTTCCTTCTGGGAAGACCATTTTTAAGCCAGATTTAACAGCAAGTTATGAAATATTGAACCAAACAGTAGCTCAAACACAACTGGTTAAAGTCTGGGATGTGAAATTCGTCGGCAATCCAATGACATTCCCTGATGATCATTTCTACGTGACCGGTTATGGCAACGCTTATGCCAGTGCTTATTATACTATCAGTTATAATGGCGGTGGAGGTGAGACCAAAGGTATTTCCCCCATCGAAAATGCCTCAAAACTATTATCAAATCTGAACTGTTTCTATTATGACAACGACGAATTCAAGGGGTTTACGCCGGATTTCATCGACAATCCAAATATTCAACCTGAAGCTATAGAGGGATTGATGAAAGATTTAGAGATTAACAAAGCTTTGGGCTTGTCGTCTGATGATTTGGAAGCAGTTCTTCCCGAGGCGGTACGCCATGATCCAGATGGCAGGGTATATATCAACTATTCCGCAATCGTACCTGTGCTTGTTGAAGCCTTTAAGGAACAGCAACAGACCATCGAAGCGCTTCAACAAGAAATAGCCGAATTAAAAAACGGCGAAAAGGGATTTTATGGAATAGGAACACAAGAAAGTTCCAAGAACGCTTTGTTCCAGAACGTCCCCAACCCGACGAATACTTCCACAACCATCGACTGTTATCTTGAATCAAATGTATCTAAAGCAATAATTGCCATTTATGACCTAAATGGATCTCAACTGAAAGAATATCCTATTTATAACCAGGGTAAAAACACCATTAAAATTGAAGCCAACGAGTTTAAGCCAGGGATGTATATGTACAGTCTTCTGGTTGACGGAAAACTTATTGACACAAAACGAATGGTAATAACCTCAAAATAACTGAGCCATGAAAAAGATATTTACCTTATTAATATTTTTGTTTGCGACAGCATTTTGCAGCATCGCCCAGGACACCATCACTGGAGTTGTGAACCGCATTGCTGCGCCTTATTTCGAACAGAATGTCTGCGACACTCGTTTTGCCATCACTACTGAAAGTGAAACATATTACGTGATGGTTGACAACTACTGGCCGAATCCTTATCTGGAGGATTTAGTAATACATTATGACACCATTGCAATTGGAAATGAGATTTCGGTTATTGGAGATATTTTGGAGATGGAAGACGGAAATGGGGAGGCGTTCACTGTTATTGACATTCAAGAACTGATAAATGCCAATTATAACTATGGTACTGGATATGTTGATTGGACTATTGGCATTGCATCAATACAATGTAATATCGCCCCAGATTATGCCTGTTATCTCGCAATAAACGGGGTTTTGCAAACGAATTTTCCAATTATCTTCAATGGGATGACTCTCAACAGTGGAGCTTATACCATGGTTGGCATAGCTGAATATTGGCCTGATTATGACCTCCCAATTCTGGAATTGACACAAGTTATTCCGTATGCCATTGAAGCCACAGCAAATGGAGTTATAGTCGCTAATGACGAGCTTTGTTTATTCACTCCATGTGGAGACACTAAATATCTTTCGTTTTCGGAAAATAATGAAACATATTATCTTACGAACAAAGACAAACTTCATAATGAAGATTTCTTCTCACCTATGTGGGGAGACAATGTCAATTCAAATATCCAAGGTTTCGGGAACACTCACTACGATTTGTTCGGAGCTCCTTTTAACACTTTTGAGACCCTTTCCATGGAAACAACTGGCGAAAGAAATATTCAAGGACAAATGGTTGCTGTTACCACCCCTTCAACTGGTGTTCCCGTTTCATTGGGAATAGCCATCCATCAAAACGGATACCATTATTATATTGAAAACATAGAGTTCTATGAATATGGATCGAATTGCGTATTTAATGGTGATACCATACAGATGAATACAGATGTAACAGCTACATTTTCCGCTGCATCACTGTTTCTCGGCAGTTGGTTGACACCATATGTTTTCATTCATGTTGATGAAATTATAGTTAATATCAATGCTATTGATGATGTTGATGTAATTGACCTTAAGATTTATCCTATACCTTCGCATGGAATATTTGAGATTTCTTCAAAACAACTGATAAACAATATCTCAGTATGTGACTATTCAGGACGAGTTTTGTATAATAAAACCTGCAATTCTAATCAAGCTTTTCTTGATTTACAAGATTACAAAGGCTTGGCGATAATTCAGATTATTTTTGAAAACGGACAAATGGTGCCCAGAAAGGTGGTTGTAAAATGAAAAAGATCATTATCAGACTATTAACAGTATTCTTTATTTATATAGCAAATCCGATATATTTGTTAGGCCAAGAAAACAATTCAATTCTTGAATTGACAAAATTGTTCAATGAAAGTGATTACACCCCAACAACAGTAAATGAACATTATACGCAATTACCAAACAGCGTGTTTTCACATACTCAAATTATGAACATACCTGCGTCAAGTCAAGCTGATATACTTCATAAAGTTTTGATAATTGTTGACTCTACTTTATATTCAGAGTTAACCTTTGAAATAAATCGGTATGCATACGACATACATCATTCATATGGTTGCAATGTGATTATGGAGTGTGTTAATTCAGAAACTTGTCAAGATATCAAAGATCTAATCATTAATTATCACAATAATTTGGATGGTTGTGTCTTAATAGGTGATATTAAACCTGCTTTTTACAAGGCAAAAGATTATTGTTATTATGGTATAATGTCCATATGGCCTTGTGACTTTTACTATATGGATTTGACTGGCTCTTGGATAGATAGCAACCATGATAATTATTTTGACAATTATACAGGAGACATGAAACCCGAATTATTTATTGGAAGGATTTCCACTTCAAACATGGGGACTATTATTGGAGAAAATGAAGGGATGCGATTATATTTGAACAAGAACCATAAATATTGGATAGGGCATCGACATTTAAATAAAAAATACGGATTGTCATATACTAATAGACCTTGGTTACCTTTACCAATAGACACTCCATATATGGCAAATAATTTTAAAAATTCCATAAAACATTTATATGGAATCAATAATTACGAGTCTATCAATGCACGCGATAATGCAGATATTTTTGGCAAATCAGATTATTTAGCACGCTTAAATGATATAAGATATGAGTTTATTCAATTAGCAAGTCATTCTTCCGCAACTAATCATACACAATTTAATGGAGAATCTATTAGTGGAAGTGATATTGCATCTAATGGGACAAAAGCTTTAGGATACAATTTATTCTGCTGTAGTGCATGTTGTTGGACGAATGCTAATTCTCAAAATGCTTTCCTAGCTGGGGATTATATATATTCTCCAAATTCTGATGGTTTGTGCGTCGTTGGTAGCACTAAAGCCGGGAGCATGTATCCATTTGATGATTTCTATATATCATTAGGAAGAGGAGAAACCATGGGACAAGCTCTTAAATATTGGTGGGATCATAGAGCACCCTATGCAGATAGTTTAGAATTATGTTGGAATTTCGGCCTCACAATCATTGGCGACCCGTTGGTGAACTTCTACCATTGCACCAACAGCACTTGCATAGATGATATTAGGCTTGAGTCATACGACAGCGCCAATTCTCCTTTATCATATTACCTGGCAAGCGAAAGCATAATAATAACACCACCGGCAAACGGTTCGTTCTCTATCTCCGAAGGCGATCACTGTATTCTTAACGCTCCAACAGTTTTAATTGATGGAGAGTTCCTCTGTCCTCGCAAGAGCACATTGGAGATTCTGAACGAAGGGTGTCGGGATAATTGCGACGAATAAATAATAAAAAACATTAAGTTATGAAAAAACTCATCGCAATTCTATACATTCTTTTGACGACTGCATATTGCAGTTTCGCCCAGGACACCATCTCCGGAGTTGTGAACCGCATTGCAGCCCCTTACTTCGAGCAGAATGTCTGCGACACCCGTTTCGCCATAACATCTGAAGGCGTAAACTATTATGTTATGGTTGACAACTACTGGCCGAATCCATATCTGGAAGATTTGGTCATACATTATGATACTATCGCGATTGGAAATGAGATTGAGGTTATCGGCAATATTTTGGAGATGGAAGACGGGAATGGAGAAGCGTTTCAAACTATCAGCATCAGCAAAAACCTCAGTTCCACCACCCGGCAAATTATGGGGTTTTATTCACATCACGATATTGCATACCCTGGTCCAGACACAATTACAGCGGCATGTTTTTACCATTACAATGGCATGGATGGTTATTATATCACCATCCATGGAGAGCTTCAAGCAGCCAATTCTTTTGCTATCAACGGCAGGACTCTTGTGCAGGGCAAACGGTATCTATTCTTCGGGAAAACCAATACTTTAACAAATTACAACGGTAATTCTTTCACTGTCATTGAACTTGCTGACGCGCTTCCTTATGATGTTGAAGATTTTAGCATCAGTGGCACCCTTACCAAGGAGGATGATTCGTTCCTTTCGGTGTTCGACGGGGATGAATATCATTATCTGACGAACAAAAGAAAGCTCATAAACAACTATATCAATGAAGCCGTTTTTATGGAAGGCGATTCTGTGGTTATCGGGGGATATGAATTCATTCGTTATGATTTGTATGGAAATCATTTCAATGCCCTTGAAGTCATAAAATTGCAGTCTGAAACAGAACACATACTAGTTGGAGGCATGGGCGATGCCCCGATGCCGTATATTGGTGCAGGACCTCCGTTGCCAGGATTGGATATGGCTTTAATTAGCGAGACTGTTGACTATTATCTCAAAAATCCTAATAATGGTGATGGTTTCTTTGGTTTCTATGTCGTTGACAATGATACCATCCAAGTAACCTCGCAACAGTTAAAAGCCACTCTTTTAGCCAGTATATTCATAAACAACTATCAGAATATATTATATAGTGTTTACATTAACCAGGTGGAATTTGAGGAACATGAAGAAACCCTTCAATGCACTTTGGCTGTTGCGAGCAATCCGTTTTATTGGGGCAACATTCTTGTAGTCCGAACCCAAGATGACGAGACTTATTATTTGAAACAATTTATATATGAATATACCGCTCCGGACCACATAACCGTGGGCAACAAAACAGTTTATGTAGGCGATAGTTTCACAGCTACAGGCATGGTTTCCAATTGGTATTATAACGCATACTATCTAAAAAAAGTCATCGACATCACATCAGTGGAATTTGATGGAGTTGATGAATCTTTTTCTTCAGAGATTCAAGTGTTTCCAAATCCGTCGAACGGAATGATTAAGATATCTTCCGAGAAAAAGATTGATAAAATCTCTGTTTGCGACTACACAGGACGTGTTTTATTTAATAAATCCTGCAGTTCCGGACAGACTTTCATTGATTTACAAGATTACAAAGGCTTGGCGATAATTCAAATCATTTTTGAAAACGGACAAGCATTGTCGAGGAAGATTGTGGTTCATTAAAAAAGGTGAAAATTAATTTTTAAATTCCACCAAATATCTGTATCTTTGCAAAAATTTGGAAACAGATTAAAAATACAGATATATGATTGCAAAAGAGTTATTAAATCCAAAAAGCATCGTAGTGTGCGGTGCGTCGAGTGACATTCACAAACCTGGTGGAAAAGCTTTGAAAAACCTTTTGGAGAGCCCATTCAGAGGCCCTGTTTACGCGGTGAACCCGAAAGAGACCGAGGTACAAGGCGTGAAATGCTACGCCAGCGTCAGTGAACTCCCGCAGGTAGACTGCGCCATCCTCTGCATCGCAGCTAAGTTCTGCGCACAGACCGTCGATGTTTTGGCAAAAGAGAAAGGCTGCAAAGGCTTCATCATCATCAGCGCCGGTTTCTCAGAGGAGAATCACGAAGGTGCTTTGATCGAGAAACATATCGTCGACACCATCAACAGCGTGGGCGGCAGCTTGATAGGTCCTAACTGCACTGGCTTCCTTAACGTAAACTACGCAGGATGCTTCGACACCCCTATTCCGACCCTCGACCCTCATGGAGTCGATTTTATCACAGGTTCTGGCGCAACAGCAGTGTTTATTAAGGAATACGGCATCAGCAACGGTCTGAAGTTCAACAGCGTTTGGGCAGTTGGTAACAGCGCTCAGCTCGGCATCGAGGACGTTTTGGAACACTTGGACGAGACATTCGACCCAGTGAAATCGAGCCGTGTCATCATGCTTTACATGGAGAAGATCGGCGACCCGCAGAGACTGCTTAAACACTCACGCAGCCTCATCAACAAAGGATGCCATATCGCAGCTATTAAATCAGGCGGTTCAGCAGCAGGTTCACGTGCAGCTTCGTCACACACTGGCGCTCTCGCCACTAACGATGCCGCTGTGGATGCATTGTTCCGCAAGGCTGGCATAGTGCGTTGCAACAACCGTCAGGAGTTGACAACGGTGTGCGGCGTGTTCATGCACCCAGAAATCAAAGGTAAACGCTGCGCTGTCATCACCCACGCCGGCGGTCCTGCTGTTATGTTAACAGACGTTTTAAGCAACGGCGGCATGGAGGTTCCACCATTGAAAGATCATCCGGCAAGCGCCGCATTGTTGGCAAAGCTCTTCGGAGGCTCATCAGTGGGTAACCCTATCGACTTCCTCGCAACAGGAACAGCCGAACAGCTTGGATATATCATCGACACAGTCGAAAATGAATATACAGACATCGACTTCTCAGTAGTTATCTTCGGCTCACCGGGATTGTTCAGCAACAAAGAGGTTTACGACCTTCTCGATGAAAAGATGAAGACCTGCAAGAAGCCTATCTTCCCTGTGTTGCCTTCAATCATCAACGTGAAAGACGAAATCAACGACTTCATTGCCAAAGGCCGCATCAACTTCCCGGAAGAATGTGTGCTCGGTAATGCAATTTGCAAGGTTTACCACACGCCGAAACCACAGCCAGAACATGTTGAGTTGCCGAAGATCGACGTGGCTCGCATCCGCAAGACCATCGACCGCTGCAAGTCAGGATATCTTGAGATTGCCGACTATAACGAGTTACTCGACGCTGCTGGCATCAGCCGCAAGAAATCAGTGGAAGTGAGCAAGAAAGAAGACGCCCTCGCATTCGCTAAAGAAGTAGGCTGCTCGAAAGACGTGCCGCTGGTGATGAAGGTTGTCGGTCCGCTCCACAAATCAGATGTTGGCGGCGTGACACTCGGAGTGAAAGACCTCGACACAGTTGCCAAGGAGTTCGACCGTTTGATTGCCATTAAAGACACATACGCAGTGGAGATGTACCCGATGCTTGACGGTATCGACGTTTACATCGGCGCCATCAAAGATGCCAAGTTTGGTCATCAGATCTTCTTCGGTCTGGGCGGTATCTTCATCGAGGTTTTAAAAGACGTTCAGAGCGCCCTCGCTCCTATCACAGCTGGCGAAGCCAAAGAGATGCTCAAGCAGCTCAAGGGTTACAAGATTTTGCAAGGCGTCCGTGGTCAGGAAGGTGTCAACCTCGACCTCTATGCCGACCAGGTGGCTCGCGTGAGCGCATTGGTGCAGGCCGCTCCTGAGATCGCTGAGATGGACCTCAACCCATTGCTCGGCAACCCACGCTATGTGACTGCTGTTGATGCACGTATTAGAATCGAGAAATAATGAAAAGATCAGATTATATCACAATCATAGCGATAGCCGCAGTTATCTGCGGCTTCGCTTTCATCCCGGGAGCATGGGATTGGTTCTTAAGAGCGACAACCAAACACGGCTTGCTGATGAGTTTCTTCAAGTTCGCCATCCTCGGAACTTTCGGCGAGATGCTTTCTTTGAGAATAAAAGAAGGCGTTTACATGAAAAAAGGCTTCGGTTTGTTGCCGAAGATGCTTGTTTGGGGTGTTTTGGGTGTCGTTATCGCCTCCGCGATGACAATTTTCAAGACTGGAACTGTGGCATTGCTTGATGGAGGGTTCCACCTTGACGGCAAAGCAGCGAAATGGTTTTACGGCAACCCACTGTTAGGAGGCGCTCCTCTCACTTGGGGCAAGTTCTTTGTGGCGCTTTGCGTCAGTGTGCTGATGAACACCTTGTTTGCGCCAGTTTTCATGACATTCCATAAAATCACCGATATTCACGTCGCTGAGACAGGCGGCTCGCTGGCAGGATTCTTCAGCAGTCCGCTCAACATCCAGCAGACAATGGCAGAAAAGATCAACTGGAACATCCAGTATGGCTTTGTGTTTAAGAAAACCATCCCATTTTTCTGGTATCCAGCGCACACAATTACTTTCTTGTTGCCAGGAACACTTCAGGTGCTGTTTGCAGCAGCATTAGGTGTTGCACTCGGTGTGATACTTAGCATAAAGAAATAGTTATTCGTCATTTCGAGCGTAACGAAGTGAAGTCGAGACCTGAGCGAAGCGAAAGCATTCGCCACAGGCGAATAAATCCTTGTTTAACGTAAACAATAAAATGATTCCGTTAAATAAGGATTTATCCATTTCGCTCCATTTCATTACGCTTCAGTCGAAATGACAAAAAAATTTTTCATTTTTTTCTTGACATATAAAAAATTTGTTGTATTTTTGCAGTGTATTAGATGACTAATACAGAGGTAAAATGACAACAAAATTCTTATAACATGATTAAAATCAATAATTTAGACTTCGCTTACAAAAATACACAAGTCTTCAAAAACATCAGCTTGGAGTTCCAAAAGGGAAACATCTACGGACTTTTAGGCGAAAATGGCGTCGGTAAGACCACCTTATTAAAATTAATATGCGGTCTGCAGAAGCCAGTGCACGGCAGCGTGACAGTTGACGGCATTACCCCTTCAATGAGGGAGCCGCAGTTTCTGCAAAACGTATACTTCCTGCCTGAGGAAGTGATTACCGAGGACACTACACCTGAGAAGTTCATCCAGAAAATCGGAGTGTTCTACCCTCGTTACGATTTCGCACTCTTCAACCAGCTCATGAAAGAGCTTGAAGTCGATTTGAGCAAGAAATTCAACGAGCTCTCGCACGGTCAGAAGAAGAAAGCTTTGCTGGCATGCGCAATGTCGTTGCAGACCGACTACCTCTTCCTCGACGAGCCTACCAACGGACTCGACATCCCTTCGAAAGCCTTGTTCCGCAAGGTGATTTCACAATATTGCAGCGACGAGACCACAGTCATCATCTCGACCCATCAGGTGAAAGACGTTGAGAACCTCATCGACCCTATCGTGATTTTGGACAAGGACGACGTTTTGATGAACGCCAGCTTCGCTGAAATCACTGACAAGATTTACTTCGAATATAGTCCTGAGAGACTGCAGGATGCCTACTACACCGAGATGCTGCCAGGCGGCTACATCAACGTGATGCCTAACACAGAACATTTGGAGAGCAACGTCAATATCGAGGCGCTGTTCAATGCGGTAATGAAGAATAAAGAAACCATCAAAAACTTAATGAAATGAACAACACATTCAATATCAACCGTTTCGGAAAAATCCTCAAACACGATGGATTGAACTTCTTCCCGAATTTCATTCTGGCTTTGGCAATCTTATGGGCTATTCCGGTAGTCATCTACCTGTTTACAGCCCTCATGCCTACAGATGGGACAACCCATATTTACGATGCGATGGCGAGAGTCAACATCATCGACTTTCTCTTGAAAATCGCTATAATCATAGCGCCAGCCATACTTTACAAAACCTGCAACGACTCGCGCAAAGGCATCGGCTACGCTATGTTGCCAGCTTCAACGCTTGAGAAGTTTCTAAGCATGGTTATCTTCTGTGTCATCGTCACACCTATTATATATATGGCGGGTGCACTCGCGATCGACAGCATCCTTGCCCTCATCAACGGACCATACGACGGTTTCGCATTGTCGATGTATTTCGATAAATACGCACAAATCGATTATAGTATTGCAAACCATGATGTTGCCAACTTATTAGATGACACATGGCCATTGTTTATCAATAGCTTATCTCCTACATTCATGACTATTTTAAGTCTACTTGGCACATTGATGCTTTCATCGATTTTCATGTTCGGAAACATGATTTTCAAGAAGCGCAAAACCGGCAAGATGATTGGAATACTGATTCTCTTATTAATCATTATCATGATAATCTTCGTTAACTATGTAGCAAATAATGAAGCTATCACCGAATATTTAAAACAGCTCGATGAGGATAATATCACTGAATTCATTGAACGCATAATATTTATCTGGATGAATGCCGCTTTGTATACTGAAATAATTGTTTCTGCATTGATGCTGTTTGGCGTTTATCGTAAAATTAAAACTCAAAAATACTGATTATGGATTTCAACGGACATAAACCAATATACTTGCAGATCTACGATCACGTGTGCGAGCGTATCCTGAGCGGTGAGTTCCGCAGCGGCGACCGTGTGATGTCGGTGCGCGAGCTAGGCGTCGAGCTGGGTGTGAACCCCAACACGGTGATGCGCGCCTTCGAACGCCTGCAGATGAAAGAGATTATCGCGACCAAGCGCGGAATAGGATTCTACGTTTGCGAAGACGCGAAGGAGAAGATTCTTTCGGAACAGAAAAAGGATTTTCTTGAAAACGAAGTACCGGAATTCCTAAAGAAAATGGAATTGTATGGATTAACAATGGAAGATATAATAAAGTGTAGAGTTTAGAGTTTAAAGTTTAGAGTAGTTTAATAGTTTAAAAGTTTATAAGTTTAAAAGTTTAATAGATGAAAAAATTATTCTTAGCATTAGTTATCATCTTGAGCGTCAACGTGATGAGCGCTCAGGTGAAGGTCAAGACCACGAAGCTTGACAATGGATTGAAGGTGGTGTTGTGCGAAGACCACAGCTCACCGAAGGCTTACGGCGCTGTCTATGTGCACGCAGGAAGCAAGAACGACCCTCTCGAAGCAACAGGTATGGCTCACTATTTCGAGCATATCATGTTCAAAGGTACCGACAAAATCGGAACCATCAACTGGGAGGCCGAAAAGGTGTATCTCGACAGCATCGACATCATGTACGACAAGCTGCATGAGACAACCGACCTGAACGAGCGCGCAGCGATCCAGCAGAAAATCAACGAGTTGTCGTTGGCTTCAACAGACTACGCCATCCCGAACGAGGTCGACGTGATCCTCACCAAAATGGGTGGTACAGGTTTGAATGCAGGTACAGCCTACGACCAGACTATTTACTACAACGCCTTCCCTGCCAACCAGATCGGCAAGTGGATGGACGTCTACGCCGAGCGTTTCCGTTATCCAGTGTTCCGTCTGTTCCAAAGCGAACTCGAGACCGTTTATGAGGAGAAAAACATGTATGGCGACGGTCCTATCAACGCCTTCCAGGAATACATGTTCCAAGAAATCTTCGGCGAGCATCCTTACGGCCGTCCGATTATCGGTCTGACCGAGCACCTGAAGAACCCTCAAACCAGCAAGATGCGCGAGTTCTTCAACACATATTATGTTGCCAACAACATGACTCTCATCCTCGTCGGTGATTTCAACATCGATGAAATCGAGCCTATGGTGGCCGAGAAGTTCGGCACATGGCGCAGCGGAGAGATTCCTGCACAGCCTGAATTCACCTTGCCTGAGTTTAAGGGCCAGACCATCAAAGAGGTGCGCATGACTCCAATCAAGGTTGGTGTTCTCGCATGGCGCGGTGTCAAGGTTTCCGACCCAGATTATCTCCCTCTCAGCATCGCCTGCAGCGTCTTCAGCAACGGTGAAACAGGTATCATGGACAAAGACATGCTTGATGGCAACATCATGATGGCCATGCTCATGCCTCTCTCACTTGAAGACCACGGAGCCAACATCATAATGTACGTTCCTAAACTCATCGGTCAGTCGCACGAAAAAGCTGAAGCTTACGTTTTTGAAAGCCTCAACAAACTGAAAAACGGCGAGTTCAGCGACGACCTCTTCGAAGCAATCCGCGTCAACATGCTGAAGGAGCGTGAACAGGATATTGAAAGCCTCGGTTCGTTGGCACAGTTATTACTCGCACTCGAGCAACGCGGAATGACATACGATGAATATCTCGCTGAGACAGAACGCATTAAGACCATTACGAAGGACGAAATCGTTGCGATTGCAAACAAATATTTCGACGACAACTATCTCGACATTCGTTCAAAGATGGGCTCAGCTCCAAAAGACAAGGTCGACAAGCCTAACTGGAAACCTATCGAGGCAAAGAACACCGACGCCAAGTCAGATTTCGCTATGATGATTGAGGCTCAGGAAGTTCCACAAGTGACTCCACAGGTTATCGATTTCAACAAAGACGTGAAAATCACAAAGATCAACGATTGCTTCACAATGATTTCCACCAAGAATCCGTACAACGATATCTTCAACTTGAGCATCACTCACAACTATGGCACCATCGACGATCCTGATCTTAACCGTGCATTAACGTATTTCGATATGCAAGGCACCAAGGACAAGACTTTCGAAGAATTCAGCCTTGAGCTTCAGAAACTTGGAGCTACAATATCAATCTACGCAAACCAGAGCAATTGCAATGTCGTAATCGAAGGTTTCGAGAAGGATTTGGATAAGATTCTCGCCCTTTGCGAGGAAAAACTCTACAATCCAGCTAACGATGAGAAGAAGATAGATATCATCTACGATAGCGAGAAGATGGAAGAAGAGACCCTGAAAGAAGACGCTTCAGAATGGGCAGAGGCAGTGCGCCAATATGCGCTTTATGGTGAAAAATCAAGCTATCTCGCTGAGACACCTATCAAACAATGGAAGAAACGCAGCGGCGAAGAACTGTTAAGTGAGGTTGACAACGCCCTCAACTACAACGGAGAAGTGTTATTCATCGGAAACATTGACAATCAGAAGGTTATCGAGGCTTTGAAGAAGCACAATCTCGTAAAAGACGATGTCGTTAAATCTGAGAAGAGCTTCAAGACAGAGAAGACATTCACCGACAACCAGGTGTTTATCGCTCACAACAAGAAGTTCCGTCAGAGCAACATCTACATGCACGTGCCAAGCGAGATCTTGAACATGGAAGAGAAAGCTGTCTCGATGGTGTTCAACAAGTATTTCGGCACCGACATGTATTCAATTGTGTTTCAAGAGGTTAGAGAATTCCGTTCATTGGGTTACACAGCTTATGGCTACTACATGACCGACTATCTCGACAGAAAACCAAGCATGTTGTATGCTTTCTTAGGTACTCAGTCGGACAAGACCAACGAGGGTATCGACGTTTTGCGCGGTCTTATCACCGACATGCCTGAACGCCTCGAGAAGTTCAACGCCTCAAAAGACGCTTTGAT
Source organism: uncultured Bacteroidales bacterium (assembly GCA_905234275.1). Lineage (GTDB taxonomy): Bacteria > Bacteroidota > Bacteroidia > Bacteroidales > F082 > Limimorpha. Next base: position 294,590 of record CAJOHD010000001.1, on the reverse strand, counting down.
TATGTCGCGCGCATCAGATTACGTAAGCTTCAGAAGCATTCCTTCACAGGTGAGCACATGGATGGAGCAAGGCTACAACCACGACCCACGTATGGAATACACCGACATCATCAAGAAGACGGAATACAAAGACGTTTACGATTTCTACAAGAAATACGTTGCTGACCGTCCGATCGTGATCATGATGTCAGGAAACAAGAAACAAATTGACCTGAAGGCACTTGAAAAGTACGGGACTATCAAGGAGTTGAAATACAAGGAAATCTTTAGATAAGTCTTTAGTCTTTAGACTTTAGACTATAATGTTGGTCACTAAAGACTAGTGACTGGCGTCTAAAATAACCTCGGCGGCTTTTATAGCTTCCGGGGTTATTTTATCGTTGGAAAGCATTTTTGCGATTTCCGTAACGCGCTCATCGTGAGACAGTTGTCTGATGCATGAGCGTGTTTTTTGTGCGTTCTCGTCTTTGTAAACAAAGAAATGGTTTTTGGCTTTTGAAGCAATCTGCGGAAGATGTGTAATAGAAATAATCTGCAGGTTCTCCCCCATTTTCTGCATGATGTCGCCAAGTTTCGATGCCACCTCGCCTGAAACGCCGGTGTCTATTTCATCGAAAATCAAGGTCGGGATGTAGCTGCTTTCTGCGGCAACAGATTTGATGGCAAGCATCAAACGGGAAAGCTCACCTCCTGAAGCCACACGACTCATATCATCCGGAGCAATGCCTTTGTTAGCGGAGAACATAAAGCGGACCTTATCTTTGCCAGTAATCGTAAACTGTGAGTTCTCGGAGCTTTTTGAGAACTCTGAGATCTCTATCTCGAAAACTGCATGTGGCATTTTGAGCTGTCTCAGAATCTCAGTAACAGCTTTTTCAAACGGAACCTTTACTTTTTTGCGCTTTGCTGAAAGCTCATTAGCAAGTTTCGTCAGTTCTTTCTCGCAAGATTTAACTTCCTGCTCTTTCTTGGCAATCTGCTCGTCGATATTTGCAAATGCACCTACTTTCTGCTGCAAATCCTCACGAATCTTCAGCAATTCAGCATAATCATTGACATGATGCTTCATCATCAGGCGCTGAATCAAATCGAAACGCTCCTGAAGCTCATTCAAAGATGAAGCGTCAAACTGGGTGCTGTCTTGCAGACTGTCAAGATCTTGCGCTATGTCTTTGAGCTCTATTTTTGTTGAATCCAATCTTTCAAGATACTGCTCTGCCTGAGGGAGATATCTTCTCAGATGATCAACTGAAGATTTCAGCTCATTCAGCTGATTCAAAATAGAATACTCAGATTCACTCAAAGTACTAAGAGACTGAGCCAGCAAAGTTTTCACTTCTTCAGCATTCTCAAGCAACTCCAGCTTTTGACTAACCTCTTCATATTCTCCTTCCTGCAAGTCGGCTTTCACTAACTCGTCCAGCTGGAATGTCAGGAAATCGTTTTCAGCCACGTTCTTCTGAGCCATCTCGCGAAGTGATTTCAGCTCATTCCGCAAAGCGACGAATTTATGATAAACAGATTGATACTCAACAAGCAACGAATTATTATCTGCCGCGTTGTCAATAATTTCAAGTTGGAAATCGGCATTAGTTAATAGCAACGAATCATGCTGCGAGTGTATGTCAACCAGCTGGCTGCCTAATTCTTTCAACTGCTGGGCTGTAACCGGAGTGTCGTTGATAAAAGCTCGCGATTTCTTTGTTGGCGACAACTCACGTCTCAAAATCAGATCCTCGTCAAAGTCGAGGTCGTTTTCTTCGAAAAATGGTTTAAAGCGCTCAGCGTCAACAATAAACGTAGCTTCGACCAAGCATTTCTTTGTCTCATCAAGCATAATGCTCGAATCGGTACGGTCGCCCAAAACGAAGCCTAAAGCACCAAGTAAAATGGATTTTCCTGCACCCGTCTCACCTGTAATCACGCTGAATCCATTATCAAAAGATATTGACAATGAATCAATTAAAGCATAATTACTTATCGTGAGGTGCTTTAACATCGGTTTAGAATTTCGGTTTTGCGGTCAGCAGTTCCTCGTATTCTTCTGAGTGTGTCGGATCGAGGTCGCGAAGGATATTAACAGCTTTTGTGCGTTCCTGTTGCGGTCCCATCGAGTAGACATTCTTCCACTCATCGCGTTTTGTATCGTTAAGAATCTGAATGAAATACAGATTCGGCTTGCTGTTATAGACAGTTTTCAAATTTTCAAGCGACTTGGTCATCGCGGCGCGTCCGTCATCAACCTTGCCGCTACCCATCACGTCGAGTCCAAGTCTATGATAGTCATACATAAACTGACGCAGCGGACGGTATGCTGTGTTGGTAAAGTTCTCAAGCAGCCAATAACGGTTTTTGTAACTGTCGAATGCCTTCCAGCCGGTTTCAGACGAACTTTGTGCCTGAGTAACCACCTGGTCGGCAGCTCTATACATCTCATCGCCGCCATAAAGACCGAATGTGTCGAAATACAATCCGAGGGTGTAATAAGCGTAAAACGCCAGCATCGAAGTAAGGTTCGACATGTATGAATTTTCATTGAAATCAAGCGGTTGCGACTCGATATAACTGAAGTTGAAGTCGCTATCGACATAATTCAATATCGGGGTGTTGTAACTCGATTTATACACCGGACGGCGGATACCGAGGTTCAACTCTCCTGAAATGGAGTTGCCTTCTCTGTTTTTCACCACTATCACCATCGAGCCTTCAATACGTTCCTGTTCCTCAAACTTGATGTTTGTCCAGATGCGGTTGTTCATGAAATTGGTAACTGCCTCCTGCAGCGACTCATACAAACGCTGGTCGGTACCCGAAACCTGTTTCGTGTTAATCGTCACCGTCAGATTAAACTCCTGTGCCCGCAGATTTTGGGCCAAGAAGCAAATCAGGAACAATATTGTGATGATGATTTTTTTCATAATGTTTATTTTGCAAGTAATTGATAAACAGCGTCGAGCACATCTCGAGCCACCTCGCTTTTCGGCTTAAGCTCAAAGGCGCGCACTTCGTCGTCTTTAGTTATGATGTTGACCTTGTTGGTTTTTGTTTTGAAACCCACGCCAGCCTCGTTCATCGTATTTAGAACGATCATATCGAGGTTTTTGGTATGCAGTTTTTTCTTCGCGTTCTCAATTCCGTTTTCGGTCTCAAGCGCGAAACCCACAAGGGTCTGGTTGTCTTTCTTGTTCTCGCCTAATGTCTTCAGGATATCCTGCGTCTTCACAAGTCGCAGAATCATCTCATCTTTGTTAGGGTCTTTCTTGATCTTCTGATCAGCAACAACTTCCGGACGGAAATCAGCGACAGCGGCGCTCAGCACTGCAATATCTGCCCTCTTAAAAGCCGCAGTGGTAGCGTCGAACATCTCTTGTGCGCTCGTCACCGGAAGCACCTGGATATTGCTTCTTTCCGGACGTATCGAAGATGGCCCCAAAACCAGCGTCACGTCGGCTCCCTGGTCGGCAAAAGCGCGTGCAATCTCAATGCCCATAAGACCTGAGCTGTGGTTGCCGATAAATCTCACCGGGTCGATCGCCTCGTATGTCGGACCGGCTGTCACAACCACCTTCTTGCCTGCAAAACGTTGTTTGTTTTCGAAAAACTCCTTGATGCGGTTAAATATCTCCTGAGGCTCCTCCATCCTACCCTCGCCGCACAGTCCCGATGCCAGCTCACCTGACGACGGAGCTATGAAGCGGTATCCGCGACTGATCAAAGTACGGATATTCTCTTGTGTTGCAGGATGTTTGTACATATCGAGGTCCATCGCCGGAGCGAACATTATCGGGCATTTTGCCGAGAGGCATACCGTCAGCAGGTAGTTATCTGCCGCTCCTGATGCCATCTTCGCCAAAGTGTTTGCCGATGCTGGTGCAATCACGAACAGGTCGGCCCACAGACCGAGCTCCACGTGGCTGTTCCATTTGCCTGTCTCAGGGTCGAAGCCCTTCGATAAAACGGGTAAACCACTCAACGTAGCTAACGTGAGTGGTGTTACGAAATCTTTTGCCGCATCGGTCATCACGACCTGAACCTCAGCACCTTGCTTCTTCAGAAGCCTTACCAACAACGGAATCTTATAAGCGGCAATGCTTCCCGTAATTCCGATCAGGATTTTTTTACCAGTAAGCATTTTTAGAAGTCACCTTCGTTTTTCTTGCTTGGATTACGATAGTAAAGCTTGTCGTTCAAAAACTCGTCAATAGCGATAAGAGTCGGCTTTGGCAGTCTCTCATAGAACTTTGCCACCTCAATCTGCTCTTTGTTTTCGAAAACTTCCTCAAGAGTGTCGTTGTTCGATGCAAACTCCTCAATCTTCTTGTTGAGTTCCTGCTTCTCTTCTGTTGCAATCTGGTTTGCTCTCTTAGCAAGAATAGCAACTGTTTCGTAGATATTGCCTGTTCCTACGTAGAACTGGTCTTTCTGACGTGTGATTGCGGTTGTCTCCGTCTTAACTTTTCTAAAGTCTATCATCTTAATTTGATTTATATTTTTCTAATCTCTCTCTAACTTTTTTAACTGTTGGCTCAAGCTTTTCGATATATTCGCTATCAGGAAAAACATAGCACAAAGTGTTATATTTCTCAAGAGCCAATTCATAACGTTCTCTCTGCTTCGACTTCACGCTGTTTTCAGCATAACGATAATAGTTGATGACCATATTGTTGAGAATCTCCTCGCGATGTACCGAGGTAGGATAATCTCTCAGATATGTCTCGTAACTGGTTATTGCCGCCTGATATTCCTCCATCTTGAAATACAGATTGCAGATGTCGTACTGCTTTTCCTCGAGCTTCACGCGAAGGGTGTCAATTCTGGCATTTGCATCAGCCACCTTATCACTGTTCGGAAAAACATCGATGAAGTTCTGAAACTCATCTATCGCAGTGTAAGAATCGGTCTGGTCGAGCGTCGATTTTGGCGAGATGGTGTAATAACAAAGCGCGCTCTTGTACAAAGCCTCTTCGGCATGCTTCGATATCGGATATCTCGTCACAAAACGTTTGTAATAGCTGCTTGCAATGATATATTCTTTCTTATAGTAATAACATTCAGCCGTCAGATAAGCTATATTCTCGCCTTCCGGTTTGGTGCGGTAGTATGCCTGCATGACATCAAAAAGCTGTAAGGCACGGTCGTAGTTCTTTTTCTCATAGTACTTCAATGCTGCCTCATACTTGGCCTCATTGTCCGTTCCCTTAAGCAATTTGTTGTATTTACTGCAGGATACACACCCCAGCAAACATATTATTACCGATAAGAAAAACCTATTTTTTAGCATGCTGCAAAATTACGATTTTTTTACTTATAAGTTACTATTTTACAACAATTCTCTTGATAATTCCTCTTCCGTCGCAGTTGATATTGAGGAAGTAAACTCCCGATTCAACATCTTCTACATTGATTTCCAATGAGTTACTTACAACCATCACAACCTGTCCCTGAAGGTTCATAACCTTGACTTCAAGGTTTGCAAAGTCGCTCAAACCATTGATATTGATGACTGAAGAAGCCGGATTCGGGTAAACTGACACGCTTTCGCTTCCGATTTCATCAACATATGTGTCGTCAACAACTGTGAAAGTCACTGATGCTGAAGCTGTTTCTGTTCCGTCGCTCACTGTCACTGTGTAAGTGAAATCGCCTGCCTCTGTTGGGGTAAACACAGGGTTCTGTGATGTTGCGTCGTTGAGGTTGTCGGCTGGTGACCATGAATAGGTATATTCACCTGTGCCGCCTGTTGCGCTAACATGCAAAGTGTTTGTCTCGCTAAGCAAAATGGTTTCATGTGCAGCGTATGCTGTAACTTCCAACGGATTAGAAACACCGAGGCAATATACGTGAGCTGCCCATCCTTCTTTGTTGACACTGCTGTCTGAAGTGAAGCGGAATGTCAAAGCGCCTTGTGCGTTGGTAGCTGTCACTGTACCAGGATTATCGCCGCCTGAGTGCTGTGAGCCGATTTGTGGTGCTGATGTTGAAGTACCATCATAGATATAGAGCCAATCGTAGTTATTCTCAGTGTCGAACGACTGGAATGCCACCTCGATGATGCCGCCTTCTGTTGCAGGCATGAATGTCATGGTGAGATCTTTGTTGTTGCCGTAGTTTGCATTCGGACCGCCATCATCGTAGAACATCGCGTCGCAAGTAGTGATAGTGCCGTTCTGCATGTTGTATGCTTCAACCACTGAGATGTAGTTAGGCATATATTTGGTGTCGCTTTCGCCATCAGCGTTAGTCACTGTGAGACGTACGCCGAAAGTACCTGCCTCGTTGTATGTCACTGTTGGATTCAGTGCTGTTGATGTGGCTGGTGTGCCGCCTTCAAACTCCCAGTCCCAGTTGGTGAGCTGTGCGCCCCATGAGTTGTCGGTGAAATGCACTGTACCGCCAATTGCAATAGCTGTTGCATCAGCGACAAAATCAGCTACTATGCCTTCCAAAGCTACCAGTTCTGCATCTACTGTAACTGCCTGACCGTCAGCCACTGTCACCTGTGTCTCGTAGGCCTCATAGCCGTTCTTGGTGATTCTCACGTTGTAAGTACCAGCCTTCACCGGACGGTGGAAATCGCCGTTAGGAAGCTGTGTAGAAACAGTTGAATACTGATCATCGTGACCTGTCAAAGTGATTGTAGCACCACCTATCGGAGCCTTTGAAGCTGCATCGACCACTGTGCCGTGAATACCATTCAAGCACTGGTTGACGAATGCAAAGATTGAGTTTTTGTTGATATTCCAGAAGTTTGGCATCTGGCTGGCGTTAGGGCATTTTGTATTTGAGCATTCGATAGTGAGCTCGCGGCATTCAGCATAGCCGTTCATGTAGTCCTGACGGCCGCCGCCAATCATATACCACTGTGCTCCGTTGGTGACTCCATTGTTATAGTCAGTCATATAGTTTGAGCTTTGTACATGGCAAAGGTCGGCATATTCGTGTGAAATAAGCTGATACCACTGGTCATCGGCATGAAGTGTGTAAGTGTTGTCCCAAGGATAGTTCATAACCTCTGCTCCACCGTGGTAGTTAGCGCCCATCACGAAGTTGTTTTCCTGTGCGAGCTGCATAAACCATTCAGTCTCTTGAGCATACGGATTACCATCAGGATGTGCACCACCGTGAGGATCAGCGTAGTTACGGTTCATATCGACACCATTGGCATTGGCACGTGTAGCACCATTAACTGTATTGTTGCCGCCATGATATGTTCCATCAGGGTTGGTGTTAGGACCAACATACAAATCGACGTTATTGAGGATGTTGGCGCATTCCGGAAGTGTCGGATTCTCAAGGAGATAATCAATAAAGCGAAGCATCAGCATCCAGCCTGTTGTCTCATCACCGTGGATTGTTGAGGTGTATAAGAACTTAGGTTTGCCTGCACCTGAACCGTTGTTGATATGAGCAATCATGATTTTGCGGTTGCTCGGCAATGTTCCAAGAGTAATGATTTCGCACATATCAGGATGGTCGGTTGCAAACTGGAACATCATTGCTTCGTAAGCTGGATATGTAGGATACTGATCCCAGTCGTATGCTGCGCGGTTGCTACCATCCCACATCTCGGCTTCAAACATCATTGAAGGAGGTGTCTGCAGTGTGACTTCATAGCCCATTGTCTGGAACTCAGCGAATTCCTTGTTGTTAGCGTAAGCTGTAACGACGTTACCGTCAACACGGTCAACCGAAATGGTCTTTGCAATCTTCTGAAGATTGTCGTTGCCGTTCAATTCAAAAGTGAAATAATACTCATTGCGGTCCTGCATGAGTCGGTCGAGATTTTTCTCTTGTGCTGTTAGTCCTAATGTGACAAACAGGAATAAAACTAATAAAAGCTTTGTTTTCATTTTGTTATAAAGATTTATATTCATTTTCAATTTCTTGACGCACAGAATCTAATGCCGGCACCAAAGGCAAACGGAGCACATTCTTGCACAATCCGGTATGAGCCATGAGGGCTTTTATGCCTGCTGGATTGCCGTCAGCGAAGATCAAGCCGTTCATTCTCAGCATCTTATAATGCAGCTTCAGAGCTTCATCGGTTTTGCCCTCAAGCATCTTGTGCACCATCTTGCAGAACGGTTTCGGATAGCCGTTGGCAGCCACTGAAATCACACCTTCTGCTCCGAGAGCCATCAGCGGCTGGGTGATGCTGTCGTCGCCTGAGTACACTCTGAAGTCTTTCGGCTTGTCGCGCAAAATCTCCATGATCTGCTGCAAATTACCTGAGGCTTCCTTCACCGCAATAATGTTAGGATGCTTAGCAAGTTCAACAGTAGTAGCTGCTTGGAGGTTCACTCCCACTCTACCCGGCACGTTATAAAGCACCACCGGCACTGGCGACACGTCAGCCACATGCAGGAAGTGGGCTTTCATTCCGCGTTGGTTCGGTTTGTTGTAATAAGGCACAACGCTCAAAATACCGTCGATGCCTTTAAAGTCTTGATTTCTAATACTGTCGATCAACGCAGAGGTGTTGTTTCCACCCATTCCCAACAGAATCGGGCAGCGACCGTTGGTTGTCTCAACGATAGTTTTAACCACCTTTGCCTTCTCTTCGGCGTTCATCGTTGGTGCTTCAGAAGTGGTTCCAAGAGCGACCAAAAAATCAGCGCCATTCTGCAAAGTGTAGTCAACAATATTCTTTAACGACTGATAATCAACAGAATAATCGTCGTTAAACGGAGTTATCAAAGCGACTCCAGTGCCTATAAACGGGTTGTTTTTCATCTTTTTCCTAATAACATCGACAGATAGGTCTTTAAAATCTCTATCCGGTTTAACATATCGTCGTCGTTTTTCGAGTCGATGACCATATCATACATCGCCGGGCATGAAGTCCCAAAAGTCATTCTGAATGAATTGTTTATCATCGTCAGAATATATTCATTGGTCATCACATCGTCTTTAATACGAGTAAAATCAATCACCAAATCGAATGCCAGACACATCAGCGACTCTCTCTTCTCTATCGTCATCAGACCCCAGAAGTTGAAGTCCTCCTTTCTGATAAAAAAGTAGCGGTCGGTCTGCATCACGTCTTTCGGAAGCTGGTCAACATACACAATAAAAGTGTATCTCTTCAGTTCGAACAGTCTTTTCAGAGTGTTTTCTATCTCCTTATAACGTTTAAACTGGTCTTTGTCAAGCAATATAGCCACCGACGGATACTTTGCAATATCCGGCAATATGCAGGATTTCTTACGTCTCAGAAATCCTTTTATTGCGCGCTGCCTACAAAACTTAACAATAGCTTTCATCGTTTTTATGACCCTCTTTTAAAAACTTGCAAAGATACAAATTATTTTTATAAAATGACTAAAGTCTTTTTATATCTTTGCATTTGTTTTTAGAATTGTGTTTTAAGACTATGATGAAGATTACCATATTAGGTTGCGGTACTTCGCAGGGCGTTCCCGTAATTGGTTGTAACTGTGACGTTTGCAGGTCGACCGACCCGCGCGATAAACGTCTGCGCACGTCTATTCTCATTCAAACAGAGCAGACCACAATCTGCGTCGATGCAGGTCCCGACTTCCGTCAGCAGATGCTCCGCGAGAATGTGCAGCACCTCGATGCAATACTAATCACTCATCATCACAAGGATCATATAGGCGGTTTGGACGATGTAAGGTCGTTTAATTTTCTTCAGCACATCTCCATGCCGATTTACGCTGCACCTGTAGCGCAGGAGGAGATACAGCGCGAATATTCCTACGCTTTTGTCGATAAGAGCGAGCTTTATCCAGGTGCCCCTACCTATAATCTCATCGATATTGAAGACGATAAGCCTATCATTATCAACGAGCTGACCATCGAGCCAATTCCTTTGCTACATCTCAAGATGTTGTGCTACGCTTTCCGTATCGGCAACTTCGCTTACGTCACCGATTTTCATTACATCTCCGAGAGAAGCATGAAAAAGCTTGAAGGTGTTGAATATCTCATCATCGAGGCGTTGCGACATGAAAAGCATTATTCGCACATCAGCCTGCCTGAAGCTATTGAGATTGCTCAGAAACTGAACGTCAAGAAAGCATGGTTCACTCACGTCAGCCATTCGATGGGAAAAGCTGCTGATGTCAATAAAACCTTGCCTTCAAACATGATGTTAGCCTACGATGGACTCAGCATCACGATAGAAAACCAATAAAGTCACGTTGTCGGGATCGTCGAAGCTATACGCCTGATCGTAAACAACATAGTATTTCTTGCCTTTTCTTGTGGTATAAATACTTGTAAAACAATTGAAATCGAAGCCTAATTCCTCGAGATATTGCTTCGTGACCACTCTCCTGCCCGAAGGATTTAGATTTCTTAAGATTCCACAGTTTTTGAGTAACGTTCGGTTAACAGTCCTGATATATGCTTTATGTTCGCTGTTGACTTGATAATAGTAGTTGTTGCGACATCTGTCGTCGCAGAATATCTTGTCGGTTCTACCTTCAATTTCCTTATTGCAATAGGGACATTTCATTGGGTAAAAACGTATTGAATTATGTTCGCTCCCATCTTCAGCGCCTTCAGTCTCACCTCGTCGGAATCCTTATGAACTCGTTGGTCTTCCCAGCCGTCGCCGAGGTCGCATTCATAGGTGAAAAGGCATACTATACGACCGTCGTAAATCATCGCAAACGCCTGCGGAGTCTTCATGTCATGTTCATGAATCTTAGGCAGTCCATTTGGAAACGCATATGGCTCTTTGAAGATTTCATGCGAATAAGGCAGCTCCACCCACTCCAGTTCAGGAAATACCTTTTGCATCTGCGGCATGATGAAGTCCTTCAAACCATAGTTATCATCGATGTGCAGAAAACCACCACCAAGCAGGTAGTTTCGCAGGTTATCACATTCCGCCTTGTCGAAGCTCACGTTTCCGTGACCAGTCATGTGCACAAACGGATAGTTGAAGATATCAGGACTCCCCACCTCCACCGTTGCTATGTCAGGATTGAGGTCGGTGTGCAACTCTTGGTTACAGAACTTCACCAGATTAGGCAATGATGTAGGATTGGCATACCAGTCACCGCCGCCTCTGTATTTCAGGAGAGCTATCTGCGTCTGCTGGGCAAACGAAAACGATAACCAAAACGAAAACAATATTATGAACAGAGATTTCTTCATGTTCATTTCATTTGGTTTATCAGGTTCACTGTATGGCAAGCCACTACTGCTGCTGTCTCAGTTCTCAAGCGTGCATCTCCGAGGCTAACTGGAATAAACCCGTTGTCTTTTGCCAGCTGCACCTCCTCCGGACTGAAGTCGCCTTCAGGTCCGATCAGCACCAATGCATTTTGACCTTTTTCATATTTGTCGCAAAGCAGCTCCGTCACATCGTCGTCAATCCAAGCGATGAATTTCTGTCCGTCGAAAGGCTGTTTTACGAGTTTGTTGAAATCCACAACATCATCAATCTCAGGCAGTTTCGACTTGATTGACTGCTTCATCGCGGCTATCATCACCTTGCGGAAACGCTCCACGTTGGCTACTCGGCGTTCTGAGTGATACGAGGCGAAAAGCTGCACCTTGTCGATGCCTATCTCTGTTGCCTTTTCAAGGAACCACTCAGTTCGCTCGTTAAGTTTTGTTGGCGCTATTGCTATCTCGATTTTGAACGTCCTATTATCATATCCCGACCTCCTGCGTGACAGGCAGGCCGTCGCTCGTTTCGGGTGTGCTTCCACCAGCTCACCGTCGTACAGCGACCCTTTGCCGTCGGTGACGCAGAAACGGTCTCCAGCCTGCATCCTCAGAACCTTGACACAGTGTTTTGATTCCTCCTCAGGGAAGGAGACCATTCCTTCTGTAGCGTCCGGTAAATAAAAAACGTTCATACCACACTATCTTTACATTCTCTCCGGCATCTGCATACCCAGCAACTCGCCTGCGTTACGAAGCAAACGTGCTGTCATCGCTGCCAACTGCAAACGGAACTCTCTGCGTTTCTCGTCTGGTTCCTTCATTATACTGCATTCCTGATAGAACTGGTTGAAAGCTTTGCAGAGGTCGTAGATGTAGTTGGCTATCATGGCTGGGCTACGGTTGATTGCAGCCTGCTCGAGCACCGAAGGCCATGTGTATATGTTGGTAAGCAGCGATTTCTCGCCAGGCTGTATGCTATCAATATCGACCTTGTCGCCGATAGCCACATTAGCTTCAGCAGCCTTACGCAGCACCGAGCAGATACGTGCGTGGGTGTACTGAATAAATGAGCCTGTATTGCCGTTGAAGTCTATTGATTCTTTCGGGTCGAACAGCATCGTCTTTTTCGGGTCGACCTTCAGGATGAAGTACTTCAGAGCGCCGAGTCCTATCATGTGATAGAGCTTTGCCGACTCTTCGTCACTCAATCCGTGGGCTTTGCCGAGTTCTTCCGACACGTTCTTCGCCGTTGCTTCCATCTCGTCCATGAGGTCGTCGGCGTCGACAACGGTTCCTTCGCGCGACTTCATCTTACCGCTTGGCAACTCAACCATACCATAGGAAAGGTGCTCGATGTCGTTACCCCACTCGAAGCCTAATCTCACCAAAACGCGCTTGAGCACGTCGAAGTGGTAATTCTGTTCATTACCGACCACGTAGATCAGTTTCTTCGGATGGAACTCGTCATAACGCAATTGAGCGGTTCCCAGGTCTTGAGTCATATAAACGGAGGTGCCGTCACGACGCAGCAACAGTTTCTCGTCCAATCCCTCATCGCGGAGGTCGCACCACACCGAGTTGTCATCTCTTTGATACAGAACGCCTTTCTTCAAGCCATCCATTACGGTGCTCTTACCTAAAAGGTAGGTCTGCGATTCGTAATATATCTTGTCGAACGACACTCCGAGACGTTTGTACGTCACATCAAAGCCTTCGTAAACCCAGTTGTTCATCATCTCCCAAAGTTCACGCACCTCTTTGTCGCCAGCCTCCCATTTGCGCAGCATCTCACGTGTCTCCTGCATAAGTGGAGAAGCGTTTTCAGCCTCTACTTTCGCCTTTTCTTTGTCGTCATCGCTGAGTTGGTCGTAGTTGGCAGGCAGCAGGTTCTTCACTTCTTCCTTGAAATGCTTGTCGAACATCACGTAGAAGTCGCCAATCAGGTGGTCGCCCTTCTTGCCGGTCGATTCAGGAGTGCAGCCGTTACCCCATTTCTGCCAGGCTATCATGCTCTTGCAGATGTGAATTCCGCGGTCGTTCACAAGGTTCACGCGCACCACGTTTTCGCCGTTGGCTTTCAGGATTTCGCTCACGCTCCAACCCAGCAGGTTGTTGCGGATATGGCCGAGGTGCAACGGTTTGTTGGTATTCGGTGAGGAATACTCCACTACGACAGGTTTGCCTGCAACTTCTTTTCGTCCGAATTTTTCGTTCAGATGAGTCTTTTGCATGAAGCCAATCCAATATTTATCGGAAATAAGCAGATTGAGGAAGCCTTTCACCACATTGTATTTGGCGATATATTCGCTTTCCTTCACCATCTCCTCTCCGAGCTCTTTGGCAATGACATCAGGTGCTTTTTTTGCTATTTTCACGAAAGGGAAAACCACAATTGTGACATCACCTTCAAATTCGGGTCGTGTCTTCTGAAAACTGACATTCTGCGCCGGAGGTTCTTCTCCATAAAGTTTCTTGAAGGCATCGACAAAAAGTTGTCGCATAACTAATCCTAGCATAGTGCAAATCGTATTTGAAATTTGGGTGCAAAGATAGAAAAAAATCGCTAATTAACCACCATTTTTAACAAATAAAGAACGAAATTGACTATAACAATAATTCATGTCATTTCCGAATTTACTCATAAAGCCTTTAAAATCAAAATTCAACAGTTTGTCATTGATCATACTCAAAGTCTCTGAACGCCCTGAAATCTCAACATTATCGGTGACAATATCCAAAGCACATTCCAGATATGGCAGTGCATCTTCCAGATTGTTTTTGGAAATTGCAAAACCGTCAAACATCTTCCTTCCTGCGAACAGGTTTCCCACGATCTTTTTTGATGCCGTTTCCAAAACCTTTTGATTGTATTTCTCATGACACAACATATTGGAAATTGTCTTGCCATCGTCATCATCAGTCGGTTGGACAATATACGAGGTCAGCACGGCTTTCGCCAAACTCGAGCCGAGAGCATACATCACATCTGACTGGAAATCTTTGTTTTCGAGGATGCTCCAGTCAAGATTATCTCCTTTGTTTTGCTGCACGAAGCTGTTTACACTTGACTTCAGCGTTGTTCCAGCGACATTTCCGACGACCTGCACCGCCCATGAGCATTCCGACAGGCCTTGGGTCAGGCAGCCGCTCACAAATCCGGCGCCAAATGCCAGCAAACCCTCTTGAAAACAGTCGATACTTTCCAAATTGCAGATAACATTCACCGTTCCGTTAAAGAGTCCGTACAGCAGCCACTCGACCCATTCGCCTGACGGGTCAGAATATGACAAAGGATTATTATAACAATATATGTATCTGTTGTAATTTTGTGAAAAGTCCGGATTCTGAATGTAATTGTCAGGACTCATCATCATCGACAACAACGGATCATAGGCTCGACCATTCATATTCACAATGCCAAATGCCTGCAGATGCTCATGCCCAGTAAAACCTCGGTCACAGAGCAGCTCCCCTTTGTATCTCCCCGACCATGTGTCTTCATTTCGCGGATTACCCCATGCATCATAACTGGTTTTTTGAACAACTTTGCCGTATTTGTCAGTGATCATACACCATGAGTCAAGATGATCTTTGTGCACATATAGGATGTCCTCATTTCCTTTCTCGTCGATACGATAAACGGCGAATATTCCCATCGGACATTTTAGATATGTGTAAACGATTTCATTACCTCGGTCATTAACAAATTCACAATCAGATACATACACCTTTTCTTTCACTGCGCCATCGACTCTCTCAACAGAATGGTTTCTTTCGTAGTCATAACCATAATCTATTGACAATGAATTATTTCCACTAATGACACTCTTCATCTTATCAAACACCGTATATTCAACATTCTGCTTAAAACCATCGCTCTCATCTAAATCTGTCTTGACTTTACTGACTGCATACGGACAAGCGCCTATATACTGCGCATCATAGAAAACATTCTTATAATCATTGTATTTTGACAAGATATTGCCATATTCATCATATTCCATCCAACCAGTGAGTTTGTCATTTAACCTGATACCTACAAGACGATTAAATGAATCGTAAGTGAAGCTTTCATTTAACATGTTGCCATTCAACCTCGTCCTGCTCACAAGATTACCAAAACCGTCGTATGAATAGACCAGATTTTGATATGTTGTTTTGTCAAAACGCGAATAAATACCATTCAAAAGATTCGTTTCCTTATCATACTCTCTCCTCGTTTGTATGCCATTACCATATTGATAATCAACAATATAACCCATAGCATCCGCTGATTCAGCTTGCCATAAAACATTTTCATCTTTTTGATTGACAATTGCTTTATTGTATCCAGAATTCGAATATTGCTTTTGAATTGCGATGCCACTTGGATAAGCTACGAAATTGGCTCTGTTTGCTTTATCATAATCAAACGAAGTGGTATAATTCCTACCATTAACCATTTCATCAACACTGACAAGCCTCAAAAAATCATCATAATCATACGTAACAGCATGAGAATCACCGTAGATTATTCTTGACAGCATGCCAATCTTACCCTTACTTTGATCGTAAATCCATTGAGTTACAACAGGATCCTGCCCTTGTTCGCCAGATTCGACACGTATGAGAATGTTACCCATATTGTCATAGGCATAAGTTGTGACACAGTCTTTGGCATTGGTACGTTCCATCAACTCGCCGTATGCATTGTAGCTATAAACGATCTCTCCACATGCGGGATCATTAATTCTCAACAAGTTGCGTCGTCCATCATACTCGTATTCCACTTTTGTTTGCTCATTGTCACCAATCATTGAGCTTTTCAACTTACCATCACTGTAATACTCATAATTAATGGTATTGCCGCCAATATCAACAGTTTGCATGCGCCATCCCATCGGATTGTCAGTTTCCACTACATTACGGGAATCTCCATCAGGCGAGACCGTATTAATCATCCGCTGGAACTTGTTATAGCTGTAATTTTTAACAAGTCCATTAGGATAAACCTCCTCAATCAGCCTATTGTTTTTGTCATAAACATAATACACAAACTTTGACTCGTCACTAGCGATGTAAGGCATTGATTTTGAGGACATATTCCCAAAATTGTCATACGTCATATCAACATAAACCGCCTCACCGTTCAAGCCGAAAGTGACTTCTCGCAGTTTATTGCCATTTTTACTGAAAAAGACAAGTTTTTCAGCATTTCCAGTAGTTTTTGACCAGTTATAATAAGCGGCATCTTTAGGAGCGTGTTTGTTACCTTGAGCCCAGCGTCTGGCTTCGACATATTTAGTCCCGTCCGGCAACTCTTTTTCGACAGTTATATCAAACGGATCCGAATAGTTTTCAGTTGTAAAACTATTATAATCAAGCGTTGAGCGCACATTACCGTAATCATTGTCATATGCCCAATCCACCTCCCAGCCATTTTCGTTAATCGTCGCAGTCGGATAACGATAATTATACTCCTCGCCATAATCCATCATCCTGACTCTTTGGCTCTTCGCCGATGGAGATGACATAGACTGCATAACCACATGACCCACAGCATCATACGAGTAATTTGTCACAATCTTTAAAGGGTCAGCATAATTCATGTCGGCATTCGGCAATGATGTTTTTCTCGTAATCTGATACATATTATTCCCTGAATAATCGTAAATATCACAAGTCCCAACACTCTCATTATCAACATAATGCTTAGCATTTTTCAGACATTGCAATCGTTCAACAACCCATTTGGATGGATTATTATTATACAGATAATCGGTCTCACTCCAATATGAGCACGACATGGCGTCATTTCCAATATAATTATCGTCAACACCATCAATGACTTTACTAACATTAACGACATCAGAATAATTGAATTCTGATATATCACTTTGATAATCAACATTTTTAATATTTGATTTAAGAACGGAACCTGGGGTATCCAAATCATAATGGATTGTTTTCTTGCTAAGCAGCAATGGCATGATTACCTTGGCATTATTAACGTTTTCATATTTTTTATATGCATTCTGCTCTTCCAATACAATTTGATTATAACAATTATATTTAGTATGCGATCGTGGCATCAACATATAATACTCACCCATCGATTCAACTTCCGAGACGAAGACATTAGTCTGCGATAATGCATTATCCACCAACACTTTAGAATCCATCTGTAAAAATCCGAGCAGGCCGTGTCCTTCTGTATGATACAACATGTTTTTATAAGAGTATTTTGTAACACCTGTTTTTGAGTTTGTTGTAAAAACAGTGTCCGCAGACAAGGCTTTCACTGGCAGAGGGACAGTCCTCAACTTTGAATCAACCCATTGATATTCATAGCTATAAAAATCATTGTTCGGCATCAAGTATTCATAATTCAAACCTCGAGCATTCCCCATACCATCAGTTATACGCTCAACCGAAAACTTCGATGAATGTGGATTCAGCGACACGATTTTCGGAATCTCATAAGTACCTGGAGTCTCCTTAACATTGCTGAGAATATTGACATTTTCATGCCCCAAGAAATTCCCCAAATGAACATATTGGTGTGAATGGTTTATATTAAGCTGGAATCGTCTGATATCAGTGAAATCATAGTTATTATTGAATTTTTCGTATGGTTTAAAACCAATTTCCAAATAATAATTACCACCAGTATTCTTGAAAACGCCGACATCGGTCTTGCCATCACCATCAAAATCAGCGGTTCTGATAGTAACAGAAGGCATTGACAAGTTCTGCAACGAACATAAATAACGGTCTTGAGGTGCCAATGTCATACCTCTTAAAAGATTATTGTTCAGACATAACACCGGCTCTTTGAATCTGTTACCATCAGAAATCGCCATGTTCCAATATGACTGTTCATCATATTTCAGCAAATCAGTGTATCCATCGCCATTGAAATCACCTGGAAACAGAAAGTCATCGCTATCGAAGTTATCATCAGAAAACAAAACCGAAAAGTCGCATTGATCATTATCAAGCGACAACTTGACAGTTGCTGAAAAATCCTCCATCAAATACAGAATTTCCGAACTGCCATCACCATTAAAATCCTCAACCACAACACGTTCCGGAACATACAAACATGTATTAATGCCAAACGATTGCGATGTCATGGAGTTATTACTGGCATAATAAAACACCTTCGGGAAATAAGTGTTTGATTGGTTCGCGTTATTATAAGTCAAGAAAAAACCGTCTTTCCTATTTCCAAAGAAATCGCCAGGATATATCGTAAAATATCTATTGGCGCTGAATTCTCCCAAATAAGCGAAAGCATTTCCTCTGTTCAAATAAACACAAAACTTTGATTTCCAGCTGCTGTTTTCTTCATGGTTAGCATAATACGGAACGATATCGTCCAATCCATCTCCATCAAAATCAACGACATAGACCCACTCTAAGGTTTTATCGAAATCAAAAGAATAATATGCCTCATCATTGAAAGAGCCGTCACCTTTATTAATAACAACCGTTGCCCGAACGTCTGTCGAATAGGTGCCGCTCTCTTTATATGGCACAAGTACCACATCAGAATAGCCGTCGCCATTGAAATCTCCGATAAAAGGCACTTTGTTGAAAATGTTTTGATTCAACGAGTATGAAAGAAATTTATCCTGATAATGATTGCTTTTATTCCAACTGATAATAGTCGGATTCAGCTTCATATCTCCGGCGGTCATTCCAATGCTTTTCAGCCTGTGATACATGAATTTCACATCTGACGAATAGTTGCCAGGAGCAAAATAATCGAAATAATAATCATACAAGATAGTGCCTGTTTGCATATTTCGCACGGTAATATTCCTTAGCAGCTTTTTCTTTTGCACCAGGCTTTCAAAGACATACCCTGCCTCGTAATCTTCCCTGTTATCATAGGAAAACGCCACCTGATACATCGTCTTTATTCCTGCTTTATCGTTCAAAGTATAATCAATTCTATTGATGTATGACTCACCAGTGCTTTGATTTTCAATGTAATTGAACGCAATATAATTCCCATCCGGGTCGATAATCTTGTTAACCAGCCATTTCAGCACCACATTATTCTGATTATGCGTCTCCACTCTTGAATCATTGGTACAGCCATATTCCCACGTCGTTCCGTCTTTCTTTCGGACGATAAAACGTGCCGGTCCATTGTAACCATCTGTATATGCTGTAATTTTGCTCATCTCATCAACCTCGGTTTTATATACGGAGCCATTGCCAGATTGTGTGCCGGAACACAACATCAGTCGCTTGCCATCAATCATAAACCTGTCTTCTGCAAAATTCACAGCCGTACGCTTACCATCATGATATAGGGTCTGCCCCACTCTGACTATCGACGACAATCCAGACAAATCCCAAGCCCAACCAAGAAGGCCGTTACCAGCCTGATTGTTATACGTCACAGCTATTTCAGGAGTCATCTTTCCGAGACCTTGCGGCAGCAATATCTGAATGGAATACACCGCAGCGCCTATATTTCCGACATTAAGCTCCCCTGGCAATGCGCCAACCACACCGTCTTGGTTCAATGTCGACGCGCCACCTGTAATACCTTCCTCTGGCGGAAAGACACCGTATCTGTCAATCAAAAGCCTCACCGAATTATCTCCACAGGGTTGACAATGAAAGCCTTTCAGCATCTTGATTGATGTCGAAGCTTCATAAACGAGACTTTTATCTTTCGGGATCTCCGAATCAAGCTCCATCTCTGTCTGTTGGTACGTCTGCGCCTGCATGACACCGACACCCAGCAACAACATTATTAATAATATCTTCTTCATAAACTTGCGTTTTTAGTTTATCACAATTACCTTAGAAATCACATTTTCGCCGTTTTTTATCCTCAACAGATAAACACCAACAGGAACAGTTCCGACATCAACTTCAGTCTCATTCTCATGCAGTTTACCGGAAAGCAGCATCATTCCATTAACATCAAATAACTCATAACACGCTGCTTCTTGTTTCACACAATCCTGCATGATGATTATAAACATTCCATTATTCGGATTAGGATAAACGTCGACATCTTCATACGTCTCAGTCTCTTGCACTTCAGCAATTTCACGCTTCTCAATGCAATTCGTTGTCACTTGTCTGCTAATCCTATTCCCGTCTGCATCATATTCCATAACAAGACAGCTTTGCGCTTGGACTATATCATGGAAAACAACAGACAATAGCAGGACAAGAAATATCAAAAAATATTTCGTTTTCATAATTCAATATTTTAGCAACAGCCTTATTTACCTTGCATTTTGTCAATAATTAGTTTTTGGACTTGAAGTTGCCGCTGCAGTTCAATAGTATATAATGTAAGCTCTTCTATCTTTTTCAACAGCAAGCCTTCCATCTCAACCATATTATAACCTTTTTCAACGACCTCATTCTCTGACGGCATATCAGGCAGATGCCCATTTTTATGAATAAACTCATCCAAATCGCCCAACGGCATCAGCTGATACGTATCAGAGAACACATAATCATGCCATTCACTGACCTCTTTGACATACACTTCACTTGTCAGAATGCCTCCATTTACTGCCAAAGTGTAATCATAGTCGCCAGTATAGTTATTGTCAGTGTTGATTCCCACTTTCCCTGACATCCTGATTTTATTAGCATCTAATGACAGAGCGTCGTTTTGCGCAGAAATCCTCATACCCTCCTTCGATACAATTATCTTATGTTTGTCATCGTACATCTGCAGAAATGCGCTTTTCGATGACTTGTTCGAAGTTTCCAAAATAAAACCCGCATCTTCATTCGAATCCGATAACATGTGCAGCTTCGCTAACGGACTTGTCATGTTACCAATGCCGATTCTGCCAGTCGTGACACCACCATTGGATGTCCCGACAAACAGTGTCGGACGGCGACTGTTAAATCCTATCATCAATGTTTCCGAATAATTGTTAACCAATGCTTTAGATTCATTATTATCCGTTCCCGAACCGATCACAATAGCATTAGTGGCATTCGCCCATGCAAATTTTCCAAGTGCTATCGATGCAGAGCCCGCAGTTCTGTTAGCCTGTCCGACAGCAAACGAATTCGCTCCAAGTGTCTGGTTGCTCATTCCAATAGTGGCAGAATAGTTTCCTCTTGGTTGATTCTGGGTCGCTCCTGATGGTCCGCACAAATCGCAACCACCCTTATCCTGTCCGATTATCACGTTATTTGCAACGATTGATAATACCATAATAAATAAAATACGTAGTTTCATAAATCAAAAATTTAATTGTTAATACTTTAAAAACTTACCTTTTTGTATGCCTCGTCCGTCAAAAATCTCATAAAAATACACTCCATCCTCCATTGATGACACATCAAGTCTTAGCAAGCCTCCGACATGTTCAAACCTGCGCTCAAAATATTTCCGTCCTCTCACATCAGTGACGCTCACCCTATATCGCTGATTATCAGCATTGTCCAACACAATATTCAAGTAGTCTTTTGTCGGATTCGGATACGCTTCATGGTGTGGCAAGACCTCCGGATTCTCGTCCAAAGTCCATGGAATCACAAAATCATCCGGCAGCAACTTCCAAACATACAACATCTCTGTGTCATAGCTTTTCTTACATCGTCCATAAACCAGACAACCTCCGTCAGAGGTTCTCTGACAATGCATAATCCTGATCTTAATGTCTTCAGCTTTCAGTCGTTTCGTTCCCCTAAGATTCAAATCACTGTCTATCAAGCATATAACAGCATCAGATGGTTGCTCGTTTTGTCCGCTTTCCCAATATGTGGCGATGTATATAATCTCATCACTAACATAAGCCATGCTTCCAAATTGAGCTGTATAATCAGAGGTGTCCGCCCTGTCATAAACCAACGTATCTACATAATTACCTCTATCATCGACCTCAAACACAGCCGCATAAAACGAATTTTCCACCACCCCATAATGATGCGACATCGACGACATAAGAAAATGTCCGTTTTCTTTCCAACAATCCGAATAGTTCCAAACATCTTCCAACCATGGCAACGGGAATGCATCCACTTTCTCCAACTCGTTGTCGATATAACATATACTATGCGAATTCGTCACAAAAAAACCTTTCCCTATCATCATCATATAATCGCTATCCGGAACCCTGATCAACCCGGTGGGCCTTGCACCATTCATCCCGTGTCCTTCCGCAAAATACTTGCTCTTGAGCATATTTCCATGTATATCGCATTTAAACACAGCATACACACCAATCGTCATCAAAGGATAATCATATTCACTGACATCAGCTAATACAATAATATCGCCGTAATTATTGAATTCCAGATACACATCTGTCGTCCACGTCATATATGGCTCAACTATCGGATAATCATGTTCTTCAACAATCTCCAGCTCCGGAGTCATCACCAGAATCCACAATGTATCATAAATATGGTTTGTCAATGTACCTCCTTTGACGCCAACCACAAAGGCATTACCATTATCCAGACAAATGGCACTGCACAAATGTGATTTATATCCGTCAAAACTGAAGGTTTTCTCAGTAAAATCACCATTATTTTCTACATACATCGCATAAGCATCTCGGTAAGACGACCCCCCGTCATTATTGCAGGCTCCAACGATATAGTTACCGCTTCCGTTACAATCGCCGCCAACAAGCACCACGCCTTCCTCTGCAGAACGCGAAACGACCCATTGCTGCGCTTGCACGTCTATCGCCCAAAAGCTCAATATCAATAAAATAATCCTCTTCATGACATCTTTCATTTTTTAATTTTAATTCAACAAATCTCTTAACGGAGGCAGTTCCTGTGAAGGAATAAACGCCTTGTGTCCATAAACAACATAGTTTCGATGATGATAACAGCTGCCATTGCCAGTATATCCGAGCAATCCCACAATGTCAACCTCAACAAACGCCGGTATCACAGGCAACAAATTCTGATTCACCAAATCAGTAGGCAGAAGATGCAACAAAACCTCAACTTCCCTGTTATAATAATAATTCAGCCATTCATAATTCAAATAAAGAGGAGGATTCGACGATGCAGGGTAATAATAAAGGTATGGCTCACCATTCTCGTCAAAATACTCGCTACCTTCAAGTGCAATCCTGAACATGCTGAAATTCAAGCCTCTGTATCCAGGCTGAGGCACCGATGTACCGCTATAATAATAGTTTATGGTATCTTCAATGATCTCAGCAGCGTCGCCAAAAATCGACGGGTCATCACATGTGCCGCCATATTCGCCGAAATACCAACAGTCACCCGGACCAAATGGGCCGTCAACAGGATCTTTAACCGTATTGTTGTTTTCCATTTTGCCGGAAACCACATAAACATTGATACTCACCCTGTTACCCACTACATCGCCCTTGTCAACAACCACGGCTTTCAACGATTTGTCCGCACTGATTCCATCATGTGAATACACTTGCCGCACCGCATCGGTAATATCGTCATACAAATCAGCGACAACACTGAAAGGAGCTTCGTTATTTTCATTCACATTAACAAAAAACTCCAATTCCTGCTTCACCGTCTCAAGATATTTCCTTTCCGGAAACGTGTATTCAGCATTGAAAAGCGCCTCCACATTCCAAATGATGCTGTCGATCGGCATATAAAGACCGCTCCGCATAACACTCTCTCTATCATCAAGTTGCATTTTAAACTTATTAATACTTCTCGCAACAAGACGCGCCTCGGCACTATAGCCAGGATAATCGTCAACCTGTCCTGCTATATTATTAATAGGTGTAACAATCTTTTTCTTGCATGCTTCGAGGTATATAGCCACCCCCGCCATAAGCAATAAAACCAGTGAAATTCCTAAAATTTTACTTCGTTTCATAAATCTGACTTTTAAAAAATAATAAACTGTTAATAATTCCGCACAATCTCCTGATGGTCATCGCCTGCGATTACTTGTGCACACACCGCAGACTCACATAAATCGTTTTTATGATAACTTGTTTCATAAGTCTTAGTGTTTCTTCATCGCTGCAAAATTATAATGAATTTTTTCATTTGTCAAGAACTTTTTTCTTAAAAATTTTTAACAAAACTTGCAAAATTTTGAAATTTATGTTAAAAAAATTTTACAAAATTTTTCTTGACATCTCAAAAATTTATCGTATTTTTGCAATCCGATGATACTACAAAAAACGTTATCGGGTTCGCGTCACAACGACGTCAAAAAAGGAAGCAATTCCTCAACTTTTCATCATTTTCTATCAGCTGACGGTCAATTGGAACCGTCATTTTTTTGCCCGAAAATCATATAATTAACAAATCAAAATATCATCAACAATGTCAATCTCATTAAAAAACCGCAGCCTCATTTCAATCAGCGACTACACGCCTGAAGAAATTTGCCATGTTCTGGACATAGCCGAGGACTTTGAGAAAAATCCGCATCAGAACCTTCTGAACGGCCGCATCATCGCCTCGCTGTTCTTCGAGCCGTCAACACGTACCCGTCTCAGCTTCGAGACCGCCATCCAGCTGCTCGGCGGCAACGTCATCGGATTCAGCAGCACAGCAGGAACCAGCGTACAGAAAGGCGAATCGCTCGCCGACACCATCACAATGGTGGCATCATACGCCGACCTCATCGTTATGCGTAACCCTATCGAAGGCTCAGCACGCTTCGCATCAGAAGTGTCGAAAGTGCCGGTTATCAACGCAGGCGACGGCGCCAACCAGCACCCTACACAGTGCATGCTCGACCTCTACAGCATCCGCAAAACCCAGGGAACACTGGAGAACCTCGAAATCACCCTCGTCGGTGACTTGAAATATGGCCGCACAGTGCACAGCTTGGTGGAAGCCATGTGCAACTTCAACGCCAAATTCAACCTCGTCTCCCCTGTCGAGCTCAAGCTCCCGAGCGTGGTGAAACAGCATATCAAAGACAAACATCTTGAATATCATCAATATACAGAGCTCGAAGAGGCTATCCCGCACAGCGATATCATCTACATGACCCGTATCCAGCGCGAACGCTTTCCAGATCCTGAGGAATACGAAAAGGTGAAGAATTCCTACGTGTTGCGCAACGCAATGCTCGACGCATCGAAGCCTAACTGCCGCGTGCTGCACCCACTTCCGCGTGTCAACGAAATCCATGTCGACGTCGACGCCAACCCGAAGGCTTACTACTTCCAGCAGGCTCAAAACGGTGTTTACGCCCGTGAGGCTTTAATTGCAACAATTTTAGGACTAAAGTAAGTGGTTATTGGTTATAGGTTATTGGTTATTGAATAAAAGTTAATTGTTATGGAAAAGAAAAAAGAATTGACAGTGTCAGCCATTGAAAATGGCACCGTTATCGATCATATCCCAGCCGACAAAGTGTTCCAGGTCGTTAAGATTTTGGGCCTCGAAAAAGTCAGCACCCCTGTGTATTTCGGCACCAACGTCGACAGTAAGAAATACGGAAAGAAAGGCTTCATCAAGGTCGCCGACAAGTATTTCGCACCAGAAGACTACAACAAAATCGGCCTTGTGGCTCCTACAGCATCAATCATCGAAATCAAAGACTTCGAAGTGATTAAGAAACAGACAGTTACGCTTCCTGATAGCATCGAACACATAGTGAAATGCTTCAACCCTAACTGCGTCACCAACAAGGAACACGACGTCCCGACCAAGTTCACAGTCATCAAAGACGCCGACGGCGCCATCAAACTGCACTGCCACTACTGCGAGAAGAACACAACACAGGATAAACTGGAGTTTATTTAGTCTTTTAAACTAAGACAAATAAAGGCGCCGCTGCGCGGCGCCTTTATTATTTTATTAAAAGTATTTAATTTTTAAAAATAATTTGTAATTTTGTAACTTTAATTCAAATTTCTCTAGAAACTCTAGAAACTCTAGAAACTCTAGAAACTCTAGAAACTCTAGAAACTCTAGAAACTCTAGAAACTCTAGAAACTCTAGAAACTCTAGAAA
>CAJOHD010000001.1:0-268518 GCA_905234275.1 uncultured Bacteroidales bacterium | reverse complement strand
CTAGAAACTCTAGAAACTCTAGAAACTCTAGAAACTCTAGAAACTCTAGAAACTCTAGAAACTCTAGAAACTCTAGAAACTCTAGAAACTCTAGAAACTTTAGAAACTCTAGAAACTCTAGAAAAATAAATATGTTTTTAACCAAAAATAGATTTATGAAAAACAACTCAAATCACTCACATAGTTTTCCTTCGGTCCTGAAAAATCAGGCAATATGGCAAAACTTATGGTTTTATCAAAAAGCCGTTGTCATATATCAAATGACAATTATTTTTACACAAAGGTTTTTACCAAAATGTGGTGACAGAACTGTTGACCAAATGATACAAGCAGCGCGTTCAGGAAAGCAAAATATCATTGAAGGCTCTTCTGACGGTGTTACTTCTACCGAAATGGAACTTAAACTTCTGAATGTCGCTCGAGCTAGCATTCAAGAACTTCAAGAGGATTATGTCGATTTTATTATTAAGAAAGGATTAAAACAATGGGGTCAAGGACATCCAAGATTCAACAGCATGCTAGATTATTGCCGTAATCATAATCGACTTGAAGAATATACAAATTTTTTCTGGAAATGGAGCGAAGAAGAGTTCTGTAATGTCGCAATAACACTTTGCCGAATGGTAGATAAAATGATGTTATCATATCAAAAAAAGAAAGAAATAGAGTTTGTTACTGAAGGTGGAATTCGCGAACGAATGGCAGCTGCACGTAATGGTTATCGTAATGATCAAAAAAATAATAGGGACGCCAAATGACGCCCCTACTCTATTATCTATTATCTTTTATCAATTATCTAATATCACGCCTCCCCTGCTGACCCCATTGTAAACGGAGCCGCCATATTATCATTCACATCCTTAATCGGACCGAAATTTTGTTCGAATTTCTGCAAGTTTTCAGCTAATGCTCTGTATAAACGTTTTGCGTTCTGAGGAGTCATAATGACTCTCGAGCGCACTTTAGCCTTCTGCATTGCCGGTGCAATCTGTGCAAAATCGATAACAAATTCTGTTGGAGAATGGCTGATGATAGCCAAATTTGAATAAACACCGTCGGCAACCGCCTCCGGAATGTCAATATTCAATTGTTTCTTGTTGTTGTTTTCCATAATGATTAATTATTTGATGATTTTTAAAATGTAGAGACGCACGGCCGTGCGTCTCTACTAATGTCTAACGTCTAAAATCTAACGTCTAAAGGTCTATTACGCCTCTACTGGTTCAACCGTCAAAACCTCAGGCTGCAGGTCTTCCTTCGAACCAACGATCAAATCGTCGTATTCGCGCAAACCTGTACCTGCAGGGATCTTGTGACCCACGATGACGTTCTCCTTCATACCCTCGAGATAGTCGGTCTTTGCGCTGATAGCAGCCTGTGTCAAGACCTTCGTTGTCTCCTGGAATGAAGCAGCTGAGATGAAGCTGTCTGTCTGCAATGCAGCGCGGGTGATACCCTGAAGCACCTGGTGTGCCGTTGCCGGCTGTGCGTCACGGGCCTCAACAAGCTTCTTGTCGCGACGTTTCAATGATGAATTCTCATCACGCAGTCTTCTTGCTGAGATAATCTGTCCCACGAACAATGTCTCTGAATCGCCCGGATCGGTGACAACGACCTTTCCGAAGATGTCGTCGTTGGTCTCCTGGAATGCGATCTTGCTGACGAGCTCGCCCTCAAGGTATCTTGTATCACCTGGATCGTCGATTTCAACTTTACGCATCATCTGACGAACGATGACCTCAAAGTGCTTACCGTTGATGGTAACACCCTGTGAACGATACACTTCCTGAACGTTGTTCACAATATATTCCTGAACCTTCATAGGGCCTTCGATAGCCAAAATGTTAGCAGGTGTGATAGCACCTTCTGACAATGGCTGACCAGCCTTTACGTAGTCGTTTTCTGAAGCCAAAACCTCTTTCGTTGTCGGGATGAGATACTTTTTCACATCGCCTGTCTTTGATGTGACAACCAACACACGGTTACCACGGACAAGCTTCTTCTCGAATGATACCTCACCGTCGATTTCAGAGATAATAGCCGGCTCTGAAGAGTTACGTGCCTCAAAGAGCTCTGTAACACGTGGAAGACCACCGGTGATATCGCCCAAACCTCCAGTAGCACGTGGCTTCTTGGTCAGGATGTCACCAGCATGGATCTTGTCGCCGTCTTCAACCATGACGTGTGCGCCGACTGGCAAGTCGTATGACTTGATAACATCGCCGTTCTTGTCAACGATTGAGATAGATGGGTTCTTCGAGAACTTACGACCTTCAATGATAACGCGCTCGTTGTAACCTGTCTGCTCATCTGATTCGTTACGGAATGTGACGTTTTCAACGATGTTGTCGAAACGTGCCTTACCGTCGTGCTCAGAGATGATAAGTGAGTTATACTTATCCCATTCGCAGATGATGTCGCCCTGGTTGACGTCGCTGCCAGCCGGAATGTACAACTTCGAACCGTAAGGAATGTTCTCTGTGACGAGAGCAACGCCTGTGTTGTGGTCCAAAATCTTCATCTCAGCAGCACGGCTCACCACGACCTGATACTTGTTATCATCTTTATCTTTATAGTCAACAGCACGTAAGTCGTTGATAATCATCTTACCGCTGTAATCAGCCTTAATCATTGAGTCTTCTGATGTGCTCGATGCAGTACCACCTTGGTGGAAGGTACGAAGTGTCAACTGAGTACCAGGCTCACCGATTGACTGTGCTGCGATAACGCCGACGGCCTCACCACGCTGCACCAGCTTACCTGATGAAAGGTTACGTCCGTAGCAGTTGGCGCAAACGCCCTTCTTCGATTCGCAAGTCAACACGGAACGAATCTCAATGGTCTGGTCTTTCAATGGTGAATCGCAGATTCTCTTTGCGATGTCCTCAGTGATTTCAGCGCCACCGTTGCAGAGCAACTCACCTGTCTGAGGATGGAAGATGTCGTGCAAAGCAACACGGCCGAGGATACGGTCGTATAATGACTCGACGATCTCCTTACCACGTTTCAAAGCACCGATTGACAAACCTCTCAAAGTGCCGCAGTCCTTCTCAGTGATAATAACATCGTGAGCCACGTCAACGAGACGACGAGTCAAGTAACCAGCGTCAGCGGTCTTCAAAGCGGTATCGGCCAAACCTTTACGAGCACCGTGGGTTGAAATGAAGTACTCCAACACTGACAAACCTTCCTTGAAGTTCGAAAGAATTGGGTTCTCGATAATCTCAGCGCCACCGGCTGCTGTCGATTTCTGCGGTTTTGCCATCAAACCTCTCATACCGCAAAGCTGACGAATCTGCTCCTTACTACCACGAGCTCCAGAATCCAGCATCATGTAAACTGGGTTGAATCCCTGGTCGTCCTGAGGCAACAGCTTCATAACCTCGTCGGTCAACTTGGTGACGACGTGACCCCAAATATCGATAATCTTGTTGTAACGTTCGTTGCCTGTGATGAAACCCATGTTGTATTCTTCACGGATGGCGTTCACTTCCTCATTAGCCTGACGGATCAACTCTTCCTTAACTGAAGGGATCAACACGTTGCCGAGGTTGAACGACAAACCGCCTTTGTAAGCCATGTAGTAACCCATGTTCTTGATATCGTCCAAGAACTTGGTTGTAACAGCTGTACCAAGGAGTTTCACCATATCACCGATGATGTCACGCAAGGCCTTCTTGTTCAACAGTTTGTTGATGTAGCCAAATCCTGCAGGAACAACCTGGTTGAACTTGACACGACCGACTGTTGTCTCCACCATTTCCTCAACGATTGAGCCGTCTTCCTTACGGACCGGCACCTTCACGTAGATGATGGCGTGCATATCGACTTTCTTCTCGTTGTAGGCAATGATAACCTCTTCTGCTGAATAGAATTTCTTGCCTTCACCTTTGACGATATGGTCTGGAGTGCTCTTACGTGGTTTTGTGATATAATACAGACCCAAAACCATGTCTTGCGAAGGCACCGTGATAGGAGCTCCGTTGGCAGGGTTAAGGATGTTATGCGATGCGAGCATCAAAATCTGGGCTTCCAAAATTGCCGCGTTGCCTAATGGCAAGTGCACAGCCATCTGGTCACCATCGAAGTCAGCGTTGAAAGCTGTACATACCAATGGGTGCAGACGGATTGCCTTACCTTCAACCAACTTAGGCTGGAAGGCCTGGATACCAAGACGGTGCAATGTAGGAGCACGGTTCAACAGAATCGGGTGTCCCTTCAAGATATTCTCGAGGATGTCCCACACGACCGGGTCTTTACGGTCGACAATCTTCTTTGCCGACTTCACTGTCTTCACAATACCTCTTTCAATCATCTTACGGATGACGAATGGTTTGTAAAGCTCAGCTGCCATATCCTTTGGAAGACCGCATTCGTTCATGTTCAAATCCGGACCGACCACGATAACCGAACGGCCTGAGTAGTCAACACGTTTACCGAGCAAGTTCTGACGGAAACGTCCCTGCTTACCTTTCAAGCTGTCGCTCAATGACTTAAGCGGACGGTTAGAGTCAGTCTTCACGGCGCTTGACTTACGTGAGTTGTCGAGCAATGAGTCAACAGCTTCCTGAAGCATACGTTTCTCATTACGCATAATCACGTCTGGAGCCTTGATTTCGATGAGTCTCTTAAGACGGTTGTTACGGATGATGACACGACGATAGAGGTCGTTCAAGTCTGATGTTGCGAAACGTCCGCCATCGAGCGGGACCAATGGTCTCAACTCAGGTGGTGTCACAGGGATGACCTTCAAAATCATCCACTCTGGACGGTTCTCGACGTGCTTGTTAGCCTCGCGGAATGCCTCAAACACCTGCAAACGCTTCAAAGCATCAGCTTTACGCTGCTGTGATGTCTCTTTATGTGCCTTATCGCGAAGTTCGCCTGCTTCTTTCTCGAGGTCGATCTGAACCAACAAATCGTAGATAGCTTCCGCACCCATCTTGGCGATGAACTTGTTAGGGTCTTCTGCCGGAAGATGCTGATTCTCAATAGGAAGCTTCTCCAAAATGTCGAGATATTCCTCTTCTGAAAGGAGGTCGAGTTTGTTTATGCCTTGTTCGGCCATGATACCAGGCTGAACCACGACGTATCTCTCATAGTAGATGATGCTGTCGAGTTTCTTGGTCGGAATACCAAGCAAAGCTCCAATTTTGTTAGGAAGTGAGCGGAAATACCAGATATGTGCTACCGGCACAACCAACTGGATGTGACCAGTACGCTCACGTCTGACTTTCTTCTCTGTAACTTCCACGCCGCAACGGTCGCAAACGATGTTCTTGTAACGGATGCGTTTGTACTTACCGCAGTGGCACTCCCAGTCTTTCACAGGTCCAAAGATTCTCTCGCAGAATAAACCGTCGCGCTCTGGTTTGTAGGTGCGGTAGTTTATTGTCTCCGGCTTTAACACCTCACCGTATGAACGGTCGGAAATGCTTTCCGGCGATGCCAAGCTGATGGTAATCTTTGAAAAGTTGCTGTTTAATGTGTTATTCTTATTTAAAGCCATAGATTTACAAAATATTAAGAGCTTTTTTATTCAAACGTAATTTCAAGTCCGAGTCCGCGCAATTCGTGAACCAAAACATTGAATGACTCTGGAATACCTGGTGTTGGCATGTTCTCGCCCTTGACGATAGCCTCGTAAGCCTTTGCACGACCGACGACATCGTCTGACTTCACTGTCAAGATTTCCTGAAGGACATTAGATGCACCGAATGCTTCGAGTGCCCAAACCTCCATTTCACCGAAACGCTGACCACCGAACTGTGCTTTACCACCAAGAGGCTGCTGCGTAATCAACGAGTATGGTCCGATTGAACGTGCGTGCATCTTGTCGTCGACCATGTGGTGCAGCTTCAGCATATAGATGTAACCCACTGTAGCCTGCTGATCGAACGGCTCGCCTGTCTCACCGTCATAAAGCTGAACTCTACCATTTTCAGGAAGACCAGCCTTCTTCATATATTCGTTGATTTCTTCCAATGTGGCACCATCAAAGATAGGTGTAGCGAACTTCAGTCCGAGCTCGTGACCTGCCCAACCGAGCACTGTCTCGTAAATCTGACCCAAGTTCATACGTGAAGGCACGCCCAACGGGTTCAACACGATATCGACTGGAGTACCATCCTCAAGGAACGGCATGTCTTCTTCGCGAACGATTCTTGAAACGATACCTTTGTTACCGTGACGACCTGCCATCTTATCACCGATGTTAAGCTTACGTTTCTGTGCGACGTAAACCTTTGCCATCTGGACGATACCGTTCGGCAACTCATCACCAACGCTTGCCACGTTCTTCTTGCGGCTGTAAACACCGTTGATTTCCTTGCACTTGATGTTGTAGTTGTTAACCAACTTCACGATGCAGTCGTTAATCTCAGCGTCTGTAGTCCACTTATAAGGATTAACAGTCATGTAATCGACTTGTGACAAGGCTTTCTGGGTGAATTTCACCTTCTTAGGGATGATAGTCTCCTTGAAGTTGTTGTAAACACCTGTTGAAGTTCTGCCGTTCAACATCGACATGAGCTTCTCCATCATGCGAGCCTTCAAGGCGTCGAGCTCTTTCTGGCATTCGGCGTCGAGTTCAGCGATGATGTCCTTATCTTTTGATTTAGCTTTACGATCTTTAACCACGCGTGAGAACAAGCGTTTTCCGATGACGACACCCTTCATTGAAGGACCTGCCTTGAGTGATGCGTTCTTCACATCACCTGCCTTGTCACCGAAGATGGCGCGGAGCAGCTTCTCCTCTGGGGTTGGATCGGTCTCGCCCTTAGGCGTGATCTTACCTATTAATATATCGCCTTCCTTGACATCGGCACCGACGCGGATCAAACCGTTCTCGTCCAAATCCTTGGTTGCGTCTGCACTGACGTTAGGGATATCGTTGGTCAACTCTTCCAAACCACGTTTCGTGTCGCGCACCTCAAGGGTGAATTCCTCGATGTGGATTGAAGTGAAGAGGTCTTCCTTGACGATCTTCTCAGAAATCACGATAGCATCCTCGTAGTTGTAACCCTTCCATGGCATGAATGCAACCTTCAAGTTGCGGCCCAATGCGAGGTCGCCGCCCTGTGTTGCATAACCTTCTGTAAGGATCTGACCCTTGGTCACCTTCTGGCCTTTTCTTACAATAGGCTTCTGGTTGATGCTTGTGCTCTGGTTTGTTCTTATATATTTAATAAGGTTATATGTCTTCACATCGTCATCGAAGCTCACGAGACGTTCTTTGTCGGTTCTGTCATACTTGATGGTGATCTTTGTTGAATCGACATAGATGACTTCGCCGTCGCCTTCTGCTTCGACTAATGTACGTGAATCCCTTGCCACATAATGCTCGATGCCGGTTCCGACGATAGGAGCCTCAGGAGCCATCAACGGCACAGCCTGACGCATCATGTTAGATCCCATCAAAGCACGGTTAGCGTCGTCGTGCTCCAAGAACGGAATCAATGATGCAGCGACTGATGACATCTGGTTAGGTGCCACGTCGATGAGGTCGAGCTGGTCTGGTGTGACGATAGGATAATCAGCCACATAACGTGCTTTCAGCATTTCCTCAGTGATGTGACCTTCGTCATCCATCTGAGTGCATGCCTGAGCGATGATCTTGTTGTCTTCCTCTTCTGCGGTGAGATAAACAGGCGGATTCTGGAAGTCGACATTACCTTCCTTAACCTCACGGTAAGGTGTCTCGATGAATCCAAGGTTGTTGATCTTAGCAAACACGCAGAGAGATGAGATCAAACCGATGTTAGGACCTTCAGGTGTCTCGATTGTACACAGACGACCGTAGTGTGTGTAGTGAACGTCACGCACCTCGAAACCTGCACGGTCACGTGAGATACCACCAGGACCTAAAGCAGAAATACGGCGTTTGTGTGTTAACTCTGACAACGGGTTGGTCTGATCCATGAACTGTGACAGCTGGTTGGTGCCGAAGAACGAGTTGATGACCGATGACAATGTCTTTGCATTGATCAAATCGGTTGGTGTGAATGACTCGTTGTCACGGACGTTCATACGCTCACGGATAGTTCTTGCCATACGTGCAAGACCCACGCCGAACTGTGCGTAAAGCTGCTCGCCCACGGTTCTGATACGACGGTTGCTCAAGTGGTCGATATCATCAACTTCTGCCTTCTGGTTAGCCAGTTCGATCAAATACTTGATGATAGCGATTATATCTTCGTTAGTTAAAACCTTGACATCTTCCGGAATGTTCAAGCCGAGCTTGCGGTTGATACGGTAACGGCCGACATCACCAAGGTCATAACGTTTATCGGAGAAGAAGAGCTTTCTGATCATGTCGCGTGCTGTCTCCTCATCTGGCGGTTCAGCATTACGCATCTGACGATAGATATATTCGACAGCGTCTTTCTCCGAGTTTGTAGTATCTTTCTGTAATGTGTTGAAAATAATGGCGTAATCGTTGGTGTTGATACCTTCTCTGTCGAGGAGGATGGTCTTAACGCCTTTCTCGATGATCTTGTCGATATGTTCGTTTTCGAGAATGACACCGCGTTCGATAACGATTTCGTTACGCTCGATTGTCACGCATTCACCTGTTTCCTCGTTGATGAAGTCTTCAAACCATGAGTGCAACACTTTTGCTGCTAAACGACGACCCACCACACGTTTCAAGCCGCTCTTTGTCACCTTCACTTCCTCGGCGAGGTTGAAAATGTCGAGGATGTCCTTATCGGTCTCATATCCGATAGCACGGAGCAATGTAGTGATAGGCAATTTCTTCTTGCGGTCGATATAGGCATACATCACGTTGCTGATATCGGTCGAGAATTCCATCCATGAGCCCTTGAACGGGATGATACGAGCTGAATACAGCGTCGTTCCGTTGGTGTGCACGCTTGATCCGAAGAAAACGCCCGGAGAACGGTGTAACTGTGAAACCACGACACGTTCTGCGCCGTTTATGACGAAAGTACCCTGTGGTGTCATATACGGTATCAAGCCCAAATACACATCTTGGACGACGGTTTCGAAATCCTCATGTTCCTCGTCGTTGCATGAGAGTTTCAGTTTTGCCTTGAGTCTTACGCAATAGCTCAAGCCACGTTCTATACATTCAGCGATTGTATATTGTGGGGCATCAATGTAGTAGTCGAGAAACTCGAGTACAAAGTTGTTTCTGGCGTCGGTAATAGGGAAATTTTCCGCAAATACCTTGAACAGGCCTTCGTTTTTACGATTGTCGGGATTAGTCTCGAGCTGGAAGAAATCACGGAATGACTTCAGCTGAATATCCAGAAAATCAGGATAGTCGAAAGGCTTCTTGATTGACGCGAAACTGATTCTATCTAATTTAATGTCTGCCAAAGTGTTTATGTTTTAATTGTTTCTAAAAGCTATTATATTATATAGACGGCGGAATACAACACAATATAGGCACAAACCTCAACCCCCGTCTATATGGAGGGGCTGAGGTATTTATGCCTGTTGTAGCAGGAAATAAACTTATTTTATTTCAACTTCTGCACCAGCTGCCTCGAGTTGAGTCTTGAGTGCATTAGCTTCTTCTTTGCTCACGCCTTCTTTAACAGCTTTAGGAGCAGCGTCAACTAAGTCTTTAGCTTCTTTAAGACCGAGGCTTGCAAGGTCCTTAACGAGCTTCACAACTGCGAGTTTCTGTGCGCCTGCTGATTTGAGGATAACGTCGAATGAAGTCTTCTCTTCAGCTGCTGCGGCTGCCTCGCCACCTGCTGCTGGAGCTGCTACTGCAACTGCTGCTGCGGCTGGTTCAATGCCGTATTCTTCTTTCAAAATTGCTGCGAGTTCATTAACCTCTTTCACTGTAAGGTTTACTAATTGTTCAGCAAAAGCTTTTAAATCTGCCATTTTTTTACGTTTTTATTTGTTATACAATTATTTTTTATTTTTCTTAATCTTTTCTGTGAATGATAATCATTCTGTATTATTCCGGTCTCTCGGATAAGGTCTTTACTATGCCGCTGAGCTTGTTGCCGCCACTCTGAAGAGCGCTGATAACGTTCTTGGCTGGTGACTGGAGCAATGCGATAACGTCGGCGATGAGTTCGTTCTTCGACTTGATGCTGCACAATGTGTCAAGCATGTTGTCGCCAGTATAAACACACTCCTCAATGTATGCACCCTTGAGAATAGGCTTGTCACTGGTCTTGCGGAACTTCTTGATCAGCTTTGCAGGGGCGTTGCCATTCTCTGACAACATCATTGCTGTTGTACCTTTGCAGACGTCGTAAAGATCACCGTAATCCTTACCTACTCTCTGCATGGCCTTCTTCAGTAATGCATTCTTCACCACAACAAGCTTGACCTGGCTGTTGAAGCACTGTCTTCTCAACTGACTGGTCTTGTCGGCATCCAATGCCTCGATGTCTGTCAGGTAGAAGTTTGGACATGCGTTCAACTTCTCTACAATCGAGTTAATGATAACTTCTTTATCTTCTTTTCTCATGTCAATACTTATTTAAGGGTTTAGATGGCTACTGATTTGACGTCCACTTGAACACCCGGACTCATTGTACTTGAGATGTAAATACTCTTGATGTAAGTACCTTTAGCTGCTGCTGGTTTCAACTTGATGATCATACCAAGGATCTCCTTAGCGTTGTCAACAATCTTCTCAGCTGGGAAGCTCACTTTTGCAATGCGGCTGTCGATGATTCCGTACTTGTCAACTTTGAAATCAATCTTACCAGCTTTCACTTCCTTAACAGCTTTACCAATTTCCATTGTCACTGTGCCAGTCTTTGGGTTTGGCATCAATCCACGAGGACCGAGGATTCTACCAAGAGCACCAACTTTCGGCATCAATGAAGGCATTGTGATAATTACATCGACATCGGTCCAACCGTCTTTGATCTTCTGGACATAGTCCTCAAATCCGACGAAATCAGCACCTGCTTCTGTAGCTTCCTGTGCTTTGTCTGGCGTACATAATACCAACACGCGGGTAACTTTACCTGTACCGTGAGGCAGTGTCACACTACCACGAACCATCTGATTGGCTTTACGTGGGTCAACACCTAAACGTACGTTAACATCAACTGAAGCATCGAACTTGGTGTAAGTGATTTGTTTTACAATGTCAACGGCTTCTGTCAAGGAGTAGGCCTTGCTTTTGTCGAACTTAGCTAAAGCTTCTTTTCTGTTTTTAGATACTTTTGCCATTTTTAATTTTTTTGTTTGTTCTACAAATGCTTAAGACTTAGTCTTACTTTAAAGGTGATTCGCCTGTAATCTTAACACCCATGCTACGTGCTGTACCAGCGACCATGCTCATTGCTGATTCAATTGTGAAGCAGTTTAAGTCCTTCATCTTATTCTCAGCGATTGCACGGACAGCGTCCCAAGTGATTGAACCAACCTTTGAACGGTTAGGCTCTTTTGATCCCTTAGCGACTTTGGCAGCCTCGAGCACAGAAACAGCTACTGGAGATGCTTTTACTACGAAGTCAAAGCTCTTGTCTTTGTAAACAGTGATGATGACTGGTAACACTTTACCGGCCTGGTCCTGTGTACGAGCATTGAACTGCTTGCAGAACTCCATAATGTTAACACCCTTTGAACCTAATGCTGGTCCGACTGGTGGTGCAGGATTAGCGGCTCCTCCTTTGATTTGCAGTTTAATTAATCCGCTTACTTCTTTCATTTGAATTTCTTATAAAAAGTTAAATGAAAACATTAACCATTATTCTTAACTCTCTCTCTTCACTTGGAAGTAGCTGAGTTCAAGAGGTGTCTTGCGACCGAAGATCTTCACCATAACTTTGAGCTTTTTCTTCTCATCGTTGACTTCTTCGATCACGCCACTGAAACTGGAGAACGGTCCGTCGTTGACTGTCACGGTCTCGCCTACAATGAACTCGAGTTCCGAACCCTCGCCTGCCTCTGTCATCTCGTCAACTTTTCCTAAGATACGTTTGACTTCCGATGGACGGAGCGGATCAGGATCGCCACCACGTGTGCCGAGGAATCCCAACACATTCGGTGTTTCCTTGATAAGATGCATGACCTCAGCATCCAAAGTAGCCTCAATGAGCACGTAGCCAGGAAGGTAATTTCTTTCCTTGCTGACTTTCTTGCCGTTTCTCACCGAATACACTTTCTCTGTCGGGATCAAAACCTGTGAAATCAGATCTTGTAATGCGGTATTACGTGATAACTCGGCATCGAGATATTCTTTAACTTTTTTCTCTTTGCCGCTTATCGCGCGAATCACATACCATTTCTTTTCGTTCTGCTCACTCATCTTATCTGTGATTTAATAAAGTAGTTGAATGATGATTTTTTAGATCAAACATTTCCTTAGAAGATGCGATAGAACGCCTCAAGTAAGGTTTCAAAAGACTTATCCATCAAGTACACCACTAAAGCGATGATAAGGGAAGCAATGGATACGACGACAGCACTACTTTGCAGTTCTTTCCAAGTAGGCCAAGATACTTTATTGACCAACTCGTTGTAACATTCTTTTACGTAGTTTATGAACTTTTTCATTTTTGTTTGAACTGTTTTTCTTATTAGCACAGGCGGAAGGGCTCGAACCCTCAACCTATGGTTTTGGAGACCACCACTCTACCAATTGAGCTACGCCTGTGTGTCAGAGTGCTCGTGTTAGGAGCACTCTGGAGTTATTCTTAGTCGTCGATGATTTCTGTGACCTGGCCTGAACCGACTGTTCTACCACCTTCACGGATAGCAAAGCGGAGACCTTTGTCCATAGCAATCTCAGAGATCAAGTTCACTTCGATAGTGACGTGGTCGCCTGGCATAACCATTTCCATTCCTTCTGGAAGGGTGATTTCACCGGTAACGTCAGTTGTTCTGAAGTAGAACTGAGGACGATATTTGTTTCTGAATGGGGTGTGACGACCGCCCTCTTCTTTTGAAAGGACGTAAACCTCACCTTTGAAGTGTTTGTGTGGTTTGATTGAACCTGGTTTTGCAATAACCATACCACGGCGGATTTCGTCTTTATCGATACCACGGAGGAGCAAACCTGCGTTATCGCCAGCTTCACCTTCGTCGAGGATCTTACGGAACATTTCAACACCTGTAACGGTTGATTTGAGTTTCTCAGCACCCATACCGATGATATCAACAGGATCACCAACTTTGATAACACCTGTCTCGATACGGCCTGTAGCAACTGTACCACGACCTGTGATTGAGAACACGTCCTCGATAGGCATCAAGAATGGTTTATCAACAGCTCTTTCTGGTTCAGGAATCCATGTATCGCAAGCGTCCATGAGTTCGTCGATCTTTGCTTCCCACTGTGGTTCGCCGTTCAATGCGCCGAGAGCTGAACCGCGGATGATAGGAGTATTGTCACCGTCGAATTCATATTTGCTGAGGAGGTCGCGGACTTCCATTTCAACGAGTTCGAGAAGTTCCTCATCGTCAACGAGGTCGCACTTGTTCAAGAACACAACGAGGCGTGGCACACCAACCTGACGGGCGAGCAAGATGTGCTCACGGGTCTGTGGCATAGGACCGTCTGTTGCAGCGACAACGATGATAGCACCGTCCATCTGAGCAGCACCTGTAACCATGTTCTTAACATAGTCAGCGTGGCCAGGGCAGTCGACGTGAGCATAGTGACGTTTCTCTGTCTGATACTCAACGTGAGCTGTGTTGATGGTGATACCTCTTTCTTTTTCTTCTGGGGCTGAGTCGATAGCATCAAATGTCTTGATTTCCGACAAACCCTTCTTTGACAGGTGAAGTGTAATAGCAGCTGTCAAAGTTGTCTTACCGTGGTCAACGTGGCCGATTGTACCAATGTTAACGTGTGGTTTAGATCTTTCGAATTTTTCTTTTGCCATACTATTTTTTGTTTACTTAAGGTTAATATTCTATTTAATTTCCTTATTTATATTCATACCAAATGAGCCAGCGACGAGAGTTGAACTCGTGACCCCTTCCTTACCAAGGAAGTGCTCTACCACTGAGCTACGCCGGCTTTCGAGAGCGGAAGACGGGGCTCGAACCCGCTACCTAAAGCTTGGAAGGCTTTCGCTCTGCCAAATGAGCTACTTCCGCAACTTGTGGGGGAGGGTGGACTCGAACCACCGAACTCATCCGAGGACAGATTTACAGTCTGTTGCAATTGCCGCTATGCGACTCCCCCTTCTTATCTTAGCACTTAGAAAAAACTACTACATTGAGCCGGCAGAGGGATTTGGACCCCCGACCCCGAGATTACAAATCACGTGCTCTACCGCTGAGCTATGCCGGCAATCGTGCTAAGATTCCGTGAGCCGGCAGAGGGATTTGGACCCCCGACCCCGAGATTACAAATCACGTGCTCTACCGCTGAGCTATGCCGGCTTGTATTTCAAAGAACTGTACCTAAAAAAGCACACCATTCCTTCATTGCGAAATGGTGTGCAAAATTACAACTTTTTTATATACCGACAACCTTTTTTTATAAAATTTTTCAATTTTTTTTCAAAAAGACTGTCAAAGTATTGTTAATCAACGCTTAAAGCCTATTTATCGAAGCGATTTTTGTACTTTTCAACCTGGTTTTTAAGTGCGTCGATAGCCTTGTCCGTAGCCTCCTCAAACGTTTTGCACTGCTTGCTTGAATATAAATCGTTGCCTTTTAACATGATTCTGATGTCAGCAATCTTGTTTTCAGGCGTATCGGTATTGTCTAACTTCAACGTCACTTCCGCACCCTGCGCGTCGTCAACTTTGGCGCACAATTTCTCAATCTTGTTCGTGATGAACTCTTCCAGTTTGCTGTCTGCCTTGAAATGGACCGCGTTAATCGTAACTTTCATAATAACCTCCTATTTTAAAATGGTTTAAAATTATATTTTTTATCATTCGTCACCCAACGGATGGGCAGTCTGATATATCTCTTTCAGTTGTTCGATGGTGTTGTGGGTGTAAATCTGCGTCGAGCTGAGACTGCTGTGCCCCAAAATCTTCTGTATCGCCCTGATATCTGCACCTTCGTTAAGCATGTGGGTAGCGAAAGTGTGCCTCAAAACATGCGGACTT
Organism: uncultured Bacteroidales bacterium; assembly: GCA_905234275.1. GTDB lineage: Bacteria > Bacteroidota > Bacteroidia > Bacteroidales > F082 > Limimorpha. The sequence continues at coordinate 253,497 of CAJOHD010000001.1, read as the reverse complement.
TTCTGCTCGAGCGTTGTCACGCCTTCCAATATCTTATGAACCACCCGGTAAACGAAGCCAGGACTCATCGCCTCTCCCCTGTCGTTAACCAATAACATAACGTTTCCGCGCTCCGGAAATTGTTCGTCGCGCACTTTTTTGTAATTCTCCACCATCTCCAGCAATTGCCTGCTGATCGGGATGATTCTTTCTTTGTTTCTCTTTCCGAGAACCTTGATCTGCATCGCCATTTTGTCGATGTCGCTGTCTTTCAGTCCTCTCAGCTCCGCCTGACGCATGCCTGTCTGGTAAAGCATCTCAAAAAGCAACTCATCGCGCACCACCTTGAAGTCGCCGTCGCCTTCAAACCTCACCTTTTCCATATCGTGCTCAGGTACAAACTTCGCCAGCTCTTTAGGCTGCTTCAACGATTTGATACCCTGCATCGGCGAGACTTCTATAGCTTCTTCACGCAGACAGAACTTATAAAAAGAGCGCAATGCCGACATTTTCCGGTTAATCGAGCGGCTCTCCTCCCCTTTTTCCGTTTTCAACGATACCATAAAAGAACGCACCATTTCGGTTGTCGCCTCAGTGATATCGTGAATCCCATATATATTAATAAGGTATTTCCCAAACTGTTTCAAATCTCTCTCATACGCTGATACTGTGAGATTTGAGTATCGTTTCTCCGTCCTGATATACCTTAAAAACCTCTCGATCATAACCCGCTTCAAATTACGCTTCAAAGTTACGGAGGAATTTTGAAAAAGTCAAGAGAATTAATAAAAAAATCGCTGCGGTTTCCCGTAGCGACTTTTTCTTTGATTCTATTCTTGTCAGAATCAAACAACGATTAGTTGTTCTCTTCAGCCTGACGAAGCTTCTGCACATAGATAGCTTTCTGCAACGCTTCACGTTTGATGACTGATGGTTTTGTGAATTTTTGGCGGTTGCGTAATTCTTTCACAACACCAGTTTTCTCATACTTTCTCTTGTAGCGTTTCAAAGCGCGATCGATGCTTTCACCGTCTTTTACAGGAATAATAATCATTTTTAATACTCTCTCTTTCTTTTAATTGTTAAACTAAAAACTTGTCTCAAAATGAGGCTGCAAAAATACAACTTATTTTGAAATGACAAACATTTTTTTGAAAAATTATTCATCTAACAAATGTTTGAACAAAAAGTTATCAATCTTTGTGAACAAATGCATTCTGCACTCTCCTTCACCGTATTCCTCGTAGCCACCGTAGATGCCGTGATTTTTGTTAGGATAAATCATCAGGTCGAACTGAACGCCGTTGGCAATCATCGACTTAATGAGTTCCATCGCATTCTGATAATGTACATTATCGTCGCCTGATCCGTGGCAAAGCAGATAGTTACCCTTAATCATCGCTGTGTTGCTTACAGGCGAATTTGCATCGTAACCCTCAGGATTTTCCTGTGGTGTGCGCATGTAACGCTCGGTGTAGATATTGTCGTAATATCTCCAGTTTGTGACAGGCGCGACCGAAACAGCCGTGCTGATATAATCTGCTCCCTTGGTGATACCGTTAGCAGCCATGAAACCGCCGTAACTCCAGCCGTAAATAGCAATCTTTTCTGGGTTTACATAAGGCTGAGCCGCCATATATTTAGCCACTGTGATCATATCTTCTGTCTCGTATTTTCCGAGTTCGAGATAAGTCATCTTCTTGAACATCTCACCCTGAGCGCCGCTACCTCTATTGTTGATGGAAACAGAGATAATTCCATGTTGTGCAAGGAGTTGCATCCAATCCCAATCGCTGTGATCCCACTGGTTCAAAACAGTCTGATGTCCAGGACCGCCATATACGTAAATCAACACAGGATATTGCTTGTTAGGGTCGAAGTCTGGAGGCAAAATCTGCCAACCATCCACATCAACAGTTGAGCCGTCAGGCATCACGAAAGCAGGATCACTAATCTTGATAAGCTGTTTCTCGCTGAGGTTGTAATCTTTCAAACGCTCAACAAGCTCATGATTATCTTCCAAAACTCTCACAACTTTTCCTTTATTATTATATAAGGTGTAAATATAAGGCTGAGTAACTGTTGAGTTGATATTGATGAAATATTTGAATGTATTGCTAAATCTGGCATTATTAACTCCTTCATTACCAACAATTTCTCTCATTTTACCTTTTAAATTCACAGCATAAATCTGACGTTCGACAGGAGAATTCTTCGCAGCCTGGAAATAGATCTCTTTGCCGTCGAAGCCGTAAATCTTGGTGACATCCCAATTGCCTGATGTAAGAGCTTTACCCTCTGAGCCATCGAGTTTGCAAAGATAAATATGGTTGTAACCTGATTTCTCGCTTGTCATGAGGAATGATTTTCCGTCCTCAAGGAAGGTCCAGTCGTCGGTAATATCAATGTAATACTGATTTTCTTCATCGTAAAACACCTTTGTCTCGCCTGTTTCTGCATTTGCAGCAAGAATTTCGATGTGATTCTGATGACGGTTAAGTCTCTGAATAGCAAGCACATTGGCATTTTTAGTCCATTTCATTCTTGGCAGATAGATATCGGTTTCCTCGCCAGTATCCATCTTCTTTGTAGAGTTGTCTTCGAGATTATAAACATAAACTTCAACAACCGAGTTGTCCTCGCCAGCCTTTGGATATTTGAAGCTATACCATTCAGGATAAAGGCCTTGGAACTCCTCCATTTGGAATTCTCTCACCTTCGACTCGTCGAATTTGTAGAAGGCTATTTTTTTGCTGTCGGGCGACCAGAAGAAGCCTTGTGAGAAGCTGAATTCCTCTTCGTAAACCCAGTCAGGAGCACCATTAATTATATTATTGTAAAGACCGTCGAATGTAAATTGTGTCTCGACATTTTTCTCTAAATCTTTGATAAACAAGTTGTTATCGCGCATAAAAGCAACTTTGGTGCCATCTGGCGAGAATGTAGCCAGACGCTGACCGCCGTTTGTTGAAAGCGGAACAAGTTTCTTTGTCGCAATGTCGTAAACGTAATAATCTGCCGTGAACGAATGTCTATAAATATAATTCACATTGGTGAGAAAGAGTGCTTTTGACTCATCGTCGCTGAGGACATAGTTGTAAGCGCGGATCGGAAGAGTGTCGCCTTCTGGAATCAGCTCTCTGAAGCTAAACAAGGTGTTGACCATCTCTCCTGATTTATAATTATAGATGTTGAATTCTCCGCGTTCGATGGTGCCGTAAGTCTCGCCGTCGCGCATCGGATTCATGCCTCTAACGCCTTTCATTTGGAATGTTGGACGCTCATAAAGGTCGGAAAGTTCTAAATTTTTCTTCTCTTGTGCGTATGATGTCATGTTGATGACAAAAGCTAACGCGATGATTAACAGATACTTAACTTTTTTCATTGTGTTATAGATTTGAAAATTCAAAGATACGTAAAATTTTTTTACAAAAAAAGTTTGGTGGAATAAAAATTTGTTGTACTTTTGCACCCGCAAATGGGACGGTAGCTCAGTTGGTTTAGAGCGCATGCTTGACAGGCATGAGGTCACAAGTTCGATCCTTGTTCGCCCCACTTTTTTTATTGGGTCGTTAGCCCAGTTGGTTTAGAGCGCTGCCTTCACACGGCAGAGGTCACTGGTTCGAGTCCAGTACGACCCACAAAAAAAGAGAGCTGAAACTCTCTTTTTTAGTTTTTAGACTTTAGTCTTTAGTCGTTAGCAGTCGCCAAAATACTAAAGTCTAAAGACTAAAAACTAAAGACTAAAATTATTTTCAATATTCCTTTGTTTTTCAAATAAATATTAGTATTTTTGCAAAGTCAAATTTGATTTGCTAATTCATTAAAAATCAACGATATTATCATGAAAAATAACGTAATTCCAGTAGAAGTAGCGAAAAAAGTGTTTGCAGATAGCAACCTTCCTTGCATCGGCAGAGCCGGTATCCGTGAGATTAACAAGCTCGCTTTCGACCTCGAGGCGGCAAGCGGCGTGAAGTTTATCCACATGGAGCTCGGCAATCCGGGGCTTCCTGCAGCACAGGCAGGCATCGACGCTCAGGTTGAAGCAGTGAAACGCGGTGTGGCAGCGACATATCCGCCAATCGACGGCGTGCCGGCACTCAAGAAAGAGGCTTCACGTTTCATCAAAAACTTCCTTGACCTCGACGTGGCACCAGCCAACTGCATTCCAACAGTGGGTTCTATGCAAGGCGCTTTCGCATCCTTCATGATTACAGGTCATATTAATAAGGAAAAGAACACCATGCTGTTCATCGACCCAGGATTCCCGGTTCACAAGTTCCAGTGCAAGGTTTTGGGCATCCCGATGGAGCATTTCGACATCTACAACTACCGTGGCGAGAAGCTTCGCGAGAAACTCGAGAGCATCCTCAAGACAGGCAAAATTCACAGCATGCTGTATTCGAATCCTAACAACCCGACATGGGTGTGCTTGACCGACGAAGAGCTTAAGATTATCGGTGAACTCGCTAACAAATACGACGTCATCGTTCTTGAAGACCTCGCCTACTTCGGCATGGACTTCCGTAAAGATTACAGCCATCCGGGACAGGCTCCTTACCAGCCAACAGTCGGAAAATACGCTGACAACTACATGCTGATGATTTCCAGCTCAAAGGCATTCAGCTTCGCTGGCGAACGTTGCGCAATCCTCGCTATCAGCGACAAGCTCGCAGCACGCCACTACCCTGATTTGAAGGGCTTCTGCGGTCAGGAAATCTTCCTGCGCGGCATCCTCTTCGGAGCTCTGCACCCGCTAACATCAGGCGTTGCGCACTCAGCACAGTACGCTTTAACAGGCGTTTTGAAAGCTGTAAACGACGGCATCTACAACTACCGTGACGACGTTCTAGAGTACGGTAAGAAGGCTAAGATGATGAAGGATGCGTTCCTCGCAGCTGGCTTCTACATCACATACGATGAAGACCTCGGAGAGCCTATCGCTGACGGTTTCTATTTCACCTACTGCTATCCAGGCTTCAAGGGTGCCGACCTCGTCGAGGAGATGATGTACTACGGCATCTCAGCTATCTCTTTGGACACCTGCGGCAGCGACAAACAAGGCATCCGCGCCTGCACCTCGCTCATCAAACGCGATGAGATTCCGGTGCTCGCCGAGAGACTGCAGATGTTTGCAAAGGATCATCCGGTGAAGTAAGACCTTAGACTTTAGACCTTAGACTTTAGTCGTTAGAAATTAGACTAAAGACTAACAACTAAAGACTAAAAAAGGATTTCGTAATTAACGAGGTCCTTTTTTAATTTTTAATGTCATTTGCAGAAATGCGACCTACCACAGGGTACTGTGAGCATTTCGAAAATGGCATTAAAAATTAATTTTTCAAAATCCTTGCATTTCAAAAAAATCCTTTGTAATTTTGTACGTTTTTATTTAACGAGATAAAAAGTAGAAAAATTCAACATAAAACTAACTAAAAAATTAAAATTATGGCAAGTTTCAAAGGAGCTATTTCTGTTGATACTGAACGTTGTAAGGGTTGCGGCGTGTGCGTCGTCAACTGCCCAATGGGTGTCATCAGTCTGGCAAAAGAAGTTAATGGAAAAGGTTACAACTACGCTTACATGGCGGAACCTGACAAGTGCATTGGCTGCGCAAGCTGCGGCATCGTATGTCCTGATGGAGTTATCTCCGTTTACAAAGCAAAACTGTAATCAAATCATTGTCAAACATTTAAAAATTTATCATAATGGGAGAATTAAAACTGATGAAGGGTAACGAGGCATTGGCAGAAGCCGCCATCCGCTACGGCGCTGATGCTTATTTCGGATATCCTATCACCCCTCAGTCAGAGGTGATCGAGTATCTGTCGGAACAGAACCCTTATGAACGCACCGGTATGGTCGTTCTTCAAGCTGAAAGTGAATTGGCAGCCATCAACATGGTTTACGGAGCAGGCGCATCAGGCAAGCGCGTCATGACCTCATCATCAAGCCCTGGAGTGTGCTTGAAACAGGAAGGTCTGGCATACATCGCAGGCGCTGAGATTCCTTGCGTCTTCGCAGACGTCGTCCGTGGCGGCCCGGGTCTTGGTACAATCCAGCCATCACAGGCCGACTATTTCCAGAACACCAAAGGCGGTGGCAATGGTGACTACCGTAACCTCGTACTCGCTCCGGCATCAGTGCAGGAGATGTGCGACTTCGTGGCACTCGGCTTCGACTTGGCATTCAAATATCGTATGGCAGCATGTATCCTCTCTGACGGTGCTATCGGCCAGATGATGGAGAAGGTCGTCCTTCCAGATCAGAAGCCACGTATGACCGACGAGGAGATCAAAGCTAAATATCCTTGGGCTATCAACGGCCGCAAGAACGGCACACAACACCGCATCATCACCTCTTTGGACCTCGACTCAGCAAAGATGGAAGAGCACAACATCCATCTCCAGAAAAAATACAAAGAGATCGAAGAGAATGAAGTCCGTTACGAGATGATCAACTGCGACGATGCAGAATACGTATTCGTAGCTTACGGTTCAAGCGCACGTATCGCTCAGAAGTCAGTGCAGCTCGGCCGCGAGGCAGGATTGAAAGTCGGTTTGCTCCGTCCTATCACCCTGTGGCCTTATCCAACAAAGGCTATCGACGCTCTCATCAAGAAAGGCGTCAAGGGATTCTTATCAGTAGAGTTAAGCTGTGGTCAGATGATCGAAGACGTCAGACTGGCTTGCAACGGTCGTGTTAAGGCTGAGCACTTCGGCCGCGTCGGTGGCATCATCCACACACCAGAGGAAGTTCTCGAAGCTATGAAGAAACAAATTATAGGAGAATAAGAAAATGACAGTACAAGATATTATCAAACCTGAAAACTTAGTATATCAGAAATCTAAGTTATTGACCAACAAGCCTTTCCACTATTGCCCAGGCTGCGGTCACGGCACTGTCCACCGTATCATCGCTGAAGTTCTTGAGGAACTTGGCGTTGGCGACAAAACCATCGGCGTTTCTCCAGTAGGTTGCGCCGTTATGGCATACGACTACTTCGACGTTGACTTCGCCGAGGCAGCACACGGCCGCGCACCGGCGGTCGCAACAGGTATCAAACGTGTATGGCCTGACAAAGTCGTGTTCTCCTATCAGGGCGACGGTGACTTGGCAGCTATCGGTACTTGCGAGACAATCCACACATGCAACCGTGGCGAGAACATCACCATGATCTTCGTGAACAACGGTATCTATGGTATGACCGGCGGTCAGATGGCACCTACCACACTCGAAGGCATGAAGACTGCAACAACACCTTACGGACGTAAGGCTACATTACCTGCAGGCGCTGGCTTCGACGGTATCCCGAACAACGGTTATCCACTCCACATCACCGAACTGATTGCACGTCTTCCTGGCACAAAATACGTCACACGTCAGGCTGTTTATGACCCGGCACATGTACGTAACGCCAAGAAAGCAATCAAGAAGGCTTTTGAAAATCAGATCAATGGAAAGAGCGGCGTAAACTTCGTCGAAATTGTATCGAACTGCAACTCAAACTGGAAGATGGAACCGGTCGCAGCTAACAAATGGTTGGTTGAGAACATGCTTCCTGAATATCCGCTTGGCGATATCAAGGTCGACGGAAAGCTCGTTGAAAAATAATTTAAAAAAAATTAAAGCAATGACAGAAGAAATTATTATTGCCGGATTCGGCGGACAGGGCGTCTTATCAATGGGTAAGATCCTTGCATATAGCGGCATCATGGAAGGCAAAGAAGTGAGCTGGATGCCATCATACGGTCCTGAGATGCGTGGTGGTACCGCCAACGTGACTGTCATCGTCAGCGATGAACGCGTGTGCTCTCCTATCATCAACGCATTCGACACAGCAGTGATTTTGAACCAGCAGTCACTCGACAAGTTCGAATCGAAAGTAAAACCTGGCGGATATCTTCTCTATGATCCAAACGGCATCACAAAGAAGCCTACCCGTAAGGACATCAACATCTACACCATCGAAGGTGCACAGCTGGCATCAGACATGGGTAACAGCAAAGTGTTCAACATGATTATCCTCGGCGCATTCTTGAAGCTTCGTCCAATCATCGACGACAAGAACGTTGAAGAGGGTCTTCGCCACAGCTTGCCAGAGCGTGCTCACAAGCTGATTCCGTTGAACATGGAAGCCGTTAAGGTTGGTAAGGATAATGTGAAAAAGGCGTAATTAACGCTGGTTCTCAATTAAAAACGACGTAGAGACGCACGGCCGTGCGTCTCTACGTGTTTTATTCCTCATCTTCAAAATCCTCTGGCATCGGCTCGGCCCAGTCTTCGTCGTAGAACTCCTCGCCTACCAGCTCGCGGTCGGATTTGTCCTGTCCGCCAAGCATCTGACGCATGATTTTTGAAGGGATTGGGAGGATTTTACCTTCATCGCCTGTGGAGACTGCTATTCCTATGTCGTCGCCGTCAAGTTCGCGAGTCCAGGTGATGAACTCAGCGATGTCCATGGTTGTGACGTTGTATGATTCCCAGTCGTCGCCGATGTTGGCCTTGGCTTCGGCTTCGCTTGCCCACACTGGGATATAGGAGTTTCCGCCGCCGTCTTCAAGCATGGCAAAAAGACCTGGTTTAGCTTCAAGGAGCCATAAGATTCCGTTAGTGTTTACGGTTTGTAAAAATTTTTGAAGTTCTTCCATTATGAGTTATTTTTTCAATTTTTTAAATTCCTTTTGAGCAGCTTTCATATCGTCAAGGAAAGCCTTGTTTGTGTGCAGGCGGGCGTAACATGCTGCTGCGAGCAAACGCGAGGCATCGACATCGCTCTGCCAGTGGAAACCGACGATGACGCGGCTCTGCCCCCACTCATATCCGAGTTTGTAGAGCGCATCCTGAGCATCAGGGTTGATTTCACAAAGCACCAATGCCATGCCCCATGCCTTTATAGTATGCCCTGATGGGTATGAGCCATTGGTACGCAACTCCTCTTCATCTTGCGGCACCAAGGTCGGCTCGTTGAAATAAACATAAGGGCGAGTGCGCATATATGTCGCCTTAGGCTCTGTGGCGCTCAGCCTTATCGTCTCCACACCGCGATATACAACTTTATAAATGGCCGGTGTTTTCTCCTCAGATATCTCAAAACCGAAAGCTTCACTGAACAAAGGCACCATATCGACAATCTCATAAGCCGCCTCTCGGATGGCTTTTTGAGCGCGCAAGGTATCCTGTCGCTGCTCTTTTCCCCAGTAATACTGCGAGATGTCGTACATAAACTGCGACGAACCTGGAACTGGCGGCGCAGGAAGCCAATAAACGGCGTTTGGAACTTCCTTGTCATTAAGATACAAATCGTCGGCATTCTGTGCCTTTACAATAATTCCAGTCAGCAACAATGTTGCCAACAACAACACGCTTAAAAATTTGCTTTTTGTTTTCATATTTTTTCTTTTTTTAGGTCGCCTAACACAACTGTCATTTCGAGCGGAACGAAGTGTAGTCGAGAAATCTCCTCTGATTGAATGAGATTTCTCCATTACGCTTCGCTTCAGTCGAAATGACGATCATATCTCATCCAGTTCCAGCCACCGTATCTCTTTCTCGTCAAGCAAATCGTTGATTTCAGTCAAGCGCTTTCCAATTTGGTCAATTTCTTGATAATCAGTCTGATTTTCGAGCTGTGATGTCAGTTCTTTCTTTTCTTTTTCAAGATTTTCGATGTCGATGGCGAGCTGTTCGTATTCTCTTTGCTCTTTGAATGAGCGTTTTTTGTTGCGTTCGGTAGCTTTCGGACGGTTTTCACGAGTGTCGACACGTTCCGCGACTTGCGCTTTATGAAGCTCCTTGTTTTTCTCGTCAAGCCAGTCGTGATACTGCGAATAGTTGCCCATGAAGCCTTTCACCGCACCGTCGCCTTCGAAAACGAAGAGCTGGTCAACAGTCTGGTCAAGGAAATAACGGTCGTGAGAGACCACAATCAGGCAGCCTTTGTAACCTTGCAGGAAGTCCTCGAGTTTCTGTAACGTCAAGATATCCAAGTCGTTAGTTGGCTCGTCAAGAATCAGGAAGTTCGGGTTTTTGATGAGAATCGTGAGCAGATAAAGCCTGCGTTTCTCACCGCCGCTCAGCAACGCAACCGGCTGGCGGTGCATCGAATACGGAAACATGAAATGCGCCAGCAGCTTGTCGGCGGTGTAAACCATGTCCTTGCCGTAATAAACCACCTCGGCAATGTCGCGGATGGTGTCGAGGACGGTCTTGTTTTCATCGAATTTGATGCCGCCTTGGGTGTAATAGCCGTACACGACGGTCTCGCCGGTAACGATAGTGCCCGAATCAGGCGCCTCGTGGCCGGTTATCATATTTAAGAAGGTGGATTTACCGACGCCGTTCTTGCCGACGATGCCGATGCGTTCGCCTTTTTTGAAGATATAATCGAAGTCTTTGAGCAGATACAAGTCATCCCATTTCTTGGTGACGCCTTTCATCTCGAGAATCTTGCCGCCAAGACGTTGCATGTCGAGTCCAAACTGAATCTCTGTGTTGTCACGAATCATCTTCGCTTTCTCTTTCAGGTCGTAGAAAGCGTCAATTCTTGCTTTCGCCTTGCCTGTTCGTGCCTGCGGAGTGCTGCGTATCCATTCGAGTTCGTGTTTCATCAGCTGTCCGGCCTTCTCCGCAGCGATGCGTTTGTTTTCCTCACGCTCACGGCTTTTCTTCACATAATAATCAAAATTGCCGTTATGGGTATAAATCGTGCCGTGATACATCTCGAGAATCTTGTTGCACACGCGGTCGAGGAAATAGCGGTCGTGCGTCACCATAAACAGCGTCACATTCGACTGCGTGAGGTAGTTCTCAAGCCACTCCACCATCTGCATGTCGAGGTGGTTGGTCGGCTCGTCGAGAAAAAGCATGTCGGGGTCGTCCAACAAAACCAAAGCCAATGCCAGTCGTTTCACCTGTCCACCAGACAACGTTCCAATTTTCTGCGATAAGTCATTGATTTCGAATGTCGAAAGCAGCTGTTTCAGTCTAAGTTCATACGACCAAGCCTGCATCGCGTCCATCGCCGCTGTCGCCTTATCCAAATCCACTTGATTTACAAGTGCTTCCTCATAACGTTTGATGACTCGCATCACGTCAGTGTGACCTGTCGCAATAACATCTTCTATGGTAAGATTCGGGTCGAATTGCGGCAACTGCTCAAGATAACCGACACGCACATTTTCATTAAACGTCACCTTTCCGCTGTCGGCTTCCTCTTTTCCGACAAGGATTCGCATCATGGTGCTTTTTCCAGTACCGTTGGCGGCAATCAAAGCGGTCTTCTCCCCCTTCTCGATGCCGAAGGAGATGTTCTCGAACAGCAGCTTATCACTGAACGCCTTTGAAATGTTATCGACTGACAAATAATTCATATTGCAAAGATAGTGGATTTTTTATTATTTTTGCCAAAAATTATTGAAATGAGACGAATACTGTACTTCATTGCAGCAATTCTATTGTTTTCTTGTACTTCCAAGAGAAATGATTCTTCGGGAACCGCTGTAAATTATATCGATTACGTCAATCCGATTATCGGGACAAACGGCATGGGACATACTTTCCCTGGAGCTTGTGCGCCTTACGGAATTGTGCAGCTCAGCCCTGATACAGATACAATCCCTGTTGTAAAAGACGGTCATTATCAGCCGCGCGTTTATGAGTATTGTGCCGGCTATCAGCACAAAGACAGCACCATCGTTGGTTTCAGCCACACTCATTTCAGCGGAACGGGGCATTCCGATTTGGGCGATATCTTGATAATGCCAACGACTGGCAAAGTTCAGTTCAATCCTGGTACTCAAACCAATCCTGATTGCGGATATCGTTCACGTTTTTCACACGACTCAGAGATTGCAAAACCCGGTTTTTATGAAGTAGTGCTTTCAGATTATGACATCAAAGCACAACTAACTGCAACGGAACGCGTTGGTATTCATAGATATACATTCCCGGAAAATACTGATGGCAATATCATTCTCGATTTGATTCATGGAATATACAACTACGACGGCAAGGTGCTTTTCGCAAATATTCGAGTAGAAAACGACACGCTCATAACCGGATATCGCATCACAAATGGCTGGGCGAGAACGAATTACACGTTTTTTGCGATTTCTTTCAACCAGAAAATCAAAGATTACGGCTATGTGGAGAAGGCTCCGATTCCTTACGGTGGCGGCTGGGGCAAGTTCTATCAGTATCACAACTTTCCGGAAATGACTGGACGCAAGCTCGTGGCTTATTTCACCTTCGAAAATCCTGAGGTTTTAGAGCTGAAAGTGGCTCTTTCTGCAGTCAGCACTGACGGTGCTTTGAAAAATCTCCATGCAGAAACCGACGGCAAAAATTTCGACCAACTTTTAGCAGAAACACAGCAAAAATGGAATAAAGAATTGTCAGTCATCGAGGCACAAGGCACTGAGGATCAAAAGGCTATGCTTTACACCTCGTTGTATCACACAATGATAAATCCTTCGGTTTACATGGACGTCGACGGCAGCTATCGCGGTCTCGACCACAACATCCACCATGCCGACGGCTTCACCAACTACACCGTATTCTCGCTTTGGGACACCTATCGCGCCTTCCATCCGCTGATGAACGTGCTGCAACCACAGCGCAATGCCGACTTCGTGCAGTCGATGCTGAAACATTACGAGCAAAGCGTGCACCACGCGCTTCCAGTGTGGTCACACATGGGCAACGAGAACTGGTGCATGATTGGCTATCACGCCGTCTCAGTGCTTGCCGACGCTGTCGCAAAAGGCACAGTGAAACCAACTCACGAGATTCTCGAGGCGATGAACAGCAGCGCCACTTTACCTTATTACACTGATATTCCCGAATATATCAGCCTTGGCTATGTCCCTTATGATCATAACGGCAGCAGCGCTTCACTCACCCTCGAATATGCCTACGACGACTGGACTATTTATCAAACTGCATTAAAACTCGGCGACTCTCAACTTGCCGAAATCTATAAGAAACGCTCTCAAAACTGGCGTAATACTTTCGATACCAGTATCGGTTTCGCACGTCCACGTTACAGCGACGGCACTTGGAAACAGCCATTTAGTCTGCTCAACACCGATGATGAAGGCTTTATAGAAGGTAATGCATGGAACTACTCATTCTATGTTCCGCACGACGTGGAAGGTCTTATCGAAGCCATGGGCGGCGAAGAAAAGTTCATCGCCAACCTCGACTCCATCTTTGTGATGAAACTGCCACCCGAGTTCTTCGAAAACACCGAAGACGTGACCGAGGAAGGTCTCATGGGCAACTATGTTCACGGTAACGAGCCGAGCCACCACATCGCATACTTGTACAACTGGACATCGCAGCCTTACAAAACTCAATATTGGGTGCGCGAAATCATGAACCGCATGTACAAAAACAACATCGACGGTCTGTGTGGCAACGACGACTGCGGACAGATGTCGGCGTGGTACATCTTCAGCGCCATGGGCTTCTACCCTGTCTGCCCTGGCAGCGACCAATACATGTTCGGTGCACCATATCTTCCATACATGAAAGTTCGCCTCGGTAACGGCAAGACATTGGAAATCAAGGCTCCAAATGTCAGCGACGAAAACAGATATATTAATAAAATCACATTAAACGGCAAGGAAATCACCAACCGTTATATCACGCATAGTGAGCTTATGCAAGGTGGCATTTTAGAATTTGAAATGACAAAATGAAAACAGTGTTCCAGCTTTTCCTCACGTTTTTCAATATCGGGGCGTTCACCCTCGGTGGCGGCTATGCTATGCTCGACATGGTGGAGAAAGCCGTCGTCGACAAACGCCACTGGATTGGGAAAGATGAATTTTGGGACATGATAACGATAGTGCAGATGCTTCCTGGCGTTTTCGCCGTCAACACTGCACTTTATACAGGCTATAAAATCAAAGGCATCCGTGGCGCCATCGCCGCCTGCCTCGGTGCAATCATCCCTTCAATAGTAATAATACTGCTCATCGCGATATTATTCGTTGATTATCAAGATAATCCTGTCGTAGAACGTATCTTCCGCGGCATCCGTCCATGCGTGGTGGCGCTCATCCTCTCGCCAGCCATCAAGATGCTCATCAACGCCAAAGTGAACTGGAAAACCGCCATCTTCCCTATCGCAACCGTCTGCCTAATCTACTTTTTCCGCGTCTCGCCAGTCTATATCATCATCGCCACCATAATCGGCAGCGTAGCATTCGCTTTTTATTCACAAAACCGTTTAAATAAGTCTAAATCATGATATATCTGCAACTGTTTTGGGCTTATTTAAAGATTGGAATCTTCGGTTTCGGCGGCGGATATGCCATGCTCTCGATGATTCAATTTGAGATTGTAGATCATTACCAATGGATGTCGCTCGAGGAGTTCACCGACATGGTGGCGCTTTCGCAGATGACGCCGGGACCGTTCTCCATCAACATCGCGACGTTCACAGGCTACACCGTAGGCGGATTCTGGGGTTCCCTCCTTGCTTCATTTTCGCTTGTCCTACCAGCGTTGATACTGTTTATGATTGTCCTGAAATTCTTATTTAAAAACAAAGAGAATTACATCATAAAAACCACGCTTTCATCAATGAAACCAGTCATTGCAGGACTTATATTCGTGGCAGCACTCCAGATGATGAACGCCAACAACTTCACAGATTTCGGACTTCATCAGAACAACATCAGCGTGATAATCTGCATCGTATCATTCATTGCTGTTTTCTTTGCAAAAATAAACCCGATACTATTGATTTTAGCATCGGGTCTTGTGGGATATTTCGTTTACTGATTAGGCAAACAGCTTGTCAATCGTGTCACAATAGCGTTCCATCACCACTTTTCTCTTCACTTTCAAAGTAGGCGTCAGGATTCCGTTACCGATGGTCCATTCGTCGGCGATGAGCTGGTATTTCTTCACCTTTTCAACCTCGCCGAGACCTTCGTTCAGTTTTTTCACTTCTCTATCGTAACGTTTCTTAACTTCTTCATTCTGAATCATTTCCTCATTGGTAGTGAAAGTAATGTTATGATTATTGCACCAATCTTTGAGGAATGCGAAGTCTGGACGGATGAGCGCTGCCGCGAATTTCTGATTTTCGCCGAGAACCACAATCTGCTCAATAAAGCCTGAAGTATTGAACTTACCTTCAACAACATCCGGATTGACATATTTTCCTAATGATGTCTTGAACAGGTTCTTCATACGACCAGTAATCTGCAAAAGTCCGTGTTCGTTGAACTTTCCGAGGTCACCAGTATGGAACCAGCCGTCTTTATCAATGACTTCGGCTGTAAGTTCCGGTTGTTTGTAATAACCCATCATCACGTTGTGGCCGCGGCAGATGATCTCGCCATTGTCGGCGATCTTCACCTCCACGCCTGGCAGCGGCTGTCCAACGGCGCCCACTTCCCTACCGTATTTGTCACGATTACTGACAGTGATGACAGGCGATGTCTCAGTCAAACCGTAGCCTTCAAACACCGGCATCTTGATGGCTGAGAAGAATCCGCTGATTTTCTTTGTGATAGAGGCGGCTCCTGACACAATGATATCGAAGTTCTCGGCTCCAAGTTTCTCACGAATCTTGCTGTAAACCAGCTTGTCAGCTATTTTCAGTTTCAGATTATAGAACCATGAACGTCCCTCAATCTTGTAATCTTCTGTGATTTTCATCGACCAGTAGAAGATGCTCTTCGAAAGACCTTTCATGTTCTTGCCTGAACTGTAGATCTTATCGTAGAATTTCTCCAAAACACGTGGCACGGCGCACATCATCGTCGGATGCACCTCTTTCATGTTGTCGGCTATCGTCGCTATGCTTTCGGCATAATAAATCGACATTCCGAGATAATGATACATGTAGATGAGGGCGCGCTCGTAGGCGTGACACACCGGCAGGAAGCTGAATGCCCGCTTCGACCATGGTGACGGTGTCTGGCAGAAGTTTTTGAACTGGTTCATCAGGTTATGATGCGAGAGCATGACACCCTTCGGCACGCCTGTCGTTCCAGAAGTGTAAATGATTGTGGCACAGCTCATCTCATCGACTTCAGCCTTGCGTTTCTCAATCTCCTCGGTATGCGGATGCTCTTTACCGAGTTCGATAAGATTGTCGAAATACTGGTATTTTCCTCTGTCGATGAAAGTAAACAGCTGTTTGAGAGATGGCGTCTCCGGCCAGATAGCCTCAATTTTGTTCATCACGGCGATGCCTTCCACGATACAGATCCCAGCCTCGCAGTTGTTGAGGATTATCTTATAATCGCCTTCGCTGATTGTCGGATAAATAGGCACCATGACGCCGCCAATCTGGGTGATCGCCATGTCGAGGATGTTCCATTCTGGACGGTTGTTGCTGATAACAGCCACCTTATCCTGCGGCTGAACGCCGAGTTCTATCAAAGCACCGCTTATGATGTTCGTCAGCTCGATATACTCGTCAATGCTGTATTCGCGCCATTTTCCGTTTACTTTGCCGGCTAATGCGACCTTCTGGTCGGGAAATTTTTCCTTGTAATGCGCCAGCAGATCAAATACTCTTCTGACTTCCATAAACTATCTATTTAAAAAGAGTCTCTATCAAATCCGCATAACGTCTCATCACCACGTTTCTCTTGACTTTCAGTGTCGGGGTGACGATGCCTGTCGCGATGGACCATTCGTCGGCAACGAGTGCAAAATTCTTGATTTTCTCGACATCGCCGAGGTCGTGGTTGAGTTTCTTCACTTCCTTGCCATAACGTTTCACAACATCAGGATTCTTAATCATCTCCTCGTTGGTTGTGAAAGGAATCTCATGACGTCTGCACCATTCTTTCAGGAAAACGAAGTCCGGACGGATGAGTGCCGCCGCATATTTCTGATTTTCGCCGAGAACCACGATTTGCTCAATAAATCCTGACAAGATGAACTTGCTCTCAATGAAATCAGGGTTGATATATTTTCCGAATGATGTCTTGAAGATATTCTTTTTTCTACCTGTTATTTTCAACAGTCCGTGCTCGTTGAAACGACCGAGGTCACCAGTGTGGAACCAGCCGTCTTTGTCGATGACTTCAGCTGTGAGCTCAGGCTGTCTGTAGTAGCCCATCATCACGTTATGTCCGCGGCAGATGATTTCGTTGTCGTCGGTGAGTTTCACCTCGACTCCCGGCAACGGCTCGCCAACATAACCGACTTCACGACCATATTTATTTCTTGTGGAAACAGCGATAACCGGCGATGTCTCAGTAAGACCATAACCTTCAAATATTGTGATACCGATGGCATTGAAGAAACGACAAACTTTCTTAGGAATTGCAGCCGCTCCCGACACGATGACATCGATATTGTCGATACCGACTTTCTGACGGATCTTGCTGTAAACCAACTTGTCGGCGATTTTCAACTTAAGGTTATAAATGCAGTTATTGCCGACCACTTTATAACGCTCAGTAAGACGGACAGCCCAGTAAAATATCATCTTTGAGATGCCCTTCATGCTTCTTCCGGAGTCATAAATCTTATCATACACCTTTTCGAGGACACGCGGCACTGCGCACATCATCGTTGGTCTGAGTTCCTGAAGGTTTTCGCCCAATGTGGCAATGCTTTCAGCATAATAAACCGACATTCCACGATATTGATACACATAGCTCAAAGCGCGTTCGTAAGCATGGCATATCGGCAAGAAGCTGAACGCCTTGTTCGACCACGGTGCCACCGAATGCTGCACGCCCTTCCACTGACTCATCAGGTTACGGTGTGAAAGCATCACGCCCTTCGGCACACCTGTAGTTCCTGAAGTATAAATAATTGTAGCACAGTCGTTTTCATCAACTTCAGACTTGCGTTTCTCAATCTCTTCAGTATGCGGATGCTGACGGCCAAGTTCAAGAAGTGTGTCGAAATAACCGTATTCCCCTCTGTCGATGAAAGTGTAGATTTCCTTAAGTGTCGGTGTCTCCGGCCAAATCGCCTCTATTTTGTTCATAACGGCAACGCCTTCCAAAATACAGATCTTAGCCTCGCAGTTGTTGAGGATAATCTTATAATCCGCCTCGCTGATGGTTGGATAAATCGGCACCATGACGGCTCCGATCTGTGTGATTGCCATGTCGAGGATGTTCCACTCCGGACGGTTGTTGCTGATGACAGCGATTTTATCCTGTTTCTGTATGCCGAGTTCGATCAAAGCGCCGCTCATGATATTGGTGAGCTCAATATACTCATCGACGCTATACTCTCGCCATTGTCCATTGACTTTAGCAGCAAACGCCACTTTCTGGTCAGGAAAACACTGTTTATAATGTGGCAAGAGGTCAAAAACTCTCTTAATATTCTCCATTTTCAATACTTTTCAATAAAAATCCGTTCGTTTTCAAAGTTGCAAATATACAGATATTTTTTTGATACGCAATAAAAATTTTACAGATAAGGTATGAAAAAGTCAAGATATTCATTCACTTTCTCGTCAAGATACTGCTGGATATCGTAGCGTCTATAGCGTTTGGCGCAATCTGCCATGGTGTTGACCAGCGACAAAGCTGAATGGACATCATCTTTATAATACTCAATGAATTTCGGCTTTAAAGATTTGTAATAGCGAAGATCATCGATACTATTTTCCGAGAGTTTCATCAAAATATCATCGCCTTTTTCCATTGCTCCTGCCTTGTAATAAAGCTCAGGGAAATAGCCTTCATAGTAGAAACCGTACGGAATCTTCTCATCCGGGAAGAAATACTGGCATTTATCCATCACTGCGACAGCCTCGTCATATCTCTCACGATTTACAAACGCTTGAGCGAGACGCATATACGCCATCTTGATGAACGAAGTGTTACGCAAGCTTTCAGGGTCAACGGTGACATCAGGCTCATTGAGACGGCCCCAGCGCGAATTATTCACGAGAAGGTCATAAGAGCCGTCAACAAAGACACCACCCGCACCTTTATAATAATCAGGAGCCACAACAGGCATGAAACGATGTGAAAGTCCCTGCTGATGCAGATATTTGTCAATACCAAGGACATCGGCTATATCGCTCAAGCTGGTGAAATAAACGCATCTTTCCCAGTCGTTTGTAGCAAAGAAATCGAGCAACATCAACTCATTTTTGGAGAGATAATCGATCTTATCAGAGATGGTCCAGACGATTTCATCGACGATCTGGTCTTTCATGCTTTCAGGCACGATGCCGTTTTTCACGACTTTCTCTTTATCCACAGTGATTTTCAACTTCCTTGCCGGGAAATAGTCAACTTTTTCACCAGATATAGTGGTAGCTTTGGTGCGCGGATTGTCGCTTCTGACAAAATCGATGGCATCTTTAAGCTCGACAGGACCCTCGATAACGTTTTCAATTTTTACATTTTCATGGATTCCGTTGTCGTACTGGGCAGGTGTCAGCGATAGAGGCAACTTCTCAGAGTCATAGATTTTCCTACCCATCTGATGCACATACCAATAACCTCCAGACAGCATGAAATTACACACGCGGACGTCGGTACGATAGCCTTCAACCTCCTGAACGTACCAAAGAGGGAATGTGTCGTTGTCACCACGTGTGAAAATCACAGCGTTTTCAGGCAATGCCGTGAGGTAGTTCTTGCCCCAGTCGAGTGCCGAGGTCTTACCTGAACGGTTATGGCCTTCCCAACCTTGAGCCGCCATGAGAATCGGTACAAACAGGCAGCATACTGTAGCGATATATGTCGCAACACGCTGATTACCAACAACCTTCCTCAGTCCGTTGATGATACCGAGCACGCCGAAGCCCATCCAAATCGCGAAAGCATAGAAGGCGCCGGCATACGAATAGTCACGTTCACGCGGCTGATAAGGCGTCTGGTTAAGGTATACGATGATGGCGACACCGGTCATGAAGAACAGCAGGAACACCACCCAGCAGTTTTTCGAGTCATATTTCAGCTGATAGAACAAACCTACGAGACCGAGAATCAACGGCAAGAAATAATACTCGGTATGAGCCGGGTTCTGCATGCTTCTCGGGAGGTCGCTCTGGTTGCCAAGTCGCGGATTATCAATAAATCCTATGCCGCTGACCCAGTTGCCGTGCTCCAACTCGCCTTGTCCTTCAGTGTCGTTCTGACGACCGACAAAGTTCCACATGAAATAGCGCCAAAACATCCAACCGCATTGATAATCAATGAAGAAACGCAGGTTCTGACCAAAAGTCGGAATCATCACACGTTCAGAGGTGCCTCTTGGGGTCATCTGAGTGGTGACACGCATATTGGTCTTGTCGATGTAACGCTCGTAAGTCTTTGTATATGTTTTCTTTGTGCCGTTCCACATACGTGGGAAAAGCGTCTGAACATTGTCATCATAGATACATTCGCCAGGGTTTTTACCTGCTACGACATATTTCCCTTTCTTGCGATCCTTATAATAAATAGGTGTACCTTCCTTCATATCGTAAGGTTTTGCCGTATAATAAGGTCCGTAAAGCAGAGGCCAACTGCCGTATTGCTCACGTTTCAGGTAAGAAAGCATGGAAATGGCATCCTTCGGCTCATTCTCGTTGATAGGAGTGTTTGCATTGGCGCGAATCACCAACATAAAGAATGACGAATAGCCGATGAGGATGAACATGAACGACAGGATAATAGTATTCCAAATCGGTTTGTTTTTCTTTGTCGTATACCATAATCCCCACACTATCAATGCGATAATAAATACAAAATAGAATATCGTTCCGAAATTGAACGGCATACCGAGAGCGTTAACGAAGAACAGCTCGAACTTGCCTGCGAGCGAAACGATAGCCGGAATCAGTATCACCTGGATGAAGCCTGTGAGAGCTACTGCGATGATGCCAGCCCAGATGAAGCCTTTCCAAGAGAACTTGTATTTTTTGAAATAAACGATGTATGTTATGGCCGGAATCGTCAACAAATTCAGCAGGTGCACGCCTATTGACAAGCCAATAAGATAGGCTATCAGAATTATCCAACAATAATGGTTTGGTTCGTCGGAAACCTTTTCCCATTTTAGGATAGCCCAGAATGTGATGGCCGTCATGAGTGACGACATCGCATACACCTCGCCTTCCACTGCGTTGAACCAGAACGAATCGGTGAATGTGTATGCCAATGCACCTATCGCAGATGCTGCAAGTACTGCTAGTTTGTTGTTATCCGAAGCCTTTTCGCCGTCGCGCATCCAAATCTTCTGTGCGAGCATGGAGATAGTCCAGAAAAGGAACAAAATCGTGAAACTCGAGCAGAGACAGGACATCACGTTTATCATCATTGCCACCTTGGTGACGTCACCGAAGGCGAACAATGTGAAGAAACGGCCGATGAGCTGGAATGTAGGTGCTCCTGGCGGATGACCGACTTGCAGTTTGTTTGCTGTTGAAATGTACTCACCGCAGTCCCACCAGCTGACAGTAGGCTCCATGGTGAGGAAATAGACAATTGTCGCAATGGCGAAAACACACCATCCAACAATGTTGTTAAACTTTTTAAAATCCATTTTTCCTAATTTCATTTGGACTGCAAAAATAATTAAAAATTTTCATAAAAAAGTATTTTATATTGAAAAATTGTGTATTTTTGCACCCGCATTCAGAATTGGAATGATGTCGAGTGGTGTAATGGCAGCACTGCAGATTTTGGTTCTGCCTGTCAAGGTTCGAATCCTTGCTCGACAACATTAGGAAAGAGTTGAAGGCCTGCTACGGAATGTAACAGGTTTTTTTATTGTTAAAGCAATGATAACGAAAGAACAAATCATCAGTTTGGCGGAAGAAGCCATGAAAGACACCGACCGTTACGTCGTAAACGTGACGATTAGCAAGAGCAACGTCATCGAGCTTTTCCTTGACGCTGACAGCTCTGTGACCATCGACGACTGTGTTGCGGTGAGCAATTATATCAATGAAAAACTCGACAGAGACGTTGAAGATTATGAGCTCAACGTGTCGTCGGCCGGCATTGACGAGCCTCTTCTGAAGATGAGACAATATAAAAAGTATATCGGTAAGGATTTGATTATCACCGATATAGAAGGCGTGAAAAAGATGTATAAGCTGTTATCATTCAACGACGAGCAGCTTGAAGTCGAGGAAGCCGAAGCGAAGAAATACGGCAAGTTGACCAAAGTCATCTATCACGATGCTACAACATTGGAAATCAATAAATTAAAAGAAGTCAGACCATATATTAAATTTTAAAATGGACACACTTAACTTAATCGACACCTTCTCCGAATTTAAGGAGTTTAAGAACATCGACCGTGAAGCCATGATGCACATCCTCAGCGACGTGTTCAAGGCTATGCTTGCCAAGAAATACGGCAGCGACGAGTATTTCGACATCATCGTCAACATCGACAAGGGAGACCTTGAGATTTATCACAACCGCACTGTGGTTGAGGACGGCGCTGTCGAGGATGAGCTCGCAGAGATTGCATATTCCGACGCAATAAAAATCGAGCCGGACTTCGAAGTCGGTGACGATGTGGCGGAAGTCGTTGATATCCATAGCTTTGGCAGAAGAGAGATCTTGGCAATCCGCCAGAACCTCCAGACCAAAATCATGGAATACGAAAAGGAAAACATCTATCTGAAATACAAAGATAAAGTTGGTGAGATTGTGACTGCCGAGGTATCACAGGCATGGCGCAAGGAAATCATCGCTGTTGACGAAGACGGCATCGAGCTCGTTTTACCGAAAATCGAGCAGATTCCAGCCGACGTTTATAAGAAAGGTGAGACAATCCGCGCTATCGTGAAGAGCGTTGAGAACAAAAACGGCACTCCTGTCATCACTTTGTCAAGAACATCTGAAATCTTCCTGCAGCGCTTGTTCGAACAAGAGGTTCCGGAAGTTTACGATGGCTTGATCACCATCAGAAAGATCGTGCGTGAGCCAGGACAGAGAGCAAAGATCGCCGTCGAGTCATACGACGACAGAATCGACCCTGTTGGCGCTTGCGTCGGTATGAAGGGCTCACGTATCCACGGCATCGTGAGAGAGCTCCGCAACGAGAACATCGACGTCATCAACTTCACAACAAAACCTGAGCTGTTCATCAGCAGAGCTTTGAGCCCGGCTAAGATCACATCGATCAACATCAACGAGGCAAAGAAACTCGCTGAAGTTTACATGGAGAACGACCAGGTGAGCCTCGCCATCGGTAAGGGCGGCTATAACATCAAGCTCGCAGGCAAACTCACAGGCTACGACATCGACGTTTACCGTAACAGCGATGAAGTCGACATGGAAGACGACGTCGACCTGAAGGAATTCAACGACGAAATCGAAGACTGGATCATCGACTCACTCAGAAGAATGGGCTGCGACACAGCTAAGAACGTCCTCGCCTACACCCCTGAGGAAGTGGCATCACGTGCTGACCTCGAGATTGAGACAGTGAATGAGGTGTTCAAGATTTTGCAGGCGGAGTTCGCTGAATAACACACCCGTCATTTCGACCGACCGCAGGAAGCGGAGAAATCTCCGACAAATAATACTGCTTAATTGCAGGAGATTTCTCGATTCCGCTTCGCTTCACTCGAAATGACGAAACAAAACAATAAAGATTAGAATCTGTTTTAAATAAAAAATTATGTCCGAAGAAGTTAAAAACATCAGATTATCAAAGGCTGCGAGGGAGTTTAACGTAGGCACCTCGACAATTGTGGAATTTCTTGCCAAGAAAGGTCAAAACATCGACCCATCGCCAAACACCAAGCTCACAGAGGAGCAGTATGCCCTCGTCGTGAAGGAATATCAGGGCGAAAAAGAAGTGAAGAAAAATGCCGACCAGCTCGGAAACATCGCTTTCAAAGGCAAAACCATCACCGTTGAGACGACGGAGAAGCCGAAAGTCGTTGAAGAGGAGGAGGAAATTGTCTCTATTAAATCGAATATCCTCGTTAACGATAAGAAGGATAAAGAGGAGAAGAAGGAGATAACAGATAATAGAGAAAAGATAACAGAGGAGAAGACGGTTGAAGAGAAGCCAAAGGCGGAAAAACCGAAAGATGACAGTGTGAAAGACGCCATCAAGCTGAATGTGGTCGGAAAGATTGATTTGGACGGCGGAAAGAAAGCCAAGGAGCCTAAGGGTAACGGACAGCCCAATAGTGCGCCGAAGGAAGAAAAGCCAGCACAACCGGCAAAACCTGTCGAGGCACCGAAGCCGGTTCAGCCAAAACCACAGCCAAAACCGGTACAACCAGTACAACCGGCACAGCCTGAGAAGCCAGCTCAGCCTGAACCTAAAGATGAAGCTGAGGACAACTTCATCCCGACTAAGTTCACAAAGCTGGAAGGCCCTAAGATTGTCGATAAGATCGAGCTTCCTGTGGAGCATAAAGGCAAAGGCAAACCTGTAGCGACATCTGGTGAAGACAAGAAGGACAAGAAGAAAAAACGCAAACGTATAGGCAACTCACCTGTCAACCCTAACGAGATAGCAGGTGCAGACAAGCCAAAAGATAAAGGTGGTAAGCCACAACAAGGTGGCAAGCAGCAAGGCCAAGGTGGAAAACCTGGCAAGGATGAGAAACGCTCGAAAGACCGCTTCAAGAAGGGTAAACAGCCTATCTTCGAAGAGAAACCAGAGCTTTCGGATGAAGAAATCCAGAAACAGATCAAGGAGACTCTCGCTAGACTGTCGCCATTAGGAAAATCTAAGACTTCAAAGCACCGTCGTGAGAAACGTCACAACATCCAGAACGAGCTTGAGGAGGAAAGAATGCACGAAATGGAGGAACAGAAAGTCCTCAAGGTCACGGAGTTCGTCACCGCCAACGAGTTGGCAACCTTGATGAACATCCCTGTGACCAAGGTCATCGCCACCTGCATGAGTCTCGGAATGTTCGTCAGCATCAACCAGCGTCTGGACGCTGAGATTCTGCAAGTCGTAGCAGAGGAGTTCGGCTTCAAAGTCGAGTTCCAGAGCATGGACGTGCAGGAAGCCATCGCAGAAGCCGACGAGCCTGACAATCCGGAAGACCTCGTCCCAAGAGCTCCTGTCGTCACCGTCATGGGTCACGTCGACCACGGTAAGACCAAGTTGTTGGACTTCATCAGAAGCACCAACGTGGTGGCTGGCGAGGCTGGCGGTATCACCCAGCATATCGGTGCTTACGAGGTGAAGACCAGCACTGGCAAGAAGATCACCTTCTTGGATACTCCTGGTCACGAGGCGTTCACCGCTATGCGTGCCCGTGGTGCTAAGATCACCGACGTCGCCATCATCGTCATCGCCGCTGATGACAACGTGATGCCGCAGACCGTCGAGGCTATCAACCACGCACATGCTGCTAACGTGCCTATCGTCTTCGCTATCAACAAGATCGATAAGCCAACAGCTGACCCACAGAAGATTTACCGTCAGCTTGCCGACATGAACATCCTCGTCGAGGAATGGGGCGGCAAGGTGCAGTCACAGGAGATATCAGCAAAACAAGGTATCGGCGTCGACGAGCTTCTTGAGAAGGTGCTTCTCGAGGCTGAGATGCTCGACCTCAAGGGTAATCCAAACAAATTAGCCAAGGGTACTGTCATCGAGTCGGCTCTCGACAAAGGACGTGGCTATGTGGCAAAACTCCTCGTTCAGGAAGGCACATTGCATGTGGGCGACATGGTTCTCGCAGGCACGACATACGGCAAGGTGAAGGCTATGTTCAACGAGCGTAACCAGCCGTTGAAAGAAGCAGGTCCTTCTACCCCATTGCTGCTGTTAGGTTTGAACGGCGCTCCTCAGGCAGGCGATAACTTCAACGTCATGACCGACGAACGCGAGGTTAAGACCATCGCCAACCGTCGTCAGCAGCTGCAGCGTGAGATGGGTATCAGAACCCAGAAACACATCACTTTGGATGAGATCGGACGTCGTATCGCCATCGGCGACTTCAAAGAGCTCAACATCATCGTCAAAGCTGACGTTGACGGCTCTGTGGAGGCATTGTCCGACTCATTGCTGAAGCTTTCGACAGAAGAGGTACAGGTCAACATCATCCACAAGTCAGTGGGTGCCATCAGCGAGGCCGATATCATGCTGGCATCAGCATCCAACGCTGTCATCGTTGGCTTCAACGTGCGTCCTACAATGCAAGCCAGAAAGATTGCCGAGAAAGAGCAGATCGATATCCGTCTGTACTCAATCATCTACACTGCTATCGAGGAAATCAAGTCAGCTATCGAAGGTATGTTGGCTCCTGAGATCCAAGAGGTCGTCACCTGCAACATCGAGATCCGTGAGGTGTTTCACATCAGCAAGGTTGGAAATATCGCAGGATGTATGGTGCTCGACGGAAAGGTCAACCGTCAGACGAAGATACGTCTCATCCGCGACGGCATCGTGGTTCACCAAGGCACACTCGGCTCTCTGAAACGTTTCAAAGACGACGTGAAGGAGGTTTCCGCAGGCTTCGAATGCGGTTTGAACATCGAGAACTTCAACGACATCAAGGTTGGAGATATTATTGAAGGTTATACGGAGAAAGAAGTTTCAAGAAAATTATAATGTCCATACCACACATCAAATGATGTAGAATCATATGATTGATCGTAGAGACGCACGGCCGTGCGTCTCTACATTGTTTTATTCCTATCCTTCTCCCAATGCAATGGGTTATCAACAATATATCCTGATATTTGCATATATTCTTTTTCTGACCGAATAATATGGTCATAATAATTTGGTTGCCATAATGGATTACGTCGGTTAAATTTTGGCATATTGGGATTGTTTATATCGATCCAATCGTCTATATGTTTTATCGTTGCCGATTTAAAACCAGCAATGAATGATGATATTGATTGTGGTTGCCTGATTAATTGTTTGGTTGTATTATTTGATTTTGGTCCGTCATTTGATTTTGGTGAAGACGCACGGCCGTGCGTCTCTACGATTGAAACAATTGCATGAATATGATTGGGCATTAAAACAAATCCTCCTAAATACAATTCTTGCCGCATTTCAAATGATTTAAAAAATTCATCATAAACGATTTGTCCCCAATCGTTCATTATCATTTTGTCATCCATTATTTTCCCAAAATGATTCTCTCTATTTGCGGTTACAATTGTTATAAAATAATGCCCGTCGCTAGCGTAATTCCATCCGCACAAACGATTTGATGCAATTTTGTATTTGTTTTGAAAAACAGATTCCATAATTCTAATTTTTAGAAACTTGTGGCAAAGATAACGCTAAAAACAATACAGTTATCGTTTTTCACAATTTTTAACATAACTTGCAGAAAAATGAAAACTGTGTTAAAATTTGTTAACAAAAGGCGATATAAAACACGTAGAGACGCACGGCCGTGCGTCTCTACTTCATTATAATAAACCGTTTTTTCAGCTTAATATGAGTTCGGATTGCGCCATAGAAAAACTAATGGAGCACAACGCGGAAGCCCAGATAGTTGCCACGGGAGTCAGGAGTGAGGTAGTTCCGATCCGAGACTCGACAGATCCTAGCGCCGTGGCCCCAGCCACCGCCCCGATTCACGCGGCACGAGCCTGATGACGCGCCTTTAGGGTTGTCGGTGTCGTATGACAGATATGGGCCGTACCAGTCCTCACACCATTCCCAAACATTGCCGCTCATGTCGTAAATACCCAACGCATTGGCTTGTTTCGTTCCGCAGACATGTGTGGAGCTACCGCTGTTATCGGAGTACCATGCCACATCGCCAATGCTCCATCCTCCTGCATATTTTGTGCCTTCATTCTTTTTACCGCCACGTGCGGCGTATTCCCATTCGGCTTCGGTAGGAAGACTGTAGTTCTTTCCTGTCTGACGGCTCAGTCTCGCACAAAACTCCTTCGTCTCCTCCCAACTCACATAGTACATAGGATAGTCAGGACCAGTGCCATAAGTGTTTGAAGCACCTGCTTTTGATTTTTGCTGGTAAATTGTTGTTCCCATCACCTTCTCCCATTGGCTTTGTGTCACCTCAAGCATGCCGATATAAAAAGAGTTCACTTTTGTATAGCGGTTCGGCGACTCATCATCATCGCAGTCGCTACCCTGTTCACCAGTACAGCCCATGGTGAAGCTGCCACCTTCAACATAAACCATCTTCATGTTTATGCCAAAGGCTGTCTCGGTGAAGTCCTGGCCAGATGAATAGCTATTGGCACTTGATCCACCAGAAGTATAACTACCAGTGTTTCTTGTCATTCCAAGAAGCTCTATGGCAAGTTCCGCGCATGCTTTCGCCATGCCGTCATCACTGGTACTGGCCACTTTAGGTCTAGATGTGTTCTCAATACGTGCTGTCTCAACATCAATAATCTTAGCTGTCACAATAATTCTGTCTGAGCCGTACAAAGCCGCTTCTGCCACAATTATTGAGCTTGCTCCCGTCATCTCACCGAGTTTTTTAATCTGCGCGTCACTCACATAACCAGTTCTCTGGAAGTTGTGTTAGCCCAAAATAGATGACATATCAACACGATCATAACCCTCATAGCCAGGTGTCCTGTTAATGGCATCGGTCAAATAACCGCGCAATTGCAACTCAACTCCATATTCAACTTTGTTCTCCTTGTCAACTGTTTCAAGGATTGCTACTTTTTTTGTGTTTTGAGCCATTACAAATGCCGAAAGCATTAGTAAAACTGTGATAATAAAAGTTCTTTTCATATAATTTTTTCTATTTATTTCCTTTCCCGCCCTGTATTCCTTTCCATTCACCGACGCTGCTCGTCCCTCGCCTGCGTCGCGCTCAATCCAAGCTATACAGGGCTTCTTTTTCAGCTTAATATGAGGACTGATATCGCCATAGAAAAACTAATGGAGCACAACGCGGAAGCCCAGATTGCGGTAACGGTAGTCAGGAGTGTAGCCGCGCCGATACGAGACTCGACAGTTCTCAGCGTCGTGGCCCCAGCCACCGCCCCGATACACGCGGTTCGAGCCTGATGACGACCCCATAGGGTCGGTCTGACTTGCACTGCTGTAGTTACCATACCTATCTAGACACCATTCCCAAACGTTGCCGCTCATGTCGTAAATACCCAACGCATTGGCTCGTTTCGTTCCGCAGACATGTGTGGAGCTACCGCTGTTATCGGAGTACCATGCCACATAGCCAATGCTCCATCCTCCTGCATATTTTGTGCATTCATTCTTTTTACCGCCACGTGCGGCGTATTCCCATTCCGCCTCAGTGGGAAGTGTAAACTGGCGGCTTGTCAGACGGCTAAGCTCTGCACAGAATTCCATAGCGTCGTTCCAACTGACATTTTCAACTGGACGATTATATTCTTTCCAATAGCTCGGGTTAGTGCCCATGACAGCCTTATACAATTCCTGTGTCACCTCAAACTTACCGATGTAATAGTCTTGTGTAATTGTAACACGATGCGAAGGTTTCTCCCAATCATAACAATCGCCGCCCTGCTCTGAGGTACAGCCCATAGTGAAGCTGCCCGCTTCAACTTTTATCATTTCAAAGTTAACACCATTAACGCTGAAGTTCAAAGAAGAAGCACCACGGCTGGTTGAGGTGTTGCTGTTTGATGGTCGGGTTGTGGAACTGCCGCCAGTGTTGCCCGAAGAGCCAAAAAGCTGTACTCCAAGATTTGAGCAGGCTTTTCGTATTTCCGCTCCGGATGGTCCGCATAGGTCCTCATAAACGGCACCGAATTTGCCAGTTTCCACATCAAGCATTTTCACCAAGATGTAAAACTCATTGCCATCAACAGTGGCTTCAGGCACTATGATATACTGAACTCCTGCCATAACACCCAATTGGCGGATTTGCTTGTCATCAACGGCTCCTGAGCGTTGGAAATTATGCTCTTTCATAATGGCATCAAACGCACTCCTGTCGTAAACCTCATAACCAGGAGTGTTGCCTACCGCAGTCTCCATTCCGCCTCGCACCATAGTACTCTGGAACGACGTTATGCTGTTGTCTGAACATTTGGTCTCCCACACTGCCACTTTCTTTGTGTTTTGTGCTGCAACAGTCAACCCAATAATTACGACAATGATTGTAAGAAATAAAAAACGCTTCATATTTATATTTTTTAATAGATGCTATAATTGCAAATTTCATATATCACCATCTGCAATATCATCTATTTAATATCCCTAACAAATAAATTATAAATAGTCTCCCAACCGTTAGCTTGTCTACCTTCCGGTGTCAAGAAGTATTTCACATTACCTCCATCAACATAAAATGGCTTTTCGCTCATTCGAGAACATAAGTTATTTAAGAAAGATGAAACGCTTGAAGAATATTTATATGCTTCATTTGCCCAATCACAATATTGCCTTTTAATCATTGAAAGTTCTGAAGGTGTGGGAATTCTCCAATCTTTGTAACCTCCAATTGTACAATACTTTGCTGCATCAAAACCTCCGCCAGAATTAATATCACAGACAACATATAGATTTGACACTCGAATATAACCTGCTTCCATAGCTTGTTTGAAGAAATTTTCACGTTCTTTAGCCAAGCGTGCTTCTTCTGCAGCTTTTGCAGCAGCTTCGGCAGCCGCCTCTTTTGCTGTTTTTCCGGACAATTTGGTCGCTATTGACGAACACGCTTTTATCAAATCATCCATATTTTGTAGCTTGCTACTTGTATTAGCAGTATTAATAACAACTACGCTTTCAACATCTATCAGTCTCGCCGAAATATATTTCTCTCCAAAAACTTCAGAAACATCTGCGACACAAACATATTGTACGCCAAATTGATTACCCAAACTGGCTATTTCATTATCACTAACAGCTCCTGTTCGTTGATAACTCTGCTCTCTACTAATCTCTGCTAAAAAACTAGCCGTACGTTCAATAGCTACATATTTACCACTACGTGTAAATGCTTCTACAAGTTGGTCACCTAGTACCTTATTAATACCAGTTTGCTCTCCTGTCACATAAACTGCAACCTTTTTTGTTTGTGCAAAAAGCGTAAAACTCAATGCCATTAACATGGCAATACATAATAATCGTTTCATATTAATTCATTATTAAATCCTTATTTAACTAACCTTACAGAGAAACCATAAACGGCACCTAACTTCTCATATTTTGCCAGAGAAGATGTGATTAATAGGCACTGTGCATTGCCCTGATCTTTACCGTTATCAAACATCCAATAATAGCCTGAAGTGTCTTTACCGTAAATAATACCATCTTTGAACTCACGAAAACCATCGGCCGGTAATGTAATGTAGTTCCCGTTGGGACCCGTCACTTTATAACCGTTACCCGTCCATGTCCAGGTACAATGATTTTTTAATTCCGCCCACTGGCTAATTGTTGGTATTGAACTACCGTAGTTGCTATAAGCTGTATGATAATCCATCAATTCAGATTCGTTAGTGCGTTTCCACTTAGTGCCGCTGCTAAGTCCCAAATCAATGTACTCTTGTATCGTATTATTATAAGACTTCGATATACTACTATTAGAAACACTACTTCTAGTACCACCAGTTGAGCCAAACAGCTGAACACCAAGATTAGAGCATGCTTGCCTTATTTCAGAGCCTGATGGGCCGCACAACTCTTCATAAACGGCACCGAATTCACCGGTTTCCACATCAAGCATTTTCACCAAGATGTAAAACTCATTACCAGCAGCAGTAGCTTCAGGCACAATGATATACTGTACTCCAGCCATAACACCCAATTGGCGGATTTGCTGGTCATCAACGGCTCCTGAGCGTTGGAAATTCTGTTCTTTCATAATTGCGTCAAACGAACTCCGGTCGTAAACCTTATACCCGGGTGTATTTCCCACTGCAGTTTCCATACCGCCTCGCACCATAGTACTCTGGAACGACGTAATACTATTGTCGGTGCATTTGGTTTCCAAAACAGCGACTTTTTTCTGCGCCACGACTGATGCAGTGATAATTAGCGCAAGCGTGAGAACAAGGAGTTTTCTTATCATATAAAATTAATGATCGTATATATCAGTTACCTTTTGCCGAACCTATAATGGCATCGTTTATCTAAATAACTATGAAAACAACAAGAGACACCCAGTTTGGCGTTCTCTTGTTGTTATGTTAAATATTAAAAAAACATCAGAAATTCAAACTAATACCAACACTATTGTTTTTAACATTTAAACTTAAATTAGTTGCAGGTTTAGCACAATAGTCATTATAGTCTTTATAGGCGCTATTTCTTACGTTTTTACCCCAAATAAACACCGGAATTGACGCCAAGCATACTGCGGCTCCAATTACCGCTGGTTCATTAATACCATTGTCACCATAATCTGAACCACCAGCATAATTTGCTATTCCAACTGCAAGCAATGCAGCGCCACAACCCAATGTAATATAACCAGCTGTTTTTATCTTTTTTCCTCTATCATATGTCGCTTTTGCTTCACTACAACCATTTATTAAATCCATATAACGTTCATTGGTCAAACGTTTCCCATCCATATAATAAGCCATCCAAACCCTTTTAATGCGTTTTACAGGATCCACTTCTTCTGATGGTTGTGTATTAACAGCTGAAACTTCAGCAACCTGGTCAACAGGAATCATATTAACATTGCTTTTTTTGGAAGGGCCTTTACCGTTGCCAAATAAATTAGAACCCAATTCAGCACAAGATTCCTTTATGTCCGTTGGTGATTGTTTACAAAGAACATCATAGGCATTACCATACTTTCCAGTTTCCACATCAAGAAGTTTAGCAAGAATGTAGAAATAGCCATCTTCCTGCGATGCTTCAGTTACCAAAACATATTGAACGCCTGCCATCTGTCCCAACTGCTTGATTTGAGACTCATCAACAGCTCCTGAACGTTGAAAATTCTGCTCTTGCATGATAACATCGAAAGCTGTACGATCGTAACCTTCGTATCCTTTTGCTGTTACGACAGCAGCTTCCATAGCACCACGAACCATCTGGCTTTGAAAATCTGAAACACCTGCAGATGCTTTAGTTTCCATAACTGCCACCTTTTTCACAGGGGTTTGTGCCATAATAAATGATGTCACTAACATCATTAAAACTAACGTAAATAATCTTTTCATTATACTAAAATTTTAAATGTTAATAAAAATTTTAACTCATTATTCTGTAAAAGCCCTTATAGCTCTAACTTTAACTTCTGAATTCTTGTCTTCAGTAAATACAGATCCCCCATCACTTATATTAATGGCCTCTTTTCTACTATTCTCGGTACTTGCCCAATACCATCCGCTCAATCTTGCTCCACTAGAATTAAGTTTATTGTTCAATACTGTACCTTTTTTAGATGCCATCATTAAACAATACAACTCTCCTGCACTTGGTAAGTACCATCCTTCACCCATTCTTGTACACCAATTTGCTGCTTCTGCATTTGTTCCCAATTGTTGTATAATTGCTTGTGTATTTGTTTTACCTTGACCATATACAAATGGATGGTTGTTTTCATCAGTATTATTAAGTGATACAATATCTTCAAGTTTGCGACTACCATCCCATTTTAACTCTCTCTCTGTAAGTGAAACAGCCAAACCTTGCCCGTTGTCTATATAAAAAACAACGCCTTGTGTTCCATCCTGAAAAGCTATCACATCACCAACTTTACTATTTGAACCAGACATATAGGACTGTCCTTCAGTAGTTTTTGTTTGTGTATTGTTATAATTTGGTTTAGGAGGGGTCGCCACATTGTGATAAGACATTGTAACATCAAACAAACGTTCGCCTAATTCAAGACAAGCTTGGCGTATAGCAGCAGGATTTGATTCACAAAGTTTATCATATGCTTTACCATATTTACCTGTTTCCACATCAAGAAGTTTTGCTAGAATATATAAATATCCATCTTCAGATTCAGCTTCGGTCACTAAAATGTATTGAACACCAGCCATCTGACCTAATTCTTTAATCTGAGCTTCATCAACAGCGCCAGAACGTTGGAAATTCTGCTCCTGCATAATGACATCAAAAGCAGAACGGTCAAATCCCTCATATCCTTTAGCATTAGCAATGGCCGTCTCCATTCCGCCTCGAATCATATTACTTTGAAATGCAGTGACTCCTTGACCTGCTTTAGTTTCCATTACAGCAACTTTTTTATCTTGAGAATACAACCCCAACGACAACGAAAGTAGCAAGACAAAAAATAATAAATTTTTCATATAAATATTTTAATTCAATTGATAAATCCTTTCATTAATTGCCTTTTGCAGCATCAATGATCGCATCGTTAACTTCTATAAACTCCTGCAACTCTTCT
This sequence comes from uncultured Bacteroidales bacterium, assembly GCA_905234275.1. Taxonomy (GTDB): domain Bacteria; phylum Bacteroidota; class Bacteroidia; order Bacteroidales; family F082; genus Limimorpha. The sequence goes on along the minus strand of CAJOHD010000001.1, from coordinate 219,317 downwards.
TTTGAAAGGCCTTCTGGTTGTACCTTTTTAGCACCGTCAAGAATTTTAACATAACGATCGCCACGAATGCCGACCTTTGCTATTACCTCATATAATCCTGTCTGAGAATTATATGTTGAAATAGCATCGCCAAAAGGCTCGCATGCTTTCTGTATGCTAAAACTCATCTGATCCCAATGTGATTTCAAAGCTTTTGCAACTTTTCCGTCAACTGTTAATGTAGAACGCTCTGCATTAGTTGACACTGCATTTTCTATAACACGTGAAACCGTCGCATAAGCCTCAAGCTGCGCCATTTCAACAGCAACTGATTCAACATCAGCTTCTGCCATACCTGCAAACCAGCGATAAGGTCTTTTGATCATATCCGTACCATCGTCATTCATGGTCTCGATCATTTCATAACCATTTGTCTTTATGGTTTTTGTTGTAGTGTTTTGTGCTGTTATTGTCATAACAAGCAACAGCATAATAACTGTTAATAACTCTTTCTTCATAATTTAATATTCTCCTTTAATATTGAGCTTATTTCTTTGCGAATCTTTTTGTATCCGTCACGACCAGCTTCGTCAAAACTCAATGTATGAGAGCCCTTTAACGAAATCTCGTCTTCGAATATTCTCTGATTGGTCGCCACTTTGTCAATTGCAATTGCAGCGTCAACGAAAGTATAATATGCCGTCACATTACCTGTTACGACTTTATTATATTCCCTCGCTGAAGCATCAATATAAATCACATAATCCGCCATACTCGGATCATCAACAAAGTTACAGCCAGATTCTGCTAAATCACCCTTTATCTCATTAGCCAATTTGAAATACTTGCGCCCGAAATTATCTGCGGTACACACAATACAATATGTAGTACCATATTCCAAATCTGCGAGTTTCGATTTAACAGTCTGTTCAAGTTTGTTTACCTTATTAAGATATTGTTTGATATCATACTCATCTAAGCCAAAAACATTCAGCCAAAAGAAAGGCTTACCTATTCTACCATCAAACATGTCCAAGGCTCTTTGAAGTTCTTCCTTCGCCCTTGACTTAAATCCTGAGTTTGTGTAATTATCAGCAATTGTTATGATATTATTCACATTGCTGATAAACATTTTCACATCGTTTTCATAGTAATTGCAAGCTTCTTGTTTATTAATATATGCAATAACATAATACTTTGAAGTGTTTGCATCATAATAGCTAAGAGTCTGCGCAAGATCCATATCGACATCTGTAGAAAAGTTCTTCTGTGAAGAATAAAGGATATTGGTCTTGCCATTAATTGCTTGCTTATCAATTTGGCTCTGCTCTTGTACTTGAACTTGAATCTGTTTTGCAAGATTTGAGCGAGCCAGATCCAAGGCTGTTTGTTTGTCCTTTGCATTCTCTATATCATGGAAATATCCGTCGGAGGTATATTTCACCCATTCCGACGGATAATTCTGCGTCTTTGCAACATATCCAACAAACAGCAGCAATACTATAGTTAATATTCTTTTCATGGATTAATTTCCTCTTGCTGCATCAATAATTGATTGATTTACTTTTACGAAATCATCAAGGTCTTTACCACTAAGGTTGTTAGGCTTGTAATTTCCTGCATTGTTGAGCATTTGCTGGTATTTGTCACCACGGCAAGCAACTTTCTGAGTCGCTGTATACATCTTTGTGGTTGGATTATATTCGATTTTGGTGTCTCCAAAAGGCTCACATGCATTCTGAATGCTCATACTAACCTGTTGCCAATGTGATTTTAATGCCTTCTGAACTTCTCCGTTGTTTACCAAACTACCACGCTCTGACTGAGCCATGACTGCATTTTCTATAACCCTAGAAATTGTTGCTCTTGCCTCAAGTTCAGCCATCTCGATAGCTGTTTGTTTATCGTTAGCTTTACCAATACCTGCGAACCACTTATAAGCGATTGTAACAAGTTTAGTACCGTCTTCACTAAGACCCTCTGACATTTCGTAGCCAGTAAGTTTTGTTGTTTCAACAACAACTTTTTCCCCTTCAAGACTTGTTTGTTTTTCAATGTTTGACTGTACAGCCATGTTTTTTGAACTTCCACAGCTTACCAATACCAATGCTCCAAGCATTGTCATTCCAAGTAAATTTAACTTTTTCATGATTTTAATAATTTATAGTTATTGAATAGTAAATTCTTACTTCCGGCAGACTCCCAATGCCGAATAACAAATATAAAATCATGAAACATAAAAGAAAAGCGCGGGAGTCTGAACTATGCCTATCCCGCTTGTAAGGCTCTGGTAATGCCCATCATCAGAGGATAAGCAACGCCGAAGCCCACGCTGGAAAGTTATATATAAGTAGGTGTTGGGCAACACCATTATATAACAATTCGCATGGACGTCGTCTATTGCTTTATCTTGCTGATGACTATTGAATTTACCAGATTCTACAAGCCGCAGATAAAACGTTAGATCAACGTCTTTCCAATATGTCCGCCAAAAGTCGTTATGACTAATGACACTGCAAATATAGTGATTTTTTGAATTAATTACAAAAAAGATTAAATTTTTTGTATTTTTGCATGTTGATATATAAATAACTATGAAAAAACTTTTTATCACCTTATTAATATTGTTCATAACAAGATTTGCATTTGCCGACAGCGTGCTCATCGAAGGGTTCGAATATGGCAACCACGATGGCGAAACGCCTGTGGGATGGGAGGTCGCCAACGACACCTGGCTCGCCGGATATCTTGAACAAGACCACAACCGCATACCACACAACGGCAATTGGTACGCCTACACAAACAGCACCGAATCGTGGATGTTTATGCCCATGTATTTGAGCGAACAGTTGAAATATCGCTTCTCACTTTGGGCAGTATCAGACGGCGGCTACCAGTTGGAGATTTGGGCTGGCAACGGAGCAAATCCAAGCGCAATGACCCAAATAATGCTCAACGAGATTGTCAGCAGCGGCAGCTATGAGAAATTCTCGGCTTACATAGAAGAGATGACATCCGATTTCACATATATCGGCATTCACGCGGTATCAAGTTATGGTGATTATGTTCTTACAATCGACGACGTTATTGTCGATATGGTCGGAAAATACGACATTATCGTGGAGCCTGCAAACTATTACACACTGGCAGCTCCAGGCTCACAAGTCGAATTCGACTGCGTGTTCACCAACTTGGGATATGAGCCGTCAGGTGTCCGCATCAACTGCATTAGCGAGTATTTCACCGATGTTCATCTCTACAAAGATGGAGAGGCATGTACCACATTTCATGTTGAACCTGACGAATCAGTTGAGTTTACCGGAGTAGCAACATTGACTCCTAACATCACAGTCGGTGAAATGGGCTTTGTCGACATCTTGTTTACCCTCGATTGCGATTGTGCCACAACGATGCTTACACTATGGGCAACAGCAGGATATGAATCGATCGATGAATGCAACATCACGACGCTAAACATCTACCCTAACCCTTCAAGCGGAAATGTCACGATAGAAGGCAGTGGGATTGTGACAATCACAAATATGCTCGGGCAGATAGTTTTGCAAAAAGAAATCGTTGAGAAAGAGACAGTTACGCTGGAAAAAGGTGTTTATTTTGTTAAAATGAACGACAGATTGTCTGAAAAACTTATTGTTAAATAGAACGGATAAATTTTTTCTATCATGTCAAAAATCAAAAGAATATTTTTAATCGTCCTCGTCACCATCGGATTGACGTCGTGCGATGTGCTTCAACAGATGTCACAGATGGCTAATTTTGCCAAATGTACCTTTGATTTCAACAGTGTCAACAGCGTTGAGATGCTCGGCTTGAATCTGAGAAAAGGCATGACAAGGAGTGATTTGAATGTAAATCAGGCCATTGCGCTCACCAGAGCTTTGGTCAACAAGTCGCTGCCTGTCACTTTCAACGTCAACCTTGACGTCACCAACCCGAATTCCAGTCCGGCTTCGATGACAAAGATGGACTATATCCTGACGCTCAACGATAAAAGAGTGATTGCCACCACATTAGACCAAACCATCAGTGTGCCTGCAAATGCCAGCAACACCGTCACCATACCGGTTTCCACCGACCTTTTCCAGCTGTTTGGCGGCGAATCGGCTGACGCCATCGTCAATTTGGCATTCAAATTAGCCGGTGCGAGCAGCGATCCTGTCAACGTGGGAATTAAGATAAAACCATATATCACCGTTGGCGGTCAACAACTTGCATATCCTGATTATATAACTTTAAACAAAGTGTTACAATAATTTAATTAACCTTAAAAATATTATACCATGAAAAAACTTGTTTTGTTGATAATTGCCGTAATCATCGGCACTTTCACTGCCAACGCGCAGATTGGCGGTTTTCTTGAAAAAGCTGCAAAGAAAGCGCAACAAAAGACTGAGGACAAAATCATTGAGAAGACATCGGAAAAAGCAGCCGACAAGGTATCAGATGCCATCGTCGACCAGATTCCTGATGTTGAAGTAGAAGAACAGGCTGTTGAGGAAAGCGACGAGCCTCTCACCTACGAAGGTATCATGCGCCAGCTCAAGCCGATTCCGTCGGTGCAACAGATGGTCAGCTATAAAAAGGCCGAGCTTAGCGGACAGGGTCTGAAGATGCTGTCGAGCGAGGTCATGAAGTTCCAGATGAAGGTCCTCGACCTCACCGGCAAAGTGTTAGAGGTGCCTTATCAGAATGCTGATTCTGCACAGATAATGGCAGCAGCGTATAATTATGCCGAGATGACGACAGGCCTCAGCAAAGAGGAAATCGACATGCTCTCGCAGATGAGCGAGGAAGAGCAAGAGGCGTATCTCCAGGCACATTATAACGAAGGTCAGGCCGAGGCAGCGATGATGGAAGCAGCAGTGGAAGCCAGCAAATACCTTGAGCCATTGCAGCCTACTATCGACAGATGGACAGCCATTGGCGATAAAGTCGATAATGTGTTTCAGGAATCCGACGAGCAGTGCGCTGCCATTTACAAGAAATATGCAGCAAAGCTTGACACTGAAGACGAGGAAGCTCGCAACAAGGTGCTTCTGAAATATTATGAGGAGGTGGCTCCTATCATCCGCGACGCTGTCGACAGAGCCGGTGAGATTCGTTTCAAAGAGCAGCTCCCGATAGCTATGGAGATTGAAGAAGAGATGGTGAAGATTCGCGCAGAGCACCAAGATGCCATCTCGGTACTGCTCAACTACCCGCAACTTACTGCATCGGCATACCTCGCAGAATCTCTGAAAATCATCGAGATTCCGGAGTATCCTGAAGAATAACGCTCTCCGTCATTTCGACTGGAGCGAAGCGAAATGGAGAAATCCTTGTTTAACGGACTTATTCACCAAGGTGAATGCTTTCGCAAGCTCAGGTCTCGACAAGCTCGAAATGACAACAAATTATGAAAAAACTATTTGTTATATTATTATTTTGGATTCCAATCCTGTCGGTGGCACAAACCTTCACCGACAGCAACCTTCCTATTGTGGTTATCGAAACCGACGGCCACGTCAACATTCCCGACGAGCCTAAGGTGTTGGGAACCATGAAGATAATATGGCATCAGGACGGATCGAGGAACCATCTCTCAGACATCAACAACCCCGAGTTTTTGAATTATGACGGTCGCATCGGCATAGAAAGACGTGGAAGCTCGTCGCAGATGCCGGCTAAAAAGCCTTACGGACTTGAAACACTGATGGATGATGACATTACGAATAACAATGTCAGTCTGTTAGGCATGCCGAAAGAGAATGACTGGGTGCTCAACTCCTTGGCTTTCGACCAGACAGGTTTACGTGATGTGTTGTCATACGAACTTTTCGAACAACTTGGGCAATATGCTTCCAGACGCGTTTATTGCGAGGTTATCATCAACGACGATTACAAGGGACTTTATGTCTTCATGGAGAAGATCAAGGCTGACGACAACCGTGTAAACATTGATAAAGACGGCGGACATATCGTCCAAACAGACAGGTCGAATGGCGATTATTATGAATGGGAAATGGAAAGCAACAACGGTAACTGGTGGCCTCAACCTGCAGTTTTTATTCATGAATATCCCAAACCTGGAAATATAACGGCAGCACAACACAATTATATAAAAAATGTGTTCTTCGACCTTGCAGATAAAGCAGAAAGTCACAATGTTTCAATAGATAACGGCATCCCAAGCATCATTGATGTATCCTCTTTTGTGGATTTCATGATTATGGCAGAATTCTCATCAAATGTCGATGTGTATCATTTGAGTACGTTTTTCCATAAGGACAACAGAGGCAAGTTGCGTGCCGGTCCTATCTGGGACTATAACCTCGCGTATGGTCACGATGAGTTTGGGGATCGAAGTCGATACGACGTGTGGCAGTTCGACAATCACGACAATACCGGTCCTAAATTCTGGAAAGACCTGTTCGACACTGACGAATTCCACTGCTATTTAGCCAAACGTTGGTTTGAGGTAACTTCAGATGGCAATGTATTGGATTACAACAGGTTATGCGACCGAATGGACGAGATTGACTCCTGGATTTCAGAAGCTGTAGTTCGTGACAACCAGAGATGGCATCAGATGAATTCTCATGCGTCAGAATTACAGTCGATGAAGACATGGATTCAACAGAGAATCAATTGGTTAAACCAGCATATCGGTTCGTACGACAACTGTGATGTTATTGATCTGCCACCACTCGTGATTTCCAAGATTCACTATCATCCGATGGATGTAGACACTACTATTAACGGCAATCAGCTCGAGTTTATCCAGATCAACAACAACGGCGATGAGGATGTCGATTTAACCGGCATCTATCTCCGCGAGTTGGGTATCACATACCAGTTCCCAAACGGTTCTAATCTCGCAGCCCGCGACTCGTTAGTATTATGTTCTGACTCCTTGACATATATTCAATACTATAACAATATTCCTTTTGGAGAATATCAGCGGAAGCTTTCCAACAAATCCGAAAAAATCGTTATTGCAGACGCTTGGGGCAACGTCATCGACGAGGTGCATTATGCAGATTCAGAGCCGTGGCCTACTGAGCCAGATGGCAACGGTCCATATCTGCAACTTATTGATTTAGATTTAGATAACTCATTAGCAGAAAACTGGACATACCGTTATTGCTTTGATGCTGTTGATGAGATTTCGGAACATAACGCCACGATTTACCCTAATCCGAGCAATGGGATCTTGAATATTTCAACAAACAAAGAGCTCTGTCGCTGCCAATTATTCGATTTACAAGGTAATTTATTGATTGATAATGTTTTATCAGATAATTTTTCGTCAATCGACATCAATAATCTGATTTCTGGAATATACATTTTAAAATTACAATTCTCAGATAGTTTATTCCAATACTATAAAGTTATTAAAAACTAATACTTCTTCTTAACCAGACCATCTTAAAGGTTGCGTGTTTTTTATTTTTATATATTTTTGGAAATCTGTTGATTTTTTTGTTATTTTTGCAAGTTTTAACAATTTTGCAATAACGAGTGTTTTATGATAACTTTTAAGGACAGAATAACTCTCAGCGAAGTAGAAAAAGTTTTGTATTCTGGCGAAAACATTGAGGTTTCCGACGATTGGAAGGCTCGTGTGGAAGCTTGCTACCGTTTTTTGGAGAAATTCGCCGCCGAAAAGGTGATTTACGGCATCAACACAGGCTTCGGTCCTATGGCACAATGGCGCGTTGACGACCGTTATCTCACTGATTTGCAATATAATATCATCCGCAGTCATGCCACTGGTGCTGGCGAGCCACTCGACGATGTTTATGTCAAGTCAGCAATGATTGCACGCTTGGGCACGGTGTTACAATGCCGTTCGGGAGTTCATGTCGACGTCGCCAACCTGTTGATTTCGTTCATCAACGAGGGCATCTACCCTTTCATCCCGATGCACGGCAGCGTGGGTGCTAGCGGCGATTTGGTGCAGTTGGCACACATAGCGCTCTGTTTGATTGGCGAGGGCGAGGTCCACTACAAAGGCGAATGGCGTAAGTCGGCCGACGTGATGAAACAACTCGGACTCACTCCGCTGAAGATGCACATCCGCGAAGGCTTGAGCATCACCAACGGAACATCAGTGATGACCGGCATCAGCGTGGTGAATCAGCTGTATGCTGAGAATCTGCTCGACTGGGCTACATTGGCAGCAGTGTGGATGAACGAGATTGCCGCTTCGTTTGACGATTATATGTCGGAAGGCGAAAACAGCTGCCGTCGTCACGAGGGGCAGCAGGTTATGGCACGCAGGATGCGCGAACTCTCGAAAGGCTCGCAATGCTTGAAGAAACGTGCGCATGAGCTTTACGACTACGGTCATAAAGACGTGAAAGTTTTCGAGCATAAGGTTCAGGCATATTACTCGTTGCGTTGCACTCCGCAGATCCTCGGCCCTATCTACGACACCTTGCAAAACGCCCGCAATATCATCGAAGACGAGTTGAATTCGGCATGCGACAACCCTATCGTCGACCCGGAATCACAATACGTTTATCATGGCGGAAACTTCCACGGCGACTACATCTCGCTCGAGGAAGACAAGGTTAAAATCGCACTCGTACGTCTCTGCATGACAGCTGAACGACAGCTAAACTATCTGTTCCACGACAGAATCAATGGCATTTTGCCACCGTTCCTTAACTTAGGCACACTCGGCTTGAATTACGGAATGCAGGCGTGTCAGTTCACCGCCACCTCGACAACCGCTGAATGTCAGACACTTGCGATGCCGAACTACGTACACAGCATCCCGAACAACAACGATAATCAGGACATCGTGAGTATGGGCACCAACACAGCCTTGATTTGCAAGCAGGTGGTCGAAAACTGCTTCCAAGTGATGGCGATACAGTACATCGCGTTGGCGCAGGCAACAGACTGCCTGAAGATTGCCGACAAGCTCGCTCCTACTTCACGTAAGGTTTACGACAAGATCCGTGAGATGGTGCCGCTCTTCATCGAAGACACGCCGTTCTACAAGGACATCGCAAACGTTGAAAACTATTTGAAAACCAATAAATTGAATCTGAAATAATGAAATACGCTCTCATCACCGGTGCCTCGCGCGGCTTGGGCAAGGCGGTAGCCTTGCGGCTCGCCAAAGACGGCTTTGCGGTGATTATCAACTACCAGTCGAATAAAGAGGCTGCGGAAGACACCCTCAAGCAGGTGCAGGAACAAGGCGGCTTTGGCGAACTCATGCCTTTTGATGTGTCCGATCCTAAGGCGATTGAAACAGCTCTGGAGGCATGGCAAGCCGCGCATCCAGATGATTACATCTCCGTTTTGGTGAACAACGCCGGAATCCGCAAGGATAACCTCATGGTTTTCATGCAGGATGAGGAATGGCACAAGGTTATTGACACCACCCTGAACGGATTCTTCTACATAACCCGACGTCTGCTTAAAGACATGATGATGCATCGTAACGGTCGCGTCATCAACATAGCGTCGTTGTCAGGAATCAAAGGGCTTCCGGGACAAGCCAACTACTCCGCGGCTAAGGCAGCGCTCATAGGAGCAACGAAAGCATTGGCACAGGAAGTGGCAGCACGAAAAGTCACCGTCAACGCCATCGCACCGGGCTTCATCGCAACGGATATGACAAAAGAACTCAACGAAGACGAGCTCAAGAAACTCATCCCGATGGGACGCTTCGGAAAACCTGAGGAAGTCGCGAGTCTGGTGTCGTTCTTAGCTTCTGATGAGGCATCCTACATAACTGGACAAGCTATTTCAATCAACGGAGGATTATACACTTAATTTTCAAGCATTTATGGCAAGAAGAGTAGTCATCACCGGCATGGGCATCTGGTCATGTCTGGGAAAAAATAAGGAAGAAGTCAGCATGGCGCTGCGCGAAGGCAAGTCGGGCATCGGCATCGACCCACAGCGCATCGAATACGGCTATCGTTCGCCTCTGACAGGCATAGTGGAGAAGCCACAGCTGAAAGGCAAACTCGACCGCAAACTCCGCATGTACCTCGCCGAGGAAGGCGAATATGCTTACATGGCGACGTTGGAGGCTTTCGAGCAGGCAAAAATCACTGAGGAATACCTGTTGAACAACGAAATAGGCGTGCTTTTCGGCAACGACTCATCGGCAAAAGCTGTCATCGAGTCGCATGAAATCGCCTTGGAGAAGAAAGACACCACTTTGATTGGCTCGTCAGCCATATTCCAGTCGATGAACTCCACCGTGACGATGAACCTCTCGACGATATTCCATCTTAAAGGCATCAACATGACCATCAGCGCTGCCTGTGCAAGTGGCTCACACTCAATAGGTCTAGGCGCTTTGTTGATCCGCAACGGCTTACAGGACATGGTGCTTTGCGGTGGCGCTCAGGAAACCAACTACCTCTCGATGGGCAGCTTCGACGGCATCAGCGCGTTCTCGACAAGAGTCGACGAGCCGACAAAAGCCTCTCGCCCATTCGACCGCGACCGCGACGGACTCGTGCCAAGTGGCGGTGCAGCAGCATTGGTGCTTGAAGACTACGACCACGCAGTCGCTCGTGGTGCTACGATTTTAGCTGAAGTATGCGGCTACGGATTCTCCTCAAACGGCGAGAGCCACATCTCGCAACCAAGCGAAGACGGCTGCTTCCGTGCTATGACACGTGCCATGAAAGAAGCTGGAGTCGAGGCAAAAGACATCGACTACGTCAACGCTCACGCCACTTCGACACCGCAAGGCGACATGTTTGAGGCAATGGCACTGAAACGACTCTTCGGTCCTACTCAAACCCCGATTTCATCAACAAAATCAATGACTGGCCACGAATGCTGGATGGCGGGCGCAAGCGAAATCGTCTATTCCATCCTCATGATGAAAGGCAAATTCATCGCCCCGAACATCAACTTCGAGCATCCAGATGAATATTCGGAAGGTTTGAACATCATCAACAAGACGACAAACAAAGAATTAGAGACTATCCTTTCCAACTCATTCGGTTTTGGTGGAACGAATAGTGCATTGATAATCAAGAAAATACATTAAAAATGAAACTGTTTCCAGGCCTCGAGAAGGCATATACGAAAGAGCATAAACGCGCTGGTGAAGCCCAGGAGATGGCATATTTCATCGCTTTCGGACCTATAATATTCCAAGTCGGACGACTGATGATTAAATTCGGCATCCTCGACATGCTCCGTGACAGCGAGAAAGGCATGACGATGGCTGAGATAGCAGCAAAGACTGGACTTTCCGACTACGCAGTAAAAGTCTTGATGGAAGGCTCGCTCTGCATCGGTTTGGTAATTTTGGACAAAGACACCGACCGTTTCACCATGTCGAAGACCGGTTTCTTTCTCCTCACCGACCCTGCCATCCGCGTAAATATCGACTTCAATCACGACGTCAACTACGAGGGATGGTTCAAGCTTGAAGAGGCTCTGAAAGAAGGAAAACCTGCAGGTTTAGAGCATTTCGGAGACTGGCCGACGATCTACGAAGGTCTCTCGCAGCTGCCTGCCGACGTGCAGAAAAGCTGGTTTGGCTTCGACCATTTCTATTCAGACCACTCGTTTGACCAGGCATTGCAGATTGTGTTCAGCAGCAAGCCGAAGACCTTGCTCGATGTCGGCGGAAACACCGGTCGTTGGGCACTTCGTTGCGTCGATTTCGACGAAAATGTCAACGTCACCATCATGGATCTGCCACAACAACTTGAGATGATGAAGGAATTCACCAAAGGCAAGAAAGGCTTCGAGCGCATCGACGGCTACGGAATCAATCTGTTGGATAACGTTCAGCAGTTCCCGACAAACAAACATTACGACATCATCTGGATGAGTCAGTTCCTTGACTGCTTTGGCGAAGACGAGATTTTGAGCATAGTTTCAAGAGCTGCGAAAATCATGGATAAAGACAGCCGTTTGTGCATCATGGAGACATTCTGGGATCGCCAAAACTACCCTGCCGCCGCCTTCGCATTGACGATGACATCGTTGTATTTCACAGCTTTAGCTAATGGAAACAGCAAGATGTACCATTCCGACGATATGGAACGCCTCGTGAAGAAGGCAGGATTGGAAGTTGAGATGATTCATGACGGATTGGGACATGGACACAGCATTATGATTTGCAAGAAAGTGTAAAGTTTAGAGTTGAGAGTTTAGAGTAGTTTTTAAGTTGAAAGTTAAAAGTTGAAAGTTAAAAGTTTATAAGATATGAATAGACAGGAAATTGAAGCAAAAGTTAAAGAGTTTATGGTTGAAGACCTTGAACTTGATGAGGCAAAAATCAAACCGGAGGCACGTCTGAAGGAAGACATCGGCGTCGACAGCCTCGATTTCGTTGACATCGTGGTCATCGTCGAGCGCAAATTCGGTTTCAAGATCAAGACCGAAGAGATGGCTAACGTCAAGACATTCAGTCAGTTCTGCGATTATATCGAGGAAAAGACCGTCTAACAGATGGCTGACGCTCTGCAACATAACGAATGGTCGGGCAAGACTGGCGGAATGCCGTGGATGCAGCGTTCGCTCATCACCATGTTCCGTGTGGTGCCATTGTGGCTGCCTTACGGCATAATGGCGTTGGTAGTGCCTTTCTACATGATTTTCAACAGGAAAGGCTACAGGGCGATGTATCGTTTCTTCCGCGAGAGGTTTCATTTTGGACGCTGGAAATCGTTTTGGAAGGTCTACGCCAACCATTTCCGTTTCGGCCAGATCATTTTAGACCGTTTCGGCGTGTATGCAGGCAAAAAATACCGCTTCATCACTGAAGGTCAAGAACTTATGGATGAATTGGAGAAACATCCGGAAGGTTTTGTCAACTTGAGCAGTCATGTTGGAAACTACGAGATTGCTGGTTATTCATTAAAGCCTAAATCAAAGAGATTCAATGCTTTAGTGTATGCCGGCGAGACCGCCACAGTGATGGAAAACCGTCAGAAAATGCTTTCGCAGAACAACATGAGCATGATTTTGGTGAAAGAAGACATGTCGCATCTGTTCGAGCTCAACACAGCCATCGATAACGGCGAGATTGTGAGCATGCCAGCTGACAGAATCTTCGGCTCGCAGAAAGCAGCTGAATGCCAGTTCTTTGGTGAGAAAGCAAGATTCCCATTGGGAGCGTTCGCCTTGGCTGCACAGAAAAACGTGGCGATGCTGGCAGTCTTCGTGATGAAAGAAAGTTACAGCACTTATCACGCCTATGTACGTGAGATTCAATGCGATAGAGAGGCAAAGATACGTGAGCAGATGAATCAGTTGGCGCAAAATTTCGCCACTAATCTCGAGGAAATCGTAAAAAAATACCCGACACAATGGTTCAACTATTTTGATTTTTGGAAACAATGAGAAAAATCGAGGACATAACGCTAAACGAGCTGTTGCCGCAGCGCCCGCCTTTCGTGATGATCGACAGGTTGGTGTCGTGCGACGAAGTGTTTGCCGTGACTGAGTTGACCATTCGTGAGGATAACATTTTCGTTGAGGATGAACGACTTACATCATCGGGACTGATAGAAAACATCGCTCAGACGTGCGCTGCGAGAATCGGTTATCTCAACCTGAATGCCGGTGGCACAGTAAAAATCGGGGTCATCGGAGCGATTAGCAACCTCGACATTGTAAGAACTCCGAAAGTTGGCGAAAAACTTGAGACAACGATAGAACTGATTAGCGAAGTCTTCCAGATGACCTTAGTTGAAGCTGTGGTAAAAATCAATGGCGAAGCGATAGTCCGAGCCAGCATGAAGATAGCGTTAACTGATAAAGAATCAAAGGATTAGCAATGATAGTCTGTGTAGCACATAACATCATCTCGCCACTCGGCAGCACCTCTGCGGAAAACTACGCGGCAGTGAAGTCGGGCATGTCGGCGTTGAAGAAATACGACGGACTTTGGGGTCTGCCAGAGCCTTTCGTGGCATCATTGCTTGACAGAAACGCTTACAAAGACGAAAGATATACCATCGACGAACAAATCGTAATTGCCTCAATATCAAAGGCTTTAGAAAATACAAATATCGATACTAAGTCGTCAAAAGTGCTGTTCATACTTTCGACAACAAAAGGCAATGTGTTTTTGCTTGACAAAAACGAGAACGGTTACCCGCAAGATAGAGTTCGTCTCGGAATGATGGCGAGAGAGGTTACCAAACATTTTGGCAATCCTAACGAGCCTATCGTGGTTTCAAATGCTTGTATCTCAGGTGTTTGCGCACAAATCGAGGCAATGCGATATCTCGAAAGCGGCGAATACAATTACGTCATCGTTTGCGGTGTCGATGTGCAGTCGGCGTTCATTGTGTCTGGTTTCCAGTCGTTTAAGGCATTATCGCCTGACGAATGCAAGCCTTTCGATGCTCATCGTTGCGGATTGAATCTTGGCGATGCTGCTGCAACGATTATTTATACTAAAAAAGACAAAGTCAATGATAATGAGTGGGTTGCATGTCGTGGAGCAATTAGAAACGACGCCAACCACATCTCGGGACCGTCGAGAGTGGGTGAAGGCAGTTTCAGAGCTTTGAGAATCGCTTTAGGCGACCTTAATCCTGAGAAACTGGCATTCATCAACGCACACGGAACGGCGACGCCATACAACGACGAAATGGAGTCGATAGCCATCGAAAGAGCAGGTTTAGCTGGCGTTCCCGTCAACTCATTGAAAGGATATTACGGTCACACTATGGGTGCTGCAGGCGTTCTTGAGACCATCATCTCGATGCAGGCCGTTAACGACCATAACATCTTGGGAACCAGAGGCTTCGAGACATTGGGCGTGACTCATCCTTTGGATGTATCAAATCAAAACAGAGCTACCGAAAAACGTGCTTTCATCAAGCTTTTATCGGGATTCGGAGGATGCAACGCGGCATTGCTCATGGCGAAAGGAGGCCTCAAATGATGAAACATAGCGTCATAATAACTCCCGAGCATGTGCTTGTCGATGGTAATCCATTGATGCACAACGAGAAAGGCTCTGCTTTATTGACAGAATTATATCGCAATCATATAGGAGATTATCCGAAGTTTTTCAAAATGGACACCTTGAGCAAATTAGGATTCATAGCTTCGGAACTCCTTTTAAATATTGAAGGAGACAGAGACTTCGAGCCTCGTGAAGACCGTGCCGTCATCTTCTTCAACAGAAGTGCCTCGTTGCAGGCTGATACACATTATCAGTCTACGATACAAGATCCAGAGCACTTCTTCCCTAGCCCGGCGGCGTTCGTTTACACCTTGCCGAACATCGTGACAGGTGAAATCGCCATACGCAACAAGTATTTCGGCGAGACATCTTTCATGGTGATTGACGATTACGACGAGCAAATTATCATGAAGAACCTCAAAAACGCATTCCAAGACCCAATCACGAAAAGCATTATCGGCGGCTGGGTTGAATGCAGCGACGAGGAGCATTTTGAAGCTAAGATTTTTTTAATGGAAAAATAAATTTTTATTATGGACGAATTGATTTACACTCTGAAACAGCAGATTATCGAGGCTTTGAACCTCGAAGACATGAAACCTGAAGACATCGACGAGAACGCATCATTGTTTGGTGAAGGCCTTGGTCTCGACAGCATTGACGCTCTTGAACTTATCGTGATGATGGAAAAGAATTACGGTATCAAGTTGCAGGATCCGGCGAAGGGCAAGGAAATATTCAAGTCGGTGGCTGTGATGGCAGATTTTATCGCAAAAAACAGAACAAAATAAATGACGAATCCCATTCTGATAACGGGTTGCGGCGTCGTCTCGGCGATTGGAAACAACAAGGCGGAAACACTTGATGCCTTGCTAGATAACCGCAGTGGCGTGGGCGAGCTTGTCTACCTCAAGACCGAACACAAGGAGTTTCCTGTCGGCGAGGTCAAGATGAGCGACGAGGAGATGCGTAAGTTGATGAATATCAGAGATAACGCAATCACCACACGCACCGCTTTGATGGGAATGATTGCTCTCGACGAGGCATTGAAAGATGCGAAAATAACGCCGGAGATGATTCCAAACATCGGTTTTATCTCGGGCACGACGGTCGGTGGCATGGACATGAGCGAGCAGTTTTACCTTGACTACGTCAACAACGAGAAGCACAAGGAATACATCGCCGTGCACGACTGTGGCAGCTGCTCTGAGATGACCGCCGAGCACTTCGGAAAGTTCGCTTTCGTGACCACGTTATCTACAGCATGTTCGTCGGCAGCCAACGCTATCATCCTGGGAGCCAACATGATACGTTGCGGCGAGGCAGATATCGTGGTCGTTGGCGGCAGTGAATGCATCACCAAGTTCCATCTCAACGGCTTCAACTCGTTGATGATTTTGGACACCAAGCCTTGCCGTCCGTTCGATGCCACAAGAGCTGGATTGAACCTCGGCGAAGGTGCGGCGTACCTCGTTTTGGAGACCGAAGAGAGTGCAAAAAAACGTGGAGTGAGAGCGCAAGCGATACTTTCGGGCTACGGCAACGCCTGCGACGCCTTCCACCAGACGGCATCGTCACCTGATGGCGAAGGAGCATACAGAGCGATGCAAGAAGCACTGAAACTTGCTGATATTCAGCCAGATAAGATTGACTACATCAACGCACACGGCACTGGAACGCCTAATAATGACTTGAGCGAAAGCCAAGCAGTGAAACGGCTTTTCGGCGAGAATGTGCCTCCGATGTCGTCAACAAAACCGTTTACCGGACATACAACAAGTGCCTCTGGCTCAATCGAAGCGGTGTTCTGCATATTAGCATTGCAAAACGGATTTTTGCCAGTCAATTTGAACTGGTCGCAGCCGATGGACGACGGCATAGTGCCTGTGCATCAACAAGTTAAGAAAGAACTGAAGCATATTTTGTGCAACGCTTTCGGATTCGGTGGCAACGACTCCTCTATGTTGATTTCAAAACCTCGTTTCGACGAGCTAAACGACCGCCCGATGGCCCCTGAGCCTGTCGAAGAGCCATTATACGTGCTTTCAGCTAAGCAGATTTCTGTGCAGCAGCCGCTTTGCGAAGATTGGATGACGCAACCTGTTGACTATCAGACACCTTTCAACCGCTCCATCGACCCGAGTTTCAAGGATTACATCTCCCCTATCGAAGCTCGAAGGATGGGTAAGATTCTTAAACGAGCAATCGCGACTTCGAAAGAAGCAATTAAAACATCAGGATTGGAAACAGTTGACGCCATCATCACCGGAACAGGCTACGGATGCATTGAAAACACTGAGTTTTTCCTCGAAGCACTCTCGAAAGACGGCGAACAAATGCTCAGCCCGACATATTTCATGCAGTCGACACACAACACCATCAGCTCGCTGGTGGCGATTCAGACGAAAAACCACGGCTACAATGTGACATACGCGCACAAAGGTATCTCGTTCGACAGTGCCTTGCAGGACGCGGTTTTGCAGATGCGCTTGGGTAAGATAAACTCAGCCCTTGTTGGCGGTCACGATGAACTGACACCGACATTTTACAATATTTTGAAAAAAGGTGGCATGATGGGTCAGTATGACGAGATGTGCGGCGAGGCTGCAGTGTCGGTTGTTTTGGGCACAAAGAGCGATAACTGTCTTTGCAAATTAGTGAATTTCAAGATGTTACATAAGCCGTCAATGGATAAATTGAAGGCGATAGCTGCCGATTTCAAAGCTGATTATATCCTTACTGGAATAAGCGGAAATCATAAAGGTGACGAGGCTTATCTTAAGGAGACAAAAGAGCTGTTTGGCGATGCTAAGTTGCTGAAATACAAGCATATCTTTGGCGAAAGCTTCACCTCATCAGGCATAGGAGTTTACGTGGCGGCACAATGCTTGAAGGCTGGTAAGATTCCAACTCATCTGTTTGTAAATCCGCAGGAAGCTACAGAGAAAAAGCCATCTAATATCTTGATTTTCAATCATTCTGACGGTAATAATTATTCATTAACATTATTGGAGGCGTAATTATGTGGAGACTGATAGGACTTGTATCGTTGCAGACGTTTTTCCTCGCAGGAGGTCAGGTTTTCCTGAAGCTCGCGATGGAGAAACTCCCGAAATTTGAATGGACTTGGGCATATTTCAAAGCCGTTTTGGTCGACTGGTGGCTGCTTGCATGCGGCATCAGCTTCGGTGTCGCAACGGTTTTGTGGCTCTACATCCTCAAAAAATTCCCTTTCAGTCAAGCCTATCCACTCACCAGCCTCTCATTTGTGTTCGGAATGATAGCCGCTTGGCTCGTTTTCGGCGAGGCAGTGCCGTTCTCACGTTGGATCGGTCTAATCCTCGTCGTCGCAGGTTGTTTCTTAATCATGAAATGATATGAAAAAGTTATATCTCATTGGTTTTCTGATGCTTACAAGCATTATCAGCTTCGCTCAATCGAACGAAGAAGTGATGAATATGCTGACTCAGGCAGCCGCCTCAATGCAATGTATGAATTGCCGTTTTACACAACAAAAAACGATGGCGATGCTTGAGCAACCTACTGTGGCAGAAGGACTTATGAATTATAATTCACCCGATAAAATGCGTTGGGAATACACCTCACCATATTCATTTGCACTTGTCGTAGACGGTGAGATAATCACAAAGATTACCGACGGAAACGAAGAGGTTCTCGACGCGAAATCAGGCAGGTTGTATCAAGGTATTGTGAGCATCATCATGAGTAGCGCTACAGGCAAAAAACTCTTCGACAAATCGATGTTTGATGTAGTAATCACTGATGATGGCGAGTTTTGGAAAGCCGAGATGCAACCCAAGAAACACAACATGAAACGCATGTTTTCCATGCTCACTTTCTATTTTGGGAAAGAGAGCAACATCATCAGTAAAGTGGAGATGACAGAAGCGAGCGGTGACGTGACATTGATACAGTTTTACAACATGAAAATCAACGAGTTATGCGACTAACAGACGGCTTTTTCATAATTGAATCGACACACGACACGGAAGGTGGTTTTGAGGCTGTTTTGCGCACCAATCCGGAGCATCCGATTTACAAGGCTCATTTCCCGGGAAGTCCAATAACGCCAGGCGTTTGCATCATTCAAGCAGCAGGAGAACTGCTCGAGAAAAAGCTCAATCGCAAACTCTATCTGAAGACTGTTAAAAACGTGAAATTCCTTTCGGTAATCATTCCTGAAGAAGGCAAAAAAATCAGATATAGTTTTTCAAATATCGTCGAAGATGAAAACAGCTTCAAAGCGCAAGTCACAGTCAGCGACGATGCCTCCGTTTACGCAAAAATATCATTGATTTTCAATAATGAACGACTCTAAGACATCGAAAATATGCGTGGTGATGCCGACCTACAACAACGCTGGCACGCTACGTGACGTGGTGGAACGCACTCTGCAGTTTCGCCCCGATGTCATTGTCGTAAACGACGGATGCACAGACACTTCCTCTGAAATTTTGGCTTCGTTTGGAGATAAAATCACTGTTGTCAATTATGGTAAAAACAGAGGCAAAGGCTATGCTTTGAAACAAGGTTTAAAAAAAGCTATCGAATTAGGCTTCAACTACGCCATCACCATCGACTCCGATGGACAACATTTTCCGGAAGATATTCCATTGTTTATCAAAGCTTTAGGACAACATCAGAATGCTTTGATTGTTGGCAGCAGAAACCTGAATCAGGAAAATATGCCGGAGAAAAACACCTTCGCCAACAAATTTTCCAATTTCTGGTTCAAGGTTCAGACGGGAGTAAATCTGCCAGACACTCAGACAGGCTATCGTCTGTATCCCTTGAAAAACCTGCCGAATCTTAGATTTCTGACTTCGAGATACGAGGCGGAGTTAGAACTTTTGGTAGGTGCGGCATGGTATGGAACCGATCTGATACCTATTAAAATAAACGTGTTTTATCCGAAAGCCGAGGAACGCGTAACACACTTTCGTCCGTTCTGGGACTTCTTCAGAATCAGCGTGTTAAATACGTTTTTTTGCATCTTGGCAATCGTTTACGGACTGCCTTCAAGGTTCATAAGAAGAAGGAGGCAGCATGACTAAGTTTTTCCTAAAAATATACGACTTCCTGTCACAAAAGAAGGCTTTTTCAGTCATTATACTACTGATTATCATTGCTTTATGTGTTTTTTCAGCGTTGAGACTTGACTACAAGGAAAACATCGCCGACTTTTTGCCGACAGACCCGGAAAAGGAAAAATACACCTCCGTTTACGACGATTTGAGCAACCAAGGTCAAATCACGGTCATCTTCTCGGGCGACGACATGGATGAATTGATGAGTGCCTTGGACGATTTTGAATCAAACTGGGAAGAATTAGATACAGCATTATTAGTCAATGACTTAAGATGCAAAGTCGACGAAGGTTTGGTTTTCGATGCCATCGATTTCATGCGTCAAAATCAGCCGTTGTTTTTGACAGATGATGACTACAAACGCATGGATTCGCTGCTTGCTGAGCCAGATTATGTCGCCACTTGCATGCAAAACATCAAGCGGATGCTGGCTTTTCCGACAGCCAGTTTTATCCTCGAAGGCGTGCAAGCCGACCCTTTGAATCTGTATTCGCCTGCACTTCAACGACTTACAGCATTGAATGCCACTGAAGGCTATCGCGTTGAAGACGAATATCTTTTCAACGAATCCGGCGACAAGGCTTTTGCCTTCCTCACCTCCCCTTTCTCCGGCAGCGACACAAAAAACAACGCCATTTTGGTCGTTTTGATTGACAATGTTATCAATCTGACCGAAGAAAGTCATCCAGATGTGAAGATTTCGGCTGTCGGAGCACCAACGATTGCAGTCACCAACGCACAACAAATTAAAAACGACAGTTTCCTCTCAATAGCACTCGCTATAGTGCTGATATTCAGCATTTTGATGTTTACAATGGCAAGAAAACGCAATCTCTTATGGCTTGGAATCTCTATCCTATTCGGCTGGATTTTCGCACTTGCCGTGATTGCGCTTTTCAAGGCGAGCATCTCCATCATCGTGGTGGGCATAGGCTCAGTGATTGTTGGCATTGCCGTGAATTATCCGCTCCATTATCTCGACCATATCAAGCAAGAACCGAATAAACGCGAGGCACTGAAAGACGTGATCCAGCCTTTGGTGATTGGAAACATCACAACAGTAGCGGCATTTGCGTGTTTAATTTTTGTCAAAGCCGAAGCCATGCACGACCTTGGGCTCTTCGGTGCGCTGATGCTCATAGGAACGATACTTTTCGTGATGGTTTTCCTGCCATTGTTTGCAGTATCGCCTAAAAAAACGCATAAACTTTTTGTCGACAGCGGCAAACAGCAATCCGAAAAATGGCGTAAAATCAAATTGTACGCTTTCTGGCCATTGGTCGTTATCACATTAATACTCAGCTATTTCAGCAGTGACACCTCCTTCGATGCCGACTTGCACAACATCAATTACATGACTGAGCAACAAAAAGAAGACTTGGCAATTTTGAGTGAATCATTGAATAAAGATGGTGAAACGGATTTGATTTATGTGGTGGCGGAAGGTGAGAATTTGGAGGAAGCATTAGAAAAGAATGAAGCAATTCTTTCATCATTAGAGCTCTCCGAGAAATTTGAGAGCTCCGGGAACGCCATGATGATATCCGGTCCAAACGGCTTGCTCCCGTCAATTGAAAAACAGCAGCAATCGCTTGAAATATGGGCTGATTTCTGGGAAAGGCACGCAGAAATAAAAGAAATAGTAGAAAAAGAAGCTGTAAAAGTCGGATTTACCGCAAATGCATTCTCAACTTTTACTCAAAATATTGACAAACAATACGTTACAAAGTCCCCGAACGAGATGGAGGCTTTGTCTGAGTTGTGCAAGACTTATATATTACAACATGATTCTTTAACGAGAATTGTGAACTTTGTGCGCGTTCCTGTTGAGGAGACGGAAACCCTTAAACAACAGATCAGACAAACGGCCCTTCGACAGGCTCAGGGACCTGAGATTTTCGCCTTCAGCATCAGCGACGTGGGCAACAACCTCGTCAGTGCGCTGTCAGATGACTTCGACTATATTTTATACGTCTGCAGCATCGTCGTTTTCTTCTTCCTCTGCCTCTCTTTCGGTCGTTTGGAATTGGCGATTTTAGCGTTCCTGCCGCTCACCGTCGGATGGGCTTGGATATTGGGAATCATGAGCTTAAGCGCGATAAAGTTCAACATCGTCAACATCATTTTGGCGACGTTCATCTTCGGTCAGGGTGACGATTACACGATATTTATCACTGAAGGATTGCTTTACGAATACGCTTACGGCAAGAAGATGCTGAAAAACTACCGCAACAGCGTGATACTGTCGGGAATACTGATGTTTATCGGCATTGGCACACTGATTTTCGCTAAGCATCCTGCAATGAAATCTCTAGCGGAAGTGGCAATTATCGGCATGGCAACGGTCGTGTTCATGGCGTGCTACATCCCTCCTATCGTTTTCGGCTGGCTCACCAAGAAAAAAGGTCAGTTGCGCGAGGTTCCTTTGACGCTGAAACGCATGCTTTACACTGCCTTGACGTTGCTCGTTTTCTTCATCGCCGCCTTCGTCATCGTCACGCCTTTGACATTGTTTTACATTGTGTTATGGCCAAGAACGAAGAACAAACGCTATCGTTATCATCAGATGATAATGTTCTTCATGCGAGCGGCTTTGTGGGCACTTCCTGGCGTGAAATTCAGTCTTGAAAACAAATACGGAGAAAAGTTTGACAAGCCTGCGGTCATCATCGCAAACCACCAGTCGCACCTTGATTTGCTTTGCACAATGATGCTTCATCCTAAGGTCGTTTTGCTTACCACCGACTGGGTCTGGAAGAACCCTATCTATGGTGTAATCATCAGGTTTGCTGAGTTCTATCCTGTTTCTGACGGCTACGACAAGAACGTTGATCGTTTGCAAAGCCTTGTAAAACGTGGCTATTCCGTCGTTGTCTTCCCCGAAGGCACACGCTCCGTGACTGGTGAGATCATACGTTTCCACAAAGGCGCTTTCCAGTTGGCACAAGCTTTAAATACTGACATTTTGCCAATTTTCATCCACGGTGCGCATGATGTGATGCCGAAAAACGACTTTGTGCTTCGCGAAGGCAAGCTTTATGTAGAAATTGGACAAAGAATGCCAATTTCAGAAGCTAAATCTATGGATGCCAAAGACTTAAGAACACAATTCCACGATTATTACATCAAGCATCTTGAGGAGATTCGCAAGGAACGCGAGGATGTTGACTACGTTTTGCCGTTCGTGAAGTACAAATATATTTATAAAGGTAATGATGTCGAGCACTCTGTACGAGCTAATTTGAAGAAGATCAAAACTCATTCTAACGATATTAACTCTCTGAATTACAATAGTATAGCCGTCACAAACAGTGGCTTCGGCGAACTGGCATGGACGATAGCTTTAGTGCATCGCGACACTCAAGTTTATGCTTTTGAAGCAGATGAAGACAAGTATCTTATCGCGTCTCATTGCAGCTATATTCCAAGTAATTTGCATTTCGTAAAAGACGATAAAGTTCTCACGACATACGATTATTTAATTGATAATCAATCATTTTTAGGATGAAAAAGTGCATCATCATCGGAAGCGGCTTGGGGGGTCTTTCCACTGGCGTGATTTTAGCCAAAAACGGCTATGATGTCACGATTTTGGAGCAGGCAAGCCAGATTGGAGGCTGTTTGCAGTGCTTCCAGCGTGATGGTGTGAAGTTCGAGACCGGCATGCATTTCATCGGCAGTCTCGACGATGGCAAAGTACTTTCCAATTATCTTAACTACTTGGAAATCAAGGACAAAATCGTTGTTAAGAAGCTTAACGAAAATGCTTACGACATCGTCTCACTTAATGGCGAAAGCTTTGCATTTCCTAATGGTCGTGAGGCTTTTATCGAACGTTTTTCGGAGCGTTTTCCTGATCAACGCGAGAATCTGAAACGCTACTGTGATTTGGTTGAGGAGGTGGCTGCCTTGTCGCCTTATCGCAACTTAAAACTGCTCGACGACGATAACTTTTTCAAGAGTAACGAATTGTTATTCAAGAGTATAAATGAGATTCTCGACGCCACTATCACAGATCCGCTTCTTAAAAACGTGCTGGTCGGCAACATCTCGCTTTACTCGGCGGAGTTGGATAAGACGCCATTCGCGGTAAACGCCTTCATCTTCGATTTCTACAATAACGGCGCATATCGCATAGTCGGAGGCAGTGATACCATCGCTAAAGCGTTGAATGACACCCTGTTACACTATGGTGGAAGAGTTATTACACGCCAAAAAGTGACTCAGATTGTCGTTGAAAACAAGGTCGCTGATGGTGTAAAAACCGAAAAAGGTGATTTTTATCCTGCCGATGTCGTTATTTCAGATATAAATCCAAAGCAACTTATTGATATTGTTGACAATACAGTCTTTAACGAGGCATACAAATCCAGAAT
This sequence comes from uncultured Bacteroidales bacterium, assembly GCA_905234275.1. Lineage (GTDB taxonomy): Bacteria > Bacteroidota > Bacteroidia > Bacteroidales > F082 > Limimorpha. Next base: position 194,928 of record CAJOHD010000001.1, on the reverse strand, counting down.
CAGGGACATCAACAACACTAACTCCGTTTTCTCGCTTTACTTGCGTTTCAAAGACGAGGCAATGCCGTATCTAAACTCAAACTTCTATGGCTTTCAATCAGTTACGCCATGGGAAATGAGCGGAAAAGTCGATGAGAAATGGCCAAACGGCTATCTTTACATGCATCATTGCCATGAAAAAGACCCTAAATTTGCGAAAAGCGGAGTGATTCTTTCCTACATGTCGATTGACGCCTTATCGCAATGGAAAGACACCAAAATCGGTCACAGGGGCGTTGATTATGAACGTTTTAAGCAAGAGATGTCGCAACGTTTACTCGATGCGGTTGAGAAAGATTTTCCTGGATTACGCGACAAAATCGCTGACTATCATGCCGCCACACCTCTCACCTATCGCGACTACACATCCACGCCTGACGGCTCTATTTACGGTCTCGCCAAAGACGTGACAAAAGGCATTGCAGGAAGGGTTTCGTACAAGACAAAGGTGCCAAATCTGTTCCTCGTTGGTCAAAATATCAACTCGCACGGCATGCTCGGTGTGCTCGTCGGCACAATGAATGTCTGCTCTCAACTAATTGGCGAACAAGAAGTTAGAAGACAAATTATCGAGGCAAACAAAAAAACTGTATTGATTATTGGAGGTGGTCTCGGCGGTCTTGTAACAGGCGCGATTCTTTCAAAAGAAGGCTATAAAGTCACGGTTTTGGAGAAAAATGCCATCATAGGCGGAGGTCTGCAGACTTTCAAACGCCATGGAGTGAGTTTTGCGACAGGAATGCATATCTTCGGAGGATTCAATGAAGGCGGCAATCTTAAGCAAATCTTTGATTATCTTGACATTACAGAAAAACTTCATCTACAGCCGACAGACCAAAACTCTTGCGATGTTGTGACTATTGCCGAAGACAACGCGACGTATTATCTACCGAAAGGCAAGGAAAACTTCATCAAATATCTTTCAGACATCTTCCCGGAAGAGGCAGGAAATATTAGGAATTATATCGAAAAGCTCTTTGAGTTATCTCAAGAAGAAGACCTTTTCTACCTTCGCGAAAGCTCGCCGACGCCAAACATCATGAAGCTCAGCGACGATTTTCTTAAGCCTTATAACTCATTGATTGACAAACATATAAGCAATCCAAAATTAAAGAGATTGTTGGCTTATCTGAGTCCGCTTTTTGGTGGTGTTGAGGACATGACACCTGCGTTTTTAAATGCGCTTCTGAGCGTTCTTCATATCAACGGCACTTTCCAGTTCGTCGACGGCAGTCAACAGTTGGCCGACTTGCTGGCAGAAGTGATTGAAAATGGTGGCGGCAAGGTCATCGCCAACGAAGAAGTCGTTAAGATTAACGTTGATAATCATTTGATTACAGACGTATTAACCAAAAACGGCAACACTTATCATGCACAAAGTTACATCTCCGACGTGCATCCTGATGTGCTGCTGAAAGTCATCTCTGACGACGCCTTCCCGACTGCTTTCAAGAAGAGAATTCATTCGATTCCGGAGTCGTCGTCAAGTTTCAAAGTGTATATCAAATTCAAGGAAAAGAGTTTTAAATACATCAATCATCCGTGTTATTATATTGATAATCAAAAAGATTGGCCAAATCAGTTTATGTGTGTGACGCCACCAGTCGAGAGTCAGGGTGAGTTTGCGGAGACGATGATTATTATCAGTCCGATGGATTTTGAGCAGGTGAAACAATGGGAAGACACCAAGACAGGGCATCGCGGCGAGGAATATGAACTTTGGAAGCATCAGATGACCGAAAAACTGCTCGATCTTGTCGAGAAGATTTATCCCGAAATCCGCGGCGGCATTGAGTTTTCGTTTGCCTCCTCCCCTCTCACCATCCGCGATTTCTACGGCAACAAAAACGGATCTAACTACGGATTCCAGAAAGACAGCAACGACCTCATGCTCTCGCAAATGTCAGTGTTTACTAAGGTTAAGAACCTTCTCCTCACCGGACAGAATGTCAACATCCACGGATTTTGCGGCGTGTCGATAACCGCCATCGAGACGGCCGAAGCCATCGTCGGGCATAACGAAATTGTAAGAAAAATCAACAAAATTTGTAAAAGTAATTAAAAGTTTCGTATATTTGTAGTTTCTTAGGATTAGTGATTATATAAATGGAAACTATAAAGCTGAAACTGATTTACCCGAAATGGAATAAACTGCCGGGACAGACAACTTTCAATTTACCGCCTCACGGACCAGTGGCTTTTGCCGCCACCTTGCCGGAATATGTCGATATCTCATTCACTGATGAGAACGTGGAACCCATTGATTTTGATGAGGAATGCGACCTCGTGGCTCTTTCTATGATGCTCACCACGCAGGTGAAACGTGGCTGGGCTATTGCCGACGAATATCACAAAAGAGGCAAGAAAGTCCTTGCTGGAGGCATCTCCACCATGCTTCATGCTGAAGAGATGGTGAACCATGTCGACAGCGTGTTTCTCGGCGAGTCGGAAGGCCGTTCGGAACAGGTGATTCTCGATTGGAAGAATGGCTGTCTGAAGAAGATTTACAACTACATGGGCAATCAGCCGCCTATTGAGAGCGTAGGACCTTGTCGCCGCGACCTCTACAAACGCGAGCTGTACAACCACAAAGGTGTGCAGATGGTCGACCTCTTCAACGCCAGCCGTGGATGCCGTTTCAGCTGCTATCCTTGCGCAGTTTCCTACCTCGGTGGTCGTAAGTTTCGCCCACGTCCGGTCGACAAAGTGGTTGAAGACATGGCAGGCATCGACAACAACCGTCTGTTTATCGTAGATAACTCATTGGCACAGAACAAGGAATGGGAGAAAGAACTCTTCACAGCCATCGCTCCTTTGAAAAAGAAATGGATCAGCCACACCATCGAAGACGACCCCGAAGTGCTCGATTTGGCAGCAAAAGCTGGCGCTTGGTACGTCTATCAGGCTGTTTATGATACATCAGATTACATCAAGGAACGTGTGAAACGCTACCACGACTACGGCATCGGAGTGGAAGGCACCATCCTCTTTGGCCTTGATAATCAGACAGAAGACGACATAAAACGCCTCATCGACTTCCTTGGCGAGATTGATTTGGACCTCGCGGAGTTCACCATTTTCGCACCATTCCCGCACACTAAGGGTCACGATGATTTGTTGCGTCAAGGCCGAATCTTCGACTTCGACTGGGATCATTACAATGCAGGTCAGGTGGTGTATCAGCCGAAAAATATGTCGCCGGAGAAGCTTCAAGACCTCTACGACTACGCATGGAAGAGCTTCTATGCCTCTGAAACTCAAGAGTCTAAGATGTTCAGATTGTTCTGCAACGTCGCCTTGCGCGAAATGGAAGAAGGCACATATCGTCCGCGCGACCGCCGCTTGATAAATAAATCATTCGGTCGTGATGTCGACAGAAGCAAGAGAAATGTCAATGTAAGAGTCCAATAAAGGATAAGAAAGGATAAGTTTTTAGATTATGAAAGTAGCACCGGAATATTATGATGAGATTTTCCCGTTCAAGGGTGAATGGGACATGGAATCGTCTTGTGGATTGAAAATCAGAGAAGTAGATGGCAAAAAATATGTCATCGTGACGGAGTTGTATCAAGATAACCCAGGCACCTCGGTGACGTATGCCGGCAGAAAACTCGCCGACCAGGTTTGCGAAGCGAAAGGCTTGGATTTAAAGGAGATTGTGTATCTTGAATGCACACCGAATACCAACTCGAAGCTGTCGTTTTACGACGAGGAATATTTCCAAGTGGATTTCTTTGCCGACATGCAGCATAAATACCGCCAGCTCTCGAAAGAAGAAGTGATGAAGATTTTGGGTAAATAATGTTTAGAAAGTTATTGATTTTCAGCATATTATTTTTACTTGTCGGAACGATTTCCGCACAAGAGGCTGTGTATTTGTGGCAGGATCAGGATGTGCACAACGGCAAGCAGGTGACCTTGACACCGTTTTTAGCTGAAAACAATACCGACGGAACTGCTATCATCGTTTGTCCGGGAGGCAGTTACTTTTGGCTCGACGAGGATAACGAGGGCGACAACGTGGCTCGCTGGCTCAACTCCAACGGCATCTCAGCCTTTGTCTTGCGCTATCGTGTGGCAGGTATCAGGGAGTTCATCTGGCACTACCGTCGAGTGTTTCGTGGCAACCAGCATCCTGATATGCTCGACGACGCTCAACGTGCCATCGTTTATGTGAAAGAGCATTCCAAAGAGTATAATATCGACCCTAACAGATTGGGAATCATGGGGTTTTCGGCAGGCGGACATCTCTCAATGTCAACAGCTTGTTATTTCACCAACGACGAAAACCGACCAGCTTTTGCGGCTCCCATCTACCCTGTCGTGACAATGGAAGATCCTTACGTTCATGAGCGTTCACGACGCGCTCTGTTAGGTGATCGCAGATGCAAAAACCAGATAATGCAAGACTCAATGTCTCTGGAGCGTCACGTTCCGGACAACTGCCCACCTATTTTCATAGTCAACTGCGTCGATGATGATATCGTTGATTATCAAAACTCTGTGATGCTCGACTCAGCATTGAATGCAAAGAATATCGAGCATAAATATGTTCAGTATCAGACTGGCGGTCACGGCTTCGGAGCAAGCGAAACGCGAGGCACCGAGGAGTCGCGTCAATGGAAAAATGAATTTTTAGAATGGCTTGAGGAAGTCAAGCTTTAAAATAATCGTAATGTTATGATTAACAACGATATAGAATACAAATCAGTTGAGGAAATCAAGGCATATCAGGAAGGTCTGCTTCATGACGCTTTGAAATACCTACAGGCAAACTCGCCTTATTATCAGCGGATGTTCAAGAGCTACGGCATCAACATCGAGAAGATTCGTCACATCGAGGATTTAGTGAAGATTCCGTTCACCGAGAAGAAAGATTTGCAGCTGTTCAACGACGAGTTTTTATGCTGTCCGAAGGCGAAAATCGTCGATTACATCACCACTTCCGGCACTCTCGGTGACCCGGTGACTTTCGGTTGCACTGAGAAAGACCTTCAGCGACTGGCTTACAACGAGAAGAAATCGTTTGAATGCGCCGGAGTGAAACCAGGCGACATCGTTCAGCTGATGACCACTCTCGACAAACGTTTCATGGCGGGATTGGCTTATTTTCTTGGTCTTCGCGAGATGGGTGCAGGAGTAATACGTGTCGGCAACGGCATCCCTGAGCTTCAGTGGGACACCATCCGTCGCATCAAACCCGACACCATCATGTGCGTGCCGTCGTTCATCCTCAAGCTAATTCAATACGCTGAAGAGCATAACATCGACTACAAAAACAGCAGCATCCGCCGTATCATCGGCATAGGCGAAGGACTGCGCGACCAAAACTTTGACCTCAACCTCCTTGGCAGAAAAATCAAGGAGAAATGGGACGTACAGCTGTTCGCGACATATTCTTCTACAGAAATGGGTGCCACCTTCTCAGAATGCCAATACGGCAAAGGCGGTCACGTGCATCCTGAATTGATTATCGTTGAAATCATTGGCGAAGACGGCCTTCCTGTGCCTGACGGTCAGCCTGGTGAAATAGTTGTGACGACTCTCGGCGTGGAAGCCATGCCGTTGCTGCGTTTCCGCACAGGCGACATCGCGGCGAAGATAGTGGAGCAATGCCAATGCGGACGCAACTCTTACCGCCTCACCCCTCTCGTAGGACGTAAAAACAACATGATCAAGCTCAAAGGCACCACGCTGTATCCGCCAGCGATCAATGACGTTTTGGACAACACCGACTACGTTGAAAACTACGTCATCGAGGTAAAACAGAGCGACGCAGGAACTGACGATGTCATAGTAAAAATCGGTCTGAAATACCAGCCTGAATTCGATGTTGTGAAAGAGCTCAAAGACAGCTTCCGCTCGCGTATCAGAGTAGCACCGCAGATTGAGGTGCATCCTGTTGAGGAGATTCAGAAGATAAACTACCCGGCAAAGAGCCGTAAACCTATAAAATTCATCGACTTAAGAAACAAATAATGGCTAAATTCGACGACATACGACCTTACAACGCCGACGAGCTCCCAGCCGCCATGCAGCGCATCGCCGACAGCGAGCTGATACCGTCGATTGCGAACTTCCTGATGCCGGGCATGGACCCTGAGATTCTGAGAAATAAACTGCGTAACATCAAGAATATCTATGAGTTACAAGTTGGTTTCCTCAAGGAAGTGATTGAGATTTTGGTTAAGAAAACCACCACAAAGTTCGACTGGTCAGGATTGGAGAACATCAGCGAGAAGAAGCCTTATCTGTTTGTCTCGAACCACCGCGACATAGTGCTCGACGCTATGTTTTTGCAGTATATCCTCTACGCCGGCGGTCATAACACCTGTCAAATCACCTTCGGAAGCAACCTCATGGAGCATCCTTTTGTAGTCGACTTTGGCAAGGCCAACAAGATGTTCCGCATCGAGCGCGGCGGCAACAGGATGGAGTTTTACAACAACCTGATGCACACGTCAGAATACATGCGCCACGTCATCACGGAGGAGAAGGAATCGGTGTGGATCGCCCAGCGCAACGGTCGTACCAAGGACGGCATTGACGCCACCGACCCTGCCATCATCAAGATGTTTTGGATGAGCAGAAGAGATGACAAGGTGAAATCTTTGGCCGAACTCAACATCGTGCCGATAGCTGTCTCTTATGAGTGGGAATCGTGCGACAAGCTGAAAACACTGGAGCTTTATGCGACGAAGGTCAACGGTAGATATGAGAAGCGACCTGGCGAGGACCTCAACAGCATACTCACCGGCATCATGCAGCCGAAAGGTCATGTGCACTTCCACATCTGCGAGCCTGTCAATGAAGACGACTTACGCAGGATGGACAGTAATCCGGGCGATTACTTCAATAATATCGCCAAGCTGATGGACGAGAGAATCAACTCAGGATACATGGCAATGCCTAACAATTTCATTGCCAACGACTTACTCAGCGAGTCAGATAAATACGCCAGTCATTATACCGATCAGCAGAAAGCTGATTTCTTGAAATATATGAAGTGGATAGAGATGTACAAAGACCTCGATCAGGCACTTTTGCGAGACATTTTCTTAGGAATCTACGGAAACTCAGTGAGATAAGGCTATTTCAGGACGTTCAGCAACTGCTCGCCCAGTCCGATTTGATAGCCTTTCGCTTCAAAAACTTTTTCGTCTTTCTCATTGAAAATCATGAAGATAGGAAGATTCCCTGTTGGGATATTTTCTTTGATTTCAAAAACGACATTTTCTGGTAACTCATTGAATTTCTTCAGCTTGAAATTCTTCAGACTCTCCTCGTCTTTGAAAACAAACGTCATCTCCCCGCCCCATTTTTCAAATCCTTCCTTTAAAATAGAGATATCCTGCATGGCATGGGTAGTCGGCTCGCTGCCGCCATCGAGATATGCAATAATGCGTAATTGTGACGCAACGTTTTGAGACGTTTCGGGAAACGTCTCTACAAGTGGTTCGCGCATTATCATCTCAATATTCGTCGTCTCGCCGCTTTCTATCCAGAAGAGCATCAATCGGTTAAGCACGCTGCCATCGGCAAGACGCGGACCGTAGCTCAATGCATAATATCCGGGGTCGAGTGTGATGCCACCATCGGCCATCATTTGCGAAAGCGTCATTCCGACATCCAATCCCGGGTCCATGGCGTCGTAAGCCAACAAATCAAAGGTGTTGCCGTTGAATTTCTTTATCGAGAAATGGGTATAATAACGAGGATCATCGCTGCCATCATAATGGATAACCAATGTTCCTGGTTTCTGTAGAGACGTTTCCCGAAACGTCTCTACGGGGTCGAACACCACGTCAATCCATTGATTATCAAAATATTGCACCTTACCAGTGACAGGGTCGATTCGTGACGGGATGCCAGCGGTACGCGCCAACGCCACGAAGAAAATGTCGCGTGAATGCGAGTCAGCATGACGTGAGCGTAGCACGCCAGCAGGAGAAATCGGGGTTCTACTTTCACCGAAGGCTTCATCGACTGTAATGCTATCGCTAACCCATTTTATCAAATCATCAACATTATCTGGCAGAGACGTTCTCTGAAACACCTTTACATACGGCCTCAGCATCTCATTGGAGACACGTGGGTTAAGCATATTACCGTCAAAACAATCCTTCAAGACATCAATTGAAACATCGCGTAAATCCTTGTCGGTCAGGTTACGAAGAAGTGTGTAGGCGTCCTCTTCCCTATCCAGGCCTCTCGCATAATCGATAAAATCCTTGATTGTCTGATAGTTACCCCACGTTTTTGTCATGATTTCCTTATCGTAATCGCCCTCGTTTTGAGCAGCGACACATTTTGCGATATAGGCATTTCGAATTGAATCCTCTATTGCCAAACGACGATTGTTTTCGGCACGCATTTCTTCGGAAACATTGGGGATTCGGGCATTTTCAGCCGGAGGAATGATATCAACGTCATATTTTTCTATTCGATTTCGTGGCAAGTCAAAATTATCCATAAACCAGCGATAATCGTCTGTTATTTTTATTTCAACATTTTTAACATCACCGATTTTCGCCACCTTATAACCGATTTTACCATCTTTCGAGGCATAAACCATCATCTTACCGAGCCCAGCGGTCAGCCACGTATAACCTTGATAATCAGTGTATTTAGTAGCAACAGTATGATATTCAGAGTAGTTGTAAATCTTGAAATCGACGCGCGCATCAGGAACTGTTTTGCCGTATTTGTCGACGACAGTTACATTGAGTTTCGCTGTCTCGGCATAGTTATCTATAACGTTGATTTCGGTATAATATGGTGTTTTGCTTATCACTTCTTCCGGACCGTCGTAATCGCCTAAAACGCGAGTGTGCACTAGCAGTGCACGCGATGCTGGAGCGTTGAACCAGCCCAAATCGAGCACCGGCTCCGGCTCGCAAGCACCTAAGAAATGCCATTTGCCGTCGACCCATGCCTCCACCCAAGCGTGGTTATCATCGCAGTGCGCCCAGCGCGGGACGTAAACCTGGCGGGCGGGAATGCACACGGCGCGTAAGGCTGAAACGAGCAGCGTAGATTCCTCACCGCAGCGTCCCCAAGAGGTTTTCACAGTAGCCATAGGAGAGCTCGTTCTAGAATCCGAGCCTTTGTAGTTGACCTTTTCATGGCACCAATGGTTGACTTCCAACACGGCATCGTACATCGACAAATCCTTAACTCTGTCGCGCAATTCCTCGTAATATGCCATGCGGAAATCGTCAAGATTCTCGTTGTTCACACGAATTGGCAGCACGAAATGCTTGAACTCGCGCTCAGGAACGCGCTTGCCCCAAGGCATTTCTTTCTTTGCTTTGAAAGAAGTTTGAATATTTTTTAAGAAATAATCTTCACTGTAATCTATATCATCGCCATAAGGCATCGACAATCGCAAATCAAGCAACGCATCACGTTCTTTTTGTGATACCCTGTTTGTTGAGCACGCTGCCGCAATCAATGCGATGGCGATTATAAGGAATAATTTTTTCATACGATATTTTTTGCAAAAATAATAAAAATTTATTTATGAGGTTCCTCACCCCTACGGGGTTCGGAATGACAAACAACATATTTTATTAAAAAGGTGAGGTTGCGGCAATGCCGCAACCTCACCTTCTAGTTTATCTTCCTAAAGATTTGTCATTCCGAGCGAAGCGAGGAATCTACACAATAAACTCTGTCAAATCAGAATTCAATATTTCATTCAGTTCCTTGCGATGCGCTTTGTCGGTCTTCACAAACAAAAATCCCCACACGCTCATGGCCGGATTCATGATGTCACGAGTCTCGACAACGCCATGGAAATGCCTCTTAATCTTCTCAAAATCAATAGGTTTTGTCGTTTCATATGGCTTATCCAAAACAACAAAGCTGAACACATCATCTTCGATGCCGTTCCACATTGTGGCGTAATCCGGATGAATGCCTTCGAAATAGCATTGCACTGGCAGCAAACCACAGGTATGACGTGTCAAATCGTTCAAGCACATGCCAGCAAAACGTAACGGGTTGACCTCGATCGGGATGGCCTTGCCTGAGTTTTTGTCGACACGGAACTCAACGTGCATCGGGAAGTTGCGGAGATTCAACACACCGTTCAAATCAATAAGGAACTGATTAAACGGACCGTAGTTCTTCTCAAAAATCTCCTTGCTCATGCAATAGAGACGGTCGCTGACGTCGGTCTCCGACTTGAAGATATGATGGAAGATATTGATAATGTTTGGCTTACCGTCTTTATCGTAATAAGCGTCGACAGCATATTCCTCGCCTTGGATGAAGTCTTCAAGCACGAATTTGCCGCTCTTCACCACCGTCTCAGGGAACACGGCGCACTGCTTGGCGAAGTTCTTGTCGATGTCGTCCAAAGCGGCATTCCACTCGTCCTTACTGCGCACGATGTACACGCCCACGCTGAGGAATCCGACTGCCGGTTTTATCACCAATGGCAACGGCAGCTCATCAGGATTCAGCGAACGTAAGTCATTCATTTCCACTTCTTTATAATAGAAATCAGGGAAAATCTTGGCGCAAATCTTACGGAACTCAGCCTTGTCTTTGACAATCTTCACCTTTTCAATGAGCTCCGAGCCCGCGAGATGTGGATACAGCCAAACAAGAGCGTTCTCCGACACGGCATAAAGCTTACCGCTTTGCTGATATTGCTCAACAAACTCCTTATCGTTCACGAGATTCAGCTTATGGCCTTGCTTTGCCAGAAGCTCCGACATCTCATTTCTTAAAACTGCAATCTGACTCTTCTCCAGGTATTCTACCAAAGGAGCCGAAACGTATGGTTTTTCTAAAATTATCATGATTATTATTAATTATCTCTCGCAGATTTCGCTGATTACACTGATTTTTTCCTGTTCTTACTCTGCGGGATTGCTCGCGTCGCGAGCTGCAGATCTCGCAGACTGGACTGTGGAAGTATTTCTGCGTTTTCTGCGATATCTGCGAGAGACTAATGGTTATCTTAAAATATTAGCGTTTCTATCAGGGCTGTACGACACGAATTTGATCGGCACCCCGACTTTTTCTTCAATAAACTTGATGTAATCTTCAAGCTCCTGCGGGATCTTGCCTTCGATCTTCTGATTCCAGCCTTTCACTGTGGTGTAAACCGGCTTCATCGTGACTGTCGAGGCGTCATACGGCAGATAATCAATGACTTTGCCATTGTATTCATAGCCGATGCAGACCTTGATCTCCTTCAGGTCATCCATCACATCTGATTTCATCATCATCAGGTCGGTGACGCCGCTCAGCATACAAGCATAGCGAAGTGCAGGAATATCAAGCCAGCCGGTTCTTCTCGGACGGCCAGTCGTTGCACCAAATTCATGACCGTTAGCACGCAGCATCTCGCCTGTCTCGTCGAACAGCTCTGTCGGGAAAGGACCGGTGCCGACGCGTGTGCAGTATGCCTTAAAAATACCGTAAACCTTGCCGATCTTGCCTGGAGCCACTCCCAATCCTGAGCATGCGCCGGCTGCAATGACCGACGACGAGGTCACGAAAGGATAGCTTCCGAAGTCGACATCGAGCATCGAGCCTTGTGCGCCTTCTGCCAAAACGCTCTTGCCCTCATCGAGATATTTATTAATAAGGTATTCGCTTTCGACAAACTGGAATTTCTTCAAAAACTCGATAGAGCCGAACCACACTTTCTCGTATTCTTCGAACGTCATGCCGTCGAGTCGCACCTCGTTGATATCGAAATCCAGATCCTTAATCTGTTGATAATGTTTGGCTTTGATGTTCTCATAGCGTTGCTTGAAGTCGCTCATCATGATGTCGCCGATGCGCAAGCCACGACGTGCAGTCTTGTCGGTATATGTTGGACCAATTCCCTTCAATGTGGAGCCGATCTTCATCTTTCCAAGAGCCTTCTCGTTGGCGGCGTCCAGCACTCTATGTGTAGGCAGGATGAGGTGTGCCTTGTTTGATATCATGAGGCGCTTGCTGAGGTCGATGCCAGCTGCTGCCAGACCGTCAATCTCGTCTTTCAAGATCTTAGCGTCGATGATGACTCCATTGCCTATCACGTTGACACACTTTTCGTTAAACGCTCCCGACGGGATGGTGTGAAGCACAAACTTCTTGCCGTCGAACTCGATGGTGTGACCGGCATTAGGGCCGCCCTGAAAACGGCAGACCATATCATATTTCGGAGTGAGGGCATCCACGACCTTTCCTTTTCCTTCGTCGCCCCACTGCAATCCAAGAAGCAAATCCAATTTTGCCATATAGTATATAATTTAATATTCTTTAATTAACGGAGATTTATTCGCCATGGCGAATGCTTTCGCTTCGCTCAGGTCTCCATTCCACTTCGTTCCGTTTCAGTCGAAATGACGGGTTACAAAATTACAAAATTTTTCAGCTCCTTTTTCCTATTCTCTCAACTTTTTTCACCAATTCGAGCTTCTTTATCTTATTTACAAGATTCTCAAGGGTTTTGAGGTTGTTGACATACACTGACACCGTCGCCACCACCATGCCTCCTTCTATCCTCATCTCCATCGCCTGCATGTCGAGCTTCTCTTGGTTGGTGATGGTGTCGAACAGCTTAGCGCCGAAGCCCATCTTGTTGACAGCCAACACTTTGATGGTTGCCAAAAACGCGAAATCATCGCCAAACTGCAGGTGGGCCTTCACTATGCTTTCGCCGTAACGCGACATCAATTTTTGAGCTTCCGGACAGTCGGGATGGTGTATCTGTATCGGCTCGCCAGGCAGCTGAATCGCCACCACGTCGTCGCCCGGGATAGGCTTGCAACATGTCGCGATGACATAGCCAGCGACTCCGTTTTCGTCAGGCTTCTCTTCGTTTTTCTTCTGCGAAGGTCTGACAAAACCGAGGGTCAGATATTTCACGAGATAATCCGACAGGCTGGCGTCTTTTTTCTTGAGTATCGTCTCAACATCCTGCTGCCCGATTTTATTCGTCGCCACGTAATAATAAAGATCGTTGCGGTTGGCGAGGTTAAACTTCTCGGCAAGGATGTTACGGTTTTGTTTGCTGAAGTCGATGCCGGTGTTGTCGAAATACTCGCGCAGCATATCTTTTCCCTTGTCTTTATACGCCTTACGGAAATCTTTGATGCCGTTTTTGAGTCGGGTCTTCGCGCCCGACGTGGCGAGGTAGTCGAACCATTTCTCCTGCGGCTCCTGGTGTTCCGAGGTAATCACCTCCACCTGGTCGCCCATCTTCAGCTCCGTCTGAATCGGCGACAGCTTCTTGTTGATGTTAGCGCCCACGCAGTGGTTTCCGAGGTCGGTGTGGATGTTATACGCAAAGTCGAGCACCGTCGAGCCTTTCGGCAATGTTATCTTGTCGCCTTTCGGCGTAAAGACGAATATTTCGTCGTTAAACAAATCGAGTTTGAAATTATCAATAAACTCTATGGCTGACGCGTGGTTCTCGTCGGCTTGCTGCACCAGGTTGCGCACCACCTTCATCCAAAGGTCCAAGCCCGACTCGGCGGTGGAGTTCTTGTCGCGGTATTTCCAATATGCGGCGAATCCGTTCTCTGCCGTCTCGTCCATGCGCTCGGTGCGTATCTGCGTCTCCACCCAGTTGCCGTTTTTGTCCATAAACACGGCATGTATCGACGAGTAGCCGTTGGTCTTCGGGAACGACACCCAGTCGCGCATCTTCTTGTTGTCCGGATAGTAATATTTCGTAAACACGGCGAAGGTCTCCCAGCACTGAATCTTCTCATCCTCAACGTTTTGGCAGTCAATGATGATACGTGCCACATAGACGTCGTACACCTCTTCGAGCGACATGCCGAACTTCACCATACGCTCCCACACCGAGCTCACGTTACGCTCAATTGCCATGGTGCGCACCTTGATGTCGCGCTGTTCCAGCTCAGCCTTGACGGGAGCCAAAAACTCCTCCAACTCCTTGAGTTTCTTATCTCTAATCTCGCAAAGCTGTTTCTGCACCGACTCAAACACCTGCGGGTTGATATATTTCAGGCAGAGGTCGTCGAGCTCCAGCTTCACCTTATAAAGACCCAGTCGATAAGCCACCGGGGCGTAAATCTGCGTTGTCTCCGAGGCGATTTTCAGTTGTTTATGATGCGGCATCGAGCCGAGGGTTCGCATGTTATGCAGACGGTCGGCGAGCTTCACGAGGATGACACGGATGTCGTACGACATGCTCATGATGACCTTGCGGAACGTCTCGGCCTGCAGGCTTTTGGCGCCTTCCTCGAAGTCCTCGTTGGTGAGCTTGGTCACTCCGTCGACGATCTGCGCCACCTGGTCGCCAAAATGTTCCTTGATATAATCTAAGGTATACTCGGTGTCTTCCACCACGTCGTGCAGCAGTGCCGCGATGATTGATGTACGGCCCATGCCCATCTCGCCGGCGATTATCGTTGCCACAGCGAGAGGGTGATACATATACGGCTCGCCCGAACGGCGACGCTGGTTTTTATGAGCGTTGGCGGCAAGAAGAAAACCCTCCGTCACCGACTCCACGTCCTGCTCGTTTTTCCTTGATTTCCAACACGTTAAAAGATTCTGAAACTGCCTTTCCAGTTCAGCCTTCTCGTCTTGCGAATACGTATCCGGTAGCGTCATCATAATCCTAAGTTTTTAAATGCTCGTTCAAAAGTGCAAAATTATAAAGGAATTATGAAAACTGCAAGGAAAAAAATTAAAAAAAATAATATCAAAATTCAACAAATTTTCATTATCTTTGCGATGTCAAAATCTAATTGAATCTCAAGTTTATGAAATGCCCAAATAAATAGTTTTCATTTGGAATTTTAAAACTGAGATTTATGGGACAATTAGCGTTCTTGAGAATGTTTATTCTCGTATCGATATCAGCAGATATCAAAGATAACAGAAGGCACGTTCACGTGTTCAAAAAAGGCGCACGGCATTTGCAATCCGTGGCTAAAATTTGGATAGAATCAGACGGGGTAAAATGTATTGAAATCGCCGAATCTATTCTATCTGCCAAAGACAACAAAATGATTATGGATGCCATTGATAGGAACTGGGAGTTTATCAACGAACAAATATCTAAGACATTCAAGGGTGAAAAAACAGAAATGAAAAATATAGAAAAATAGGAGATCGGAACTATGTGTAAAATGAAAGATGTAAAAGTCGGTATTAAAGACATGAATTTTACTGCCAAAAGAGGTAAAATCGTTGCAACTTTAACCGACGGCAGAATAATTATTGTTCCTGTGTCATTTTTCCCTGACATAAAGAATCTTTCTATCAAACAGCGTGAAGAATGGATGGTTCTCGATGACCAATATTTCACTTTCGAGCACCTGACACGAATTTATTCCATCGTTGATTTGATGAAATTATCATAAAAAATCGAGCCTTAGGGTATTGTTAAAAAAAGCGGGTTCCATCCTCGATGGAACCCGCTTTTTATCTCTAAACGGTAAACAGTAAACCGTAAACCATTTTTTTGTAAAAAAAATGTAAATCCTATTACTAAATTCCCTATATTTGCAACTCTGTTATATATGAGCAAAAAATGCATCGCCAGAAGCAATATAAAACCCAAGT
Organism: uncultured Bacteroidales bacterium; assembly: GCA_905234275.1. Taxonomy (GTDB): domain Bacteria; phylum Bacteroidota; class Bacteroidia; order Bacteroidales; family F082; genus Limimorpha. The sequence continues at coordinate 179,337 of CAJOHD010000001.1, read as the reverse complement.
CGCTGTAGGAGGTCTCATCTCCTGCAACCTCTGTCTTTACTGGCACAATAGAGCTTTTATATTCTAATCCCACATCGCCATAGAAGGCCTCCCACCCTCTTTGGCGTTTTTTGTTTCCACTAAATTTCTATTAAACTATTAAGCTATTAAACTGAAAAAAATTTAACTCAATTACTAAATAATTATTAACTAAATTAAAAAAATATGAAGAAAAAACATTTACTTCTAATCCTGCTGATGGCACTATTAGCGCCGTGGGCAGCGAAAGCACAAGGAACGCTGTTTAGCGAAGACTTCGAAGATGGATCTATGCCAACTGGCTGGACCACAGACGGACCAGGTTCATGGAGCGTCGGAACAGGTGACTATAGCTCTGGCACAGGTGCTGGTCATGGTTCATATAATGCTAAAATTACTCACAGTACTTCTAACAGTGTTACTAAACTGATCACACCAGAAATAGACCTATCATCAGCAACTTCTGCTGAATTGAGTTTTATGCATGTTCAGCGTTCATGGAGCGGTGATATTGACCAATTGAGAGTTTATTATCGCACTTCTTCATCCGGTGCCTGGACACTGCTCGATGGACAAACGTACACTGGCGCTGTGGCATCATGGACAACAGAAGAAAACATTGCCCTGCCAAACATTAGTAGTACATACCAGATTGCTTTTGAGATGACAGATAAATTTGGATATGGTGTCGGTATTGACTATGTTCAGATTGTGCAAGGTGCATCTTGCGTCAAGCCTACTGGTTTAGCAGCCACTCTAACACCTGGCGATGGTACCATTGCAACATTAAGCTGGACAAAAGGCGGTGAAGAGACAGACTGGGTACTTGAATACGGCACAACAAGCGACTTCACAGGAGCCACTTCGGTGAACGTGAGCGGTACACCAACCAAGAACCTCACAGGCCTCACAGCCGAAACAAAATACTATGCCCGTGTTAAAGCCGACTGCGGTGGAGGTGATGAAAGCGTCTGGAGCACAACATGTTCTTTCCAACCTACACCTAAAACAGTTATTGGTTCAGGCGATGCAACAAACTCTTATTTGCCTTCATACACATATTATAAACAAGCTTTAACCCAACAGATTTATAAAGCAGCCGAACTTGGCACAGCCGGTTATATTGAGAGTATAGACTTCTACTGTACAGAATATGCAACCACACGCAACATGGATATTTATATGGTTAATACAGATAAGAATTCATTCAGCAGTGGCTCGGATTGGATTACAGTAACAGCCGGTGATATGGTATTTAGTGGTGAAGTGGATTACACGAATGGCGCATGGACAACCATTACTTTAGACGCAGGCTTCAACTATGATGGCAATCATAATGTTGCAATCATTATTGATGACAACACGGGCTCTTACGATGATCACCCTGCCAGTTTCCGCGTTTTCAATGCTACAGACCAAGCTATTTATGTCTATAGCGATGATACAAACTACGACCCAACCAATCCTGGTGGATACACAGGCTCAAAGTTATCTGTAAAGAATCAAATTCGTATCCTCAAAGGCGAAGCTCCTTCTTGTTTGAAACCTACAGGTGTAACCGTAGAACCTCTATGGAATACTGCAACTATAAGTTGGACTGGCACAAATGATAGTTATGCAGTACACTACAGAACATCTGAAACAACAGTACCATCTCCTGGTTCTTTCTCAGACGACTTTGAGGATGGCCTCGGCAATTGGACACTTTACACCCTTGGTGAAGGTAGTGGCTGGACAAAGACTAAACCAAGCAGTTTTGGTGCATATTCCGCTCATAGTGGCAATTATGTAGCTATGGCTCGCAGTTATGAAGGTGGTGCCGATTTAGATGCAGACAACTGGATGATTTCGCCTCAATTAACTATACCAAGCACCATGTCATATTGGGTACAAGGTGATGCAAGTTGGCCTGAGACATATCATATCTGTGTGTCTACAACTGACAAAGAAACAACAAGTTTCTCAGTGGTTAAGACCTACACAACCAACCCTAGCTCTTGGACTCAAGAAACAATAGATTTGAGTGCATATGCCGGTGAGACAGGCTATATTGCCTTCCATCATGAAGCATCTGCCGAGGATTATCTATGGATAGACGACGTGCTTATCGGAGGAACAACTGTAATTCCTGCCGGTGAATGGGTTGATCGCAGCACAACAGAAACTTCAATCGAACTTACAGGTCTCACTACGAGCACCATGTACGACTATCAAGTAAAAGGTATTTGCGGTGGTCCAGAAAGTGATTGGACAACTTTGGCATCATTTACAACAAAGGGTGATGATGAAAAGTGGTTCACTACTGCAGGTAACTGGAATGAAGATGCCAATTGGACTCCTTCGGGCGCTCCAACAGCATCAACAAATGTTGTTATTAAAGCAAATGTTGTTATCCCAAGTGATTATATAGCAAAAGCCAATAATGTCACAGTACAAGGTACTTCAACTATCACCATTAGAGATGGCGGAGAATTTGAGTATACAAGCGGTACAGTTACAGCTACTGTAGAAAAATTTATTGAAGGTTATGGTACTGGCAAAGACAAGTGGTATTTGATTTCTGCACTTGGTTACATGGCTTCAGCAGATGTGGAAAACCTCTTAACCGCAGATTATGACTATTATAGATTCGATGGAACAGACGCCGATGCCGAATGGAAAAACTACAAGAAAGATGACTTTGCAAATACATTTGACATGACTACTGGTTGGGGTTATTTGTATGCACACAAGACCGATGTGACATTAAGATTTACTGGGGAATTGTTAAATCCAGATTATTATTATGCAGGTGGTAATGCATCGGCATATCTTGCATTTGACGGTACAAAGCCATTGGGCAAGTTCACCTTGTTAGGTAACGTGTATGCCAGAAAAGCTTATCTTATTTATTATCCTGGTTGGACAGACATTACAGATTTCTATGTAATGAATGCTGCAGGAACGGAGGTTGTGGCTAATACCAATCCATACTTATTACCTAACCAAGGCGTATTTGTTGAGGCTACAGCAGCCAGCCAATTAGCATTAGTTGCGACTGAACCGATGGGGGCAAAAGCTTCAAATTCATCACTTAACGTTACATTGGTATCAAACAATGAGGTGGTTGATATTGCACGTGTTCGTTTTGGCGAAGGCAACGGTTTGGAGAAATACCAAATTAACACTAACCACACCAAGCTTTACATTCCAAACGCAGACAATGACTATGCAGTTACTTACAGAGATGCGGCAGAAGGAGTCATGCCTCTCAACTTCAAAGCTGAGACAACAAAGTACTACACTATCAGCGTCAAACCAGAAAACATGAGCTTCAACTATCTGCACCTCATCGATAACTTCACTGGTGAGAATATCGACCTCCTCATTGACCATGAATACACATTCATCGGATCACCAAGAGACGACGAAAACCGCTTCCGTATTGTGTTCAGTGCTAATGGCACAGACACTGAAAGCGACGAGTTCATCTATCAGAACGGCGACGAGCTTATCGTCAACGGCGAAGGCGAACTCCAGGTTTACGACGTCATGGGACGCTATGTGGCAAGCTACAACGTCAACGGCAACAAGAGAATCAGCGCCGAGCAGTTCTCCAATGCTGTGTACATCTTCAGATTAATTGGCAGCGATGTCAAAACTCAGAAGATCGTTGTGAGATAATAGATAATAGATAATAGATAACAGATAATAGAAAGGAATTTATTATGAAAAAGATATTATTAGCAATAGCATTGGTATTGACAATGGGCTTCGGAGCAAAGGCTCAGATCGGTCTCGGTTTAACCGACTCTTTCTTCAACGACTGGGCACAGAGTGATTTGATGCGCGAAGTGACACTCATCAATCTTCCTACTGATCACGGTCTCACAGGAGACGTCAATGCTCCTCTCGGCAGCGGACTGCTTGTGCTCACAGCATTGGGAGCCGGCTACGCGATGGCGAGACGTAAACGCGATTAGTTTACTGTTTACCGTTTACGGTTTACGGTTTACGGTTTAAATGCAGTAGAGGCGCCATGTACATGGCGCCTCTACATTTATTTTGCAAAAGGGGCTGCACATATTAATAATAATTGTATTTTTGCAGAAATAAAACTAATAAACATGTTACAAACTACGATCAGAAAAGCCAACAATAATCTTGACAAGACAAGTCAGACAAACGAAAAGCTGCCGAATGGGTGCGTGCCGTTCAGCCAATTCAAAGAGGAGTATTTCCGGCAGCTGAAAAACAAATATGAAGAAGTATAAACTACTGATTCATGAAAGGGTATTCGACCAAATATCGGACATTCAAGAATATGTCGCCAGCGTCGGCACTTATATAGCGGCGGTTAATTATTCAAATCGATTATTTGACGAAATAGAGAGTATAACATATCTTGCAGATGCCATATCTTATTCACAATGGCAAGTTGCAAAACGGTATCATCCAAAAGCCAAACGTCTCATCACACACAACAAAAAATGGAATATTATATTTCATACAAATGGCGATTACGTCATTGTTGATTGTATTATTCCATCTTCTTTGATAAAGAAATAATAAACTTTTTAAGAAAAAATTTAGGGACGAAAAAATTTCGTCCCTAATTTAAACCGTAAACTGTAAACTTTTAAACTATTAAGCTATTAAGCTATTAAGCTACTAAGCTATTAAACTAAAAGTCCCCGTTAATCACTGCCATCGTATGAATCAGATCCAGCAACTTGTTGGAGTAACCGATCTCATTGTCATACCATGAGACGAGTTTCACGAAGGTGTCGGTCAATGGGATACCAGCTTTTGCATCGAAGATTGATGTGCGTGTGTCGCCAATGAAGTCGCTCGAAACCACTGCGTCTTCGGTGTAGCCGAGGATACCTTTGAGCTCGTTTTCTGATGCTCTCTTGATCTCAGCGCAGATCTCATCGTAGGTGGCTGGTTTTGCGAGGTTGCAAGTCAAGTCGACAACTGAAACGTCCAAGGTAGGAACGCGCATCGACATACCTGTGAGTTTGCCTTTCAGTTCAGGGATAACCTTACCCACTGCCTTAGCTGCACCTGTTGTTGAAGGGATGATGTTGCCTGCTGCAGCACGACCACCACGCCAGTCTTTCAATGAGTGACCGTCGATAGGTTTCTGTGATGCTGTTGTCGAGTGCACTGTTGTCATCAAACCGCTGGCGATACCCCATTTGTCGTTGATAACCTTAGCGAGAGGTGCCAAGCAGTTTGTGGTGCACGATGCGTTTGAAACCACTTGTGTGCCTTTTACGTATGTCTTGTCGTTAACACCGCAAACAAACATCGGGGTGTCGTCCTTTGAAGGACCAGCCAAGATGACATACTTGGCGCCACAGTCGAGGTGTGGTTGAACAGCTTCCTTGGTGAGGAATTTTCCTGTGGAATCGATGACGTAATCCGCGCCATATTCGCCCCATTTCAGGCCAACTGGGTCACGGCTAACACTCACCGGAATTTCTTTTCCGTTGATAATCAACGTGCTCTTCTCCAGATTGTACTCAATTGTTCCGTCAAACTGACCATGGATTGTATCATATCTAAGCATATAAGCCTGATAGTCAACAGGGCATGTACCGTTCATGTAAACAATCTCGATGTCGTCACGTTTCTGGGCGGCACGCAGTACCAATCGACCGATTCTACCGAGTCCGTTGATACCTATTCTAATTTTCTTAGCCATGATGATAGTATTTTGTTAACAAAAATTTATGCGTAAATCGTTTTGCAAAGTTAGACACTATTTTTCAATAAAACAAGCAATTGCCAATAAAATTTTAAAAATTTATTTTTTTCAATGATTATTGAGATTTTTCGTATTTTTGCAACAATTATATTTAACTTGGAGTAAATTGGTTTTTTAAGATGGATAAGATTCGAAATTTCTGTATTATCGCTCATATTGACCACGGGAAAAGCACCTTGGCGGATAGGCTCATCGAGCTTACTAACACTTTGACAAAGAAGGAGTTAGTGGACCAGGTTTTGGATGATATGGACCTCGAGCGCGAGCGTGGAATCACTATAAAAAGCCATGCTATACAGATGAAATACGAGCACGAGGGAGAGGTTTACACCCTGAATCTTATCGATACTCCCGGTCACGTCGACTTTTCATACGAGGTTTCACGTTCAATAGCCGCCTGCGAAGGCGCACTTTTAGTTGTTGACGCATCACAAGGCATTCAGGCTCAGACGATTAGCAACCTCTACATGGCCATCGACCATGACCTTGAGGTGATACCTATTTTAAATAAGATCGACATGGAGAGCGCTCAGCCGGAGAAGGTGGAAGACCAGATTGTCGACCTCATCGGCTGCGACCGTGAGGATATTTTACACTGCTCGGCGCGCACAGGCTTCGGTGTTCCGGAGATTTTGGAGGCTATCGTCAAGCGCATACCGGCCCCGAAAGGTGACCCTAACGCACCACTCCAAGCACTGATTTTCGACTCAGTGTTCAACTCATTCAGAGGCATCATAGCGTATTTCAGGATTATGAACGGTACAATACGTACCGGCGAAAACGTCAAATTCTTCAACACCGGCATGGAATACGACGCCGATGAGATCGGAGTTTTGCAGATGAAACAAGTGCCGAAGAAGGAGCTTTCGGCAGGCAACGTGGGATATATCATCTCGGGTATCAAGACTTCGAAGGAAGTGAAAGTCGGCGATACAATCACATCTGTCGACAACCCTTGCGACAAGCCTATTGCAGGTTTCGAGAACGTGAAGCCTATGGTGTTCGCTGGCGTCTATCCTGTCGATGCCGATGATTATGAGGAACTTAGAAGTTCTTTGGAGAAACTGCAACTCAACGATGCCTCGTTGGTTTGGGAGCCGGAGTCGTCAGCAGCATTGGGTTTCGGATTTCGTTGCGGATTCTTGGGTTTGCTCCACATGGAGATCATCCAAGAACGCTTAGACCGCGAGTTCAACATGGACGTCATCACCACTGTGCCTAACGTCTCGTTTAAGGCATATCTCACCGACGGCAGCGTCGTCGACGTGCATAACCCGAGCGGAATGCCTGAATCGACACGCCTCGACCACATAGACGAGCCGTATATTTTGGCGCAGATAATCTCACAAAACGAATACGTCGGCTCGATTATGACGCTCTGCATTGAAAGACGTGGTATTTTGAAGAATCAGGTTTACCTCACCACCGACCGTGTGGAATTGACTTTTGAGATGCCATTGAGCGAAATCGTCTTCGACTTCTACGATAAACTGAAATCAATATCAAGAGGTTACGCCTCTTTCGACTATCATATCTGCGGCTACAAGCCATCGAAGCTGGTGAAGTTGGACATCATGCTCAACGGCGATACCGTCGATGCCTTGTCAACCTTGATTTTCGTCGACCACGCCTACTCTTTCGGCCGCCGCATGTGCGAGAAACTCAAGGAGTTGATTCCAAGACAGCAGTTCGACATCGCTATTCAGGCTGCTATCGGAGCTAAAATCATCGCCCGTGAGACCGTGCGCCAGGTTCGTAAGGACGTCACCGCAAAATGTTACGGCGGCGACATCTCGCGTAAGCGCAAACTCCTTGAAAAACAGAAGGAAGGAAAGAAACGTATGCGCCAAATCGGAAATGTGGAAGTGCCACAATCAGCGTTCTTGGCAGTGCTGAAGCTCGATTAAACGAGCCAGATGCCGCCCCACAATCTCGGCGGCTATGCGCGACCAATGCGTGTCGTTTACCAGATAAATATCTTTTACGCCATCTCTCAAGGCTGGCGTAAGTATTTGTTTACCAGAGAGATACCACATGGTATCCATGTCTGAGAAATAGGATGATGTGGGATTTTGGGGATATGGGCTGTCAACAATATTATCGTAATACATGTCGAATTTGTCGGCTGCCATCACGAAGTAAAAATCAATGCCTTTTTCAACTGCTTTCTCCCTGAGTTTCAACAGGTTAGATTTAGCTTTTGCGAAAGCCGACTCGTCATAATTCTTATACCACAAGTCACCGCCGCCATCGTTCAATGAGGTGTAGAAATACAGCTTGTCGGAGTATTTATTTGTAAAATAATCGCCATCGAGCTTCAATTTCCCGACAGGGTTGTCAATATTCAAATTCAATTTTACAAAAGAACTTAATCTATTAAGGCTAAAATACTTAGATATATCAAATCGCTTTGGGGCATCATCACTTTTTTCAACAAAAACGAGATTTCCACCATTAAAACAGTCACGCAGACGCCAGATAGCATGCCGTTCGACAGATTCGAGAACCAAAATTTTGCAATTTGGAAGCAAATCATTGTCAATCAATTGATTAGTAGCTACGCAAGGGTTAATTTTATTATCATCGATATAGAGATGACAAATTTTTTTGCCAAGAGCGTGACCGAGATAATTGACATAACTATTGATATTTTTCTTTGTAAAGGAATCGCCAATCACAACTATTTCCGCATCTTGGGCTTCTTCAAGTGAGAAAGCGTCGTAATAGTCAGTAAAATAAGGAGTTTCGCCGACTTCATAATTGCCGAAAGGAATCATTCCGAGATTTCCGAGGTCGCCGGTCATGTTTGCCACGACATAGACATACCAAGCCACCAGAAGCAGCAGCGGGATGCAAAAGACCGACAATTTCTTTAAAAATCTCTTCATTTTTTAAAATTGAAAATATATAAACGATTCATTTTCAGCGATATAGAATATGATAGCAAATAGCGAAGCCCAATAAAGAACGTGCCGCACAACTATATTCAACTTTGAAATCTCGAATCCAAATTCGCGGTTGCGGTTGAACCATTCGAACAGCGCCATTATCAAGATAAAAATTAGCAAAATATTGATATTCAATCCTTTAACGAGCAAGACAGAGTCTGTTACAGTTGGATTAAAGATATTTTGGATGAAAGCGAACGCCTCGCTTATCGTCGCCGAGCGGAAGAAGATCCAGCCTAAGGCCACCAAAATGAATGTAAGGAGCATTCGGAGCAACTCTTTCAAATTTGGAAACCATTGATTTTCAGCGATATTGGTGATATATTTTCTGTTTTTACCGAGTAAAATCAGTGGAAGAAAGAGTATGGCGTGATATGCGCCCCAGACGATGAAAGTCCAGTTAGCGCCATGCCATAATCCGCTTAACAGAAAGATTATGAACGTGTTACGGACAATTTTAGCTTTCGACACACGGCTGCCTCCAAGCGGGATGTAGACATAATCGCGGAACCATGTAGTGAGTGAGATATGCCAGCGGCGCCAGAATTCGGCAATGTCGCGACTGAAATAAGGATTGTTGAAGTTGCGCATCAGCTTGATACCGAACAACTTAGCAGTACCGATAGCGATGTCGGAATATCCCGAGAAATCGGCGTAAATCTGTATTGAAAAGAGGAACACGGCGAGCAGCAGAGTGCTTCCGTTTTGGGAGGCGTAGTCGGCAAACACCACATCGACATATTTCGCGCATTGATCAGCAATTACTATCTTTTTGAAGAATCCCCACAACATCTGGCGAAGGCCGTCGGCACCGTTTTCGTAAGTGAAAGTACGCTCTTTTTGAAACTGCGGAAGAAGATTTGTGGAGCGTTCGATGGGACCAGCCACCAGCTGCGGAAAGAAGCTGATGTAAGCGAAAAAGGCAATGGCTGCGCGGGTTGGCTCAATCTTTTTTCGGTAAACGTCGATGGTGTAGCTCAGCGCCTGGAATGTATAAAAGCTGATTCCGACAGGCAGGATTATAGAAGCCGACGCCCAGTCGAGGTGTATCCCGAAAGCATTGAACAGCTGCACAAAACTCCCCACAAAAAAATTGAAATACTTAAACACGCAGAGTATCAACAAGTTAAGAATTATATTACTTGCGCTAATCCACTTTGTTTTCTTTGGATTTGATTCGAATTTTTCAATAAGAATGCCACTCAAATAGCTGAAACCGCTTGTGATTGCTATAAGAATCAGGAAGCGCCAGTCCCACCAGCCATAGAAGATGTAGCTTGCGACGAGCACAAGCAAATTTTGATATTTCAAGCGTTTGAAAACGAACCAATAGAGCAGGAACACTATCGGCAGAAATATCAGGAACTCTATCGACTGAAACAGCATTGCTATTGTAAATTATTGAGTGTCAATATCTTAATTGTTGGTATTATAGGTTTTCCATTTTTGTCAAGCTCAATTCTAAACGTCACATATTTAGGCTTATTAGGCTCGATGTCGAAGAAATTGTCTGAGAGCTCAGATATTTTGTAGTTATCGGCGAACTCCAGATAAACGTCTTTCACCAATGTCGGAGAGTTGAATGTGATGGCGCCATAGCCAAGTTTGTTTACCTCGACAACTGGCTGTATATCAATGTGTTGCAGTTTCAAATCCTTTGGATAAGCGAGATATTGGATTCTCTCGGCATACACTGAATTATCTTGATTATCAAGAAGTTGCAATTTCAAATAAATCGCTGTTTTGTCGAATTCCTTAACAAATTCATTCACATCGAGAGGCAGATGTAAGCAGCCGTTTTCTGGAATTTGAACATTTTCGGAATAAGATTTCAGAAGATTATCATCGAAATCTTTAACTTTCAAAATCAAATCGGCATTTATCTCACGATAGAGATCGCTGACGGCGTAAACAGTGAAGTTGTCGTCGGTTGTCGGGAGCACACCTATTAATATAGGGGCATACAATTCCTTGAGTTTCTCGTGCAGAATCTTTTTGTTGCCTGCATAATCGATTGACGACCAAGATATTACGGGCCAAGCATCATTCAGTTGCCAGTAGAGGGAGCCCCAGCTTCGCGGCTTCGCCGCTCGCTGGGCTTCGATGGCGAGACCGACACCGTAGGATTGGGATAATTGGCTATAGTAAACGTTACGGGCCCACTCGTCATTTCGACCGGAGTGTAACGGAGTGGAGAAATCTTCGTTTAACGAAATCAATTGATTGTTTACGTCAGCAGAGGATTTCTCGACTTCGCTCGAAATGACGGCTTCATCATCGTGCACGTAGCGGTCTATGTGTTTCTGAATCAACTCCTCACCTCGCGGGTGTTTCTGGTGTTTCGTCTCGATGTTCGGATATGCCTGGTAGCCGAATTCACTGTTGAAACGCCCGACTTTCTCGAGATATGCCTCGTATGGCAGCTCACCCCACCAGACACCCCAATAGTGCACATCGCCTTCGGTGAGACTGACTACTTTGCCCCATCCGTTTTTCGGCGACGACGGCCAGTAGTCGCGCGTACCATCGTATGTATCAACGACTTCCGTAAAAATATCCACAAACAAAGTGTCCATGCCGTGCTTCATCTCAGCATAGTCGTCGTCGCTCCAGCCCATCGATTTCTGCCAGCCCCAGTTGACGTAGCCCTCACTCACCTCGTTGTTGCCGCACCATATCGCCAGCGACGGATGGTTTTGATAATGAACAACTTGCTGAATCGCCTCTTTACGGACATTGTTCAAAAACTCATCAGAATACGGGTATGTCGTTCCTGCAAACATGAAATCCTGCCACACCATGATGCCGAGGCTGTCGCAAATATCGAAGAAATAATCAGGTGGATAGATGCCGCCGCCCCACACACGAAGCATATTGAAATGAGCAGGCACACATTCCGCCAACAGTTTGACAGTCTTTTCTCTCGACATCCACGTCTCAATCATCTCCTCTGGAACGTAGTTGGCGCCTTTGATGTAGACTTTCTTGCCGTTCACCTTGAAATACAAGGCACTTCCGATGCTGTCGGGTTCCTCGATGAGCTCAATTTTTCGAATGCCGGTCTTAACCTTATGAGAATCAACGAGTTTGTCATTTTCATAAATATCAACCACAAAATCCGTCATGTTTTGCTCACCCGTCTCATTGGGCCACCAAATGTTGGCATTTTTGAGTTCAAACGGAATCTTTATGCGCCAACTTCCATTCACTGGAACAGTTTGCTCGCAAAGTTGAGCGTCGGCATTCGACACAACTATACGAAGATCATGCAATCCGTCAGTGGAAACCCAAATATTTGCTGACATTTCCGCATTGTTGCCATTAAGATTTTCGGTAAGAATCGAAACATTCTCAACCTTGAAACCGCTCCATCCATGAAGCTCCACATCTTTCCAAATACCGATATTCAGGTATCTTGGCGCCCAGTCCCAACCATTTTGATAGGCGGCTTTGCGCATCACGGCATATTTCTCAGGAAAACGAAGACGATAAGTCTCAATAAGGCTATCTCGTTGAGCATCAAAAGGATAGAAACGCACTTTCAGCTCATTATCGCGTTTTTTCAAAAGATTTTTCACATCTTTTTCATAACGAATGAACTGGTTATCAGAGTGCAGAATCTTGATATCATTGAGCCAAACGTCGGCGTATGTGTCCAAGCCATTGAAAATCAAGTCAATATTATCTTGATTCCAAATTTTATTATCAACATCAAATTTCAATGAATAATCCCAGATGTGCTGCGGAATCCATTGCAGTTGTTGCTCTTCGTCGCCTTCGCCGTAAGGATGCGGGATGAGGCCAGCGGCATAGAGATCGGCATGAGCCTCGGAAGGAAGATTGACCTGCAAATTGATCGATAGCGTGTCAGTAGTGAGATTCCAGCCTTGATTGAGAGACTGCACATTGCTGTTTTTGCTAGAACATGCACATAGGACACATAAGACACACAGGACGTATATGATGAATAGTTTTTTCATTTGATGATTTTTACAAACTCTTTGATTCTTTCTAAATTCGAAATTTTATATGCCATGATTGCGCCTGTGTTATCAACTCCGCTGGCGACTGGCGATGTCAACGAAGCGTGCACGTTTTGAATACCTGTTGCGGTGGCAACCCTTTCAACGTTATTCTCATTGATGCCGCCTCCCGCCATGATATTGATGCGGTCGCCGAACAAAGTCTGCATCTCCCGAATCATGTCGATGCCATCGTAAGCCGTTGGTTTACAGCCAGATGTAAGAACTTTATCGAAGCCAAGGCTAATGAGAGTCTCCATGGCATCGAGCGGATTGTTGCATGCGTCGATGGCACGGTGAAACGTAAACTTCATCCCCTCGCCTGCCGCCATCATCTTTTTGATTGCAGACACATCGAGGTCGCCGTTTTTATTCAATGCACCGATCACAACGCCTTCATAACCAAGGTTTTTCACCATTTTTATATCCTCGCACATGATGGCAACTTCGTCATCGTTATAGATATAATTCCCTGGGCGGCAACGGATTAGCACACGTGTCGGAATAATATCTTTACAACTCGACAACGTCCCGTAAGACGGTGTCACGCCGCCGACTTCGAGCGCCTCGCAAAGCTCGGCGCAGTCAGCACCGCCCTCAGCACCGTTAACTATTGACTGATAACCGTTTGCACAAAGTTCAAATCTCATAAAACAAAATTTTTGCAAATATAATGATTTTTTCGTCATCAGTCGTCATTATTGAATTGCCACCTTTCTACGAAAAGCATTCTCCTCTCGTCATTTCGAGCGAAACGAAGTGAAGTCGAGACCTGAGCGAAGCGAAAGCATTCGCCACAGGCGAATAAATCTCCGACAAATATTAGAAATTTCTTAAATGCCTGAGATTTCTCCACTCCGTTTCACTCCAGTCGAAATGACAGAATCAAAAATTTTGTATCTTTGCACGCTAATTCATAGATATGATATATCCTTCGGATTTTGAAAACAAGATAGGCTTCAACTACATCAGAGAGCACCTCAACGAATTGTGTATCAGCGAGATGGGTAAAGAATTCGTTGGCAAGATGAGTTTCTGCACCGACGTTGACGAGATTCACACTTATCTTCGTCTGATTCAGGACTTCCAGATTCTGATGCAGGATGGCGTGCCTTTCCCTGTGCGCGATTACAACGACCTTCGCGACGAATTCAAGCACCTGTCAATTGACGGCACCGTCATCAGTCTCGACAGCATGTTCGCGCTGAAACCTACGCTCTCGGCTCTGTCTTACGTTTTCAAATTCTTCAAATCCGAAGCATCTGACAAAGTACCATATCTGAAGGCTTTGGCAGAAGGCACCTCCATTGATAATCATATCTTTACAGAGATAAACCGCCTTATCGACGACAAAGGCGAGATTCCTGACAATGCTTCAGCAGAACTTGCTGAGATTCGTCGTGACATCAGGCGGAAACAGAGCTCCATCGACCACCGCATGCACAAAATTCTCGTCGAGGCGAAGAACTCAGGCTGGACCGACAGCACCGCCGAGATGACCATCCGCGACGGACGTCCTGTGATTCCTGTGCGTGCCGCTGACAAACGCGCTCTGCGAGGCTTCATCCACGATGAGTCAGCAACGGGACAGACAGTATACATCGAGCCAGCGGAAATCTTCGAGACCAACAACGAAATCAAGGAGTTGGAATACGCCGAGAGACGCGAAATCAACAAGATTCTGCTTGCTTTCACGAAGATTCTGAGACCAGAGATTCCGAATCTCACGATGGCTTGGCGACTCCTCGGATTGCTCGATTTCATCAGGGCTAAGGCTTTGCTAAGCCATGAATACAACTGCGTGATTCCGGAGCTCACCGACGAGCCGATGTTCGACTGGATTGAGGCACGGCATCCACTGCTGGAACAGAAACTGAAAGGACAAGGAAAACAAATAACTCCACTGGATTTGAGACTCGGTGTTTCCCGTCATTTCGAGCGAAACGAAGTGGAGTCGAGAAATCTCAGACAAAATGATTCTGATAATTCAAGTGGCGGAGATTTCTCCATTCCGCTTCGCTCCAGTCGAAATGACGTGGGTAGAATTCTTGTTATTTCAGGTCCAAACGCCGGAGGTAAATCAGTGTGCCTCAAGACGATAGGCCTAGTGCAGTACATGCTGCAATGCGGATTGGCAATTCCAGTCAAAATCGACTCAAAATGCGGCATTTTCCACGATATGTTCATCGACATCGGGGATGAGCAGTCGTTGGAAAACGACCTCTCGACCTATAGCTCGCACCTCATCAATATGAAAGAGCTTTTAGAGCACGGCAACGAGCGCACTCTGTTCCTCATCGATGAGTTCGGAACCGGCACCGAGCCACAACTTGGAGGCGCAATAGCGGAGGCTATCTTGTTGAAGATGAATGAGAAAAAATCGTTCGGAGTCGTCACCACTCACTATGCGAACCTGAAGCTTCTTGCCGACAACCATCCTGGCATCGTCAACGGAGCAATGCTGTTCGACACACGATATCTGCAGCCACTTTACGTGATGATGATAGGCAAGCCTGGGTCATCTTTCGCCTTCGAAATCGCGAAAAAGATTGGTTTTCCTCATGAGATCCTCGACAGCGCCGTTGAAATCTCAGGTCGTGAGCACCTCGACTTCGACCAGCAGCTTCAGCAACTCGAGATCGAGAAAAAAGAGGTTCGCAAGAAAGAATATGAGCTGAAAGTCGCCGACAAACTCCTCGACGAGGTCGTCACGAAATACAAGAATCATCTCGCCGACATCGAGAAACACAAAAACAAGCTGTTGAAAGAGGCGACTAAGGAAGCGCAAGAAATCATCGACAGAGCTAATGCTAAAATCGAAAAGACGATTCGTGAAATCAAAGAGGCGCAGGCAGAGAAAAACCGCACCAAAGAACTTCGCGAGGAGCTGAAAGAGATGAAGCAGAACCTCGCCAACGAGGAGAAGAACCTCTCGAAGCAGCTGAAAGCTGATGAAAAAGAAGTCTCCAACGAGGAACTGAAAGTCGGCGACATGGTGTGCATCAACGAGTTAGAGGTCGTTGGCGAGCTGTTGGCAATCACCGACACCGATGTCACAATACAATTTGGCGATGTCAGACTTCGCACAACTGCCGACAAACTCAGAAAAATCAGTCGTTCGCAAGCACGCAAGGCACAGCAGAACCCATCGTATCTGCACAAGAGCATCATGAACGACATCAACGAGAAGGCGCAGCATTTCAACCTCACTCTCGACGTCCGCGGTCAGCGTGGCGATGAAGCAGTTGACAACGTTGCAAAATACATCGACGAGGCTACCCTATTGAGTATCAAAGAAGTAAGCATCCTCCACGGCAAAGGCAACGGCATTCTCAGGAAACTCATCAGAGAATATCTGAGCAAGCAGTCATGCATACAAAATTTCAGCGACGCCAGTCTTGAGACCGGCGGCGCTGGAATCACAAGAATTACTTTAAAATAAAATTATTTAATCACCACACGCTTTGTAAGCCTGTCAGTTCCATTATCGGCTGAGATGAAATACACTCCAGATGGTAATGCGGTCAAATCAAGGGTGCCATCATGGAAAGAGTTGTCCGACAACACCCTGACTCCTATCATGTTATAAACCGCAACAGAGTAATTGCGTTCCAAACCAGTTGCAATATTCACGATGCCTTTTGAAGGATTTGGTGAGATCGACAGATTGAATTTATCTTCAACAAAAACTTCATTCACATCCTGATGATCGAAATTGATGTACAAATCGTCGACTGCCATATACTTGTAGGTTGTGGTTGTATTTCCCTGCCCGCTTGCCTCAAATCTAATACGAACTTGCACATAATCTTCTCCGATATAATCATTAAGTGAAAAGGCATATTCATTCCAACGATTCTGCTGATCCCAAACAAAATCAAGCTTATGCCAGTTTTTCCTGTCGGTTGTCACATCAATATAAACACCGGCGTTATATGGCGACCAAATCGATGGAATATTTCTGTTCATCGTAAATCCGAAAGTGACATCCTCGGTAGTCTCAGGAATAGAAAACCACGGAGTTTCAATGATTTGCAAGATATTGTCTCTTGTATATGTCTTCGCCACCAAGCAAAACCTGTTTTTAAACTGCTCGATACTCCAATTTTCATTATAAAGATGCAGATTGCCAGCCGTAGCATCCTCAAAGTCATAAGATGCAGGGATATGCAACGGCTCGCAAGAGATAATCGAATCCATATTGGACTGTGGACCAGCCCAGCTATCCGGATGTACAGGTTTTACATAATATTTATGCCATTCGCCATCCACCCAAAACATATCGTCGACGTATGAAGTCTCCGCCGTATAACCAATCATCTCATCATCTTTGTAAACCAGATAAAAACTTGTATTTGACGATGGACTCCAGCTTAGGTAAGGCATCTCATTTTGAACTGTCACGCTGAAATCCTGTGGAGGAAGCCATCCGTCGGCAAGTTCAGCCGTAGCTGCCACGACAGCCTTCACAAAACCTTGTGCTAAATCCATACAGTTAAATCCAGCGCCAATTGTATCCGAAGGATGATGATAATGAGGGTTTTGAGCTTGATATTCTATATCGCCGATATAAAGCGCAGGATATTCGTGGATATTAAAGCACATGTGATCGCCACCATACGCGTCTTTGGCGGTAAAACGATAAGTCGGCATCTCCGGAAGGTAGATATTCGCCACATTCTGATAATACTCAAAAAGCCTTTGTGAGATATACGAATATCCGGAATACATCGTGACCGGACCATATTCAGGACCAGGCCAGAAACCAATCATATCCATGTCGAAAACACCAAGGATATTCATGTCTTCGCGAGCGCATTTCTGCACGAAAGGATAACTTCCTACCATCCAACGCTCCTCGCCGTTAAATGGAATGTAGAGAATGGTGCGCTTGAACTGATGCTGGCTCAGAATACGAGCACATTCAAGCACTCCTGATGTTCCGGAAGCGTTATCGTCGGCACCAGGACCGTCAGGATGGTCGTAATGTGCGGCGATGATGATATATTCATCTGGGAACTCTGTGCCCGGCTGAATCGCGATGACATTACCGGCTTGGAGAGTGTCGGTCATGCCGATAGTGCCAGTGTGATGATGGACGTAAGTCTCAAGTCCAAGTTGGTCGAACCAGTCGAGAAGAGCATTCTGAACAATCAGAGCACTGGGGGAGCTGCATTCTCGAATATACATTTGCATAAACTCGATGGCATAATAAATACTCAACGTGTCAACCTGATTAATCATCTCGACTATGTCAGGATTTTGACCATACACATCAGGATACGTCTGGTTGCGGTTGCCTTTGTGATCGATAAACTGGGCGTTTAAGACATTGACACACAATGCCATAGCAATAAAAAGTAAATACTTCTTCATTTTCGTAGGATTTGTTGCTGCAAAAATAAAGAAGTATTTTTAATTGAGCAAAGGGTTTTAGGAAAAATCTTTTAGGAATTTTCCTAGATTCCGAAAACTTTTTGTATCTCCAGTACCATGTCAACCTTCTCCCATGCGAAGAACTCGACATTCTTGTAGTTCTTGCCGTTTTCGGTGAAGGTGTCTTTGTCTTTGTACTGCACCTCAACTTTTGCGGTGAATGGGTCGCGACCGAAGTGACCGTACGATGCCGTCGGCTCAAAGATAGGGTTCTTCAGTCCGAAACGCTTCACGATGGCGTAAGGACGAAGGTCAAACAAAGTGCGAATCTTTTCGGCTATTTCAGCGTCGTTCATCTTCTTGCCGTTGGCGTCTTTCACATGAGCAGTGCCATAGGTGTTGACGTAGAAACCGACAGGCTGTGCCACGCCGATAGCGTATGCAATCTGCACGAGAGCCTCGTCGCAAACTCCTGCTGCCACTATGTTTTTCGCGATATGACGTGCTGCGTATGCTGCTGAGCGGTCGACCTTTGAAGAGTCTTTGCCAGAAAATGCTCCGCCGCCGTGTGCACCGCGACCGCCGTAGGTGTCGACGATGATTTTACGGCCTGTGAGACCGGTGTCACCATGAGGTCCTCCGATGACGAACTTGCCAGTCGGGTTGACGAAGAGCTTCATGTCGGCCTTGAAGAGGTTTCTAACCTTCTGAGGCAGAAGCTTTTTCACTCTCGGGAGTAATATTGTGCGAACGTCATGCTCAATCTTCTCAATCATGGCAGCGTCGTCGTTCATGAATTCGTCGTGCTGTGTCGAAATGACGATGGTGTCGATGCGCAACGGCTTCCAGTTGGCGCCGTATTCCACCGTGACCTGCGACTTGGCATCCGGACGGAGGTACTTCATGCGCTTGCCTTCACGGCGAATCTTAGCCAATTCAAGCAAAAGCATGTGCGAAAGCACTATCGTGAGAGGCATATATTCAGGAGTCTCCTTGCAAGCGTAGCCGAACATCATGCCCTGGTCGCCAGCACCTTGATCTTCCTCTTTTTTACGTTCAACGCCGCGGTTGATGTCCTGCGACTGACCATGAATCGCCGACACCACGCCGCACGACTTGCTGTCGAACTGATATTCCGCTTTGGTATAGCCAATACGCTCGATGACACGGCGTGCAGTGCCTTGAATGTCAACGTATCCGTTTGATTTAACCTCGCCTGCCACGACGGTGAGACCTGTGGTCACCAACGTCTCGCAAGCCACCTTTGATTCCGGATCCTGACGCAGCATTTCGTCGAGGACGGCATCTGAAATCTGATCGGCCACTTTATCCGGATGGCCTTCTGAAACTGATTCTGAAGTGAAATAATAACCCATTTTTATTTTAATTTAGAAGCCAGAAGCAAGAAGTAAGAAGCTTTTCTCTCGCTTGACTCAGTTAATAAATATGGATAATTTGAGATTGTTAAAAGAAATACTGTTTTAGCATTTTTTCTTGTGGTTGCAATCAATCAAATCTGTCCACGTGATTTTCGGCTGCAAAGATACTATATTTTTTGATACTCGCATCTATTTTTGCAAAAAAAGTCTTTAGTTGTTAGTCTTTAGACTTTAGTATTAGACTAGCGACTAATAACTAAAGACTAAAGACTTTATTTTGTCAAAGCTTGGAAAACCGCTTCGATACTGGCATCTTTGCTGTGCATCACGTTGAGTTTGATGTTCTCAATCGTATCATTAGCGACGACTACACCTTTATTAATAATGACGATGCGCGGGCACATCGCTTCTACTTCCTGCATGATGTGAGTCGAAAGAAGTACTGTCTTTTCTTTTCCAAGCTCAGTGATAAGTCCACGAATCTCAACGAGTTGGTTCGGGTCGAGACCTGATGTCGGCTCATCGAGAATCAGCACGGAAGGGTTGTGCATCATGGCTTGGGCGAGTCCCACACGCTGACGATAACCTTTCGACAAAGCTCCGATTTTCTTGCGCATCTCGACGGTGAGGCCGGTCTTTTCAATCATCTCGTCGATGCGGTTCTTGGCGTCTTTGCCGGTGATATGATGAATTCCAGCGACAAATTCGAGATATTCGCGCACGTACATGTCAAGGTAAAGCGGGTTATGCTCCGGCAGATAACCCACGCGTTGGCGCACCTCCATCGGGTTGTCGATTGTGTCGAAACCTTCAACAGATACAGTGCCTTCGGTCTGCGGAATGAAGCAGGTTATAATCTTCATCAGCGTCGATTTTCCTGCTCCGTTAGGGCCCAGAAGTCCCACAATCTGACCTTTTTCGATATCCAGATTCACATCATTCAGCGCCAACTGCTGATCATATCGTTTCGTTACGTGGTTTACCTTTATTGACATAAAAATGTAATTTTTCAATGTGCAAAAATACAAAATTATTACAAATTACAGTAAATTTTATTGGAGGAGATTTCTCCACTTCGGTCGAAATGAAGGGCGTTGAAAAATTAATTTTTATTAATGTTTTTTGTATTAAAAAAATTTGTACTTTTGCAGTCCGAAATTTTAGTAGGGAAAATAGTGTAAAAACACATAACAAATTATTAATTAAATTAAATGGATACATTAAGTTACAAAACAGTTAGCGTCAACAAGGAGCATGCCAACAAAAAATGGTATGTCGTCGACGCTGAGGGTCAGGTTCTCGGCCGTATGGCTTCAGAAATCGCCCAGGTTTTAAGAGGAAAGAGGAAGGCATGCTATACTCCCCACAGTGATTGTGGCGATAATGTCATCGTAATCAATGCCGAGAAAGTTATCCTCACCGGCAGCAAAATGGACAAGAAGGTTTACGTACACTACACAGGTTTCCCTGGTGGTCAGCGCGTTAAAACCGTGAAGGATCTTCTGAACAAGAAGCCTATCTTCGTCATCGAACACGCGGTTAAGGGCATGTTACCTAAGACACGCCTTGGCAGTGCCATCTTCCGTAATCTTTACGTTTATGAAGGACCTAATCACCCGCATGAGGCCCAACAACCACAAGTATTAACAATTAAGAAATAAGTATCATGGAAGTAATCAACGCGTTAGGTAGAAGAAAGACAGCCGTCGCACGTATTTACATGAAAGCTGGCGAAGGCAAAATTACGGTTAACAAACGTGACTACAAGGAGTATTTCCCAACAAGCATCCTGCATTATGTGGTTGAACAGCCATTGATGCTCACAGAGAACTTGGGTAAATATGACATCAAGGTGAACCTCGATGGCGGTGGTATCAACGGTCAGGCAGAAGCTCTCCGTCTCGCTATCAGCCGCGCATTGTGCGAAATCAACGCTGAATATCGTCCTATCCTTAAGGCTAAAGGTTTGATGCGCCGCGACCCACGTATGGTCGAACGTAAGAAGCCGGGTCAGCCAGGTGCACGTAAGAAATTCCAATTCAGCAAACGTTAGTCTATTAAAAGGAAACATCATGACACAAGTAACATTCGAAGAATTATTAGATGCAGGTTGTCACTTCGGTCACCTCAGAAGAAAATGGAACCCGAACATGGCACCGTACATCTTCATGGAGCGTAACGGTATCCATATTATTGACTTGTACAAGACACAGGCCAAGATCGATGAAGCAGCAAACGCTCTTCGTCAGTTAGCTCGTTCAGGAAAGAAAGTCCTTTTCGTAGCTACAAAGAAACAGGCGAAAGACATCGTCGCAGAACTCGTTCAGAAAGTCAACATGCCATACGTGACAGAGCGTTGGCCTGGTGGCATGCTCACCAACTTCACCACAATCCGCAAGGCAGTGCGTAAGATGGTCAGCCTCGACAAGCTCATCGCCAGCAGCCAGTACAATAACCTTTCAAAGCGTGAGCGTCTCCAGATCGAGCGTGAGCGTGAGAAACTCCAGAAGAACCTTGGTTCAATCGCCGACCTGAACCGCCTTCCAAGCGCAGTGTTCGTCGTTGACGTCATCAAGGAACATATCGCAGTGGCAGAAGCAAGAAAGCTTAACATCCCTACTTACGCCATCGTCGACACCAACTCAAATCCTAACCTCATCGACTTCCCTATCCCGGCAAACGACGACGCTTCGAAGTCAATTGCCCTCATCGTGAGCAAGATGGTTGAAGCTATCGAAGAAGGCCTCAACGAGCGCAAGAACACCATGAAGGACGCCGACATGGCAGAAGCCGAAGGTGAAGAGGAAATGAACGAGAACGAAACAGTTGAAGAGGAAGAGAAAGAAAAGGAAGAGGAGACAAAACGCCCTCGCCGTCCTCGTAAGACCGTTGCAAAGAAAAACTAATTTAATAAAAGAAAGGTAAGACAATGAATATTACTGCAGCTCAAGTCAATGAACTCAGACAAATGACAGGCGCAGGTATGATGGACTGCAAGAAAGCCCTCGTTGAATGCAACGGCGACAAAGAAGCAGCTATCGACTACCTCCGCAAGAAAGGCCAGAAGATCGCTGAAAAGCGCGCTGACCGTGAAGCCGCTGAAGGCGCTGTCATCTCAGCAACAACAGCCGACCACACATACGGTGCTGTCATCATGCTGAACTGCGAGACAGACTTCGTAGGTTCTAACGCCGACTTCGTCGGAGCAGCCAAGGGATTCCTCCAGGCAGCTATCGACAACAAGATCAAGAACCTCGACGCTCTCAAGGCTTTCGCCATCAACGGCCGCACAGTCACTGACCTCGTCACTGACCTCACAGCCAAGACAGGCGAAAAAGTCGAACTCAAACACCTCGAAGTGGTTGAAGCTCCTTACGTAGCCAACTACAACCACCAGGGCAACCGCCTCGCAACACTCGTTGGTTTCAACAAGTCATTCAACGGTATTGAAGAGACATCTCACGAAGTGGCAATGCACGCAGCAGCCATGTCACCTATCGCTATCGACGAAAACGACGTCCCACAGGAGACAAAAGACCGTGAGATGGCCGTCGCTATCGAGAAGACAAAACAGGAACAGGCAGCTAAGGCAGTCGACGTCGCTTTGAAGAAAGCAGGTATCAACCCAGCTCACGTTGACAGTGAAGATCACATCAACTCAAATATGGCTAAGGGTTGGATCACAGAGGCTCAGGCACAGCAGGCACGCGAGATTCGCGAGAAAGTCACAGCTGACACCCTTGCAAACCTCAAGGAGCAGATGGTGATGAACATCGCTAACGGCCGCGTCAACAAGTTCTTCAAAGAGAACTGCCTCCTCGACCAGGCTTCATTGCTCGACGGCAGCATGACAGTGCGCCAGTTCATCCAGAAGGCTGACAAGGAAGCTACAGTTGTGGCATTCAAACGCGTACAACTGGGTTAGTCTTTAGTCGTTAGTCTTTAGACTTTAGTTATTAGACGTTAGTTTTTTATTAGACTAACGTCTAATTTTATGTAATGAATTAGCTAATGAATTAATCATTTTACTTATTTCAGTTATTAGATTTTTGGTTTTTGTAGTTTTTGAATTATCAATATAATTTAACCTTTCACAAACTTCAATTTGAGTTGCAAGTTCCCACAACGAGCCTCTCGATACTGATAAAAATTGAACAAATTCTTTATCTGAATTTCTTCCTAATCCTTCAGAAATATTTGACGGAATAGAAACCACAGCCCTTCTCATCTGATCAGATAAAGCATATAATTCTTCTTTGGGCAATAATTTTACAAGAGAATAGACCTCAACGACCAAATCCATTGATTTGTGCCATACTATAAGTTGTTTGTAATCACTTGATTTCATACTTTTAGTCTTTAGTTTTTAGTCCTTAGTCTTTAGAAGTTAGACGTTAGCCAATACTAAAGACTAACGTCTAACAACTAAAGACTATTTCTTCGACCAGGTTGTGCCGTCCTTGCCATCTTTGAGAACGATATCCAAAGCAGCAAGTTTGTCACGGATGAGGTCAGATGTTGCCCAGTCTTTCTTGGCACGGGCTTCCTTGCGGATGTCGATGATGGTGTCCATCAGGCCATCAACGATGCCGTTGTCGTCGGAACCCATTTCATTGTTGACGAGACCGAGGATCTCGAAAACGAAGACGTCGAACAGCTTCTTCAAAAGTGCCAACTCAGCAGGATTAATCTTTGAATGACCGTCTTTCACTGAGTTGATGATGCGCACTGCCTCAAACAGGTTCGCAATCACAATCGGGCTGTTGAAGTCGTCGTTCATGGCATCGTAGCAGGCATCCATAATCTTCTGCACGCCAAGGTCTTCGACTCCTTCTGTTGCTGTGAGACCATCGATGAGACCTGCAGCTTCCATCAAGCGTTTGTAACCCTTTTCAGCAGCCTGAAGAGCCTCGTTAGAGAAATCGACGGTGCTGCGATACTGAGCCTGAAGGATGAAGAAACGAATCGTCATCGGGCTGTAAGGTTGTGCGAGCATCTCCTCCCCTTTCGCGTTGATATGGCTACCCTTGAAGAACTCATCGAGAGTGATGAAGTTGCCCAACGACTTACCCATTTTTTGTCCGGCGATGGTAATCATGTTGTTGTGCATCCAATAGCGCACCGGCGCCTTGCCGTTTGCCGCCATCGACTGTGCGATTTCCGACTCATGGTGCGGGAACTGCAGGTCGAGACCGCCGCCGTGAATATCGAACTCCTCGCCGAGATATTTGCAGCCCATGGCGGAGCATTCCATGTGCCATCCCGGGAAGCCGTCGCTCCACGGTGAAGGCCAGCGCATGATGTGCTTCGGCTCTGCCTTCTTCCACAAAGCGAAGTCGATAGGGTTATGTTTCTCGCTCTGTCCGGCAAGCTCACGGGTGTTGTTGATCATCTCCTCGATGTTACGTCCCGAAAGGATGCCATAATGATATTTCTCGTTGTATTTCTTGATGTCGAAATAAACCGAGCCGTTCTCGATATAAGCAAAACCTGCGTCAAGAATCTTCTGAATCATAGCAATCTGTTCAATGATATGACCCGATGCATGCGGCTCGATAGAAGGACGCAAAACGTTAAGCTTATCCATCGCTTGATGATATCTAACAGTGTAATACTGAGCGACTTCCATCGGCTCGAGGTCTTCCAGACGGGCTTTCTTTGCGATTTTGTCTTCGCCTTCGTCGGCATCGTGCTCGAGGTGACCCACATCGGTGATGTTGCGCACGTAACGCACCTTATAGCCGAGATGTTTCAGGTAACGGAACACGAGGTCGAAGGTTATTGCCGGGCGGGCGTGGCCGAGGTGAGCGTCGCCATAGACGGTCGGGCCGCAGACGTACATTCCGACGTGACCTTCGTGAATCGGTTTGAAAGGCTGCTTCATGCGAGCCAAGCTGTTGTAGATATATAATGCGTCCATGATATCAAAATTTTTGCAAAGTTACGAATTTATTTAGAATTACGGCATTATTAATTTTTATTAATAAATTTGAATTTTACAGTACAATTTTCCAACACTTTTTGTAATTTTGCAGCCAAAGAAAAATCTTAAAATTACATCATATGTATACAAACTTTCAAGAGTATCTGAAGAAGGAATTGGCTCAGATTGAAGCCGATGGCCTCTATAAGAATGAACGTATCATTGAAAGCCCTCAGGGTGCTGAAATCTTGGTAAAAGGCAAGAAATGCTTGAACTTCTGCGCAAACAACTACCTCGGACTTGGTAACAATCCGGAGCTTATCGCAGCAGCAAAGAAAGGTATGGACGAGCGCGGTTTCGGAATGGCATCAGTCCGTTTCATCTGCGGCTGCCAGGACCTGCACAAGAAACTCGAGCAGAAAATCGCTGAGTTCTTCGGTACTGAAGACACCATATTATATGCGGCTTGCTTCGACGCCAACGGCGGCGTGTTCGAGCCATTGCTCAACGAGCAGGACGCCATCATCAGCGACGCTTTGAACCACGCTTCTATCATCGACGGCGTGCGTCTCTGCAAGGCACAGCGTTTCCGCTATGCCAACGCCGACATGGCTGACCTCGAGAAACAGCTCCAGGACGCACAGAAATGCCGCTTCCGTCTCATCGTCACCGACGGCGTGTTCTCGATGGACGGCAACGTCTGCCCTCTCGACAAGATCTACGAACTCGCACAGAAATACAACGCCATGGTGATGGTCGACGAGAGTCACTCAGCAGGCGTGGTCGGCAAGACAGGCCGCGGCGTCACAGAGCGTTACAACCTCCGTGGCAAGATCGAGATCCTCACAGGAACACTCGGCAAGGCATTCGGCGGCGCTATGGGCGGCTTCACAACAGGTCGTAAGGAAATCATCGACATGCTGCGTCAGCGCTCACGTCCGTACCTCTTCTCCAACTCAATGGCACCGGGCCTCGTGGCAGCTGGTATCCGTATGTTCGAGATGATGGCAGAGACCAACGAGCTCCAGGACAAGCTTCACGCGAACACCGACTACTTCATCAAACAGATGCTCGCCAAGGGCTTCGACTGCAAACCGTCAGAGTCAGCCATCTGCGCCGTGATGCTCTACGACGCTCCTCTCTCACAGAAGTTTGCCGCCAAGATGCAGGATGAAGGCATCTTCGTGACAGGCTTCTACTACCCTGTCGTTCCTAAAGGCCAGGCCCGTATCCGCGTGCAGATCTCTGCAGCACACGAGAAAGAGCACCTCGACAAGTGCATCAACGCATTCGTGAAGATTGGAAAAGAACTTGGAGTTATTAAGTAACAATCAACCACGTCATTTCGACCGAAATCTCCACCAAACAAATGTTTCGCAGCATTCAAATGTCGGAGATTTCTCGATTTCGCTTCGCTTCACTCGAAATGACGACAACAATGAACAACAATGAAAAAGATATTAATCGTTGGTTCCGGCGGTCAGATCGGAACAGAATTAGTGAAGAAGCTCCGTGCTACGTACGGCAACCAGAATGTTGTGGCATCGGACCTTCGCCCTTTGACAGGTGAAATCGTCGAGAACGGTCCGTTTGAGCGCATCGACTCGACACAGATGATGCAGATCGTCGAAGTGGTAAAGAAATACAACATCGACACCATCTACAACCTCGCGGCCATCCTCTCAGCGACAGCAGAGAAGAACCCGATGCTGGGTTGGAACGTAGGTATCGGCTCGTTGGTGAACTGCCTCGAGGTGGCCCGCGTGTTTAACTGCGCAGTGTTCACCCCGTCGTCAATCGGCGCTTTCGGTGCAAGCACACCACACGACAACACACCGCAGGACACCATCCAGCGTCCTAACACCATCTACGGCGTGACCAAAGTGACAGGTGAGCTTTTGAGCGACTACTACTTTACACGTTTCGGCGTTGACACACGTTCAGTGCGTTTCCCAGGTTTGATTTCGAACCTCACATTGCCTGGCGGCGGCACCACCGACTACGCTGTCGAGATTTACTACGCAGCAGTGAAGGGTGAGAAGTTCTACTGCCCAATCAGCAAAGGCACATACATGGATATGATGTACATGCCAGACGCATTGGATGCGATGGTTGATATCATGGAGGCAGATCCTAAGAAGCTCGTGCACCGTAACTCATTCAACGTCACAGCAATGAGCTTCGACCCTGAGATCATCTACAACGCCATCAAGAAGTACTATCCGAAGTTCGAGATGGAGTACAAATTCGACCCGATCCGTCAGGCTATCGCCGACAGCTGGCCGAACAAGATGGATGACAGCTGCGCTCGCGCTGAGTGGGGCTGGAGTCCGAAGTACGACCTCGACAAGATGACAGTGGATATGATTGACACGCTGAAGAAGAAGCTTCTGTAGTATCAACAATTACTGAGATAAAGGAGAATCCCAATCAGGTTCTCCTTTATTTTTCAAACCGCTATTATGACCGCATTACTTCCATTATTTCTGCTTATTGTGGGCTTCGGCGCGCTGATTTTAGGGGCCAATTGGCTCGTGAACGGGGCGACGAGTGTCGGTGTGAGAGCTAATATGTCGCCGCTGATTATTGGCTTGACCATTGTGGCGTTTGGTACGTCGCTGCCGGAGATGATTGTTAACGTGTTTTCGTGCATCAAAGGGAGTCCGGGACTGGCGATTGGAAATATCATTGGAAGCAATACGATGAATATCCTGCTCATTTTGGGAGTAAGCTCGATGATTTACCCTATTGATGTGAGCAGGGTTTCGATAAGAAGAGACATCCCGGCGGGGTTCATCGCGACATTGGCAATCACGCTGATGGCGAATGATTACTTTACGAGAACTTCTGGAACTATCGACTGGATTGAAGGATTGGTGCTGCTTTTGATGGGAGCGGGATATCTTTGGCTGACTTTTAAGAAGAACTCGGACCAATTAGAGTTCTCGGAGCACTCAGAGGACTCGGAGTACTCTAAAGATTCATCTTGGAGCAAGACCATTTTCCAGCTTGTTCTCGGAATTATCGGGCTCTACATCGGCGGCGAACTCGTTTCAAACAACGCTCAGAAACTTGCTTTAAGCTGGGGCATGAGCGAAAGTACCGTAGGTCTCACAGTTGTCGCAACCGCCACTTCCCTACCCGAACTCATCACTTCGATAGTGGCGGCGTTGAAAAAAAACTCCGCCATCGCCATCGGCAATGTGTTGGGTTCCAACATCATGAATATCTTTATGGTACTCGGCGTGAGCGCTTTGATAACGCCTCTGCCGTTCGACACGAAGATGAATCAGCACCTGCTGATATTATTTGCCGCCAACGCCATCATGCTGACGACGGTATTCACCGGGAAAGGCAGGAAAATCTCACGTTTCGAGGGATTAATCCTCACCCTCGGCTACGTAGCGTTTATGCTATTTAGCCTCTACAACTAACACATTCTCATTCTGCATACGCACCTTCAGCCAGCGTTCAATCTGGTCGTGAAGATGCTTACTTATCGGCTCATCGCTGGTGATGAACACCACTATCTGCTCTGATTCTGTGGATGTCAGCACATCGATAGTTGAGCCGCGTGTGATGCTGATATTCGTGATATGAGGATGCTGCGCAAACAACTCCTGGGCAATCGAGTTAACCGGAATCTTGTTTTCCTTATAAGATTCAAGACGAGCGTTCAACCTGACGATACTGTCGTTTAACATCTTGATTTGCTTGTCGGTATGCTCATAAAAACTCTTCATGAGCTCTGTTTCGGAAAGATTTTCACGAGCTATCGTCGCATCTTCATGAATGACAATCTGATTTCTCATGAAGCCGTAATTCTCAGCATCATTATAAAGAATTTCTTTTGCCTCGTCAGTAAGCATCTCGCCTGCCACAAAAATATCGACAGTAGAGAGTTTTCTCGAATAATTTGTCTTATAATCGTATATAAAACTCCTTCCCATATTCTTGTTTTCACGAACGAGCTGCGCCGCATGAATCTTGAAGTTGTTCTCCTTCACCACATTAACAGCCGTCCAGATACTCGGTAAAATAATGACTGTAAGGATGACAGCATACCAACTTTTCGACAGACCTTTGCGTTTACCTTCCACTTCTTCTGTCTCCTCTTTAACAACAGGAAATTTGAAGAATTTCACCGCAAGGAAAGTGGCGAGCGCAATGAAAATCGTGTTGATGAGGAAAAGATACAAGGCGCCGAACATGAATGCGATGTTGAGCCTCGAAATTCCGTAACCAACCGTGCAAAGTGGCGGCATGAGAGCCGTAGCGATAGCAACACCAGAAATCACAGTACCTTTTTCCTTACGCGAAGTTTCAAGAATACCTGCAAAACCGCCGAACAACGCTATCAACACATCATAAATGGTAGGATATGTACGAGCCAATAACTCCGACGGGTTTTCCAACGTCAATGGACTTAAGAAGAAAAACACCGATGACGCTAAAATACTGATAACCACCATGATGGCGAAGTTTTTCAGCGAATCTTTCAGCAATTCGCCGTCTTCAGTGCCAAGTCCGAGACCTAATCCTAAAATAGGACCCATAACAGGTGAAATCAACATGGCGCCGATGATGACGGGTATTGAATTGACATTCAAGCCTACAGAGGCGATGACAATGGCACACGCCAAAATTATCACGTTAGGTCCCTTAAACGCGATATTTTTTCGTATTGAACTGTCGGCGGTAGCATAGTCAACATGTTCCCTCACGTTGATAATCGCCGCCAACTTGCGTACGTATCTGTTCATAGTTGTATATTTTGTTATAACGCAGACTACTTCACCCAAATCTGAGTGCGTCCAAGCCAGCCCATTCTATCCAAAGAACCTCTGACTTCCAACGTGTTATTCTTGGCATTATATGATATTTTGCCGTAATAAGTTTTATCCTCATGAGGTTCATAAAGTGTGCCACCGACTAGTTTCCCATCTTCCAACTTAAAATCCTTTATAAGAACCATGCCGATGTATTGCTCGTCGAACAGTTCCTTGCCCTTTTCGTAGACGTGAGTGGTCTTTCCGTAATACAAACCATTATCGCCTTTATAAAACAAAATGACGCCTTCGGTCTCACCTGTCTTGTCGTTTACAGTACGCCACTCGCCTAAAATCTTGTCAATCTGAGCATTGGAAATCATTGCGACAGCAAAAAACAAAATAGTTAAGAATAATTTCTTCATGAGATAAAAATTTTCAAAAATTAAAACAATAAATTCTCAATCACCACAGGGAAATTCATCTGTTCAAGGACATGGATCTTCGCAGCCACGTCATCTGGAGTGTCGTTTCTTGAAATAGCGACCTTGGCCTGGAAGATGATGTCTCCGCTGTCGTATTTTTCGTTCACGTAATGTATCGTGATGCCTGATTCTTTCTCGTGCGCTGCAACCACTGCCTCATGCACATGATGTCCGTAGAAACCTTTTCCTCCATATTTCGGCAATAAAGCCGGATGGATATTGATGATTTTGTGCGGGAAAGCGTCGATGAGATGCTGCGGTATGAGCCACAAAAAACCAGCCAAGACTATCAGATCGACATTCATCTTCTTCAATTCTTCAGAAAACGCCTTGTCGTTAAACTTCTGACGGTCAATCATTATCAGCGGGATGCCGAGATTTTTGGCACGCTGGTTGGCGTAAGCATCCTTATTGTTGCTCACGACGCAAGCCACCTCCACCTCAGGGTTAGGTGCGAAATAATCCGCTATTTGTTGCAGATTGGTGCCGCCTCCCGACACAAATATCGCTAACCTCTTCATAATCAATCTACATTATCATGAAGGAATGAGTTCTCCTCACGCAGTCCCGACTCTTTATCAACCGAATAATGCGAGATCTCGTTGTCTTCCTTGGCGATGTTCATACCCATGCGGGCGTATGCCGGGATGTTCTCGAAATTCTCAAGGTTCGACTGGCTTCTGAAGTCGGTGTTGAACGACATGAAACGCTGACGGCGAAGCATCTCCTTCTGGTCGAGCTGCTTGGTCTGAGTCGGCTTGGTCTCGACTTTCACAGCTGTAACAGTCTGATTGTCAGACAAATTCTTAAATCCAGGGACATCGATATCGTCGTCATCTGATGAGAACGGATTGTCGAATTTCTTCACCGATGGAGCTGATGGCTCGTTGTTACTTGCCGGCTCGGTGTTGATTTTCTTCACAAAGATACCGCTTCCGCTGTCTTCGCCGTAATCCTCGTCGTTATCTTTCTCTTTGACTTTCACTTTATTTTCTTCTTCGTCATAGAGCTCATAACGTTTCTTCGGCTGTGGCGCTGGTGTCTCCTGGCTCTCCTGTTTCGGTTCAACAGGCTGCTGAGGCTTCTCATCTTCGTGTTTGATAATCACTTTGATCTCTTCCTCGGCAGGTTTTTCCTCTTCCACGTCATCGAAATCCAATCTGACAGGAGGTCTGACGATTTCTTTCCTCGGATCTTTGAGTTTATTATCTGCGAAGGTATGAATCTTAGGCTCTTCGTTCTTATCCTCATCTTCGCCAAAGCCAGTTGCTATCAAGGTGACGCGCAGACCGTTTTCAAGCGACAAGTCTTCGCCGTTGCCCCAGATAATCTCCGACACCTTGCCGGTAGCTTCCTGGACGTATTCGTTAATCTCAGTCACCTCGTCAAGCTTCACCTCTTCAGTACCCGAAGTGATGTAAACAAGGATATTCTTTGCTCCGGTGATGTCCGAGTCGTCGAGAAGCGGTGAATGCACTGCCTCTTCCACGGCGCGCAAGGCTCTATCCTCGCCCACTGCATAACCTGAGCCCATGATAGCCTTGCCACTCTCGCGCATGACGTTGTTGACATCTTCGAAGTCGACGTTGACATAGCCTGTCACTGTGATGATCTCCGCTATACCTTTTGCTGCTATCTTCAACACGTCGTCAGCCTTCTTGAAAGCCTCGGTGAGCTTCATGTTGCCATATTCCTCACGGAGTTTGTCGTTGCTGATGACGAGCAGAGCGTCGACATTCTTACGCAGTTCGGCTATACCTTCCAATGCCTGTTGCTGACGGCGTTTGCCTTCGAAGCTGAACGGCAGTGTCACGATGCCGACGGTGAGGACGCCGAGTTCGCGTGCTATCCTTGCCACCACAGGTGCGGCTCCTGTGCCTGTACCACCACCCATACCGGCTGTGATAAACAGCATCTTCGTCTCACCTTCCAACACTTCGCGAATCTTCTCCTCTGTCTGCTCAGCTGCCTTACGCCCCTCTGCCGGGACGTTACCGGCTCCCAAAGCATGGTCGCCGATATGCAGCTTGTTCTCGACAGGACTCTTCTGCAAAGCCTGGTCGTCGGTGTTGCAAAGGATGAAGTCAACACCAGTAATACCTTCAGAAAACATGTGCGTGACAGCGTTGCTACCGCCTCCGCCAACACCCATCACCTTGATGATGTTGGGTTTTTCTTCCGGCACGTCAAATCTTACTAAATCAGTCATCTTATATTGTTTTAGTTATCAAGATTTTCATTATCAATCTCATCGTCCTTGAGGAATTTGCCAGCGAATGTCGTGATGATCGACTGACCCCAGCGACGGAACAGGCTGCCGCCTTTGTTGCCTTCGTCGTTGCTGACTTCTGCAGAAGCCTTCGGATCCTCGTGTTCTATCACAAACACTCTCTTCTCGCCGTTTCTCTCCACGACCTGACCATGTTTCAGAGCGTTTTCATAACGAGCGATACCTTCGATGACGAGACCGACACCTGTCGAATACATCGGGCTTGCGAGCTCCTCAGCTGTGTCGTTGGCGAGGTATTCGTTCGGGTAGCCGATACGCACGTCGAGACCTGTCTTGAACGCCGCCAGCTGCTGGATATGCTTCATCATCGCACCGCCACCTGTGAGAACGATGCCGGCGATGAGCTTATGCTCGCTATTGACCTTCTGGATCTCATTGTTCACTATGTCGAAGATCTCGCTCAGACGAGCCTGGATGATAGATGCCAAGGTCTTGAACGAAATCTCTTTAGGCTCTCTACCTCTGATGCCTGGAATCGACACCACCTCGTCGTCGCGGTTTTCGCTTGCTACCGCCGAACCGAACTTCACCTTGATCTCCTCAGCGTGCTTCTTGATGATCGAGCAGCCCTGACGGATATCTTCAGTGATCACGTTACCTCCAAATGGGATAACGGCTGTGTGGTAGATAATATTGTCGTAGAAGATGGCGATATCTGTTGTGCCGCCGCCGATATCAACGAGAGCCACGCCAGCTTCTTTCTCATCTTCACCAAGCACTGCCTCCGCTGAAGCGATAGGCTCAAGGATCATGTGTTCCATCTCGAGACCCGCCTGCTTGATGCAAGTAACGATGTTACGTGCAGCCGCCACCTGTCCGATGATGACGTGGAAATTTGCCTCGAGCTTGCTGCCGAGCATGCCTTTCGGATGACGTATACCCATCTCGTCGTCAACGATATATTCCTGCGGGATGACGTCGATGATCTCCTCGCCCGGTGTCATGCCGAGTTTGAAGACATCCTGACGCAGTTTATCGATTTCTTCCTCTGTAATCTCCACATTCGGGTTGTCGCGCATCAACACGCCGCGATGCTGCACACTCCTGATGTGATGGCCGGCAATACCGACGTTAACCGTCTTAATGTCAACATTCGACTGCTCTGAAGCCATGTCAACAGCTCTGCGGATTGCATTGACGGTCTCCTCAATATTGAAAACCATACCGCGTTTAACACCAGTCGACTCCGTTTTACCATAACCACGGATGACAATCTTACCATTCTCAACTTTTTCGCCGACGAAGCAGGCGATCTTTGTAGTGCCGATATCAAGGCCTACGATGTACACAGGATTACTCATTATTTTTTAGTTTTATTTCTCGTACAAACAACTTGATTATCAAAATTGAAATTTATTTTGCTGTAGTTCTTCAACTCTGGAGAACCTTGCATCTGCTCAAAGAAATACTGCAAATTCTGCAGCTTCAAATCCACATTCTCCCCATCGCCGAGTATGACTTTCAGGTCGACGTTATTCATCACAAGTTCATAATTTCTTCCATCATAATAAACTTGCTTCACGCAACACTTTGAATATGAATTATTTAAAACACTCTTCATCACCTTAAAAACTTTCGGCAAATCATTTTTGGTGATATTACCGCTACCTATCAGAATGTGAGCCGAAAAACCATATTTTTCAGGATAAACATTGCCATCTTCATCGAGATAAACCGAGCGGCCGTCTTTGAGAAATATACGCACAATCGGCTGACACTCAATGATATTCACGACCATCACCTCATCGAAAGTGATATTAGCGTCGGTATAAATCGCCCACGGTATCGACTTGATGTAGTTTCTCACGCTATCGACAGGTATCATGGTAATATCGGTGTTATGTGTCGTATCGCAGATTCTCATAATCTTTTGATACTCAGCGTTCTTATCGATAAAACCATGCTCAAAGGCACTGATAAGGTTCAGCTCGACGCCCTTCAACGGATGAGCGACATGTTCCTTATGGGTAAAATACCAAAGGCAGGCAATCGCAGCGATTGTCAGCACCCAACCTGATATTTTAAGGAACTTATTCATTCTTGAACATCTTTTCTATTTGTGGCACGAAGCGGTCGATATCGCCAGCGCCTACTGTCATAACTAACTCAGGATCAATACCTTTTATTGTATTCAGCAGTTCTTCCTTCGAGCATAACATCTTGTTTTTCGATGTTATCTTCTCCAAAAGTGCCGCTGATGTCACTCCTTCTATCGGGAGCTCGCGTGCAGGATAGATGTCGAGCAGTATCACTCTGTCGGCGAGCGAAAGGCTCTCGGCGAAACCATCCATAAAATCGCGCGTTCTGGTGAAGAGATGTGGCTGGAAGACCACCGTCAGCTCCTTGCCAGAAAACACTTTACGTGCCGCCAACAAAGCCGCCTTTATCTCCTCCGGATGATGCGCATAATCGTCGATGTAGATATGCTTCTCATCTCTTACCCTGATATCGAAACGGCGCTGCACACCTTTGAAAGTCGAGAGACCTTCTCTGATATCTTCATCGCTCACACCGAGATACGAGCACATGATGATTGCGGCAAGGGCGTTTTGTACGTTATGGAGGCCATAGAGAGACATCTTTATCTCTCGCAGATTACTCAGATTTGCACAGATTTTTTTATAATCTTCCTCAAATCTTTCGTCATTGATTTTTACGGAGAAACAAGTTTCTCCTTCGATTACGCGGATATCTTCCACAATCACGTCGGCGTTTTCGAGGCCGTATGTGACGTGTTTCTTCGTCGTTTTTATCGGCAGATTGGCGTGATAAATCACCAGACCATCGTCAGATGTCTTGTTCACGAACTCATTGAAGCTCTCAACGAGGTGCTGATAATCGCCGTAGATATCAAGATGATCGGCATCAATTGATGTCACGATGCTGACGTATGGCGAAAGTCTCAGGAACGAGTGGTCGAACTCATCGGCTTCCATCACTATCAAGTCATCTTTTTCTTCGCCAATCACCACGTTGCTGTCGATGTTGCGTGCGATTCCGCCAATAAACGCAGACAGTTTCCTGCCTGCTGTCATCAGGATATGTGTCACGAGGGCCGTTGTGGTTGTCTTGCCGTGTGTGCCTGCTATTGCGAGGGCTTTATGCTGTTCCGACAGCATCCCGAGCACCTCGGCGCGTTTCAAAATCTTGACACCTTTGCCACGCAGATAATTCAGTTCCAACGAGTTAGCTGGAATGGCAGGTGTCAGCACGACAAACTCTATATTCTCAGGAATAAGGCTCGGGTCATCGACATAATGAATGCTGATGCCTTCGTCTTCAAGACGATGCGTCAATGGCGATGGAGTACGGTCATAGCCCGCCACTTCATAGCCCTTGGCTTTGAAATATCTCGCCAAGGCACTCATCCCGATGCCACCGATTCCTAAGAAATACAACATACCTTATCTATTTCATTAACAACATCTTCCGCTGCATTTGGTCTTGCAAATTTAGCAATATTTTTTTGCATTTCGCAAATTTTTTCTTCATCTTTTAATAATTCGAAAACTGTCGGCAGAAGCTTCTCCTGAGTCTCGTTATTTTTGACCATTATCGCCGCGTTTTTATCGACCAGACTCTGTGCGTTTTTAGTCTGATGATCTTCTGCAGCTGTCGGTAGCGGCACGAACGCCACAGCTTTCTTCACCAATGAAAGCTCGGAAATCGACATCGCGCCCGCTCTTGAAATCACCACGTCGGCACAAGCATAAGCGAGGTCCATCCTGTCGATGAACACCGTCGGCTTCACCTTGTCTTCAAGTCCGAGTTCTTTTATCTCATTCTGAGCCTGCTCGATATAATGCTTGCCTGTCTGCCATATCATCTGATAGTCGACATCTTTAAACATCGCGAGTTTTGCAGATATGCCTTTGTTGATGCCGAGTGCGCCCTGACTGCCACCCACGAGAAGGATTATCGGCTTTTCCGGATTCAATCCGAAGAACTTTGCGCCTTCATCGTGCTTGCCTTCTGTCGAAACCACATTGTTTCTCAACGGGTTGCCGGTCATAACGATTTTATCTTTCGGGAACCATTTCTCCATGCCTTCATACGCCACGCAAATTTTGGCTGCTTTCGGAGCCACAATCTTGTTTGTGACGCCAGGGAAGGAGTTTTGTTCCTGGATAACCACAGGGATTCCAAGAGAAGTAGCCTTACGCATTGTAGGTCCGCTGGCAAATCCGCCGACGCCCACAACTGCATCCGGCTTGAATTTCTTCAAGATCTTCTTCGCCTTGCAGAGACTGCTTATCAGCTTGAACGGGAAACTCAGGTTGTCGAGTGACAGCTCGCGTTTGAAGCCGCTAATCCACAGTCCTTCAATAGGATAGCCTGCCTTTGGCACTCTATCCATCTCCATTCTTCCTTTTGCTCCCACGAACAAAATCTCGGCATCCGGATGACGGCGCTTGAACGCGTCGGCAATGGCTATCGCCGGAAAGATATGTCCGCCTGTGCCTCCGCCGCTAACTATCAGCCTCGGCGACTTCGATTTCTGCGTCTCTTTCATCGTTATTAACTTTATTTATTTCTCTTGTCACACTGATTATTATTCCTATTGAAAGTCCGGTAAACAACAGCGAGGTGCCGCCCATGCTGATGAAAGGCAACGGCTGTCCCGTCACAGGGAACAAACCCACTGCAACACCCATGTTCACCATAGCCTGCATTACCAAGCTGAAAGCGAGCCCCATGGCAAGCAGTCCTCCGAACGACTGTGGCGCCCGCAGCATGATACGCGTCGCACGATATAGCAAAATGAGGTAAAGCGCCAGCACGAAGATCCCTCCTATCAATCCATATTCTTCCAAGACGATGGCGTAGATGAAGTCGGAATATGGGTGCGGGAGCACGTTACGCTGGGTGCTCTTGCCTGGCGATTTTCCAATCAGACCGCCACCGGCGATAGCTATCTTCGACTGCATCACCTGGAAGTTGGCGGTGTCGTCGGCTTCCTCCTCACTGCTGCTGAAGAAACGCTCGATACGGTTGACCCACGTAGCACTTCGGTTGTCTTTCGCGAAAGCAAAGGAGACAAGCATGAAGATGCCGCCTGCCACCACAATGATTCCGATGAATCCGAAGATATATTTCATCTTTACCTTGCTCAAAAACATCATCACTATGCATGTAGCGAAAAGCATTGCCGCCGTCGAGAAGTTCTCAGGGAAGATAAGTCCCACGATGACCAAAATCGGCAGCATCACCCTGATGCCCAGCTCTTTGAAGTCGTCAAGCTGGTCGCGACGCAGCGTCAGCACTCTGGCGAGGAATCCTATAAGGGCGATCTTCGCCAAATCTGAGGTCTGGAACGTCACGCCGGCGATGCCGATGACACGCTGAGCATGGTTGAGGTTCTTACCGAAGAACAATGTATAAATCAGCAGCGGAATGGCGATCCAGAAAAGGAGCAGCAACAGCTTGGAATACTTCTTATAATTGATGCGCGACGCACCGAACATGCATGCCAAGCCGAGAAGCAGCATCACGGCATGACGCAGCAACACAAAGGCGTTGTTGCCGTTATAGCTTCTGTTAGCAACCGATTCCGAAGCGCTGTACACGGTGAGCAGCGACATAAAGGTGAGTATCGCCACCACCACCCAGATCACCTTGTCGCCCTGGAACAGGTTCCTAGTTTTTTCCGCAACCAATTCTTTATCTATCATAGTTTATTCCTTTGCCATTTTGACAAATACTTTTTCCATTTTTGTGACATCAGCACCCTCCACTTCGCAGCTCGGGGAGAACAAGATGTTGTATCCTGAGATGGCTTTCTCTTCAGCCATCTTCACGGCTTCCTCCATACTGCCGGCCACCATCACGCCATCACGGACGAGACATCCCAATGCTGAACGCATCGGCTCGATGTTGTCGCCCACGCAGATTATCGACTTGACATGTTGGCGCACAACAGGAATCATATCTTCGTAGTCTTCGTTTCCTGCCAAGGCGATCCACACTGTAGGCTCGCTAGCATTCTCGATTGAGAACCATGTCGCAGAGACGCTCTTCGCCGCGCTGTCATTGATGTAACGCACGCCGTTACGCATGGCGATGAACTCGTTTCTGTGCTTGATATGCTCGCAATCAACGAAGCTGTTTTTCAAAGATTCTTTTCTGGCGTTGCAGATGTTATGGTTTATCGCAACCGTGAAAACCTCTTTTCTTCTACCTTGTTTTGCCAACTGTTCTAATGTCATAATCAAAAAATGTTATATGTTAAAAATCGTTTATCTAATCTTCAAAGTCAATATTGCAAATGCCACCAAAATGATGGTGATGATCCAGAATCTGAGGGTTATCTTCACCTCATGATACAGGTTTTTCGGACCTTTGTATATCACCGTCGAACCTGGGTCAAGATTTAACACCTGATCCATCGAGGTGCGGAAATGGTCGTGGATAGGTGTGCGTTTCCACACGCGCTGATGCACGCCTTTTTTCTTTCCGGCCTTGAAATACGCTCTCTGAATGATGACGGAGAAGCTCTCCACCAGGAAGATGCCGCACATGATAGGCAGCAGCAGTTCCTTATGGATGATGATTGCCGACACAGCGATGATGCCGCCGATGGTGAGACTGCCCGTGTCGCCCATGAACACCTGAGCCGGGAAGGAGTTAAACCACAAGAAGCCGACCAATGCGCCCACGAAAGCAGCAAGGAACACTGCCACTTCTTCACTGCCGGGTATGTACATGATGTCCAGATACCCCGACAGCACAGCATTACTCGAGAGGTACGCTAGAATGCCTATACCGAGTCCGATAATTGCGGAGTTACCCGCCGCCATGCCGTCCATGCCATCGTTGAGATTGGAGCCGTTGCTCACAGCAGCCACCACAAACACTGTCAGCAGCACGAAAAACACCCAGCCAGCCCAGTATTTATAAGGCTCGCCCATGAAGTTGAAAATATCGGCATAGTTCAAGTTATGATTCTTGAAAAATGGAATCGTCGTCCTCGTCGACTTTACGTCAGGACTCTTCACCACTATCTCTTTGTTATCCTCGATACGAGTCTGAACGGTCTCATTCATAACCACCTGCGGACTGAAACGCAGTGTCAGGCCAACGATAAGTCCCAATGCCACCTGTCCGAAGATTTTATACCATCCTTTCAAACCGTCTTTATTCTTCTTGAAAGTCTTGATATAATCGTCGGCGAAGCCTATTCCGCCAAGGATGAGTGTCGTCACGAGCATGAGAATCATGTAGATGTTACCTATCTTTCCGAACAGCAGACATGGCACCAGAATCGAAGATATTATGATGAGACCGCCCATTGTCGGGACACCTTTCTTGTTCACGTTAAACGGGTCGATTTTAGCGTCGCGCTGTGTCTCAGAGATGTTGCGTTTCTTCATGAAATCGATGAAGAAATTGCCAAACCACACCGAAATCACCAACGACACGATGATGGCGATGATGGCGCGCACTGTAACGTATTCAAGAATTCCGAAACCCGGCAGGTTGAATCTTTCGCGAAGATAAGTGGCAAGATAGTATAACATTTTAAAACCTCCTATTTTTCGTTAAATGCTTTTTCAAGTTCTTCCCTATCATCGAAATGATGTTTCACTCCTTTCACATCCTGATATGTCTCATGACCTTTGCCTGCCACAAGGATGATGTCGCCTTTCTTTGCCAGCGCTACTGCCGTACGGATAGCCTCGCGACGGTCAGTGATGCACAACACCTTATTATAACACTCACCGGGGACACCAGCCTTCATCTGACTGATGATGTCTTCCGGCTCCTCAAAACGCGGGTTGTCGCTGGTGATGATGAGTCTGTCTGACAGCTTCACTGCCGCTGCCGCCATCTTCGGACGTTTGTCGGCATCACGGTTGCCGCCGGCACCTGCCACAGTGATGAGAGTCTCGTTATGTGTCCTTATCTCGTTGATGGTCGAGAGCACGTTCTCAAGTGCATCAGGCGTATGCGCGTAGTCGACGATACCCACGATGCCGTCTTTCGACTTCACCATCTGGAAACGTCCCGATGCGCTGTGCAGCTTGCTGACCTCTCGCAGCACCTCTTCCTCAGGCATGCCGAGCAATGAGGCTGCTCCGTAAATTGCCAACAGATTCGAAGCGTTGAAGCGTCCCACGAGATATGTCGAGACAGCCTTTCCGTTTATCTTCAGCTCCATTCCGTCGAAGTAGCTCTCCATCACCAGACCCTTGAAGTCGGCATCGTGTTTCAACGAATAAGTCTTCTTCGCAGCCTTGGTGTTCTGCAGCATCACCATGCCGTTCTTGTCGTCGAGATTCGTCAACGCGAAGGCCGTAGAAGGAAGGTTATCGAAGAATTTCTTCTTCGCGTCGCGGTAGTTAGCCAAAGTTTTATGGTAATCAAGATGATCTTGGGTCAAATTTGTGAAGATGCCGCCGTCGAAATGCAATCCGGCAATTCTATCCTGGTCGATGCTATGCGAGCTCACCTCCATGAAGGCGTATTCGCAGCCTGCCTCCACCATCTGTGCCAGCAACGAGTTCAGCTCCAGCTGGTCGCCGGTGGTATGTGTCGAAGGCACCACCTTCTTCCCGATGATGTTTTCTATCGTCGAGAGGAGTCCGCACATATATCCGGCGTCGGTGAAGAGACGATATAGCAAGGTGGCGATGGTGGTCTTGCCGTTGGTGCCAGTCACACCCACGAGATGCAGCTTCTTTGAAGGGTTGCCGTAATATTCCGATGCAGCCAGTCCCAACGCCTTGGCGCTGTTCTCAACCACGAAATACTTCACTCCGTCGACTTGCTTTTCAGGTAACTGCTCGCACACTATGGTCTTTGCACCGTTCTCGATGGCTTTCTCGATATAGTCATGACCGTCGACCTGAGTACCGCGCACCGCAAAAAACACGCTGCCTTCCGTGCACTTCCTCGAATCGAACTGCAAGTCCTTCGCACCTTTCAAAATCTCTTCAACATTCATTTTATTTCAATTTCAATGTTATCGTTTTTCCTTTGTCCAAACTTGTTCCAGCCTTCACACTCTGGCTCTCCACCAGTCCTCTGCCGCTGAAACTCACCTTCCATCCCATCGATTCGATGAGATAAACGGCATCCATCA
This sequence comes from uncultured Bacteroidales bacterium, assembly GCA_905234275.1. Classification (GTDB taxonomy): domain Bacteria; phylum Bacteroidota; class Bacteroidia; order Bacteroidales; family F082; genus Limimorpha. Next base: position 137,293 of record CAJOHD010000001.1, on the reverse strand, counting down.
CGTTCATGCCTGTCAGATCAGGCACCGTCTCACCATCAAGCTCGAGACTCTTCATCGTTATGCCGCCATTCACCGAAGGGGTCACCTTCACCCACTCGGAATTCAGTCCGGCATCCACCATCCTCACGCCAGCCATCGTGCAGTAGTCGTTCACATCCTCATACCACGCCATCGATGCCTTTGTGTATTTATCAGCGTTTGCTGGATAATTAGCCGTCTCATCGGTGATGCCGAGCTCGGTAGCATAAACCTTTTCGGCAATCTCCTTAAACACCGGTGCCGACACCGAAGCACCATAGTATTTACCACCCATAGGGTTGCTGATTACCACGATGCATGTATATTTTGGATCGTCGGCAGGGAAATATCCCACAAACGAAGCGGTGTAGTTTTTCTTGTTATAGTTGCCGTTCTGAGCGATCTGTGCTGTTCCGGTCTTGCCAGCCACAGGGAAAGCGCAAGTCTTCAACAGCTTAGCCGTTCCGTTCTCCACCACGCCACGAAGCAGCTCCTGCAACGTCTTGATAGTTCTGTCAGAAGCTATCTTCTCGTTTATCACTATGGTGTCGAAGGTCTTCACCACCTCGTTGCCGCGACGAATCTCCTTCACAAACTGAGGCTTAACCATTCTGCCGTTGTTTGCAATGGCGTTGTAATATGTAAGCAATGTTATAGGTGTCACCGTCTCTTCGTAACCTATTGACATCCATGGCAACGACACCTTCGACCACAGCTTGCTGCTGGTGCTCTTGATGTACGGCTTACCTTCTCCTTTAATATCGAGGTTCAACGGCTCGTTGATTTTTGTCTTGTAAATCAAGTCGATGAAACGTTGCGGGTTGCTCTCGAACGCCTCGGTGGTAAGATATCCGAAGGCGATGTTCGACGACTCCCAGAAGCATTGTTTCACCGTCGGATGTCCCTCGCCTACCACATGCGAGTCGGTCATTACGCGGTTGTGGAACTTCATCTTGCCCGTCGTGCCGAGATTCAGCACACGGTTGATGTTGAAGTTAGGATCATTCTCAAGCAACGCCGTCATGGTGATAGCCTTGAATGTCGAACCCGGCTCCACGTTCTCAGCGATAGCGAAGTTATACGACTCTTCGTATTTTTTCTTTTTCTCGTTATATCTCAACGACGCCATCACCTCGATGAATCCCGATTTCACGTCCATCATGATGACGCAGCCCTGCTGTGCTTTATTCTCATCAAGACAGCGACGCAGCGACTCCTCCGCCACATCCTGAATCTTAGCGTCGATAGAAGTATAGATGTCTTTTCCGTTGCTCGGTGTCACATTGACTGATGCCGGCACGTCGATAAACCTTCCTCCGTTGATACGGCGACGCATCTGAACGCCGTCCCTACCACTCAAACAAGTATCGTAAGCACCTTCGAGACCCACCTTCACAGGATTCAAGGTGTCGTTATAATTCACATAGCCGATCACACGCATCGCGATGTCGCCATACGGACGCTCCCTGACCAGCTGCTTGTCGGCAATCAGACCGTTGCCAAGTTTCTCCTTGAAAATCGGGAAGGTTTTCAGCCTCTCATATTCATCCATCTTGAGTTTGCGCGCCACTTTCACATAACGTTTGTTGTTGTTACGCGCCTTGGTGAACATATTCACAAACTGCGACTTGGTATGCGTTTTGAGCATTTTTGCCAAGCTGTCCGACAAAGCTCCGATCTCCTTGTCGAATCTGTCTTGCGGCACAGCCACCGGGTCGAAATGAATATCAAACACTGGTATCGTGGTGGCAAGCAGAGTGCCGTTTTTCGAGAAGATATTACCTCTGACGGCAGGCACCGGCACGATTCTGATGTCAGCCTTACGTGCGCTCTCGAGCAATTCCTCTCTGTCAACTGTCTGAATAACAATGATTTTGGCGACAATAGCAATGCCTACCACGAGCATAAGCACGTAGATCAAAACGACACGCCAGACATCACCAAAATTCATCTTACTCATAATGCTGCACTATTTATTGTTTATCGTAAGCTTCTTCAATGGCTCCACCGATTCTTTTATACCTTTGTTTTTCAATATCTTAGCAAGCTCCGACTGTTTCGTCATCCTTGTAATCTCCGATTTGTTGTAGACATACTCCACATGACGGTCTTCCAAAAGTTTCGTCTTCGTCAGCACCTCACGGTTGATATCTTCCGCGATGTAAGTGTTCGTGATGTAAAGCATCAGCAAAAACACGACATACAGAATGAACGGCATCTGCTTTATCACCGTTTTCTTTGAGAAGACATCACCTCCCAAATACTCATTGAAAAACGAACCTTTTTTCTCTTTCATCGCCCTTTACTTTACACTTTAAACTTTAAACTTTACACTTTAAACTTTTTAAACTACTCTCAACTCTACACTCTCAACTCTACACTTTTTCTGCTATTCTCAGTTTCGCGCTCCTCGCCCTGCTATTTCTCGCTACCTCCTCATCACTCGGCACTATCGGCTTGTGCGTTATTAATTTATAAGGTGTGTTTCGGTTTCCGAAGAAATCCTGCTCCACCTCACCATCAGCTTTGCCGCTACGCATAAAATTCTTCACGAGGCGGTCTTCCAGCGAGTGATACGACATCACCACCAACCTTCCGCCCGGCTTCAAGACGTCGGCACATTGCGATAAGAATGCCTCAAGCACCTCCATCTCTTTGTTCACCTCTATTCTCAAAGCCTGAAATATTTGTGCCAGCACTTTGTTTTCCTGACCTTTCGGCAGATGTGACGCCACAGCGTTTTTTAAATCAGTAGTAGTCTCAATAGGCTGCACATCGCGAGTCATTTCGATATCACGAGCTATCGCCATCGCGTTTTTCAACTCGCCATAACGCAAGAAAACACTTGCCAAAGCCGACACTTCGTACGTGTTTACTATGTTCGCCGCATCCACCGGGTCGTTCTGGTTCATACGCATGTCAAGGCGACCCTCAAAACGTGTCGAAAAACCCTTCTCCGGCGTGTCGAACTGGTATGATGAGACACCCAGATCCGCCAAAATGCCGTCGACTTTAGAATTCGCATAAAGCTGCACGAAGTTCTTCATGTAACGGAAGTTCTGCGGGATAAAGGTGAAACGCTCATCATCAAAAGCGTTCTTGGCTGCATCGGCATCCTGGTCGAAGGCATAGAGGTGGCCGCCCTTGAGATGCTCGAGGATGGCGCGCGAATGACCGCCACCGCCGAACGTCACATCAACGTAGATGCCGTTCGGATTGATGTTCAGGCCATCGACACACTCGTTCAACAACACAGGATTATGATACATCGCCAAAATTTTTATTCAAAATCAATGTTTCCAAGACGGTCTTCAAGCATCTGCGAAAACTCCGCGTCCGTCATCTGCGCGTTGCTCTCGTCCATCTTCTCTTTCGCCCAGATCTGCATTCTGTCAGGCAATGAAGTGATCACCACTTCCTTCACCATCTCGCATTTCTCGACGAGGTCCTTCGGTATCTGAAGACGTCCGCTTGCGTCCATCATCACCACTCTCGCACCCGCGTTGATGCGGCGCATCATCATCAGGTTTTCCTTCTTGAACGGGTTCAGCTTACCGAGTTTGTCCTGCAGTTTACGCCAATCGTCTTTTCCGTACACGTCGAGGCAGGTCTCGAACAGACCCGGTCGCAGCACGAAACCCTCGTTCAGCGCCTCCCCTAGTTGTTCCTTGAAACTACTGGGCAAGAGCAATCTTCCCTTGGCATCTAACTTGCAATAATATTCACCAATCGGATAATCCATTTGTATACAAATTTTTCAGGACTCAAAATTATACATTTTTTCCCACTTATTCCCACTTTTGTACAAAAATTTTCAAAAAATTTATCAACAAAGTTATCAACAATGAAAAAAGTTATTAACAGAGCCTCTCGTCATTTCTAATAAGATTCCTCACTTCGCTGCGCTCCGTTCGGAATGACAGGACTTGTTGTTGATTATATAGCGCGGCTTGACGAAACCTACTGATAAATATGAACCTACATGCCGCGCCATATAACCATAATAGAATGAATTGTCATTCCGAGCGAAGCGAGGAATCTAAAATTTGTTTATCTTTGCAAAAATTTCAAATCATGCTGATTAAGACCGCGTCATTTCTCCAATCTAACACAAATGTCGCCAAGCTTCCTAAAGCCGACAAGCCCGAATACGCTTTCATCGGGCGCTCCAACGTCGGGAAATCGTCGCTCATCAACATGCTGACGGGCAACAATAAATTGGCGAAAGTGTCAGCTACGCCAGGCAAAACAATCACCATTAACCATTTCATTATCAACGACGAATGGTATCTCGTTGACCTTCCGGGCTATGGCTTTGCAAAACGTTCGCAAAAAGATCGTGAGATGTGGAAAAAGATGCTCGACACCTACATTCTCGGTCGTCATAATTTGGTGATGACCTTTGTTTTGGTCGACAGCCGCATCGAACCTCAAAAAATTGATTTGGATTTCATATCCGGACTTGGCGAAAACCAGGTGCCGTTTGCGATAGTTTTCACAAAAACCGACAAGCTGAGCAGCAAGCAACTGTCAGCAAACATTGAGGTTTACAAGAAAACGCTTCTTAAAGAATGGGAAGAGCTTCCAACAATGATCATCACCTCCTCCGAAAAGAAAACCGGAAGAGATGAGATTTTGGATTTAATTGAAAAATACAATCAAGAATACCGATAGTTGAGCCTATCGCACCAGGCGCACAGAGTGACCAGAAAAACTGTAAGCCGAGGCGTTAGGACCCACAGCCGAAGGATAAAATCCATCTGCAATTCTCAAGAAATATACTTGATTGTAATCAAAAGGATGATTTAAATAAGGGGTAGAGGACCAGTAGTTGCCGATATTCTCATAGTTCTTGCATACATCCGGTCCACCGCGTTCCCCAGCAGCAGGCAAGAAAACAGCACCGGCAGCCTCCATAGCAGACCAATCATCGGCAGTCACATCGATTCTACTGTCATAATTATTATTTGTATAACTACCTATAGTGCCATCATATCCATCGGGGAATATGATAAGTCCATAACAACTTTTTTTATCAATTGTGATTTTGCCGTTTAGGAAGCGATTCCCTTCTCTACAGTTGACCCCTGGATTAAGATCATACTTCTTACCTATAAGCCATACCAACTCGTCCTCCGAAAGGGTGTACCAATGATATGAATGACCTGTCGGATCGCCACAATAATCGCCCCAGTCTTTAAACACTTCATAATCAAGGGCATTTTCCGATGTCATAGTCGGGTTGTCACCTGTTCCCCAGCCAAAGAGACTCACTATATTCTGCTCTGAATAGTTGTCGCCTACATGTTGATTTTCAGTTTCAACCATATCGTATTGATGTTCCATGAAACTGTATTGCCGAGTTGTTTGGTTATACTGCAGGTTGCCCAAACTAAAGCGGACGACATTGCCGTTTTTACTCACAGTAAACACTTTATCTGTCGAAGGCGTTGTGTTGTCAATAGTATTAGTCGTTATATAACTATTATTTTCAACTGCCGCCACATCACAACTATATGCGTTCCCGTTTATCATTGCCAATCCGTCGGAGACAGCATCCTGCGGAAGAAGGATAGCCCATTTCTCAGTCGCGCTCTCCGAGTTCAACGTGATGGCGTCTTTTGTGCCGTTTGCAACGATAGGGTTGCTCGGGTCGGCGAAGTTGATGGTTGCGCCAGTCTTCATCCCGGTAACCTTAACGGCTTCCGAAGTGCCATTAGTCAGGGTGAACTTCACTAAGCCACACTTGTTGAGCAACATACAGCCGTAGGTTGTGAGGCCTTCAGTATATTTTTGTGTCGAATGATTATAGGAAAGAACTGGGAGATTGCTGCTCTGATCGGAAATATCAACATTGAATGATGTGGTTTCGCCAACAGTGAGTAAATCTTCGTCAGGTGTGATGTCGCCAGGCTCAAGTCCACCAACAAAATATAAATGCAAATAATCTGTCGTTTGAGGTCCATAGATTGTGCCGCCGAATTTGCCGTCATGGTATGTCAACATACCGATATATTTGCCGTCGTTTCCGACATACAGTTTATCGCCCTCGCTATACTCCACTATGCCTGTGTTAGGATATACTATATGCTTGCCGACGTTGTTAATATAAAGATTGATGTAAACCGGCTTTCCAATAGGAGTCGCCGAGGTTATTGTGTCAATGTTTTTCTTTTTACATTGTGTTAAACCGAAAGCCAAAGCCACCATTAATAATAGCATTAAAGCTTTCGCATTTAAAAGCTTTTTCATATTATTGATTTATTTTAAACAGTTAATTATGAACGAGCATCAGCTTTGATAGTCATAACTCTATTCATATTATGCGCGCAAAAATAAACAATAATATTAAATAACATACAAAAAGTTGGAATTTTTATTGATTCTCGAATTTCTTCACCAATTCTTCAGGTGTCAAGCCCAGGTTTTCTATTGATGCACGGCAGCTTTCGGCAAATTCGCCATCAGGATACATCTCAAGATATTGCTCGTAAAGCTTTTTAGCCATGTCGAGATTGCCGAATTTGGTTTCGAAAATGAACGCCTTCACGAACAAAGCCGCCTGGGTGCGAGGATAATCAGGATACTCCTTCACCAACTTGTCGATGATATAAATTGTGCGCTGCGGCTCGTTGAGGTTCATCGAGACATCCATCGCCTTGAACAGATATTCCGGCGACATGGCATCATCAGGATTGGCATCGGCAAAGTCGCAGTAAGCCGAAACCAAATCGCTCGCAACAACAGGGTCAATTGCTTTGTCAGTTGAAAGAACCTGCTTCTCCAGCTTCTCAATTCTCTTCGCCGGATCGTTGCTGTTGCAACCAACCAACAAAACTGATAAAAGCAATATTACAAAATATCTTTTCATCTGTTATCTATTATCTGTTATCTATTATCTTGAGATTTCTCCACTACGCCTATCGGCTCCGGTCGAAATGACGGAGAGAGAGTTATCTGCGGTGTTTCTTATTCGGGAAAATCATCTTGTAATCCACATCGACGTTGCCTTCAGAGATATTGCGTAACTTATTCTTCAGCAACATCTTACGCATCGAGCTGATTCTGTCGACATAGCACTTTCCCTCCAAATGGTCATATTCATGCTGGATCACGCGCGCCACTATGCCGTCGAATTCATCTTCATGCTCAACAAAATTCTCGTCCATGTAATAAAGTTTCACCTTGCTCGGACGTTCCACGTCCTCGCCCATGTCTGGCAGACTCAAACAGCCTTCCTTAAAGGTCCACGGCTCGCCGCCAAGCTCAATGATTTCAGCGTTTATAAACACTTTCTTCACCCCTGCTCCCTCAGGATATTTATCCTTAAACGGGTCGCAGTCGATGACGAAAAGACGTATCGACTTGTTGATCTGTGGAGCTGCCAAGCCCACTCCTTCAGTATAATACATAGTCTCAAACATGTCAGCGATAAGCTGCTGAATCTCAGGACTATTTTCTTCAATATCTTCGGCCACATGCTTCAAAACAGGGTGACCGTAAGCCACAACTGGTAATACCATGTTATCTTCAAATTTATATATTCAATAACCTATAACCAATAACCTATAAACCTTTATAAGCCATATACGATTGCAGGATTATCGTCGCGCTTATTGTGTCGACGAGTTCCTTGTTCTGCCTTGCTTTTTTGCCCAAACCGGCGTCAATCATTGCCTGATGCGCCATCACGGAGGTGAAACGCTCGTCAAAACGTTTTACCGTCATGTCGGGCAGCGCTTTTTTCAACTGTTTCAGGAAAGGCTCGATGTACTGTGCCGACTCCGAAGGGTTGTTGTGCATGTCTTTCGGCTCGCCCACCACTATCTCGTCGACCTGCTCATTCTTCACATAATCTTGAATAAAAGCAACCAGATCGCAGGCTCGCACCGTAGTCAAACCATTGGCTATGATGCGCAAAGGGTCTGTCACGGCGATGCCGCAACGCTTTCTGCCATAATCGATTGCCATTATTCTGCCCATTGCTGAAAAAATTTTTGCAAAAATAATGAAATTTTTGCTGATGTATTAAAAAAATGTGTACTTTTGCAACCGCAAATCCAGATGGTAGATGTAGCTCAGCTGGTTAGAGTACCGGATTGTGGTTCCGTGGGTCGTGGGTTCGAATCCCACCTTCTACCCTCAAACTTGAACATCTCTTAACGCTTCGTTGAGAGATGTTTTTTTATCCGTCGACTCGTTTCTCTTCTTGATAATCAACGCACAAGCCACCTGGAAGTCGCCCGCCGGGAAGTGTTTTGTATAAGAACCAGGCACCACCACTGAACGTGCAGGAACAACGCCATGATATTCCTTAATCTCCGGTCCGGTCACATCCAAAATCTTAGTAGATTGCGTGATGACGGTATTTGCACCGAGCACTGCTTCTTCTTCTATCCTCACTCCTTCCACCACTATGCAACGCGAGCCGATGAAACAGTTATCCTCGATGATGACAGGTGCCGCCTGCACTGGCTCCAAAACTCCGCCAATGCCAACACCGCCGCTGATATGCACGTTTTTGCCGATCTGCGCGCACGAGCCCACCGTCGCCCAAGTGTCGACCATCGTACCGCTGTCGACGTAAGCACCTATATTTATATATGAAGGCATCAGCACCGCACCACGGTTGATGAACGCACCGTAACGCACCGTCGCCGGAGGCACCACACGCACTCCAGCCTGCTCGAAGCCGCCCTTCAACGGAATCTTGTCGTAATATTCAAAAATGCCGCTTTTGGACACTTCCATATCGTTAATCGGGAAAAACATGATGACGGCTTTTTTCAGCCATTCGTTCACAACCCATTGACCATCAATCTTTTCAGCGATACGAATCTCGCCCTTGTCAAGAAGTCTAACAATCTCACGGATAGCGTCTCTCGTCTCGTTTTTCGCCAGCAACGCTCTGTCGTCCCATGCTTTTTCGATGATGCTCTTCAAATTATTCATTATCACAATTTTTTGCAAAGATAATCTTTTTTTTCGTCATTTCGACCGAAGTGGAGAAATCTCATCCAAAAAAATTACTATATTTGCAAAAATAAATTTGTATGAAAAACAACGAGTTTCTTTCACCCGGTCAGATAGCCTGGCGTCGTTATAAAAGCAACACCGCCGGCATGATTTCGTTGATTTTCATCATCTTATGCGCGCTGATGGCGATATTCGCCTACTTCATCATTCCAGATAACACTCCTGACGCGAATATGCAAATTCTTGAAATCTCGACTCAAAAACCCGGCTTCGAAGTAGATATTCTGCTCGTCAACAAGCCAACACAGGTCGAGAAAGTAGGATTTTTCAAAAAACTTTGGAGCGGACAGCCCTCGCCGTATCGTCAAATCCCGTTTGATTCGTTAAAAATCGAAGATAAAACGACCACCGTTTACATCTTCAACCCTGAGCATACCGGAGCTGTTCAAGAAGAAGTCATTGACAATGCGCTTTTGCCTGAAAATCCTATAGTTCACCGCAAATATTACCTTGGTACCGACCAATTCGGACGCGACTTCCTGAGCCGCCTCGTCCTCGGCACCCGCATCAGTTTCAGCGTGGGCTTCATAGCCGTGCTCCTCTCGGTAGTCATCGGTCTCTTCATCGGGGGACTCGGTGGCTTCTTCCGCGGTCGTGTCGACGACGTCACAATGTGGCTCATCAACGTGGTGTGGTCACTGCCTACATTGTTGATAGTCATTGCAATAACATTCGCTCTCGGCAAGGGTGTGGTGCAGGTTTTCATCGCTGTCGGTCTCACCATGTGGGTGGAGGTGGCGCGTGTCACCAGAGGTCAGATTTTGTCAATTCGTGAGACGACTTTCGTGGAAGCAGGACGCGCCTTGGGCTTTAAAAATGCAAGAATCATCATCAGGCATATCATCCCGAACATCCTCAACCCTATCATCGTCATCTCTGCTGCGAATTTCGCCACAGCGATCCTTCTTGAAGCAGGCTTGAGTTTCCTGGGTATCGGCGTACAGCCTCCTATGCCGTCGTGGGGCTCGATGATCAAGGAAAACTATGCCTACATCATCCTCAACGACGCCTACCTCGCCATCCTTCCGGGCATCGCCATCATGCTGCTCGTGCTGGCCTTCATGCTCATGGGCAACGCCCTTCGTGAGGCATTAAACGTTAAAAAATAAAGTTTTACTGGAAATTGGCGTTCCAACAGGCATCTCGGCGACCGCCGAAACATTTTCCTTTGTAGAAATTAAACTTCAACGCCACGTAAGCGTCAAGTCCATACGACTCGCCTACGCCAAGGAAATTGAAGATGTTATGCGTTCCAATGGTTAAGAATGCCAATCTCACCTCTGCTCCGAGGAAGATCTTCTCGTAGTTGTATAGCGTGACAGGCATGGTGATGTCGAAATAACGCGACTCAAAACGCGGCTCGACCACAACCTGCGCCGGACGGCGCGCCGAATATCTTAACAGCCGCAGAGGCTGCATCCAGGTGGCGTTGACATAGATGTTCTTCGCCAGTTTATAGTCAAACTGGACGCTCATCGCTGTCGGCAAGCCCATCATGAACTTACTGCCGGCATCGGCATCCGACGGATCATCGTAAAACATGCCGCTGAGCCTGTCCATCATGTCGTTGAAATCCTCCGAGCCCTCGATCTCCCTCACATCGAAGGTCTTGTCGGTGTCTGACAAAAACTTATACACCTTGGCGTTGTTTTTGAAACTTATTGCGCCGACATCGAGCAACGACACGCCCAACCGCCATCGGTAGTTGATCTTCGGAGCGACACAGGCATGCTTCGACGCGGTAATAAGCTTATCGCTGGTTTTACGGGTATAGGTGAAACCGATGTCAAAGCCCAAGCCGTAGCCGTTGACAATCTGATTGGCATCGAAGATCTCGCCGTCCGAGAATTTAGCGCCGTAGTCGATAGGTGCCGACATGGCCGCCATCATGTTCAGACTATGAATAATACTGGTATTTTTATCGACGATATCCTTGTTGATTTTATTAAGATTCAAAGCCACTCCCGTGTATCCGAGCAAACCTTTCGCCGTGATGCCGAAATCCACCTTGTCGTAATCATAATCATACACTGTAGAGGCATACGAAAGACCGATTTCCGACCAAGCCATCATGCTGACTCGAGTGTTTTTCGACACATAATTCCTATCGTAAAAAGTACTGTCGATCGACTTCAAACTCGCCTCCAAAATCTCCCACGGGATACGCTTCGCCGACGTGTAAACCCTGTTGTTTATGAATATTCCGAAAGCATGCTTTCCATCTCTGTTATACATCGCTGAAAGCAGGTTGAAATCAAAGGTTTCATTAACATTTTTATATTTCGAATTAATCAAAAACCCCACATCGTAACGTCGTCCGTTTATATAATAATCAGAAGGGTTTTCACCATTCAAAAGCCGGTAATAATCGCTGGCATGAAGATATGCGAAGTCGTTATATGCCGACGCGCCCAGATTCAATCCGAAATCAGCATAAACGAAGGCAGTCGTCATCAGCGAAGGGTTGACAGCCAGCGCACGCGAACCCGCATAGTTGGTAGAGGTGCCGATATATTGCGCCAAGGCCTCGTCGTGACACACGAAAAACGTCATCAAAAAGGCGATGGCTAAACATCTTATGATATTTTTCGTATAAATTGCCATAATAACAGCGCAAAAATACTAAATAATTCATGTAACAACGTCATTTTTATTCTCGATATTACATCTTTGTAAAAAATAAGTTAAAAATAGATGTCTGACTATCAAAAATTTTTTGTAATTTTGCACCCTCAAAAAAATTTGCGGATGTGGCGTAATTGGTAGCCGCGCCAGACTTAGGATCTGGTTCCGTAAGGAGTATGGGTTCGAGTCCCTTCATCCGCACGAATAGATTAAATAACTTATTGATAATGAAGACAACACAGACAGCAAAGGGCGACCTTCTCGCCGCAATCCAAATCGACATCAACAAAGCTGATTACGCAGAAGATGTTAAGAAAGAATTAAAGAACTATCAGCACAAAGCAGTGCTTCCGGGCTTCCGTCAGGGTAAAGTACCGTTCGGAATGATCGAGAAGATGTACGGCTCAGCAGTCACTTTCGACAAGCTGAACAAGAAGGTTTCTGAAGCTCTCAACAACCATATCCTCGAGAATAAACTCGACGTGATGGGTTACCCGCTGTCAGATCCTGACAAACAGCAGCCTACCGATCCTGAGACTCAGGAGACAATGAGCTTCTTCTTTGAAGTCGGTCTGAAACCTGAAATCAAAGTTGATCTTAGCAAAATCGCTATGAACGACTACAACATCAAGGCTTCTGACAAAGAGATCGATGAGACTATCAAGCGCATCCAGGAAGGCAACAAGAAAGACGACAAGCTTCCAGAACTCAACGAAGAACTTTTCAAGATGATCTTCCCTGGCAAAGATATCAAGGACGAAAAAGCATTCCGCAAGGAAATCGCTACAGAGATGGAACGTCAGTATGTCGTTGAGGCAGAACGTATGTTCCTCAACAACGCCATCGACAAACTAGTGAGCGAGATTAAGTTCGACATGCCTGACGCATTCCTGAAACGCTGGATCGTCGCCAACAGCGAAGGTAAAATCACTGAAGAAGATGTCGAAAAGAACTACGACAACGTTTATTCAAAGACCTTCAGATGGCAGCTCATCGAAGAGACTATCGCAAAGGCTAACCCAGAGCTCGTCCTCAAAGAGGAAGAACTCCGCGAATTCGTCACAAAGATGTACTTTGGCAACCTCGACCTCGCAGGCATGGACGACGATATGAAGAAACGTCTCGACGGTATTGTCGACTCAGTGTTGAAAGACGAGAACCAGCGCGAGAACATCAAGAATCAGGTCGCTGACAATAAAGTCACAGCATTCTTGAAGAAAGCTATGAAGGTGAAAGTCGTCGACACAGACTACGAAGGCTTTGTGAAGGCAGTGCTTCCACAGGAAGATAAGAAACCTGCTGCAAAGAAGACCACTAAGAAAGCAGCCGAGAAAGCAGAAGATAAGAAGGATAAAGAGGATAAGAAGGAGAATGTAGAAAAAGAAGAGAAAGCTCCGGCAAAGAAGACAGCTGCAAAGAAAACCACCAAGAAATCTGAGTAATGAATACAAATAACGAATTCTACAAGTACGCAACCAAGCATCGCGGCATCAATGGTTTAGGCCTTGAGAAATACGCCAACACCATCGTCGACTACATCTCCCCGACCATCATCGAGGAACGTCAGCTCAACGTGGCACAGATGGACGTGTTCTCACGCCTCATGATGGACCGCATCATCTTCTTGGGCGACCAGATCGACGACTATGTCGCTAACATCATTCAGGCACAGCTGCTCTTCCTCGAGTCAGCCGACCCGAAACGCGACATCCAGATCTATCTGAACTCCCCTGGCGGCTCAGTGTACGCAGGTCTCGGCATCTACGACACCATGCAGTTCATTCAGCCTGACGTAGCTACTATCTGCACAGGTATGGCAGCATCAATGGCAGCAGTGTTACTCTGCGCCGGCGCCGACGGAAAACGTTCAGCCCTCAAGCACTCACGCATCATGATTCACCAGCCAATGGGTGGCATGCAGGGACAAGCTTCCGACATCGAGATCACTGCACGTGAGATCCAGAAGATTAAGAAAGAACTCTACGAAATCATCGCACAGCATACCAAACAGCCTTACGACAAGGTGTGGGCCGACTCTGACCGCGACTACTGGATGACAGCGGAAGAAGCAAAGGCTTACGGCATGGTCGATGAGGTTCTAATAAAAAACAAATAGATTCCTCGCCGCTTCGCGGCTCGGAATGACAATTAAAAAGTTTACAATATGGCGCGGCTTGACGTAACCTGCTAATTTGCAAGAACCAACATGCCGCGCTAAATTATTATCTAAAATGTCTGTCATTCCGACCTCGACCGAAGGGAGAGGGAGGAAACTCAAAAACGAATACAATGTCGAAAAAACAAGAAAACTCCTGTTCATTCTGCGGACGTCCTGAAAGCCAGGTTAACCTGTTGATTTCAGGCGTTAGCGGTTTTATCTGCGACGATTGTGTCAGCCGCGCCCATCAGATGCTTAACGAGGAGATGGCGCACCGCAGCCGTGCTATGGTCCCCGACTTCAAGCTTCTGAAGCCATTGGAAATCAAGAATTTCCTCGACCAGTACGTCATCGGACAAGACACCGCAAAACGCGTTCTCTCTGTCGCCGTTTACAACCACTACAAACGTCTGAACCAGAAAGACACCGCCGATGAGGTAGAGATCGAGAAGTCGAACATCGTACTCGTAGGTGAGACAGGAACAGGTAAGACCTTGTTAGCTAAGACGATAGCGCGCATGCTTCATGTGCCGTTCGCTATCGCCGACGCCACAGTTCTGACAGAAGCAGGTTATGTTGGCGAAGACGTTGAAAACATCCTCGTGAAGCTGCTTCAAGCTGCCGACTACGACGTGGCAGCCGCTGAAAAAGGTATCGTCTTCATCGACGAAATCGACAAGATAGCACGCAAAGGCGACAACCCAAGCATCACTCGCGACGTTTCCGGTGAGGGCGTGCAGCAGGCCATGCTGAAACTCCTTGAAGGTACCGTCGTCAACGTGCCACCACAAGGCGGCCGCAAGCATCCGGAACAGAAGATGATCCAGGTTAACACCAAAGACATCCTCTTCATCGCTGGCGGTGCCTTCGACGGCATCGACAAGATCATCGCTAACCGCGTGGGAACCAACGCCATAGGCTACGGCTCCGACCTCAAGAAACAGATCGACCGCGACAACATGCTTCAATATATAGCACCGTCAGATTTGAAGAAATTCGGTCTCATCCCTGAAATCATCGGCCGTTTCCCAATCTTGACATACCTCAACCCTCTCGACAGAGAGACTCTCAAACGTATCCTCACCGAGCCTAAAAACGCCATCACCAAACAGTTTACCAAGCTCTTCGGAATGGATGACATCTCATTGGTTATCAAAGACGAAGTCCTCGACTTCATCGTCGACAAGAGCATCGAGTTCAAACTCGGCGCCCGCGGACTGCGCTCAATCCTCGAAGCAATTTTGAACGACGCAATGTTCGACATGCCATCATCAGGTGCTAAAGAACTCGTAGTTGATTTGAACTACGCCAAAGAGAAGTTTGAGAAATCTGAAAAAGTTAGTCAGTTAACAGTTGACAGTTTATGAGGTTCCTCGCCGCTTCGCGGCTCGGAATGACAGTTCATTATTATTAATTATTATGGCGCGGCATGCGAGAACATACTATTGAGTATGAACCATCAAGCCGCGCCAGATTATTTTTGTTATATCTTGTCATTCCGAGCGCCGTCAGGCGCGAGGAACCCCAAACTACTTTCCTCTTCCTTGAACCACAATCAATGCTGTGTAAATCAAAATCTTGATGTCAACAGCGAGGTTCATGTTTTCGATGTAAAGGATATCATATTTCAGGCGCTCCACCATCTCATCGACGGTCGAAGCATAGCCGAATTTCACCTCACCCCAGCTGGTGATGCCTGGTTTTATCTTGAGAAGCATCCTGTAGTGCGGCGCTTTCTGGACAATCTGGTCGATATAGTATTGACGCTCAGGACGATAACCTACAATCGACATCTTGCCACCGAGCACGGTGAAGAACTGCGGAATCTCATCGAGACGTACTTTACGCATGAACTTGCCCCACTTCGTGATACGAGGATCGTCGTCTTTCGAAAGCTGCGGTCCCATATCCTCAGCATTGACATACATGCTTCTGAATTTCAACATGTTAAACGGCACACCATGCTGTCCGATGCGTTCCTGTTTGTAGAAAATCGGACCTGGCGACGAGCGTTTCACCATGATGGCAGTGAAGATGTAAACCGGTGATAATAACACGATTACAAGTACTGAAGCGATAATATCAAACATACGTTTCGCCACCTGCTGCCACACCGGCATTGGCTCCGGAGTGACCTGAATCAACGAGGCATGCCAGATACCCTCCTGCTTGACGGCACCAAATACAAACTCATGCATCAACGGGATGATTTTCACCGTCACATCGGAACTCTCCAATGCTACCAAAATCCTGTCGATTGTCTCAGTCTCAGAACGCTCTATTGCAATGATAACCTCTTCAATATCATAGTTTTTAATGACATCCGACAAGTCTTTGTAAGTACCCAGATGCGGAATATATTTTTCAACTTTATAAACGTCTTTGTCAAAAACATTCACAAAACCGACGATGATATTTCCAGAGGCGAATTTCTGTCCCGAAATCTCCTTGTAAATCGCGCAAGCGTTACCATTACTGCCGATAATCAAAGTATTGAAGCCGATTTCTCCGTTATGAATCTTCCTTGCCGTAATGGATGTTATGACAAGTCTTCCGATATATGTCAGTGTAAACTGCAGCAAATACAGCACCACAAACAGGGTGTAATAAATCTTGTAGTTTTCAATCTTATCGTCAAGAATCAAAGCGAAAAACAGTACTATTGTACCTATCAGCGTCACCAACAATGTCTGTCCCAGCTCACGCACACGCGATCTCAGATACACCTTCCGATACGACCCTGCCAGCAAATAAAGGAAAATCCACGCGATAGGGATAATAGCTATACCTATCCAGAAATTCCTGTCATCCGCCACTATGCTGAAATCCGCGAAGACATCGACAGTCTCAGTCGTCTTACGATAGCAGAAGAAGACGAACCATGTCACGACAGATGCGAACCAGTCCCAAAAGACGTATCTGAAAGTCTGTTTCCGTTTATTAATTTTCTTACTCAAGATAAATCAATTTAATATTGTCGAAATAAAAATCAGCTGTCTCATTACCAGAAAAATCACTCCTGAAATAAACCTTAAAATAATCAGCGAAGTAATTGTCGGTTACTGTAGGGCTGAAATTGATATAAGCTTTTTTCCATGTATCTGTCGCCTTGAGATAATATAAATCCTTGTACTGCAACCCGTTCTGCGAAGACTTGATATACATTCCGATACACATTTCCTTATCACACTTATAATCAACCTCCATCATGACATAGTTGCCGGCGCTTGGAAGATTGTGCAACTCGCCACTGGCTATCCAGAAACGTCTTATGCTGTCACCCACGTGAATATGACCCGAGCGATAGTGATTTATTGTGTCAAGCGGATCCATCCAAGCATTAGGATCTGTGCGATGACTGATTTGGGTAAGCGGCGCATAAGTTGTGTCGATACTGAAAAACTTGATATTGTTGATCTCTTCAAAATCCTCCATAAGCTTGAAATGCAGATCTGTGACGGTGTCGATATTATAATATTTCGTCGACGGAGCCACTGTCCCGATCTCACCTTCCACAAAGGTATGTTTGAATTTATAAGGCTGATAAAAAGGATATTGAATTCTTGTCGATGCTATGCCGTTCATCTTAACGCCAGGATAAAGCTGCACTGTCTTCTCGCCTTTTTCAAGAAGCGGAATCATTGTATACAAGCCGTCATCATGATTTTTGAATTCAAAACAGCCGTGTAAACTACCGTTGATATAAACCCAAGCGTCGGTGATGGCTTGCGTTGCAGCGCCTTCAATCTCATAATTTGTAGTCAGAGTCCACGGCTCAATGCGCAGATAGGCGGGAATTTCCTGACTTCCCTTGAATTTATTACACGAAAACAACGATAATACTATAGCAAACAAAAATATGTAACGAAGACTCTTCATAGGCAGCCTTTTTTTGTTTTTAACGAAGTTAAATTACAAATATTGTTTTATTTCAAATGTTTTTTTAACTGATTTTTATGCTTGTCAATTTCGTCGAGAATCTGATATGCAACCTTAAGAACCTCAACGCCATCCTCGATTGTCACAGGCGGTTCGGTGTTCGTCACGATGGCATCGTGGAAGCGTTCCAGCTCAGTTTTGATGGCATTAATCTGATTTGTCTCAAGCTCCTCGACAGAAATCTTCTTCTCCGTGCCGTCAGGAAGCGCTATGGTCATGTCGAATGGACCGACATTGCCGTTCACGTCCTCGACTCTAACGATATCAGCCTTTTTCTCCATGAAATCCATGGTGATGTATGCGCCGTTTTGGAAGATACGGAACTTACGCATATTTTTCAGCGAGATGCGGCTTGTGGTGAGGTTCGCAACAGCTCCGTTCTCAAACTCAAGTCTTGCAGTGATGATATCAGGTGTCGGGCTGACGATGGACACGCCGCTGGCATTGATAGATTTTATTGGGGATTTCACTATTGTGAGAAGAATATCGATATCATGTACAGTAAGATCCAAGACGACAGGCACATCACAGCCACGTGGGTTGTACAGCGCCAAACGATGCACCTCGATAAACACCGGGTCGTCGATATGCGGCTCAGCAGCGATGAATGCCGGGTTGAAACGCTCAACATGTCCCACCTGAACCTTCACGTTAGCTTTCTTCGCCATTGCGATGAGCTTGTTAGCCTCGTCAACAGTAGCAACGATAGGCTTCTCGACAAACACGTTCTTGCCTTTTGCTATCGCCTTCGAAGCACACTCGAAATGAGCTATCGTAGGTGTGACGATGTCCACAACGTCAACAGAATCAATAAGTTCGTCTATAGAAGTATAGTTTTTTACATTGGCATCAGCTGCCACTCTTTTTGCTGTATTTTCATCCTGATCATAAAAACCGACCAGCTTATATTTTTCAATCTGTTTGATGCAGTTAATGTGAATCTTTCCAAGATGACCTGCACCTAAAACGCCTATTTTTAACATATCAAAAATTTTTGCAAAAATACAAAAAAGTTTAGATAAATATACATTTTTAACACCCTTTTCGAAATGCACACAGTACCCTGTGGTAGGTCGCATTTCTGCAAAGGGCATTAAAAATGTCTAAAAACTAAAGACTCAAGACTAAAAATTATATTATATTTGCAAAATAAAACAACTTCATGCAGGAAGACAATTATCGTCATAAAGGGATGCGCCAAAACTTGGTGCAAGTGCTTAAGGATAAAGGCATTACGGATGTTCATGTGCTCGATGCGATAGGCACCGTGCCACGTCATGTCTTCCTCGAATCGATGTTTGTGGAGTTTGCCTATCAGGACAAGGCCTTCCCTATCGGTTCCGGACAGACCATCTCGCAGCCGTTCACAGTGGCGATGCAGAGCCAGCTTCTTAACGTGACCAAAGGCATGAAAGTGCTTGAAATTGGTACTGGTTCGGGCTATCAGGCATGCATACTCGCACAGATGGGCGCGAAGGTGTTTACCATCGAGCGCCAACGCAACCTTTACATGAAGACAAAGCCGTTTTTGGCAGAGTTTCCTTATAATATCAAGACCTTCCTCGGCGACGGCAACAAAGGTCTGCCAACCTTCGCTCCTTTCGACCGCGTTTTAATCACCGCAGCAGCTCCTGAGATACCGCAAGCTCTTGTGGATCAATTGAAAACAGGCGGCATCATGGTAATTCCGCTCAATGATGAGATGGACGCCAGCAAACAGATAATGCTGCGACTCACGAAACAACCCGATGGCACCATGCTCCGCGAGGAGTTCGGTGATTGTAGGTTCGTGCCGATGTTAAAAGATATTGGTAGAGATTAAATGTCGGAGATTTCTCGACTTCGCTCGAAATGACAATCCTATTTATTTCACTTTGAATTTCAGATATTTAATAGTTAATCCCTGCTTCAGCCACATCGACTCGTAATAGGTGCGAATGTTTTTCACCTCGAGTTCATCGTCGTTGGCATACAGGTCTGTATAGTTGTAAATGACAGGATATCCAGCCTCTTTCACCACATCCAAAGTGAAGTCGTAAAGCAGGTCGCTGTCGGTTTTCAGGTTGATATAGCTGTCATTCTTCAAAAACGTCTTGTATCTCTCGAGATAAATCGGGGCAGTGAGACGTTTGCGGGCTTTCAGAATCTGCGGATCCGGGAAGGTAATCCAAATCTCATCGACTTCATTCTCGCCGAAGAAATGCTCGATCAGCTCGATGCGAGTGCGCACAAATGCCACGTTTTTCAGGCCTTCCGCGATACCTTGCTTCAATCCGACCCACATCCTCGCGCCTTTGATATCGACACCTATATAATTAATGTCGGGATGCGCCTTCGCAAGTCCGATGGTATATTCGCCTTTGCCGCAGCCGAGTTCGAGAACTATTGGGTTGTCGTTGCCGAAAAACTCATGCCATTTGCCTTTCAAAGGGAATCCTTCCTCCTTGATACGCTCGAACGAATATTCGAAAAGATTCTCGAAAGTCTTACATTCGGCAAAACGCTCCAGTTTGTTTTTCTTTCCCACAGCTTTATTTTTTACGTAACAGCCAAGCGGCTTCGTTATAATCTTCTTTTATGATTTCCAGACGTCTCAGTGCAGCATCCTTACCCA
Source organism: uncultured Bacteroidales bacterium (assembly GCA_905234275.1). Classification (GTDB taxonomy): domain Bacteria; phylum Bacteroidota; class Bacteroidia; order Bacteroidales; family F082; genus Limimorpha. Next base: position 116,903 of record CAJOHD010000001.1, on the reverse strand, counting down.
TAACTAATTCGTAAGCCACACGCACATTACCTTTGTCATTCATCGGAAGCGCTGTTGCCTCTTCAAAACCAAGTTTCTGGAAATCTTTCACACATTTCTGAGCAGCAGCCTCACTTTTAACAGAAGCTCCAATAATATAATAACTATTCGGATCAACAGGAGCAACTGTCTTTACCACTTCAAAATCACGAGGTTGCAGATAATTCACTTCTGTCTTAAACAATGGCAGATTCAGTTCCAAAGGAGAAAAGAACTCGATATTGGCAACATCTGTCTTTGCACTTAAATGCTTGACTACGAACTCGTTAGGTGAAGAATAGAACAACGGGTTCCATGAGGCGAACTTTGAGTCGCTCTTGTCAGCGCCCCAACCGAGCAACACTAGCACCATGGCTATCATCATCGAGTAGGCTGCCGCACGGAACCACTTGTAATTATAGCGGTTCACATGATGCGGTTTCACTACTTTCTCTTCCTCACGAACCGTCATCAAGGTGTTTTTCTTCTTCTTCTGCTCGGTTGCAATCTGTTCAGCGATCTGCTTATATGTCTCTCTTCTGTAAATCGGCTGTGCTTTGAGTGTGGTCAGACCATAAGCGTCGCCAAGAAGATTCATATTCTCATCAAGTTGGAAGACGTAGTCTCTGTCGTTGACACGGCTAAGCACTCCAAGACCATCGAGTCGTATAATGCCACTTGCATCGATGACTGCGAGACTGCGCATTGAAAAATCATGCACCATCCTTGACGCCTCTGTCATGGAAACGCCTTGTTTCTTTGCCACATAGCCAATGAGCAGGCCGTCGTCGGTGAGCAGCTGTCCGTTGAATGCCACTTCCTTCGACGGAGGTGTCAAAATATGGTTGACATAATCAAGGGTAGCTGGGGTTTCCTTCGAGATGAAAGCTCCAAACTCCGGCACAATCACGCACTCGTGGTCAAATAATAATTCAGATATAGCTTTTATAATCATTCTTTAAAAATTTTCTCAATTTTCACAATGTCATCCGGCACATCGACCGAAAAACTCTCAAATTCTGTCACTCCCATGCGGACAGTGTAACCGTTTTCTAGCCAGCGCAACTGCTCCAGCGACTCTGCCAACTCCAGTCCCGACTGTGGAAGTGCCGCAACTTTCTTCAACACATCGCATTTATACGCATATATACCAATATGCTTGTAAAACGTGCGCTCCACCTGATTTCTCAGATACGGAATGGCAAACCTGCTGAAATACAACGCCTTACCGTTTTTATCAAACACCACTTTCACTGCGTTAGGACTTTTCAGTTCCTCTTCGTCATAAACCGGCTTGCAAAGCGATGCCAACGGTGTGTCCTTATCCGAAATCAGCTCCGCTATCTGATTGATCTGCAGCGGGTTGATGTATGGCTCATCACCTTGAATGTTAATCACTGCATCGAAGCCTTTGCCGATTTTATCGACCACCTCGCAGCAACGGTCAGTGCCGCTTTTATGGTTTGTCGATGTCATCACGGCCTTGCCACCAAAACCAACCACCGCATTGTAGATACGCTCATCATCAGTGGCAACGACCACTTCCGAGAGTTTGTCAGCTTTCTTAGCCTGTTCATAAACACGCTGAATCATCATCTTGCCGTTAATCAGCGCCAGTGGTTTACCCTCGAAACGAGTCGAGCCATATCTTGCAGGAATAATTCCTAAAATCTTCATAATCAGAACAATCCGTTTAATGAACCGTTAATCTGTTCGATGACGATGCTCAAATCCTCAGGTTTTTCCAAGTCGATATCGTCACTCTCAATAATCAGGAGTTTGCCTTTGTTATAATTGGAAATCCAATTTTCGTAACGTTTATTCAGAGCCTTCAGGTAGTCGAGACGGATCGACTGCTCGTAGTCGCGGTTACGTTTCTGGATCTGGCGCACCAATGTCGGGACGCTGGCTCGCAGGTAAATCAGCAAATCAGGTGCCTGCAGGAAAGAGCTCATCAGCTCGAAAAGCTGCTGATAGTTCTGATAGTCGCGGGTTTCCATCAATCCCATGTCGTAAAGGTTAGCAGCAAAAATGTATGCATCCTCGTAAATCGTGCGGTCCTGAATAATGTCGTCGCCACTCTTGCGGATGTCCATCACCTGACGGAAACGGCTGTTCAAGAAATAAATCTGCAGATTGAACGACCAGCGTTTCATATCTTCGTAAAAACTCTCCAGATATGGATTGTTATCCACCTCCTCGAAATGAGGCTTCCATCCGAAATGCTTTGATAATAAGCGAGTTAACGTCGTCTTTCCAGACCCGATATTTCCAGCTATAGCAATATGCATAATACTCCAAATTTTTCGCTAAAATACGAAAATTTTTAAAAAAATAACTATTTGTTGAAAAAAATTATTTCGGTGCTTTTGCCAAGAAATAAACACCTATCGTCGCAAAGATGATGTTCGGCAGCCAGCCCGCCAAGAATGGAGAAATCACTCCGGAAATGGCGAAGACTCTGAAGAATTCGAGGAACAAAATATACGCAAAAGTGATGGTTATGCCTATTCCGAGGTTGATTCCCATGCCACCTCGAGTCTTACGACTCGAAAGCGACGCGCCAATAATCGTCAGAATGATAATGGCGGCAGGCGATGCCAGACGTTTATTCTTCTCAATTTCGTAAGGCAGAATATTTTCAGCGCCTTTGGCATGTTGTTCGTCGATATATCTATTCAATTCGATGAGGTTCATCTCCTCAAAATCTTCCTTAACGAAATAAAAATCAGAGGGTTTCATCGTCAGAGTGGTGTCCTTAACCTTACCTCGATCAAGTTTCTCCTCAGGAAGGAAATAATACTCGACATAGTTGTAGATATGCCACTGGTCACGAAGCGTGTCGTAAACGATTTTATCTGAACTTAACTTATACTCAAGTGTATGATCATCAAACTTTTCCAAAGTGAATTTATAACCTGTGGCGCGTTTCATATCGTAATTCGACATGTAGGCATAAACGCCCTTTCCAATCTGAACGTGAATGTTCTGCCCCGAACTCTTCATCAGGTTTTCCATATAAGTGTTTTTGAACGTGCGGCGCACCGTATCCATCCTGGGAATCAAGAAGTTACCGAGATAGAACGAACTTCCGGCAAGAAGCAGAGCCGCCATCATATATGGCCACAAAAACCTCCTGAAACTGATGCCGCTGCTGAGAATCGCGATAATCTCTGTATGCCCCGCCATCTTCGAGGTGAAGAAAATCACCGAAATAAAAGTGAACAGATATATGAAAAGGTTAATAAAATAAGGGATAAACGGAATATAAAAATGAAAAACAACTTCATAAAGCGAAGCGTGGTTTTTAATGAAACTGTCAACGTTTTCCGACACGTCAAACACTATCACCACCACAATAAGCAGACTGATGGCAAAGAAGAATGTGCCAATGAATTTCCTAAAAATATACCAGTCTAATTTTCTCATTGTGTTGATATTCAATACTTACGATATTCTGTTCATCACTTTTGGAAGCATCATGTCACGCCATTCGGTGAAGTCGCCTTCGATGATGTGTTTTCTCGCCTCGCGCACCAACCAGAGGTAAAAACCGAGGTTATGCACCGTCGCAATCATCGGGCCGAGGATCTCTTTCGAGATAATAAGATGGCGCAGATATGCTTTAGAATACTGCTTATCCACAAAAACGCTACCGTTTTCATCAATTGGCGAGAAGTCGTATTTCCAACGTTCGTTTTTGATGTTTATTATGCCTTCTGACGTGAAAATCATGCCGTTACGGCCGTTTCTGGTAGGCATCACACAGTCGAACATATCGACACCACGTGAGATAGCCTCCAAAATATTAGCCGGAGTGCCCACGCCCATCAGATATCTTGGTTTATCCTTAGGCAAAATGGCGTTCACCACCTCGATCATCTCGTACATCACCTCTGTCGGCTCGCCCACTGCCAGTCCGCCAATAGCATGACCGTCGCAATTCTTCGAAGCTATAAATTCCGCTGATTCCTCACGCAAATCACGATAGGTGCAGCCCTGAACGATAGGGAAAAGCGACTGATAATAACCATATTGCGGCTCAGTCTCATTGAAGCGTTTCAAGCATCTGTCGAGCCAACGGTGTGTACGACCCATGGCTTCTTTAGCGTATTTGTAATCTGAAGTACCCGGCGCGCACTCGTCGAAAGCCATCATGATGTCAGCTCCGATAGTACGTTCGATGTCCATCACTCGTTCTGGCGTAAACAGATGTTTCGAGCCGTCGATGTGCGAGCGAAACTCCACACCTTCCTCCTTCATCTTGCGGATATCTGTCAACGAGAAGACCTGAAAACCGCCGCTGTCGGTCAAAATCGGGTGATGCCAGCCGTTAAACTGATGCAGACCGCCGCATTCATGCAGCACATCCAAGCCGGGACGAAGGTAGAGATGATAGGTGTTTCCAAGAATAATCTGGGCTTTTATCTCGTCTTCCAAATCCCTGATATGCGTGGCTTTCACACTTCCCACCGTGCCAACCGGCATGAAAATCGGGGTCTCGATATCACCATGATCAGTGGTAAGGATACCAGCGCGTGCATTGCTCTTTGCGTCGTTTTTAACTAAACTGTACTTCATTCACAAATTTTGTGCAAAGATACAATATTTTTTGATTGATTTTCATTTTTAATACCCTTTTCGAAATACTCACAGTACCCTGTGGTAGGTCGTATTTATTTTTTTTGTATTTTTGCAAACTGTAAATATTGATGACAATGGAAATTTCTTTTAATTATAACTCTTTTAGTTTCATAATATTATGCATTTTCGGTCTCTGCTGGCTGCTTCAGATGCTTTATTTTTGGGGTCTTTTCAGCCGTCTGGCGTTTTTCAAGAAAAAGAGATATGACAACGATGAGCCGAACTACGAGCCTGTTTCTGTAATCGTCTGTGCCAAAGATGCTTACGAGTATCTCATCGACCTCGTGCCGCGTATTTTATCGCAGGATTACCCCGAATTTGAGCTCGTCATAGTCAACGACTGCTCGACCGATGAAACCACTGATTATCTGAAAATACTTACCGACAAACATCCCGATATCAATGTAGTGTCACTCACTCAAAGCCTGAATTTCTTCCATGGCAAGAAATTTCCGCTCAGCATGGGCATCAAATCAGCAAAACATGATCTGCTTTTGCTCACCGATGCCGACTGTCTGCCCGAGAACAACCAGTGGATTAAGGGCATGGTCAGCGCTTACCGCAAAAACACCGAGGTGGTGCTTGGTTATGGACCATATTTCACTCGTAAAGGATTGTTAAACAAGCTGATACGCTTCGACACGCTTTACACAGCCATTCAATATCTCTCGATGGCATTGGCAAAAATGCCTTACATGGGTGTGGGCAGAAACCTGTCGTATCATCGTGAGCTTTTCTATAAAAACAAGGGGTTTACGTCACATTACACCATACCTTCAGGAGATGATGATATTTTCATCAGCCAGGTGGCTAACAAGAAAAACACCCGCATCTTCATCGACCCGAGCTGCCGTGTTGAGTCGGAGCCTAAGCGCACCTTCAGCGGCTGGATTCATCAGAAACGCCGCCACTACTCAACTGCCAACATGTACAAACGCTCAACAAACATCATATTAGGAACGCTTTTGTCAAGTAGATTGTTTTATTATGTGTCGGCAACGCTGCTGTTCTGCCTGTCGCCGGCATTCTATTGCAACACCGAATGTCCAGTCTACTACGTGGCAATTGGCGGATTCATGCTTCTGCATGGTATCAGCATGGACTGGATTTACATTAAATCAGCCAAACAATTGGGAGAGAAGAAGTTATATCTCTTCTTCACACCGCTTTACGATATATTTTTCACATTATTCACCACCTTGCTTGGAATGTGGAACACAATCTCCAAACCCAAAAACTGGTGATTTATTTAACGATTTTCTTTGTTAAGCCATTGACTTTCACGAAGTAAACGCCACTCTCCCACTCTGATGTGTCAAGTGTCATCTCATTTTCAGCTTCTGCTGATATGATTCTCTGTCCGAGATAGTTGTAAATCTCAACCTTCATCACACCATCCATCTTTATAATCAGCTGATTATCAAATGGATTAGGATATACGGTATAGAGCTCGTTATCAATTTCGTCAACAGAGAGACCATATTGGTTCTCAATGGCACCTATGTCAATGATATTATTAACAATACGTTGATTACCAAGGAAATCCGGTCCGGTGATACCATTAACTGAATTATCGCCGGCATTCACGCAGACTGAATTTCTTTCAATTGAATAGTCACCCTCATCAGGATTCACGAAACGAGGATAGTTGACATTATCAACGCCATCGTTTGCTTGAGCCAAATCGATGATATTTGTTCCATCGAAACCTCCTTGTATTGCGCAATAGAAGAACTTCGACGTACCCTGAATCTGATTAGGCTCTCCAGCGGCAGTGTTACCCCAGATAACGCTGTTGTAGAACTTGCTGTACTGTGTCTCGTTAAGCAATCCGCCGCCCTGCTCAAGCGCCTGATTATCAACTATATCGCAATTTATCATGGAGATTTTACCTTTGTTATACATAGCACCGCCAAGCTTAGCAGTGTTATGGTTGAAAATGGTGTTCACAATATTGCTTTGCTTGTTGGCAAACACGTAATAAGCGCCACCTTTCGTCAATGCATCGTTGTTCGAGAAGCGGCAGTTCAGCAAATGAGCTCCCATCATGTCACATAAAGCACCGCCAAGAGAACCATGGTTACCTTCAAAGGTGCATTTTGTAAACTGAACCGTTGCATTATCATAAAATGGAGTGATGATATATGCACCACCGCCAAAGCCTATCGAGTTGTTATTCAAAAACTTACAGTTTTCAAATCGGCTATTGCAGCAAAGATATGCGCCTGCACCTGCACCTGTGTTTCCGTTTTGAATCGTAAAGCCGTCCCACAAAGCATATTCATGATTCTGGAAATGGTCGGTCTGATACAAGACACGACGCTGGTTTTGTCCGTCCAAGATTGTCGGATTTGCCTCAAAATCACGATCATTGAGATTGAAGTCAGGACCTTCGTTGCCGGCAAAACCGCCATAAACTCGGTTGTTTTTGTAAATCACGAAAGCGCCGTTAGGGTTATTGGCGTCGCCGTAATATGTTCCTGATTTCACCCAAACTTTATTGATTCCGTCGATTGAACGAGCAGAGGCATATTCTATATAAGGTGTAGCATTTTCCCATGACGAGCCGTCGCCAGTGCCGTCAGCAGACACATAGATTATATGATCTGCATCGGCGTTGATCTCCAACGGTTTGATATTCATCACGATAGCCTCATTGTTATGATATCCTGCCACATCGTTGATGCTGTAGTAATCATTGCCTGAGCCGCTCCATCCAAGGTTAAAGCTGAAATAATCGTTACTATCATAGCCATCGCACACTATAGCATGACCGCCACCCGAGTCGCTGCTGCCAGAGAAATACAACGGCTGAGCCTTATCGAGTTCACTCTTGATTATCGCAATCCATTCATCCTCAGATTCAAACTTGCTGCGTTCGAGATATAAGGCACCGCCATAGCCGAAATACTGACGCATGGCGGTTTCCACTGCTTTCGACTGCGCACCGCTGCCGTCAGGACCGAAGTTCATATCGACACTCACACCGCAGTGATACATCAGCTCAGCCACAGCCAAAGCCTCGGCATTCGCCTGATAACCGAGTTCAATAGGCATTATCGACCAGTTGTAATAGGTGCTTTCAAAGTTAGCCGACTGCTCGCCATAAGTGCTGTGAACATACGAATGCGAACCGTGACCGTGCACAGGATAATCCCAATATTTCATAATCTGAGACATCGCACAAGCCACACAGCCTGCATAACAATGTCCTCCAGAACCTCCGCCCCACCAGCCACCTGATGTTGCAGGAGCATAGTAATTATAAGGATAATCCTGATTCCACAATGTCTGGATTAACGGATCGACGGTTGTCATGTTTCTAACAGCCGGCAACTCATCGTTTTCCAATGCTTTCCATTCAACATCGGCGCCGTTCATCACAACATTATTCGCATCACAATAATCTACATTTTTGCTGTAATTATTGATAAAATACCAAGCTGGTTCAGGTATCTCGCCATCATAGCTATTCCTTACAGAATAAGCCAAAACAGGTTTCATATTCCTCGAAGCTGAGACTATCACGAAACCGCCGCCTTCTACATTATAAATGTAAAGATTAGGCTGTCCGTCGTCACCTTTTTCAATATGGAAAAGATTCAGCTGCGACTTCTCGCCTCTTGTCTTGTTTGAAATGAATTTAGCACCAATATTTTTTGCAAACGATTCATTTACAAAGTTTTGAGCTGACAGATCATTCATTAATAATGAAATTGCCACTAACGCTAATATAAGCTTGAAAAAATAATTTTTACTCATTTTTCAGTTAATTTGATGTGCAAAGATATAAATTTATTAAATTTGCAGGTTAAAAATATCGAAATAAATATTAAAAATTTACATAAATGAATGATTTTCAAAAAGAAATACTTGCTGGCATCCCAGAACAGCTGCCAGAAGTAAAGGAGTACGACAAGAACATCAACCATGCTCCGAAACGTAAGGATATCTTGACAAAAGAGCAGAAAAGACTGGCTTTGAAGAACGCTCTGCGTTATTTCCCTGAGAGACTTCACGCACAGCTTGCTCCTGAGTTTTACGAGGAGTTGGAGAAATACGGCCGCATCTACATGTACCGTTATCGTCCTTCGTACAAGATGTACGCCCGTCCAATCGACGAATATCCTGCAAAATGCCGTCAGGCAGCAGCCATCATGCTGATGATTCAGAATAACTTGGATCCGGCAGTGGCACAGCATCCACATGAGCTTATCATCTACGGCGGCAACGGCGCTATCTTCCAGAACTGGGCTCAGTATCGCCTCGTGATGCAGTATCTCGCCAACATGACCGACGAGCAGACCTTGGTGATGTATTCAGGTCACCCGATGGGACTGTTCCCGTCACATAAAGAAGCTCCGCGCGTAATCGTCACCAACGGTATGATGATTCCAAACTATTCAAAACCAGACGATTGGGAGCGTTACAACGCACTTGGCGTGACACAATATGGCCAAATGACAGCTGGTTCGTACATGTACATCGGCCCACAAGGTATCGTCCACGGCACAACAATCACAGTGTTGAACGCATCACGTAAGCAAGGCGGCACACCGGCAGGCAAGCTTTTCATCACAGCGGGTCTCGGTGGCATGTCAGGAGCTCAGCCAAAGGCTGGTAACATCGCTGGTGTGGTGTCAATCACAGCTGAAATCAACCCGGCAGCAGCTCAGAAACGCTATAATCAAGGCTGGGTCGATGAGATTCACGAGAACCTCGACGAGCTGTTTGAGAAAGTCAACGAGGCTCGAGCAAAGAAGATCGCACGTTCGTTCGCATACCAAGGCAACGTTGTCGACCTTTGGGAATATGCAGCAAACAAAGGCATTCAGGTTGACTTAGGTTCCGACCAGACATCATTGCACAACCCATTCGCTGGTGGCTACTACCCTGTCGGTTATTCACTTGAAGAGTCAAAGAAGATGATGGCTGATGAGCCGGCTAAGTTCAAAGAGGCAGTGTACGCATCATTGCGCCGTCATGTGGCAGCTATCAACAAGCTCACAGCAAAAGGCATGTACTTCTTCGACTATGGCAACGCATTCCTCCTCGAGAGCAGCCGCGCAGGAGCAGCTATCTTGAAAGAAGACGGCAAGTTCCGTTATCCATCATACGTCCAGGACATCATGGGACCAATGTATTTCGACTATGGCTTCGGTCCATTCCGTTGGGTCTGCACATCAGGCAAGCCTGAGGATCTGCAGGTCACCGACGACATAGCATGCAAGGTTTTGGAAGACATCGCCAAGTCATCGCCGAAGGAGATTCAGCAGCAGATGCACGACAACATCCAGTGGATTAAGGGCGCACAGGCCAACCATCTCGTCGTGGGTTCACAGGCACGTATCCTCTACGCTGACTGCGAAGGCCGTACCAAGATCGCTGCCGAGTTCAACAAAGCCATCGCCGACGGCCGCCTGACAGCTCCTGTCGTGTTAGGTCGCGACCACCACGATGTGTCAGGTACCGACTCACCGTTCCGTGAGACATCTAACATCTACGACGGCTCAAGCTTCACCGCCGACATGGCAGTACAGAACGTCATCGGCGACGGATTTCGCGGTGCCACATGGGTCTCAATCCACAACGGCGGCGGCGTAGGCTGGGGCGAGGTCATCAACGGAGGCTTTGGCATGGTTCTTGATGGTACTCCAGAGGCTGACAGACGTCTCCACTGCATGCTGCACTGGGATGTGAACAACGGTATCGCCCGTCGTAGCTGGGCTCGCAACGAACCTGCCATGTTCGCTATCAGACGCGCCATGGAGGTCGAACCGAGACTGAAGGTCACTATGCCTAACATCGCTGATGATAAAATGATAGAAGGAATCGTAAAATAATATTATATGTAGAGACGTACGGCCGTACGTCTCTACGTTCAGAAAACATTAACAATTTAAAATAAAATCGCGTATGAAAAAATTATTACTAACATTAACAATGATCCTGTCGGTAATGGCATTATCGGCACAGGGTTTTACAGTAAAGGAAAAAGAGACTGGCAATGTCGTTGAAAACGGAGCATCATATTATATCTATGGTGACGGCTCTGAGGTGTGGGGCGAGCCAGGTGGCGAGATGCAAATCGAGTTTGACGTGACCATCAACGAGAACATGAGAATCGCCGGCAGAAAGACCCCTACCAACTTAGTTGAAGGGACATCCACATGGATTTGCTTTGGCTTATGCCTTGCTCCTTCTACCGGAGTCCAGGAAATCGACCCTCTTCCAGCCAATGAAGGCGACATTATGGCTTTAAGCGGTCATTACATTGCCGACGACTACATGACAGTGCTCGGTCAGGAGCAGCATTTAAAATTAGAGATATGGGATGCCGCAAATCCTGAAGACGTATTCGTCATCAACGTCACTTTCAAATATTCATTGGATGGAGCTGAAGAAATCAGCAATGTCGACTCATTCAGCAACGCTTATCCGACACCTGCAAACGATGTGGTGAACTTCGACTACAGCTTCAACTTTGGTGTGAACAGCGCAATGGTTACCATTTACAACATGATGGGACAGGAAGTGCTTCGCAGCGACATCAGCGGCACAAGCGGCAAGCTCAGCCTCAACGTGAGCGACCTCGCCGACGGCGTGTATTTCTACAGCCTCATCGTGAACGGTGTCGTTGAAAAATCAAATAAACTGATCATCAGAAAATAAGATTTATTAAATAAAAAAAAGCGCCGCGTTCGCGGCGCTTTTTTTTATTTAGCGAACTGCACTGCTCTTGTCTCTCTGATGACAGTAATCTTAATCTGTCCTGGATATGTCATCTCTGTCTGAATCTGACGTGAGAGGTCGTATGCGATGCCGTCTGCCTCCTGGTCGCTGACCTTGTCGGCTCCTACGATGACGCGGAGCTCACGACCCGCCTGGATAGCGTAGGTCTTCACGACGCCTGGATATGACATTGCCATCTTTTCGAGTTTGTTCAGACGCTGGATATAAGCCTCAACGACCTCACGACGTGCGCCTGGACGTGCACCGGAGATAGCGTCGCACACCTGGACGATAGGTGCGATGAGTGATTCCATCTCTATCTCATCGTGGTGCGCGCCAATAGCGTTGCAAACATCAGGTTTTTCCTTGTATTTCTCAGCGGTCTTCATACCGAGGATTGCGTGTGGAAGCTCTTCCTCGTTGTCGGCCACCTTACCGATATCGTGCAACAAACCTGCGCGTTTTGCCACCTTCGGGTTCAAACCAAGTTCAGCTGCCATTGTGGCACACAGACGTGCTGTCTCAATGGAGTGCTGCAACAGATTCTGTCCGTATGATGAACGATATTTCATTCTACCGATCATCTTGATAAGCTCAGGTGCTAAGTTATGGATGCCGAGGTCGATGACGGTACGCTTACCTGTCTCGATAATCTCCTGCTCCACTTGTTTCTCAACCTTTTTCACCACTTCTTCGATACGTGCCGGGTGAATACGACCGTCGGTGACGAGTTTCTGAAGCGATAGACGTGCAATCTCGCGGCGAATCGGATCAAAACCAGAAAGAAGGATGGCGTCAGGACTGTCGTCGATGATGATTTCGACGCCTGTCAGTGACTCGAGGGCGCGGATATTACGGCCTTCACGACCGATGATACGACCCTTAATCTCATCATTTTCAATGTTAAACACCGAAACTGTATTCTCAATTGCATGTTCAGATGCTGTACGCTGAATTGTCTCAAGGACAATCTTCTTTGCATCCTGGTTAGCTGACATCTTAGCCTCTTCGACGATTTCTTTTGCGAGCACCATAGCTTCTGCGCGAGCTTCGTCTTTCACAGCTTCTTTCAGCTGTTCCTTGGCTTCGTTCACTGTCAAGCCAGAGATTGACTCCAGCATCTTTTTCTGTTCCTCGTGAATCTTGTTCAGCTCTTCCTGACGTTTCTTGATGTTTTCCTGCTGTGCTTCAAGTTTCTGCTGTTGAGTGTTCAGTTCGTTGGCTTTACGGTTCAGTTCCTCGCTGCGCTGGTTCACCTGCTGTTGCTGCTGTTGAACTCTTGTTTCCACCTTCTGCAGCTCGCGTTTCTTCTCGTTTGTCTCCTTCTCGTAATCCGATTTCATCTGAAGGAACTTCTCTTTTGCTTGAAGGATCTTGTCTTTCTTGATAACTTCACCTTTTTCCTTTGCTTCCTCAAGCAGTTGTTTGCTCTTTCTTGTCAAGCCTTTACGCATAACGGTGGTTGCCAGCAACACGCCGACTCCGGCGCCCACAAGGACACCTAAAATTGCGTACATGATAATGCTTGTGCTTACTTGTAGTAAAATCATTTTTTAATTTAGATTTTACTCTTCCGCGAAAAAGAAAAAAATCTGTCTGCCCAAAGGGATCGTAAACCCTTGTATATCACGCTTATGGCTGCCACGATACGCAAACGTCCACTGGCGTTAAAGCTCCTCTTGCGAGGATGAGGCCTGTTTTTGTACCCATGAGTCAACCGGTTTAAATTGTATTAGTTGTTAAGGTTACATCATGCGGTGGACAGACAGACAAATCTTATAAGTTTTCAGTCAACAAATCATCAATAACATCGAGTTGCTTGTCAAGATATTGATCCTTGAATGCGGAATCGCTCTCATATTTCGCCACGCTTGTCGCGAACTGTATGCAAGCCATAGAGACCAATGACAGATAGTCTTTATCTGTATAGACTCTCTTGAACTCATTCACACGTTCGTTAATCATGTCAGCGGCTCTCCGCACCTTCTCCTCATCAGCCTTGTCAATGGTCAGACGGTAATTGCGTTCAGCAACGGTAATACTAATCTTTATTTCTTCACTTTCGCTCATAACCGTCAATATTTATCACTGTTCGGCGTTCAATATCGCAACACATTGATCTATTTCTTTCACCAATGCTTTGATCAACTGCCTACTTTCTTCAATTTCTTTCTCGTTTCCGAGTGCGTTAACAATTGTTGTTTTATTTATTTTATCTCTCAAATCCTCGTTCTCGGTCTGAAGAATCTCAACCTTCATTTGAAGTTCCCCATTCTCTCGAACCAGCTCCCTGTTCTTCTCAACAAGTTGATTCTTAAGCGCTACGAGCTTTCTCAACTTTACCTCGATTTCCGAAAGTCTTACACTTAAATCAGCCATTTCCTTTTACAGTTTGCTTTAGAATTTTCGCACAAAATTAAGCATAATTATTGTAATACGCAAACTTTTTTATAAAAAATTTATCTCAACGCACTAAACACTCTGCATTTCAAGCAATTACGCTTTCTGCAATAGCAATTATAAAGATGCAGCAATGCCTGCGATTGCTGGGCATTACACACGCTCACCCCCAATCCTAAAAACTTTCGAATTATTACATTATCCTCAGGCTCCATCACATTCAAAAGTCCCAACGTTCTGTTTTTCAGCTCTTGGTCATCGTGATAGATTCCATAGCTAAACAGCACAGGCACTATCGCATTGATTATCAGCACATCAACAGCCGTAACGCCTAAGTTCTTTCTCACCAGTCTAGAAGGTTTTTCAAACTGGAAATGCGTGTCCCAATATTCATTGACTTCAACGTTAAACAGATTTCGCATCGAATCCAAGTCACTGATTGTCTGCAACTTAGAAAACAATTTGTCAAAATTGCGCACCATCGACGCCATCTGCGCCAAGCGGATTGTAGGGAAATTTGGAGGTCGCAATCTGAGGAACCGCCAATATGCTAGATGCATCACCGACAGATTAAACTTGGCTTTCAACACCTTGAATTCTCTCTGGAGAAGAACAGGATAGCTTTCGGTGAACTCGCATTCGAGAAAGCCTGCGCAACCGAAAAACAATGCCTCTATCTGAAGCGGGTTGTCGATATGTTTGCGCAAAATCTTCAAAGGCAGCAACATTGCCAGTCTCTCAAATGCATCGTTGTTTACCTTCAAGCCACAATAACGCATAATCCGTTGATACAGAGTCTCTTCCCAGTCATACCTATTCGCCACGAGTTTTGAAAAAACGTCTTTGACCTCTGTCTCGAGACGCTCAACCACGATACGCTCAAGCCACGAAAGCCAAGTAAACTGCTGTATGCCAGCAATGATTTTCTCGCATGGAATCCATCGTCGCGACTTCAAGAAACCATTGTATCTCTCGTAAATACTCTCGTCAAATTTTCCTTTGATTTCAAGCGTCGGAATTGCAAGCCGTTCAGTATCATTATGATACACAACATGTAGAATCACATTATTGTACGCATCATCATTCTGATGTCCATGACAGAACCAATCAGACGCATTTACATGCATCTCAACATGTCCAACCCACAAAGTCTTTCCGATACGTATGCGAGCATCAAGAAAATCAGGACCTGAGTCATAATTACGAACGCCCACGGAAATAACATAGACAGTCTCACCATCGACAGTCGTGAGGTCTTTCGATAGCAGCCTGTTCTCCCAGAGATAATATATAAAATCTTCTTTCATAAATAACGTTTTGGTTCTGCAAATATACACATATAAAAATAGGTGCATCCAAAAACCGACAACTTTTTGCCGGTTTTAGTGCACTTTTAACATAACTTGCAAAAATCTGCAAGAAATCTTAATAAATTTTAACAAATCGGCCCTATTTCAGACCCTTGCACATATACACGAAGACATATTTAGCCGGCTTACCGCATCTATCCACAACGATGGTGTCGCAAGGCAAAATCTCTTCAAATTTATCATTAAGATAGCGCTCCGGAGCGTAATAGTCGGAACTCTCGTTCAAAAACCAGTAATCAGCACCTTTGTGGAGCCCTCCGCGATATTCGTTAATCCAAGCATATTTATGGATTTTATCAATATCACGCAAGCCATACATATTGATACCCAACGGATTAGCAACATAATAATCGAAATTGGCCATCGGGAACCACTGCAATCCTATCATTCCGTCAGTATCTTTCATCTCACCTTCAGAAATCTTTTGCTCACGTATTTTCTGGAAATCATCTTTGATGGAACGCCAGCCGTAAATGGTAGTTGTGAAATCGCCCTCTCCGTAATAGCGCACTGAGTTTGCACGTTCACCGAAACGCAGCGGCACAACGCCTGTTTTTATCTCCAAAACACCGAAAACCAAGACGACAGCCAGCAACGACAAGGTCGCAATTATCGATTTCGGAACGCGATCTTCCAAGTTGGCAACATCTTGTTTATCAGCAAGATACGATGCAGGGAACAACAAAAGCAACGAGAACGCAGGAGCCGACCAGTGAGGAAGTATCGGTCGCGTCAATGAGAAGAACCAGAACAACCCAATAAACGGCAATGCGAAACAAAGCAGCAGGCGCCGCGGCATCTCATCCATATATTTATTACCCCTCCACAATGCCACTAACGCTATGATTATCAGCACATAGTTGATAGGATTGTTATAACCCAGCTCGCCAAAAATCTCAGCCAGAAAATCAAGCGGCTGCAACTTCCCGAAGAAACTCACACGGTCACCATGGAATGTGAAACTGATGAAATCGTTCTGCAAATTCCAAATCAAGAGTGGCAACATGCACACGGCAGATATCAATGCCGCAAAATATAAATATTTGTTTTTCAACTGTTTACGGTCATAAATCAGGACATAAAGACCCACTCCGACCCAAATGAAGATGGCAGAATATTTCGAAAGAAGTGCGAGACCCGCATAAAGACCGCCCCACAAAAACGATGTGCTTCGATGTGTACCATCCAGAAAACAATAAATTGACAGCAAAGTAAACATCATCAGCGGAGTGTCGGGCATGATGAAAACGCCAGTGATTATGAAGCAATACAACGAAGCCGTGTAAAGCAAAGCAGCATAAAATCCGGCAAGTTTACTCTTTATCACGCAGCCGAGTCTATATATTATATAGGTGTCGACAGTCATAAAGATTATTGACGACAATCGCAAAGCAAACTCGCTGTGGAACAACAAGTTAAGACTAAAAATCTGCATCACCCAACCTACCATTCCCGGATGGTCGAAATGACTCCAGTCGGGATACATTGCGTAGGTCCAATAATAAACCTCATCGTTGCCAAACTCAATGAAAGCGGCAAGAAAACCACGCACTATAGCACTGATAATCAGCAGCCAAGTGATATATTTGTCGATTTTATTTTCCTGAATTTTCATGTCACAATTATTTATGAGATTCTCCATTTTCCTCTCCCTTCGGTCGAGGTCCAGTCGAAATGACAAACCTAGCATAAGCCAAAATAACAATGATATAAACCGCCCACATCAGATATGTGCGGCCCTTCATAATCTTCGCCTTGTTCAAATCAAAGAAATATTGATATTGATGGTGTACCAACGGATTGAGATACAATGTGTTACCATCTTCAAACTCAATCTCAGTCCTGATATAAGTGTCGTCCTTTTGAATCGGGTAAAACGCTTCTGCGACATTGCTAACCGATTGTTTTACAATAGCATTCTGACCAATAAAACGCACCTCTTTTGCCTTATCCGACAGTACAACTACCAAAGTGTCGCCTTTCAACTTAACACTTTGAAGTTCAGGCACTTCCGCCAACTTTCCATGATATGCGACAGCGTATGAATTGCCTGTTTCGAGCGATTTATAAACCGACTCGGCATCATTTTCGCCAATACAAGCCGTCACGAAATCCTGTCCGGTAGCTATGATGTTCACACGGTGTCCGTTTGAAAGCGCTATATCCCAGTAATACAACGAGTTATCGTCCGGACTCAATGCCTCCATCACACGATAATGATCCAATCGCGTCATCTCTCCTTTCTTAAACCCTTTCGAAGGATGCGCAGGTGCCACAAGACGGCATTTTTTATTCAGTTTGTCAATGTTAAACTGCTTATAATGAATGCTTTGCAAAAACGGATAGTCGATTATTCGCTTCGATTCATAACCCAGACAAAGATAACGCGCCCCTCCTAAAGCATAACCATATTCATACACTTTAATTCCTTGATTTTCAAGCTTATCAGAACGGAAATCTATATAGTTTATACGATTTATTTCAGTGTAAGGATTGTAGATAAACTCCCCGTTGAAAGGCTCTATATCAGCAAAAGTATATGAAGGCACCGCCAGATACAACACCAAGAAAAACAACAAGATAGCCCCGACAATTCCCGTCAGCGCCAGATACAGCCTGTTGCTTTTAATCTTATTCCAAAATTTTCTTTCCGACATATCAAAAAATTATGATGCAAAGTTACCAATTTTTTTTGTATTTTTGCAAATTAAATATTAGAGTTTTTATTATGGAGTCAAATCCAAAGGAAAATATAATCGAAGAAGTAACAAATAAGGACTATGAGTTCGGTTTTGTGACCGATATCGAGACCGATTTCATCCCGAAAGGCTTGAATGAAGACATCATACGACTTATTTCGAAGAAGAAAGAGGAGCCTGATTGGCTGTTGGATTTCCGTTTGAAGGCGTTCCGTCACTGGCAGACTTTGAAGATGCCAACTTGGGCGCATCTCACCATTCCACCTATTGATTTTCAAGACATTATATATTACGCAGCACCAAAACAGCGCAAGGCAAAAAGTTTGGATGAGGTCGATCCTGAACTTTTAGCGACATTCGACAAGCTCGGAATTTCGCTCGATGAGCAGAAAAAACTCTCCGGAGTGGCCGTCGACGCTGTTATGGACTCGACTTCGGTGAAGACCACCTTCCAGGAGACGCTTTCAAAACACGGCATTATCTTCATGTCGTTCAGCGAGGCGGTGAAACAGCACCCCGACTTGGTGAAAAAATATCTCGGAAAGGTCGTTCCATACACCGACAACTTCTTTGCGGCATTGAACTCGGCAGTGTTCAGCGACGGCTCGTTCTGCTACGTGCCGAAAGGCGTCCGCTGCCCTATCGAACTCTCAACTTATTTCAGAATCAACGCTGCAAATACAGGACAGTTTGAGAGGACTTTGATCGTTGCCGACGAAGGTGCATACGTGAGCTACATGGAAGGCTGCACCGCTCCTCAACGTGATGAAAATCAATTACATGCAGCCATCGTGGAAATCATTTCCGAAAAAGACGCCGAAGTGAAATATTCGACGGTTCAGAACTGGTATCCGGGCGATAAAGACGGCAAAGGCGGTATTTACAACTTCGTCACAAAACGAGGCATCTGCCGTGGTGATAATGCTAAGATTTCGTGGACACAGGTCGAAACTGGCTCTGCAATCACTTGGAAATACCCAAGCTGCATATTGAAAGGCGACAACACAGTGGCAGAGTTCTACTCGGTGGCTGTCACCAACAACTACCAACAGGCCGACACCGGCACAAAGATGATTCACATCGGCAAAAACAGCCGCTCAACCATCATCTCGAAAGGTATTTCGGCGGGTCACAGTCAAAACGGCTACCGTGGATTGGTGAAAGTGGTGCCTGAAGCCACCAACTGCCGTAATTTCTCGCAATGCGACTCGTTGTTGCTTGGCGACCAATGTGGCGCGCACACCTGGCCTTACGTGGAATGCGGCAACGACAGCAGCATCCTCGAACACGAGGCTACAACCTCGAAAATTTCTGAAGACCAGCTGTTCTACTGCAACCAGCGCGGCATCCCGACGGAAAAAGCCATCGGCTTGATTGTCAACGGATACGCAAAGGATGTGCTGAATAAGCTGCCGATGGAGTTTGCAGTGGAGGCGCAGAAATTGCTGTCGATAACATTGGAAGGTTCCGTAGGTTAGGATGAGGTTCCTCGCTGCGCTCGGAATGACAAACAAGACGTCATTTCGACCGTAGCAAAGCGAAGTGGAGAAATCTCAAACAAATTAGAAAAAAATAAAAAATTATATAAAATGTTACTGAATATTAAGAATTTACATGTCTCAATCGGAGGCAAAGAAATATTAAAAGGCTTCAACCTCGGAGTGAACGAGGGCGAAATTCACGCCATCATGGGACCTAACGGAACCGGCAAGAGCACATGGGCAGCCGCCGTTACAGGTCGCGAGGGCTATGAAATCACCGAAGGCGAAATCTGGTACAAAGGCCAGAACATCGTCGGTATGCCGCCTGAGGAACGCGCCAACCTCGGCATCTTCCTGAGTTTCCAGTATCCAGTGGAGATTCCAGGCGTCTCAATGCAGAACTTCATGCGCACCGCAGTCAACGCAAAGCGTGAATATCAGGGACTTCCGCCGATGTCGATGATCGAGTTCACCAAGATGATGAAGCAGAAACAGGCAATGGTGGAAATCACCGAGAAACTGCAGAACCGCTACGTCAACGTAGGCTTTTCAGGCGGCGAGAAGAAGAAAAACGAGATCTTCCAGATGGCGATGCTCGAACCTGAGCTTTCCATCCTCGACGAGACCGACTCAGGCTTGGATATCGATGCATTGAGAATAGTTGCAAACGGCGTGAACCAGCTTCACAACGAGCACAACGCTTTCGTGGTAATCACTCACTATCAGCGACTTCTGGATTATATCGTCCCTGATTTCGTCCATGTGATGTACGACGGCAGAATAGTGAAGTCGGGCGACAAGAAACTAGCACTCGAGCTCGAAGAAAAAGGTTACGAATGGGTTAAGGATCTGAAACTCTAACATTTACGACGATGGCTTATCTCGAAAACAACATAACGGTCGGTAAGAATCAGAGTCGGCAGCTCGTGCTCTTGGACGACAGCAGTCATCTGCAGTCGAACGAGGAGCAGTGCGACATCGTGATGGAGGAAAACGCCACCCTCGAGCTGTACAGAATCCAGAACCTCAACGATGATTCACATCTGACCACTCACATCAATATCAAGCAGGCAGCCAACAGCAGCGTGCATTTCGTGCTGGTGACGTTCAACACAGGTTTTGTGCAGAACAACATCAACGTCGACCTCAATGGCGAGGGCGCAGATTTGCAGATTTATGGTTTGTACCTCCTCGACAAGAAACAGCACGTCGAAAACCTTATGAAAATCAACCACAACGTGCCGAACTGCAGCAGCAACGAGAAGTTCAAAGGCATTTTGGACGACGAGGCATCGGCAGTGTTCAACGGTCACGTGATGGTGGCTCCTCACGCACAGAAAACCAACGCATATCAGAACAACAGCAACATCATCCTCACCGATAAGGCGAAGATCAACACCATGCCTTTCCTTGAGATCTATGCCGACGATGTGAAATGTTCACACGGCACCTCCACCGGTCAGCTCGACCAAGACGCTATGTTCTACATGCGCCAGCGCGGCATCAAGAAAGCTGACGCGAGAATGCTTCTTTTGTATGCTTTTGCAGCTGAAATCAGCAATCACATCAAAATTGAGAGCATCCACGACAGCATCGACGACATGATAAAACGCCGTTTGAAAGGCGAACTCTCAAGTTGCGACACCTGCATCTTCCAGTGCACCAACAAAGAAAAAGTTTTCAAAATCGACATGAGTAAAATATAAATTCATATATTTGCAGAAAATTTAAACACATAAATAATAATAACTATGAAAAACATTTACAAATTGAGCACAGCTCTCTTCATGGCATTAGCAGTATTTGCTATGATTTTCACAGGTTGCAAGAAAAGTGATTCATCAAACAACGGCGGTGGTGTCATCCCAACCCCTACACCTCCAATCGGTGATTATGGTACTATAACAGTTGCCGGTCAGGAATATAACATCGTAATTGCAAGTTATAAAGCTTATTATGACGAAGACATTCAGAAAAATGTAGTGGCAATAGGTCTGGCTGACGGTATTACCGAAGATGCTAACATCTTTGCACTCAGTCTTATTGGCGTTCAGAATCTCCCTTCAAACGGCACTTATGAGTACACCGTACAAGATCCTATGCCGGACGGCTCATGCAGCGGTATGTTAAAGTCACAACAAGGCGTTTTACTTTGCATTGACGGAACTGCAACACTTTCCGGAACAGCAGACAACTACAGCATTCAGTCATCAGGCAGCGCAACTCCTCTGGGTGGCAACGGACAGGAGATGTCATTCAATGTCAACTTTAATGGTCCAATGATTGAAGCACAAGAATAAAATATTAATTTACCAGATAGTTAACACAAAAATCATTAAAGCAATGAAAAAAAGTTTCTTATTTTTAGTATTATTTGCAGCTTTCGCAATGATTTTTGCAGGATGCAAGAAAAGTGATTCAAACAATGGCGGCGGAGTCACCCCTGTCCCACCGACAAGCAACTATGGAACTATCACCTTTGGTAACCAGTCATTTACAATTTCTCATAGTGGTTATACCGTCGACTATGACGAAGATCTACAAGCAAACATCGTTGGTATTGGATTAGCTACAGCTGACGACGAAAAAGGAGCAGCAATAGCAATTCCATTTTACTCGACAGTTCCTACCGGACAGTTTTCAATCGTAATATCAGAAACTCCAGAGGAGGGTGATGCCGGATTGGCAATTGTGTTAAATTCAAATCCAGCGTACATCGCTACACAAGGATCAATCACTATCAACCAAAACGGCAACAACTACACTATTGATGCAAGCGGTTCATCAATGGCATTGTCAGGAGGTGATGTGAAAGCTTTCACAGTGCATTTCACCGGACCGTTACCGTATTACGAAGACGAAGATTAATATTCGTATCTAATAAAAAACCATCTTCTCAATCGGGGAGATGGTTTTTTTTGTATTTTTGCAGACTAAATATTTTTGACTTTGAGTAACTTCAATGTAAACGATATTCGAAAGCAGTTTCCGGTGCTGGACCAGCAGGTTTATGGCAAACCTTTGGTGTATTTCGACAATGCCGCGACGACGCAGAAACCGCTTTGTGTGATTGAGCGCGAACGCGATTACTATCTGCATGAAAACTGCAACATCCACCGCGGAGTGCATTACCTCAGCCAGATGGCGACTGAGGCTTACGAAAACGCCCGCAAGACCGTTGCGCAGTTCATCAATGCTAAGCAGCCGCAGGAGATTGTGTTCACAAGAGGTACCACCGAATCGCTGAATTTGTTGGCAACTTCATTGGGACAACTTCTTGTAGGCGAAGGCGATAAGGTGGTGGTGAGCGCTATGGAGCATCATTCGAATATGGTGCCATGGCAGCAAATGCTGATGCACCGATCCGTCATTTCGACCGGAGCGAAGCGAAGTGGAGAAATCTCCAGTAATCTGCTAGTAATTAGAATGGACAAAAAAGGCGTTCTCGACCTGAATCATTATGAAGAGCTCCTCAAGCAGCGTCCGAAAATCGTTTCTATCGCTCACATTTCCAACACTTTAGGCACTGTGAATCCTATCAAGGAGATGATAGCGATGGCGCATAAATACGACATCCCGGTGGTGATTGACGGAGCACAGTCGATGGCACATCAAGTGATTGATGTTCAAGACCTTGACTGTGACTTTTATGTCTTTTCAGGTCATAAGATGTACGCTCCTATGGGCATCGGCGGCTTGTACGGCAAGATGGAATGGCTCGAGAAGATGCCTCCGTATCAGTTTGGCGGCGAGATGGTCGACACCGTGAGCTTCGAGAAGACCACGTTCAACAAAGTGCCGTTCAAGTTCGAGGCGGGAACACCCAATGTGGGCGCCGCTCTTGGTCTTGAGACAGCCGTCAAGTTCATCCAAAGCTTTGATCGTCAAGAGGTTGAGTCTTACGAAGACGAGCTTCTGAGATATGCCACCGAGCAGCTTTCAGGCATAGAAGGCATGCGTTTCATCGGGCAGGCTCCGAAGCGTAACGGACTGGTTTCGTTTGTGATAGACGGCATCCATCCTTACGATTTGGGCACCATCATCGACAAGATGGGAGTGGCAGTGCGCACGGGACATCATTGCGCCGAGCCTGTGATGACGTTCTTTGGCATCCCGGGAACGGTGAGAGCGTCGTTTGCGATGTACAATACGAAAGAAGAAATTGATATTTTTGTAAAGGCTGTTGAAAGGGCAGCGAATATGCTAAGATGAGTCTTTAGTCGTTAGTCTTTAGACTTTAGTGGACTAACGACTAACAACTAAAGACTAAAGACTAATAATATGACAATTAAAGAAATACAAGACAGCATTGTCGAGGAGTTCTCGATGTTCGACGACTGGATGGATCGTTATGCCATGCTCATCGAGATGGGCAAGGAGTGCCCGATCATCGACCCACAATATCGCAACGACAATTACCTCATAAACGGCTGTCAGTCAAGGGTTTGGCTTCATGCCGAGAAGCGTGACGGCAAGATTTATTTCACCGCCGACAGCGACGCCGTCATCACCAAAGGCATCATCAACTTATTGATAAAGGTGTTTTCGGGACAGACTCCTGCCGATATTTTGGCAGCGGATATGAGCTTCTTGGATGAGATCGGCTTGAAGGAACACCTCTCTCCTACCCGTTCGAATGGCTTGTTGAGTATGGTGAAACAGATGATGTTGTATGCAGAAGTAATGAACGGATAAGGCATGCCTTATCCATACAGGATATAATTTAAAACCAGTTGGGACAAGACATGTCTTGTCCATAGAAGATATGAAAGAAGAAGAGAAAAACGAACTGAAAGAGCGCGTGATTGCTGTGTTGAGTGGCATTTACGACCCAGAGATACCAGTTGACATCTACAAACTGGGCTTGATTTATGAAATTAATATCGACGATGAGGGCGCTGTGAAGATTCTGATGACGGTGACTGCGCCGAACTGCCCTGTCGCCGACTATCTCCCTAATTTCGTTAAGGAGAAAGTCAGCGCTATAATGGGCGTCAAATCATGTGATGTGGAGCTTACCTTCGAGCCGGCATGGAGTCCTGCGAGCCTCTCCGAAGAGGTGCGCGCGGAGCTCGGTCTTGACGAAGGCTTCGGCTTCAGCGATATGATGTATTAGTGTTTACTTGCAGTTTCCGATAAGATCCTTCGCCATGCCTAAGAACATGAAGGCGACGGCGTTGAAATCCATATTCAGATCTTTGCTAAGGCCAACTTTATCTTTGAAGATGGCGACGTTGAACCACTGCAGGCACTGGAATGCGCGGTGGAAATACAGGCGGTTCAGCTCTTCCTGTGTAGGTTTGTGTCCGACGTAAGCCTCAAGCAGCGACAAAGCCTTGTCGAAGCCGGCGTTTCCGTAGCAAGCGATATCGTAGAACGGGTCGTTCATTCCTGCAAATTCCCAGTCCAAGACATAGAATTTATCCTTTGCGATGACGAGGTTTGTAGGCTGATAGTCGCAGTGGCAAGGCACTTTCTTCACCTCTTTGTAGAGCTTGCGCATCTCGTCGAGGGTGTGACGGAGCTCGACATATTCCTGAGGATGCTCAAAACCCATCTCTTTGCAGTATTTTTCGTAGATGTCGAGACGGCCGAAAGCGTTGTAGTCGTTGAACTTGATGTCGCTGTTGTGAAGTTTCTTCAATGCCTTCACCGACATCTCGTTGTAAGAGACGACGTCGGTTGTCGACATGATGGTGCCGTCGACGTATTTAGCGAGTTTCTCGCCTGAGCGAATCTCGACATAAACGGTCTCGTTGTTAAGATCAAGTTTTTCAACTTCCTTGATGTTGGCGTCTTCTTCCACGCGGTCGACGAAGCGTTCTGCGAACTTGCCGGGCACGCGGTAGGTGTACATTTCACCTTGACATTCAACAACATAGGTGTAATTACTCATGCCTCCTTCGAGGCGTTTTACAATCTTGGCGTCGGTTGCCTGAAGCAAGGCGTTGACTCTTCTTATGATATAAAGTTCTATTTCCATGATGTTAATTTTTTATCGGGTGCAAAAATACAAAATTAGTTATAAGATAATAGATAAAAGATAAAAGATTTTTTAGCCATTAGCTATTAGCCATTAGTTTTTTGATAGTCTTCTATTGGCTAATGGCTGATTTTTTAAATAAAAAAGTTGTCATATTAAATTTTTTTGTACTTTTGCAGCGCAAATAAGCGATGGGGGTTTAGCTCATCTGGTAGAGCGTTAGGTTCGCAATCTAAAGGTGGCCGGTTCGAGTCCGGTATCCTCCACGAGTTAATGCTAATTTATTGATATTCAATGAATTAGCATTTATTTTTCTATAATCCTAAACACTTTTCTTTGAGTCAATAATAAAACTAATGCCAGCACCGCGCCGAAAACATCTGACACTGTGCAGGAAGCGAAAACGCCTTGAAGACTGTCGATTCCCAGATCTTCAAAAATTACTGGCATGATGAACATCATCGGGATGAGGAAGATGACCTGACGTGAGAGGCTGGTGACGATGGCAATCCATGGTTTGTCGATACTCTGGAAGAAGTTTGAATTCACTATCGTGAACGCGATGAGCGGCGTCATCACGGTAATGTAAGGCAACGCCATCTGCGAGATATCGAGCAGTATTGTCTCGCTCGTAAACGCCATCGAGATGATTCGAGGCATGGCGCAACCCAAGATGGCAGTCACAATACCTATTGCCACGCATACTTTCATCGTCAGGACATAGACTTTTTTCAACCTGTCGGGATGACCTGCCCCGTAGTTGTAGCCAGCGATAGGCTGCATGCCCATGCACACGCCGAGGATGACCATAATCATAATCATGATGAAGCTGTTGGCGATACCGTAAGCGCCGACTGCCATGTCACCGCCGAAACGAATGAGCTGCTTGTTCAAGATAGCCACGACGCCTGCCGCCGCCACGTTCATCAGGAACGGACTCATTCCTATCATGAAGATATTCTTGAAGATATAGCCTTTCGGCTGGAATCCATGTCTGCGGAAGCGGATGAACGAGTCGCGTTTCAAAAAATGCAGCATCGCCAGGAAGGTCGCGAACGCCATCGAGATGGTGGTAGCCCACGCCGCGCCTGCTATTCCCATGTCGAAAGCGAAGATAAACAGGGCATCAAGGGCGATGTTGAGCACTGCACCCGACACCAGCACTATCATCGACTTGTTGGGATATCCCGACGCACGCATCAGCGAGACGAGGTTGAACGCCATGGTGGTCAGGAACATACCCGGAAGCACGATGAGCATGTATTCCCGGGCGTAAGCCACAGTCTCGGCTGTCGCGCCAAACATGAACAGTATCTTATCGAGGAAAATATAAGAAAACAGCATCACCAAGCCACTCAAAATGACAGTGAAAATGACGCTGTTGCCGAGGATATGCTCAGCCCAGTTGACGTCTTTCTTACCCAAAACGATCGACATCCTCGCCCCTGCTCCGACGCCTATCAAGGCTCCGAAAGCGTGTATGATATTGATGATTGGCAAGGTGATGGCCAAGCCTGCGATAGCGAGTGCCCCCACTCCATGTCCGATGAAGATTCGGTCACAAATGTTGTAAACCGACGATATTATCTGACTCACCACCGACGGCAAGGCGTACATAAGTAACAGAGTGCCAATGCCTTTCGTCTCCAATTCCTTTGTCTTATCTATCTGCATTTTGCTTTTCAATATTTTTTGCTATCCTAATTCCGTATTCGTATAAAATGTAAAACGGCACAAAAATCAACAGCTGACTGATGATGTCGGGCGGCGTGATGAGTGCCGAGAGTGCCAAAATGACAACGATGGCGATTTTTCTGTTTTTCCTTAGCCAGGCTGATGTTATGATGCCTATCGAAGCCAACAATCTTATCAGAAGCGGCAGCTGAAACACCAATCCTGCGGCGAGACAAACGCCCAAAACCGTGCTGATATATGAGCTGACATCGATGATGTTTTGTATGCTTCCATTGGCTTCGTAATTTGCCAAAAAGTTGATTCCGAGAGGTGCGATGATGAAATAACTGAATGCCACGCCGAGGAAGAACCAGAACACTATCTTCCACACTATCAGTCGGGTACGGCGTTTCATCGTTGGCGAGAGAGCCGGTTTCACGAAGCCCCACAGCTGCCCGATGATGTACGGAAACGCTATCACGAGTGCCCCGACCGCCGACGCTTTGATGTGAAGCATAAACTGCCCGGCAATCTTAGTGTTATAAAGATTTAATGGATTCGCATTGATTTTCAATGCCTCAGTGCCAGTCAATTCGGCTAATCTCGCAAAAAGTCTGTTTGTGATGAAATTGCTTTCGGAAGGATAAAAAACGATGTTGATGATATCGCCTTTGAAAAACGTGAAGAGGGCGATAAAGAGCAAAACAAAAGCAATCCCGATGTGCATCAACACTTTACGAAGCTCATCGAGATGCTCGCCGAAGGTCATTTGGACGTCTTCGGCATCTTCCGTCTTGTTTCGCGACGTCATGACGGACTATTTCTCCTCTTTCTTCTCGTCGTCTTTTTTGTCGCCGCTTGGCTCGTTCATAGCGTCCTTGAATTCCTTGACGCCCTTGCCCATTCCGCGCATCAGCTCAGGGAGTTTCTTGCCACCGAAAAGCAGCAGAATCGCCAGCACGATAAGAATTATTTCACCGGTTCCGATACCGCCTAAAAATAATGTTGTCATATTTCTAATTTATTTTTTGCAAATATAAACATTTTTTCGAAATCAAGAATTTATTTCGCGCAATAAATCCAAAGCGTCTTTTACCCTGTCTACAACCTTGAAAATCAATATGTTTTTACCGTTTTGCTCCTTAAACTGACAACGTTTCAGATGGTCCGAAGCGTAACGGATGATTTTGTTGAAAGTCTCGGTTTTGAAGTAATCCGACTGCTGGTCTTGCAGGAAATAGCATGTCATGTCGCCTTTCTTGAGAACGATTTTTTCAAAGCCCAGATCGCGGGCAATCCAGCGCAGGCGCACAGTGTTCAAGAGGTCGTTAGCCTGAGGCGGAATCTCGCCGAATCTGTCGATAAGATTGTCGGTGAAGCGCATCAGACCTTCTTCATTTTCAATATGGTCGAGCTCGTTGTATAGGCTGATACGCTCAGCTGATGAGTCGACGTATTCGTTAGGCAACAGAATCTCCAGATCCGACTCGATAGCGCATTCGCGGACGTATTTCTTCTCTTCTTCGGGCTTTTCAAACAGGTCTTTGAACTCGTTTTCCTTGAGTTCCATGATAGCCTCGTCGAGGATTTTATGATAAGTCTCGAACCCGATATCGTTGATGAAT
This sequence comes from uncultured Bacteroidales bacterium, assembly GCA_905234275.1. Lineage (GTDB taxonomy): Bacteria > Bacteroidota > Bacteroidia > Bacteroidales > F082 > Limimorpha. Next base: position 88,277 of record CAJOHD010000001.1, on the reverse strand, counting down.
CCGCTTTGCTCGGCGCCAAGCAAGTTGCCTGCTCCACGGATGTCCAGGTCGCGCATAGCGATGTTGAAGCCGCTGCCAAGGTCGGAGAACTCCTCCAAGGCACGCAGACGTTTCTGTGCCTCGTCGCTGAGCATCGCCAACGGCGGTGTCAAGAGGTAACAGAACGCCTTTTTGTTGGAACGCCCCACCCTGCCGCGAAGCTGATGCAGGTCGCTCAAGCCGTATTTGTGAGCATCGTTGATAATGATGGTGTTGGCGTTCGGGATGTCCAATCCCGCCTCGATAATCGTGGTGCATAGAAGCACGTCATATTTGCCGTCGATGAAGTCGAGCATTATCTGTTCGAGTTTGTCGCCCTCCATCTGGCCGTGACCGACAGCGACCTTAGCGCCAGGCACGCAGCTGATTATCATGTCGTAGACCTCCATGATGTTTTGGATGCGGTTATGCACGAAAAACACCTGTCCGTCGCGTGCCAGCTCGTATTGGATGGCATCGCGGATGACGTCAGGAGAGAACGAACGCAGTTCGGTCTCGACAGGATACCTGTTCGGTGGCGGAGTGGTGATGATACTCATGTCGCGCGCGCCCATCATCGAAAACTGCAGCGTCCTCGGGATAGGCGTAGCCGTCAAAGTGAGGGTGTCGACGTTGGTTTTCAATTGTTTAAGCTTCTCCTTTGCGGAAACACCGAACTTCTGCTCCTCGTCTATAATCAGCAAGCCTAAGTCCTTGAACTCCACGTCTTTACTGATGATGCGATGTGTTCCTATCAATATATCCACCCGACCTGCCTTGACCTCTTCGAGGGTCTTTTTCTGTTCTTTAGCGGTCTTGAAACGGTTCATGTAGTCGATGGTGACCGGAAATCCTTTCAAACGGCTTGAGAACGTGTGGAAATGCTGCAAGGCGAGCACCGTGGTAGGCACCAAAACCGCCACCTGCTTCGAGTCGCTGACCGCCTTGAACGCGGCACGAATTGCCACTTCGGTCTTTCCGAAACCAACGTCACCGCACACGAGACGGTCCATCGGCGACTCCTTCTCCATGTCGCGTTTCACGTCGATGGTCGCCTTGAGCTGGTCGGGGGTGTCCTCATACATAAACGAAGCTTCCAATTCGGTCTGCAGATATGTATCTGGCATGAACTGGAATCCCTTGGAATTCTTGCGCTCGGCGTAAAGCTTGATAAGCTCTCGAGCGATGTCCTTGACCTTGCTCTTCGTCTTGGCTTTCAGCCTGTTCCATGCGTTAGAGCCGAGTTTGCTCAGCGATGGCTCTGCCCCGTCTTTGCTCGAATATTTTGAAATCCTATGTAGCGAATGAATGCTCACATAAAGCAAATCGCCGTTTTGATATATCAGTCGCAGCGCCTCCTGCTGTTTTCCGTTGTGGTCGATGATTTCCAAGCCGTCGAAACGCCCGATGCCGTGGTCGATATGCGTCACATAATCGCCCGGTTTTAAATCATATAACTCCTTGATTGTCAATGCCTGACTGCTTGCAAAACCTTCACGGAGATGGAAGCGGTGATAACGTTCAAAAATCTGATGGTCGGTGAAACAGCACAGTTTCTGGTCGTTGTCGACAAAACCAGCCTGGATGGAATAAAGAACAGGCGTGAAATCGTGATTCGACTCGTCTTTTTGCTGCAAATCGTTCAAAATACTCTGGATTCGCTCGAGCTGACGCTTGCTTTCGGAGAAGAAAAGAATGCGGTAGTATCTGTCTTTCAACGAGTTAATGGTGTTTTGCAACATCTCGAAGTTCTTGTTGAAGACCGGCTGGCTGGTTGTGTTAAACTCCACAATCTCCTTCCCTATCGAATCGGAATATGTCTCGAACGTAACTGATTTAAAATCATCGAGTTGAGTAAGCAGTTCGTCACTTTGCGCGAATAAAGTCTCTGGCGACTTCATGCCTTTGTTTTCCTCAAACGCCTCGAATGCGTCGACAGCTTTTTTGTACTCGGCATCGATTCTCTCTTTCAGAAAATCAGTCTCGTCGAGCCACATAACTGTCTGATTCTGAAGATATTGGAATATCGTCTCGCGTTCCTCAGAGAGGTTATGGTCCTGCAGATTGGGCAGCAAAACTATGCGTTGCAGCTTCTCCATCGAGAGCTGGTCAACGGGATTGAACGAGCGTATCGACTCCACCTCATCGAAGTCGAAAACTATACGGTAAGGATAGTCGTTGGCGAACGAAAACACGTCGACGATGCCGCCTCGGATGGCGAACTGCCCCGGCTCGACGACGAAATCGACATGCTCGAAGTTATACTCAAGCAAGGTGTCGGTGACGAAATCCATATCCACTTTTTCGCCAACTGCAAGTTTGAACGTATTCTTACTCAATATCTTACGAGTGACGATTTTCTCACTCAACGCTTCCGGATACGAGACAATTATCGTCTTGCGTTCGGAAGTCGAGACACGCTGCAGCACCTCAGTTCTCGACAAGATATAAGTGTTGTCGGGCTTCTCTGGCTCATACGGACGTTTGTACGAGGTCGGGTAGAACAAAATCATCTTCTTGGCGTAGTCGGTCTCGCGTTCGCCGAAGATATTCTCGAGGTCGTTGTAGAAATACGCCGCGCTCTCTTTGTCGGGACACACCACGAAATGCTGTCCGCCGAGCTTCTCAAACGCCGCCGCCACAGCAAAAGCCTTAGCCGAGCCGACGATGCCCTTGCAAAACACGTTTTTCTTATCATCAAGATAATCAGCAAGTTGCGCAATTCGAGCGTCGTTTTTGTAATATGAGATAGGGTTTTCTTTCACGGGGGCAAAGATACAAAAAAATTCCTTACACCTCAATTCATGTTAAACACTGGCCTTGTTCGTATATGGACGGAAGTGGATCTGTCTATCTTTGCAATGCTTTTTAAACGTTCTTCAAAGGTATGAAAAACTTTGGACATGGACAAAGCCACAACTTAAAAAAAACGGAGCTTCGCTGTAAAAAATCGAGGGCGTGCCTCATTTGGACACACCCTCATATAACACACCTTAACTATCAACTAATTTACATCTTTCACCAGACGCACTGATGCGCCGTAGTCGCGTTCGTAAGGCTCGATGGCAACACCTTGTCCCAATCCTTCGTAAACACTTGGGATGAGTGCCCATGCCATTTTTATTATTTCTGTGCCCAAGCCATTAATATCGTCAGCCTCTGTAGGCGTCCAGTAAGCGCCCCACGTATTACTTTCTTGATATGTGCCTGGATTATCGAAATTTTTACGTTTGCCGGCGCATGGCAAGAACACCGCTCCATGTGGCTTAAGAGCACTGTTCCATGTTGATGCGCTGATGACATTCGGCATATCACCCAACACACCTTCTTCATTGCAATGTGTTAATGGATAATAATCACTATTCCATTGGTCTGGCACGAGAATCACGCCGTTCACACCATTCACCTGTCCCATTGCGAAACGTATTCCCGACGGCGTTTCACGATAATACAGAATGCTTTCCCATTCTGCCTTAGAGAGGGTGCGCCATTGGTTCGGAGTGTTGCCACCGTTGGAAATCGGGTTGACGCCCCAATCGGTAAAGTTGAGATAGTATTGGCTATCGTCCATCATACTTGTTGGTGTGTTACCAGTGCCCCAACAATAAAGGTCTATCCAGCCCGAATAGCTCGAGGTGCTGGCATAGATGTTGCTTTCACCGATGTAGTCCCATGTGTTTTCGGCGAAACGCCATTCATGAGTGCCTATATGATATTGCAGGTTGCCTGGAGCGATTATTACGCCACGTCCTCCCAAACTGAAAGTACCTTCATTATTATTATCATGTGTCGTAAACTGCAGATCCTCGCCATAGCCAACGCCTTTTTCATTCTTGGCATAAGCTCTATAATGATATGTCTTGTTTGACTCCAGATTTGTCAATGTCGAACAAAAGACAGAATCGGTAACCGTACTAACCACATGTGAGCTGTTGACGTCAGGATTTGGCGACAGACTGTAACAGATGCCTCTTTCTAAGATGTCATGGCCGCCGTTGTCAACGACTGCGCCACATAAATCAGCCGTTGTCTCTGTTACATTTGATGCCGGAAGCGTCACAACTTCAGGAACACCATCGGCAAGTGTGCGGAACATATAAACCTCACCGTATGTTATGCCCACGTAGTTTTTAGCATACGCTGCCACGTAATAATTCGTATTAGGTTTCAGGAGACCCATCCGAACATCCGGAAAATCACCGGGGCCTGAACTATGGTGAACAAATCCTGTAGTCACCCAATTGTAATAGTTAAGTTCAGGTGTTTTGTAACTATATACAACACCTTTGCTCAGCACCCAATTATGACCCCAGTCGAGCAAATCGCCGCCACAAACCGCAGAGGTTCTCTTAATGTCAGTTACCGGATGTGTCCTTACAGTAGGAGCTTTATAGTAGGTGATGTGTCCGCAAACCATGTTATCAACAAATGTGTAAACCATCTGCGGAATCGTCTTGACACGGCTCTCGTTATACGAGCAGTCGAACACCATCATTATGATATTGCTATTGCCTTCGCCTGTACCACTTTTAATCGTTTCAACCAGTTCGTTTAGCACGATATCGACACTATCCATAGTACCTACTTCATAGATATTGGCCGGATCGCTTGACAATGCACTGAGATTAGCCCTGAATTCTTCAATATCCGAGCTCGTATTTTCGTTGACAAGCCCAATAGCATAAGCATTGATTTCTTTTCCAAACACTTGATTATCAACAATTTTATTATGCAAACAATTGCGATATTCTACATTTGAACCATATCCTTCAGGATTTGTTTCAGGCGAATTCACCGAGACATTATCCAGAGCTTTGGTAAATGTGATTACCGAAACATTTGTCAGGTGTTCAGGCTCATTCTCCAAATTCAACAAATTATCCAACGCCATATATTCTGAATAATACAGATAAGCGTCATTATGCCCCGGAATGCTGGTGCCATCATAATAAGTTTCTAACGTCTCGAACCACGAATCATCGACAAGGCTGTTTGGTTTGTTATAGATGCTGTCGTTAAAACCTGTAAAACCGATATAGAGGTCGATACAAGGACCGTTGTCACCTCCTCCGCCACCGCCGCTATTGGGCTCAGATGATTTTTTCTTGCAGCCTGAGAAAAGAATGGCAAACACTATGGTTACCGCTGCAATTGCCATTAAAATTTTCTTCATGATTTTATCCCTGATTCGTGTCGGGCACAACTTTTAATGATTATTATTATAACATTGTTATTCAACATGGTGGACTAATCGGACACTACAACGCAGAGAGCGAGGAGGTGCAGGCAGCACCATACCATTATAAATACCCACAGTAAAACCAGGAACATGAGATCCAGGATAATTACCCCAATAAAACAAATTGGTTGTATTTGAATCATCGCCAGTGTATTTTACAGGTAGGAATACGGCTCCATTCGGCTCAATGATATTCGTCCAATCGGATAATGGAATCTCATTGTCATAATATTGATTAGCGAGATGACCATTTGATACATGTCCTCCGTTAATATAATTGAAACTATATGTACTTGCATTCCATTCATCGGGGAAAATGATCCTACCACAAATATCACCTATAGTTGCAAAAACAAATCGCATTCCCGAGGTGGTGGTTCTACTTCCAGTAATATAACCAAACTCGTTTTTTGTCAAACAGTACCATTGGTTTTTCACATTACCACCATTTGCAATCGGGTTATAAATTCCCCAATCCGCATATTGATAATCTCCATCAAAATTATCCACATAATCAGAGTAGCTATTATTAGAGACACCATCGATGTCGTATGGATAATTATCAATATTGGTACCCGCATACCATCCACTTGTGCCGAATGGGAAAACATCTATCCATCCTGAATTTGTTGGGGATACCGCATTATTTTCTTCTCTCAATAAATCCAATTGATTTTCGGCAAAACGGTAAGTGTTTGTCGATGCCTGATATTGCAGATTGCCTTTTGAGAACCACACTTTAGTAGTGTCGCTCGTTGAGAAAAGGTGGTTGATATAGCCCTCGGAAGGCGTTCCGCCGCCCCATTCGCTACATGTTGTGAAACTCACCACATTTCCATAATATACAGTCACATTGTCAATATAAGCTCTTAAATAGTAAGTCGTGCCAGGCTGCAGTCCTGTAACAAGAATTTTTTCAAAATCCTGGGATGTTTTATCTATAACCAAATATGAATCACTAATCGTAGGATTGGGGGTTGTGCTCCAGCAGAAACCGAAATTGAAGCTTGAAAGCTGATAGTTTGGACCAGCCGAGGCTGTGCCTCCCACTTTAACGGTGGTCATCGTGAGCTGTTCCACCGGTTTTGTATTAACCACAGGGTCACCGGTTGAGCCGCCCATCGAGAACGTTTTCACATCAGAAGAAGCCTCGTTGAGACCGTTGCTGTAATCATATTTGTAATAATAAGTCACACCGGCTTGTAAATTAGTGAAATTAATGACGATAGTGCTGTCGCTAACCTCTGCAGGCACAATGGAAGAACTTCCAAAATAATTGCTTTGGCTCAAGTATGCATTCACATAGTCAAGTTTTGAAAGATATGAGTATTTTATCGTGACCGTGGCTGAATTTGTCAAGACCTCCACATCCTCACTTATAAAATTAACATTCTTCACCACCAACTCGGGGGCTTTTTTGCATGTTATCAGAAACAATGTGCTGATAATCAATAATATATATGCTGTCTTTTTCATAATTCTTTAATTTTAATAACCCATACCAATACCTAATTTTGCCTCAAAAATCTTGAAACTTGTGGTAACCATGTCAAGCGATACCACAATCTTGCCTATTTTGTATTGTGCACCAACCGCCGCCTCAATGCCCGAAGCGCTCACATCGGTGTTTTTAACATATTTGCCGTCGGTCATCTCGCAGGCAAAGTTTCTTATACCATAACCGGCACCGACTCTAAAAGCTAAACCTCCGACTATTTTAAACATCACACCAGCGGTAGCCGAGAGTGAAGAATAGATTTCTTTTCCCGTGTAGAACGGATATATTCCATCGACAAGAAAATCGCTGCCGCATTCATAATCGGTCGAAAGCCCTTTGAAACTGAAGTTGCTCATCACACTGGCAAACCATCCGAATTTCTTGACACTTCCAAATGTAACACCATAAGATAGTTTTCCATAGTTGTTGTACGAGGCGTTCAAGGTGAGGAAGCTGTAGCTCTCATCGACTTGCACCGTCTGTTTTATGACTATGGTGTCACGACTGCCGGCGACAGGGACGTTTTCCAGTCGCTCGTCAATCATGCTCTTGATTTTCTGTTCGTCAATGTCTGATTGCGAGTTGTTGACAAGCGTCAGCTCGTAGCCTTTCTTGCCCTGCATGTCGAACGGAAAATAGAACTCCGTTGAGCTCAAATCGGGATGCGAAATCTTAAGAAATGTGGCGTAATAGCTGATGTAAATCCACACTTCGCCGTCGCGGTATTCCAGTTCGAAGAATGTGCGAGCATCGCCTTGAAAATTCAGTTCACGACGCTGTTTGTCGTTGATGTTTTCAGTTTTGACCTTGACAACGGCATAAGGTTGGTCGTTGTCGTCAGTCTGTTTGTCAAGGTCAAGGTTCACGAATCCCGGCACTTCCTTGAAAGAGCCAGGTTTCACCTCAAGTTGCGCGATGGCATTACAGGCCAATCCCATAAAAGCCATCAGCAATAGTAATAATTTTTTCATAGCATTTTAATTTTTTGTTAATAATTTGTAAATGTCTGCTTCCATAGCGCCACCACTTATCCGTCAACGGATTCTCGTCAGGACATAAAAAACGTGGACATTTCCTTATCCACATTCTGAGGTCCTGAGATTACCCGCATTAAAAGACAAGTTGTGCCCACGATTTACCGCAGACATTTACAACTTGTTCGCTTTAATGCATCTTTGAAATTTCTCAGGTTTCAGAATGTCACCGAACAAATAGCAAACGCTATAATTTTTAATATTTTAAATTATACTCTTACATTTTTACTTGTTAATTACTCTGCAAATATACTGTTTTTTTAATTACAAAACACATCAAAATATTTTTGCAACTTTACTGGGTCGGTTTGATAATAGTTATCACCATAATAGCAGTCAGCCAACACTTCATAAAGGCGGCAGAACTCTCCAAGATTATGCTTACCACGTTGAGCATCAATGGTTAACGAGAGCAACTCCAAAGCTCTGTCAGCTGCACGATGGCATTGTTCAATGTTGCCCTTGCTTTGCCAACGGTTTGCCCTCGAGACTTCACTGCCGATGTTTAACATCTGCTCAGCTAAAGTCATTGAAGCCCAACGCCCTGCAGCTAAATCCGAATGCTGATAATTTATCATTTTATTAATTTACTTACGACTTCTATGATACGTTTACGAATATCAGGATACAAGTTTATACCCCATAAATCGGTCAGCTCCGAACCTTGACTAAGAAGCTCTTGCTCAATGTCGGCATGCAACTCGGCATCCAGCCCCAGAATCTCCTTTTTAATATCAACAACAGCCTTCACCATGTCGCCAAAATATCCTGGCAACATTGCATTCAATTCAGCATGACTTATCGGTTGTGATATAATCCTCATAACGACAATATTTGAATTGCAAAAATATGAAAAATTCTAATCTTTGTCAAGAATTTGTAAAAAAATCTAAAGTCTTTTAACATTTTAATGCCATTTGCAGAAATGCGACCTGCCACCAGGTACTGAGAGTATTTCGAAAATGGCATTAAAATGTCATTATTTTTTGTATTTTTGCGCCATGAAAATCGCAAATCTCAACTTCGAGCGTTATCCGCTGCTTTTGGCACCGATGGAGGGCGTCACCGACCCGCCGTTCAGGCACGTGTGCAAGCTCTACGGCGCCGACATAGTCTATTCAGAGTTCATCTCGTCGGATGGACTGATACGCGATGCGGTAAAGAGTATCAACAAGTTACGGTATACTGAGAGCGAGCAGCCGTTCGGAGTGCAGATTTTCGGCAACGCTGTCCAGCCTATGGTCGAGGCGGCGCAATATGCCGAACGTTATAACCCAGACATCATCGACATCAACTTCGGATGTCCAGTGAAGAAAGTGGCATCGAAAGGCGCAGGCTCAGGCATAATGAACGACATCCCGAAGATGGTCGCGATAACCGAAGCCGTGGTGAAAGCAGTGAAAACGCCTGTCACGGTGAAGACACGTTTGGGTTACGACAGTGAGCATAAAGACATAGTAGAAATCGCCGAACGACTTCAAGATGTTGGTATTCAGGCGCTTACCATCCACGGACGACTCCGTACCACCAAATGGGGCGAGCCAGCCGACTGGACGCTCATCGGGGCGGTGAAAAACAACCCGCGCATGACGATCCCAATCATCGGCAACGGCGACGTGGTGGACGGCAAATCAGCGAAATATTTCAAGGACACTTTTGGTGTCGACGGCCTCATGATTGGCCGCGCCACATACGGAAACCCCTGGATTTTCAAAGAGATTCACGATTATCTTGAAAAAGGTGTCGAAGACGAGAGGCCTTCCGTCGAGGAACGCGTGAGGGTGGCGAAGATGCACCTCAACGACTCACTGAATTACAAAGACGAGCACTACGCCGTCATCGAGATGCGAAAGCATTGGGGTTTGTATTTTAAAGGATTCCCGAACTTCAAACAGTTTAAAATGAAGCTAATGGAAGTGCCAACAGTTGCCGAAGTAACAGAGATTCTCGATAGTATTGAAGTATATTACAGATAACCAATGTCATTTCGACTGGAGCGAAGCGGAATGAATAAATCTCATCTGTTCAAATGCAGGAGATTTCTCGACTCCACTCCGTTCCGCTCGAAATGACAACATAAAAATCTTTTATTTTTTGTTGTTGCAATCAAAAAAATTTGTACTTTTGCATCCGGAAATTTTTCCAGCTCCTATAGCTCAGTCGGTTAGAGTAGCTGACTCATAATCAGTTGGTCCTAGGTTCAAGTCCTAGTGGGAGCACGAAAGCCTCGCGGCACTTATGAACATAAGTGCCGCGAGGCTTTTTAGCACCTCCATTTCTGCCTCATATTGTAACATGTCCGAAACAATCCGGTTAAAAAAAAACACAAATTTGTTATTTTTTTATTAAATTTGCACCTAATTGATTTGAACGGTGTTTATTTCATAAAAATCCATGAAAACCAGACAAAACGTTTTGTTGTCTCGCACTAAAGATAAGCCGAATAAAGAGGAGGCCTTCAACGCTATGTTATTGCGCAACAAGGGGTTGATATGGCATATCTGCTCCGATTACAACCTCGGCAAAGTGTGGAGGGTCGAAGACTGCATGCAGGAAGTCATCGTCAGTCTTTGGCGTTATTTCGACACCTTCGAGGGACGTAGCTCGGAACAAACATGGATTTATCGTGTCGCGACCAACACCATGCTGATGCTCCGTCGCAAAGATGACAAACATCTGGCAACAGAACAAATTGATGTTCATGCAGAAATAAAAAACATGTCGTACGAGGCAAACGATGATAACTCGCAGCTGCTTTGTCAGCTTATAAATGAACTTCCGGAAGAGAACGGCATGATAATAAGAGCCCACCTAGACGGCTTTACCTATAAGGAAATAGCCACAATGACCAACCTTACAGAGGGCACCATTGCAATGCGCATTACCCGTATAAAGCTGCAGTTAAAAGAAATGTTTAAAAAAGAAAGCAAGGAGGATATATGAACACTAACGATTTCGAGATACAGTGGCAGCGTCGGAAAAACGCTTTAAAAGACGCGGAAAACAACGCTCCGAGCGATGAAGTCATACTTAATATGGCAAAAATAGCTCAAAACAAGACCTTTGTACAAGAAATGTCACCTGTGCGTCATCGCAGACTGCTTTGGATTCCATATGTAGCTGCAGCATGTCTGCTTGTTGGAGTGCTTTTATATGGCTTGCATTTGCCCAACAAAGAGGTGAAGTTCCTCTGTAATTCCGGATGCTCTGCACAAGATATCATCATCTCAGCTAATAAAATAGTCAACCAAGAATAATAAAATGAGGTACTATCTTAAAATATTGATTTTACTAATTCTCGCAATAGGTGCGAACTGTTCTTGCTGCAGGAACGGCGCTGCGAAACAGAGCAATCCTGCCCTCGACCTGTACAGCAAATATGCCGACAACACCAATCTGACAGTGGCTTATCTCTGCGATTTCAAGGTTCATGGCGACAAAATCAACACCGTGATGATTCAGGCTGCAGATGATGACGTTTGGAATTGGTTATTAAATGAATTTGCAGTGTCGAAGCAGTTATTTTCGGGGTTCAGCGGTGACACCATATCCGACCCCAGCTATTCTATCGAGGTCAGAATGAAATGGGACACACCGCCTGTCATCGGCGAAGATATATTCACCAAAGAACATCTCAGCGATGAGGAAATAGAAGTATTCGCACAAGCTATTATCAATAAATTCAGTGCCGCACTCAATTCGCTCCTCGAATCAGACAGTCAGGTCCACAACGCCTCTATCGTCATCAACGATGACATCGACTTTATGAGTGACATGAGTTTCGGTAATGAATTCAAAGATTCCACAGCCGTAAAACGTATTCTGCAGACTGTCGCCGACAACTTGAACAATTATGGTTTGGCATACAGCGACACTGTCCTCAATGCAGAAGCCACATTCGAATCAATAGACCAGCCTTCGGCAATTATGCCGGATGCCGCACAGCATGGCGAAGACGGTTACATCGCGACTGTCGACCACATAAACCAGACTCTTTGGATATTCTTCTACGACAACGACGAAGAAAGCGCGACTATCCTGCAACACATACGAAAGGATCTGTTGGTGTTTCAGAATATTCAATAAACATTATTTTACCAGTTTCCGAAAAATCACTATTTTTGCATAAAAATTTATTACAAAAATGGCAGATCAGGAAACTATCACTAACCTCTCGGAACTCGGCGAGTTCGCGCTTATCGACAAGCTCGTCAAAAACGTCAAGATATACAACGACTCAACGCTGAAAGCCGTCGGCGACGATGCGGCCGTTATCGACCATAAAGACGAGCAGACGCTTGTCTCCGTTGACATTCTCTGCGAAGGCGTGCATTTCGACATGACGTATTGTCCTCTGAAACATCTGGGATACAAGGCAGCTGTCGTCAACTTCTCGGACATCTACGCTATGAACGGCACCCCTACACAAATCGTGGTCGGACTCGGCATAAGCAGCAAATATTCCGTTGAGGCGATTGAAGAGATATATCGTGGCATCCGCCTCGCCTGCGACCGTTATCATGTCGATCTCGTCGGTGGCGACACAACAGCTTCAAAATCAGGACTTTTCATTTCCGTCACCGTCATTGGTAAGGCTAAAAAAGAAGACATCGTCTATCGCAGCGGAGCAAAACCTAACGACCTGCTTTGCGTGAGCGGTAATCTCGGCGCAGCTTATACCGGATTGCTTATCCTCGAACGCGAAAAAGCAGCTTTCATGGCCGACCCGAACATGCAACCTGAATTTGCCGGATACGATTATATTTTGGAACGTCAGCTGAAACCTGAAGCTCGTCGCGATATCGTCGAGAAACTCAAGGAAATAAAGGTGAAGCCGACTTCGATGATCGACATTTCCGACGGACTGGCTTCTGAAGTTCTGCATCTCTGCAAAGAGTCGAAGGTGGGATGCATGGTCTACGAAGACCGTATCCCTATGAATCAGAAGACGATACAGACAGCAAAGGACTTCAACATCGTGCCAAGCATCGCTGCTTTGAATGGCGGCGAAGACTACGAACTGCTGTTCACCATCGCTCAAAGCGACTACGAGAAAGTGAAGGATTTGGACGACGTCCGCATCATCGGCTACATGACCGCCGACGAAGGACAAGCCAACCTCATCACACCTGATAATCATCAAGTTCCGATCGAAGCGCAGGGATTCAAACATTTTTAAAAAGTACTTGTCATTTCGAGTGCAGCGAAGCGGAATCGAGAAATCCTTTTTGAATGATTTCGAATGACAAAGATTTCTCCACTACGCTCCATTCCATTACGCTTCGGTCGAAATGACAGTTAATGAATATGAACGACAAAATAACCTCGATATTAAAAACGATTCCGACTTCTCCGGGAGTTTACCAGTATTTCGATGAGACTGGCGAGATTATTTATGTCGGCAAAGCAAAGAACCTAAAGCGCAGAGTATCAAGCTATTTCAACAAGGAACAGACCGGTAAGACACGACTTTTGGTCAGCAAAATAGCCGATATCCGTTTTACCGTTGTTGGCAGCGAGGCAGAGGCTTTTCTCCTCGAAAACAACTTCATCAAGCAGTATAAGCCGCGCTACAACATCATGCTCAAGGACGACAAGACCTATCCTTGGATTTGCATTAAAAACGAGAAGTTTCCGCGTGTTTTCCTCACCAGAAAAAAGGTCAACGACGGCTCGCTTTACTACGGCCCTTACCCTTCCGTGATGACTGCAAGAACGCTTCTCGACATCTTGAAACAGGTATATCCTTTGCGCACTTGCAAGCATTTTCTGAATCGTCCGTGCCTCGAATATCATATAGGCAACTGTAAGGCTCCTTGTGCCGACCTCATCTCCGAAGAGGATTATAACTCGATGATTTCCAATGTAAAAGAAGTTATCAAAGGTAATATCTCAGGAGTTTTAAAGGAACTGAAAGCGCAGATGATGTACCACGCCTCGCGACTCGAATTCGAGCAGGCACAGCTCATCAAACAGAAATACGACCTCCTTGAAAATTATCACGCACGCAGCATCGTGAGCAGCAATACGCTTCACGATATGGAGGTCTTCTCTTTCGACGATGCCGACAGCTCGTTCTACGTCAACTACATGCGCATCATCCAAGGGGCGATTATCCAGTCGTTCTCCATCGAGATGAAACGCAAACTTGAAGAGACTCCAGAAGAGTTGCTATCGTTGGCAATCATTGAGTTACGTCAGCGTTTTGAGAGTTCAGTACATGAAATCATAGTGCCTCTCAAACTCGACATGGAACTGGAAAACGTGAAGTTCACCATACCTCAAAAAGGCGAGAAATTCGAGATTCTGGCTCTCTCGACCCGCAATGCCAAACAATATCGTTTCGAAACAGAGAAACTGCGTTCTTTGGTTGATCCTGAGCGTCATTCAAAACGTATTCTGGCGGAGTTGCAAAAAGACCTGCAACTTCCTGAACTTCCAGCGGTCATTGAGTGTTTCGACAACTCCAACTTCCAAGGTGACTATGCAGTTGCAGGCATGGTGCAGTTTGTGAACGGCAAACCGAACAAGTCGGGCTATCGTCATTTCAACATCAAAACAGTGGAAGGTCCCGACGACTACGCCTCGATGCGCGAGGTGGTTCGCCGGCGCTATTTACGCCTCGTGGAAGAAGGCAAAGAGCTGCCTGATCTCATCATCACCGATGGTGGTAAAGGTCAGATGGAGGTGGTGCGTCAAGTTATTCAGGACGAACTTCATATCGACATCTCGATTGCTGGTCTCGCGAAAAACAACAGTCACCGTACCAACGAGCTTCTGTTCGGTTTTCCGCCTCGCATAGTGCAACTGAAACCCAACTCCAGCGCATTCCACCTGCTTGCTCAGATTCAGGAAGAGGTGCACCGTTTTGCAATCAATTTCCACCGCAAGAAATTCGAGAAAGGCTTTGTGCATTCCGAACTCAACGAAATAAAAGGCATAGGAAAGACCACAGCCGAGAAACTGCTTCTCGAACTGAAATCTGTAAAAAACATCAAAGCTGCTGATTTACAAAAGCTTAGTGAGATTGTCGGTCCTGCAAAGGCGAAAATCGTCTTCGACCATTTTCACTAGTTTTTCATCTTTAACAAGCGAGCCTCCACCGAGTCGACAATTCTAATAAGTGTCTGAGGCTCAGCATCATAGTAATACGTCAAATTCTCTTTGAAAATAGAATCGGTGATGCCGTAATGCGAAAAAATGGTGTCGTAACCTCTCGTTTTCAGATATTCGGTCTTCTGATTCACGTTCTTCTTGTAGCTAATCGTCGCCTCCATAACCTGAACGTCCATCAGCACGTCAACCATCTGAGGCTCAGTCAACAACACAGTGGGAACTGGCCTTTTATTCTCGCTGTCACAGCTGAAGAAAAAGAGTAAACTAAAAGTAAAAAAGACTATTTTTAATCCATTCATATTTTTAATTTTGAGTTTCCTCGCACTTCGTGCTCGGAATGAGGAATCTAGTTTCCAACCTCCGAAAGGAACTGAATTCGCATCAGTCGCACCTCTTCTTCTTCGTATTCATTCTCGCCCAATGTCTTCATTGCAGTTTCAAGGTCGTCTGACTCAGCCTCTCTGAAATACTGTATGATATCTTCCTGATGATACTGGTCGATGTTGTCGCGGGTGTAATATCTGATGTCGAGATGGGTTCCGCTTGCCACTATGCTTTCGATTTCGGTCAAAAGCTCATCAAATTCGAGGTTCTTCGAATAGGCAATGTCTTCAAGCGGGATTTCCTTGTCGATATTCTGTATGATACTGATTTTCAATGCCGATTTGTTCACCACCGACTTCACCACCATGTCGTTAGGACGTGTGATCTCGTTCTCCTCGACATATTCTTTGATAAGGTCGATAAACGGCTGACCGAATTTCTGAGCTTTTCCTGCACCGACACCGGCAATCTGTGTCAGCTCTTCCATCGTGATAGGATACTGGATAGCCATATCCTCCAATGACGGATCTTGGAAAATTACGAAAGGCGGCAGGTTTTTCTTCTTCGCGATAGTCTTACGAAGGTCTTTAAGCATCGAGAACAAGGTCTTATCGGTGCCTGAATCCTTCGAAAGTGCCACTCTTTCTTCATCGAATTCGTCTTCGTCACCTTTGTCGTAATCGTGATCCATTGCCACCATCACGGTATAAGGTTTCTTGATGAAATCTTTACCTTCCTTCGGCACTTTCAAGATTCCATAATTGTCGATATCCTTTGTAAGTAATTTATTTACAAGGGCTTGACGAATTATTGATGTCCAATATCTCTCATCATGATCGTCGCCGGCACCGAAATATTCGTTGGTGTCGTGTTTTGCCGTCTTGATGTCGCCAGTCTCTTTGCCTGCAAGGAGTTCAGAGATATGCTTTGTCTTGAACAACTGTTTTGTGGCCAACACTGCCTCGATGACGAGTTTAATATCCTCTTGTCCGTCAAAACGAACCTTTGGATTCAAGCAGTTGTCGCAAGCGCCGCAGTTTTCCTTGTCGTATTCCTCACCGAAATAATGAAGCAGCAGCTTATGACGGCACACTGGCGATTCGGCGTATGTCACGGTCTCGTTCAAGAGCTCTCGCGCGATCTCCTGCTCAGCGACGTTCTTGCCTTTGTTGAATTTCTCGAGTTTATGAATATCCTCGTAGTCGTAGAAAGCGATGCAGTTACCTTCACCTCCGTCACGACCGGCACGACCTGTCTCCTGATAGTAGCCCTCAAGGCTCTTTGGCATATCGTGATGTATAACGAAACGGATATCCGGCTTGTCAATACCCATACCGAAAGCTATGGTAGCCACGATGACGTCAACCTCTTCCATCAGGAACTTATCCTGGTTCTCGCGACGTGTCTGGCTGTCCAAACCAGCATGGTACGGTAATGCTTTGATGCCGTTAACTTGCAGAGTCTCAGCGAGTTCCTCCACTTTCTTACGGCTCAAAGTGTAAACGATTCCCGACTTTCCAGGGTTCGATTTTATATATTTGATGATGTCTTTCACGACATCTTTCGTCTTCGGACGTACTTCATAATAAAGATTCGGACGGTCGAACGACGATTTGAATATCTTGGCATCTTGGATTTCGAGGTTTTTCATGATATCCTGCTGTACCTTCACCGTAGCTGTTGCTGTCAATGCGATAATCGGCAGCTTAGGGTTGATGGCGTTGATGATTGGACGCAGACGGCGATATTCCGGACGGAAATCATGACCCCATTCTGAGATACAGTGTGCCTCATCGATGGCAAAGAAAGCGATGTCGAGACCACGTAGAAACTCCAGTGTCTCCTCTTTGGTCAACGATTCAGGAGCCACATAAAGAAGCTTCGTCTTCTTGTTGACAAGATCCTCACGTACCTGCATGAGCTCGGCTTTCGACAACGACGAGTTCATCACATGGGCGATTCCTGTGTCAGCGCCGAAGTTACGAATCATATCCACCTGATTCTTCATCAAGGCAATAAGTGGTGAAACAACTATCGTCGTCCCCTCGCTCATCAAGGCAGGCAGCTGGTAGCATAATGATTTACCGCCACCCGTAGGCATCAGCACAAAAGTGTTGTTTCCAGCGAGAATGCTCTTAATGATAGCCTTCTGATTTCCTTTAAACTGGTCGAATCCGAAGACATTCTTCAGTAAATCATGTAAACTTTTTTCATCAATTTTTGCCATAGTTTCAGCATTAAAAAATAATCCTTATCTTTGCAACGTTATTTTTACAAAGTTATAACTTTTCATTTTAATAAAGCAAGAAAAATTTAAAAATTTTTTTGATGATGGAAAATTTACGTGAAATTGCACTGCAAGTCATTGATAATGAAGCTAATTCGATATTAGGATTAAAAGAGCTTCTTACCGATGATTTCGAAAAAGTGGTCGAATTGATATATAATTCGAAAGGCAATGTCATTGTTTCCGGCATCGGAAAAAGTGCAAATATAGCGCAAAAAATCGTCGCCACACTGAATTCAACCGGCACTACCGCTGTCTTCATGCATGCCGCCGACGCCATTCATGGTGATTTGGGCATCATCCGCGACAACGACGTGGTGATTATCGTCTCAAAAAGCGGCGAGACTCCAGAAATCAAAGTCCTGATTCCTTTAATTAAAATCAGAAAGAACAAACTCGTTGCTATCGTAGGCAACAAAGTATCATATCTAGCAAACCAAGCTGATTTTGTGCTTGACACCACTGTTCCGCGCGAAGCTTGTCCTAACAACCTCGCCCCTACCAGCAGCACAACAGCACAGCTTGTGATGGGCGACGCATTGGCGGTAGCTTTGCTGAAACTACGTGGTTTCACTGCCGAAGATTTCGCTAAGTTCCATCCGGGTGGCGCTCTCGGCAAACGTCTCTATCTCACCGTTGGCGACCTCTGCGTGAGAAACGGACTGCCACAGGTGAAACCTAACGACATCATGACACAGGCAATCATCGAGATTTCCGAGAAGATGCTCGGTGCCGCCGCGGTTATCGACAACGGCAAACTTGTGGGTATAGTCACCGACGGCGACCTGCGTCGTATGCTGATGAAACATCCTAACATCGAGGCGGTTCACGTCAACGAAATCATGACGAAAAACCCAACGACTGTTGACAAGACCGCACATGCCGCCGACGCTCTCAACATCATGCAAAACAAAGAGATTTCAGTGCTTCCAGTAATGGAAAACGGCAAATACATCGGCATGATTCATATTCACGATATTATCAAGGAAGGAATTATATAATGTTACTCAGAACCGACACTTTAGTCAAGAAATACAAGCAGCGCACCGTCGTAAGGGGCGTGAGCATCGAGGTGAACCAAGGCGAAATTGTGGGACTTTTAGGTCCTAACGGCGCCGGTAAAACCACCACCTTCTATATGATTGTGGGTCTCATCAAGCCTTTCTCGGGTCACGTTTTCCTTGATAATGAAGAGATTACTAAGTTCCCGATGTACAAACGCGCTCAGCTGGGCATCGGCTACCTCGCGCAGGAAGCCTCGGTGTTCCGCCAGATGTCGGTAGAAGATAACATCTACTCGGTGATGCAGTTCAAAAAAGACATGACGAAACAGCAGCGCTTGGAAAAACTCGAGTCGCTCCTCGATGAGTTCGGACTTCAGCATATCCGCAAGAGCAAAGGCATCCAGCTTTCTGGCGGCGAACGTCGTCGTTGCGAGATAGCACGCGCGCTCGCCATCGACCCTAAGTTCATCCTCCTCGACGAACCTTTTGCCGGTGTCGACCCTATAGCTGTGGAAGATATCCAACGCGTTGTTGCCAAATTGAAGACAAAAAATATCGGTGTTTTGATCACCGACCACAACGCCAATGAGACGTTGTCAATTACCGACAGAGCTTACTTAGTGTTTGAAGGTCAATTGCTTAAAGCAGGCACACCTGAAGAGCTGGCAAGCGACCCGGTGGTGCGCAGCCATTATCTAGGTTCGAACTTCGAATTAAGAAAAAAGGAGTTTTAGTCGTCCTGCCCTTTGAAAACCAAAAGGCTAATCTTGTTTTTATCGTAGATGTCGTTAGCGATTTCAAGTAAGTCGCTTGACGTGATTTTTTCAAGTTTTGCTATCGTTTCCGGCAAAGTCTCGATATGCTCCTCGAAGAATCCCGCTCTCACCATGCTCAACAAATCGTTCATTCCCGATTCGTTACTTAAAGCAACCTGTCCGATGAGCTGTTTCTTGGCGTTCGACAGCTGCAAGGTGCCGAGTTTCTGCGTCATGAGCTTGTTCAACTCCTTGTAAACCAACTCAATAGAGCGTTCCCGTGAATGCGGGTCGACACCCATGTAAATGGTGTAGTTGCCGGTGTCGGAATAGGCATTGTATTGCGACTCGATGGTATAAGCAAAACCGTATTTCTCGCGGATATTCAGGTTCAGACGAGTGTTCATTCCCGGTCCGCCCAAAATATTGTTTAACAAAATCAGCTTCAGCTTGCGTTCGTCGTTGTATTTGTATGCCAACCCACCCATGATGACGTGCGTGAGATGGTTTTGCCTGAGCTCAGTACGAGTGGTCGGCTTGTTTGCGACAAAAGGAACCCTTTCAAAAGGCACAGCATCACCTTGATAATCAGCGAAATACTTATTGGCAAGCTTCAAAAAAGCATCAAAAGAGATATTTCCTATGCAAGCCAGCACCATCCTGTCGGGAGCGTAATGCTGGTTGCGGAACTTCACTATGTCATTGCGGGTATATCCTTCCACCAAGTCGATGGTTCCCAAGATGTTACGTCCCAGTTGATGGCCGCGGTAAATCAGGTTTTCAAACTCATCGAAAATCTCGTCAGCAGGAGTGTCGCGGTAGGAGTTTATCTCGTCGAGAATCACCTCTTTCTCCTTTTCCATCTCATTTTCCGGGAAGGTGCTGTTGAAGATGACATCGGCAAAGAGGTCCATCGCCTTGTCGATGTGCTCCTTCAAAAACGAGGCGTGGATGCAGGTCTCTTCCTTGGTTGTGAACGCGTTAAGGTCGCCGCCCACGTTCTCAAGGCAGCTCAGAATATGATAAGCCTTGCGTCGCTTAGTGCCTTTAAATACAAGGTGTTCGATGAAATGCGCCAAGCCGTTCTCATCGGCCTTCTCGTCGCGCATTCCGGCGTTGACCATCAAGGCTAAATGAGATAATTCACCAGCGCGGTGCCGGTGAATTACCTTTATTCCATTTTTTAAAATTGCTTGTGAAATCAGCTGCTCGTCCGACATTTTATCTCACTCTAAACATACTGAATGCGTCTTCGTGAGATATTGTCATATCATCCATTGACGCTCTCTTGCTGCCAATCCATGTGGTATCTTGTGCCAGTCCGTCGCCATCGCCGAGCACGCGGAATGAGCCCGCTGGTGCGAGGTTAGGATTGCCACTGGTTTCAAGAAGAATAACAGCCACCTGGAAATCTCTCAGTCCACCATAGCTCTCATTCCATTTTCCACTGAAAACAGTCGACTGCTTGGCATACATACCGTTAGGATAACCCTCTGTAAGATAATAACATGTGAAATTATCGCCAGTACCGATGACATATAATCTTCTGTAAGCCTCGTGATAATAATCCTGCCTTGCGTCATCCCACTGTTTTCCATAAAAATCAGTCAACTCGCCATTTCCATAGAATGCGATATAACGGTCGTTGTAAATATGAATTGTATCTTCCGCAATAGTCGAATGAATCAAAACATGAGGATGAGACACAAACTGACCCGCATCAATAATAACCGGATCTTCTCCTGAATTAACTGTAAAGTATTGTTCCACAGCGTCTTCAAGATACTCTGGCAAAACCGCTTCTGGCAAAGTACCACCTTCACCCGGCTCTGGTGACCATGACACCGGTTCAGGGTTAACTTTATCTTTATCGTTGTCACGGCATGAAACTGTCATAATAGCCAACGCACATAAAATCAATGTGATAACAAAAAAACTCTTTTTCATAACTATCAAATTTTTAACTTATTCAGACTGCAAAATTACTATTTATTTTTTAATTAAAAACATTTTTCGAAATAATAAACGAGGTTTAAAAACGTTTATTATCTTTGCAAAGCATAAAAATAAATTATTATGAGGTTTAGAAGGTTGATATTCATATTGTTAGCAGTCATGCCTTTGATGATGAGCGCACAATATGACATCAAAACAGAGAAGATTCCCACTTGGTTGTTTGAGGTGACATACTCATATCAGATTCCTGGTATGGACACGAAAGTGTTGTATGGCAACAACAATGCCATCGGCGGAAGTGTGGATTTCAAGACTGCAAAAAACTGGATGTTCAGCATAAACGCCATGTTTATCTCAGGAAACCATGTCAATATCAGCAGAGAGGTGCTTTTCGGTGATGTTTTGGACAACAACGGTGAAATCATCACTGGCGACGGCATCTACGGAAGCTACGCGCTTTTTGAGAGAGGCGGTCATATCCAGGCTCGTGTCGGCAAGATTTTCCCGGTTTTATCACCTAATCCAAACTGCGGTTTCTTCGTCCAAGGCGGAATCGGATATCTTTTCAACAGATTAAGGACTGAATTTGGTTCTTACGCCTCACCACCTCCAGCGCTGGCTGGCGATTACCGCTACGGCTACGACAAGATGCGCGGCGGATTCGCATGGTCGGGTGAGATCGGATATCTGTTTTTGAGCAACACGAGAGTGCTCAACTTCTCGATTTCATTAGAGTTTATTCAGGCTTACACAAACCCAATGCGTAAATGGGATTTCAACTACGGTCCTGACCACAACCACTACGTCGACCAATATATCGGCATCAGAGGCGCCATCTACATCCCAACATACAAACGCAAACCTGCTGACTATTACTATAATTAAAATATGAGAGTATTATATACGTTTTTCGTCCGCTGCTATGCCGCTTTGATACACATAGCAGCCTTTTTCGGTAATAAAAAAGCCAGATTGTGGCGCGACGGCCGTAAAGGTCAATGGTACAAGCTGGCAAAGCAAAACCCTGAAGACAATTGGATTTGGATTCATGTGTCGTCACTCGGCGAGTTTGAACAAGGTCTCCCGATCATCGAAGCGATAAAGAGAGATCTGCCGCAATACAAACTCCTCCTCACCTTCTTCTCACCTTCAGGTTATGAGTTGAAAAAGGATTTCCCATTGGCAGATATCGTGGCTTACATGCCTCTCGACACCCTTGGAAACGCACATCGTCTGATACGTCATTTCAACTTCAAGGCTGCGATTTTTGTGAAATATGAATTCTGGTTCAACCATATTCAGATGTTGAAAGCCAAAAACGTCCCGCTGTTCTACATCTCGACGACACTCCGTAAAAACCAGTATTTCTTCAAACCTTGGGGCAGATGGTTCAGAAATCATTTCTACGATGTCGAGCATTTCTTCACCCAAAACGAAGAGACCGCCGACCTGCTTCGCAAGATGGGTATCAACAAATTAACTGTTGCCGGTGACACCCGTTTCGACCGTGTTTACGAGATAGCACATCAGGCTCAGCGCTTCCCTGACATCGAAGAGTTTATCGGCGACAGACAATGCATCATCGCAGGCAGCAGCTGGCCGTCAGATGAGAAATTATTGTACAACTTCATCGAAAACATGCCTTCGAACTACTGCTTCATCATGGTGCCGCACGATATCTCCGACTCACATGTCAAACAAATAGAATCACATCTGAATGATTACCAGTTATATACAAATTTTGATCCAAGCAAGAAGACCAGAACATTGGTAATCAATAAGATAGGCATATTATCAAAGATTTACAGATACGCAAGATTTGCTTATATCGGCGCTGGTTTCTACGATGGAATCCACAACATTCAGGAAGCTATCGTTTACGATGTGCCGGTTGTTTTCGGTCCGAAATACCACTCATTTGAGGAGGCAGTCGACCTCGTCGGACTGAAAGGCGCATTCGTGATCAACAACCAGAAAGAGCTTGAAGACATGTTCTACAAGTTCATCAACGACGAAGAGTTTTACAAGGGAGCGTCGAAGATTTGCCATGATTACGTGGCAAGAAAGATTGGCGCGACCGAAAAGACGATGAAAGTTTTAAAAGGGTTTTTAGCATGACAACATTACAATTTAGAAACGACACCAATGTCAACGCCAAAGTTTTCATTTTGGAGTCGATAGAACAGGTTGAAAAAATCGGTCTTAATCAAAACGAAGCCGACTACGTTAAGAAATCATACGATGACGACAAGAAGAAAACCGTCGTAATCAACAGATACACTGAGTGTTTCCATATTTTCTTCATCGACACGACAGAAGATGAGAACAAGTTCATGGAGCAGTGCCGCAAGAAAGGCGCCTCCATCTGCAAGTGGTTGAACGCCAACAAATATGAAGAAGTTCTCATCCAAAACATTGGTGGCAAACGCTGCGTGAAGATGGGTACCGCCGAAGGTATGATGCTCGCCAACTACGAGTTTAAGAAATACAAAACCGACGACAAGGCTAACACCTTGAAAACCATCTACTTCATTGAAGGTACCGCTTGTGAAGACTGCGTCGAAAAACTCAACATTACCGTTGAAGCCACTTTGATGGCTCGCGACCTCGTGAATGAGCCGGTCAACCAACTCAACGCCGAAAAACTCGCCGAGTTCATCAGCGAGAAGGTACGCTCAGTGGGCGGTGAAGCCGAGGTCTTCAACAAGAAAAAGATAGAGGCACTGAAGATGGGCGGATTGCTCGCCGTCAACGCAGGCAGCATCGACGAACCTACATTCACCATCCTTGAATGGAAACCGGAGAAACATGTCAACGAGAAACCTATCGTTTTGGTTGGCAAAGGCATTGTTTTCGACACAGGAGGCTATAACCTCAAGACCTCAACGTTCATGAATGACATGAAAGACGACATGTCGGGTGCAGCCACCGTTGCATGCACAGTTTACGCTGTGGCTAAAGCCAAATTGCCACTTCATGTCATCGCCCTCGTGCCAGCTACTGATAACCGCATCGATGGTAATGCACGCGTTTGCGGCGATATCATCACCATGTACGACGGCACCACTGTCGAAGTTCTGAACACCGACGCTGAAGGTCGTCTCATCCTTGCCGACGCCCTCGCCTACGCAAAGAAATACGACCCGATGATGGTGTTTGACTTCGCTACACTAACAGGAGCAGCATCACGCGCCATCGGACCTGTTGCGACAGTGGCGATGGAACACAACGCAGAAGATATCTACAAACAGCTCGAAGCAGTAGGCGAACGCGTATATGAGCGCCTCGTTAAGTTCCCGCTGTACGAAGAATATGGTGAGATGATAAAGTCAGACCTCGCTGATATCCAGAATATTGGTGGAGCATACGGTGGAGCTAGCACCGCTGGAAAATTCTTAGAGCATTTTACCGATTATCCGTGGGTGCATTTCGACATCGCTGGAACAGCATTCCTCGAGAAAGCCGAAGCCTACAAACCAGCAGGCGGCGTTGGCATTCACGTAAGATTACTGATGCGTTTCTTCAGAGATATGGTGAAGAAAGACTAACGTTTCTTTTTAAAGAAATCGGTCAACATTTGCAGGCATTCTTCTTTGAGGATGCCTGTTTTTATTTCGGTTTTCGGGTGTAAAAGGTTGCCAAAACGCTGGAATCCGTTTTTGGGGTCATCACAAGCCCACACGACCTTTTTTATGTGGCAGTGTTCCAATGCTCCCGCGCACATCACACAAGGCTCGAGAGTCACATAAAGAGTACAATCATCCAGATACTTTGTTCCCAATGCGTTACATGCAGCAGTGATAGCTAAAATCTCAGCATGCGCCGTCACGTCGGTCAACAATTCCACTTGATTATGTGCGCGGGCTATTATCTTGTCGTTCACGACAACAACGGCTCCTACCGGCACTGGCGGCTTTGGCTTCAGCCAAAGCCTGCCGCATGTAACTCTCATCAGAAAATACGGATAGCATTATTTAAATTCTCTTACATTGACCAAATTGCCGTCTTCGTCGTAATATTTCCAGATTCCGTAAGGTTTTCCGTCACGATATTCGTTCTCAACATTGACCTTGCCGTCTTCAAAATAAATCTTGCCTCTACCCTCGCGTTTGCCTTTCACAAATTTGCCGACACTCATCAGCTCGCCTGAAGGGAAATAGCCCTTAAACTCCCCTTCTCGCTGATTATCAACGATATTTCCTTCAAGTTGTAGCACTCCGTTTTCATGAAACCAGCGCTCTTCAACCAAAGTGGAGTCCTTCCCTACAACATCGTAATAATAAATCACCCAAGGAATATCTGTTTCCGCATAATAATGAATCACTTTTTGCACATGACGCACAGAATTGTCCTGACATGATGCAAAAACAAGCACTAACGCTATGATTCCCAATAACTTTTTCATAATTTTAACGTTCAAATTCCAATGGTTTTCCAAAAACTTTATCTTCAACTATTCCATTATGATAAACGAGATTGCCATTCACAAAAGTATGCGTGACATTAGATTTTACTGACATTCCATCGTATGGAGTCCAGCCGCATTTGTAAAACATATCGTCATTTTTAATCACCTTTTCATGATTCAGATCAACCAAAACGAGGTCAGCATAGTAGCCTTCACGAATGAAACCGCGTTGTTTGATCTGATACAGTTCCGCTGGATTATGACACATCAACTTCACGATTTGTGGCAGCGTAATCACTCCTTGATGATAAAGATTCAGCATCAGGTCGAGGCTGTTTTGTATCGACGGAAATCCTGATTTTGCTGTAAAATAATCGTCAGTAAACTTCTCCTGCCACAGATGAGGTGCGTGGTCTGTACCGATTGTGTCGATATGTCCGTCAACGATGGCTTTACGCAATATCTCGCGATCTGAAGCCATCTTTATAGCCGGATTGCACTTGATGGCGAAGCCTTTCTCATCGTAATCCTTATCGCAAAACGTAAGGTAATGAGGACATGTCTCGGCTGTTATCTTCTTGTCTTTCAACGGGATATCGTTTCTAAACAGCGTCAATTCAGATTTTGTCGAGATATGCATGACATGAAGTCGGGCACCGAACTTTGTTGCCATATCGACAGCTTTCGATGTCGATTTATAGCAAGCCTCCGTTGTCCTGATAAAAGGATGTAATCCCGCATCTGCCACGACTTCGCCTTTCGATGCCAAGTCTTTGGCGCACACCGTGTTTTCGTGAATTATCTGCTCATCCTCGCAATGTGCCGCAATGAGGCATGGTGACTCATTGAAGAGGCGCACTAATGCATCGTCCTCGTTAACAAGCATATTTCCGGTGCTCGACCCCATAAACAGCTTGATGCCGCACACTTTTTTCGGGTCGGTTTTCAATATCTCGTCGATGTTGTCATTGGTAGCGCCGAGATAAAACGAATAATTCGCCGCTGATTTCTGTGCTGCAAGGTCGAATTTCTGCTGCAAAAGAGCCTGTGTCGTCGTCTGCGGATTGGTATTTGGCATATCCATGAACGATGTGACGCCGCCGGCCACGGCGGCGTGGCTCTCAGTGAAGATGTCCGCCTTCTGCGTCAATCCCGGCTCACGGAAATGCACATGCTCATCGATGACGCCTGGAATCAGATACAATCCTTCGGCATCGATCACATCATAATTTGTAAAGACGCACGGCCGTGCGTCTCTACCTGGCAAAATCTTTTCGATTTTGTCGCCTGAAATGACAACACTTGCCAGCGTGGTCGTTCCCTCGTTGACAAGTGTCGCGTTTTTAATAACGTATCCCATTACTTTTGTCTTGGTTTGATTTTACCCCACATTCCTCTCCATCTCAAGTTGATGACGCCGAAAATAGCCTCTCTGAAGATGCCGCCCGACATCTTTGATGTGCCTTCACGACGGTCAGTAAAGATTATCGACACCTCCTCGATCTTGAATCCGAGCTTCCAAGCGGTGTATTTCATCTCGATCTGGAAGGCGTATCCTATAAACTTGATTCTGTCGAAGTCGATGGTTTCCAGCACCTTACGAGTGTAGCAAACGAAGCCTGCGGTGGTGTCGCGCACCTTCATCCTCGTCACAAAACGGACGTAAGCTGAGGCGTAATACGACATCAAGACTCTTCCCATCGGCCAGTTCACCACGTTGACGCCACATTTGTAACGTGAGCCAATTGCTAAATCGGCACCGTTGGCACAAGCGTCGTGCAGGCGGATGAGGTCGTCGGGATTATGCGAAAAGTCAGCATCCATCTCCGTAACATACTGATAATCACGCTCCAAAGCCCATTTAAAACCATGGATATAAGCGGTTCCAAGACCGAGCTTGCCTTTTCTCTCCTCAATGAAAAGCCTGTCGGGAAACTCCTGCATGAGGCGCTTCACTATATCGGCAGTGCCATCCGGACTGTTGTCCTCGACGACCAAAATATCAAAAGCCATCGGGAGATTAAAGACGTAACGGATTATCTTCTCAATATTCTCCTTCTCGTTATACGTCGGTATGATTACTAAATTTTCAGCCATTATTTACTTTTTAAATAATTATTCACAACGTGGGTCGTTCATAATCGCCTCGTTAGCGGTTCTCACCAAAAGCTGCCAGGTGTAGTTTGAATTTGTACGATACAGCGTCACGATCGCAGTGATTCTGCCCTTGCCTTGTGGAAGCTTTTGATTGGCAAATGCCGCATAAGTACTTGTTCTAACGATGATATCGCCTGTTTTATTGCAGCTGTCATCATATTCATCCAAAGTGCGGTTTGCATAACTGCTCGTGCTTCCTTCCTCCTGGACTGCCCAAACCTGTGTTGTGTCATTAAACTGGACATTCTCAAGTGTCACCAACTGGCACAGATGCTGCTGGCTCAAGATTGAAGAAACGGTGACAACCTCCGGCTCTATGTATTTACAATTTGCCAGGATTTTCACATTCTTCGGATCAAGATTCTGAATCTGAGGAGTACCTCTGTAAACGCCTAAAACCGAGCCTTTCAGACAAACTCTTACCGAGTCGCCGATGCGGAGACCTGTCACTGCGTTCATATAAAGCTCGATGGCTTTTCCTGTGGCTCTTTCCTGCAGGAAGACATATTTATAGCAGTTACCCGATGTCTCGTCGGCGGTAACAATACCATAAAGTGAGCCGTCATTTTTAAAGATCGTATCGTTGGTGTAGTCCTTAGGATCTCCTGCATTGATAATGACACTGTAAAGCGAGTCCATCGTAAACACCGTTCCGACAGGCGGTTCCGGGATATCCGGAGCCGGATAATTGTTTTTTCTCGCGTTCTTGTCCATGCACGAGCTCATCATAGCCAGCACAAACAACGCCAGAAAACCATATTTCATTATCTTATTCATTTTTCTTTAATTTATTGAATTTCAATAATTTATTCTTCAACAACAAAGTTCTTCACTTCCCATGTTGCGGCAGCGCTGGTGTTGCTGGTATACTTGAAAGCTATTGTCACTGTTTGACCTGCATAGTTTGTCAAGTCAGCTGTTGAATTCATAAATGACCAGTTGTTACCTGCCGGCCATTGGCTGAGGTTAAGCTCTGTCCAATTGGCGGTAGTTACATCACCTGCGTAGTCGGTTGAAATCATCATCGACAATGCGCCTTGTGGTGAAGCGTAGTTGACAGCCTGATCAAATTTCAAAGTGGCTGTGTTGACATCACTCAAGTCGATAGCAGGAGAAATGAGCCAGCTCTCTGTTACGTAGGCCTGACCGACGTATGCGCTAGCTTTCATGCATGAATACTGTGATGCGTATGACCAAACATATGTCAACTCTTCAGGTAACAAAACATCCTGAATTGTGAACAAGCCCTGTCCATTAGCAAATGTTTCGCTGAAGATTGTCGTACCTGGTGTTGGCGGGACATAGCCTTCCAACACGAAATCAGATTCGGTACCGTTGCTGTCGCGGAGACCAGCTTGACCGAAATATGTGCGAAGCTTGCCAAGAACTGATAACTGCTTTCCATAGTTGTCTGGATTGTCATACAGATTGACCTGAGCACGTAATGGCTTGCCTGAAGGCAGGTTCACAATGATGCAGCTGGTAATCTCCTGGCAATTTGCATCGTCAGCAATCACTACATTGGTGTATGAGTCAAATGGAGCTGACCAAATAACATCGTCGTTGCTTGTCACTGTGCTTGTTCCGTTTCTAACGGCACCAACGATATAGCCTTGCACCCATGCCACGATATCCTGTCCTTGCAGACCGATACCTGATGATACATTGTAAGGATCATCAGCTGTACCGCTACCTGTGCCTGGTCCTGGAGGTATTGGACCTGGAGGTGTCACACCACCTGCTTCACCTTCCTGAACGGTGATAGATTTAACCTCGATTGTACCGGCCTTTGTTGTATTTGACATATATTTCACAGCAACTGTGATAGTCTTTCCAATATATGCGTCGAGGCTTAATTCCACTGTCTTCCAATCATTCCAGTTGCTGCTTTCTGTCAATGTAGCTGAAATGTTAGACCATGTTGCAGTATTAGGTGCCTCATCAAAGACGTAATCTTCTGATGCCCAGAATGTGATGTCTTCATTGAGTGATGAGAAATAACGGCAAATGTATTCCATAACAAGCTTTGCATGTTCAACACCTGTAACATTTACTGGTGAAGAGATGAGCCAGTCTTCATTGGCATGGTTTTCACCACCGACATATCCGGTCATCTTGGCTGTGCTATAGTCAATCACCCATGACTCATCGCCGAGGACGTCTTTTGTTGTGTATGTTCCGAAATCATTTGCAAACGACTGTACGTAAGGCATGTTCTGAACTTCGCCGCCTTGTCCGCCGCCACCGCCGGAAGCTTGACCTTCTTGAACTTTTATGCTCTTAATCTCGATAGTACGTGATTTTGTTGCTGATGAGTAGAACTTGACAGCCACTGTCACTGTCTGACCGATATAAGCGTCAAGATTAAATTCCTTATCGGTGAATGTCCATCCGTCAGTGTTGTTGAATTTCTCTGACAACTGATTCCATGTCGCTGTTGAAGGCTCGCTGTTGAATGTGTAATCTGACGAAACCATCATCACGACGTCGGCGTCGCTTGGGCCTTGATATTGTGCCGCATAGTTCACGACAGCCTTTGCATGCTGAACGCCGGTGATCTGCACCGGTGATGAAATCAACCAGTCTTCATTCTCATAGTATTCATGGCTTCCACTGTTATTAACGTGACCTGACATCACTGCTGATGAGTAGTCGATAGTCCAAACCTGATCACCTAAAACGTTTTTTGTGATATATGTGCCAAATTCAGTCGCGAAAGACTGTGTGTATGGCATCGTCTGGAGATCGCCTGCGCCTGGTGTTACAGGTACCGGTGGAACAACTGGATCCTTTTTCTTGCAAGATGTGATAACTGCTAAAGCTACACCTATTAATATTAATAAATAGCTCTTTCTCATGATATTTAATTTTTATTGGTTAATACTCTATTTAAAATCTAACTGCTAAACTGACAAAGAAGTTTGTTCCATAAAGATATGAATATTTCGCAGGGAACTTGTCGAGATCGCTGTAATCGCTACGAAGCTGCTCATATCCGTAAAGAACTATCTCCTGATTGTTTAAAATATTATTGATACTTACGTTTAACAAAACTGTGTAACCTCTGATCACCCATGACTTTCCGCCATATAAGTCGAGAGTGAATGCGTCGTCCAGCTTCTCCTGAGCAAGAAGCTTCTCCTGATCCTCAGGTTTTGTCGACTGCATAGCGTCAACGGTGTGGTTTGTCGGGTTGACTGCGAGGTAATAGTTTCCGAAATAGTTACCTGTAAGGCTAATCCACCAATATTTCGGAGAGCTGTATTTCAAACCGATGGCGCCTGCTGTCTGAGGCATCTCTCCAACGTAATAATTCTCAAGATACACTGTCTCTCCCTCATAAATCGGTTGTGCGTTGTTATCTTCGTTCACGTAAACCTTCGGGTTGTTCATATAACGATGCTCTCCGATTGTTCCTGCCAGCTGTGCACTGATAGTTGGTGTGATGTTGATATCGGCGCCAACTTCAATACCCTGTGACAACTGATCAATGTCGTTCATGACATAGTTGACATATTTTCCTGTAGCCTCATAATAGAACGAACGGTTCCATGTGAGCTGACCGAAGTATGTCTGATATGCCGAGATACGTGCCTTCATAAATGGTGAGCGGTATTCATAACCGAGGTCTATTCCGAAGATTCTCTCGTTATCGACATCGTCGACGATGGTGTTACGTACACGTGGTGCCACGAAAACGCTCTTGAACTCAGGAGCCTCACTCTTAGCCATGACGTTGGCAACGATGTAGTTACGTCCATTGACAGCGTAGCTGCCACCAATTTTGAAGCTACCGTTAATCAGGTTAAGCTTCTTTGAATCGCCATACGACTCGCTACCGAGGAAACGGCCGTTTTCGAAGTTACCCGTACGGTAAAGTTGGTTGTAATTAGCCTCAAGTCCCACGTATGTCGACCAGCGGTTTTTCATGTAAGTGAGCTCA
Organism: uncultured Bacteroidales bacterium; assembly: GCA_905234275.1. Taxonomy (GTDB): domain Bacteria; phylum Bacteroidota; class Bacteroidia; order Bacteroidales; family F082; genus Limimorpha. The sequence continues at coordinate 56,538 of CAJOHD010000001.1, read as the reverse complement.
CTCCACAAAATCACCTCGTTAACATTGGCGATGTAATCGTAAGTTATGATATCACCAACTTGTGCCACGTGGTTCTTGTTGCGGATGTTTGTCTGCTGTTCATCAGTTATTTCAAAAGCCTCGCCATCAGCATATTTGTCAATGTCAAGATAATAGTCACCACCGAGAAGGTCTGCAACTTTCTTATAATAATGAGTCTTTGAGATACCTGCCTTCAAACCTCCATAGAGGTGTATATAAGGATTGAATTCATACTTGAATGTGCTCGACAAACCATATTGGAACTTATCCTGACGACGTTCCTCAACGATATATTTTGAGAAGATGCCCTGGATAGTATTGCCTGGAGTGTTGTTAGCGTCTGTAACGGTTTTGAGGTTACCCTGATTATAGGTATAAAGGTTGTCCCAATTGATCTGATGCATATTTTCATCGTTGATCCAATCTTGTATATACGCTGCGTAACCTGCTTGTGTATATCCTTCTTTGCCTGCTTCGAGCTGTGACAGATAATAGCTTGGAAGGTTTTTGTAATAATCAGGACGTGGGTCTGGAGCCTCACCCCATTCGAGAGCTGTGGAGCCGCCTTTGCCGAACCACAGGTAAGCCGTTGTGTTCACCTGCCATTTTTCGTTAGGTGTCCAGTAATGCTGCAGCTGGAACATCGGCTGGTTGTATGAGCTCACACGTGCGTTACGTCTGAAACGATTGCCATTCTGGTCGGTCTGCCATCCCCAGTTAGGGTTGTAGTAGTTGTCACCGAGGAGGTCGTATGTCTCCTGCACCGCCGGTGATGAAGTGGCGCGTTGTGATGGCGAGCCGAACACCAGGAATCCAAGTGAATTCTTCTTGTTCAGCTTCTTTTCTACCGAGAGGAAATAGCTCGTTCCGTTGTACCATGTGCCTTCGTTCCATGCCAAGACACTGTTCATCGGAGTGTAACGACCCGAGAAAGATGCCGTTACCGCCCAGCCGTTTTTCATCATGCCGGTACTGAGAGAAGCCATGAAACGATGAGCATACGAACGGTTCGACAACGAGTAGCTCAACGACACCTGCTTGCGGTAGTTGCTCGCTCTTGTCGATATTGCCGTCACGCCGCCCGGACCTCCAAAGCAATCGTAAGTGATACCCGAGTTAATCATGACAACGCTGTTACGCATCACGTCGTTCAATCCGCCCCAGTTGGAGTAGTACGGACGACCGCCATCAGGGTCATTCATAATGACACCGTTAATCAACACGTCGGTGTACTTTGAGTCATAGGCACGGATACGATACCTTCTCGAACTGAGGTTGTACGCGGCGAGGTTGTTGAAAGCGTCACGTGAAGACTGCAGGAAACTCGAGATATCCGTCGAGCTCTGCGCATCATCATACTCCGTGTCAATCATGATGATTGTCGATGGTGACAGATCTTCAATAATCGTGTCAGTAACCAGCTCTTGCGCCATCAGATTCAGACTGATAGCGATAGCTGCAATGAAGAGTAGATATTTTTTCATTTAATAAATTTTAAGCGTACAAATTTACAAAATTTTTCCATACCTTTTATAAAAAAAGGTGAAAAATAATTAATTTGTTTTTTTCGTCAGATATAAAATTTTTTGACTAAATTTGTACCCAAATTGATTTTTGTAATTGTATGATGAAAAAATTTAACATTTTGGCAGTCGTGATGCTTTTTGTCATCACTTCAATTACCGCGCAACAGCAGTATAAGATGGGTCTCGTGGGTTTTTATAACCTTGAAAATCTTTATGATACAATCAACGACCCGCAAAAGAACGACGAAGAATTCCTGCCTCAGGGCAAGAACGCGTGGAACACCGAGAAATACATGACAAAGCTGCATAACATGGCTTATGCCATATCAACAATTGGCACCGATAAAAACGACAAATTCTACTCCCCTGACGGAATAATGGTGCTGGGCGTTTCGGAAATCGAGAACCGCCATGTACTTGAGGATTTGGTGGCTCAGCCTGAGATCGCAAGCCGCAACTACCAGATTATACATTACGACTCACCTGACCGCCGTGGTGTCGATGTGGCATTGCTCTATAACCCGAAATATTTCAAGGTGACCAACCATAAATCATATCGTCTTGTGGTTCCTGGTCAAGCTAACTTCATCTCCCGCGATCAACTCGTGGTGACTGGCATTTTCGACGATGAGGAGATGAGTTTCATAGTGATGCACTGGCCTTCACGTTACGGTGGCGAGAAACGCTCGTTGCCTGGCCGTATGGCAGCCGCCAACCTCTGCCGTCATATCGCCGACTCTATTTTGGCTTCGAAACCTAATGCCAAAATCGTGATGATGGGCGACTACAACGACTACCCGACAAACAAGAGTATCATCGAAGGATTACGCGCAAAAGGCCGTGTAGAAGATATGCAGGAAGACGATTTCTTCAACCCGATGTGGAAGATGCACAAAAACGGCGAGGGAACAAACTACTACCGCGATGTGAAAGGCGTTCTCGACCAATGCATCATCACTCCGGCATTGCTTAAAGACGCGAACGACCCGTTTGCAACATACCAGATGCTCAAACCGATGGTTCACTCAAAAGAATTCTTGAAACAGCATGACGGTCGTTACAACGGATATCCGTGGCGTTCATTCGCCGGCGGAGTGTGGCTTGCTGGATATAGCGACCACTTCCCAGTTTATTTGATACTGCTGAAGAAAATATAGCATCCACCTCGTCATTTCGAGCGAAACAAAGTGGAGTCGAGAAATCTCCGGCAATTGGATTCATCAAAATCTTTTGTCGGAGATTTCTCCATTTCGCTACGCTCCAGTCGAAATGACGTAAGCCTTACTCCTTTACGTAGATTCGTTTTACTCTTTGTGAAATCCTCGTCATGATTTCATACGGAATCGTATCGCAAGCTTCCGCTATGATTTCAATCGGATGGTTGTCGTCGAAGAGAACTGCTGTATCATCTTCCTGACAATCGATGCCGGTGACGTCTATCATGGTGAGGTCCATGCAGATGTTTCCGATGATTGGAGCAGGCTTCCCGTTGACCCAAAAACAAGCTTTACCGTTACCTAATTGGCGACGTAAGCCGTCAGCGTAACCGATAGGAATCACTGCTATTCTTGAAGGTTTTGTAATCTTTCCGTGGCGACCGTAACCTATGGTCTCACCCGGTCCGTACTCCTTGACTTGCTTGATTGTTGACTTCAGCGACATCACGTTGTGAAGCTTACCACGGTCTTCATCGCATATTGCCACTCCGTAAACACCAATACCGAGGCGCACCATATCGTATTGATACTCAGTGAATCGCGTGATTCCAGCGGTGTTCAAAAGATGACGTATTATCTTGTATGGGAACGCTGCCACAATCTTCTGACTCATCATCTCGTACATTTTTACCTGATGCATCACGAACTCATCCTCCTCAGGCATGTCGCTTGTAGCAAAATGCGAGAAAACGCTCATCACCCGAAGATTTGGATTTGCTTTGATACGTTCTATCAAAGCGTCGATGTCTTCAGGTAAGAAACCGAGGCGGTGCATGCCGGTATCCACTTTAATATGAATGCCCACAGGCTTGTCAAGAGGTTTATCCAATTGATTTATAGCGTCTTCCAGCTGCGAGAGGCAACGGAAGCTGTAGATATCAGGCTCAAGATTGTTAAGAATGATAGTGTCGAAGGTGTTCGTCTCCGGCGTCATCACCATGATAGGCAGTTTGATGCCACGGTTGCGCAAATCGACGCCCTCGTCGGCATACGCAACAGTAAGATAATCAACATGATGGAAGGCAAGAACATTTGAAACCTCGTAGTTGCCACTGCCATAAGCAAAGGCCTTCACCATCACCATCATCTTGGTGTCTTTTTTCAGCTTTCCGCGATAATAGTTGAGGTTTTTCACAAGGTTGTCGAGGTTTATTTCGAGCACCGTCTCATGTGATTTCTGCTGCAAAACCTTCATGATGCGCTCAAACTCGAAACTACGTGCACCTTTGAGGAGAACTATCTGATTCTCAAACATTTTCATTGGGTGGTTGTTGAGGAAATCAGAGGTTGAGGTGTAAAAATATGAGGTAATTCTTTTATTCAAAGAGATTTTACTCAAAGAGGATTTCTCGACTCCACTACGTTCCGCTCGAAATGACGCACAAAGCGCCGGACCGATGCCGATAAATGTGTCAACGCCTTTGTTTTCAATGAGTTGTGCGACGTTTTTATAGAGGTCTTCTTCTTTCTGTTCGCTCTGCAGGATATCTGACAGAATCAGCACCTTGTTGTCATGATGCTGAGCATTCATGAAGTCGAGGGCGATGGCGAGAGCGTTTCTGTCGTTATTGTACGAGTCGTTTATAATCAAACAGTTACGGACTCCAGCTTTGAGTTCCATTCGCATCTCAACAGCCTCGAGATGAGCCATCCGCTGAGCGATTACATCGTTCGGAACACCCAGCAACAGTGCCACACACCAGCAGTTGATGGCGTTTTCGATGGAGGCGTCGTCAATAAACGGGATGGTGATAGAAATATTCTTGCCTTTGAAAATCGCGATTATTTCCGTAGAGACGAACGGCCGTTCGTCTCTACAATCAATTGAAGAAACAAACAAATCAGCGTTTTTATCCGTTTTGCTCCAAGAAAAAGCCGGAATGTCGGCAGCTGAAATTGCATTCGCAATTTCTTGATTATCAGAGCAATACACCACAGCGGTAGCTTTAAGGCCCTTAAACAGCTGCAGTTTTTCCTTTATTTTCTGCTGAATATTATCAAAATTCTTGCCATGAGCCGGTCCGATATTGGTGAACACGCCAATCGTTGGCTTTATTATCTCACGCAGCTTCTCCATCTCACCCGGACGCGATATGCCTGCTTCAAACACTGCTACTTCGTTGGTGGAATTCATCTGCCACACTGAAAGCGGCACACCGATTTGTGAGTTGTAACTCTTCGGACTGCGGCACACCGACATCGATGGCGACAAAATCTGATAAAGCCACTCCTTCACTATGGTTTTTCCGTTGCTTCCGGTGATTCCGACAACAGGAATATTGAACTGCGCGCGATGATGAGCCGCCAAAGTCTGCAAGGCTGTCAAAGTGTCGTCAACGACCACAAAAACGGCATCGGGATACTGTTTTAAAGCTTCAACTTGAGCCTTAACGTCGTATTTTTCAATGTTTTTACTCGAAATCACGAAGGCTTTCACGCCTTTTTCATACAATTCAGCGATATATATGTGCCCGTCGTTACGTCCGCTGTAAAGCGCGAAAAACAACGTGTTTTCAGCATCGATAAGCAGTCGGCTGTCGAACAAAATATCTTTTACAATAATTGTATCATATTGATTACCAATCACTTGACCTCCAACAACAGAGGCAATCTTTTTTATCGTGTACCCTTCGTTTAGCATATCGCAAATTTACGAAATTTTCACATAAATAATTGATTTTTAAAATTTTATTAAAAAATATTTGGAATTTTAAAAATTGATTTGTAATTTTGGACTTTCAAAACGAGCTACTTTATGACTCCACTATTAAAGACATCTTCTCTGCCCAGAATAGGTATCACCCAAGGTGACATCAACGGCATCGGTTACGAAGTGATTCTCAAGGTTTTAGCCGACTCACGCATTTTTGAAGCATTCACCCCTATCGTTTACGGGCAGTCGAAAGTTTTTTCATATTACAAGAAAAATTTCGGCATGGAAGAGATGTCGTACACAGTGATTCGCGATGCGTCGCAGGCACAGCCGAAACGCATCAACATCATCAACCACACCGACGAGGAGCTCAAGGTGGAACCAGGATTCTCCACTCCTACCGCCGGAAAAGCGTCATTTGCAGCTTTGAAACTCGCCACCAACGACCTCCGCAACGGTTTGATCGACGCAATGGTGACGGCTCCAATTAACAAAAGCAACATCATATCCGAGCAATTTAAATTCAAAGGGCAAACAGATTATATCAAGTCGTTTTTCCCTGAAAATGAATACATTACGCTTCTCGTAAACCATCAGATGCGCGTCGGTTTTGTGACCAACCACCTACCGTTGAAAGACGTGCCAAGTGCCATCAACAAAGATTTGATTGTCAAGAAGATAAAACTCATGAACAACAGCTTGATTAAGGATTTCAACATCGTGGCTCCGAAGATTGCTGTGTTGGGCTTGAATCCTCATGCAGGCGACAACAGTATCATGGGAAGCGAGGAACAAGAAATTATCAAGCCAGCGATGGAAGTCGTTAAAGAAGAAGGCATTATGGCGTTCGGACCGTTCCCTGCCGACGGTTTCTTCGGCTCTGATGCTTGGCGCAAATACGACGGCATCCTGAGCATGTACCACGATCAGGGTCTCATCCCATTCCGTGTCCTCGCCGTCGACGGTGGTGTCAGCTTCACCGCAGGCTTGCCAGTGGTGCGCACCTCAACAACCCACGGCACCGGCTACGACATCGCGAATAAAAATATCGCGGACCCCGAAGCATTGAGGCACGCGATATATTTAGCAATTGATATCCTTAACAATAGAAGATAAGCGCTTCGCTGATAAACTTATCCTTCTTATCCTTAATTATCCTTACTGTCTTTCGTACGTCTGCACTTCGTCGTACACATATTCCAGTTTAATTCCTGCCTGACGGAACATCTCCTCTGACTCGGCTCCGTCATGATATTTACGCTGGCAAACCACGCGTACGATTCCGCAGTTGATGATAAGCATCGCGCAAGTGCGGCACGGAGTCATACGGCAATATAAAGTGCTGCCTTCCAATGCGATACCGCGTCTTGCAGCCTGTGCGATGGCGTTCTGCTCGGCGTGCACGGTTCTCACGCAGTGTTCGGTAATACGACCGTCAGCATGAATCACCTTACGGAACAAGTGTCCGACCTCGTCGCAGTGCGGGAGTCCGCGTGGCGAGCCGACGTAGCCTGTCACCAAAATCTGGCGGTCTTTCACTATGACGCAACCACTGCGACCACGGTCACAGGTAGCACGCTCAGCCACAGTGTCGGCCAGGTTCATGAAATATTCATCCCATGTAGGGCGTTTATATTTCTGAGCTTCAATCTCTTGCAGCACCTCCTCCACTTTTTTGTCGAGGTCTTCGATGGTGCCGTTATTCTGGAACACATAGTCAGCCTGATGGATGCACTCACCAAGGTTCTGTTTGTTAGGATCGGCGTTGTTCATCTCACGCTCCTCGTTGGCGACAAAAGTCTCGTAACTCACTGAGTCTGTTTCAGATTTGCGCTCAGTGATACGCTCGTAACGCACCTTACGGTCGGCATCGACAGCGAAGAGATGGAAGTTGCCTTTCGAGCGCAAAGCTGCGATCTCGCCAGGAGTACGGATACTCTCAATCACAGCGTCCTTACCGTTGTTATAAGCGCGGTCGTAAAGCTGCTCGGCGATGTAACTTGGAGAGTTGTTGGCTCTCAAATCGTTAGCCACCGATGTCAAAGTGTCACGATTCACTTCAAGTCCGCGACGTTTCACCTCTTCCGACAAGAAGGCGCGCACCGAGTAGTGGACGTAGCCCTTTTTCTCCACGAGATATTCAACTATTGTGCCCTTTCCAGCACCCAAAGTTCCAGTAATTCCTATAATATTCATAGTTTTTATTTTTTGTCGCCTTCGGCGAGAAATCTTTCAAATCTTATTTAAAATCTCTCAAAATTTTATCCAACATCCTTCATCTTCGTCATTTCGAGCTTGTCGAGAAATCCTTTTTTAACGTAAACATTTGAATGATTCCAATAACAAAGATTTCTCCATTACCCTCTCCACTTCGGTCGAGGTTCAGTCGAAATGACGGGTTAATTAATTATTTCGTTCATTTTTAATATCGTGAATCCACTTCTCTATCTTCACTGGATTATAATCCCGCATTTTTTCGAACAATTCCTTCGGATCATCAGTAACAATTATGTTTTTATTGTGATCTCCACGGACAAAACCGTCGCGCACTCCCCTATCAATCCATTTCACGAGGTAATCGTAATAGCCCAAAGTGTTGTACAGCGCAATAGGTTTCTCCATCAGTCGAAGTTGGTCAGCGACAACCACTTCCGAGAATTCGTCGAGGGTACCGAAACCGCCAGGCATTGCAATGAATGCATCCGATTCGCGCATCAAGATATCTTTACGCTCAGCCATAGTTTTGGTCGGAATCATCTTGGTGATTGTCGGGTGACCTATCTCATGAGCAAGCAGAAAATCAGGCATCACTCCCACAACCTCGCAGCCACGTTCGAGCATCTTGTTGGCGATCACATTCATCAGACCGACGCTGCCGCCACCATAATATAAGGTGCAGCTGTTGTCAGCGAGCACCTCACCGAGCCGAGCCGCCGCTTCCTCGTAGCGCTTGTCGGAACCCATGCTACTTCCGCAAAAAACACAAATGTTTTTCATTGTCAAATTTTTGCAAAAGTACAAATTTTTTCAAAAATGTCAATACCTGTTTTCAGAATTTCATCTTCAAACTCATATTCAGGATTATGCAGCGGCAAATGCTCCTCTCCGCATCCTAATCCGAACAGGCAAATCGGGCACACATCAGCGAAGCGACCGAAGTCCTCCGACCAGCGGAAAGGCTCGTCAATATATTGATAATCAAGACCAAGTGACTGCGCCGCTTTCTCCACTGCAAGCACTGCCTCGTCATTGTTCATAGTGGCTGAAAACGCCTCGTGTATGCTGCTTCCGAACTCAAAATTCTGCTTCTCGGCAACCATGGCGCAAAGCTGGACCACGTCGGCCGTGAGATGCTGCAGTTTCTCGTTGTCGTACGAGCGCAGAGTGAGCCAAATCTCAGCATGAGCAGGCGCAACACCGAAAGTCTCCTCACCCAACACTGCATGCGTTATCGTCATCATGGTAAGCGGCTTCTCGTCGCGAAGCATCTCTGCTTTCTTACCGAAAATGTCAATCAGTGCTGACAAAACGTGTTGCGGACTATGACCTGTCTCAGGCTGTGAGGCATGTGCCGTCACACCATCGAAAATGAGTTTCAGGCCAAGAGAACCCGCGGCAAAACAGCCTTTTCGTAACAAAATCTTGTTTTTCGCATAGCCAGGAATATTATGCAAGGCAAACGCCATGTCAGGTTTTATCTGTTCGAACTGCGGATCGGCAATGACAGCTTTCGCACCTTGTCCGGTCTCCTCAGCCGGCTGGAAAAGCAACACAATTTCGCCGTTTTCAGGGCGTTTCTCGCTCAATCTCTGCGCCAATCCTGCCAAAATCGAAGCATGTCCGTCGTGACCGCAACGATGCGAGCAGTGGCGATTCCCCTCAGGGATATTCAGCGCATCGATATCGCCACGAACCAAGATTCGCTTTCCGGGATTCTTTCCCTTGAAAACCACAGCAATACCGTTGCTTCCGATATTACGGATGTGCAAATCAGGATTCAGCTTTTCAAGAAATTCATTTAAGATGGCATTCGTCTTCACCTCTTTGCCTGAAAGCTCAGCGTTTTCATGCAATTGATGACGCAATTCAATGATGTTTTGCATTTTCAAAAATTTATTCCGCAAAATTAAGAAAAATTTTGTATCTTTGCGAGTTATTATTGATAATAAAATGAACGTACTATATCCTTTGAAATTTCAGCCCATTTATCTGGAGAAGATCTGGGGCGGACAGAATGTTAAAACATTGCTGCACAAGGACTTCGGCAAGATGATGAACTGCGGCGAGATGTGGCTGCTGTCGGGCGTGGAAGGTCAGAACAGCGTGGTGGCGAACGGCAATTTTGAAGGCGACGAGCTTAACGATTTGGTGGAAACATTTATGGGCGACCTCGTGGGCGACAACGTTTTCGACAAATATGGCGAGACTTTCCCACTTTTGATAAAGATTATCGACCCGCTGACATGGCTCTCGGTGCAGGTGCACCCTGACGACGAGATTGCACAGAAAATAGGGCTCGAAAACGGCAAGACCGAGATGTGGTATGTGATGCATGCCGAGAAAGACGCCGAACTCGTTTCAGGTTTCAACCGCGAAGTCACGAAAGCCGAAGTGGAGAAGCTGATTTACGAGAAGAAGATTTCGGAAGTGCTTAATTTTGAACAGGTTCACGACGGCGACGTGTTTTTCATTCCAGCAAGAAGAATTCACGCCTTGGGTCCGGGCTGCATGGTAGCTGAGATTCAGCAGACGAGCGACACCACCTACCGTGTTTACGACTGGGACCGCCTCGATCAGCACGGCATGTACCGCGAACTGCATATCCCGCAGTCGTTGTTCACCTTGAACTACAAGCACGAGGACAATTATCGCACTGAGTACGACCGCGACAAGAAAGACGCCACCGTTCCGATGGTGGAATGCCCATATTTCACAACAAATTACATCGATTTGGATGCTATCCTGGCGAAAGATTATTCCGAACTCGATTCATTTGTGATTTTGACATGCGTTGAAGGCGGCTTCACTTTGAAATACGAAGACGGCGAGGAAATCGTTAATAATGGTGAGTGCATTTTGATTCCAAACATCATTAAGAAGGTGGAAATCAAGGCGTTAGGACATTGTAAAATATTAGAAACTTATATCGTTTAATCATTAAAATCTATATCATGAAAAAATTATTTGCTTTCTTACTTTTCGGCTTTATGTTTTTCGGCTTAAGCGCCCAGAACAAATCAGATTTGCCGAATATCACTTTAAAAAACCTTGACGGTGAATCAGTTAACATCGCAGAGTTGAACAACGACGGCAAGCCGTTTGTGATGACCTTCTGGGCAACATGGTGTGGTCCGTGCGTGAAGGAACACAACGCCCTCAGTGACGTTTACGACGACTGGGTAGAGGAAACCGGCGTGAAGATTTTCTCAGTTTCGATCGACGACGCCCGCTCGACAGCTAAGATAAAACCTTTTGTTGACGGCAAAGGATGGCCTTTCGAGATTTTGCTCGACGTGAACAAAGACTTGGCTCGCGCTATGAACGTCAGCAACCCACCTCACACCTTCCTTTTCAACGGTGAAGGTAAGATCGTGTGGCAGCACACAGGATATCTCGATGGCGGCGAAGAAGATTTGTATCAGGAAATCCTTAAGATTTCTAAATAGTGTAGAGTTGAGAGTGTAGAGTTTAGAGTAGTTTAATAGTTTAAAGTTGAAAGTAGAGACGGTCGGTCGACCGTCTATTAAACACAAAAAATAGATGAAAAAATTATCATTATTAATTGTTTTCGTGCTCGGAATTACCGCTGTACATGGTCAGGATTTCCTGAAGAAGTCGAAAGTCAGCGGCAGTTTCCAGATGGACGGAAACTACTACTGGGAAGACAAAGGCATCGGCATCACCAAAGAGGATATCAACGGTGAGGAGTTTGGCGCCTACGGCTTCGGTAAGTTGCAATACGAGCTCGGCAATTTCTCTGCAGGTTTCCGTTTTGAGGCTTATCAGACCACTCCGATGTCGGGCTTCGACAGCAGAGTCAAGGGAATGGGCATAGCCAACTATTTTGCGACATACGACAACGGCACCATAGGCGTGACGGTGGGCGATATCTACGACCAGTTTGGTAACGGTTTAGTTTTCAGAACTTATGAAGAATGGACACTCGGATTCGACAATTCTCTGCGAGGCATCCGAGCCATTTATCGTCCATGGAACGGAGTAACTCTTAAGGGAGTTTATGGAAAACAGCGTTATTACTGGGCAGGATACGGTGAAGATGTTCCTACATCAGAAGAAAGAGGTTTGGTGCGCGGTGTTGACGGTGAATGGGATCTTAACAGCAGCATAGCCTCATTGAACAACAGCAAGTTCCGCGCCACTTTGGGAGCCAGCTTCGTGAGCAAATACGAGCCCGACACCAAGCTTACCGTTGGAGAAGAACAGCTTATAATGCCTCAAAACGTGGCATCATACGCCGGAAGAATGAACCTCGGATATGGCAGATTCAGCTTCTCGACAGAGTATGCCCGTAAGATCAACGACCCTTCGACATTCAACAACTATATCTACAACGATGGTCAGGAATTGCTGGCATCGCTGGCATATTCACAGAAAGGACTGGGAATGGTGCTGCAGGTGAAACGTGTCGACAACATGAGTTTCAAGTCGAAGAGACTTGCCACACAGAACGACCTTGACCTCGGATTCATCCCGCCGCTCAACTACACCCACACTCACAGTCTGCCTTCGATGTTCTCGTATGCCACACAGCCATTGGGCGAGATGGGTATACAGTTCCAAGTGAACTACACCATCCCGAAGAAGACAGCTCTCGGTGGAAAATACGGCACCAAGTTGGCATTCAACTACAGCCAGGTGAACGACATCAAACGCGATTCAATCAACGTGAACGGTGTAAATATGCTGAATCAGCCTGGAACAAAAGGTTACACCTCCCCTTTCTTCGCAGTTAGCGACCATATGTTCTATCGCGACTTGAATTTCGAAATCGAGAAGAAGATAAGTGCAAAATGGCATCTCACTTTGATGTACATCAACCTGTACTACGACATGGAAACCATTGAAAATCACCCTGGTGCAGAGGCTGTGAAAGCCGATTTCGCTTTCGGCGAGGTGATTTATAAAATCAACAGAAACAACAGTATTCGCTTGGAACTGCAGCACATGTGGGATAACGTCGGTCCGAACGAGACCATAGAGGAAGGACATGAGGCATACTACACCAAACGCGGTAACTGGTTCGCATTCCTTTTGGAATACACCATCGCCCCGAAGTGGTTCGTCTCGGTTGCTGACAAATACAACTATGGCAACCCTATCGCCGACAACCGCGACCATTATGTGACCGGCTCGTTTGGCTACATCAAGGATCAGACACGTATCGCCATCAGCGGCGGACGTCAGAGTGAAGGACTTGTGTGCGTGGGGGGCGTTTGCAGAACAGTTCCTGCATCAAGTGGATTATCGTTAACAATTACAACATCTTTCTAACATGAAAAAATCATCAATTATTATAGCAAGTTTGGCGGTCGTTTTTGCAATGGCGTCGTGCGATAAGTTGAAAGAGCCTTACATCATCGAATCGAGTGTAACTCCAAGTGATACGATACCTTTGGTAGCATCTGACACAGCGAACTTCGATGGAAAAATCGTGGTTTTGTTGGAAGACTACACCGGTGTGAAATGCAACAACTGTCCGGAAGCAGGCGCATTGGCACTTCAGCTTCAGGAGCAGAACGAAGGACATCTCGTGGTGTTAGGCGTGCATCCTAAGTCAGCATTGCAGAATCCTGCAGGCGGTTTCCCGGATTTCAGAACCGACGACGGCAACGAATGGAACAATTATTTCAACATTGGTGCTTATCCTAACGGTTTGGTGAACCGCGCAGGCGTTATCGGAGCATCAGAATGGACATCGGCAGTGAATAACGTGATTGGCGACGACGCTCCTGTCAGACTTATCGTGAAAACCGAGTTTAACGAAGAAACAAGAGAGTTGAAGCTCAGCATCCACTCGAAGTTCCTTATCGATGTGGCAAGCAACGATGTGCGTCTGACAACCTGTATGATGGAAGACAAAATCGTAGGTAAGCAGGTCACCCCTACCGGTCTCGATGAGAACTACGAGCACCGTCACGTGTTCAGAGGCACTGCCGACAATGAGACATGGGGCAGAGTTTTGAGTAGCGCTGAAAGCATTTCTGAGGGAAGCAACTTCATAACAAACATGAAGTTCACGGTAAGTGAGGATTACAATGCCGATGAGTTCTATATCGTGGCTTTCATCAGTGACAACAACACAAAACAGGTGCTGATGGCTTCTGAGAAGAAGATAAAATAAAAAGGAGGCCTTTTGACCTCCTTTAGTAGCGGGGGGCGGATTTGAACCACCGACCTTTGGGTTATGAGCCCAACGAGCTACCGGACTGCTCCACCCCGCATCGTGAATTGGGCTGCAAAAATACAACATTTTTGCTCTCGTGTCAAGTGTTTTTTGAAAAAATTTGAAATATTTTTAAAAATATGGATCATAAAGCAGGTTACGTCAACATAATTGGCAAGCCAAACGTCGGAAAATCAACGCTTATGAACGATTTGGTGGGCGAGAAAATTAGCATCATCACATCGAAGGCACAGACTACCCGACACCGCATTTTGGGCATCGTAAACGGCGATGACTTCCAGATCGTGTTTTCCGACACCCCTGGAATCATCAAAAATCCGGCTTACAAGATGCACGAAATCATGAATCAGTACATTAACGTGGCGTTTATCGACGCCGACTTGATACTGTATGTGGTCGACATCACCGACAAGAAAATCGACGAGGAGACGGTGGAACGCATCAAGAAGATGGAGGTTCCGGTGTTTGTTTTGTTGAATAAAATCGACCTTTCGACACAGGAAGAAGTGGAGAAAGCCGTTGAATACTGGCGCAACGCACTTCCAGCAGCCACAGTGTTCCCGATTTCGGCTATGCATCAGGCAAACATTCAGTTTGTGTTTGAGAGCATCATCGAGAAACTGCCGGTTTGTCCGCCTTACTTCCCGAAAGACGAGCTCACCGACCGCTCGATGCGATTCTTTGTGACGGAAATCATCAGAGAGAAGATCTTACTGAATTATCAACAAGAGATTCCGTATTCTGTGGAAGTGGTCGTAGATGCATACGAAGAAAGCGCGAAACTTATCAACATCAAGGCGACGATTTTCGCTTCACGCGAGTCGCAGAAGGCTATTTTGATAGGAAAAGGCGGCGCTGCGATTAAAAAAGTCGGCATACAGTCGCGCACCGACATCGAGGAATTCACCGGAAAGAAGATTTTCTTGGATCTCAGGGTGAAAGTAGATAAGGATTGGCGTGATAATGAAGAAGAATTAAAACATTTTGGATACGAGGCATAATTATGAGTAATATAGTAGCAATAGTTGGAAGACCGAACGTGGGCAAATCCACGTTATTCAACCGTTTGGTGCAGTCGCGTCAGGCGATTGTGGAGGAAAGCAGCGGCGTGACCCGCGATCGTCATTACGGGCACAGCGACTGGAACGGCAAGTCGTTTACCGTCATCGACACCGGCGGTTATGTGGTCGGATCAGATGATATCTTTGAGGAAGAAATCCGCAAACAAGTCGATTTGGCTATTGATGAGGCGGATGTCATCATTTTTGTGGTCGACGGACAAGCCGGAGTGCACGTCTTGGACGAAGACGTGGCACTGATTCTGCGTAAATGCAAGAAGAAAGTGCTGCTCGGCGTGAACAAGACTGACATCCCAAGCAAGTTTGGCGAGGCGGCTGAATTTTATGCCCTCGGACTGGGCGAGATTTATCCTTTCTCAGCAATGACAGGCACCGGAACCGGCGAGCTTTTGGATGAAGTGGTGAAATATCTGCCAAACGACACAACGGAGGACTATTCGAACCTGCCGAGATTCGCAGTCGTGGGTCGTCCTAACGTCGGAAAATCGTCGATGATTAACGCTTTCTTGGGTCAGGAGAGAAACATCGTGACCGACATCGCAGGTACCACGAGAGACAGTAACAACACGCACTTTAACGCTTTTGGCATGGACTTCATGCTTGTTGACACAGCAGGTTTGCGCAAGAAGAGCAAGGTTTACGAAAACATCGAGTTTTACTCTGTGATGCGCTCAATTAGAGCCATCGAGGAATGCGACGTGGCTATTCTTATTATCGACGCCACACAAGGCTTCGATGCACAGGATATGAATATCTTGAGGCTCATCGAGAGAAACAAGAAAGGTCTCGTTTTGGTAGTGAACAAATGGGATTTGGTGGAGAAAGACAGCAACACTCACCTCGCATTCGAGAACATGATTCGCGAGAAAACCGCTCCTTTTGTTGATTATCCGATCATTTTCACTTCGGCGATTAACAGACAGCGTACATTCAAAGTGCTTGAGACGGCACATCAGGTTTATGAAAACCGTGAGAGAAAGGTCTCGGTGCGCGAGTTGAACGACACCATGCTTGAAATCATCAACAGTCAGCCGCCGCAAATCGCGTCACGTGGACGTTATCTGAAGATAAAATACATCACCCAGTTGAAGAGCCCTACCCCGCAGTTCATTTTCTTCTGCAACCTTCCGAAGGACGTGAAGGATAATTATGTGCGCTTCTTAGAGAACAAAATCAGGAGCATTTGGGACTTCCACGGAGTGCCGATACAGCTGTTTTTCAGAGAGAAATAACATCAGTGCCGTCATTCCGACCGACCGAAGGGAGCGGAGGAATCTCATTCAATTTAGATAAGTCTTTGTTTGCAGGAGATTTCTCCATTCCGCTTCGCTACAGTCGAAATGACGAAGACAGAACAATATGGATGAATTAAGAATCGATAAGTGGCTTTGGTGCGCGAGGCTTTTCAAGACCAGAACATTAGCTGCTGACGCTTGTAAAGGTGGCAAGGTGAAGGTGAACGAGGTCTCAATGAAACCTTCGCATGACGTGAAGATCGGCGAGGTGATCGGCGTACAGCTCGGGCAGCTGCATAAAGTGGTGGAGGTGCTGAGCATTCCGAAGAGCCGTGTGTCGCCAAAAGACGTGCCGAATATCTATGTTGACCGCACGCCTTCGGAGGAATACGAGCGCATCGAGTTCATGCACGCCTACAAAGCGGAGTACCGTGACCGAGGTGCAGGAAGGCCTACGAAAAAAGACCGCAGAATTTTAGACAAACTCAAAGGAGATGATTGATTTGATTTAACCACGAATAGCACTAATCTTCACAAATAGTATTTTTAAATTCGTGTAGATTAGTGTCAATTAGTGGTCAAAATTATAATAATTATTTTGTGTTATGATATCTAACGTTCAAAATATAAATATTGCGGAGTATGATTACCCGCTGCCGGATGAGAGGATTGCAAAATATCCTTTGGCGGAACGGGATGCATCGAAATTATTGATATACAATGGTTCATGCGACAACGTAGAGACGCACGGCCGTGCGTCTCTACAAGAGGACCATTTCAGGAACATTGGTCAGTATTTGCCAGAAAAATCCGTTTTGGTTTTCAACGAGACCAAGGTGGTTCGCGCGAGATTGCAGTTCGTGAAAGAATCTGGTGCAGCGATAGAAGTTTTCTGTCTGGAGCCGATTACCGGCAATGGAGACTATCAGCTGGCATTCTCGGCTGGTTCACCAGTGGAATGGCATTGTCTGGTGGGAAATTCGAGAAGATGGAAGGTAGAGACGCACGGCCGTGCGTCTTTACAAAAACATTTGAATATCAAAGGTAAAGACGTGATTTTAAAAGCCGAGCGCATAGAAAAAACCGATGCGTATTCTGTGGTTCGTTTCTCATGGGAACCGGCAGAAATCAGTTTTGCGGAGGTGCTTGAACATGCAGGCGAGATTCCATTGCCACCGTATCTGCATCGCGAGGCGGAGCCGAGCGATAGAGACCGCTATCAGACAGTGTTCGCGAAATATGAGGGCTCAGTGGCGGCGCCGACTGCGTCGTTACACCTCACCAAGCCTCTGATAGCCAAGCTCAAAGAGCAAGGTCACACTATAGAAGAAGTGACACTTCACGTCGGCGCCGGCACGTTCCGTCCGGTGGCTACCGACACCATCGGTGAGCACGAGATGCACTCGGAATCTATCATCGTGAAACGCCAAACCATCGAGCATCTGCATGATAACATCGACAGAACCATCATCCCTGTCGGCACCACCAGCATGCGCACCATAGAGTCGGTGTACTGGATCGGGGTGATGCTTCTCGAACAAGGTTTTGAAGAACGTAACATCCATGTAAATCAATGGTTTCCGTATCAAGACAGAGAAAAACTGCCTTCCGCAAAAGAAAGCCTTGAAGCCATCTTAAAATATTTGAAGATACATAATCTTGATGCTTTGCATGCCACCACAGCGCTGATGATTGCGCCCTCCTGCCCTATCATGATGACGAAGGCGCTCATCACCAACTTCCACCAGCCGAAGAGCACGCTTTTACTACTGGTTTCAGCGTTAATCGGCGAAAAATGGAAAGAGGCGTACAAATTCGCGCTGGAGCACGATTTCAGATTTTTAAGCTACGGAGATAGCTGTTTGTTTATTCCGTAAACAAGATCCTTGTTTAACGGAATCATTCGATTGTTTACGTTAAAAGAGGATTTCTCGACAAGCTCGAAATGACGAGTTTATTTTATGCGATTATAAAGGTAATCAGCATAATTTCTCAACACCATCTTCTTTTCTTCCGGAACATCAATGGCATCAAGATGTTTCAGTGAATTGTTGTAATAATCCGTCATCACGCCGTTGACGATTTCGCGGACGTTGTATTTGGCAAAGATGTCGAGAACAGCCTGCATTTTGTTGTCGTCACGACCTTTTGGCATTGAGAAATAGCCTTCAAGACGTTTTTTATCTTCCGAAGAAGCGAGCTCAAGAGCCTTCAGATAGAGATATGTCTTTTTGTTATCAGCGATATCGCCACCTGGCATCTTACCGAAAACCTTAACATCTCCGTAGCAATCGAACAAATCATCTTGCAGTTGGAAAGCAATGCCGAGGTCGATGCCAAAGTCGTAAACCTTCTTCATGTTTTCATCGCTGGCACCTGCCACGATAGCACCGATTTTCAAGACAGAGCCAAGCAATACAGCGGTTTTCAGACGGATCATCTCGATATATTCGTCAAGAGTGACATCGTCGCGAGTCTCAAAATTCAAGTCATGCTGCTGACCCTCACACACCTCAAGTGCCACCTTGCAAAGCTCGGCAAGCACCTGCTGAGAATAAGATTTATTGGTGCTCAAAGCATATTGGAATGCCTTGATGAGCATGGTGTCGCCTGAAAGCAAAGCGATATTGGAGTTCCATTTGTGATAAACTGTCTCCAAACCACGACGCAGCGGAGCTTCATCCATGATATCGTCGTGAATAAGGGTGAAGTTATGGAAAATCTCAGCAGCCACTGCAGGTGTGAGGCATTCTTGAATGTCGCCGCCAAACATCTCGCATGATAGCAGTGCCAAAGTCGGACGCATACGTTTGCCTTTCTGGCGCATGGTGTAGTCGATTGGAGCGTACAACTCGCTCGGAGTTCCCATAAAATCCTGATTCTCAATGAATTGAGTTATCAGATTCTGAATATTCTCAACAGATGTCATATCTTTTTTCTATAAAATGTCAAAACTAAAGCTGGTAACACTAAGATATTGGTTATCAAAGCAATAAGCAGTGTGAACGGTACCAGGAATCCGACAATCTTCGTGCCGCCGAACGACGAGAAAGCGAAGATGAGGAAGCCGCAGATCAGGATGCTTGCCGAATAAATCATACTCGGACCAGTCTCTAAAAAAGCAGCCATCACTGATTTTTTGATATCGTAGTTGTTCATCTTCATCTGCAGACGGTATCTGGCGAGATAATGGATGGTGTTGTCGACGCTGATGCCAAGCGCGATGCTAAACACAAGTATTGTCGACATCTTCAGCGGTATGCCGCAATAACCCATCACGCCTGCGGTAAACAGAAGCGGTATCAGGTTCGGTATCAATGAGATAACAACCATTTTGAACTTATGGAATGTTATCGTCATCAGCAAAGCGATTACAATGAATGCGAGAAGAAGCGAGTGCGACAGGTTGACAATCAGATAGTTAGTACCTTGCAATGTCACCATGGCGCTTCCTGTCATCACCACGTCGTATTTTTCTCTCGGGAAAATCTTGTCGATTTGCGGTTTCAACGAACGACTGATGCTATCGATTTTCGGGGTCGTAACGTTAGCCATCTGCACTGAGACACGTGTACATTGCATCTCTTTGTCCATGTATTGCGTGACGATGTTAGGCATCTCGCCGCCTTTGGTTTCCGGCATGTATTTCATGATGAAGCCAAACTCGTTGTTGCTCGGAATCTTGAACTGGTCGCGTTTGCCGTTGTAGAAGCCTTGTCGTGCGAACTTCACAACTTCAGCAATGCTCAAAGGCTCGCTGAATTCAGGATAGAGCGCCAAGGTGTCCTCCAGCTGCTGCACTTTACGCACAAAAGCCGCATTCATGATGCCTTTAGGCTTGCGAGTGTTGATAGAAATCTCGAAAGGCATCACACCGCCAACGTTCTCTTCAAAAAACATGATGTCTTTGTAAAGTTTGTCGCTTTTCGCTATATCATCGACCACACGGCCTGAGGTGGAAATTCTCAAAGCCCCGATGACACAAACCGTCAAAAGCACCGCCAACACTGCATAGACATAGCGTTTCTTACTCAAAACAAAGACGGAAACCTTGTCCATGATATAGTTGATTCGCGGATTGTTCATGTAGTTGACCAACTTCCCTTCCGGTTTTTTCTGATAGCTGAAAAATGTCGGCAGAAGCACCATCGTCATCACGTAAGTCAGCATGATACAGACACTTGCGAGTATTCCGAAAGGCACCAGAAGTCCGTTTCTGGTGATGATAAATGATGCAAAACTGACCGCTGTGGTGGTATTTGTCAGGAAATTCGCAGGTCCGATACGCACAATCACGTTTTTCAGAGCCTGCATCTTATCGTGACACGCATCGTATTCGCGATGGTATTTGTTCAGCATGAAAATGGAGTTCTCCACCCCGATAATTATCAAAAGTGGAGGCAAAACACCAGTCAGAATAGTGACATCGAAATCGAGCAACGCCATTATTCCAAACATGTAAATCACTGATAACAAAACGATTGCAACGACTGACACGAGTGGACGCCACGAGCGGAAGAATAGGAATAAAATCAGTCCCGCCACTAAGATAGAAAGAGCCGTGAATCCCACTATCTCTTTCACCATTTTCTGCGTCGTCATCTCGCGGATGTAAGGCATTCCTGATATGTGTATCTCTACATTGTGAGCGTTGCTGTATTCGTTGAGGAGTAACGTCAAAGCATCAGTAAGCTCTCGGCGCACCGCCAGGTTAGCATGTTCGTCATCAAGGGTGATAAGCATCATCGTGGAATGCTTCTCGGAGTTGAAAAGCAGTCCGTCGTACATCGCGAGGTTCTCTATCACCTCTTTTATCGAATCGACTTCAGCCTGCGACTCGGGACGACGGCTCACCACCTGCTGGAGTTGGAATTTCTTGACGCTATCGTTTTTTACAAGATTGTAAACCCTTGTTACAGAGAGGCATTCGGTCACTCCCGGGATTTCTCTTATCTTTTCATTAAGATCGCAATAATCTTGAAAATGATCTAAGTCGAAAAGCTTCTCATCGCACATTCCGACGAAGATAGCACGCCCGTCAGGACCATATTTATCAAGGAATTGGCGATATACCACCATCGTGGAGTCGGTTTCAGGAAGAGTGTTGGCAAGGTCATGCCCCATCTTCACTTTAAACGCCTCCAATCCCAAGAATATCAATAAAATAGAGGTTATTACAAGATTTAAAACACGATGTTTTAAAATATAATCGGCAATTTTATTCCACATAATTTGCAATTAATACAAAATGCAAAAATAGGAATTTTTTCATTACGCCCACAATTGTTTTCCATAAGTTCTTTTATAAACGAGATAAGAGATACAGAAATAGACGATTGTATGAATCCACAGCACGTTCAGTTCATGCTGCACATCCTCAAGCGTAGCTCCCATCTCGGTAATCCTCACATAACCGTTGATGCCGAATGTTGACGGGAACACCCACGAGAATCCTTTCCAGAAAATCGGTATGTTGCTTGCCGGCCATGAGATGCCGCTGGCGAAAAGCAACGGTATCGAGAGGAATACGAACATGATAATGAACGACTCCCTGTCGTGTGCAATGGACGAAAGCGAGATGCTGAAGAACGTGCACGCTGCTATGTAAGGCACCATAAACGCCAGCAACGTCTGCCAACGCCAGATGTGGATAAGTCCAAACAGCGGCGGCACTATACACACGAGATACACGGCAATCATCACATAGATGCTGAAAATCACCGTCGACTGACCGATAAGTATCTCGATAGGGTTCTTTCCGATAATCCATTTCGAGGCTATGCCTCTGCGCACTTTTTCACGCTCCTCGCCTGCCATCATACCCACGCCGAGCACCATTGTCTGCTGGATAATCATCATCAGGACAGCAGGAATCAAAAATGACGCAAAACCGCTTTGCGTATTGAACATCGGGACATATTTGTATTCGATAGGATACTGGAAAACAGAAATCTGTTCTTCGGTGGCGCCAGGTATGAGTTGCGCCTTTATCTCTTTGTTCATATCCAACGACACCTCGGTGCAACTGCTCAAAACAGCTTTGTAGTATAGCAATCCACTCATGTCGGAATACAGCTCCACAACAGTCTGACGATGTTCCGCCACATCTTTTTCAAAGTCTTTAGGAATATAGATAAGGCAATAAGCATCACGACGATGAATCATCTCCTTAGCCTCCTCCATATCCTGACAATGCGAGATAATCTGCACGTCAGCAGTGGCGTCGACACGACGGGTAAACTCACGGCTCAGCTGCGAATGGCTGTTATCCACAACCACCGTAGGCACCTCCCTGACACTTTCATTGTTATACAAATATGCGTAAAGAAGTGGGTATAGCAGCGGCACGATGACGAAGAAAACGACGACGCCTTCATCCAACAACGCGGCTCGCATTGCATACGCCCAAACTTCAATTGTATTTCTTAACCATTTCATAATCTTCAACTAATGAGTATAATGATATTCAAGCAAGAATTTCCGCAGACGTTGAAGTACCAAAATCGGCAATCCCCAAAACGCTATCTGAATGGCGATATTCAGCCACGAATAATACAGCGGCAGTCCGTTGAGTGCCTGATCGACATAAATCAGGAAGTAATGACGCAACGGGAACAGCCACGAGAGACCTCTCAAAGGCTCCGGAAAAGCCATCTGCGGGAACGAGAAACCCGAGATTGGAAACGACAACACGCCCCACAAAGTCGCCAAGCTAAGTGCCCAACGCAACGAAGGGACGAGGCCGCAGAAGAAGACGCCGAGCGCCAGCGAGGCGTTGATGAGCAAGAACATGTTCAGCAACATCGGCCAGATACCACTGTTCAATGGGAACTTCCACACGCCGTAAAGCAGGAACAGACAGAACAAGCCCATCAGCAGCCATGTCGTAACCTGAGGCAACAGCTTGCCTATCAATGCTTTAACGATGTCGTTATCAGCCATTGCGAGCCATTCTTTGGATGTCTCTTCCTTCAGTTCAACGTAAATCGAGTAAATCGAGACCTGCATGATGAGCAGCATGATTATTCCAGGAAGGATGGTATTGCAAAGATATACAGAATAGTTCAGACTCGGGTTGTTCACCGCGTGCATCTCCATCTTGATAGGCTGCAGTACCGCCATCGCCTGGTCTTCGGTATATCCTTTTGCGTACAAGGTGGCGCGTCCGACAGCTCCAGAAGCATATTCCGACATCATCTTCATGTCGCGATATTCCAACGAACCCGGGATAAGGTATGACGCCGCAGTGTAGAACGACACCGTTGGCTGTTTGCCGCTGATGGCGAGCTGCGTCGTGCCTTTCGGGATATAATAGAAAGCGTAAATCTTTCCTTTTTGCATGGCTTTTCGCGCTGAAGCGACATCAGGATAATGCTCGATGATGTCGGTCTGCTGGAACGAGTCGAGGTTGCGGATGACCTCACGCGTGGTGGCGGTATTATCCTCATCGACAATGCCGGCAGGCAGGTCAGCAGGAAGCCCCTCACCCATCAACGTGGTGAAGAAAAGGAATGCCACAATAGGCGCCAGCACCATACAGAACGTATAGATACCTCTCGCCAGCATCCTTTTCTGCTCACGTTTCGCGATAGCTATAACTTGTTTTAACGCGTTCATTTTTGTTCCTCACCTACTCTGTAAATCACAGTCATGCCTGGTCTTAAGCCTTCCACCTTAGTGACAGGGACGGCACGCACTTCAAAGGTCTTGAGGTCGTATTGTCCGGTCTGTTTTGTGGCTTTCCAAGCGGCATAGTCACCTCTGTCTTTCATATAGTTGACTTCCATCACTACGCTTGCGCCACCCAATGCAGGGAATTCTGCTGTAAAATGACTTCCGAGTGGCAGTCTGTTGAGGTGATCTTCGCGCACGTTGAAGGTAGCCCACATATCGTCCATCATCGCGATGTTCATGATAGGAGCGCCGGTGCCGACAAGCTCACCGATGTGCGGGAATATATCTGTAACCTCGCCATCAGCGTATGCGAGCAAGATCGTCTCATGTATATAAGAATCGACTTCTTCGACGACACCTTTTGCCTGCTCGACTTTAGCAGCAGCCATCTCCTTATCTTGTTTCTGAGCACCTTTCACAGCCATGTCGTATTGTGATTTTGCAGCTTTCTCTGTAGCGACAGCGGCATCATATTGTGCCTTAGTCTCATCGTATTTCTGCTCGCTCACCACGCCTTCTTTAAAAAGATTCGACACGCGTTTGAACGATTTCTCCCAGATGTCACGGTTGACGATGGCTTTCTGCCACAACTCGTATGCGCCTTGGATCTGCTCTTCACGGGCACCAGCTTCTGCTTTATCGTTCAACGCCACAGCTGCGGTCTTCACTGCCTCAGCTTGAGCCTTCTTCGCCATGACTTCAGGTGCCTCGATGATTGCCAAAGTGTCGCCAGCCTTAACCATCTGTCCTTCTTTAACTCTGAATTCCAAAATTCTTCCAGGAACCTTTGATGATACACGGTATTCCGTGACTTCCATCTGACCCTGCATAATCTCGTTTGTCTTGCCGTAAGTGATTGAGCCAATGACACAAACGGTTGCTATAACAATACCCAGCACCGCCAATGCTATAAAGGTATTAATTCTCTGTGTTCTCTCTGTTGCCATAATCTTTAAACTATTAAGCTATTAAGCTACTAAACTATTAAACTAATTCAAAACTCCTATTGATTTCTTTAAATAAGTATTTGCCATTATCACATCGATTTTTGCGTCGATATACTCCGAATGTGCCTGCATCCATGAGGTCTGTGCCGCCTCGAGTGTCGATGAAGGTATCATACCTTCGTTGAAGCCAACTGTCGCCATGCGCAGGTTTTCCTCAGCATCCGACATCTTCTCGGTGGTCATCTGCAGACGCTGCTCAGCCTCTTTGATTTGTTTCTCATATTGGCTCACCTGAAGCATCACCAGTTCTTTGGTGTCTTCAAGCTTGAGCTGTGTTATCATAGCCTCTGATTTCGCCTTGCGGACTTTGTTGTAGCCTTCACCGAAATGGAACAGCGGCACTCTAGCGACAACGCCGAAGTTATAGAATCCGCGGAAGTCAGTCTCGAAACCGTTAAACAACGATGGGTTTGTCACGATGTAATTTCCATACAATGCTACTGTTGGCAAGAACTCGGAACGTGCGATGTTCACTTTCTTATCGTAAATCTTGGTAGCGAGGGTCAGACTCTGCAGCTCAGGTCTGTTGTTCATGATATCTTCTTCAGTATATTCATTAACGTATGCCGGCACTGCCACATCATCGAGGTTCTCGTCTTCCAATATTATGTCGGTATCGAGTGGCAGTCCGCAGCTCTGGCAGAGAAGCATCTTTGAGAGCGCCACGCCGTTTTGCACCCTTATCAACGACAGCTCGGCATCGTTGAGTTTCACCTTGACAGAAAGCCTGTCGGCATTGGTTGCCATGCCTTCGTTCACAAGCTTATCGACGTTGTCTGACATGGTACGAAGTAGTTCCACATAGTTCTCTGTGAGTTTCTGCTTGTTTGCCAACGACACGATCTGCCAATATGCCTTATCTGTCGCCACGATGATTTCCTGCTGTTCGGTGGTGAGCTGCATCTGTGCAAGATCCTGGGCATAACTTGCCATCTTGTTGTAGGCGCGAATCTTACCGCCAGCGTAAACAGGCTCCAACACGGTAATCATACCCGCATAAACGTTACGTGTGTCGAGGATGAAATTTTTGCTAATCTCCTCGCCGATAGCGTCGATTGTCTCAAACGCCCCGATGTGATGCAGGTTGCTGATCAGCGACTGCAGCTCCGGACTGTTCATGATGATTTGATACATCAACGGATTGTCCATCAGGTTCTGGATCACCGGGTCGATGTAGCCATTCACGCCGTTTTGAAGCGAAGTACCGATAGTGCTCATGGTGTTCAGCTGGTCGTCACTCAACAACTGAATCTGCTTCTCGTTGTGCATGTAGGTTCCCTGCGCCGAAATGCTCGGGAAGTAGTTTGCAGCAGCGATTTTTTTGTCGTAATTCGCCATATTGACCTTCTCCTGCGAAATCTTGAGATTCTTGTTGTTCTCCATCGCCATGTCGCGGCAGTTCTGCAACGTCAGAATCTGCTGCGCCGAAACGGAAAAGGTCGCCATCAAAATCAAGGCGAAAACCGCTAAAATCCTTGTAATTGTTTTACTTTTCATTGTTTTTATATTTTATTATATCTCTTGTCAAATTCAGGCTGCAAAATAACAACACTTTTTAATGCCTGTAAAGGTCTATTTTTGACTAAAAAGTATCTAAAGGTCGAATTTTTGAAAAAATATTAACATTATATCATAAAAATAGTCTATTTTTGTCGAAAATATTTCTAAATGGATAATAAAGCATTAAACAAGTTCACCCTTTCGAAAGTCAAGGAGCTGTTTTTGAAAGATGACATCGTAAGCATAGGCGATGATTTCATTTTTGCCAGGCAGAATAACAAAGTTGACTGGGAGTTGCTGAAGTTTCCAAGTCGTATCGAAGGCTTCGTGGCGGCGTATTGCCGAAAAGGGCATTTCAGATGCACCATCAACCTCACTGAATATGACATTCATGACGGAATGCTGGTAGTGAACATACCTAATAATATTATACAGTTGGAGCCTGTCGACCGTGACGGCGAGCTCGTCGAGCTGACGATTGTTGCCGTGTCGCCTCAATATATGACCACCTTAAGCTCCGACCTCGGAAAGATATTCGTCGATGCCATTAACATGCTGAAAAGCCCTATCATGAAGATGGGTCCGAAGGAGGTCGAACTTGCGACACAATATTTCAAACTTATTGATAATGTTGTAAATACCAACTCCGAGTACCGTAATATCAGCATCAGCTATCTGCTCACTTCGGTGTTTTATCTCATTGGCGGAATGCTGAAAAAACGTCTCGACGCAGAGGCTTCAGATGACGAGACGACTCCATCGACAAGGCACAAAAGAGTGTTTGAGAGTTTCATCGAACTCGTCGAGAAGTATCATAACAAGGAGCGCTCGGTCAGTTTTTATGCCGACAAACTGTGTATCACTCCTAAATATCTCTCACAAATCGTCAAAAACTTGAGCGGTTTTTCAGCGCCAGAAATCATCAGCAAGTATGTGATTTTGGAGGCGCAGCATCTTTTGCGTCATACCGACTTGAGTGTCAAGGAGATTGCCGATCAACTAAATTTCCCGAACCAGTCGTTTTTCTACAAATACTTCAAAACGCACACCGGCTACACGCCAAATTCTTATCGTCAGAAATAAAAAATTACTATTTTTGCAAAAATTTGAGTTATGTCAATAGTCAAACACATACCGAACACCATCACATGCTGCAACTTATTAAGCGGCTGTGTTTCAATACTTTTACTTTGCCAGAATAATGTCTTAGGATCCTCAGTGATGATTTTTGTTGCCGCCATTTTCGACTTTTTCGACGGCTTCGCGGCACGTTTGCTCAATGCGAAATCGCCCATCGGAGGCGAGCTCGACTCATTGTCGGATGTTGTCTCTTTCGGTGTGGCGCCATCGTTCATCATCGCGATGCTTCTTAGCAAAACCGGTATCAGCTGGATGGTCGCCGACGTCAACGTCTTCCCGATGCTGGCTTTTATTCTCGCGGCATTCGCGGCAGTGCGTCTCGCAAAATTCAACATCGACACACGTCAGAGTTCATCGTTCATCGGACTTCCGGTGCCGGCAGTAGGTCTCTTCATCGCTTCGCTGCCGTTGATGCTTGCGCACATTTCATCTGAAAGTGCAATTTACAATTTTGTAGTAAATCCTTATTTTCTGCTCGCCGCCGTCGGCATTTTCAGCTGGCTGATGATCAGCGAGGTGCCGTTCTTCTCGTTTAAGATTAAAAATCTGAAATTTAAAGATAACATCCTTCGCTACTTCGTGGTGATATTCGCCATCGTCGCGGTCATCATCTTGAAATTGGTGGCGTTGCCGTTTGTTTTTCTGTTCTATATTTTGCTTTCGGTTATTTGCTACAGATAAAAAAACGTAGAGACGCACGGCCGTACGTCTCTACATTTATCCTTTCTTATCTTTCTTATCCTTCTTATCTCTTAACAACCTTAATCACCTCACCGTCAATCTTCACGAAATAGATTCCTGCTTCCATGTCAGCCACATTGATTTGCATGTCACCTGACACATTATCATAACGTCTTACAACCTGTCCGAGGCTGTTGAAAATCTCAACATTCGACTGATTGTCACCGAGTTGGATATTCAGCACATCGTTCATCGGGTTAGGATAGATTGCGACATTGTTTTCAACGACAGTCTCCACTTTTGTGATGATTGTCGATGCCGGGAACACCACGTTGTCAATCCAAGCGCAGTCGCTGCCGCTTGACACAGAGCTATCCTTACCATATTCCCATCTAAGTTCATGACTACCAGGTGTTAAGGTGTATGAAGCTTGTGTCCATGCCACCTCGCCCGACCAGTTGTTCTTCTCAACGCCATCAATCTTGAAATACAGCTTATCGTAATTCGATTCTGACGACACCTTATAATAGAAGCTTATCTCGCTCTCTGTTCCGACTATCACTGTGATAAACAATGTTGTTGTCTCACTATCTTGGATAGCAGAAGATTTGGCGCAATACATTCCCTCGTAAGGGTTCTGTGTCACGACTTCCCAAGCGTAGATTGGGCTCACGCTATGCCAGTCGAATGCGCTGAAGTCGCCTGTTTCGAAGCCGTCCATCGACTGTCCGACAGAGATGTAATAAGCATCTTCAAGAATGTAATTTCCGTAATATGCGGCATAGAACAGCTGATATAAAGCTCCAATTTCAGCACTGTAGCTCAGCGTAAATTCCATATCGGCAGTAAACTCCTGACCTGCAGCGATTTCGCCATAAGTCCATTCTGTGGTATTGATACTGATATCGCCGTGTGAGTTGTAAATTCTGAAAATAGCCGAAGGCACTGCAGCACCGCCGTTGTTTGCCAATGTGAAATGTACTGTGCCGCTGTCACCAGGATTCAAAGCGCCGCCTGTTGAAGTCTCAAGAATTGCACTAACCAGCACAAACTGAGGAGCATAGATTCTTGCGTTGAAGTGACTCTCCCAGGTGTCGGTGCCGTCGGTGCAAACGATGTTGAAACGGACGTTGGTGTTGTTCTGCACGTCGTCGCTCACTGTGAAAGCGAAAGCGTTTTCAAGTGTAACGCTCTGGTTACCATTGATGTTACCGACTGTTGCTGTAGGCTGGTTGATGGTAACATCCTCATTATCACATGATATAGTCGCAGTCACATTGCTTGCGTTGACACTACCGACGTTTTTCACTGTCATATTGAACGAATAACTTCCGTTGTATTCGATCTGCTCGCCACCGTTCAAGTCGTAGCTTTCATAAACCACGTATGGAGTATTGCTTGGCACTCCCATAATCTCGACATCCTGTGGATATGAGTTCACACCTGCAACCTTCATTATCATGTTTCCAACGCTCTGCAAGCCGCCTTCAAATTCAATCTCAGCTACGCCGTTTTCGTCGGTTGAGCCCATCGCGATGACTTCATTATCCATGTAAACCAAGCAGCGATAGTTCATCAAGCCATTGCCATTGTTATCGGTCACAGTCACATCAATCGACTGAGTTCCGATCACCACTTGTGCAGGAGCATCAACAACAGCTGTCATTGGCTCATCAAGCCACACGTTGACAACGCCGTCGCCGAGGACGTTCATGTCGTAGAAGTTCCAACGCAGAGCGCCTTCCTCAAACTGTCCAGGAGCTGTCACCCAAGGTGCTGTCGCACATTTGCCGATAGCATGAGCCATGCTGAGCCAACCAACGCGGTCGCCCCACTGAGCGTCGGTCATCTCTCTTTCAAGGTGAGCGCCAGGACCTTCTGTCTGACCCTCATTAAACCAGCCGTAACGTGAGTTTCCGATGACGGCGACAGCGAAATTCTCGATTGTCACCATCTTCTCGAGGATGCAGTTCTCATCGAAAGCACCGCAGTCGCAGCCTTGTGTATGGAAGAAAGTGTAGTTATGGTCAACGCCGTTGGCACCAGTGAAATCGCTGTTCGAGACGCCATACCAACCAGCCACATAGCTTGTGTTGGCGTGACCGTCGTGATGCACATAACTTGTACCTGCATTGATAGCCTGTTTCAGTGCCGAACCACTCCAAGTACCAAGTTCTTCATAAAGCTTTGTAAAGTCATAATCTGTTGGATATCCAACAGTGGTATAGCCGTTATCGTCATGTGTACCAATCAGAAGCTCGAGATAATCGGAACCATTTGAAGTAGGGTTGTCGTAGAGATGCTCTCCTGCCAAAATCACTTTATGGAACTCGCCCAATACTGGATTTTGCTGATATGACAAGGTTTTATGAATCATGTTTTGAAGATCCGTGGCTGTCTTAAATGACATACGGCTGACACCGATTTCAGGCATGAGGTCGTCCTCACCCGGCTCACCGTAACGGTTGTTGCCATTGTCATTCCAAGTGCCGTCGAGACCTGAATAATAAAGGTCGGCAGGGATGTTGTTGCTTTCCTTGTCACCACCACCAGATGTCACATAGCAATAGAATCCACGGTAAGGGACAATATTGATGTCGCCACCCAAAACAACCATCAAAATACCGTTGTTCTGGTATTCCTGGATGATGTAGTTACGAATCTTATCCTGGTCGTCATTGCCGGTCATATTAGCGTAAATGTCTGACACCAAAGCGATTCTGTTACGCAAACCGATTGAGTTGTAATAGTCGCAATACTCGCTGTAAGCATCGACAAATTCTGAGCTTGTGATGATCAAAACATCGTAAGCTGTCACTTCACGACCTCTTGTCTCATAGCTATCAACCATCTCAGGGTTCTGAGCGAGACGTTTCACGCTGTTTTTAATCTCTTGTGTTCCCCAGAGATTTGCGCTGTTGTCGGCTCTGGAAGCTTTAACGTTTACGCGCACATTCGCTGTTTTGGCATACATCACCTTGCCTTCCGAAGGGATATATTTTACAGGAGTGAATGAGGTGAATGCGAAGCCATAGCCGTTCTTGTATTGTGTGGTCACAACACCACGATTTTCAGCAGGATACACGCTTTTTGACGCATAAACAGCTTCATTTATTACCAAATCTTTCTGTCCCTTATCGTTCATCGTTCTTGACGGCTGATATGGGAAAAGACTTATTGGACCTTCAATCTCTTGAAAATCAGAGAGTTCAACCTCGACTGACTCAGCTTCAGCGCCTTGTGGCAGAACCAGGCTAACCATCTGATATGGCAGTGACGGATTGCCGGCGACAGCGGTCTGCAAGCAGCCTTCAAAGTTGATTTGTTGATAGCCACGAAGCTCTGTAACCTTCGGATTATCAAAGTGATAAGTCATCTCAACTGTCTGAGCGAAAGTAACCATGCCCATTATCGACAGAAGCAATACAAACGTGAATTTTTTCATTATTTAATTTTTTATGATTAATCTTAAAAGTCTGCAAAGGTACAAGTTTTTTCCAAATTAGGTGTAAATTTTTCAAAAAAATAACATCCAAATTTGATTTCTTTGTAATTTTGTAGTATGAAAATTAGGAATTTTGCAATAATAGCGCTGTTTTTACTGGTGTCATGCACGACATCAAAGAAAGATGATATCGACAAGAAGGTTGATAACTTATTGAGTCAGATGACTTTAACAGAAAAGATCGGGCAGTTGTGTTGTCCGATAGGCTTCAACCTTTACGACGATGAATCGTACAAAACACTCATCGACACCTTGCCTGTCGGCGGATTCTGGGCCGTTTTTCGTGCCGACCCATGGTCGCAGAAGACCCTTGAGACTGGTCCCGGCCCTAATAAGTCAAGAAAGATTTACAATGAGATGCAGCATTATGCTGTTGAAAACACTCGTCTTGGCATTCCAATTTATTTTGCCGAAGAATGTCCTCATGGCTTGATGGCTGTAGGTGCCTCAGTGTATCCGACGGGACTTGGAATGGCTGCTACTTGGGACGAGGAATTATTATATTCATTAGGTGACGCGATAGGCTTGGAAGCTTACAGCAGAGGCGCTCGGTTCGGATACGGTCCGGTGCTCGACATCGCACGCGACCCGCGCTGGTCGAGAGTGGAAGAGACATTCGGTGAGGACCCGTATCTGTCGGGAACATTAGGCAGCGCCATGATAAGAGGCATGCAGAATTACGTTGGCGCCACAGTGAAACACTTTGCGGCTTACGGCATCCCTGAAGGTGGGCATAACGGCGCCACCGCACAAACGGGAACAAACAAATTGATGTCGGATTACCTTTCCAGCTTCGAAATCGCAGTGAAAAACGGTGCAAAAAGCATTATGACATCATACAACGCCATAGATGGAATACCTTGTACATCAAACAGTTGGCTCTTAAAAGATGTCTTACGTGAGCAGTGGGGATTCAAAGGCGTGGTGTTCTCCGACCTCGGCAGCATCTGGGCATTACATAGCACACACAGGACGGCAGCTAGCCAGCTGGAGGCGACAGCTCAGGCAATAAATGCTGGTGTTGACATAGATTTAGGTGGTTCGAATTATGGGAAATATTTGAAAGAAGCCGTCGAACAAGGTTTAGTGCCAATCGAAAACGTCGATGATGCGGTTCGCAGGGTTTTACGGTTCAAATATGAAATCGGGTTGTTCGACAATCCATATCTTGATGTAGAGACGTTTCCTGAAACGTCTCAAAATACGTCACGTGAGACGTTTCAGGAAACGTCTCTACAAACGGCACAAAAATCAATTGTTTTATTGAAAAATGACGGTATTTTGCCTTTGGCCAACGGTAAAGACGCACGGCCGTGCGTCTCCACAATCGCCGTCATCGGACCGAATGCCGACAATATGTACAATCAATTAGGCGATTACACAGCACCACAAGACCCTGACAAGATTGTCACAGTGTTGGAAGGCATTCGTAATCGCGCTAACGCCAATACAAAAATAATCTATTCCAAAGGCTGCTCCATCCGCGACACCAATGATGCCGACTTCGAATCAGCGATAAAGGCAGCAAAATCAGCCGATGTCACCATTTTGGTGGTCGGAGGCTCGTCAGCTCGCGACTTCAAGACATCGTACGAATCAACCGGTGCCGCTGTCGTCAACGACCACATCTCCGACATGGACTGCGGTGAAGGCTACGACCGCGTGTCTTTAGAACTTTCAGGTTTACAAGAGGATTTGATAAAAGAAATCGCAAAACTGCATAAACCGTTGATTATTATTTACATCGAAGGTCGCCCACTGCTTAAAAACACCGCCAATGAGGTCGCCAACGCACTTTTAACAGCATTCTATCCTGGCGCACGAGGTGGCGGCGCCATCGCTGACATAATCTTCGGAAACCAAAACCCTGCCGGACGTTTGCCGATATCGCAGCCTCGCAACACAGGCCAGATTCCGATATATTATTCACAACCGAAACCTCACGACTACGTCGAATGCGAGAGCACACCTCTGTTCTGCTTCGGCCATGGTTTGAGTTACACAAAATTCGAATATAGTAACCTGATTGTCAACAAATTAAATAATACAATAGAAGTGTCCGTCGATGTCAAAAACATTGGCGATTATCACGGCGATGAGGTCGTTCAACTATATCTTCGCGACGAATATGCCACCATCACCCCAGCCGAGAAACTGCTCAAAGGGTTTAAACGTATCTTCATCCTAAAGGGTGAGACTAAACATTTTACATTCACAATCTCAACGGAAAATCTCGAGCCGGGCGAGTTCACAATCATGGTCGGCGCTTCGTCTGACGACATACGTCTGAAAGAAAAAATTGAAATTTAATTTGCATTTTTAAATAAAACTACGTTATTTTGCATTATGGATATGCTCATTTTAGTACCGAAAACGACAAATCGTCTTCACTATATCTTTGACTTGATTATCAAAGACTTACTTGGTATTTCTTTTAAATTTACGACTGATAATGAGACGTTTGCGTCGTTTAACGGTCCGAAACTGCACTATGGCAACAACCAGTTTTGGAACGAGCCGTTTCAGAAGGCTACAAATCTGCTTTTCGAGCACGACATCACCGAAAAAGAGCTAAAAATCATTGATTATAAAGATATTAGGGCTTTTCTACCGGTATATAACGACAAGTCGATTTTCCCGTTCGACATTTTCGCCGCCTCGTTTTACCTCGTGACGCGTTACGAGGAATACTTGCCGCACATCAACGACAAGCACGGCAGATTCCAAGCCAAAGACTCTATATTATTCAAAATGAATATGTTAGACAAGCCATTGGTCAACATTTGGGCTATGGAACTGGGCAACATCCTTACTGCCATCTACCCTGACCTTCAGCTGAAAAAGAAGTCTTTCACATTCATCCCTACCTATGATGTCGATGCGGCTTGGTCGTATAAAAACAAAGGCATTTTCAGAACAGTAGCATCGTCGGCAAGAGACATCTTAAACCTTGATTTTCAGGAGTTTAAAAAAAGATGGAGAGTCATTTTCGGAAAGACGGACGACCCGTTTGACACTTTCGACTATCAGCTTCAGCTGCAGAAAGAACTGAATCTTCACCCTTTGTATTTCATCCTTTGCGGAGAATATGACGTCAACGATAAAAACATTTCGTTAAGAAACACTAATTTCCAAAATCTGATAAAACGCCTCGGTGACTATGCTAAAGTCGGCATCCACCCGTCGTATAACTCGTATCTCAACAAGGACAAGGTCAATTCGGAGATTCAAAATCTCTCGAAAGTGCTGAACCGCGAAATCACCACAAGTCGCCAGCATTTCTTGAGACTTCGCTTGCCATTGAGCTATCAGATTTTGCTCGACCATGATATAACCGACGACTACACAATGGGTTACGCCACGTTGACAGGCTTCCGTGCAGGCATCGCTGACACCTTCCGTTTCTTCGACCTCGAACACGATAATGTCACCAACCTCAACATCCATCCGTTTGCAGTGATGGACGGCACCTTGCGCGACTACCTCGACCTCAACATCGACGAGGCTTATGAGAAAACGACAAAACTCATCCAGGAAGTAAAGAACGTGAACGGAACATTCATACTTTTATGGCATAATGAGACGCTCAGCGACGAAAAACGTTGGACCGGTTGGAAAGCTTTATACAGAAGAATCCTTGACTACGCATTAGACAAGTCATGATACGCTATTTAACTCATAATCAGATAGATACGAAGCGTTGGGACGATTGTATTGCGCAAAGTCCCGACGGATTGGTCTATGCCTGGTCGTGGTATCTCGACGTGGTGCATCCTAATTGGGAAGCATTGGTTGAAGATGATTATGAGACTGTCATGCCATTAACCGGAGGCAAGAAATATGGCATAAATTACCTTTTTCAGCCGTTTTTTACACAGAAATTGGGAATTTTTGGGAAAGAAGAGGTTTGTGAAGAGAAAATTGAGCAGTTTTTGGAGGTGATTCCGGAGAAATTCAAGTTTGCAGAGTTTAGAATAAATAAGTCGTATGAGACGTATAAGACTCATAGGACATACACGACTTATCAATGCGAGAATCATCGCAACATCGAACTCTCATTAACCCCCGATTATTCAGTTTTATACGCCAACTACAACTCTAACACCAAGCGCAATCTCGCCAAAGCGCAAAAACAAGGTTTAACAATCGTTGAGGACGCTGATCCATCAGTGATTATTGAGCTTTTCCGTAAGAATAGAGGCAAAGAGATTAAGCACTGGGGCGACAAAGAATATAATCGGCTGCTGAATCTTGTCGAAGTAGCAAAAAGTCATGATGCATGTCTGGTTTTTGGAGTCCAAAACACTGATAATCAGATTATTGCAGGCGCGTTTTTCATGATAAGCCACAACAAAATAGTATTTCTTTTCTCAGGTTCAGATGAGGCAAATAAAGAGAATCACGGACTGACTTTTTTGCTTGATCACGTCATTAAACGATACAGCGGAACACAAAATATCCTCGATTTTGAAGGCTCTGACAACGACGGATTAGCCAGGTTTTACAAGGGTTTTGGCGGAGAAGAAAAATATTATCAGGAATTGAAGTTCAACAAACTCAATATAATTTCTAACTTTGCATTGAAAATATTCAAACGAAATAAAGTTTAACAAACCATGGTAAAAGTCATAGAAATCGATGCTTACAACAGCATCATCAATAATTACATCGCAGAATTGAGAAATGTGGAGGTCCAGGGCGACCGTATGCGTTTTCGTAAAAACCTCGAGCGCATTGGCGAGCTGATGGCTTACGAAATCAGTAAAACTCTTGACTATGAGAAGGTTGTCGTCACCACACCACTCGGTGAGAAAGAGACAAACATCCTTGTTGATCAGCCTGTTCTGGCGACCATCATGCGTGCGGGACTGCCTTTTCACCAAGGCTTTCTGAACGTTTTCGACAAAGCTGATAATGCTTTCATTGCTGCATATAGAAAATATGACAAAAATGAGGATTTTGAGATCCGCATCGAGTATTATTCAGCCGCCAACATCGACGGTCGCGTTTTAATGCTCGTTGACCCGATGCTTGCCACCGGCTCGTCATTGGTGCAGTGTCTCGACGGTCTGCTCCACGATGAGATGAAACCAAAAAAACTGCATCTCGTGGCTGTCATCGCAAGTGCCGAGGGTGTTGACTATGTGAAGAAAAAATTGTCGAAATACGACGCAACATTGTGGGTCGGCAGCATTGACGACGAGCTGACCGCTAAGGCATATATCGTACCAGGATTGGGTGATGTGGGCGACCTCGCTTACGGTGAGAAGGAATAAAGTTTACCGTTTACGGTTTACGGTTTACAGTTTACCGTTTAAAAAGAGAAAAAATGGCAAATAATAAAGAAAGTTTCGGTTCTAAATTTGGAATCATAGCGGCGGCGGCAGGTTCCGCCATCGGATTGGGTAATATATACAGGTTCCCGTGCGAAGCGGGCGCTAACGGCGGCGGTGCGTTTTTCATCGTCTATCTCGCCATTGTGATGCTCATGGGATTGCCTCTCATGGTGTCGGAGTTCGTCATCGGACGACGCTCGGGTAGAAACCCGGTAGGCGCGTTCAGAACACTCGCTCCAGACCAAAAAGGCTGGTCAGGAATAGGTTACATGGGCGTGATCTGCGCGTTTCTTATCCTAGCCTTCTACTGCACCGTGGCAGGCTGGACCATCGACGCGGTCGGTAAGTCCATCATCAACTATTATCACGACTTGGATAAGGTTACGATTCAAACAGATTTCAACAACTTGATGAATGAGTCATGGCAGCCTATCCTCAGCGAGGGAATCTTCATCTTCCTAACTGCTTTTATTATTATAAAAGGTGTGACGAAAGGCATTGAGAAATACTCGAAAATCCTCATGCCAATCCTTTTTGGAATTTTGATCATCCTCGGCATCAAATCGCTGACTTTGCCAGGTGCTGCTGATGGTATAGAGTTTTTCCTAAAACCTGATTTCTCAAAAATCACGGGTAAGGTTCTCATCAATGCACTCGGTCAGGCATTTTTCTCATTGAGTCTGGGAATGGGCTGTTTGATAAGCTACGGCTCGTACATCGCTAAGAATGACAACCTCACCTCTACCGCTTTTATGGTGTGCATCAGCGACACTCTCATCGCGGTTTTAGCAGGCATCGTCATCTTCCCGGCGGCGTTCTCGTTTGGCATCAGACCTGAAGCTGGCAACGAGCTGGCGTTCGTCACCCTGCCTATGCTTTTCGACAAGATGGCAGGTGGTTATTTCTTCTGCCTGATTTTCTTCCTGCTTCTGACAATCGCAGCCCTCACCTCCTCTATCTCATTGCTGGAAGTGCCTGTTTTGTATCTCACCGAACAACTCCATATAAGTCGTAAAAAAGCCACTATTTACTCGGCAATCGGAGCGTTTATTCTGTGTGTGATTTCAAGCGAGAGTCTGCACGATAGCTCACCGCTGAGAATCTTTGGATTAAGTGTTTTCGACAGTCTCGATGCATTCACCTCGACATTCCTGATGACCATCGGAGGCCTGTTGACCGTCATTTTCCTCGGCTGGAAGATGAAAAAATCCGACTTCATGGACGAATATACCAATGGCGGTAACGTCAGCATGGGATTGAGAAGAATCATGTATTTCATCATTAAATTCTTGGCACCAGTAGCGATTACAGTGATTTTTATCACACAATTCATTAAATAAAAGTTAAGAGTGAAGTGTTAAGAGTTGAATTATAACTCCACACTTCACTCTCCACTCTTAACACTAAAAACCAATTTTTATGGACAATTTCAAGCGTTTTATGACATTTTCGCGCAGCGAGCGCATTGCAATCATCACCATCGTCTCGATGATTGTTATCATATTGATTGCCAAATACATAATCATCAACAATCCTCCAAAAAGAGATTATTATAAGCACGATTTGGATTCGATAATAGCGAGAAGGGAAAAGATGCTTGATTCGATTAGAATAGCAGATTCTTTAGCTAAAGAGACAGCCAAAGCGAATAAGATTCCTCGCTACGCTCGGAATGACAAAAAGAAGCACGCAGAAACAAAAGAAACAGCGGAAAAAAGAACTATTGATGACAGCGTTGGCAAGAGATTTCTCCGCTCCACTCCATTACATTCCGCTTCGGTCGAAATGACAATCGTAATCGACATCAACACTGCCGACACCACTTTATTGAAGCAACTTCCAGGCATCGGGTCGGCATATGCAAAATGGATTGTTGATTATCGTGAAAAATTGGGTGGTTATTGCGAAACCGAGCAATTGTTGGAGGTTTACCGCATGGACACCGCGCGATTTAACAGCATTAAAGATTATGTGAAGATCGATTCAACTTTCACGCCTAACAAATTGAGAATCAACAGTGATGCATTCAAGGTTTTGTTAAAACATCCTTATCTGGAATACGAAGATGTTAAGAAAATCGTGAACCACCGCGAACAAAAAGGGATGATAGCATCGTGGGAGCAATTAAGCAAAGTCGTTGGTGACGGTGTAAATCCGAAATTGCAATATTATATTGATTATCAATAATTTATTTCAATCCGATTTCGTAATGATGAGATGTAAGAAATTATTTGTATATTTGCAACGATAAACATTATGTATCATGCAAAAGACTGACAATTCCCAACCAACCCGCAAAATTCGCAAAGTCTCGTTGCCTGAAGACGGCGAACGACTGCTCGAGGTCTTCGCGGCAGCGAAAGGCATCATGGTGGCGGATGGTAACGCGAACCAGTGGACTGACGGCTATCCGTCGCTGGAGATTGTACAGGCTGACATAGAGAAAGACGGCGGATTTGTGGTCGAAGACGATGGAAAAATAGTGGCTTATTTCGCATTTCTGCCATCGCCGGAACCGACATACGACAAGATTTATGACGGCAAATGGCTCGACGACACAAAGCCTTACCACGTGATACACCGCATCGCGAGTTTCCCTGAAGTACATGGTATCTTCCAGAGTATCATGGAGTTCTGCTTCGCAAGGGAACGCAACATCCGTATCGACACGCATCGCGACAACAAAATAATGCAGCATAACATCCAGAAATTTGGATTCAAATATTGCGGCATCATACATCTCGCCAACGGCGACGAACGTTTAGCATATCAGAAAATGACAGAAAAGAAAAAACTTTCCCTTACCGCTCAAATCGGCATCGCCCTCGTGTTGGCGGTGATAGCCGGCGTGCTGCTGCGCAACCAGGCTGATTTCGTCAACGAATATATCAAACCGATTGGCGCAATCTTCCTTAACTTATTGAAATTCATCGTGGTGCCACTGGTGCTTTTCTCAATAATGGCAGGCATTCTTTCGATGAACGACATCTCGAAAGTGGGCAGGCTTGGACTCCGTACTTTAATTTATTTTATAACGACAACCCTTTTCGCGGTGACGCTGGGACTCGTTGTTCCAAGTCTGGTGAAAGGCTTTCTGCCAACCATACACATCAGCACGGAAGCCATTTCGGCGGTCGTCGAAACCCCTCATCTGACGGTGATGGACCAGATAGTTGCAATGTTTCCCGACAACCTCCTCACGCCAATCAACTCGATGGCGATGATGCAAGTCATTGTGATTGCACTGTTTTTCGGCATCGCTATGGTGCACGTTGGTGAGAAAGGCGCGATGGCGCGCAAGGTGACGCTCAGCTTCAACGATGTGGTGTGTAAGATTTTGGAATATATCATGGCTTTAGCCCCAATCGGCGTGTTCTGCATGCTGACGCCAGTGGTGGTTGAAAACGGTCCGTCAGTGCTCGGTTCCTATGCGGCACTGCTGGCATTGGCATATTTCTGCTTCGCCGTACATGCCGGCCTGGTGTATTCCTCAGCAGTATGGCTTCTGGGCGGTCTGTCACCACTGAAATTCTTCAAAGGCATGCAACCAGCCATGCTGTTCGCCTTCTCAAGCGACTCGTCGGTGGCGACACTGCCTTATTCCATGCAATGCACCGAGAAACTTGGCGTCAGCAAAGACATCGGGCGTTTTGTGCTGTCGCTGGGTGCGACCATCAACATGGACGGTGTAGCCATCTATCTCGGCGTCGCGTCGGTGTTTATGGCAAACTGTTGCGGCATCGACCTCTCCATGAGTCAGTATATGGCAATAGCGTTCGCCTCAACAATAGCTTCCATCGGAACGCCGGGTATCCCTGGAGGTAGCTTGGCGCTGATGGCGATGGTATTCGCGTCGGCAGGAATCCCTGTAGAATGTGTGGCAGTAGCGGCAGGCATCGACAGAATCATCGACATGGGACGCACCGTGATGTCGGTCACCGGTGACGCATCTTGCGCCATCGTGATGCAAAAACTATCTAAAGTCTAAAGACTAATGTCTGAAATATCTCGGCTGCGTCAGCTCTTCCTTTGGAGGTTCCGGCACATCCCAATAGCGGTCGTCATCGTCGGAATCAGCATCATCGTCGTTTTCATCAGGCTTTTCG
Organism: uncultured Bacteroidales bacterium; assembly: GCA_905234275.1. Lineage (GTDB taxonomy): Bacteria > Bacteroidota > Bacteroidia > Bacteroidales > F082 > Limimorpha. The sequence goes on along the minus strand of CAJOHD010000001.1, from coordinate 15,433 downwards.
CGCTGCGGGCCTTCTTTACGATAGACGATGGCAAGGGCTATTCCCATGATTAAACCGGCAAGATGTCCCTCCCAAGAGATATGATTTTCGATGGCATATTTCGGATAAATGCCCCAAATCAAACTGCCATAAAGGAAAATCACTAAAAATGATACGATTACGAGGTTTCTGTTGCGTCTGATGAAACCGCTCAACATCAGGAAATATGCCAAGCCGTATATCAAGGCGCTGGCTCCGATATGAACGCCCCCACGAGCGCCGCACCATGTCAAAAGACCGGTGGAAAATATCAAAAGGAGACCAATTTTTGTGGCAATAGGTTTATAAAAATAATAAAGGCAAGCTCCTAACACTATGATTGGCAATGTGTTAGCACAGAGATGACTCCAACTTCCGTGTAGGAAATGAAACAGAAAAATGCCCAGTATGCCGTCTGCTTGCAACGGCTTGATGCCAAGAAACGAGAAGTCAAGGTTAAAGATTTCTTCTATGCCTTTCACAATCCAACAAATGGCCATAAACGCCACTGGCACTATGAAACTTCGCAGAAGACGGGCTCTTTCCTCCTTGACCTCAACGCTGCTCATCAATTCGTTTTGAATTTGTAATGAATCTCCTTCAGCTCCTCGTTGGCTTTAGCGATCTTTTTCTTCAAGTTTTCCTTGTAATCAACGACTTTTTTCGCGATTTTTTCGTCGCCGACAGCAAGAATCTGAGCCGCTAAAATAGCAGCGTTGAGCGAGTTGTTCATACCCACCGTCGCCACTGGAATTCCCGGAGGCATCTGCACTATCGAGAAGAGCGCATCCATTCCGTCGTTGCCCGATTTTACAGGTATTCCGATGACAGGTATAGGCGTCATCGCAGCAATCACTCCAGGAAGATGAGCCGCCATTCCGGCTGCCGCGATAATCACTTTTATGCCACGTTTCTGTGTGTTTTTTGCAAACTCTTCCACCAATTCAGGCGTGCGATGTGCACTCAAAGCGTTCATCTCAAAAGGAATCTCCATCTCGTCGAAAAACGCCAGCGCCTTCTCCAAAACAGGAAGGTCAGACGTGCTTCCCATTATAACACTTACTAAAGGATTCATTTTTTAAAAATTTATTTTTTGCAAAGTTACTAAATTAATTTTTATATTTGCAAAAGTTAATGATTTTTAACACAAATTTCTAACTTGTTGATTATGAGTATCATAAAAGTTTCCGACAAAGAGTTCGCACCTTTCATCCCTCAGGAGAAAATTGAAAATGAAATTCATCGAATCGCCAGTGAAATCAAGCGAGACATGAAAGACATGGAGCCTTTGTTCCTCGTCATGCTCAACGGTGCGTTTATGTTCGCCGCCGAGCTGTTCAAGAACCTCGAAATGCCTTGCGAAATGGCGTTTGTGAAATACAAAACATACGTCGGCACACACAGCACAGGCAAGCCAAATGAGATGTTAGGCATTGAACCTGAGAAAGTTAACGGTCGCAATATCGTCATCGTGGAAGACATAGTCGATTCAGGTTTTACCATGACAGAATTGCTCAAAGACCTGAATAAAAAAGGCGCGAAGAGCATTAAAATCGCCACAATGATGTTCAAGCCGAAAGCTCTGAAATATGACCTCAAGATGGACTATGTAGGAATGGAAATCGGTAACGATTTCATCGTCGGATATGGTCTCGACTATAACGAATACGGAAGAAATCTGAAAGAAATCTATAAAATTGTTGAATAATGAATATCATACTTTTTGGACCTCCAGGTGCTGGCAAAGGCACTCAGTCACAACAACTTAAGGAAAAATACGGTCTCACCTACCTCTCAACGGGCGACATCCTTCGCGAGGAGATGGCTGCCGAGACCGAAATCGGTAAAAAGGTGAAAGACATCATCAGCAAAGGCGGCTTGGTGTCGGACGAAATCGTCGTTTCAATCATCAAAGGAAGAGTCGGAGCCAACCTGAAATCAGCAGGATTTTTGTTCGACGGCTTTCCTCGTACAGTGAAACAGGCCGAGATGCTCGATGAGATCATGAAAGGTTTCTCATTGAAAATCAATGCTGTTTACAGCCTTGAAGTGCCAGAGGAAATCCTCATCAACAGAATGCTGGAACGCGGCAAAACCAGCGGTCGTGCTGACGACAATATCGACTCCATCAAACATCGTTTCGTGGAATACAAAGAGAAGACCGCTCCTGTGCTCGACTACTACAAGAAACAAGGTAATCTCGTAGGAATCAACGGCGTTGGTGAAATCTCCGACATTTTTAACAACCTTTGCAAAGAAATAGACAAATTATAAGATTCCTCATCCCTTCGGGATTCGGAATGACAAGACAAAGGAAGGGGCATTGTGGCGCGGCATAACGATACATGCTATTTTGCAGGAGCCTTAAAGCCGCGCCAGATTGTTTTTTTTAAATTATTTGTCATTCCGAGCGGAACGAAGTGAAGCGAGGAATCTCCATGGATTTTATGATTTATAATATGAATTATTTCAGTGGTGTCGCCGTACCTGTTTTCTCGCTGAGAAGTGAAGAAAGCTGCGGCATTGGCGAGTTTCTCGACTTGAAGAAGCTCGCTGACTGGTGTGTTGCGACCGGTTTGAAGCTCATTCAGATTCTGCCCATTAACGACACCACCACTGACGGCGACTGGAGTGATTCATATCCTTATAAGTCGATAAGTACCAAGGCGTTACATCCGATTTACCTCAATGTTGAAAAGGTCGGAAAGCTGAAAGACGAGAACGACATAAAACGTTTTCAAGAGCTGAAAAAAGAGCTCAATGCCAAGGAATTTGTAGATTATCCTGAGGTTTTCAAGACCAAGATGTGGTATCTGCGGAAAGTTTACGACCAGAAACGCGGCAAAAAGCCAGATTTTTACGAGTTTTTGCAGTATCATTGCGACAAACAGCTTTCGGAAGCTGTTGATTATCTGCACTCAAAGGGCATCATGCTGAAGGGCGACCTGCCAATCGGGGTGAATCGTGAGAGTGACGATGTGAAACAGAATCCGCATCTTTTCAACCTGAATATGGAAACCGGCGCTCCGCCTGACGGCTTCGCGCCTCAAGGTCAAAACTGGGGCTTTCCAACCTACAACTGGGCTGCTATGGAAGCTGAAGGTTTCAAATGGTGGAAAGATCGTGTCGCATGGTTCAAAAAATATTTCGACGCCCTGCGCATTGACCATATCCTCGGATTTTTCCGCATCTGGGAGATTCCGAAAGGCAGTCCGGATGCCAGTTTCGGACATTATTCACCGGAAAACCCGAGGCTGTGGGAGATTGAGGGACGGAAAAGGTTGTCAACAATATTTGATTTGCCAACCGTAGAGAGGCACGGCCGTGCCTCTCTACAAACGGACAAACCGCTGTTAATCTGTGGCGAAGACCTTGGCATGGTGGCACCCTGTGTCCCCGGCGTGATGCGAGAATTAGGCATCCTCAGTCTTGAAGTGCAGCGAATGCCAAAACAGAGCGGCAGGCCGTTCAGCGACCCGCGCGAAAACCCATATCTCAGCGTCGACACCACTGGAACGCACGATATGCCGACCATTCGCGGATGGTGGGAACAAGATCGTGCATTATCTGCACGTTATTATCATGAGATGCTGCATCACACTGATAATCCTCCATATTTTTGCGAGCCATATATCTGTCAAGAGATTGTGGAACAACATCTTAACAGCAGTTCGCAATGGGTCATCCTCCCGATTCAGGATTATATCGCGATGGACGGCGACTTCCGTTGGGACAACACCTGGGACGAGCAAATCAACGAGCCCGCCGACCCGAAATGGCGCTGGAAATACAGAATGCACCAGAGCGTGGAGGCATTGCTAAAAAATGAAAAATTAATATTGACATTGAAGAAAATGATAAAAACAAATGGTCGTCATTTCGACTGAAGCGAAGCGGAATGGAGAAATCTCAAACAATTGCAGGAGATTTCTCGACTTCACTTCGTTACGTTCGAAATGACAGTATAAATAAGTGATTATGAAATTCCCACTGATAAAAAACACCACCTTTGGCACCAAGCTCCTGACTTTTGCGCTGTTGCTAATCTTCGGATTGGTTTTCAGCAGCGTGTTAGGGGTTTTTGTTCTCATGATAAACGGTGGCACAATAACTGACTTAAAAAATCTTCAAATCATACAAACTTTAAGTCAGGTGGTGGGGTTCTTGATACCTGCTGTCGTTTATGTTATGCTGGTTTATGAAAAACCATTTAACTATTTGGGATTCAACAAGATACCAACATGGTCGTTACTCGGAATCGTAGCGATGTTCACCATCATACCGTTCCTCGGCATGGTGAACGATTGGAACGACGGCATCGTATTTCCTGAATCAATGCGCGCCATTGAAGAGCAACTGCGCAGCACTCAACAAAAGTCGGAAGAAATCATCCAAACGTTCATCTCACAAGGCTCACTTTTCTCAAGTTTGTTGATCGTTGCGGTATTGGCAGCCGTCAGCGAGGAGTTATTATTCCGTTCGGTGATTCAAAAAGCGCTTATCAAAATATTCAAGAACGCACATGTCGCCATTATCGTGACAGCCTTTGTCTTCTCGGCTTTCCACATGGATTTCTTCGGATTTTTCCCACGTTTCATTCTCGGCATAATGCTCGGCTACATGTTCTGGATGTCGGGTTCTATTTTACCTTCGATGCTGATGCATTTCGTCAATAACGCGACAATCGTGATGCTTTATTACCTGAACACCAGAGGTTTAAGTGACATCGACGCGGAGCATTTCGGCAGCACCGACAACGTTTTGGTGATTATTCTCAGTTTGATTACGACAGTGGCAATATTTATAACATGTAATCGTTTCAAGAATAAAACTACCGTCATTTCGACTGAAACGGAATGAAATGGAGTGAAATGGAGAAATCCTTGTTTTTAGAAATCATTCAATTGAGCACGGAAATAAAGGATTTATCGACAAGCTCGAAATGACGTATTAAAGATAAAAGATGGTAATTGATAGATTGTTTATATTAAAATTCCTGAAGTTCGGAGTCGTCGGCTTTTCTGGCGTTTTCGTTGATTTCGGCATCACTTGGCTCTTCAAGGAGATTATAAAAATCAACAAATACGTCAGCAATGCCATCGGATTTATTTGCGCCGCAACTTCAAACTACATTTTGAACCGCATCTGGACATTCGAAAGCGAGAATGCCGATGTCGCCACAGAATATGGAAAGTTTATGCTTGTCTCGGTTATCGGATTGGGAATCAATTCGTTAACGCTCTATCTTTTGACCGACAAACTGAAATGGAACTTCTACCTCAGCAAAATCTTCGCCATCGGCGCAGCAACGCTATGGAACTTCTTCGCAAACTTGCTGTTTACTTTTAAATAATGGCTTTGTCATTTCGACTGAAGCGTAGCGGAATGGAGAAATCCTTGTTTTTCGAAATTATTCAATTGTTTACGTAAAAAAAAGATTTATTCACCAAAGGTGAATGCTTTCGCAAGCTCAGGTCTCGACTTCGCTCGAAATGACAGGGTTACATTTCCGTGTATTTCTTCAAGAAATCTTCAGCGAAAATCAACGGCATCAAGTTATCCATTCTTTCGCTGACGACGATTGGACCGTCTTCGCCCTGCATGATGACGCGCAACGGCTGGTTGTGGCGGCTCTCCACCTCAATCATAGCTTGACGGCAGCTGCCACATGGCGGAACCGGCTGCGAAATCTTGCCATCGCTGCCGATAGCTGTTACAGCAAGGGCAACAATAGGCTGGTCGGGATAGTTCGCCTGAGCTGAAAACAATGCCACACGCTCAGCACATAGACCCACAGGATAAACAGCATTTTCCTGGTTGTTTCCAATAATAACAGTGCCGTTAGCGAGTCGCACCGCAGCACCGACACGGAACTTTGAATAAGGCGCGTAAGCGTTCTTCGCAGCCTCTTTAGCCTTCAGCAAAAGAGTACGATCGTCGTCATTCAGCTCATCAATTGAGTTAAATTCCAAAAAAGAGAGTGTAAGTTTATGTTTCTTCATATTTGTTATTTTGTTCCTTTCAGGATATTGTTGTATTCCTCTTGATTTAAAATCACTTCAAACGCTTTCTCAAGTTCAGGATCGTCGTCCAAAGCGGCGATAATCTTGCCTTTCTGATAGTAATAACGGCTCACAATCTCAATTTCAAGCATCTCCTCAATCTCTTTCCGGTTGTTGATAAGATCTTTGGTCTTCTCCTCCTCTATCGTCGCAACTGCTTGATCCAGAATAGGTTGTATCTCTTCAAGATAACCTTCAGCCTTAGCTATTTTTTCAAGTTCTTTAATCTCGGTTTCGCTTTGTGAAGTGAATGTAAAGCCTTCATCCTTAACGAATTGCATAAAATCTTGATAAATGGCGTCTGTAATCTTAAAGTCTTCTGGCGATTTTATAGATTTATGCTCTCTATAGAACTTGTTTGCATATTTGAAGAACAGATTTTTCGCGTAAAGATGCATGGTTATCGTCGATGCCATCGTCGGCTCGATCTTCACATCTGGCTGGATGCCGTGACCTTCATAAACGACACGACCGTTGGCGGTATGGAAAGCCTTGCCCAGAGTGTCAGCTTTTGCTAAGGTATCCGCGACATTATCCTTTTTCTTTTTCGAGTAATCGATTTCCTGGATGCAGCGGTTGCTCGGCAGATAATAATGTGCCACCGTCACCTTGATTTGGGTGTTGTAGCTCATTGGGAAGATGTTTTGCACCAGGCCTTTGCCGAATGTGCGCTGTCCAACGATGACGCCGCGGTCGAAGTCCTGGATAGAGCCGGCGACGATTTCCGATGCAGAAGCGCTGCCCTCGTTTACCAAAATCACGAGCGGTATGTCGAGGTCAAGAGGTTCGTGCTGGGTGTAGTGGTTATAGTTATTTTCTTTAACCTTACCTTTCTGATACACAACGAGTTTGTTCTTCGGCACGAACATATTCACAATGTCAACAGCCTCGTTCAACAAGCCTCCGCCGTTGCCTCTGAGGTCGAGGATGAAACCCTTGAGTTCGTGTTTTTTCTGCATATCAACGATGACATCCTTCAGCTCACGAGCGCAATCTTTGGTAAACTGCGACAAAATAGCGTATCCGATGCCATTGTCAAACACTGTTGAATAAGGTATGTTGTCGATTTTTATCTTCTCGCGCTTGAGCTCTTTCACATAAGGTTCCTTATCGCCCGGACGCTGCATCTTGAGTTTCACGGTGGTGCCAGGAGTGCCTTTCAGCAACTCGCTTATCTCGTTTGAGTTTTTATTTGTTACATCAATATCGTTGACTTCCAAGAAGATATCACCAGGAATCAGTCCGGCTTTAGCGGCAGGAAAGCCTTCGTATGGCTCAGAAATCTGTGTCTTGCCCTCGAAATACTGAATCAGAGAGCCGATTCCACCGTATTCGCCTGTCGTCATGAGCTTCACATCCTCAATCTGCGACTCAGTGATAAACACAGTGTATGGGTCGAGACCTTCGAGCATGGCGTTGATAGCCGACTCATTCAGCTCAGCCGGGTCGATTTCATCAACATAATACATATTGAGCTGCCTCAACACATTATTATATATATCAAGGCTCTTTGAAATCTCGAAATTGTTATGCTTGGTCTGCCCCACCGCATTCATCGCGGTGAAAACCAATAAAACCAAAAATAATTTTAAATATTTCATATTTCTTTGTTTTTTGGAGACGGTCGACCGACCGTCTCTACTTTCAACTTTAAACTTAAAAACTACGCTAAACTCTCAACTCTACACTCTAAACTATTATGGTACCGGATCATATCCCGATCCTCCCCAAGGATTACACGATGCCACTCGTTTTATTGTCAGCCAGCCACCCTTGATGGCGCCGTATTTGCGTATCGCCTCGATGCCGTAATTGGAGCATGTCGGGGTGTAACGGCAGTTGCGGCCGATGAAGGGCGAGAGCGTGTACTGATAGATTTTTATCAGCAAAATCAGGAAGTTTGCAGGTAGTTTTATTATAAAGCTTATTACCTTTTTCATAACTTCTCGACCAAACGTTCTACAACCTTTTTCATCTTAGCCTCAATCTCCTCATATTTCAGGATCACTGTGGCATTATATACTAACGCAACATCAAGCGTTTTGTTGTTCGATTGGCATAATTTCATCAGCTCAGCCTTGTTTTTGCGCCAGCTTTCGCGAATCAGACGCTTCACACGGTTGCGTTTTATGGCATGATGAAATCTCTTTTTGGAAACAGACACGAGTATTCTTGGAAGTGCAACTTCCTGATTCTCAGCGTCATACAGATGAACGACAACTCTAAAAGGATACAACGAAAATCCTTTTCCTTCTTCAAATAAAGTCTGGACAGCTTTTTTCAGGTAAATGCGCTGCGATTTCGGTAGTCCTTCCTTGAGTTCCAATTATCTTTTCTTTGCTTTTTTGATCTCAGCTTCAAGATATTCCTCGATAGCCATGGTGATTGACGGGGCTGTCTTGGTAGGTGCGCTGAAGCTAAGGTTAAATCCGGCATCGGTAACGGCTTTGGCTGTTGAAGTGCCGAGAGTTCCAATCGCTACATCTCCTTGAACGAAGTCAGGGAAGTTGACTTTTAGTGAGTTGATACCTGCAGGGCTGAAGAACACGAGCATGTCGTATTTTGTGATGTCGATTTCGTGTAAATCTGATGGCACTGTGCGGAACAGCAACGATTTCTTAAAGTTGAGCTTGGCCTCAGTCATCATTCCGACGTAGTCTTCGCTTGTCACGATGTTTGAAGTCGGCAGGAAATAAGTCTCTTCACGATGTTTTTTCATTATCTCGACGAGGTCGGCGAACGTCTGGTTTCCGAAGAAAATCTTACGTTTGCGGAACTGGATATAATGCTGAAGATACAAGGCTGTCGATTCGTTGACACAGAAATATTTGAGGTCATCCGGCACGGTGTAGCGCATCTCCTTGGCAATGCGGAAGAAATGGTCGACTGCGTTACGGCTTGTCAAAATGATAGCTGTGTAATCGGTGAGTTTCACGTGATCCTGCCTCAACTCCGATGCTTCCACGCCTTCAATCTTGATAAATTTCTCAAAATCAATCTTTACGTTATATTTTTTAATGATACTTTCAAAGTGAGTTTTGGAAATATCAACCGGTTTTGGCTGTGAAACGAGAATGTTTTTAATCTTCATTTTTAAAAAACACTAATTATATAAACCTATAATACACAATCAGTTGCGACCAATCTGCACACCATCGTGATGGCTACCGAAATAGGTGCAATTTCAAGGGTGCAAAAATACAAAAAATTATTCAACAAATTCATCTTTGATAAAATTTGGAATTCAAAAAACGACTTAATTATTCGAATTGCCATGATTATCAATATAATAGAAATTGCTATTATTAAAATAAATTTTGTCGGGTAAAATATTATGATTAGACCGAAAACTATCATAACGATGTTCAGGATCGTCATTGTCGACAGATGTGTCACTTCCTGATGTGTGGTGGCGCTCATGATACCGAAAAGCCAGCCGTAGAGGGAGACGATGAGATATTGGATGATACAAACCGCGGCGATGAAAGTGCAGATGTCGAGATAGAACCCGAAATTGTTGTAAAGTATAGTATTTCCTGAATAAACCACGACAATTTTCTGCACGATGAGGGCAAGCAGCGCGATGTATGACAAAAACACCGTGAGACCGTTGATGCTGACTATCGGATTCCACTCGCGCATCATCCTCTCGCTGTCGGACGACTGTGTCAAAACCGACAACATCATGCGGAAAGGCAGGTTATACAGCTGTTTGTTGAGCACCATAAACAGTATCGCCATAAAAACGATAATGAAATTCCATGAAGGCGAAATATACTCCACCACGCGCAGGCTTGGCTCGAGCGTTGATGCGACGTTTTCCGTAACCATCTGAAAATCAATAGTGTCGTTCATCGAATTTCACCTAAATTTTATTCTGCAAAAATATAGAAAAAATTTGGATTTTTAATAGAAGCTTCGTATTTTTGCGAAATAATTTTTAAGGAAATTTCAAATCTATAAATAATTGAATAATGGGACTTATTGAAGAAATTATCGCTAATGCGCAAGCTAACAAACAGCGCATCGTGCTCCCAGAGGGAGATGAACCAAGAACATTGAAAGCAGCCGACCGTATCGTTGCTGACGGAATCGCTGATGTCATTTTGATTGGACCGGCACAGAAGATCGCCGACATGGTGAAGGAATTCGGATTGAAGAACATCGGCAAGGCACGTGTCATCGACCCGCAGACCAACCCTGAGCGTCAGAAATATGCTGATTTGCTTTTCGAACTCCGTAAGGCAAAAGGCATGACACCAGAGCAGGCATACGACCTCGCAGGCAACTTCATGTATCTCGGCATTTTGATGGTGAAGGCAGGTGAAGCCGACGGTCTCGTCAGCGGCGCACGCTCAACCACAGGCGACATGCTCCGTCCAGCGTTGCAGATCATCAAGACTGTTCCTGGAGTTACATGTGTTTCAGGTGCTTTCACGATGTTCTTACCAGAAGGATGCCCTTACGGCACTAACGGAAGAATGGTGTTCGCCGACTGCGCAGTGACACCTATGCCGACAGCAGAACAATTGGCAGAAATCGCCATCTGCACCGCCGACACAGCCAAGGCTATCGCCAAGATCGACCCTGTGACAGCTATCTTGAGCTTCTCAACAAAGGGCTCGGCAAAACACGAAGTCGTCGACAAAGTCATCGAGGCCACACGCATCGCACAGGAACGCCGTCCTGACCTCGTCCTCGACGGTGAGCTCCAGGCTGACGCCGCCATCGTGCCATCAGTCGGCTCAAGCAAGGCTCCAGGCAGCCCAGTGGCAGGAAAAGCCAACACATTGGTATTCCCATGCCTCGAGGTTGGTAACATCGCTTATAAACTCGTGCAGCGTCTCGCCGGCGCCGAGGCAGTGGGCCCGGTGCTCCAAGGCTTGGCAAAACCTTGCAACGACCTCAGCCGCGGCTGCTCAATCGACGATGTATACAAATTGGTTGCAATCACATGTAATCAGGCTATCGCTCAGAAAAAGTAATTAAAAATAGGGTTTTATGAAGATATTAGTTTTAAACTGCGGTTCGTCATCAATCAAATATCAGCTGATTGAGATGGACGATAAGAGCCACTCAGTGTTGGCAAAGGGCCTCCTCGAGCGCATCGGCCTCGAGATGGGCGAATTCACCCACAAATGGAACGGACAGAAGCACTACGAGCAGCTTCCTATCCCGAACCACACAGAAGGCATCAAGATTGTGCTTCAAGCACTAACAAATAAAGAATACGGTGTCATCAGCGACTTGAAAGAAATCAAGGCTGTCGGTCACCGTGTGGCACACGGCGGAGAGAAGTTCACTCACAGCGTCCGAATCGACGACAACGTCATCAACATGATTAAGGATCTCTGCGACCTCGCTCCATTGCACAACCCAGGCGCTCTTCAGGGCATTGCCGCAATGCAGGCAGTGCTTCCGGGCATCCCAATGGCAGCAGTGTTCGACACATCATTCCACGCAACAATGCCACCAGAGGCTTATCTCTATGCAATCCCTTACGAATACTACGAGAAATATCGTGTACGTCGCTACGGATTCCACGGCACCAGCCACAAATACGTCGCTGAAAAAGCCGCTGAATATGTCGGCAAAGATTGGAAAAACACCAAGATCGTCACATGCCATCTCGGCAGTGGTGCATCTATCGCAGCAGTCGAAAACGGCAAGTCGGTGGAGACATCAATGGGCTTCACACCTGTTGAAGGTCTCGTGATGGGCAGCCGCACTGGCGACCTCGACCTTGGCGCTTTCATGTACATCATGGATAAGGAAGGCTACAACACCAAGGAGATGAACACTTTGGTAAACAAGAAGTCAGGTCTCATCGGCATCACCGGCAACTCACAGGATATGCGTGACGTGCGCGCTGGCCGTGATGCTGGCGACGAACGCTGCACCTACGCATTCAACATGTTCGCACACCGCGTGAAGAAATACATCGGTGCCTACGCAGCCATCATGAACGGCATGGACGTCCTCGTGATGACAGGCGGTATCGGCGAGAACGCATGGTTCATGCGTGAGGCCATCCTTGAAAACATGGAGTTCTTCGGCATCAAGATCGACAAGAAGCTGAACGAGACCATCATGGGCGACGCAGCCGTCATCTCAACACCTGACTCAAAGGTGAAAGTGGTTGTGTATCCTACAGATGAGGAATATATGATCGCTAAAGACACCTTCGATTTGGTGAAATAAGGAAAACAAATAAAACATGGTAGAGACGCACAGCCGTGCGTCTCTACATATTATGAAAAGAATTATCGCCATATTGTCAATCGCATTTTCCCTTGCATTTATTGCAGGTTGCAACCGTTATGACAATATTTTCGAACCAAATTCCCAACAAGACCTCGCCTATTCCAAAACTCTCGACTCTATTGATTCTCTCATCACCGGTTTCTATTACTACGATTTTAACGATTCGATAATTCTTCCGGCGTTGGAGTTTTATCAAGGAAACGACAACAAGCGCAATCTTTGGATGCAGGCTCGATGCCATTATCTGATAGGTGTGCTGCAGTTTGGCGAAAACCATGTTTCGGAACAGGCGGCGAAGAATTTGGTTGAGGCGTTGAAGATTTTGGATGAGAATTTTGATGATTCGAAAAACGTTGAGACGCACGGCCGTGCGTCTCAACAAAGATCAAAAATACATTATGTGATTTCAAAAATTGCGTTCAATTTCTCGGATGGCAGCGGATGCAAACGATTGGCGGCGATGGGTCTTGGCTGCGCAACACAAGCGCACGACACAGCATGGATGGCACGCTCATGTTCCAATCTCGGCATGATTTATGAGCGCTTAGGCAAGGCTGGCGAAGGCGACACCGCTTATATGTATTGCGACCAAGGAATGCGTCTTGCCGATGCAGATCGTTATCCACTGGAACGGGCATATCTTGAAAACACCTACGCCAACTGTCTGCGACACAGCCATCAATACGACTCGGCAATATATCATTTCAATATGGCTAAGTCGTTGATTAACAACGATGTATTACTTTATCACAAAACCTTTTTAGAGGAGGCTTTCGTTTACTATCAGAAGCACGACTACCCGACTGCAATTGCCGAGCTGGAAGTGGCTTTTCAGACGACTGACCACAACATCCAAAACCAATCGGCAGCTGGCTTGGCCGACTGTTGGGAAAAGGTTGGCGACACCATGAAAGCCGCTCCATATCTCTCGATTATAAAGGCATCCAACGAAAAGGAGATTGTTCAAAGACATCACAACACAAACGCGATGCCGTTGCTCAACGCCTATCTGCAAAGTATTGACAAGTCTGATAAAAGCGCCAATATAGTTTGGTTGATTGTAATAATTTTTACAGCCTCAGCTGTCGTTGTGGCATTTTATTTCATTTGGAAGAAACGCCATCTCAACACCATAAAAGACAAGGATTATGAGGCTTTGCGGCTCAAAGGCCGAGCTATCTTCAGCGACCGGCACAACAACAAGATGGAGCGCATCCGCAATGAGTTTAACGCCGCCTATCCCGATGCCATGGCGAAACTCAGCGCCGCTCATCCCGATTTGAGCGACACGGAGCTCGACATCTGCATTCTTTCATTCTTCTCGTTCCGCCTGAAAGAAACCGCCGACATCATGCACCTCAAGGAAAACACTGTGGCAAAATACAGGACTGCGATAAAGAAAAAGATTGGGATTGAAAATCTTGAAAAAGTCTTTATCCTCTAATCAATTTCGAAGGTAAAATCCTATCGACAATAACAAAGTCATCTTCGATGTGGAAGATGTAATTCCATTTTTTGTTGTGCGACACCATTCTTCGAGCTTTAGAATGAATCATTTTTATGGTTTTTGTCTGCTTGGTAAATATACATCGGCATAAACCGATAGTGATAAAACTTCTTGAATCATTGAATCCAGATACTTTCTGGCTCATTCAAGTGACATCTTTGTCGATAAAAACTCTGCTAGTTCTTCAATATCCTCTCTTGCTGATGAATCAATCTCTACTTTATACTCCTTCATGCTTTTCAATCACCCTTTCCCAAACTTCATCAAAATATTCCTTAACTGTCATCCTTCCCGGCTTGCTTACTTTCCTCACTGCAGCATAAGGTTGCGATGGTTCAGCCACCATCGCCACATCATTTTCAACAATTTTATAATCCTTCATAACTTAAAATTTATACTGCAAAGATACTAATAATTTTGCCTCATGCAGCCTCTTTTTTGAAAAATTTTTTAAACCAAACAGCCAATTTATTATCTCCTTTATTCCAACTTTTTTGTGGATTAAACTTTTATAACATCCTGATTATCAATATCAATTGCCAGAAATTTTGTGGATTGCCAGTCTTCTGTTGCTTTTTTAGCGAAATTTTGTTATAATTTTGCGAGGATGATATAGCGCCCGTCATTTCGACCGAAGCGAAGCGTAGTGGAGAAATCTCATGCAACAAATAATATATGAAAAAACACTACTTTCTTTTATTGGCTCTCGCCTTGCTTTTCGGAGCAAAGGCCGTTGCTCAGGAGTGGGAACAATCATACGAATACTATACTACTGAGAATGAAATCACCCACATGCTGGATGCTTACGAGACTTCAGATGGGAATGTAGTCGTGTCGTGCTGCCATTTTTTCAAAAGCGGTTATGGGGATTTTTATTCGCCTCATCCAGCGTTGCGAAAATTCTCTTCTAATGGCGAAGAGTTGGCATATAACGAATTCTTTAAGCCCGCTTATCGAGCTACAAACAGTTGTTTGCTTTGATGGCCTATAATCCCGACCATGATTTCTCGTATTTCAATTATTTCTTGAACTACGACAATCCACCTGATGACGCTATTCTCGGATTGTACAAATTGGATGAGCAACTGAACATAACGGAGTGTTTCGAACATCATATAAAGATTGACACTTTTGAAGTTCAAAACTCATCGTGGCAACTGAATCCGAATGAGCAATGCGGTACGCTTTGCCTGTTTTCCCCTTTGGTTGACGATGGGGTAATAGTTGGAGCTTATTTCAAAGCATATAGCCACGATGTTGACCACCCAAGAGGCCCTGATTCTTTGTTTATGTTTAGAATGACTTTTGAAGGGGAACTTATTGATCGGATTGGATACGAGACCGTCTCGAATGGCGGAGGTGGCGCTGTTGAGCATCTGCTTAGCCGTTGTCATTTGGTGAAAACAGATTCCGGCTACTTGATGTATTATCCCGGCAGATTCAACACCACCAATGCGTCCGTTCAAGGTCAAGTTCTCTATTTTGACAACAATTTGAATCTCTTGAAAACGAAGCAATTCAGCCATACCGATGTCTCTGATTATCGCACCTTCTCAAAAATGAGTGTCGCCCGAAGCCGACA